>CAWDHF010000012.1:0-822030 GCA_963802065.1 uncultured delta proteobacterium | reverse complement strand
GGCTGACCACCTCGGCGCCCGAGCTCATCGCATCGGTGGCGGCGGTCCGGATGGGAGCCTTCGACCTCGCCGTGGGAAACCTCTTCGGCAGCAACGCGCTCAACATGGCGCTGTTCTTTGCCCTCGACCTCGCGAATGGCGGGATCCCGGTCTTCGCCGTCCTCGACCCGGCGCACGCCATCACCGCCTTCGCGGCCATCCTGCTCACGGCCATCGGCCTCTCGGCCGTGCTGGAGCGCGGGGAGCGGCGCAGCCTCCCGATCGACCCGGCGGCGCTCGCCATCGTGGTCGCCTACCTGGCCGGGATCGCGGTCCTCTACCTGGCGACGCGGGCCGGCTGAGCATCGGTCGCACCCGCTCCCCGGGCCAGCGGTTAGGATGTCGCCATGCCCGACCAGCCCGCCCGCTTCGAGACCCTCGCCATCCACGCCGGCCAGCGACCCGACCCCGTGACCGGCGCCGTGATGACCCCGGTCTACCTGACCTCGACCTACGTCCAGTCCGCGCCGGGCGAGCACAAGGGGTACGAGTACTCCCGCACCCACAACCTCACCCGGCACGCCCTTCAAGATTGCCTGGCGGCCCTGGAGGGAGCGAGGCACGGCCTGGCCTTCGCCTCCGGGCTCGCCGCCACCGACGCGCTCCTCCACCTGCTCGACGCGGGCGACCACGTCGTCTACTCCGACGACGTCTACGGCGGGACCTTCCGCCTCTTCGACAAGGTCTTCCGGCGACACGGCCTCTCCTTCACCCCGGTGGACGCCTCCGATCCGGGCAACGTCGAGCGCGCCATGACGCCGCGCACCCGCATGGTGTGGCTCGAGAGCCCGACCAACCCCATGCTCAAGATCGCCGACCTGGCCGCCATCGCGGCCATCGCGCGGGCGCGGGGCGCCGTGAGCGTCGTCGACAACACCTTCGCGACCCCGTTCTTCCAGCGCCCGCTCGAGCTGGGCATCGACGTGGTCTGCCACTCCACCACCAAGTACCTGAACGGCCACTCCGACGTGGTGGGCGGGGCGGTGCTCACCTCCGACGCCGCGTTGCACCAGAGGATCCAGTTCCTCCAGAACGCGGTGGGCGGGGTGCCCTCCCCCATGGACTCCTTCCTCGTCATGCGGGGCCTGAAGACGCTGCACGTCCGCATGGAGCGCCACCAGGACAACGCCTTCCGGGTGGCCCGCTTCCTCGAGGGGCACGCGCAGGTGGAGAGGGTCACCTACCCGGGCCTGGCGTCGCACCCCCAGCACGCACTGGCCCGCCGCCAGATGAGCGGCTTCGGCGGCATGCTCACCTTCGTCATCCGCGGCGGCCTCCCGGCGGCGCGGGCCTTCCTCTCCTCGCTCCGGATCTTCGCGCTCGCCGAGTCGCTGGGCGGCGTGGAGAGCCTCATCGAGCACCCCGCCATCATGACCCACGCCAGCGTGCCGCCGGAGACGCGCGCCGCGCTCGGCATCGCCGACGGCTTCATCCGGGTGTCGGTGGGCATCGAGAGCGCCGACGACCTCGTCGCAGACCTGGAGCGAGGCTTCGCCGCAGCCCTCGGCGGGGCGAGGTAGGATCGCCCGGCCATGAGCCTCTTCACGCCCCTCGAGCTTCGATCGATCACGCTGCGCAACCGCATCGGGATGTCCCCCATGTGCCAGTACTCCGCCGTCGATGGGCGGGTGGGCGACTGGCACCTCGTCCACTACGGCGCCCGCGCGGTGGGCGGCGTCGGGCTCGTGGTCGTGGAGGCCGCCGGCGTCGAGGCCCGCGGCCGCATCTCGGCCGCCGACGTCGGCATCTGGGAGGACGGGCAGGTGGAGCCGCTCGCCCGGGTGGCCCGGGTGGTCTCGGGGAACGGCGCCGTTCCGGGCATCCAGCTGGCCCATGCCGGGCGCAAGGCGAGCGTCCGGGCCCCCTGGGATCAGGGCGGCGCGCCCCGGCCGGCCTCCGACGGAGGCTGGGTCCCGGTGGCGCCGAGCGCGCTGCCCTTCGCCGACGGCCACCCCCGGCCCGAGCCGCTCGACGAGGGGGGCATCGCCGGGGTGGTGCGCGCCTTCGCCGACGGGGCGCGCCGGGCCCTCGACGCCGGGTTCCAGGTGGTCGAGATCCACGCCGCCCACGGCTACCTCCTGCACGAGTTCCTCTCTCCCCTCTCCAACCAGCGCACCGATCGGTACGGCGGGTCGCTGGAGAACCGCACCCGGATCGTCCGGGAGGTGGTGGAGGCGGTGCGCAAGGTCTGGCCGGACCGGCTGCCGCTGCTCCTGCGGGTCTCCTGCACCGACTGGACCGAGGGGGGCTGGGACCTGCCGCAGACCGTCGAGCTCGTTCGCCAGGTCCGCACGCTCGGGGTGGACCTGGTCGACTGCTCGTCGGGGGGGAACGTGGCCGCGGCCCGCATCCCGGCCGGCCCGGGCTACCAGGTCCCCTTCGCCGAGGCCGTCCGGCGCGACGCCGGCGTCGCCACCGCCGCGGTGGGCATGATCACCTCCCCGGCCCAGGCCGAGACGGTGATCCGCAGCGGGCAGGCCGACCTGGTGCTGCTCGCCCGCGAGCTCCTGCGCGACCCGCAGTTCCCCCTGCGCGCCGCGCGCGAGCTGGGGGTCGAGGGCCCGTGGCCCCGCCAGTACCTTCGCGCGAAGTGAACGGAGACCCTCTGTGAACCCATTCGCCGAGCCGATCGCGGTCCTCTCCCGCAAGGGAGTGGACCGGCTCCTGAAGGGCCACCCCTGGGTCTACCGCTCCGACGTGGCCACGCCGCCCCGGGCCCAGGGCGGCGACGTGGTGGCGCTGGTGGACGGACGGGGCCGCTTCCAGGGCAAGGCCTTCTGGTCGGAGCGCTCCCAGATCGCCATCCGCCTCCTCACCCGCGACGAGGAGCCGGTCGACGACGAGTTCTTCGCCCGGCGCATCGCCTCGGCGGCCGGGCTGCGGCGCCGCGCCTTCGGGGAGGAGACCCTCTGGCGGGTTGTTCACGGAGAGTCCGATCTCCTGCCCGGGCTGGTGGCCGACCGCTACGGCGACGTGGGGGTGATCCAGACGCTGGTGCCCGGGACCGAGCGTCGCAAGGACATGCTGGCCGCGCTGCTCGCGCGGGAGCTGGGGCTGCGCGCCGTGCTGGAGCGCAACGACGTCCGGGTCCGCGAGCTGGAGGGGCTCCCCCAGGTGAAGGGGCCGGTGCTGGGGGCGGATCCGGGGCCGGTGGAGGTCCGGGAGGGCGCCGTGCGCTTCCGGCTCGACCTGCTGGCCGGCCAGAAGACCGGGTCCTTCCTCGACCAGCGGGAGAACCACCTGCGCGCCGGGGAGTACGCCCGCGGCCGCGCCCTCGACTGCTTCTCCTACGCCGGCGGCTTCGCGCTCCAGATGGCGGCGCGGGCCGACGAGGTCGTCGCGGTGGAGATGCAGCCCGGGGCCGCCGCCATGCTCCGCGAGAACGCGGCCCTGAACGGGACCGGGAACGTCCGGGTCGAGGAGAGGAACGCATTCGACCTCCTGCGCGACGAGTCGGAGAAGGGGCGCACCTGGGACACCATCGTCCTCGACCCCCCCGCCTTCGCGAAGAACAAGACCTCGGTGGACGCGGCGCGCCGCGGCTACAAGGAGGTGAACCTGCGCGCCTTCCAGTCGCTGCGGGAGGGAGGCGTGCTCGTCACCGCCTCGTGCAGCTACCACGTGTCGGCCGAGGCCTTCGAGGAGCTGGTGCAGGACGCGGCCCACGACGCCGGCCGGGCCGTCCAGGTGCTGGAGCGGCGCGGGGCCGGCCGCGACCACCCGGAGCGGCTGGGGATGCCGGAGAGCCGCTACCTCAAGTGCCTGGTGCTCCGGGTGCCTTGAGGAAGTCCTCGGCGGGGAAGAGCAGCACGTCGCGGATCCGCGGGGCGCCGGTGAGGAGCATGAGGAGCCGGTCGATCCCCAGCGCCACGCCGCCGGCGTCGGGCATGCGCCCCACCGCCTCGAGGAAGCGCTCGTCGAGCGGATAGGCGGGGCGCCCGAGCCGCAGGCGCAGCGCCCGCTCCTCCTCGAGGCGGCGCCGCTGCTCCCGGGCGTCGGTGAGCTCGGAGAAGCCGTTCGCGAGCTCGAGCCCGGCGGCGTAGAGCTCGAAGCGATCGGCCCAGCGCGGGTCGTCGGCGCGGATGCGGGCCAGCGCGGCCATGGAGGCCGGCCAGTCGGTCAGGTACACGGGTCGTGAAAGGCCCAGCCCGGGCTCGACGGCCTGCAGGAAGACGCGGAAGAAGGCGTCGTCGAAGCCCTCGGCGTCGGGCCCGGCGTCGATCCCCCGGGCGCGGGCGGCGGCGCGCAGGAGTCCGGCGTCCTCCCCGCAGGCCTCGAGGTCCACGCCGGCCCGGGCGAAGGCGTCGGCCACCCGGACCCGGTCGAAGGGAGCGGCCCAGTCGACGCCGATCCCGCGCCACGGGAGCCGCGTCCCGCCAGCCGGGTGGAGCGCGCGGGCCCCCGCCTCCACCGCCTGCTCCAGATCTTCCATGATCCCTACGTGGTCGGTGCCGGCCCGGTACATCTCGAGCATGGTGAACTCGGGGTTGTGCGTGTCCGAGACCTCGCCGTTGCGGAATACCCGGGAGAGCTGGAAGATCCGCCCGAACCCGTCGGCGAGCAGCCGCTTCATGGCGTACTCGGGGCTGGAGTGGAGCCACAGCGGGCGGGGCGCGCCGCCGCTCTCGGGCACGAAGGTCGCCTCGAAGGCCCGGATGTGCGGCTCCATGCCCGGAGCCGGCACGAGGCAGGGGGTCTCCACCTCGTCGAACCGGTGCGCGGCGAGGTGGGCGCGCACCGCGCCCTGGAGGCGGGAACGGGCCCGGGCCATCTCGATGCGCGTTCCCGTCACCGGGCCAGCTTAACCGGCCTCGCGCGAGGCCGCCCCTGGTACCATGCCGCCCGTGAAGCGACTCGTCCCGATCGCGGCGGCCCTGGCGCTCGCCGCCTGCGCCCATGCGCCCGAGGTCCCTCCCCCCGCGCCGGATCCGGCGCCGCCCCTGGCCGCGCCGCCTCCGGTGGTACCGGCGATCGACCGCATCCGGGCCGACGTGGACGCCCTGCTCGCCGACCAGGGCGAGGCCACCTGGCGCGCCTGGACCACCGGGGCCCCCCTCGACGTGGCCGGCCCGATGCGCGGCCGGGAGTGGATCGCCGACGGTGGAGCGCTCTCCGCGCTCGACGGGCTGCCCGCCGCCCCCGATGCCGCCGAGGCCGTCCGGCGGCGCATGCTGCGCGACTTCCTCCTCGGGGAGCGCCTCGCCGCCACGGTCGCGCCCCTTCCCGGGGCCGCCCCGGCCGACCTCACCTTCTCGTTCGAGGGGCGCACGGTGGCGCTGCGGGACACCGCCTCCATGCTCGCCGCAGAGCCGGACGCCGCCCGGCGCGCCGCTCTCGACGCGGCCCGGGCCCCGGCCGCCGCCCGGGCCGCGAAGGCCGCCGACGCGAACGCGGCCGCCCTCGCCGAAGCCGCCCTCCGGCTCGGCCAGGGGGATCTCCTCTCCATCGCCGCGCAGCTGCGCCGCGCCTCCCCCGGGTCGCTCACCGCGCTCGCCGCCGCCACCCTCGACGCCACCGGACCCGCCTACTGCGCGGCGATGGACGCGCTCGCCCGCGGCGAGGCCGGCATCCCGCTCGCCGAGACGCACCTCCGCGACCTGCCGCGGATCCTGCGCGCCTCCCACGAGCCGAAGGCCCACCCCGCCTCCCGTCTCGTCGCCGACGGGCAGGCCGCCGCGAGCGCCGCCGGCGTCGACCTCCCCGCGCGGGTCAGGCTCGACGACCGGATCGCTCCGGACAAGAGCCAGCGCCCGCTGGCGGTGCCGGTCCGGGTGCCCGACGACGTGCGCCTCTCGACGATGCCTTCCGGCGGGGCCTCGGAGGCCCGCGCCTTCCTGCACGAGCTGGGAGTCGCCCTCTTCTTCTCGGGCATCCGCTCGGAGGGGGTCGAGTCCCGCCGGCTCGGATCGCCCGCCGCCGCCGCGACGTGGGGCTACCTGTTCGAGGGGCTCGCCGCCGACCCGGCCTGGCTCAACGACCGTTCCGGCATCGTGGGCCACGGGCTCGCCCGGGAGATAAAGGCCGCCCAGGCCGATCGGCTCCACGCCGTGCGCTTGCAGGCGGCGCGGCTCCTCCGCGAGGTGGAGCGCTCACGAGGAGAGGCCCCGGGCGCCGCCGGGGACGCCAGGGTCCTCGCCCGCGCGCTCTGCCGCCCGGTGGGGGCGGAGGACGCGGCGCGCTGGCCGATCGCACGCGACCCGCTCCTCTCCTCGGCGGACGGCCTGCGGGGCGCGCTGCTGGCCGCCCAGATCGAGGCGGCGCTCGCCGAGAAGGCCGGCGGCCCGTGGTGGAGCTGGAAGGACCTCCCCTCGTGGCTCGGGCCGATCTGGGCTGCGGGAGCGGTGGCGAGCCCGGAGGACCTGGCGCGGGCGGCCGGGGTCGGCGCGATCTCCGCGGAGCCGCTGGCGCGCACCGCCCGGTCCCGCTTCGACGCCGCCGGCTGGTGAGCGGCGCCATCACCCCGCCGACTTCGCGCGAACCTTGGCCTCCAGCTCGGCGAGCCGCTTGCGCGTCTCGCGGTCGCGGGTGAACCGGTCGGTGACGTCGCGGATGATCGCCGACGCGCCCAGGAGCGTGCCGCCGTCGTCCCAGACCATCTGGATGGTGAACTCGATGGAGAGCGGCTCGCCGTCCTTGCGCGAGGCGGGGACGGCCAGGATGTCGCGGCCGTACCGGGTGTGCCCGGTCTTCATCACCTCGTTCCACCCGCCCCAGTGCCGCCCCCGGAGGCGCTCCGGGATGATGAGGTCCATCGACCGCCCCAGGGCCTCGACGGCGCTCCACCCGAACATGGCGGAGGCGCCGGCATTCCAGAAGCGGATGACCCCCTCCCGGTCGGCGAAGAGCACGGCGTCCCCGGCGCCCTCCACGATGCGGCGGCACAGCCAGTCTCGGTCCAGCTCCTTCACCGGGTCGGTCACGGGGGCGCTCCTCGCTCGGGGGATGGCGGGTCGGTCAACTCCACGAGTCGATAGCGCCCCGGCTCCCCTCCTGCCACCCGCAGCCGCTTCGCCGGGCCGACCGCGCTCCCGAGGGACGGGAGCCGCTCCGCCTCCGTCACCACCCAGAGCCGCCCATGGCGCGCCGCGACCTCGCGCATGCGCGCCGGATCGACCACCTCCCGCACCCGGTTCCGGCCGTAGAAGGTCTCGCCCCGCCAGTTCATGAGCCAGGCCACGAGCGGCTCGTCCGGCCGGGTGGCCTCCCGCCTCCAGGCGGCGAAGACCTCCCGCTGCGTCCAGTGGACGGCCAGCTCGGGCCAGTGGACCCAGGAGATCCAGGCCGCCGAGAGGAGCGAGGCGACGACGAGGCTCCCCGCGGCGAGGCGTGCCGACCGCCGGAGCGCCGCCGCGGCGAACCCGAGGAGCGCGAGGCCGGTGAGCGCCGCGAGCGCAGGGCCGGGGTCGAGAAGGGCGTCCGGCCAGGCGCGGCGCGGGTCGTAGGTGAAGAGGGCGGTGAGCAGCCGGGGCTGACGGGCGAGGGTCCAGCCGGTGACGGCGACCGCGCCGGCGCCGAGGAGGCCGGCCGTGGCGTGGCGCCGCAGCCCCTCGTCGAGGAGCCGGTCGACGAAGAGCGCCGCGAGCACGAGCAGGGGCGGGACGACGGGGAGCACGTAGTGCGGGTAGCGGGTGGCGGCGAGTCCCACGACGAGGTAGCCGGCCGTCGCCCAGGCGCCGCAGAGGAGCGCGAGCCCTGCCCGCGCGTCCCGCGGCTCCCCGCGCGTGCGCAGCGCCTCGCCGAGCCCGCCCGGCACCGCGGCCACCCAGGGGAAGGTCCCCACCGCGAGCCAGCCCAGGTAGGGCAGCCAGCCACCGCCCGGCGACGGGACGTGCGCGCCGGCCCCGAGGCGCCTCAGGTGGTCGTACAGCCAGAAGCGCTGCAGGAAGGTCCAGCCCGAGTCGTCACGCACCGGCCAGGCGGCCATGACCGCGTACCAGGGCACGGCAATGGCGAGGAAGGCCAGCGGGCCCACCGGAACCGGCACTCCCCCGACGCGCTCCACGAGCCCGAGCCGGCCGAGACGCCGCCAGTCGCCGGTGACGACGAGCCAGGAGAGGAGTGCGGCCCCGGGGAGCGCGAAGCCGACGGGCCCCTTGGCGAGCGTCGCGAACCCGAGCAGGACCCAGCCGGCGCGCGCCCAGCCGGGGCCGGCCCGCTCGTCCATGAGCGCCACCGCGAAGGCCAGGCCGCCGGAGGTGGAGAGGGCCACGAGCGGCGCGTCGGGGACGGCCTGCCGCGCGAAGAGCGCGAGGAAGGGAGCGGTGCAGAACGCCACCGCCGCGAGCAGGCCGGCGCGGCGGGAGGAGAGGCGCGCCACCGCCTGGGCGGAGACGGCGACCCCCAGCACGGCGAGGAGGGCCACCGGCAGGCGCAGTCCCCACTCCACGGCGCCGTCCCCTGCGATGGCCAGCCCCGCGGCGCCGCCCCAGAGGAGGAGCGGCGGCTTGGAGAAGAACCCGGCCTCGCGCCACCATGGGTGGACCCAGTCTGCCCGGAGGAGCATCTGCCGGGAGACCTCCGCGTAGTGGGGCTCCCACGGGTCGAAGAGCCCCGCCGAGCCCAGGCCGGGCAGGAAGACCGTACCCGCGAGGAGCGCGGCCGCGAGCCAGGCGGGGATCCGTGCCACCGGGCCCTTATCGCACTCCCGTCCCGGAGAAAGAAGGCGCGTCCCCAGGGGCAGGGACGGCCGCTTCCTTGGATCCCCCGCCAGCGGGGGATATCCTCCCGTCCAGCGTGGCCTCCCCGGCACAGACCCCTGCGGCGCCGGAATTCAAGCCGCACGTCTTCGGCAAGTTCTTCCTCCTGCAGCGGCTCGCCGTGGGCGGGATGGCCGAGATCTTCCGTGCCAAGGTGGCCGGAGCCGAGGGGTTCGAGAAGGAACTGGTGGTGAAGCGCATCCTCCCGGCGCGCTCCCAGGACCAGGGCTTCATCCAGATGCTGGTGAACGAGGCCAAGCTCACCGTCCAGCTCACGCACAACAACGTCACCCAGATCTACGAGTGCGGGTCCATCGACGGCACCTACTTCATCTCGATGGAGCTGGTGAACGGCGTCTCGCTGAAGGACATGATGGTCTCCTTCGCCCGCGCCGGCACCGCCATCACCCCGGAGCAGGGCATCTTCGTGGTCCTCCAGCTCCTGCAGGGCCTCGAGTACGCCCACCGCAAGACCGACGGCCAGGGCAACCCGCTCCGGATCATCCACTGCGACGTCTCGCCCGACAACGCGCTGGTCTCCTGGCAGGGCGAGGTGAAGCTGCTCGACTTCGGCATCGCCCGCGCCGCCACCGGCCTCTCCAACTACAAGGAGGGGATGCTGATGGGGAAGCTCGGGTACGTGGCCCCCGAGCAGGCCTCGCTCGACCGCCCCTGGGACCACCGGGTCGACGTCTTCGCGGCCGGCATCATCCTCTACGAGCTGCTCACCAAGCAGAAGCCCTTCCAGCGCGCCGTGGACGTGGAGTCCCTCATCCACTCCCGCCAGGGGAAGGTCGTCCCCCCCTCCTCCATCGACGAGCGGCTTCCCAGGGAGCTCGACACCATCGTGCTCCGCGCGCTCGCCGTCGACCCCGACGAGCGGTACCCGGACGCGCGCTCCTTCGGCGACGCCCTCGTCGACGTGCTCTTCCCCACCCCCCACTCGGCCATCCAGGACCACCTGGGGCGGCAGATGCACGCCGTCTACGCCGAGCGGATCGCCCGGCAGCGGGCCGCCCGCGCCCACGACGCGCTGGTCATGAAGGTGCTCCGCAACGTGGCCGAGCAGCAGCGGGCCGCGGTCTACGACTCGGTGGCGCGCGCCGAGACCACGGGGCCGCTCCCCTCGAGCCCGCTCTCCGAGCTCGGCACGAACAGCATCGACATCGACGTGGACCGCGCCGCGCCGAGGCCGGCCGCGCTGGGCCCGGAGCGCATCCGCACCATCCGCGTCGGCGCCGGCCGCTCCGTCCTGCTGGGCGTGGCCTCCGGGCTGGCCGTGGCGGTGGCCGGGTTCGCGGCCGCGCCCTGGCTGCGCGACGGCGTGCTCGTCGTCTCCACCAGCCCTCCGGGCGCACAGGTCACCCTCGACGGCCGGCCCGTGCCGGGCACCACGCCGCTCGTGGTGGAGGGAGTCCGCCTCTCCGCCGCGCACCGCGTCGAGGCGACGGCTCCCGCGCACCGCACGGCCTCGGTGGAGATCGGCGCCGAGCCGGGGCGGCTCGCCCGCTCGGTCCACCTCGCGCTCCCGTCGGCGCTCGGCTCCTTCACGGTGGAGAGCGAGCCCCCCGGCGCCGAGCTGCGCATGGACGGCAAGCTCCTCGGGCGCACCCCGTTCACCGTGACCGACGTGCGGGTGGACGAGCGCCACCGCATCGACCTCACCCTGCCCGGCCACGACATCGACCAGTTCATGGTGCTGCCCGAGAAGGACGGGACGCGCTTCGTCCGCCGGCTCACGCCGCGCCCGCGCGGGCCGGGGTAGCGCATGGCGCCGCCCGGATTGCCCGATCCCTGCTGCGGCGCACGCTGCCTGGCTGCGCCGGGCAGCCTCCTCCGTCCGCTGCTCGACGTGCCATCCCGGCACGCCTCCGCTGCTCCCTCGTCGGGTGCCCGGCTCGCTCGCGGCATCGTGTGCCTCGCGACGGGCTCAGGCAAACCGGGAGGCGCCTTCACTCCCCGCGGAAGCGGGGCGGCCGGCGCTCGGCCCAGGCGGCGCGCCCCTCGCGCAGGTCGGCGCTCTCGAAGGCGCGCGAGCGAAGGAAGGCGACCTCGGTGCGCTCCTCCCCGGTGAGGCCGCGTTCCTGGGCCGCCTCGAGCAGCCGGAGGATGCGCTTCATCCCCTGCACCGCGAGCGGCGCGTTGGCGGCGATCTCGTCGGCGAGCGCCAGGGCGGCCGCCTCGGCGTCGGCGGGCGAGGCCACCCGGTCGACCAGCCCGATGGCGAGCGCCTTCCCGGCGTCGACCGGCCTTCCGGTGAAGAACATCTCGCGGGTGTGGGCCGGACCGACCAGCGCGAGGAAGCGCCGCACGCCCGCGGCGGCATAGACCACCCCCAGCTTGGCCGGAGGCATGCCCATCTTGGCCCCCTGGCTGGCGATGCGCAGGTCGCAGGTGGCGGCCAGCTCGCAGCCCGCGCCGAAGGCCGCGCCGTTCACGAAGGCCACCGTCGGACAGGGGACGGCCTCGACCGCCTCCATGGCCCGCTCGGTGGCGAGATCGGGCCGGTCGCCGTCCGGACCCTCTCCCTCCATGGCGTCGATGTCGAATCCGGAGGAGAAGGCCTGATCCCCGGCACCGCGCAGGACGAGGCAGCGGACCCGGTCGGCGGCGGCGCGCTCGCAGGCGGCGGCCAGCTCGGCGAGCGAGCCGTAGTCGAAGGCGTTTCGCTTCCCGGGATTGTCGACGGTGAGGACCCGGACGAAGCCGCGGTCCTCCACCCGGATCTTCCCCGGGGGGACGCTCATTCGACGACGGCCAGCACGTCGCCCTCGGCGACGGACTGTCCCTCCTTCACCCGGACCTCCTTCACGCGTCCGTCGACCGGGGACTCGACCGGCATCTCCATCTTCATGGACTCGAGGATGACGATGGCCTCGCCGGCGGCGACGGCCTCGCCGGGGCTCTTCTCGACGCGGACCACGGTACCGGTGATGTGGGCGGGGACGTTGGGCATGGGGCGCAACCTACCAAGGAAACGAAGAGGTCCGCCACGGGGGCGGACCTCGGTGTGACGGGGACGGAGTTTCCTCTCGTCCTTCGGCCGGTGGATGACCGGCCCTCTTGAGCGTCAGTCTCTCCCCTTGCGCGTCGTCGGGTCAACTGGTGGCTGGCCGAAATCGACGGGCCTTCGGGTGTCCTCCGTGGAGGGGGCTTGACGGGTCGACATGGGCGCCCCCGGCTGTGGCCCGGCCCGCAGGAGGGTCCGGACGGTGGCCACGATGTCCTGGTACTTGACCGGCTTCTGCAGGAAGAAGTTGGCGCCCAGCCGGCTCACCCGCTCCCGCTCCTCGTCGCCCGCGGAAGAGATGACGATGATGGGGAGGTGGCGCAGGCGCGGCTCGGCCCGGACCTTCTCCACCAGCGCGAAGCCGCTCATGACCGGCATGTAGACGTCGGTGATGATGAGGTCGATGGGGGGCTGGGCGTGCAGGCGGGCGAAGGCCTCGTTCCCGTCCACCGCCACGTCCACCGCCAGTCCGCCCACGCCCTCGGTGGCCGCCAGCCGGCGCAGGGCCGAGGCGTACATGGCGGCCACCAGCGAGTTGTCCTCCACCAGCAGGACGCGGTACCCGGGCCGGCTCGACTCGGCCTGCGCGGCCGCGGCGGCGGAGAGCCGCTCCAGCCGCCGCCGGTCGTCGACGCGGTCGGGCGGGATCCAGACGGCGACGCCGGGCGTCTGCGAGGAGCCGCCGGGGCGCATCCTCACCACCTCGACCTCCAGCTCCGCCGGCTCGAGCAGCTCGGGGAAGGAGATGAGCAGGGAGAGGCGCTCGCCCACCTCGAACTCCCGCTCGGTGCGGATGAAGAGGCCGCCGGCCGAGAGGTTCTCCGTGTAGTCGCGCACCGTCGAGGCGGCGCCCGGATAATCCACCGCCAGGATGAGCGGGAATCGCGGGTGTGCTCGTTTCTCCGTACCCATGTATCTCCGGCCTGCCGGAACGCCTCCCCTGCACCGACGCGTGCGCTCCCGATTATGCCCCGGCCCCGCAAGAAATCTCCTCCGCGACCGAGCGCACCGGTCGATTTCATCGAAAGTTGAAGGTGCAACGGGGCCTCGGTAGTCTGCTGTCCCACATGCTCCGCCGCAGCCGATACCGTCGCGAGCGCATCCTCCTGCCCGGCGAGAGCGAGGGGCGGAGGAGCTTCCTCAAGTACGGCCTGGCCGGGGCCGCACTGCTCGCCGTGGGGGGCGGCACGTGGCTGGGCACGCGCCGCACGCTCCCGTCACCCGGGCTGGCCGGGCCCTTCGCGGTGCTCACGCCGGAGGAGGCCACCGTCTTCCTCGAGCTCTCCGAGCGGATGCTCCCCCCGCGGCCGGGCTTCCCCGCCCCGCTCGACGTCGACCTGCCGCGGCGCATCGACACGCTGCTCGGGCTCATGCCCGCCGAGGGGCAGAAGGAGGTCCGCCAGCTCGTCGGGCTCTTCGAGAACGCGCTGGTGGGGATGCTCCTCGACGGACAGTGGAAGACCTTCACGTCCTCCACCCACGAGCAGCAGGACGCGCGCATCCGGGGCTGGCAGCAGAGCCGCCTCGAGGTCCGGCGCACCGGCTTCCGGGCGCTGAAGAAGATCGTCACCTCCAGCTACTACGGCGCCCGCGAGACCTGGGCCGCCATCGGCTACCCCGGGCCGCCCCCGACCGGCGGGATGGTGGAGCGCGAGCCCCGCTTCGTCCCCGGCAGCCTCGGCGAGGGAGCGCCGCCCACGCCGCTGGCCCCGCCCCTGCCCGTACCCGAGGTGAAACCTTGAGCGACGCCCCCGGGCGCATCCTCGACGCCGCCACCCTTCGCCGGGACGTCGACGACCGCCCCGACGTGTGCGTGGTGGGCTCCGGGCCGGGCGGAGCGGTCGTGGCGGCGCGGCTCGCCGCGCGCGGCCTCCGGGTGGTGGTCCTGGAGGAGGGCGGCCACTTCCCGCCCGACCAGATGCAGATGGACGAGTCCTGGGCCTATCCCGCCCTCTACCAGGAGCGCGGGATGCGGGCCACCGCCGACCTGGCCATCACGGTCCTGCAGGGCCGCGGCGTGGGGGGCGGGTCGCTGGTCAACTGGACCACCAGCTTCCGCACCCCGGCGCGCGTGCTGCGCCACTGGGCCCAGGCCTTCGGCGTCACCGGGCTCGACGAGCAGGCCCTGGCGCCCCACTTCGACGCGGTGGAGCGCCGCCTCTCCATCGCCCCCTGGCCCATCGAGGCCGCCAACGAGAACAACCGGGTCCTGTGGGACGGCGCGGGGAAGCTGGGCTGGAGCCGGGAGGTGACCCGGCGCAACGTCACCGGCTGCCAGGCGCTCGGCTACTGCGGCACGGGCTGCCCGGTCGGCGCCAAGAACTCGCTCGACCTCACCTACCTCGACGACGCGGTGAAGGCGGGGGCCAGGGTCTACGCCCGCGCCCGGGTGGTGAGGCTCGAGAAGTCGGGGCGACGCATCGCCGCGGTCCACGCGGTCGGGCTCGACGCCGGCTTCCGCCCCACCGCGCGCAAGGTGGTGGTGCGTCCGCGCCTGGTGGTGCTCGCCGCGGGCGCCATCGGCACGCCGGAGATCCTGCTCCGAAGCGGCTACGACCCGAACGGCAAGGTGGGCCGCCGCACCTTCCTCCACCCGGTGGTGGGGAGCGCCGGCTCCTTCTCCCGCCCCATCCGGCCCTTCTACGGGGCTCCCCAGTCGGTGGCCAGCCACCAGTTCGCGGAACGGGGCGGCGGGAAGGTCTCCTTCTTCATGGAGGCGTCCCCGGCCCACCCGGTGCTCGCCGCCACCGCCATGGGCGGCTTCGGCGCGGAGCATGCGGAGCAGATGACCCGGCTCGCCAGCACGAGCGCCCTCATCGCGCTGGCGGTGGACGGATTCCTCCCCGGGGAGAAGGGGGGCACGGTCTCCCTTCGCACCGACGGCCGGGTGCGTCTCGACTACGAGATCCGCCCGGAGATCTGGGAGGCGCTCCGCGAGGGGCAGAAGGCGCTGGCCCGCATCCAGCTGGCGGCCGGGGCCGACGTGGTCCGCTCCTTCCACGAGGACCCGGTGGTGATGCGCCGGGAGTCCGACGTCGCTCTGCTCGACCGGGCTCCCTGGGAGCCGAACCGGGTGGCCGTCTTCAGCGCCCACCCCATGGGCGGGTGCCCCATGGGACGCGACCCGGAGAAGAGCGTGGTCGACTCGCGCCTCAAGGTGCACTGGCTCGACAACGTGTGGATCACCGACGGGTCGGTCTTCCCCACCTCGCTGGGGGTCAATCCCCAGGAGACGATCCTGGGCGTCGCCCACTGGGCCGCCGACCACATCGCCGCCGCGACCTGACGGCAACCATCGCCCGGCCGGTCGTCGTCGCTTGACTCGGCGCGCGCGATCGGGTTCCGATCGCCCCCTTTCCTTCCCGAAGGGGCACCGCACCGATGCAGACCAAGTACCTCCTGTCCGAGAACCAGATCCCGACCCACTGGTACAACGTCATCCCCGACCTCCCCGGGCCGATGTCGCCGGTGCTCCACCCCGGGACCCGGAAGCCCGTCACTCCCGACGACCTGCTCCCCCTCTTCCCCATGGGGCTCATCGAGCAGGAGATGAGCCCGGAACGCTGGGTGAAGATCCCCGACGAGGTCCGGGAGATCTACCGGATCTGGCGCCCCAGCCCGCTCTTCCGCGCCCACCGCCTCGAGAAGGCGCTCGGGACCCCGGCCCGCATCTACTACAAGTACGAGGGGGTCTCCCCGGCCGGATCGCACAAGCCCAACACCGCGGTGCCCCAGGCCTACTACAACAAGATCGGGGGCACGAAGCGCATCGCCAGCGAGACCGGCGCCGGGCAGTGGGGCAGCTCCATCGCGCTGGCCTGCAAGATGTTCGGCCTCGAGTGCACCGTGTACATGGTGAAGGTGAGCTTCGAGCAGAAGCCCTACCGCAAGAGCATGATGCAGCTGTGGGGCGCCGAGGTGATCGCCTCGCCCTCGCCGCGCACCAACGCCGGCCGCGGCATCCTGGCCCGCGACCCGGAGAGCCAGGGCTCGCTCGGCATCGCCATCAGCGAGGCGGTGGAGGACGCCGCCACCCGGGACGACACCCGCTACGCGCTGGGCAGCGTGCTGAACCACGTGTGCATGCACCAGACCGTCATCGGCCTCGAGTCGAAGGAGCAGATGAAGCTGGCCGGCGACACCCCCGACGTGGTCATCGGCTGCCACGGCGGCGGCTCCAACTTCGCCGGCATCGCCTTCCCCTGGGTGGCCGACAAGGCCGCCGGTTCGAAGGTCCGCCTGGTCGCCGCCGAGCCCAGCTCGTGCCCCACGCTCACAAAGGGCGTCTACGCCTTCGACTACGGCGACACCGCCCAGATGGCGCCCATCTCCCACATGTACACGCTGGGTCACGACTTCATGCCCCCCGGCATCCACGCCGGCGGCCTGCGCTACCACGGCGCCTCGCCTCTCGTGTCCCAGCTCGTGAACGCCGGGATCATCGAGGCCCGCGCCGTCGGCCAGATGGCGGTCTTCGAGGCGGCGGTGACCTTCGCCCGCACCGAGGCCATCATCCCCGCCCCCGAGTCCTCCCACGCCATCCGGGTGGCCATCGACGAGGCCCTGCTCGCCAAGCAGGAGGGCAAGGAGAAGGTCATCCTCTTCAACCTCTCCGGCCACGGCCACGTCGACATGGCGGCCTACGACGCCTACTTCACCGGCAAGCTGGAGGACTTCGAGTACCCGGCCGAGAGGGTGAAGGAGTCGCTGGCCCACCTGCCCCAGGTCGACTTCGCGAAGTGATCAGCGGCCGCCATCGCGGCGAGCGGCGCGCCCGGGGAAAGTGGAGGGCGCTGTGACGGGCGCGTCCGTGTAGTCGGGCAGCATCTCCACGAAGGCCCGGAAGTGCTCGAGCCCCACGCCGCCCGGGCCCTCGGCGGCGCGCACCGGGAAGCCACCTCCGGGCACGAGCAGGATCGCCTCGCCGCGAGCCGGGTCGACCCTCACCGCGCGGACGTCCCCCCAGCGCACTGCGTGGAGGACGCGCCCGTCCCCCCGCACGCGCCGCAGCCCGGTGCCGTCGAGGACCAACACGCCGAGGCGCGATGCCTCGTCCCTCCGCGCCAGCCAGAGCAGCACGCCCGCCGCGGCGGCCGGGGCGGGGAGGAGCGGCACGAGCGATCCCGTCCCCGGGGCCACCAGCGCGGCGAGCGCGCCCGCCATCGCCGCGCCCAGGACGAGCGCGAGGGGTGCGAGCGGAAAAGGCCGGTGGCGGAAGGTCATGGGCGGCGAAAGATGGGGCGTCCAGGTCGACGATCTCCCCGCCACCGTCCGGGCGCCAGTTTCCAGCCGGCCGGCCGCCCTCCCCACCGGTTGCGTGTAGGACTCCATCCTCCCCCTATCCCTCGATTCGCGGCTAGACGTCTGAGCAGTGCAACCCCCGGTTTCTCCGGGCCTTCTTGACATCCTCCCCTCGATCTCCGTAGATCGCTCGGTCGGTGGGAAAAAGTGTCATGTAGCGGATCTTGGTGGCAGGATCGGGCAAGCCGTGTTCTTCGGGACCTTCCAGCATTCGATCGACGCAAAGGGGCGAACGAGCCTCCCGGTGAAGTTCCGGGACGCGCTCGCCGCCGCCGGCGAGACCAGGCTGGTGCTCACCCAGTACCCGCACTGGCGCGCCGTGCAGGCGCTCCCCCAGTCGGTCTGGAAGGAGCTCGAGAAGAAGGTGATGGCCACGAGCCCGCTCGACGCCCGCGCCCAGCGCAACATCCTCCGCTTCTACTCGTCGGCGAACGAGGTCGACCTCGACGTCCACGGCCGCGTGCTCGTTCCCCCCATCCTGCGCGACTTCGCCCAGCTCTCGAAGGACGTGGTCTGGGTCGGCATGGGGCGCACCATCCAGCTCTTCGACCGGACCGTCTACGACCAGCAGATGCAGCTCGAGATCCCACCCGCCGACGTCGTGGACTTCTTCGGATAGGCATGCACGTCCTCCGCGACCAGCCCGGCGTCACCGTCCTCCGCTGCTACGGGGAGCTCTCGCTCGCCGAGCTGGCCAGCGTGGCCGCCGCCTCGGCCCGGGCCCGCGCCGCCGGACGGGTCGTGGTCATCGACCTCTCCCGCGTCCGGCACCTCCACTACGCCGGGGCTCGGCTCCTGCGCGAGGTACCTGGGCTGCGCCTGGCCGGCGCGAGCCGCTACCTGCGCGACCTGGTGCACGCCGGCGGCGGGTTCGGCGTCGAGTTCCACCCCGACGTGGCCGCCGCCATGAGGGCCGGGTGACCGGCTTCACGCATGAAACCGTTCTCCAGAGCGAGGTCGTCGAGCTGCTCCAGCCCCGCCCCGGGGTGGTCATCCTCGACGGCACCCTCGGCGGCGGCGGCCACTCCGAGGCCCTGCTCGAGCGGGGCGCCCAGGTGATCGGCACCGACCGCGACCCTCGCGCCGTCGCCGCGGCCCGCGCCCGCCTGGCCCGCTTCGGCGAGGCCTTCCGCGCCGTTCGCGCCGACTTCCGCGACGCCGAGGGCACCCTGCGCTCGCTGGGGATCGACCGGGTGGACGGGGCGCTCGTCGACCTGGGCGTCTCCTCCCCGCAGCTCGACGTGGGGGAGCGCGGCTTCTCCTTCTCCCGCCCCGGCCCCCTGGACATGCGGATGTCCGGCGAGGGCGAGACCCTGGCCGAGCTGCTCGAGCGGGCCGACGTGCGCGAGCTCACCCGCATCCTGCGCGAGTACGGCGAGGAGCCCTTCGCGCGCCCCATCGCCCGCGCCATCCGCACGGCCGTGGAGAAGCACGGCGCCCACTCCCTCGACACCGCCGCGCTCGCCGAGGTGGTCTCGCAGGCCATCCCCCGCAAGGCCTGGCCGCGCAGCATCCACCCGGCCACCCGCACCTTCCAGGCGCTGCGTATCGCCGTGAACGACGAGCTGGGCGCGCTCGCCGCCTGGCTCGAGTCGCTGCCGCGCGTGCTCGGGAAGGGCGGGCGGGCCGCCGCCATCAGCTTCCACTCGCTCGAGGACCGGATGGTGAAGCGGGCCTTCCAGTCGCTGACCCGGGAGTGCACCTGCCCGCCGGGGTTCCCGGTCTGCCGGTGCGGCTCCAACCCCGAGTTCCGCCCCGTCACGAAGAAGGCCGTCACGGCCTCCGAGGCCGAGGTGGCCCGCAATCCCCGCTCCCGCAGCGCGAAGCTCCGCGCGGTGGTGAAGGTCCGGTGAGGGGCGCGGGACGCGCGGGCGGCCCGGCCGCCGTGCTCCTCGGGCTGGCGCTCGCGGCGCCGCTCGCCGGCGTCGGCGTCTTCCACGTCTGGTCCCGGACCCGCGTGCAGGCCAGCGGGTACGAGCTGGGCCGGCTGGAGTCGGAGCACCGGCAGCTCCTCGCCGAGCGGGACCGGCTGAACCTCGAGGTTGCATCGTTGCGCTCGCCGGGCCGCCTGGAGCGGTTCGCACGCGAGCGATTGGGCATGGCTCCGCCGGCACCGGGTGCGGTGGTGGCGGGTATGGCGGGCGGGAAGGTACGGGATGGTGGGGTTGGCGACGGGGCAGTCCATCGCCCTGGCCCGGCGGAGCCTGATGTGAAGAAGACCTCGAAGCGGAGGGAGGCCCGCAACGGCCCCCTCGCGCGCGCGCCCGAGCCGGCGCGTCCCTGAGCGACGATGCGCGCCGGGATGGAGCCCCGAACCGCGCGCTGGATGGCGATCCGAATCGGGATCGTCGCGGCGGCGTTCGCTGCCGGGTTCGCGGGCGTGGCCGCGCGCGCGGTGCAGCTCCAGATCCTGCAGGGCGACCGGCTGGGCGGCATGGCCCGCGATCAGTACCTGCGCGAGCTCACCCAGAAGCCCCGGCGCGGCACCATCACCGACCGCAACGGCGCGGTGCTCGCGGGCAACGCCGAGGTCGACTCGATCTTCGTCGATCCGCGCGCCTTCCCGGCCGGGGCCCGGACCCGGGACCTCGTGCGCCTCGCCAAGGCTCTGCAGCTCGAGCCCAAGGCGCTGGAGAAGAGGATCGCGAAGGGCGCACGCTTCGCCTGGGTGAAGCGACGCGTCTCGCCGGCCGAGGCCCTCCACGTGCGCGACCTGAAGCTCGCCGGCGTGGGCTTCGTGAAGGAGACCCGCCGCTACTACCCGCGGCGCGAGCTGGCCGGCCAGATCCTGGGGTTCGTCGGCAACGACGGCGAGGGGCTGGAGGGCGTGGAGAAGGCCTGGGACGAGTCGCTCCAGGGCGAGAGCATGCGGCTGCCCTCGCTGCGGGACGCCCGCGGGGCCCACCTTCTCGGCGCGGGTCCGGCGCCGGAGCTGGTGCTGGAGGGAGCCCGTGTCGAGCTGACCATCGAGCAGGGGCTGCAGAACGCCGCCGAGCGGGCGCTGGTCGAGGCCGTCCAGCAGGCGCGGGCCGCCTCGGGGATGGCGGTGGCCATCGACCCGGCCACGGGCGAGATCCTGGCGCTCGCGACCGCGCCCCTGCTCAACCCCAATTCCCCGCGCAAGGAGGACCTCCGCAACCGGGCCGTCCTCGACACCTTCGAGGCCGGCTCGACGGCCAAGGCCTTCGTGCTCGCGCGTGCCCTCGACGAGGGGGCCATCACGGCGACGACGCCCGTCTTCTGCGAGAACGGGCGCTGGGCCGTGGGCAAGCACGTGATCCACGACCACAAGGGGCTGGGCTGGGTCTCGCCGGCCCGGGTGATGGCGGCGAGCTCCAACATCTGCGCCGCCAAGGTGGGGCAGAGGATGGGCCGGGACCGGCTGCAGCAGGCCTTCCTGGCCTTCGGCTTCGGCGAGCGGACGCAGCTCGGGATCCCGGGCGAGCCGCGCGGCCAGATCCCCTTCCCCCGGGCCGAGATCTCGCTCGCCACCATGAGCTTCGGCCAGGGGATGACCGCCACGCCGCTGCAGATCACGGTGGCCATGGCGGCCATCGCCAACCGGGGCGTCCTCATGAAGCCCTGGATCGTCCGGCGCGTCGTCGACCCGGCCAGCGGGGACGTCCTGTCCGAGGCGGTCCCCACCCCGGTGCGGCGCGTGATCTCGGCGGAGACCGCCCGGCAGGTCTCCCTCTGGCTCGAGGGGGTCGTCGCCGACGCCGACGGAACCGGGAAGAAGGCCGGGCTCCAGGGCTGGCGGGTGGCCGGCAAGACCGGCACCGCCCAGAAGGCCGACGGGGCCACCGGCGGGTACTCGGCCGACAAGCGCTTCTCCTCCTTCGTGGGCTTCGCCCCCGCCGATGCACCCCGGGTGGTCATCGGCGTCTTCATCGACGAGCCGAAGGGGGAGGTCTACGGCGGGGAGGTGGCCGCCCCGGTCTTCCGCGAGCTGGCCGAGCACGCGCTCAAGGCCCGCGGGGTCCCGACGACCGGCGCGCCCCTGGCGGTCGCGGCTCCCGCCGTTCCGGCCTCCCCGGCCGATGCGGCTCCCGATCGCGACGAGGGCGTCGTCCTCCCCACCGTGGAGGTCGCCCCCCGCCAGCCGGCCGGGGGCGCGGTCGCCGTCCCGGGGCTCCAGGGGTTGCCGGCCCGGGCCGCCCTTCGACGGCTCGAGTCGGCCGACCTGGCCGGGGACATCCGGGGCAGCGGCCGGGTCACGGCCCAGGTTCCCCGCGCCGGCGACGTGGTGAAGCGCGGGACCAGGGTCCGGCTCACGCTGGCGCCTCCGGGTTGACCCCCGCGAATTTCGGAGGCAAAAAGCTGCCCCCGATATCGCACCGGGCTACGCTCCCCTGCGAAGGCGGGAACGGCGAGGAGATGCGGCTGTCCACGGTCATCGAAGGCACCGGCGCGTCGCTCGGGCATGCGCCCGACGTCGAGGTGTGCCTGGTGACCGCGGATTCACGAAGAGTGAAGCCGGGCACCCTCTTCGTCGCCGTCCCCGGGACCCGCGCCGACGGCGCCGCGTTCGCCCCGGCCGCCGTCCGCGCCGGTGCGGTTGCGGTGCTCTCCGAGCGGGCCCTCGAGTGCCCGCCCGCCCCGGTGCTGCTCGTCCCCTCGGCGCGCCGCGCGCTGGCGCTGGCGGCCGCCAACCTCCAGGGCCGTCCGGGCGAGCGGCTCGCGCTCTGCGGCGTCACGGGCACGAAGGGCAAGACCACCGTCACCTACCTGGTCGAGGCCTGCGCGCAGGCGGCCGGAGTCCCCTCCGGCGTGATCGGCACCGTCAACGTCCGGCTGCCCGGGCGCACCCTCCCCGCCTCCCACACCACGCCCGACGCGGCCGAGCTCCAGGTGCTCCTCGCCGCGATGGTGGAGGCCGGCGCGCGCCTGGCCGTGCTCGAGGTCTCCTCCCACGCCCTCGACCAGGAGCGGGTGGCCGGGCTGCGCTTCCGCGCCGCCGGCTTCACGAACCTGGGGCGCGACCACCTCGACTACCACCCGGACGTCGCCTCCTACTTCGAGGCCAAGCGGCGCCTCTTCACCGAGGGTCTTGCACCGGACGGCGTCGCGGTGGTGAACGCCGCCGACGGCCACGGCGCGCGGCTCGCCGGGCTCCTCCGCGAGGCCGGCCGGACCGTGTGGCGCTCCGGGGTGCCCGGCGCCGAGATCGCGGCGCGCGACGTCTCGATCGGCATGTCCGGCATCCGCGCCGTGCTCTCCACCCCGCGCGGCGAGGTGGCGGTGGCCTCCCCGCTGGTGGGCGCGCACAACCTGGAGAATCTCATGACGGCCGCCGGCCTGGCGCTGGCCCTCGGGCTCCCTCCCGCGCAGGTCTCGGCCGGCCTCTCCTCGTCGCGAGGCGCGCCGGGGCGGCTCGAGCGCATCGACGGGCGCGGCGTCTCGGCCTTCGTCGACTACGCCCACACCCCCGACTCGCTCGCCGCCGCCTGCGCCGCCATCCGCGCGCTCTCGCCGCGCCGCCTGCTCGTGGTCTTCGGCTGCGGCGGCGACCGGGACCGGGGCAAGCGGCCGCTCATGGGGCGCGCAGCCGGCCTGGCCGCCGACCTGGTGGTGGTGACGAGCGACAACCCGCGCACCGAGGCGCCCGCCGCCATCGTCGAGGCCATCGTCCCCGGCGTGGCCGAGGCCGGCCTTCCCCGCCTCTCGCGGGCGCAGGTCCTCGAGGGCGCGCGCGGCTTCACGGTCGAGGAGGACCGCCGCGCCGCCATCGCGCTCGCGCTCTCCGCCGCCCGGCCGGGCGACGCGGTGCTCATCGCCGGCAAGGGGCACGAGGACCACCAGATCGTGGGCGCGGAGAGGCGTCCCTTCGACGACCGGGAGGAGGCCCGCCGGGGCCTCGGCGCCGCGTGAGCCCCGGACCGGAATTCACTGCGAGCGAACTGGCGGCCGCCACCGGCGGCAGCTGGACGGGAGGCGTCCCGGCGGGCGTCGCCGGGATCTCCACCGACACCCGGGCCATCGCCGCGGGCAGCGCCTTCGTCGCCCTGCGCGGCGAGCGCTTCGACGGGCACGACTTCCTCTCCGACGCGGCCCGAGCCGGGGCCTCCTGCGCGGTGGTGGCCCGGGACCGCGCCGCCGCCGCCCCCGACGGCTTCCCGCTCCTCGCCGTCGACGACACGCTGGCCGCGCTCGGCGCCATCGCCCGCCTCCACCGCCTGCGCTTCGCCATCCCGGTGGTGGGCGTCACCGGCTCGAACGGCAAGACCACCACCCGCGAGATGATCGCCGCCATCCTGGCCACGCGCGGGTCCGTGCTGAAGACCGAGGGCAACCTGAACAACGAGGTGGGCGTCCCGCTCACGCTGCTCCGGCTCGGGCCCGGGCACACCGCCGCGGTCGTCGAGATGGGGATGAGCCACCGGGGGGAGATCGGCCGGCTCACCGCCGTCGCGGAGCCCCGGGTGGGCGTGGTCACGAACGCCTTCCCGGCCCACCTGGAGGGGCTCGGCACCGTGGACGGCGTGGCCGACGCCAAGGGGGAGCTCTACAAGGGGCTCCCCGCCGACGGCGTCGTGATCGCCAACGCCGACGACCCGCGCATGCTGCACAAGGCCAGGAAGTCGGGCCGCCGCGTCCTCACCTTCTCGGGCGGGGCGGACCGCGAGGCCGACGTGGTGGTGCTCGACGTCCTCTCGCAGGATCCGGAGGGCATGCGCTTCCTGCTCGGCATCGGCACCAAGGAGGTCGAGGTGCGCCTTCCGCTGGTGGGCGAGCACAACGCCGTGAACGCGGCCGCCGCCGCCGCCGCGGCGCTCGCGCTGGGCTGCACCGACCGCGAGATCGTCCGCGGGCTCGCCGGGGTGCACCCGGTGGGCCGCCGCCTGCGCGTCGAGCGGCTCCCCTCAGGTGTCCTGCTCGTCGACGACTGCTACAACGCCAACCCGGCCTCGATGAAGGCCGCGCTGCGCACGGCGAGGCAGCTGGCGGGCGAGGGGCGCGCCCTGGCCGCGCTGGGCGACATGCTCGAGCTCGGCCCGACCGAGGAGGAGCTGCACCGGGAGCTGGGCCGGGACGCCGCCGCCGCCGGTCTCGCCGCGCTGGCCGCCTTCGGGCCGCGCGCCCGCCTGGCCCGCGAGGCCGCCGTCGCCGCCGGGATGGCCCAGGCCGACACCTTCCACACCGAGGATCCCCTGGCCCTCACCGCGTTCCTGCGCGGGCGGCTCCGCCCCGGCGACGTGCTCCTCGTGAAGGGGAGCCGGGGGATGAAGCTCGAGCGACTCGTCGAAGCCCTGAGCCGGTGACCCGACCCTAATGCTCTACCTCCTCCTCTACCCGATGGCGCAGCGCTTCACGGCGTTCAACGTCCTGCGCTACCCCTCCTTCCGCATCGTCGCGGCGGGACTCACCGCGCTCGTGCTCGGGCTGCTGCTCGGCCCCTGGTTCATCGAGCGCATGCGCCGGCTGCAGTACGGCCACTCCAACGTCCGCGAGGACACGCCCGACGGCCACAAGAAGAAGGTCGGGACCCCGTCGATGGGCGGCGCGCTCATCCTGCTCGCGCTGGTGGCGGCCACCCTCCTCTTCGCCGACCTGCGCAGCCGGCTGGTCTGGGCGGTCCTCCTCGTCACCGTGGGTTTCGGGGCGGTGGGCTTCGCCGACGACTACCTCAAGATCTCGAAGAGGAACTCCAGGGGGCTCCCGGGCAGGCAGAAGCTCCTGTGGCAGACCGCCATCGTACTCGCGGTGTACCTGGTCTTCCTCACCGACTGGAACTTCCAGCTCGAGGCGACCTTCCCCTTCCTGACCGTGGGCTCCTTCCTCGACACCCACATCACCCTCCCCTTCGTCCCCACCCGGCGCTTCGACCTGAACCTGGGCTGGGCCTACGTGCCCTTCATGCTGCTCGTGGTGGTGGGCACCTCCAACGCCGTCAACCTGACCGACGGGCTCGACGGGCTCGCCATCGGCCCGTCCATCGTCTCGGCGGTGGCCTTCCTGGCGCTCTCCTACGTGGCCGGCAGCACCATCGCCGGCTTCAGCCTGGCCGCCTACCTGGGCATCCCGCCGGTGCCCGGCGCCGGCGAGCTGGGGGTCTTCTGCGCAGCGGTGGCCGGGGCCGGCATCGCCTTCCTCTGGTTCAACACCTACCCGGCCTCGATGTTCATGGGCGACGTGGGCTCGCTGGCCCTGGGGGGTGCCCTGGGGATGCTGGCCGTCCTCACCAAGAACGAGGTGGTCTCGGCCATCCTGAACGGCGTGTTCCTCGTCGAGGCGGTCAGCGTCATCGTGCAGGTGGCCTCCTTCCGCACCACCGGGAAGCGGGTCTTCCGCATGGCCCCCATCCACCACCACTTCGAGTTGACCGGGCTCTCCGAGCCCAAGATCATCGTGCGATTCTGGATCGCATCGATCATGCTGGCCCTGGTCGCCCTCATGTCGCTCAAGCTTCGATAGGAGAGAACGTGCCGCTCGTGCTCGCCGGGAAGAAGGTGCTGGTGGTCGGGCTGGCGCGCAGCGGCGCCGCGGCCGCGCGCCTCGCCGCCCGGCAGGGAGCGCGGGTCACGGTCACCGACCGGCGGCCCGCCCCCGAGCTCGCCGAGGCGCTGGCCCCGCTGGAGGGGCTCTCCATCTCGCTCGCGCTGGGCGGCCACGACGAGCGCGACTTCACCTCGTCCGACCTGGTGGTGGTCTCGCCGGGGGTGCCGCTCACCCTCCCCCCCATCGCCGCCGCCCGGCGCGCCGGGGTCCCGGTGGTGGGCGAGGTCGAGCTCGCCTACCGGCTCCTCGACGACGTCCCGGTGGTCGCCATCACGGGGACGAACGGCAAGAGCACCACCACGGCCCTCACCGGCCGGCTCTTCCAGGAGGACCGGGCCGCCTTCGTGGGCGGCAACCTGGGGACGCCGCTCTCCGAGTTGCTCCTCTCCGGGGCCCGCTTCGACGTGGCGGTGGTCGAGCTGTCCTCCTTCCAGCTCGAGGGCATCGAGCGGTTCCGCCCGCGGGTCGGCGCCATCCTGAACGTGACCCCGGACCACCTCGACCGCTACCCCGGCATGGCCGAGTACGCGGCGGCCAAGGCGCGGCTCTTCGCGAACCAGCAACCCGGGGACGTTGCCGTGGCGAACGAGCGGGACCCGGCCGCCCTGGCCGCGGCCCGCGCGACCCGCGGCGACGTGGTGACCTTCGGCTTCGGACCCCGCGCTCCCATGGCCGTCCGGGACGACGGCGAGGTGGTCCGCTGGTCCGGCCCCACCGCGGAGCCGGAGCGCTACCGGATCCGCAGCCGGGCCCTGCGCGGCCGCCACAACCGCGAGAACGCCATGGCGGCGGTGGCCTGCGCCCGCATGATGGGCGTGCCCGGCCCGGCCGTGCAGCGCGGGCTCGACGGGTTCCCCGGGCTGCCCCACCGGCTCGAGCTGGTGTCCGACCGCGGCGGGGTGGAGTGGGTGAACGACTCCAAGGCCACCAACGTCGACAGCACCGGGGTCGGGCTCTCGGCGTTCCCGGCCGGGACGCCGTCGGTGGTGCTCCTCCTGGGCGGCCGCGGCAAGAAGGCGCCCTACGCCCCCCTGCGCCCGCTCTTCCCCGGGCGGGTCAAGGCGCTCCTCACCCTCGGCGAGGACGCCCCGGCCATCGAGCGGGAGCTGGGCGACCTGGCTCCCGTCGAATCCTGCGGAGACCTTTCCACGGCGGTGTCCCGCGCCGCCGCCCTCGCCGTCCCCGGGGACGTGGTCCTCCTCTCCCCGGCCTGCGCGAGCTACGACCAGTTCCGGAGCTACGAGGACCGGGGGGAGACGTTCCGGCGCCTCGCCTCCGCCGTTCCCCTGCCATGAGCGACGACACGTCCCCGGCCCGGCGCACCCGCACCCCAGCCCCCCTCGACCCGTGGCTGCTCGCGGCGGTGCTGCTCCTCACCGGGATCGGCCTGGTCATGGTCTACTCGGCGAGCGCGGTGACGGCCCAGGCCAGGGTTCACGATCAGTTCTACTATCTCAAGCGGCAGCTCGTCGCCGCCGGGGTGGGGCTCACCCTGCTCCTCGTCCTCCTCAAGATCGGGTACCGCCGTCTCGAGCCGCTGGCCGTCCCTCTCCTGCTCCTCGTGGTCGTGGCCCTGTTGCTCGTGCTGGTCCCGGGCATCGGAAAGGTGGCGGGCGGGGCTCGCCGCTGGATCGACCTGGGGTTCATCCGCTTCCAGCCCGCCGAGGCCGCCAAGGTGGCGCTGGTGCTCTACCTGGCGCGTTCGCTCGCCCACAAGAAGGACCGGGTGCGGCTCTTCTCCATCGGCTTCCTCCCCCACGTGGTGGTGACCGGCCTGCTGGTGGTGCTGGTCCTGGCCGAGAGGGACCTGGGGACCACCGTCATCCTCCTGCTGGTCCTCCTCGTCATGCTCTTCGCCGGGGGCGTGAAGGTCGGCTACCTGATCGCCTCGGTGGCGCTCGCCATTCCGGTCGGCTGGTACCTCATCGCCGGAACGCCCTACCGGATGCAGCGCATCACCGCCTTCCTCGACCCCTGGCAGCACCGGGACGGCATCGGCTTCCAGATCGTCGAGTCGATGCTCGGCATCGGCAACGGCGGCTGGCTCGGCCAGGGGCTCGGCGAGGGCAAGGGAAAGCTCTTCTACCTGCCGGCGGCCCACACCGACTTCATCGCCGCGGTCATCGCCGAGGAGGTGGGGCTCGTCGGCATGTCGCTGCTCGTGCTCCTCTTCGCGGTGCTGGTCTGGCGCGGCTTCCGGGCCACGGTGCTCGCCCCGGACCCCTTCGGCTGCTACCTGGCGCTCGGGCTCACCACCCTCATCGGCTCCCAGGCGCTCGTGAACCTGGCCGTCGTCCTGGGGCTGCTCCCCACCAAGGGCCTCACCCTCCCGTTCGTCTCGTACGGCGGCAGCTCCCTCATGACCATGCTGGCAGCGGCCGGGATGCTGCTCTCGGTGAGCGGCGGCCAGGGCGGCTTCCTGCGCGCCCAGCGCTCCCAGCGGATGGCCACGGCGGCCGGGAGCGCCACTTGAGGCTGCTCGTCGCCGGCGGCGGCACGGGAGGCCACGTCTTTCCCGGCATCGCGCTCGCCGAGGAGGTGGTCACCCGCCACCCCAAGAACGACGTGATCTTCGTCGGGACGGCCCGCGGCCTGGAGGCCTCGGTGGTCCCCATCGCCGGCTACCCCATCGAGCTCATCGACGTGCGCGGGCTGAAGGGCAAGGGGATCGGGGGAGTCCTCACGGGCCTGCTCCGGCTGCCGCGCGCCTTCGTGCAGTCGTGGCGGGTGCTGCGGAAGTGGAAGCCCGACGTGGTGGTGGGAGTGGGCGGCTACGCCTCCGGGCCGGTCGTGCTGGCGGCGCGCCTCATGGGCATCCCCACCGCGGTGCAGGAGCAGAACGCCGCAGCCGGGCTCACCAACCGCCTGCTCGGGAGGATCGTGGAGGCCGCCTTCACCGCCTTCCCGGAGGCGGGCCACCAGTTCCCCGTCCGCAAGGTCCAGCTGCTCGGCAACCCCATCCGGCGCCAGCTGCTCGAGAACTACATGCGCCCGGTCTCCAAGCGCGACGACCAGCTGCGCGTGCTCGTCTTCGGGGGCTCCCAGGGCGCCCACGGCCTCAACATGCGGGTCATCGAGGCCCTCCCGTTCCTCGCCGACCTGCGCGACCGGGTCCGGTTCGTCCACCAGACCGGGGCGCGGGACCGCGAGCAGGTGGAGAAGGGCTACGCCAGCGTGCTCTTCGCCCCGGACGTGCGCGAGTTCATCACCGACATGAGCGCGGCCTACGCGGGCACCGACCTGGTTGTCTGCCGCGCCGGCGCCACCACGCTCGCCGAGCTCACCGTCTGCAAGAAGCCCTCGATCCTGGTCCCCTTCCCGGCCGCCGCCGACAACCACCAGGTGATGAACGCCCGGAGCCTGGTGGACGCCGGCGCCGCGGTGATGATCGAGGAGCGCGACCTCACCGGCGAGCTGCTCGCCGCGGAGATCCGGCGCGTGCTCCTCGACCCGGCCCTGCGCGCCCGCATGGCCCGGGCGGCGGGACTGCTGGGGCGGCCCCAGGCCGCCAGCGAGATCGCCGACGTGCTCACGGAGCTCACCGTCCGGCGCTGGGGAACGCCCAAGGGGCGCGACCGCGGCCCCGGCTTCCTTCCCGTCCGCCCCCCGCCCGCCGGCCCGACATGACCCTCTTCCACTCCCGCAGCCCCCGCATCCACTTCGTCGGCGTCGGCGGAATCGGCATGAGCGGGATCGCCGAGCTGCTGCTCAACCTCGGCTACCCGGTCTCCGGGTCCGACCTCAGGTCCTCCGAGACGACGCGGCGCCTGGCCGGCCTGGGCGGCCGCATCGAGCGGGGACACTCCGCCGACCACGTGGGCGACGCCGACGTGGTGGTGATCTCCTCCGCGGTGCGGCGCGACAACCCGGAGGTCGTGGAGGCGCGCCGCCGCAAGATCCCGGTCATCCCCCGCGCCGAGATGCTCGCCGAGCTGATGCGGCTGAAGCAGGGCATCGCCATCGCCGGGTCCCACGGCAAGACCACCACCACCTCGATGGCGGCGCACCTCATGGCCCACGCCGGCCTCGACCCCACCGCGGTGGTGGGCGGCAAGATGAACGCCTTCGGCTCCAACGCCAAGCTGGGCAAGGGCGACTGGATCGTCGTCGAGGCCGACGAGTCGGACGGCTCCTTCCTGCACTACGCGCCCACGCTGGTGGTGGTGACCAACGTCGATCCCGAGCACCTCGACCACTGGAAGACCGAGGAGGCCCTGAAGCTCGGCTTCGTCGACTTCGTGAACAAGGTCCCCTTCTACGGGACCGCCATCCTCTGCATCGACCACCCGGGGGTGCAGTCGATCCTGCCCTTCGTGGACAAGCGCTTCGTCACCTACGGCGAGGCGCCGCAGGCCGACTACCGGGCCACGCACGTCGAGGTGCTGGGACCGCGGGTGGCCTTCGAGGCCACCCGTCGCGGCGAGCCGCTGGGGCGCTTCGAGGTGAACATGGTGGGGCGCCACAACGCGCTGAACGCGCTCTCGGTGGTGGCGCTGGCCGACGAGATGGGGGTGCCGGTCGAGGTGACCCGCTCGGCGCTGGCCTCCTTCCAGGGCGTGCAGCGGCGATTCACCATCCGTGGAGAGCGCGACGGGATCACGGTGGTCGACGACTACGGCCACCACCCCGCCGAGGTCCGGGCCACCCTCCGGGGCGCCCGCGAGGCCTATGGCCGGAGGGTGGTCTGCGTCTTCCAGCCGCACCGCTACACCCGCACCCGCGACCTGCTGGAGGAGTTCAAGACCGCCTTCAACGACGCCGACGTCCTGCTCGTCACCGACGTCTACGCGGCCTCGGAGGAGCCCATCCCCGGCATCTCCGGCGCCTCGCTCGCCGAGGGGATCCGCGCCTGCGGCCACAAGGACGTGAGCCACGTCTCCCGGGGCGGCCTGGCCGCCGAGGCGCGAGCCCGGGTCCGGTCCGGCGACGTGGTGATCACTTTGGGCGCGGGCGACGTCACCGCCGTCGGACCCGAGATCCTCGAGCTGCTGGGGAGCACGTGACCCATCCGCCTCGACCCGCCCCGGCCGGATGGGTCCGGGAGGTCGCGGCCGCGGTCCGCGGGGAGTGCACCCCGGACGCGCCCATGGCGCCCCGCACCTCCATCCGCGTGGGGGGACCGGCCGACCTCCTGGTGCGCCCCGCCGACCCGCCCGACCTGGCCACGCTCCTCTGGAACTGCGCCTCCCGGCGCGTGCCCGTGCTCGTGCTGGGAGGCGGAGCCAACCTGCTCGTCGCCGACGCCGGCATCCGCGGGGTGGTGATCCGGCTGCCGGTGGACTTCGGCGAGGAGTCGGAGGACGGGGAGCGTCTCGTGCTCTCGGCCGGCGCCCCGGTGAGCCGGCTCGTGCAGCGCGCGGTCGCGGCCGGGCTGACCGGCTGCGAGTTCGCCGCCGGCATCCCCGGCACCCTGGGCGGCGCCGCGGCCATGAACGCCGGGACCCGCATCGGGGAGATGAAGGACGTGGTGGAGCGGGTCGAGGTGGCCACCCCCGAGGGGCTCCGCTGGATCCCGGCCCCGGAGCTCTCCTACGCCTACCGCTCCTGCCGGCTCCCCCCCGGCGCGGTGATCACGCGGGTGGGGTTCCGGCTGCGGCGCGGCGACGTGGCCGCGAGCCGCACGGCGATGGACGCCGACCGGGAGCACCGGCGCCGCACCCAGCCCCTCAACTGGCCGACATGGGGCTCGACCTTCCGCAACCCCCCCGGCGACCACGCCGGGAGGCTCGTCGAGGCCGTGGGCCTGAAGGGGCACCGGGAGGGAAACGCCATGTGGTCCGACCTGCACGCCAACTTCGTGGTGAACCTGGGCGGCGCCACTGCGCGCGACTGCCTGGCGCTCATCCGGCTGGCCCGGGAGCGGGTCCGGGAGAGGTTCGGAGTGGAGCTGGAGCTCGAGGTCCGTCTCGCCGGCGCGTTCGCGCCCGACGAGCACCCCTGACGCGGAGGAAGCCATGGGTCGCTGGAGCGGAAAGAGGGTGGCGGTGCTGTACGGAGGCCGCTCGGCGGAACGGGAGGTGTCGCTCGCGACCGGCGAGGCCTGCGCCGATGCCCTCCGGTCGCGGGGGCTGGACGTGACGCTCGTCGACGCCGGGCTCGACCTCGACGTGCGCCTGCGTTCCCTGGGAGCCGACGTGGCCTTCGTGGCCCTCCACGGACGATACGGCGAGGACGGCTGCGCCCAGGGGCTCCTCGAGTCGATGGGCATCCCGTACACCGGCTCCGGCGTGCTGGCCTCGGCGGCGGCCATGGACAAGGTGCTCTCGAAGCTGCTCTTCCGCGAGGCCGGCCTCGCGCTCGCGGCCTACCGGGTCTTCCCGCCGTCCCGCGCCGGGTCGATCGGGGTCGCCGACCTGCCGGCCGGGCTCCCGGCGGTGGTGAAGCCCGCCTGCGAGGGCTCTTCGGTGGGGGTCCACGTGGTGAAGGAGGCGGCCGGCCTCCCCGCCGCGATCGCCGACGCGGTCCGCTACAAGGGCGACGTCATCCTCGAGCAGTACCTGAAGGGCCAGGAGGTGAACGTCGCCATCCTCGACGGCGAGGCGCTCGGGACGGTCGAGATGGTCCCCTCGCGCGAGTTCTACGACTACGTCGCCAAGTACACCCCCGGGTCCACCCAGTACTTCGTCCCGGCCCGGCTCCCGCCCGAGGCCACGGCGCGGGTCTGCCGCGACGCCGAGGCCGCCTTCCGGGCGCTCGGCTGCTCGGGCGCGGCCCGGGTCGACTTCATCGTCGTCGACGGGACCCCGTACATCCTCGAGGTGAACACGCTTCCCGGCATGACCGGGACGTCCCTCGTCCCGAAGATCGCGGCCGGGAAGGGGATCCCCTTCCCGGAGCTCTGCGAGCGGATCCTGGACGGGGCGTCCCTCAAGGCCTGATCAGGCATCCCACGCTCCTGGGACCTTGAATTTACTGGACAGGATCCCCTGCTCCGGCATGCTGCCCAGTTGGGCGATACCGTCCGTAAGCGGTGGACGGCTGCGGGGGCTGGGAGGCGGTGGGGTGGCGCAGTCGCGCAACAGGCGGCGTGTGGACCAGGGGCCGAAGGCCCCTCCGGGAGCCCTGCGCCATGGGCTCACCCTGGCCGTGCTGTGGGGAGCCGGCGCGGTCGCGCTCGGCGCGGGCGGCGTCGCCGCCTGGAGGCACTTCACGAAGGGCGATTCACTCCGGGTGGCCGCGGTCCACGTGGTCGGCGCGACGCGCGCCTCCGAGGCCGAGATCCGGGAGCTCTCTCCCGTGAAGCCCGGGCAGGACTTCCTCTCCGCCGACGTCGACGCCGTCGAGCAGGCCGTGGCCCGCCACCCGTGGGTGGCCCGGGTCGAGGCGCGCCGCACGCTGCCGCCCGCAATCGAGATCACCGTGACCGAGCGGCAGCCCCGCGCGCTGGTCGACCTGGGCGGCACCTACCTGGTCGACGCCGGCGCACAGGTGTTCAAGCGGGCCGGGGCAGGGGACGGTCTCGACCTGCCCGTCGTGACCGGCTTCGGGCGCGAGGATTTCGCCAAGCGGCGCGGCACCGTCGAGGCGGGGCTGCGCGGCGCGCTGGCCCTCGCCGACGAGTACGCGCGGGAGGGGCTCGTCCCCCTCGCCGCCATCCAGGAGATCCACCTCGACGCCGACTGGGGGGTCACCCTCTACGTCGGCGACGAGGGAACGCAGGTCCGCCTCGGTCAGGGCGACCTGCCGCAGAAGCTCGGCCGTCTGCATCGCGTTCTCGAGGCGCTCCGCGCCGAGGGGCGCAAGGCGGAGGTGATTCACCTCGACGACCGGAGCCACCCGGACCGGGTCGGCGTCCGGATGTCGGGGAGTGCTGATGGCGGCGTGCAGGACGGTGCGGGCGGGACGCCTGCTCCGGCGAGAGCAGTGGGGGCCCGAGAGGGCCCGGGTCGGCGGCGTGGGCGCGATGCGCCACTCGCTAGGAGGTAGCACATGGCGAAGACTGGGGACATCCTGGTCGGTCTCGACATCGGGACCACCAAGATCTGCGCCATCGTCGGGGAGGTCACCGACGAGGGCATCGACATCATCGGCATCGGCACGCATCCGTCGAAGGGGCTGCGGAAGGGCGTCGTGGTCAACATCGACGCCACCGTCGCGTCCATCAAGCGGGCCATCGAGGAAGCCGAGCACATGGCCGGGTGCGAGATCACCACGGTCTACACCGGCATCGCCGGCGGGCACGTGAAGGCGTTCCCGTCGCACGGCGTGGTGGCCATCAAGGACAAGGAGGTCAAGCAGACCGACGTCGACCGGGTCATCGACCAGGCCAAGGCGGTCGCCATCCCGCTCGACCGCGAGGTCATCCACGTCCTCCCGCAGGAGTTCCTGGTCGACGACCAGGACGGCGTGAAGGAGCCGGTGGGGATGAGCGGCGTGCGGCTCGAGGCCAAGGCCCTCATCGTGACCGGCGCGGTCTCCTCGGCCCAGAACATCGTGAAGTGCGCGCAGCGCACCGGCCTCAACGTGGCCGACATCGTGCTGCAGCCGCTGGCCAGCTCGCTCGCCACCCTCTCCGAGGACGAGAAGGAGCTCGGGGCCTGCCTGGTGGACGTCGGCGGCGGCACCACCGACATCGCCATCTTCGCCAACGGGGCCATCCGCCACACCGCGGTGCTGGCGCTGGGCGGCAACCACCTGACCAACGACGTGGCGGTGGGGCTGCGCACGCCCACGCACGAGGCGGAGCGGATCAAGAAGGCCTACGGCTGCGCCATGGCCTCCATGGTGGACCGCGGCGAGACCATCGAGGTCCCGAGCGTGGGCGGTGGCCAGCCCCGCGTGCTCTCCCGCCAGATCCTGGCCGAGATCGTCGAGCCCCGCGTGGAGGAGATCTTCATGCTGGTGCAGCACGAGATCCAGAAGTGCGGCCTGGAGGAGGCCATCGCCTCGGGCGTGGTCATCACCGGCGGGTCGACGCTCCTCTCCGGAATGAGCGAGATGGCCGAGGAGGTGCTGGGGGTGCCGGTGCGGCGCGGGCTTCCCAAGGGAATCGGAGGGCTCGTCGACGTGGTGAAGAGCCCGGTGTTCGCCACCGCGGTGGGACTGGTGATCTACGGGGCCCAGCAGCGATCGGGCAGCCCGTACTTCAAGATCCGCGAGGAGAACGTCTACCGCAAGGTCAAGAACCGCATGAAGGACTGGCTGGGCGAGATCTTCTAGCCCCGGGGAACCGAAATGATCGACTTCGACTCGAGGGAGCCCGCGGCCAGGATCAAGGTCATCGGCGTGGGCGGCGGCGGCGGCAACGCCATCAACACCATGGTGGCCGGACGGCTGGAGGGCGTGGAGTTCATCGCCGCCAACACCGACGTCCAGGCCCTCTCCGCCAACAAGGCCGAGGTGAAGCTGCAGCTCGGCAAGAGCGTCTCGCGCGGCCTGGGCGCCGGCGCCAACCCCGACCGCGGGCGCGAGGCGGCGCTCGAGGTCCAGGACGCCATCGGGGAGGCGCTGGCCGGCGCCGACATGGTGTTCGTCACCGCCGGCATGGGCGGCGGCACCGGAACCGGCGCGGCCCCCATCATCGCCGACATCGCCAAGAAGGCCGGCGCCCTCACCGTGGGCGTGGTCACCAAGCCCTTCCTCTTCGAGGGCAACCGGCGCCGCAAGCAGGCCGAGACGGGCATCGACGAGCTGCGCGCCGCCGTCGACACGCTCATCGTCATCCCCAACCAGCGGCTGCTCTCGGTGGCCGGCGAGAGCATGTCGCTCGCCGACGCCTTCAAGCGGGCCGACGAGGTGCTGCTCAACGCCGTGCAGGGCATCTCCGACCTGATCACGGTGCACGGGCTCGTCAACGTCGACTTCGCCGACGTGCGCACCATCATGGCCGAGCAGGGCATGGCGCTCATGGGCTCGGGCCGGGCCTCCGGGCCGGGCCGCGCCGTGGAGGCCATGCAGGCCGCCATCAGCTCCCCATTGCTGGAGGACGTCACCCTCGATGGCGCCATGGGACTGCTGGTGAACATCACCGGCGGGTCGAGCCTGACGCTCCACGAGGTCGACGAGGCGGTGTCGATGGCCCAGGCCGCGGCCGATCCCGACGCCAACATCATCTTCGGCTCGGTGGTCGACGAGCGGATGGAGTCGGAGGTGAAGATCACCGTCATCGCCACCGGCTTCGCCCGCGCCGAGGGGGCTCGCCCCCGCGGCAGCACCACGCGCCAGGCCACCCTCCCCATGGCCTCGGTCGCGGCGGCCCGCCGGGAGGCCCCGCCGCCCCTGCCGGTCGCCACCCGTCCGGTGGAGACCCGCCCGGCCGAGGTCCGCGTCGCCCCGGCCCGCCCGCTGGCGACCCGCACCGTGCCCATGCCGCCCGACGACGACGTCCCCCCCGCCCCGCGTCCGCGCCCGGTGCCGGCCACGGTCCGGGCGTCGCGCGACGTCGGGCCGTACACGCCTGCCGAGGAGGATCAGTACGACATCCCCGCGTTCCTGCGGCGGGGAGGCGCGCCGAAGGACGTCTGAGGGGCCATTCGCCTTCGACCAGGAGGGGCGTCTGCCGCCGGGCGCGGGGACGCCCCTCTCCGCTTCGCTGTCCTCGCGGCGGGGCGGATTCGCGCTGGGTGAAGGTGCCAGAGGCCGCTGCGGAGGCTTCGCTCCGAAGGGCGCCCGCGCCGGCTGCGACTGCCGGGGGCCGAAGGCGACCCGGGTAGACGTCCTCCGGGGCGCCGCCGGGCGCCGCACTCGGATGGTGGGCTCGGGCGCCCGGGGTGGCCTCGTCGCGGGCCCGCCAGTCCGCCAGGCGGGCCGGGTGGCCCCGGCGCGGGGCGCTTCCGCAGGGGGCGCCGCAACGGTGCCGCTCGGATCACGCTGTTCGGCGGCGCAGTCCGGCCGGATTCGCTCTGCCCCCGAGGACCCGGCGCCCCCAGCGACGCGGGCCATCCGGAACCGCCGGCATCACGGCAGGGCCCCGCGCCGAGGCCCGATCGTTCGCCAACCGGCTGGGCCCTACACGGCGGGCGGCTCGTCCGGCACCGGCGCGTCCGGGAGCTCCGCCGCCGGCGCGCCGTCGAGCCCGAGCCGCCCCGCGATCGCCACCTGGGCCCGCAGGACGAGCGCGACCAGCTCGGGAAGCGGCGCCCCCCACTCCTCGGCGCCGCGGGTGATGTAGCTGCGGTCCACCGAGCGGGCGAAGGCCTTCTCCTTCATGCGCTTCACCACCGACTCCACCGGCACGTCGGCGATCCGCTTCGACGGCCGGACGAGCGCGCAGGCGCCGACGAACCCCGACAGCTCGTCGGCGGCCAGGATGGCCTTCTCCATGGGTGTCGTCCGCTCGATGCCGGTGTAGAAGGCGTGCGCCCCGACCGCGCGGATCACCGGCTCGGGCCAGCCGCGCTCCCGCAGGATCTCCATCCCGCGCCAGACGTGGTCCTGCTCGGTGGGGAAGCGCTCGTAGTCGAAGTCGTGGAGGATCCCCACCACGCCCCAGGTCTCGACCTCGGCCGGATTGGCGACTCCGCGGCTCCGCGCCAGGGCTCGCATGGTGGCCTCGACCGACAGGGCGTGGCGCCGCAGCGGCTGGGAAGGGGTGAACTCGGCGAGCAGGCTCCAGGCGGCGGCGCGGTCGTGGGGCATGGCGGGCTTCGTTATAGACTCCGCCCATGCTCCTCGCACCCATCGCCCTCGCCGCCCTGGCCGCCTCGGCCGCTCCCGAGGTCCCGCGCCGCCCCGTCCACACCTACTCCATCGTGGCCCGCGACGCGGCCACCGGGGAGATTGGCGTGGCCGTCCAGTCGCACTGGTTCTCGGTGGGCTCGACGGTCCCCTGGGCCGAGGCCGGGGTGGGGGCCGTCGCCACCCAGTCCTTCGTCGATCCGAGCTACGGCCCGCTGGGCCTGGAGATGATGCGCGCCGGCAAGAGCGCTCCGGACGCCCTCGCCGGCCTGCTCGCCGCCGATCCCGAACGCGAGGTCCGGCAGGTGGCCATGGTCGACGCCCAGGGGCGGGTCGCGGCCCACACCGGAAAGAAGGACATCCAGGCCGCCGGCCAGCAGGTGGGAAAGGGCTACTCGGTCCAGGCCAACCTCATGGAGAACGACCGGGTCTGGCCGGCCATGGCGAAGGCGTTCGAGGCGGCGAAGGGCGACCTGGCCGAGCGCATGATGGCCGCGCTCGAGGCCGCCCAGGCGGCCGGGGGCGACATCCGCGGCCAGCAGTCCGCGGCGCTGCTGGTGGTGCCCGGCGCACCGAGCGGCCGTCCCTGGGCCGATCGCATCTTCGACCTCCGCGTCGAGGATCACCCGGAGCCGCTCGCCGAGCTCCGTCGCCTGCTGCTCGTGGCCCGGGGCTACCGGCACATGAACGCCGGCGACCTGGCGATCGAGAAGAAGGACTTCCCGGGCGCCGAGCGCGAGTACGGCGCGGCCATGAAGCTCCTGCCCGGATCGGCCGAGGTGGTCTTCTGGTACGCCGCCGCGCTGGCCATGGCCGGCGAGATCGACCGATCGCTTCCCCTCTTCGCGCGCTCGTACGCGCTCGACCCGGCCTGGCGCGTCCTGGTTCCCCGCCTCCCCGCCTCCGGGCTCCTCCCCTCCGACCCCGAGGTCCTCTCCCGCATCCAGAAGGCGGTGGCCCCGCCGCCCCCCCGCTGACAGCTGGGGCTCGACTCCCGGAGCGGCCCGTGCTCCAATCCCCCGCCAGATCATGAATTCGAAGCTCGCCTCCGTCGCCTGGGTCGCCCTCGGGGTGGCCGTCGCAGTCCCCACCACGGGCTGGCTCCTCACCTCCGGGGTCCGGGAGGCGAGCCAGCTCGCCTTCCGTCCCGACGGCACCGACCTCAAGGCCACCGACGTCGACGATGCCCTCCGGGAGCTCTCGGAGAAGCTGAAGAAGGTCGAGGCCGGCCAGGTCGACCTGCGCGGCGCGGCCGCGGTGCAGCAGGCGGCGATCGGAGAGGTCCAGAGCCAGGTCGGGCAGGTCGTCGCGCAGGTCACCGAGGTCGACGGCGCCACCCAGGGCCGCATCCTGGCGCTCGAGGGGCGCATCGCCGACGCCGCCTCCCCGCGCCGCCGCATCGAGTACACGGACGGGAGCGACACCTCCTCGGTCACCGCGACGTACGTGCTCCTGCGCAACCTGGGCACGTTCTCGAAGGCATCGCCCGCCTCCACGGCGCTGCTCACCTGGAACACCCACGTCGACGCCATGGGAGAGCCGGGGACCTTCTGCGATTTCCAGCTCCGGGTGGACGGCAAGCCGGACACCGACCGGGACGGCGGAGGAGGCCGTGCCGTGGTCTACGTGCCTCCTGCCAGCACGGGCGGCTCCTCGCCCGTGACCGTGGCCGCGCTCTTCGGGCGCCTCGGGGCGGGAAACCACACCGCCAGCGTCTGGGTGCGCGGCACGGCGCGCGAGTGCATGGAGAACTACGGCAACTTCCCGCGCACCGTCATCGTGGAAGAGGGCCCGCGGGCGGAGTGACGACCGGACCGGGCCAGGCGGATCCGTACGACTTCGAGGCCCTCGCCGGCCTCGATCGGACGACCCTCCCGGCGCCACGGCCCGTGATCGCCCGGGACGGGACGGCGCTCGCCGTCCGCCACTACGGTCACGAGGCCGGGACCGCCGTCGTGGCCCTCCACGGCATGTTCACCGATGGTTCCTGCTTCCACCCCATGGCCACCGAGCTGAGCCGGCGGGGACGGGCCACCGTCCACGTGCCCGACCTGCGCGGGCACGGCGCGTCCGGTGGCCGTCCGGGCGACGTCGACCACGTCGGGCAGCTCGACGAGGACCTCGCCGACGTCCTCGCCGACGTGCGGGCCCACCACCCCGGGGCCAGCGTGGTGCTGCTCGGCCACTCCTCCGGCGGTGCGCTCGCGCTGCGACACGCCGGAGTCCGGCCGGCCGCCGGGATGGAGGGGTACGCCCTGCTCGCGCCGTTCCTCGGAGGGGATGCGCCGACCACGCGCCAGGTCCGGGGCGGGCCGGTCACGGTGGACCTCCCCCGGTTCGCCGACGTCGCGCGCCGGTCCGCCGGCGGGGACCCGTCGGGCCAGGACCAGGTGGTGCTGCGATTCGACCCGTCCGGCCTGCCCGGAACCGGACTCGTGGCGCAGGCCTACACCTACAGGATGATGCTCTCGCTGGCGCCTCGCACCGACCTCGCCACCGAGCTGGCGGCCATCGCGCGGCCCCTCCTCGTCGTGGCCGGCTCGAGCGACGGGTGCTTCGACGCGGACGCGTACGAGCCCACCGTCGCCCCGCACGCGAAGGGCACCTTCCGCGTGCTGCCAGGGGTCACCCACCTCGGAGTGCTGACGAGCCCGGCTGCGTGGTCTGCGGTCGCGGACTGGATCCCCGCGCACTAACGTCTCGCCAGCACTCCCTCGGAGCGGGCGGTGAGCGCGGTGGTCCGGGAGAGCAGCGACTGGACCTCCTCGTAGACCGTCTCCGCGTCGAAGTGCTCCGGCGAATCCATCTCGGAGAGGCGCGCGAGCAGGTCCCCCACCTTGAGCAGGTTCTGGTGCGCGAGCAGGAGGTCGCGGCCCAGGCGCGCGCCCACGCGGGAGTAGATGACGCCCGACTGGAACAGCCGGGCCAGCGCGCGCTTGTTGGCCTCGACGACCAGCTGGGTGCGACGCTGGCAGTCGACCAGCCGTCGCGCGTCGCGGACCCGCATCAGCTCGATGACCGGGGTCTCGCACCGAGCGCTCTGCAACGTGACCGTCAGGGGCTGGTCCTCACGAGCGACATCGTAGGTGCGGGGCCGCGGCGCGGTCAACGGTCGCGTCCGCGACGCAGCGCGCTACGAGCGACCGGCCCTTGACTTCCGCGGCGACGCGACCGAGCGGATCGCCTTCGTCGCCTCCTCGCGGATGCCGCCGGCGCTCCGGCAGCCTCCCTCCTCGCCGCTGGTCCTCGAGGCGAGGGTGCACGGCGGGTGAATGGCGCCAGATCACACAGGGCCCGGACGAAGCCGGCCCGGCGCCCTCTCCGGAGGCGGCTCCTCCGGAGGCACCGGACGCCGGCTGTCGCGGCATGCGCCGAAAGCGACCCGGTCGACGGCGCTCGCCTGGAGATTCGATCCCCCTCGCCAGCGGCTGCGCTGCCTCATGCCGCTCGATGGGGATGACGCGGGTGCGTCGAGCGCGGTGCGCCGATCATCGATCCCGGGGCGCCTCGCGGGGCCCGCCCTTCCGGCAGGCGCACGGGGGTCCTCGTCGGGCGCGGCCTCCGCAGCGGCCACGCGTACCTCCCCCCAGCACGGAATCTCCCCGCCGCGAGGACCAGCCGCGCGGAGACGAGGACCCCCGGGCGCCGGCATCCGGCAAGGTCCCCCGCGAGGCGGCTCGCCGCGCTAGATGCTCGCCGCGCCAACCAGCTCGACCACCCGCGCCAGCGCCCGCTCGATGCCCGCCGGATCGGCCCCGCCCGCCTGCGCGATGTCCGGCTTGCCGCCGCCCGATCCACCGATGAGCCGGGCCGCGTCCTTCACCAGGTCTCCCGCCTTGACGATCCCGGTCAGGTCCTTCGTGACGGCGACGAGCAGCACGGCCTTCCCGTCGTGCGCGCTGGCCAGCGCCACCACGCCGCGCCCGAGCTTCTCGCGCAGCTTGTCGGCGAGCTCGCGCAGGGCCTTGCCGTCCCCCTCGGAGCGCACCGCCAGCACCTTCACTCCGTTCACCTCGCGCGCCTGCGCGGCCAGGTCGCCGGAGCGGGCCGCCGCCACCTGCCCCTGGGCCTCGGACAGCTGCTTCTCCAGGTCCTTCATGCGGCGCTGCAGCCCCTCCACCTTCGCGGCCACGTCGAAGGCGCCGGCGCGGAGCAGCGCGGCGGCCTGCCTCAGCTCCGCGTCGGCCCGCTGCGCCAGCTCGACCGCGTCCGGCCCGGCGTGGGCCACGATGCGGCGGACGCCCGCGGCGATGCTCTCCTCGCTGGCGATCTTGAAGAAGTGGATGTCCCCGGCGCGGCGGACGTGGGTGCCGCCGCACAGCTCCCTCGACGGCCCGATGCCCACCACCCGCACGGTGTCGCCGTACTTCTCGCCGAAGATCATCATGGCGCCGGTCTTGCGGGCCTCGTCGATCCCGAGCACCGAGGTGGCGGCCGGCTCGTTCTTCCTGACCAGGTCGTTCACCCGCCGTTCCACGTCGCGAAGCTCGTCGTCGGAGAGCGGCTGGAAGTGGGAGAAGTCGAAACGCAGGTGGTCGGGCGCCACCACCGACCCGGCCTGCTTCACGTGCTCTCCCAGCCGCTCACGCAGCGCCAGATGGAGCAGGTGGGTGGCGGAGTGGTTGGCCCGGATGCGGTCTCGCCGCTCCTCGTCCACCCGCAGCTCCACCGTCTCGCCGAGGGCGATCTCCCCCTCGACCACCTCGCCGCGGTGGACGACCAGCCCGGGCACCGGCCTCTGCGCGTCCAGGACGTTCACCCGGCCGTGCGGCGCGGCGATGACCCCGGAGTCCCCCACCTGGCCACCCGACTCGCCGTAGAACGGCGTCTCGGCGGTGATGACCTCGACCCGGTCGCCCTTCCCGGCGCGGTCGGCCCGCTGGCCGTTCACCACCAGCGCCCGGACCGGCGAGCTGGCGGTGGCGGCGTCGTAGCCCAGGAACCTCACCTCCCCCAGCTCGTTGGCGATCTGGCGGTGCAGCTCCTCGACCGCCTCGTCGCCCGTGCCCTTCCACTCCGAGCGAGCCCGCTGCCCGGCCATGGCCGTCTCGAAGCCCGCCTCGTCCACGCCCACCGCGTGCTCCTCGGCGATGACGCGGGTGAGGTCCATGGGGAAGCCGAAGGTGTCGTAGAGCTGGAAGGCGACCTTGCCCGGGATGGTCTTCTCGCCCCGGGCGGTGAGGTGCCGGATCTGCTCCTCCAGGATGGTGAGCCCCTTGTCGAGGGTGCGCCGGAAGGACTCCTCCTCCTGCTCGGCCACCTTGACGATGAAGGCCCGGTTCTCCCGGATCTCCGGGTAGACGTCCCCCATCTCGGCGATGACCGCCTCGGCCACCTTCGGCAGGAAGACCTGGTCGAGCCCGAGCCGCTTCCCGTGCCGGATGGCCCGCCGCATGATCCTGCGCAGCACGTAGCCGCGCCCCTCGTTGGACGGCAGCACGCCGTCCCCCACGAGGAAGGTGGTGGCCCGGGCGTGGTCGGCGATGACCCGCATCGAGACGTCGTCGGGAGCGTCGGTGTGGCCGTAGCTCTTCCCGGCGATCTTCTCGATGGCCCGGATGATGCTCTGGAAGATGTCGGTGTCGTAGTTGGAGCGCTTGCCCTGCACCACCGCGGCGATGCGCTCGAGCCCCGCCCCGGTGTCGATGGAGGGCTTGGGCAGCGGGGTCAGGTGCCCGTCGGCGGCGCGCTCGAACTGCATGAAGACCAGGTTCCAGATCTCCAGCCACCGGTCGCAGTCGCAGGCCACGCCCTGGCACTTCCGCCCGGCCTTCTCCTCGGCGCAGGCGATGTCGTCGCCCTGGAAGTAGTGGATCTCGGAGCAGGGGCCGCAGGGGCCGGTGTCGCCCATGGCCCAGAAGTTGTCCTTGGCGCCGAGCCGGTGGATGCGGTCCACCGGGACCCCGGCCTCCCTCCAGAGGTCGAAGGCCTCCTCGTCCCAGGGGAGGCCGCCTTCGCCGTTGAAGACCGTGGCCGCCAGCCGCGAGGCGTCGATGGAGAGCCACTCCTTGCTGGTGACGAACTCCCAGCCCCAGGCCACGGCGTCCTTCTTGAAGTAGTCCCCGAAGGAGAAGTTGCCGAGCATCTCGAAGAAGGTGTGGTGACGCGCGGTGAAGCCCACGTTCTCCAGGTCGTTGTGCTTCCCGCCGGCACGGACGCACTTCTGCGCGGTGGTGGCGCGGGAGTAGTCGCGCTTCTCGCGCCCGGTGAAGACGTCCTTGAACTGGACCATGCCGGCGTTGGTGAAGAGCAGCGTGGGGTCGTTCTGGGGGACGAGCGAGGAGCTCTTCACCCGGCGGTGGGCGCGCTCCTCGAAGAAGCGGAGGAAGGCCTCGCGGATCTCGGCGGCGGTCAGGGTCTTCATGTGTCTCGTTCTTCCGTGGGGAACGGCTTAGATAACAGAGGGACCCCGGGCGCGGCTACTGCGCCGGCAGGTCCACGCGCCAGCCCCCGCGCTCCCGGACCAGCACCACGTCCCGGGGCTCCGAGCCCGGCGCCTCCACCCGCAGCACGGCGCGCTCCGGCCCTTGCTCCACCACCGTGATCGACGTGGGCGGGAGCACCGCCAGCGCCGCGTCGCCCGCGAGCAGCGCCTGCGCTCTCGCCGGGACCACCCCCGGCGCGGCGGCGGCGGCGACCCGGGCCCTCTCCTCCAGGCGCGCGCGGGTCGCGGACGAGAGCAGGTCCCAGGCCGTCTTCTCGTCCCGCTCCGACATGGCGCGCACCAGCGCCCGGTACGCTGCGTCGGGCGGGAGGTCCCGCTGGCAGGCGGGGACGGCGAGGGAGAGCGCCGCCCCGAGGAGGGCGAGTCGTGCCCGCGCGAAGGTGCCCTTCACCGGGACTCCCGGGATCGGATCATGCGGAGCCGCCACACCGGCTGCCCGGAGGCGAGGTAGCGCTTCTCCCGGGTGGAGGGGATCTCGTCGGGGTCGCGACCGGCGAAGCACCCCGCCCCGTTCGCGTTGACGAACCCGGCCTCCTCCAGCCGCTCCACGGCGTCCAGGGCGTAGCGCTCCACGTCGGTGCGGAAGTCGAGGTGGCCGCCGGGCCGCAGCAGGCGGAGGAGGAGGGTGGACATCCCGTCGTCGACGAGCCGCCTGCGCTCGTGCCTCCGCTTCCACCACGGGTCCGGGAAGTGGACGTGCACCGCGGCCAGCGAGCCCTCCGGGAAGAGCCGCGGCGCGAGGAGCCGGGCGTCGCCGTTCAGGACCACCAGGTTCGAGAGCTTGCGCCTGCGGGCCCGCTCGTCGAGGTCGGCGGCGAACTTGCGCCGCTGCTCCACCGCGACGAGGACGCGCTCGGGGTGGCGCGCCCCGAAGGCGAGCGCATAGCCCCCGTGGCCGGAACCGATCTCCAGCTCCAGCTCCCGGGCGGCGGCGCCGAGCGCTCCCGCCCAGTCGGGGTGCATGTCGAGCGCGATGGGTGCTTCGTCTCGGTCCGAAAAGATCATCCCCTGGAGGTCCCTCGTTGCATTTCGGTGATAATGGGCGCCCATGCGCCGCGCCCTGGCCGTCGCCGTCTGCTCGTCCTTGCTCCTCGCCGGCTGCGGGCGCAAGCGCGAGTACCCGCCGCCCGACCGCTTCGTCCCCGCCGACGCCGCCCTCTCGGTGGTCGTGCCCGGCATCGGAACGGCGGCCCGCCAGGCGGGCGCACTCTACCGCACCATCGCCCGGGCGCCGCAGGCCGTTCAGCTCACCGAGGTCCACGCCGCGCTGAAGGCCCAGCTGGGCTTCGACCCCCTCGACCCGCGCGGCATGGAGCAGGCCGGCGTCGACCCGGCCGGATTGGCCGCCGCCTCGCTGGGGGCGCCCTCCCCGGCGGTGCTGGTGCTGCCCGTGCTCGACCTGGCCAGGATCGACGCCACCCTGGCCCGGCTGGCGCGCGACCGCCTGGGGGCGACGCAGCGGGTCACCACCCATCTGAGCGGGGTCGAGGTGGTCACCTTCCGGCGCGAGGGAAAGGGGCCGGCCGCGCTGGCCTACGCGGCCGTGGGCCCGCACGTGCTGCTCGCCTCCGGATCCGGGTCGCCCGAGGCGGTGAGCGCCGCCGCCACCCTCCCGGAGGAGCGCTCGCTCTGGAAGAGCCCGCTCGCGGCCAGGGCGCGCGAGTCGCTCGGCACGGACTGGCTCGCGACCGTCGTCGCCCCGCCGGGCTCGCCGGCGCTGGCGGGCGTGAGGGTGGCGCGGGACGGCGCCGCGCTCGGGATCGCCGCCGACGCCGCCCGGCTCGGGCTGCGCCTCGCGCTCCTGCTCTCGCCGGAGCGGGAGGCCTGGTGGAAGGCGCTGCGCGGAGAGGGCCCCGTGGACGGGGGGGCGGTGGCGCTGCTCCAGCCCGGGGCTGCGCTCGTGCTGCGCTGGAGCGGCGACCCGGCCGAGGCGGCCCGGCGGCTCCAGCCCTGGTATCCACCCGAGGTGAAGAAGGCGCTCGCCACCCACCGCCTCGACCCGGTGGCCGGCCTCGCCCCGGCCTTCGGGCCGGCCGCCGCGCTCTCGCTGGCGCTCGCCCCGACCTTCACGCTGACCGACTTCTCCTCGCCTCGCTTCGATCTGCGTCGGGTCGATCCCTTCTCCTTCGTCCACCTCGACGCCGCGATCCCGGTGCGGGATGCCGCGGCGCTGCGGGCGTTCCTGTCCCGGCTGCAGAGGGCCGCCCCCCGCCTCTCGCTCAAGGTGGTCCCGCGTGGGCCGGCGGCGGAGCCCACCGGCTGGACGCTCTCCTGGGGCAAGGCCCAGCTCGGCCTGTCGCTCTCCGGGGGGAGGCTGCTCGTCGCCGGGGGCGCGCCGCGCCTGGCCGCGCTGGAGGCCCGGGCGGCCGGAACCCAGGACTTCGCCGCGCCCAGCCCGGCGTCCCGCACCGCCCTGTCCACCGGCCTGGGTGGCGCCGTCCTCGACGTCGAGCACCTGGCCCGCTCGGTCGAGGCGCTCCCGGAGGAGGCCTACGGGACGGGGCCGAACGCGGTGGTGATGCGCTCCCTGGTGAACCGCTACCTGGAGCCCGCGACCTCCGTGTCCGCCGTCGCGCTGCGCCTCGAGCTCGCGCCCGGAGCCGTGCTCCTGGACCTCGACGTCGACGGCCGGAGCGAGCCCAAGCCGCGCCCGTGATCTCCCTCCGCCACATCCGGAAGCGCTTCCGCGACGGAGAGCGCGAGGTCGAGGTGCTCCGCGGCCTCGACCTGGAGGTGGCGCCGGGCGGCTTCACCGCCGTGGTCGGCCCGTCCGGATCGGGAAAGTCGACGCTGCTCTACGTCGCCGGGGCGCTCGACGCCGACTTCGAGGGCGAGGCGGTGGTGGCCGGCCGGGATCTGAAGGCGCTCACCGCCCGGGAACGGGCCGCCTTCCGGAACGGCTCGGTGGGCTTCGTCTTCCAGTCCTTCAACCTGCTCCCCGCGCTCCCCGCCATCGAGAACACCCTGCTGCCCGGGCTCTTCGGGCCGGCCGGTTCCCCTGCCCCGTCGCTCGGCCAGCTCCGCGCCCGCGCGCTCGAGGCGCTCGACCGCGTGGGGCTCGCCGACAAGGCGGAGCGGCTGCCCGGCCGCCTCTCCGGCGGGGAGCGGCAGCGCGTGGCCATCGCCCGGGCGCTCCTCTCCCGGCCCGCCGTGCTGCTCGCCGACGAGCCCACCGGCAACCTCGACGCGGTGAGCGGGGAAGCGATCATCCAGCTCTTCTCGGGCATGGTCCGGGACGGAGTCACGGTGCTCGTGGTCACGCACGAGGAACGGGTCTCCTCCGCCGCCGGGCAGGTGCTCCATCTCGAGGACGGGAGGCTCCGGTGACGGCGCCATGAGACTCCGCTCCCTCGTCCACCTGGCCTCGCTCAACCTGCGCTCCGATGCGCGGGGGACCGCCGTGAACACCGCGGCCGCCTGCGTCGGCGCGGCGGCCCTGGTCTTCTTCGTCGCCTTCGGCGCCGGGGTGGGACAGGCCGCCCGTGCGCTCTTCCCGGGAGACGCCCGCCTCGTGGAGGTCGTCCCCGGCGCGGTCTCGCTGGGTGCGGCGCTGGGGGGAGGGACCCTCGACGACGCCGCGGTGGGGCGGCTGCGCGAGCTCCCGGGGGTGGAAGGCGCGTGGCGCCGCCTCTCCTTGCGGGTGCCCATCGCCGCGAGCCGCCCTCCGGAGGGCGTGCGAATGAACTGGCCCACCGGCTTCACGGTGCAGGTGCCGGTGGTGGGCGTCGACGCCGGGCTCGTGGCCTCCGATCTCGCCCCGGGCCGGAAGTTCGACGACCCGCCCCCCGGGGAGGCCATCCCCGTCGTCGCCTCGCGTCGCCTCCTCGAGGTCTACAACAAGACCATCGCCCCGGCCTGGAACCTGCGCCGGCTTCCCCCCGGGATCGACCTCATGGGCCTGCAGATCCCCGTCCGGGTGGGCTTCTCCATCATCCCGCAGAAGACCGAGGACCGGGTCCTGGACGCGCGGCTCGCGCTGGCCGGCCTCTCCGACCGCGTCCCCCTTTACTCGCTGGCGGTACCGGTCGAGACCGTCCGCCGGCTTCACGCCGAGTACGGGAAGCCCGACACCGGGTACAGCTCGGTGGTCCTCGAGGTCGGGCGTCCCGACGACGTGCCGGAGGTGGCCGCCGCGGTGCGCCGCATGGGCTTCGCCGTCGACGAGGGGGAGCGGGCCATGGCCGAGCGGGTCGGGCTCGCCATCACCGTCACCGCCGGCGCGCTGGCATTGCTCGCGCTCCTCATGACCGCGCTCGCCGCGCTGGCCATCGCCCAGTCGCTCTCGGCCAGCGTCCGCGGGCGCACCCGGGACATCGCCATCCTCCAGTCGGTGGGCGCGACGGCCGGGGACGTGCGTGCGCTGGTCCTCGCCGAGGCCGGCCTGGTGGGGCTCGCCGGCGGCCTGCTCGGCGTGGGGATCGCCTGGCTGGCCGCGCGCGGGGTCGATGCGGCCGCCCTCCGGCTCCTCCCCGACTTCCCGTTCCGCCCGACCACCTTCTTCCTCTTCCCGCCCTGGATCTTCGCCCTGGGCGTGGGGGTCTCGGCTGCCGCGGCGCTCCTCGGGGCTCTCGCCCCGGCGGCTCTCGCCGCGCGGGTCGATCCGGCCCGTTCCATCTCCTGATCGCGCCGCTCGAAAGCGAAACGGGCCGCGAGGCGCGAAGCCCCACGGCCCGTCGCGGACGGCGCTTCGGCTACTTCAGGCCGGCGACGTACTTGGCGACGTCGGCAGCGTCGTCGATCTTGACGGGCTTCATCTTGCCCTTGCCCTCGGCGATGGCCTTCGCGACCTTGTCGGCAGCCATTCCCTTGATGGGCGCGGGGGCCATCTTGCTGCCCTCGCCGCCGGCGCCGTGGCACATCTTGCACTTGGCGGCGTAGGTCGCGGCGGCGTCGGCCGAGGCGGTGGTGGCGAAGGCGAGGACGAAGGCGGCGGCCAGGATGCGCTTCATATGGGTGCTTCCTTTCGTGGAGGGGGTGCTGCACCGACGGACGACTGGACCCTTCCGGGTATTCACGGGACGGGACTCCCCGTCGGATGGCCCCAGATGGGTTCCACCCAGATACACGATCCGGAAGGGAAACTTCAAATCTGGCGGGGAACTACCCCGCGGCGCTGGCCCGGACGGACGGAACGGACGGAGGCGGCCGGACCACGAGTTCCCGGCCCACCTGCAGCTTGTGCCGCCTGGGGTTCTTGATGCCGTTCCAGTCGCAGAGTTCCTGGAGCTTCACGCCCAGCCGCTGGGAGATCACCCAGAGCGAGTCGCCCGCCTGGACCTGCACGGTGGACTGCCCGGGAATCGCGGACGGGCGGGGCTTCGCGGAGCGCGCGACGGCCCGCCGCGCCGGCTCGTGCTCCACCAGACCCGGGTTCTTCCTCTGGAGCTCCCCGATCCGGGAACGCGCCATCGCCACGGTGGCCGGGGCACCCGAGCGGCGGGCCGTGGCGGTGAGCGGGATGACGAGCTCGGTCCCCGGCTTCACGCGACGGCCGGGCTTCAGGCCGTTCATCTGGACGACGGTCGCGGGCGGCACGCCGTACGCGGCAGCGATGACGGCCACGCCCTCTCCCTTCGCGACGGAGTGATGGGCGAACCCGAGCGCCGCGGAAGGGCCGACCGACGGCCAGTTCTTCTCGAAGGCGGCCACGGCGCCCACCGGCAGCTTCACCGCGTAGGCCCGCGGGGGCGTGCAACTGCGGCGCAGCTCGGGGTTGAGCTCGCGCAGCTCCTGCGGGGCGACCTCGGCTGCGTTGCGCCACCGCCTCGAGCTCGACCGCGTGCGGGATGGTGACCCGCTCGTACTCGGTCCAGCGCTCGGCCTCGATCTCCTCCTGCCGGAAGCCGAAGGCCTCGGGGTGCTTTGCGATGATGGCCGCGGCCATGAGCTTCGGAACGTAGCCCTTGGTCTCGCGCTTGAGGACCTTTCCGCGGGCCATGGTCCAGAAGTCGAGCTGCCCCTTCCGCCGGGCCTTGTGGATCTTGCCCTCGCCCGGCGTTGTAGCCCGCCCAGGCCAGCCGCCAGTCGCCGAACTCGGCGTGGAGGAACTCGAGATAGGCGGCCGCCGCGCGCGCCGACTTCTCCGGGTCTCGCCGCTCGTCCACCCAGAAGTCCTGGGCGAGCCCCATGCGCTTGCCTGTGGAGGGGATGAATTGCCAGGGGCCGGCGGCCTTGGCGCGGGAGTAGGCCAGGTTCGCGAAGCCGCTCTCGATCATGGCGAGGAAGATGGTGTCCTCGGGCAGTCCGGCCTCGCGCAGGATGGCCCGGTAGCGCTCCTGGTAGCGGGGCAGGCGTCCCAGCCACTTCACGAAGTGCTTGCGGACCGCCGGAGCCTGGAAGAACCGGACGTACTGGACGACCGCCTCGTTCACGTCGATGGGGATGTCGTATTCGGCCTGGAGCCGGCGCAGGTCGTGGCCGATCTCGGGGAGAAGGGCGATCGAGCCGGCATCCTCCTCCGGCATCGGGGCGGTGTCGCGGGACAGGGCGCCGTCGATGCGCTGCCGCAGCGGCGACTCGGTGCCGAGCCGGACCGCCTCCCGGGCGGCGCCGTCCTCCGGGTGGGGCAGCGGGACGAGTGCCGCCTGCTCCTCGGCCAGGCGGACCTCGTCGATCTCGGCGGACTGGGCCTCGAGGACCTCCTCCACCTCCGGGACGTCGCCCGCGTCGATGGCCTCGGTGGCCACGGCGGCCACGGCAGGCGGCGGTGCGTGGGCGACCGCGCCGTCCGCCAGGGCGGGTGCGGCGACGGCCAGCGCGAGGAATGCAGGCAGGAAGGTGATCCTGATCATCGACTCTCGGGTCCGGCGAGGGGGTGCGGCGACGCCTCATTGTAGCGGGTGGCGTCCCCTGCTGCCAGGTCACGGATCAGGGCGAGGTGGGTGGATTCCCGACACCGCCGTGCCCCGGCCCGAGGATCCGGAGGCGGAAGCTCGCCGGCTCGAAGCCGGTCGAGTGCTCGGGGGTGTGACACCCGGTGCAGGTCGACGCCGGAGGGTCGCGCACCACGTGCCCCGGCGGGTCGACCGCGTGGAGGCTCGCCGGGCCGTGGCAGGCCTCGCACTGGACATCCTGTCTCCCGACGGTGGTCGCCACGTCGCACGGCCCCCCAGGGAGCTTCCACCCGGTCACGTGGCAGGAGACGCAGTCGAGGTCGAACTGGCGGCTCCCCTTCTCCAGCGTCGCGTAGGCGGAGGCGTGAGGCGTCCGCTCCCAGGAGGCGAACGCGGCCGGGTGGCAGTTGCGGCAATCGCGTGTGCCGCCGGGCGGGACCTCGTCGACCCCGATGAAGGAGGGCGCGTCCTTCGCCGGGTCCGGGCAGGGTCGCCCGCTGGACTTCGCGGCGGCCAGGTTCTCCCGCGCCACGGCGCCGTAGTGGCGGGTGAGCATCCGGCGCACCGCCGGGTCCTCCGGGACGTCGTCTCCCAGCGGGATGAAGGAGATTCTGGAGAGACGGCCTGTCGGACGGAGGAGCCGGAGGCGGCTCGGCGCGCAGCACCTCCTCGCGCGCGGCGAGTTCGGTGAGCTTCCCCGACAGCGCCGCGGCGAGGGCGAGATTCCCGGAGGCCTCGGCGGCGGCGCGCCTCCTCCCGTACTCCGCACGCCGCTCGGCGAGCAGGTCGATCTCCTCGGCGCGCTGCGAGGGTCCGGGGAGGACGAGGAACCCCTTCGAGCGGTCCCCCTGCAGGAAGAAGTCGACGCGGGCCAGCGCCTGGCCCCGGCCCTGCACCTGCACCACCGGCACCGGCGCATCGAGGACGGCCCGGCTGGCGTCGTCGTCGAGGAGCCCCTCCCGGTGGGCCGCGAGGACGAGGTCGATGCCCTCGCGCCGGGCCTCGCCGGCGCGGGCCACGGCGGCCCGGCTCCCTCCCTCGTGGACGACCGCCACCCGGATCGGCGCCCGCGGGACCGAGCCGAGTCCCCCGAAGCCCACCTGCCCGATCCTCTTGCCGCGGGTGAAGGGCAGGCCCGTCGCCTCCAGGAATCGCCTCCCGGCGGCGAGGTCCCGCTCCCCTGTCCAGGAGGCTGCGAGACCCATCGAGCGGAGCGCCTCGGCCAGGGTGCGCGCCGCCGAGAGTTCCTGCGACCTCCGCTCCGGGTCGATGGGCCCCGCGAAGAGCAGGTCTCCACCGGCCACGAACACGGTGTCGGGGTTCTCCTTGCGGATGCGGGCGATGGCGGTGGCGGCGCGGGCCAGGCCGCCCCGCTGGTTGGCGCTGCAGCCGCACGGCTCGAGCCACCCTCCCAGGTCCGCTGCGTACACCAGGGTGACGTGGCGCGAGGGCGCCGCGGAGAGGAGGAGGACTGCGATGGCGACCGCGGGCGTCATCCGGGTCCAGAGCCTTACCACGGCCGGCGCCCACCGTGCGGCGGGGTCCCCTTCGTGCTAGGAGGGGCTTCCGATGCACATCGGCCCGCACACCTTCCCGGGACGCTTCTTCCTGGCCCCGCTGGCCGGGGTGAGCGATCGCCCCTTCCGCGCCATCTGCCGGGAGATGGGCGCGGCCTTCGCCTACACGGAGATGGTGAGCGCCCACGGCCTCGTCCACGGCACGTCCCAGACGCTCTCCTACCTCGACCGCGATCCGGCCGAGATCCCCTTCGCCGTGCAGATCTTCGCCGCCGAGCCCGAGGTCCTGGCGCGCGGCGCCGCGGCGGCGGTGGAGGCCGGGGCCGGGATCGTCGACATCAACATGGCCTGCCCGGTGCGGAAGGTCTGCGGCACCGGGGCGGGGGCGGCGCTCGCGCGCGAGCCAACGGCGGTGGAGGCCGCGGTGCGGGAGGTCGTCCGCGCGGCGGGCGTCCCGGTCACCGTGAAGATCCGCGCCGGCTGGGACGACTCCACGGTGAACTGCGTGGAGGTGGCCCGGGCCGCCGAGGCGGGAGGGGCCTCGGCCGTCGCCCTGCACGGCCGGACCCGCTCCCAGGGCTACGCCGGGCGCGCCGACTGGTCGCTCATCCGCGCGGTGAAGGAGGCGGTCTCGATCCCGGTGCTGGGCTCGGGCGACGTCTGGTCGGCCTCCGACGCCCTGCGCATGCGTCGCGAGACCGGCTGCGACGCGGTGCTGGTGGCCCGCGGCGCCTGCGGCAACCCCTGGATCTTCCGCGACCTCCGGTCCGCGGAGTCGGGCCGGGCGATGCCGGGCGCGCCCACCCGCGACGAGTGGCTCTCGACCGTCATGCGCCACGTGCGGCTCCAGATCGAGCACCGGACCCGGCAACGCGACGGGGAGGAGCCGGCCGCGTCGGAGGGGCACGCCGTGCGCGAGCTGCGCAAGCACCTGCTCTGGTACACCCGCGGGCTGAAGGGCGGGGTACACTTCCGGCGCGACGCCACCGCGGTGGCGACCGCCTCCGGCGTGGAGCAGCTGCTCGAACGCCACTTCCCGCCCGGCGTCCCGTTCGAGTTCGACACTTCCCTCGCCGCGAGCGAGGCCATCGCCGAGTGAGCCGACCGTGAACGAGACCCTGACGCTCGCCGCCTACTCCGGGGCCATCCTGACCGGGTCGCTGGCCGGAGGCGTGCTCCCGCTCTTCGGGAACCGGACCCGCAGCGACGCGCTCCTCTCGTTCTCGGCCGGCGTCATGCTCGGCGCGGCCTTCTTCCACATGCTGCCCGAGGCCGTCCACCTGGGCGGCCCGGACGTCATCCCCTGGGCGGTGGCGGGCTTCCTCTTCCTCTTCCTGCTCGAGCGCTTCGTGCTGGTCCACGTGTGCGCCGAGCCCGGCCCCTCCGAGCGGCTGCTCGGCCACCCGGCCCCGCCGCCCCACGGGCTGCGCGAGCACGCCGGGCACGACCACGCCCACGAGGCCACCGGCTGCGACGTGCACACGCTGGGCCTGGCCGCCTTCGTCGGCCTCTCGCTGCACACCCTGGTCGACGGCTTCGCGCTGGGAGCGGCCCAGAGCGACCCGGCGCTCGGGCTGCTCGTCTTCGTGGCCATCCTTGCCCACAAGATCCCGTCGTCGGTCTCGCTCACCGCCATCCTGCGGGCCGAGGGCTACGGGAAGCGGCAGGCCCTCCTCATGAACGCCAGCTTCGCGCTCATGGTCCCGGCCGGCGCGGCGATCTTCCTGGTCCTCGACCGGGTGGTGGCGGCGCGCAGCTTCACCGCGGTGGCGCTGGCCGCCAGCGCCGGGTCCTTCCTGCAGCTCTCGCTGTCCGACATCCTCCCGGACCTCCACCGACGGGGCGGCGACCGCTGGAAGATCTCCCTGGCTCTGCTGGTCGGCCTGGCCGCCATGTGGGCGCTCAGGTCGCTCGGCCACGCCCACGGTTGAGGGCCCGGGGCATCCGCACCGAGAAGGTGGTGCCGGTCGCCTCGTCGGAGCGCACGCGGATGTTGCCCCCGTGGGCGGCGGCGATCTGGACGGCGATGTAGAGCCCGAGCCCGAGCCCCTTGCGCCGCTGGCTGCGCTCGTCGTCCCCGCGGCGGAAGGGCTCGAAGAGGTGGGGGACCTGCTCCGCCGGGATGGGCGGGCCGGCGTTGGTCACCTCGACGACCGCGTCGTCCCCGTCGAGCCAGCAGGCCGCCTCCACCGGGGTGTCCTCCGGGCTGTACTGCAGCGCGTTCCCGACCAGGTTGGCCACCGCCTGCCCGAGGCGGTCCCCGTCCCACTCCCCGTGAACCGGCTCGGGTGCCGTGACCCGCACCGTCCGGCCGGCGTGGGCCGCCTCGCACTCCTCCGCCACCGCGCGCAGGAGCGAGCAGAGCTCGGTCGGGCGCGGGTGGAGCACGATCCCCGGCCCGCCCTGCACCGCGGTGTAGTCGACCAGGGCCCGGATGATCCCGTCCATGCGCCCGGAGGCGCGCAGGATGCGCCCCACCGAGCGGGCCGCCCGCTCGTCGAGGGGCCCTGCGGCGAGAAGCTCGGCCGAGGCGGTGATGGCCATGAGCGGGCTGCGCAGGTCGTGTCCCACCACGCCGAGGACGTGGCGGCGCGACTGCTCGGCGACGCGCTGCTCGGTCACCTCGCGCACCAGCGCGCCCACGCCGATGAGCCGGGCCGCGACGGTCACCGGGTACAGGGTGACCACGAAGGTCCGCTGCGTCTCGCCCGGCACCCGGGGCGGCGCCACCACCGTCCGCTCCGAGAGCGGGGTGCGCCCCTCGGCCACCTCGTGGAAGTCCCGGACCAGGTCGTCGCGGGCCACCTGCGGGGTGACCTCCCAGAGGGTGCGGCCCAGCATCCGCTCGGCCGGGATCCCGTGCAGCGCCGCGAGGTAGGCGTTGGCGCGCAGGTAGCGCATCTCCCGGTCGAGGAGGGCGAGCCCGACCGGCGCGTTGCCGAAGAGCGCGTCGAGGAGGGCGGCCGACTCGTCGCGCTCCCGCAGCGTGCGCCGCAACTCCCGGACGAGGAGCTCGCGGGTCTCGGCCGCCTCCTCCGCCTGCGCCCTGAGCTCGCGCTGGGTCTCGTAGAGCCGGGCCCGGTCGACCGCCTGGGCGCAGTGGTGGGCCAGCGCCTCGACGAAGGCCCGCTCCTCCTCGCCGAAGGCGTGGGTGCCGGCGAACCCGATGCCCAGCGCCCCGACCGTCCGGCCGCGGACCCGGAGCGGTAGCGCGGCCCAGGCCGCCTCGCTGACCGCGGCTCCGGCCGGGACCAGGTCCGGGTACCGGGACCGGAGGTCGGCGGACGACCCGATCCAGACCGGCTCCTCCCGCAGGAAGGCCTCCTCCAGGGGGGCCCGGAGCGCACCCGGGGTGCCGTCGGAGGCCGCCATCGAGCCCGCCGCGTGGGCCACCTCGAGTACGCCGCCCGCCGGGAAGCACAGGCTGCCGCCGCTGGCGCCGAGCACGTGGAGCCCCACCCCGAGGATGACCTCGGCCACCTCCTGCTCGGCGGCCGCCGCCGAGAGGGCCGCCGTCACCTCCTGCAGGCGGGCCATCCGCTCGGCCACGGCCTCGGGGCGCAGCCGCGCCGAGCGCTCCGCGCCCCGGACCGGCGGCAGAGTCCCCAGGTCGCGCGCCAGGGCCACCACCCGGTCCTCTCCCTGTTCACTCCTGGTCCGATAGAGGGTGAAGTCGGCGCGGCGGGTCTGGCCGGCCACGTCCAGCACCACCGGGATGCGGTAGCGCGGGCGGCCGTCGGCCAGGACTCCGCGCATCCCCTCGAAGAGCGCCGGAGACGCGCCGTGCATGATCTCGGCGAGCGCACGGCCCGCTGCCGCGGCGGGAGCGATGCCGACCATCTCGCCGAAGGCGGCGTTCACCACCTCGCAGCGCAGGTCCGGGTCGGCGACGGCGATGCCGAAGGGCGCATCGGCGCCGATCGATCCGAGGAGCGATGCGGGGGCCGGATCGTCCGGGAAGGGGGCAGGTCCCGGCCGCCCGTCTTGGGGTTGGGTGGTCAGACTCCGCATCTTCCCACGCACCCGCGGTGTGCGGCAAAGGCCAATGCCGACGGCGGAGCGGCCCGATCAGCCGGCGATGCGCAGGGACCTCGCCAGCGCGGCGTCCCCGCCGGCGCGGAAGGCGGAGAGCGCGTCGTCGGCCGGGGAGCGAGCCTCGGCGGCCCGCTCGGCGAGCGGGGCGAGCCAGACGCGCTCGTCCTCCCCCTTCTGGCCGCAGGCCCCCTGGCGACAGAGCCCCAGGCTGGCCGCCTCCACCAGGTCGACGGCCAGCGCGGCGAGGGTGCGCCCGTCGGGCGTCCCGGCCCGCAACCCCTGGCGGCCCGCTGCGTCGCGCAGGGCCACCCGCTCGGCCACCGACCAGCGGCGCACCAGGTCCCAGGCCCAGTCGCGCGACTCCCGGGAGTAGAGGATGCCCTTCCAGAACGCGGCCAGGGCCTTCACCATCGGGGGCGGCACGCCGTCGGCCCCGCGCACCTCGATGACCCCCTTCATCCGCACCTCGGGGAAGAGGACGGAGAGCTGGTCCTCCCAGTCGGCGAGCGTGGCCTGGTGCCCCCGCAGCCCCTCCGAGAGGAACCGCCGGAAGGTGACCCCGCCGGGGTCGAGGTACCGCCCCTCTCGCCGCAGGAACACCATGGGCACGTCGAGGGCCCACCCGACGTAGCGCCGGTAGGCGTCCTCCTCGAAGCCCGGCTCGAAGGCGAAGGGGAGGATCCCGCAGCGGTCGGGGTCGGTCTGGTTCCAGACCTCGGTGCGGTAGCTCTGCCAGCCCGAGTCGGCCCCCCGGACCACCGGGGAGTTGGCGCACAGTGCCACCACCGCCGGCTGGGCGCCGAGGGCCACCCGCAGCTTCTCTCCGGCGTCCCTCTCGCTCGCGAAGTCGAAGGAGGCCTGGGCCGATCCGGTCATCGACATCATGTCCGGCGCCAGCCGGCCCCGGGCGGAGAGGAACGGGCGCATCACCGCGTAGCGCTCCTTGGGAACCCACTCCGCGGTCTCCGGGCTGCCCCAGGGGCGGTAGCCTGCGGCCAGGAACTCGAGCCCCAGATCGGCCCCGATGGAGCGCCCGATCTCCAGGTGCCGGTCGAGCTCCTCGGCCACCGCGTGCACGTCCTTGAAGGGCCGGCCCGACAGCTCCACCTGTCCCCCCGGCTCGATGGAGACGGTGAGCCCGCCCTTCTGGGCGGCGATGGCCCGCCCGTTCTCCTCGAACGGCTCGTAGCCGAATCTCGAGTAGGCCCGGAGGACCGCCTCGATCCCGCGAGGCCCGGCGTAGGGGACGGGGTCGAGGGTGCCGGCGACCTGCGCCAGGGCCTCGAACTCGATGCCGACCCTCCAGTCGGCCGCCGGGTGCTCGCGCTCGCGGAACCACTCCACGAGGTCTTCCACGCCCCCAACCCGAGGGCTTTCCGCGATCTTCCGGTCGAGCGACATGCGCGGGACTGTACCGACGGGGGAGCGGTGGCGCCACACTGGCGCGCGTTCCCGCCCCTCCGGGCACGGGACGGGTGGGGGAATGGCCGCGGCCGCGGGTTCGTTCCCCTTGGCGACCGCGAGGTGGCGGCGCCACCTGGAGGTCGATCCCCTTGCACCCCCGCTCCCCTGCCCCTATCCTCGTGAAAAGGGCGGCCTTTTTCGATCCGCCGAGGATTCGTCCCCAAATGAAGAGTCTCCTTCGCTTCGCCGCAGCCTCGGCGGTCGCGCTCGCGCTCGCGGCCGGGATCTCCTTCGCCCTCGCGCACCGGCCCTCGCCGAGCCGGCCCCCCGGCCCCGACGCCGTCGCGTCCCTGGGAAACCACGCGGGGTCCGCCTCCGGTGACGAGAGCGCATCGGACGCCGCGCCCGGCTACCGGCTCAAGACGCTGCCGGTGGTCACCAAGGTCGTGCTGGCGGTGCAGGAGAACTACGTCGACCCACGCAGGGTGAACCCGAAGTCGATGCTGGCCGGGTCGCTCGGCGCGGTCGAGAAGACCGTGGCCGAGGTCATGGTCGAGGGGGACGTCACCGCCGGGAAGGTCAAGGTCACGGTGGGCGAGGCCTCCCGCGAGTTCGACGTCTCGGGCGTGGGCTCCATCTTCAGCTTCCGGCAGAAGCTGGCCGAGATCATGGACTTCGTCCAGGATCACCTGGTCGCCCACAAGAACCTGGGCGACGTCGAGTACGCCGCGGCGAACGGCATGCTCCAGACCCTCGACCCGCACTCGGTCCTCCTCGAGCCCAAGCACTTCAAGGAGATGCGCCTGCAGACCCGCGGCGAGTTCGGCGGCCTGGGCTTCGTCATCGGCATGCGAGACGGCAACCTCACGGTCATGAAGGTCCTGAAGGGCACGCCGGCGCAGCGCTCCGGCATCCGCGCCAAGGACGTCATCTCCCGCATCGAGGAGGAGTCCACCATCAACATGGACGTGCAGGAGGCCGTCGACCGGCTGCGCGGCAAGCCCGGCACCCGCGTCAACGTCACGGTGGGGAAGCCCGGGAGCGAGCCCCGGCGCATGGCCATCGTCCGCGAGGTCATCAACGTCGAGACCGTCCCCTTCGCGAAGCTCCTCGACAAGAACGTGGGCTACGTGAGGGTGGCGCAGTTCTCCGCCAACACCACCCGGGACATCACCCGGGCCATCGAGCAGCAGAAGTCCGAGGCGGCCGCCGCGGGCGGCAAGCTGTCCGGGCTCATCCTCGACCTGCGCGGAAACCCCGGCGGGCTTCTCGAGCAGGCCATCTCGGTCTCCGACCTCTTCCTCTCCGAGGGAGTCATCGTGAAGACCGTGGGCGAGGGCGACCGCCGCCAGATCCACGAGGTGAAGGAGGCCCACGCCGACCGCAACGACTACGCGCAGCTCCCTGTGGTCGTGCTGGTGAACAACTCCTCGGCCTCGGCCAGCGAGATCGTCGCCGGCGCCCTGAAGAACAACGGCCGCGCGCTGGTGGCCGGCCGCCAGACCTTCGGGAAGGGATCGGTCCAGGTCCTCTACGACTTCAGCGACCCGGCCCACGGCGGCGACGAGGCCGCGCTCAAGCTGACCATCGCCCAGTACCTCACTCCGGGTGACATCTCCATCCAGGAGGTGGGCATCACCCCCGACGTGCTCCTGCAGCCGGGCCGGGCCCTCCCAGACGCGGTGAACTGGTTCGCCCCTCCCCGCTCCATGGGCGAGGCCGATCTCGACCACCACTTCAAGAACCCGCTCCTGGGCGTGGCCGAGCCCAGGCGCCCCGAGGAGAAGAAGGTCGCGGAGAAGCCACTGCTCGAGCTGCGCTACCTCCTCGACGAGAAGGAGGACATGGTCGCGAAGGCCCTCAAGAAGGAGGCCCGGGAGGAGGCGCGCGCCCGCTCCGAGGACCCGGAGCTCACCCCGGCCCAGCAGGAGGACGAGGAGGCCGACGCCAATCCCGACGAGCTGGTCGAGGACTACCAGATCCGCTTCGCCAGGGACCTGCTGGTGCGGGCGCCCTTCCCCGACCGCAACCGCCAGATCGAGGCCGCCCGCGCGCTCGTCTCGGAGCGGCGCGACGACGAGCAGGCCCGCCTGCAGGCCCGGCTCGCCCAGATGGGCGTCGACTGGAGCGCGGGCGCCGCCGGGACCGGCTCGCCCAGGCTGGCGGTCAGCTTCGCGCCGGCCGACGGCAAGGTGGTCCGGGCCGGCGAGACCGTGCCCTGGACGGTCACCGTGAAGAACGACGGCGACGCGCCCGTCCAGCGGCTGCGCGGCTGGACCCGGGTCGAGGACGCACCCTTCCTCGACCGGCGCGAGTTCGTCTTCGGCGCCGTCAAGCCCGGGCAGCAGCGGAGCTGGACGGTGCCCCTGCGCGTGCCGCGCGGGATGGACAGCCGGCTCGACCTGGTCTCGCTGCACCTGGAGGACGACACCGGGAACACCTGGCCCGACGCCCGGACCCGCTTCGAGGTCCTGGAGATCCCCCGCCCCCTCTTCGCCTTCACCTGGCAGACCGACGACGAGGCCAGGGGCGACGGCGACGGCCTGCTGGCCCGCGGCGAGGAGATCGCCCTGCGCGTCGACGTGAAGAACGTCGGCGCGGGGGCGAGCGGCGACAAGACCTACGTCTCGGTGAAGAACCTGGGCGACGACAAGGTCTTCATCAAGAAGGGGCGCGCCGTACTGGGCTCGATCCCGCCCGGCGAGACCCGCCCGGCCGTGCTCGAGCTCGAGGTGAAGAAGGGCATCAAGCTCGACCGGATCCCGCTCCGCTTCACCGTCGTCGACGAGAAGCTCGAGGAGTTCATCTCCGAGAAGGTGGAGATCCCGATCGTGAACCAGCCGCCGGTGCGCCACCCCGCCACCGGCGCGGTCAAGGTCACCTCCCTCCTCGCCCCGGTCCGGTCCGGCGCCGCTCCCGATGCGGCCCCGCTCGCCGAGGCCGCCCGCGGGGCGGTGCTTCCCGTGAGCGCCAGGGTGGGAAGCCTCTACAGGGTGGAGTGGGAGAAGGGGCGCTTCGGCTTCGTCTCCGCCGACGACGTCCAGCCGGCCAAGGGCAAGCGCGAGGGCTCGATCACCCGGGTATGGCAGCGCGAGCCGCCGCGGATCGCGGTGAGCCCCGACCCTTCCCGGGGTCCGGCCAAGGTCGACGGCGAGATCCTCCGCCTCTCGGGAACCGCCAGCGTGCCGGCCGGCAGCCCGACCACGAGGCTCCGCGACGTCTTCGTCTTCGTGAACGACCGGAAGGTCTTCTTCCGGGTCGTCCCGGAGGGCAAGGCGGGCGACATCGCCTTCGAGGCCGACCTGGCCCTGAAGCCGGGCAACAACACGGTCACGGTCGTGGCGCGGGAGGACGAGGAGTTCCAGACCCGCCGTTCACTCATCGTGCATCGCAACCAGCCGCCGGAGGTCGCCCAGAAGAAGTAGCGCGTTTCCCCCGCGGGGGCGCGTTCCACGGTAGGATTGCGCACCCGTGACCGAGGACCTCCAGACAGACCGCATCCCGGCCCCGCCCCGCCTCGAGCTCCGGCTCGAGGGGGGGCGCGTCTCCGTCGGCCTCGGTCCGGGATCGATCGGCCCCGGACTCTCGCTCGTCGACCTGGAGCTGGAGGTCGCACAGCCCCGCGGCCCCTTCCACCCGGGCGCCGGCACCGCACCGTTCCGGACCTCGCCCTGCAGCCTGCGGCGCCTGGTGGTGGCGTCGAGCGGGGGGCCGCCCGAGGCCGCTGCGCTCCTCGACCTCCTCGCAGCGGCGCTCGCCCCCTCGGGGTGGCCGCTCCCCGACGCGTCGGGACTCGTCCACTCCACCTGGAGCGAGGCGGGCCGCGCGGGCGCGTCCTGGGCGCGCCCCGCCGACCAGGCCCGTTCCATGCTCGCCTCGGCCGCGGAAGCGGCCGCCCGGGCAGAGCCCGACCAGGCGCTGCGGCTCGCCCTGGCCGGCCACGCGGCGCTCGCCGCCGGCCTCGCCCCGGAAGGGGAAGCGGCGCTGCGATCCGCGCTCGCCGCCGGCCTGGGCAAGGACGACGCCCGCGAGGCCTGGCGCGCACTCGTCGCCTCCGCCCGCGCCGCCGAGGACGAGGCCTCCGAGCGGCAGGCGCTCCTGGGACTCGTGCCGGCCGCTCCGACCGGCGAGCGCCCCGCGCTCCTCCTGCGTCTCTCCGCGCTGGACCTCGCCGCCGGCGACCCGGCCCTGGCCCGGGTCCACGCCGAGGAGGCGCGAACCCTGGCGCCCCGGTCGCTCGACACCAACGAGGCCTGCCTCGCGGCCGCCCTGCGCGCCGGCGACGCCTCCGCCGTCATCGACCTGCTCGACAAGCTCGCCCTCCTCGACCCTCCGTCCGCCGGCGTCCGGCTTCTCGACCGGGCCAGGAGGCTCGCCGCCGTCTCGCGTTTCCCGGAAGCCGACGCCGCCTTCAAGGATGCACTCGGCCGGCTCCCGGCCGACCGGGCCCTGGCCGAGGAGCACGCCGCCCTGCGCCGCGCCGCGCCCCCCCCGGTCGGACGCCTTCCCTGGGGCGAGCCGCTCGAGACCTTCGCCGGCCGTGCCGCCGAACGGTCCGCGTCGGCCCTGGCCTTCCGCGACGCGGCGCTGCTGGCGCGGGAGCAGGGCGACACGGCCTCCGCTCTCCGTGCCGCACGGCGCGCCCACGAGGCGGCCGGCGACGTCGGCTTCGCTGGGGAGCTGCTGGCCGGCCTGCTCCACGCCGGCGGCTCGGTGCGCGAGGCGCTCGACCTGCACCAGGTCCTCCTCGCCGAGGCGTCCCGGAGCCTCGATCCGGGCGCGCTCACCGACCGGCTCACCGCCCTGGCCGAGCTGGCGGAGGAGGCCGGGGACGTTCCACTCGCCGTGCAGTCGCTCGACCGGCTGCTCGAGCATCGTCCGCACGACGCCCAGGTCCTCGAGTGGCGCTTCCGGATCGACCCCGACCGTCCGGGCGCCCTCGACCGGCTGGTCGCGGGCGCGGAGGAGATCCGGTCCCGGCGCGGCCGGGCCCGGCTGCTTTCCATCGCGGCCGCGGCCGCCGGCAGCCAGGCCCACGACCCCGGCCGGCAGCGCGACCTGCTGCTCCGTGCCGCCGGGGCGGCGGGCGGACTCCCGGCCGCCGAGCAGGAGGTGGCCCTCTCCCTCCTCGCGTTCTGCCGCGCCAATCCCTCCGACGTGGAAGGTGCGCGGGCGCTCGAGAGCCTGCTGGCCGGCGAGCCGCGCGCCCGCTCCGATGCCTTCCTGGAGCTGGCCGATGCGGCCCCTCCGGGCGCGGTGCGGGCAGCCCGTCTCGTGAGCGCCGCATCGGCACTCGCCGAGGCCGGCGAGGCCATCCGGCACCGGGAGACCGTGCGGGCCGCCTTCGAGACCTGGCCGCTCGACGAGGGCACGTTCCGCGCATCGCTGGCGTGGGCCGAGGGGGACCTCGATGCCACCGAGGCCATCCTCCTGCTCCGCGCATCCGCCGTCCCCGGCGAGGCCGCGGCCTGCCACAGGGCCCGCGCCGACCTCCTCCTCTCGTCGGGGCGCCCCGGCCCCGCGGCACGGGCCTACGAATCCTGCCTGGCCTCCGATCCGTCGGACGGGATCGCCCTGGCCGGCCTCGTCGAGGCCCGCGCGGCCGAGGGCGATCTCCCGGGGGCGCTGGCTGCCGCCCGGCGCGCCGCCGACGTCGCCGCGGCCGACGGGCGCGCCTCGGATCGACGGAGGGTGCTGGAGCGGGGCGCCGGCATCGCCTCCGGAACGGGCGACCGGGGCGACGACGCCGCCTGCGTGCTCGAGTCGCTCGCCCTCCTGCTCGTGGGCGAGGGCCCGGCCTCCGACCCAGGAATCGCCGGGATCGCCTCGCGCGCCGCCGTGGCGCTCGAGGGCGAGGGCGAGGAGCTCCGGGCCGCCGCGCTGCGGTCGCGCGCGGGCATCGCGCCCCCCACGCCGGAGCGGGCGCCGCTCGACCTGGAGCCCGGAACCGGCCAGGCGCCTTCCGACGCGCGCATCGCCGAGTTGCTCGCCCCCCTTCTCGCCTCGGCGCGAACCCTCGCCGATGCCGGCGAGCTCGGCGGGGCCTACGCCCGCCTGAAGCTGGCTCGCGAGATCGACCCCGGCCACCTCGACCTCACCGTCATGCTGGCCCGGGTGGCCGAGAAGCTCGGCCACCTCGAGGAGGCGGTCTCCCTCGGGGAGGCCTGGAGCGACGCCGTCGCCGCCTCCGACCCCGCGGCGGCCGCCGCCCGCTACCGGGAGCTCGCCGCCACCGCCCGGACGAACCTCGCCGATCCCGACCGGGCCGCGGCGCTGATCGAGAAGGCCTCGCTCGTCGAGCCCGGCGAGCCGGCCACCGCCGCGGCGCTGGCCGATCTCCAGGAGGGCCGCCGCGACCCGGCGCTCGAGGTCCTCGCCTCCCGGCTCGCCGAGCTCCAGGACAGGCCGTCCGCGCGCGGCGCGGCCCGCGCGGTAGCGGCGCTGTCCAGGGCGCTCGCCGGGGGAGAGCCTGCCGGTCGCGATCGGGCCATGCGCGCCGCGCGCTCGTCGGCGGCCGACGACCTCGTCCGGTTCGCCGACCGGCTCGGGCCGGCCGTCCGCCCCCTCGAGCTGGCGTCGGGGATCACCCTCGAGGTCAGGAGCGGCGTGGCCCTCCCCGGCGCCGACGGGCCGAGCGCCCGGCTGCTCACCCGGCTGGCCCCCTTCCTCGAGCCGCTCTTCCCCGTGGATCTGACCCGGCACGGCGTGGGTCCGGCCGACCGGCTCGCGCAGGCGTACGTGCCGGGCGTGCCGCACGCCTTCGAGGCCGCCACCCAGGCGCTCTCCGGTCGACCCCTGGCCCTCTTCGCCGGCCGGCGTCCCGGCATCCACGCCGCGCTCGAGAACACCCGCCCTCCCTCCGTGATCCTCGGGCTCGACGTCTCCACCCTCTCCCCGGCCGCCCTGGCCTTCCTGGCGGCCCGGACCGTGGCGCTGGCCTCCTCCTGCTGGGCGCTCCTCGGCCGGTTCGCCCCCCGCGACGTCCTCATCCTCTGCGAGCTCGCCTCCCGGTTCGCCGGGGGCGAGCCCCCGCCGCGCGGACTGCCTGCCGCCCGCGCCGGCGCCTTCCTCGCCGCGCTGGAGCGGGCCGTCCCCCAGGCCACGCGCGATGGCCTCGCCGGGCTGGGGGTGGCCTCCGCGGAGGAGCTCGCCTCGCTCGACCCGGTGGCCTTCGCGGCCGCCGTCGAGGGAACGGCGAGCCGTCTCGCGCTGCTCCACACCGGCGATCTCCTGGGAGCGCTCTCGGTCCTCTCGCGGCTGCGGAGACCGGGAGTGGTGGCGCCGGCCGACCCGGTCGCGGCGCTCGAGCAGCCGGACCTGGGTGGCCTGTCCCGGTTCGCGCTCTCCGACGCGTACCTCGATCGCCGCGCCATGCTCCTGGGGTGGGCTTGATCGCGCCTGCCAGGCTCCTCCTCGCCGCCGCGGCGGCCGGCTTCCTCTCCGGGTGCGAGGTGTACGCCGTCCCCAGCCCGCTCCCCTGCCCGGGGGAGCGTCAGGGGATCTTCGACTTCGCCGCCGAGCAGGTCGTGAATCCGGGCGACTGCTTCTTCGCGCAGCCCGGGAGCCCGGCCTACCAGGTCCTCGGCTCCATCGCGTTCCCGGCCACCGTGAACTTCGCCGAGGTGGGAGACGGCGCGGCCCTCTGCAAGCAGGAGCCCCACGCCCTCCCCAACCTCGGGACCCACACCGGCCCCTCGATCGACGTCGCCTCCGAGGCCACCCTGAGCGTGGGAGGGTGCACCTGCCTGACCCCGGAGGCGGCGGCCGCGGGAGGGTGCCTCTGCCCTCCCAACACGCCCCAGACCTGCTCCTGCCCGGTGCTCCAGCAGCAGCGGATCCAGGGGGACCTCGTTCCCATCCCAGGGGGCTACTCCGGCTTCGAGGGAACCCTCCTCTACACCGTCACGCCGCCCCCGCTGCCCCCGCTCGCCCAGCCCTGCGATTGCCACGTCACCTGCACCTACGCCTACGCGCTCACGGCGACGGTCGTCGGGACCCGTTAGGTCTTCCGCGATGGCGAGCCGCAGACGCAGCCTTCCCCGTCCCCGCCGGGCCGTGGTCCTCCTGTCCGGGGGGCTCGACTCGTCCACCGTCCTCGCCGTTGCGCGGAGGAGGGGCTTCGAGGTCCACTGCCTGTCGGTCGACTACGGCCAGCGCCACAAGGGCGAGCTGGCCGCGGCGAGGCGGGTGGCCCGGGCGCTCGGCGCCGCGAGCCACCGTGCCGCACGGGTCAACCTGTCCCTCTTCGGCGGCTCCGCCCTCACCGACCCCTCCATCGCCGTGCCCAAGGGACGGAGCGCGGCCCGGATGGGCGGGGACATCCCGGTCACCTACGTGCCGGCCCGAAACACCGTCCTGCTCTCGGTGGCGCTGGCCTGGGCCGAGGTGCTGGGCGCGTCCGACATCTTCCTCGGGGTGAACGCCGTCGACTACTCCGGCTACCCCGACTGCCGGCCGGAGTTCCTGCGCGCCTTCGAGCGGCTGGCCCGGGTGGCCACGCGCGCCGGCGTGCAGGGCGGCCGGATCCGCATCCACGCCCCGCTGCTCCGGCTCGGGAAGGCGGCCATCGTCCGCCTGGGAACGAGGCTCGGCGTGCCCTACCGCCTCACCCTCACCTGCTACGACCCGGTCCGGGGAGGCGCCTGCGGCCGCTGCGACGCCTGCACGCTGCGGCGGCTGGGCTTCGAGGAGGCCGGCATCCCCGACCCGACCCGCTACCACCGCCCGCGGAAGGAGAAGTGATGGCTCGCATCACCCGCAAGTTCGCCGGCCGCAAGGATGACGAGATCTTCGACAAGGTCCACGAGGTCATGGAGCGGATCGCCGAGGAGTTCAAGCTCGACTACCGCCAGGACGAGTCGCTCCGCACCGGCGAGGTCTCCAAGATGGGCATCAAGGGCACCTTCTCGGTGAAGGCCAGCGTGGTGGTCGTGGAGATGAAGTACCCGATGCTCGTGCCCGGATCGATGCGCGCCAAGGTCGAGGACCACATCGAGCGCAAGCTGGACGCGCTCTTCGTCTGATGGCGGGCGCTACTCGAGCCGGACGACGACGGCGCCGCTGCGCTCGTTCAGCCGGTGGACCGCGGCGTAGATCGCGGCCAGCGGGGAATCCCCGCTGCCGCTGGCCGATCGCGGAGTTCCCGCGCGGCGCCGCCGGGCCCTCGCGCCGGCGCCGGAGGCGATGCGGGCCCCGGCCTTTCCGTGAAGCGCGTCGGGCCACACCTGCACCCGGAGCCCGGCGCGGTAGATCGCCATGAGGGCTCGCCCCATCTCGGATGCCACACGCTCGTCGGAATGCGTCATGCAGTTCTCCCCGGGTCCGTCCCGGATCGTATCCGCGCGGCGAGGCCCCGCCAGTTCCGCGAGATTGCGGCCGATAGCGGGCGCGATCCCCGAGGCGCTCGATCGCCTCTCCGGCCTTCCCGCGGCGCGGGCCCTGGAGGAGGCCGCCCGGCACCTGTCCGGCTCCCCCTCGGAGCGGCTCTCCGGCCTGGCCCTCGACGGTCGGCTCCTCGAGGCCATCGCGGGGCGGGCCCTGGGCGGTGCGCGGGGAGCCGTCTACACAGGAGGTGAAGAGAGCGGGCTGCTCGCCGCCTTCGCCCTTGCCGAGGCGGCGGCCCGGCGCGGCGGCCCTCCCCTTGCCGATGGGGTCGCGATCCTGCTCGGCGAGGCACGCCCGGCGGCGGCCCTGCGCCGGGCCCTCGACGGGCTCGCCGTTCTCGATCCGGCCTGTGGGGGCGGGTCGCTGCTCGCAGCGGCGCACCTGCTCGCCTCCCGTGCCCGGGCGCGGCTCCGGCTCTCCGGTCTCGAGGTCGCTCCCATCGCCGCCCGCGCCGCCTCGCTCCGCCTCTCCCTCCTCGGAGCCGACGCCGCGATCCGGACGGGAAACGCCGTCTCCGGGGCCTGGCCGGCCTGCGACGTGCTCCTCATGAATCCGCCCTTCCTCCGCCACGAGTCGATCCCGGTGGCCTGGAAGGTCCGGGCGGCGCGGCGGAGCGGGCTCTCGCGGCAGGCCGACCTCTCCGCCCACCTGATCCTGATGGCGCTGCGCCACGCACCGGTCTGTGGCCTGGTCCTCCCGCGTGCGCTCGAGACCTCGCGCTCCGCGGCCCCGCTGCGGTCCGAGGCCGCCGCGCGCGGCGCGTACCGGCTCTCCCTCCGCTCCCGCAGCGCCGGCAGCTTCGCCGCCTCGGTGGACACCTCGCTCGCGGTCTGGTCGGCGGGGGCATCGCCGCTTCCCGCGGCGGAGGCGACCGTCCCGCTCGAGCGGCTCACGGCGGCGGAGGTGGTGGCCCTGGCCGGGGGCCGGGGTGGACGCCGCATCCGCATCGCCCGCGCCGCACCCGGGAAGCGGCCGGTGCGCCAGGCCCGCAGCCTCGCCGACCTCTGCGACGTCCGGTTCGGGATGAAGACCGGTGCGAACGGGTTCTTCCACCTCCGCCCGCTCGGGGATGGCCTCTACCGGAGCGCACTCGGAGGCGAGGTGCGGCTGGAGCCCTCCGACGTGGCCCCGCTCCTCTCCGGGTTGCGCGACGCCTTGGCGCCCGAGGTGGCGCGGATCTCGTGGGCCCTCTTCCGGCCCGCGCGCCCGTCGTCGCTGGCCCTCGACTACCTCCGCCGGGGCGAGGCCCTCGGGGTGGATTCCCGGCCGACCTGCGCGTCGCGACGCAACTGGTGGCAGGTCGCTCCCGGGCGGGCCCCGGCCCCGGTGCTCTACCCGGCCAAGGTCGGTACCCGCGCCTTCGCCTTCCACAACCGGGACGCGCTCCTCGAGGACAAGAAGTGGCACGCCCTCTTTCCGCGCGAGCTCGAGCCGTGGCTGCTCTCGTTGCTGCTCTCCTCCACCCCGCTCCGGCTCGCGGTGGACCGGGGGGCCCGCCAGCTCACCGGCGCCCAGGCCATCGCCGACATCGACTGCGGGGTGCTCGCGGCGATCCGCTTCCCCGATCCAGGGGCGATCGCGCCGCTGGAGCCGACGCTGCGCGCGGTGCACGCCGCCCTTGCGCACGACCCGGTGACGACCGACCTCGCCGCCATGCTCGCCCGCCCCGCGCAGCGGGAGCTCGACCTGGCCGCCGGGTCGGCCCTGGGGATGTCCCGCGCCGCGGTCGAGCGGGATCGGCGCGAGATGCTCCGCCGGAGCGCCGAGCGGCTCGATCGCGCCGCGCAGGTGCGGGCGGCCATCGCGCGGAGCGCCGCGCCATGACTCCGGGTTCAGAACCCGATCTTCAGGGCGGCGGTCGCCATCGGGCCCACGTCCGCGTCCCGTACCCAGACCGGGAGGCGAACCCCCAGGACGACCCGGAACGCGTCCACCGGCACGACCAGCGCCGCGGTGGCCCAGAGCACCCTCTCGTCGGCCTGCTCCCCCAGCTCGATCTCGTGCTGGTAGTTGAGCTCGACCTCCGGCTGCAGCCAGGGGAGCGCCTGGTAGCCCAGGGCCGCGTTGCAGACCAGGAGCCCCACGTCGTTCGAGGTCGTGGGCCCGACCGGCGCGCTCATCCCCAGCTCGGCTCCGAACGTGAACCGGCCCCAGTCGGCGGAGGCGAGGAGCGCCCCGGCCACGCTCCAGCTCTCCCGGCTCGTTCCCAGCCGATCCGGCGATGCGCGGGTTCCCGTGGGCAGGGTGACCCCCGCGCTCACCGCCAGGTCGATGGCCGGCTCGGCGAGCGACAGGAAGCGCCAGCGGCCCGCCACCGTGGTGTCGGTGACGCCGGTCCCGTGGACGGGCGCGCCCGGGGCCTCCGGCGCGGCGTGGACCAGCGACCAGCCCACCACGATGCGTGCGTCAACGTCCCGGAGGAGCCCGACACCCAGCGCCGCGGCCAGCGTGTGCTGCTCCCCGGAGAGGCGGTCCACCGCGCCTGCCGTCGCCCACCAGGTGGGTGCGTAGGCGAGTTCCAGCTCCACCTTCCCCGGCTCGATCGGCGTCGCGTCCCCGGTGAAGGCCTTGCCGTGCTCGGGCCCCGCCTCCGGCGGTGCGATCGGCTCGAAGGCCGCCTCGAGCGCCGCGCGGGGCGGAGCGTCGGCTCCGGCGGTGGAGGGCAGGAGGAGGGAGAGGGCGAGGACGGAGGCCCAGCCCTTCATTTCGATATTGAGAATGATTCTCATGTTCGGAAGATACCGGATCGGCCCGGGCCCTTCCTTGCGCCGGATCAAGTCCGGCCCGGGACGCCTGGCCCGCCCTACCGGCAGCCGGGTCGACGCAGCTCGACCAGCTGGTCCCCGCGCGCGGCGATCGGAATCCTGGCGTCGCCGACGGCGAGCCCGAGGAAGGCCCCGCGGGCCCGGGCGCGGACGTCGGACAGGTCGTGGCGGAGGGACACGGCCTGCTCCGATGCCAGAGTCGGGCCACCGGAGCTGTCGGACGGCCTGTCAGATCGTCTTGGTAGCTTCCGCTCGCATCGTCCCGCTCGAACGATCCGCTCGCAGCCAGGCGACGAAACGGAAGGGTTTCGCCATGGTCAACAAGGTCATCCTCATCGGCAACCTCGGCAAGGATCCCGAGGTCCGCTACACCTCCGGCGGCCAGGCGGTCGCCAACCTGCGCATCGCCACCTCCCGCTCCTGGACCGACAAGGCGTCGGGCCAGAAGAAGGAGGAGACCGAGTGGCACGACGTCGAGGTGTGGGGCAAGCAGGCCGAGCAGGTCGGCGAGTACCTCGCCAAGGGCCGGCAGGTCTACGTCGAGGGGCGGCTCAAGACCGACAAGTGGCAGGACAAGACGTCGGGGCAGGAGCGGTCGCGGGTGAAGATCGTGGCCGACTCGGTCCGGTTCCTGGGCGGCGGGGCCGCCGGCGGTGCGCGAGGTGCGGGTGGAGCAGGCGGCGGACAGCGCGGCCCCACCGCACCGGACGAGGGCGGGCCTCCGGGCGGGTTCGAGGAAGGGCCGGGCGGTCCGGGCGCCGACGACATCCCGTTCTAGTGGCCCGACCCAGCGAGGCGATCAGTCCCCCGGCGGGGCGATGATGTCCAGCCGGGGGAAGTAGGTCCGGTAGCGGCGCGCGTCGCGCGTGAGCAAGCGGTGGCCGCACACGGCCGCGTGCGCGCCCACGTAGAAGTCGGGGAGCGGGGAGCGGGCCGGCCCCCCTCGCCTCCGGTAGGCGAGGAAGGCCTTGCCGGCCAGGAATCCGGCCTCCCAGGGCAACTGCTCCCGGCGGAAGTCGGCGAGGTCGAGGGCGCGCTCCACGTCCTCGATCCGAGCGTATCCCATGGAGACCTCGGCGTAGATGATCGGGTTCACCACGAGTGACTCGACGGCGGCGACGCGTTCGAGCGCCCGCGCCGACCAGTCGCCCCAGGCCGGGTCCTCTCCCAGCACGTCGATGAGGACGTTGCTGTCGACGAGGACCGTCAATCCTCGTCCCCCCGCGTGAGGGCCATGAGCTCATCGGTCGTCATCGAGGGCTTCCCCGCGCTGCGCAGGCGCGCCACTATCTGGGCCCCACGTCCCGGGCGGAGGGGCTTCGAGACCCTTCGCATCCGGACTCCCCCTCCGTCGACCTCGAACTCCACCTCGGTTCCCGGGAGCAAGCCCGCCTTTTCTCGGATCTCCTGGGGAATCGTGACCTGTCCCTTGCTGGTGATGCGCATGAGGCGCCTCCTCTTACTCTTACTGGTAAGAGTAATGCATTCGCCCGACGCGCTCAAGTCACTCACCTCCTCCACCTCCCCGCCTCGACGAAGCTGAAGTAGCCGCCCGCCGCCACGATGACGTGGTCGCGGGCCACCACCCCCACCAGCTCGGCCGCTGCCCGCAGCCTCTCGGTGAGATCGGCGTCCTCGGCGGACGGCGACGGATCTCCCGACGGGTGGTTGTGCACGAAGATCACCCCGTGCGCGCCCACCCTCACGGCCGGACGGAGCGCATCGCGGGGAGAGACCGGGCACTGGGTGAGGGAGCCCTCGGCCACCCGCTCGGCCCGGAGCAGCCGGCCGCGCACGTCGAGCAGGATCACGTGGAAGCACTCCCGCTCGGCGTGGGCGGCGGGGCGCATCAGTTCTGCAACCCGCGCTGGCTCGAGGATGCGATCTCCCCGGCGCGGCGGGGCCCAGGCTCCACGGCGACCCAGCTCGAAGGCCGCCGCGAGGGCGGCGGCACGCGCCGGCCCCACGCCCGGGTGGATGGCGAGGACCTCCGGAGGCGCCCAGGCCAGCTCCGGCACCGGAGACCGCTCCACCATGGCGAGAGCGGCGGCGCGCGCCGACAGGTGCCCCGACCCCGTGCCGAGCACCAGGGCCACCAGCTCCGCGTCGGAGAGCGTCGCGGGTCCCGATGCGAGCATCCGCTCGCGCGGGCCTTCGGTCTTCCAGGATCCGGAATGCATGCGGCGGCGAGCCGGAGCAACCCCCGTACCCGCCGCCGCGCGCCTCTCGACGGGGCCCGCGCCGCCCGTCGCGGGCGCGGCGCGGACCCGATGTCCGCCCGGGCTACTTCTTGGGCTGTTCCTTCACGAGCTCGGCCTGGATGTCGATCTTGATCTCGTCGCCGGCCACCGCTCCGACGTCGGCGACCTTGCTCCAGGAGATGCCCCAGGCCTTGCGGTCGAGCTTTCCGGTGAAGGACGCGCCGCGGCGGACGTTGCCCCACGGATTGGTGATGGCCTGGGTGATGGAGCCCTCCAGGGTGACGGGCTTGGTGACCCCGTGCATGTTGAGGTCGCCGGTCACGGTGAGCGCGCCGTCCTTCCCGGCCACGACCTTCGTCGACTTGAAGGTGATGGTCGGGTACTTGGCCACGTCGAAGAAGTCGGACGACCGGAGGTGGCCGTCTCGCTTGGCGTCGCGGGTGTCGATGGAGGCGGCGTCGATGGTCACCTCGACGGTCGACCTCGAGAGATCGCTCTCGTCGATCTGGGCCTTGCCCTCGGTCTTCGCGAACTCGCCCTTCACGTCGGAGATGACGAGGTGCTTCACGCTGAAGCCGGTGCGGGTGTGCGAGCCGTCGATGTTCCAGGTGGCCGCCTGGCCGAAGGCCAGGGCCGGGGCGATGGCGAGGGCCAGCGCGGTGATGCGGGTCATGCGGTTCATGTGCGACTTCTCCTGTGTGGGTCTTGCTGCGTTGAAGGGCGTCTCCGCGGCGCCAGGGTCTTCCCGAGGAGCGCGGTGTGCTTCGCGACGGCCGAGGCGCGCAGGCTGTACCAGCCGAACTGCCCCTCGCGCCGGACGGCGACCAGGCCAGCGTCGGCCAGGATCTTGAGGTGGTGCGAGACGGTGGCCTGGGAGACCGGGAAGAGGACGACCAGGTCCTTGCAGCAGATCTCCCCCGCCGCGGCGATGCGGCGCAGGAGCTCCAGCCGGGTGGGATCCCCCAGGGCCTTGGCCGTCCGGACCAGCCGGTCGCTCGCTCGATCCATCGACATATCGATATGCGTCGATGTAATGCGGAGCGGCGCCGCGTCAAGAAGATCGGACCGCGGATCGCCGTCCAGGGATTGTCGATGTCCATGCAGCGCCGGCTACGAAGTAGGCGGCGCAGGGCTCTCCCGCGACCGGGTTCCTCGGGGCGAAGAGGTCCATCACCTCGTCGCCGTAGGCTCGGCTCGCCGCTTCCAGGTTGTGCGGTCTGCAGAGGATCCTGCAGTTGTCGACCGTGGACGGGCCTCCCTTTCCCCGCGGCACCACGTGGTCGACCTCCAGCCTCACCGTCGATCCGCACACGCCGCCGTTTGCCAGCGGCCAGGTGCACTTCCCCCCGTCGCGCTTCGTCACCTCCCGCTTCACCCGGGGAGGAACCGCTGCCCGCCGCTTCTCCTGCTGGGCGATGAGCAACTCCAGCGCCGCCGTCAGCACCTGCTCGTCCGTCGCACCCGGCTGGACGTGGGACTGACCGGCCTTGGCCTTCTTCAGCAGCGCCAAGAACTCCGGCGACACCGTCACGTGCATCCGGGTCTCGGTCCGGGTGAGCGGTTCGACGAGCGTCCGGGCCGGGGCCAGTTCAACGATTGAACGCGAGTGTTCGTTCATGTTCTGCCGCACCGTCATCGACGCCGCCACCACCGCCGCCGGCTTCGAAACCGGCGCCCCGGTCACGACCGTCCTCCTCGGCACCACCTCGACGGGCCGGATCTCGGCCGCGACCTGCTCCGCCTCCTGACGGGAGAGGCCGAAGAAGCGGGGGAGCACCTCGCACCGGTTCTCCTCGGTCATCACCCGCGCGACCACGATCACGGTGGTGAGGCAAAGACGCCCATCTCGAAGCGGCTCCACGATCTCGGGGAAGCGCTCGACCAGCCGGGTCGCGACCTGTCGGTAGTGGGCCGATCCTCGCGAGAGGCGAAGCTCCCGGTGGAGATAGTCGAAGAGCGTGGCGAAGCCCAGCTCCCGGTACGCTCCCACCCGGTCGAATTCTGCGAGGGAGAGGAGCAGGTCGACGAGGGCGCCGCGCTCGGCGAGGAGAAGCTCTGCATGACGGAGGGGCCATTCGCGTGCGTTCATGAATCCACTCTCTCACGGGAATTCCGCCCCTCCGGGAACGCGCGGGGATGGCCGCAGCGACGCGCATTCGCGCGGAGATCTCGAACCTCGCCCGGGCACAGGCGGGCCGCTCCGGCACGAGATGCGGGTTCCTGACGCGCCTTCCCTTCGCGCCGCGCCCGCGGAACCACGACTCGCGAGATCCGGCGTCAACAGCACTACCAGTGAACGCCCCATCTGCCCGGAGTCCGCCGCGCGGACCCGACGATCCAGCCGGGCATGTCCCTCGTCCCGCCCCGATCAGACGCCGGCTCAGACGAGGTCCACCGCCCTGATCAAGCAGCGAGGAACCGCTCCAGCGCGCGGTAGGCCCGCTCGACGGCGGCCACCTCCACCCACTCGCCCTGCTGGTGGGCCTGCGCCGTGGCGCCGGGCCCGAAGTTCACCGCGGGAATTCCCGCCGCGGCGAGGCGCGCCACGTCGGTCCAGGCCTGCTTGGGCTCGACCACGAGCCCGGCGCGGTCGCGGAGGCGCGCCACCAGGGGGTGCTCGGCGAAGGCCGGGCAGGAGGGCGCCCGGTCGGTGATCTCCACCGTTGCCCCGTGCCGCCGCGCCAGTTCCTCGACCTCGCGAGCCGCCTCCTCCACCGACCGGTCGGGCGCGAAGCGGAAGTTCAGGTTCAGCGTGCAGCGATCGGGCACGACGTTGCGGGCCCGTCCTCCCTCGATGCGGGTCACCGACATCACCTCGCGGAAGGGGAGCCCTCCGGACGTCGCGTCGCGCGGGGCCCGGGAGGCGAGCTCGGCCAGCAGCGCCCCGGCCCGGTGCACGGCGTTCTCCCCCTGCCAGGGGCGCGCCGAGTGGGACGCACGTCCGGTGAATGCGACGGTGGCGTGCATCGATCCCACGCAGCCCAGCTGGAGCCGGCCGTCGGTGGGCTCGAGGCAGATGGCGAGGGCGGTGCCGCGGAGCTCCGGCGACCGCTCGAGCACCGGACCCAGCTCGTTCTCGAGGTACGGCCCCTCCTCGCGGGAGTAGAGGACCAGCGCCAGGTCGGCGGCGCGGGCCTCCCGGGGCAGCCGCTCGGCGAGCTCCATGGCCACCGCCAGCCCCGACTTCATGTCGGAGGAGCCGGGCGCCACGATGCGTCCGCCCTCGCGCCGCGGCGGGCCCCGGTCGGCCTCGTGCACCGGCACGGTGTCGAGGTGGCCGCAGAGGGCCACGAGCGGCCTCCCCGCCGCTCCCGCCTCCGGGTCGACCATGACCACCAGTGAGTTCTCCACCCGGCGCACCCGGGCGAAGCGCCCTCGCGCCCAGCGCTCGAGCTCGTCGCAGAGGGCCTTCTCGTCGCCGATGGGAGACGCCACGGCGCAGAGCCCCTCGGTGCGCGCCGCGAGCGCCTCGGCCAGCGGCCCGGTCACACCGAGACCTCGAACTCCCGGAGCGCGTCGTTGAGGGAGACCTTCCTGTCGGTGGCCTCGCTGCGCCGCCCCACGATGAGGGCGCAGGGGATCTGGTAGGTGCCGGCCGGGTACCGCTTGGGACGCGTCCCCGGGATGACCACCGAGCGGGCCGGGACCCGCTGCTTCAGGACCACCTCCGTCGGGCCGGTGACGTCGATGATGGGCGTGGATCCGGTGATGACCACGTTCGCGCCCAGCACCGCGCCCTCCTCCACCAGCACCCCCTCCACCAGGATGCAGCGGCTCCCGATGAAGCAGTCGTCCTCGATGATGTTGGGGCGGGCTCCGGGCGGCTCGAGCACGCCGCCGATTCCCACGCCGCCGGCCAGGTGCACGTTCTCCCCCACCTGCGCGCAGGATCCCACCGTGGCCCAGGTGTCGACCATGGTCCCCTTCCCTACCCGCGCGCCGATGTTCACGAAGCCGGGGAGCACCACGGCCCCTGGCGCGACGAAGGCGCCGTACCGGACGACGCCGCCCGGGACGATGCGGATTCCGGCCTCCTCGAGGTCCTTCTTGAGCGGGATCTTGTCGCGCACCTGGAACGGGCCGTAGTCCTGGACCTCCATGCCGGCGACCGCGAAGTAGAGGTTCACGGCCTGCATGAGCCAGGCGTTCACCTTCCACTCGCCGCCCACCTTCTCGGCCACCCGCAGCTCGCCCCGGTCGAGCCCGGCCACCGCGGCGAGGACCGCCTCCCGGTGCCCCGGGTCGGCGAGCCTCGACCGGTCGGCCCAGGCCGCCTCCACCCGCTGCCGCACCTCGCCCATCGCCGTCACCGGACCTTTCTCCATCGCTCGATCGCCTCCTCGATGTCCTGCATCGTCGGCACCAGGCTCACCCGCACGAAGCCCTCGCCGGCCGCCCCGAAGGCCGTGCCCGGCGAGACCACGATGGCCTCGTCGAGGAGGCGCGAGGCGTAGCTCGCCGAGTCGTGGCCGGCCGGGACCTCCAGCCAGAGGTACAGGGTGGCCGCGGAACCCTGCACGCGCAGTCCGTGCTCGCCGAAGAAGGAGAGCAGGCGGCCGCGCTTGCGCCGGAAGGTCTCGCGACGCTCCTCCACATGGGCGTCGTCGTTCCAGGCCGCCACCGCCGCGGCCGACACGAAGTCGGGCGAGGCGACTCCCGGGTGGGAGCGCATGCGCTTCACCTGGGCCACCAGGTCGGCGTCGCCGGCCACGAAGCCGCTGCGGTAGCCGGTCATGCCGCTGCGCTTCGAGCAGGAGTGGATGGCAAGCACGTTCTCGACCTGCACCTGCAGCATGGAGAGGGGCGGCTCGTCGAACCAGATGTCGGCGTAGCACTCGTCGGAGGCCACGATGAACCCGTGGTCGATCGCGGCCCGGCCGACCCGCTCCAGGTAGTCGCGCGGCGCCGTCGCCCCGGTGGGGTTGTGGGGGTAGCTCACCCAGAGGATCAGGGTCTCGTCGAGCAGGGAGGCCGGCAGGTCGGCCGGCTCCAGCAGGAAGCCGTTCGAGGCCCGGAGCGGCACCTTCACCGGCTCGAGCCCCGCCAGCCGGGCCCCGGCCTCGTAGGTGGGATAGCCGGGGTCGGGCAGGATCACCTTGCGCCTAGGGCCGCCCAGGAAGGCTAGCGGGAGGTGGAAGATCGACTCCTTGGCCCCGGTGGCCGGGACCACCTGCCGGTCCGGGTCCACCGTCACTCCGAAGCGGCGCGCCAGGTAGCCGGCCACCGCGCCGCGCAAGGCCGGCGTTCCGAGAGGGCTCGGGTACTGGGACACCTCCGGGACCGCCGCCCGCAGGGCTTCTCGCAGGAAGGGCGGGGTGGGCTCCTGGGGATCCCCGAGCCCGAAGTCGTGGAGCTTCCGCCCGGCCCGCCGGAGCGACGCCTTCTTCTCGTCGAGCTCGACCATGAGGTTCCTGGGGATGGCGTCGAGCGCGGGATTTCGGGGCGGATTCCTCAACGGTTCGAAAACTCCTCCATGGGTGCGGGGGCGTGCATTATAAGCGCACCATGCTCCACTACGACGTCGCCATCGTCGGCAGCGGGCCTGCCGGCGAGCGTGGCGCCACCCGTGCCGCCTTCCTGGGCAAGAAGGTGGCGGTCATCGAGAAGGAGGCGGTCCCGGGCGGGGCCTGCGCCAACACGGGCACCATCCCCTCCAAGGCGCTCCGCGAGACGGCCCTGGCCCTGCTGCAGTCGAAGCGGCGCGACGTGCACGGGTTCATCCTGAAGGTCGCCGAGACCATGACCGTGGCGGCGCTCATGGGGCGCCGCGGCCTCGTCACCGCGCGTGAGCACCAGCGCATCCGCGGCCGGTTCTCCCAGTACGCCATCGAGACGTTCAGGGGCACGGCCAGCTTCGTCGACCCGCACACCCTTCGCGTCTCGGTACCGGACGGCACGTCCCAGGAGATCCGGGCCGACGTCATCCTGCTCGCCACCGGCACCCGCCCCTTCCACCCGCCCCACATCCCCATCGACCACAGCCGGGTCTACGACTCCGACTCGATCCTCATGCTCGACCGCGTCCCCCGCTCGCTGGCGGTCCTGGGCGGCGGCGTGGCCGGCTCGGAGTACACCTCGGCGTTCGCCGCGCTCGGCGTGCACGTCACCATGGCCGACTCGCGCGACCGGGTGATGCCCTTCCTCGACGCCGAGCTCTCCCACGAGCTCGAGCGGCTCTGGACCGAGTTCGGCGTGGAGATCAAGCACAACACCCGCGTCACCAAGGTGGAGCCGGGGGACCGCGACGTCCTGCTCGCCCTCTCCGACGGCTCGCGCCTGGTGGCCGAGAAGGTGCTCGTCGCCGCCGGACGCATCGGCAACACCGACGGCCTCGACCTCGCCAACGCCGGCCTCCAGGCCGACGAGCGGGGTTATCTCAAGGTGAACCAGCACTTCCAGACGTCGGTTCCCCACGTCTACGCCGCGGGCGACGTGGTCGGCTTCCCGGGACTCGCCTCCACGTCGATGGAGCAGGGGCGCGTGGCCATGACCTACGCCTGCGAGGGCACCGACTTCCGCACCCAGCTCTCCGGCGAGGTGCTGCCCACCGGCATCTACACCATCCCCGAGCTCTCCTCGGTCGGCGAGACCGAGGAGTCGCTCAAGGCGAAGGGCATCCCCTACGTCGTCGGGAAGGGCAGCTTCGTCGAGAACGCACGCGCCAACCTCATCGGCGAGGCGGTGGGCTGGGTGAAGCTGCTGGTCTCGCCGAAGGACCTCAAGGTCCTGGGCATCCACGTCATCGGGCCGAACGCCGCCGAGCTCGTCCACATGGGCGCGGCCGTGATGGCCCTGGGCGGGACCTACCGCTACTTCATCGAGGCGGTCTTCAACTACCCGACCCTGGGCGACACCTACAAGGTGGCCGCCTACGACGCGCGCAAGAAGCTGGGCGCGCTCACCGACGGGTCGATCCCGCCGGACTAGCCGGCGGGCGCTCCGCGGTCACCGCTCCGGGTAATCCTTGAGCGCCTGCAGCGCGCACATGCGCTGCACCTCGGGAAGCGCCGCGGTGTTGGTGTCGAGGCACTTCGCCTCGGCAGCCCACCGGGCGTGGGTGCGCTCGTCGTTCGCCTGGCTGGCCGCGAAGTCGGCGATCGTCAGGAACCCGAGGACGATGCCGGTGGAGATGAGGAAGAGCTTCATGCGGTTTCTCCTTGCTGCCTTGAGGCGCCCCCGGCGCGGATGTGACACGAGGGGACACTCAGCAACTCCCGGACCAGCGCCATGGCTGGCGCAGGCATCCCTGGTGCGTAACGCACCGGTGTTATTGTTGTTTTGCGGTCATGCGGGTCGCCGCCCCGGACGGGACGTCACGCCGGCGGCGTCAGGCCGTCCGGGTGGACCGCGTCGCGGGAGGCCCGCGCTCTACCCGAGCCTCGACCGGGCCTGCGACAGCGCCTCGTGGATCTTCTCGAGCGCCTTGCGGGCCTCGAGGAGCTCGTCGCGCTCGGAGCGGACGGCGGCCAGCTCGCGGGCCAGCGCGTCGCGCTCCCGGACCGTCTCGGACAGCCCGGCCCGCAGGCGGGCGCCGTCGGCGGTGCGCTCGTCGAGCTCGGCGGTGAGCCGCTCGGCCTCGGCCCGGGCGCCCTCGAGCGCCGCCTCCAGCTCGTCGCCGCGGCGGGAGAGGTCGTCGGCCAGCCTCTGCCGCTCCTCGTCGAGCGCGGAGAGCGCCTGGGCGCGCCGCACCGACTGGTCTCGCTCCTCCTCGAGGGCCGTCATCTCGGCGAGCATCTCGCCCATCATGCCGCGCCGCTCCTCCAGCTCCTTCTCGAGCGCACCCAGGCGCGAGCGCGTTCCCTCGGCGTCGCCGGCGGCCCGGGCCAGCTCGGTGCGGGCCTGGTGCAGGTCGGCGCGGAGCGCCTCCTCCAGCTCGCGGGAGCGGGCCAGCTGCCGGTCGAGGTCGCCCACCAGGGAGAGCGCGCTCTCGGCCGCGCGGGCCGGCTCGCGCGGAGCCACCGCCGGCGTGCCGCGGCGGGCCGCCTCGGCCACCTTGCGCTTGATCTTCTCGAGCCGCTCCTTGCGCTCGGCCAGGTCGCCCCGGGGCCCGGGTTCCGGCGCGGAGGCAGGCGTGGTCACGGCGGCGGCGCGGGCCGCGGCCCGGGCCGAACGGGACACCGGGGCGGGGGGCGCGACGGCCACCGGGGCCTCCGGCTCCTCGACCGGCTCCTCGACCCGTTCAGCGACCGGCTCCAGGGCCGGCTCGGCGAACGCCGCGACGGCCTCCCCGGTGAACGGCTCCGGCGCCGCGGACTCCGCCTCGGCCGGGGCCTCGGGGTCGAGGGTGGCCACGCCGGCGGGACGCAGCCGGGGCTTCAGCTTCGGGACGTTCGTGTCGAAGGCCTTCCTCATCTCGCGCTCCTCGCGGCGTCCGGCCGGGCGGCGAGCCCGTCCTTGATCCGCCCCAGCACCTCGAGCTGCATGGCCTCGATGTCCATGGCCCCCTTGGAGTCGGGGTCGTAGCCGAACACCGGGCATCCCTCGCTGGAGGCCTGGGCGAACTTGGTGCACTGCCGCACCACGCTGTGCAGCAGGTACTCGGAGTAATGCTCGCGGAGCGCGTCGACCGCCTCGCGGGCGATGCGGAACGTCTGGTTGAAGGCGTTCACGCAGATGAAGATGTTCTCGAGCTGGTGCGACAGGTCCTCCTCCAGCCCCTGGATGGTCTCGAAGAGGAGCCGGAGCCCGTCGTAGGAGAGGAAGTCGGCGAGCACCGGGGTGACCAGGTCGTTCGCCGCCATGAGCGCGTTCAGGTTGAGCAGGCCGAACGAGGGCGGCGCGTCCATGACCACGAAGTCGTACTGCTTGTCGACGTCGCGCAGCGCGTTCTTGAGCTTGAACTCCCGGCCGGCCATGGGCATGAGCGCCAGGTCGACCGTGCTCATGGCCAGGTTGGCCGGCACGAGCCAGAGGCCGGGCATCTTGGTCTCGATGGTGACCTCTGCGAGCGGCGTCTTGCGCACCAGCACGTCGTAGAGGGTCTTCGTGAAGCTCGAGCCCTCCTCGCCCAGGCAGCGGGTGGCGTGCCCCTGGCTGTCGAGGTCGAGGACCAGGACCTTGTACCCCCGCTCGGCGAGCCGGTAGGCGTACGAGGTGGAGAGCGAGGTCTTGCCCGTGCCGCCCTTGAAGTTGAGGAAGAGCTGCTTGCGGTGCGGGAACGGCTCGGGCGGGCGGCGCACCGCCTTGCGCAGGACGGCCAGGTCGCGCGGGCCGAAACCGTCGCGGTGGCCCACGATCTCGACGACCTGCTTGGGCGTGAGGCCGAACAGCTCGGCGAGGCGCCTCGACGTGTATTTCACGTTGTCCATGCGTCGTGGCTCCTAGGCCGGGAAGTACCGAACGCCGCGCTTCACGGCCGCACCGCGGGCGACGAGGGCGGCGAGCGCCCGGTCCGCGCCGCCCGGGACCACCCGGGCGATCTCCTCCGGCGTGCGCCCGCGCAGCGCCGAGCGGAGCTCGAGCATCACCGCCTCCTCGCCCGGGGAGAGCTCGCCGGACGGGATCTCGACCACGGCCACGGCGGCGCGAGCCAGCCGTGCGGTCGCGGACGAGGCGGTCGCGGAAGAGGAGGAGGCGAGGGTGGGCGCCTGGCGGGGCAGGACCGCGGCGGGCGCAGCGGGCGCGGCAGCGGCGCGGGCCGGCACCGGGCGCGGCGTGGCGGCGGGGTCGGCCACCACGGCGTCGCGGAGCGCGGTGGCGCCCACGCCCGAGAGCTTCGCCGCGATGCGGCGGGCGGCACGACGGCGGTCCTCGGCGGGGGCGGCGGCCGCCACCGTCTCGCCGGACCAGCGGGCCACCGCCTTCGAGGCGACGCGGCGCACCGACTCGTCGCCGTGGTCGAGGGCGCGGGTGAGCGCGCCCTGCGCCGTGGCGGTGGACCGGCCGGAGAGGGCCAGCGCCGCGGCACGGGCCACCCCGGGGTCGCGGTCGGCGAGGGTGGCCCGCAGCGCCTCCTCGACGGACGGGCCGCGGAAGAAGCCGAGCTGGAGCAACGCGCGGCGGCGGACCAGGGGGCTGGGGTCCCCGAGCGCGGCGAGCAGGCGCGGTTCGGCAGCCTCTCCGGCCAGCGCGGCCACGGCGTCGAGCGCCGCGCCCCGGACGGCCGGCCGCGGGTCGGAGAGCTCGCGGGCCGCCACGTCGGCGACGGCGGGCTCGCCGAGGGCGGCGAGCGCCGAGAGCAGCGCCACCTTGACCTCCTCGTCTCGCTCCCGGCCCACCGCGGCGGCGACGAGCGGCGCCGCGGCCCGCGAGCCCATGGCCCGGAGCGCGTCGGCGGCCCGCCGGCGGGAGTGCCGGTCGGACGAGGCCAGGTCCTCCATGGACGACTCGTAGAGCGAGCGCTCGGCCCGGCTCTCCATGCCGTGCTCCATCCGCAGGGCCTCCGAGCGGGTCATGCCGAGCCGCCCCGCGGCCTCGAACCCCCGCGCGATCTCCCCCACCGCGGCGTGCGGCGGGATGGCCGGCACCGCGGCCTCCTCGAGGCGCAGCCCGGCCGCCTCGGCGGCGATCTTCCACGGGCGCAACCGCTCGATCTCGGCGCGGAGCTCGGCGATGAACCCGGCCAGGTCGGCCTCCTCGCCGGCGGGCGCCTCCTCGCCGGGGGCGCCGGCGATGCGGGCCTGGTCGATGAGGCCGGTGAGGAAGCGCTCCCGCTCCCCCTCGAGCAGCCGGACGCGCTCGGCGAGCTCGGCCTCGCGGTGCCGCGCGATCTCCATCTCGCTGCGGGTGCGGGCCAGCTCTGCGGCGGCGGCGGTCTCGCGGGCGCGGGCGCCGGCGGCCGACTCCTTCTCGCGCGACGCCACGTCGCGCGCCGCCGACAGCTCGCTCTCCAGCTGCGAGAGCCGGCACTCGAAGTAGACGATCTTCTCGAGCGCTCCTCGGAGCAGCCCTTCCGGATTTCCGCTCAACCCCGCCTCCACCAACCCATCGGAACCCATAGGGATCCCGAGACCTTGCACGGGGTGAGTGTAGGGAAGCGATATCGAAAAGGCAAACCCCAACGGCAGGGGCCTACCGCACCGCCTCGAGACCGTGGCCCGACGGGCCCCGCTCGCTCCGGTAGAGGAGCCAGGAGAAGGCGAGGCCGACGAAGCCGAGCACCGTGAAGAGCCACATGCCGGGCCGGTACCCGGCGGGGTTCGCGGCGCTCGCGTGGGACACGTCGTTGGTGAAGCCCACCAGCCAGTTCATGCCGGCCAGCCCCACCTGCTGCACCAGCGTCATGAGCGAGTAGGCCGTGCCCAGCCGCTTCTCCGGGACCAGGTAGGCCACCGACGGCCACATCACCGCCGGGATGAGCGAGAAGGCCACCCCCATGAAGGCGATGATCACCCATAGTGGAATGGTCGAGTAGACCATGAGCAGGTAGACGGGGATGAGCGTCGCCGACCCGATGGCCATGAGCCGCGCGCGGTGCCCGATGCGATCGGCGAGCAGCCCGAAGAGAGGGGTGGCGAACATGGCCGCCAGCGGCAGCACGCTGTTCAGCGCGCCGGCGGCCTCCCGGCTCACCCCGCGCGCGTCCATGAAGAACTTGATGGCGAAGGAGCGGAACGGGAAGATCGCCGAGTAGAAGGCCAGGCAGAGCGCCACCACGTACCAGTACGACTTCCCGAAGTCGAAGAGGTCCCGGAGCACGAGCTTGTCGGTCCCGCCGGCCGCGCCCAGCTGGTAGCGGCGGGCCACGCGCCGCTCGAGCATCCAGTAGAGGATCCCGGCCACGAGGCAGGTCGCGCCCAGCACGGCGCCGATCTGCAGGGGCGGCTGCCACCCGGTGTAGAACCGGTGCGCCCAGGTGGGGGAGTTGTCGGCCGCCACCGAGCCGAGCCGCGCGATGGTGAGGTTGAGCCCGAAGGCGAAGCTGAGCTCCTTCCCCTTGAACCACTTGGCGATGGCGGTGGTGACCGCGACGATGAGCGGCTCGGCGCCGATGCCGAGGAGGAACCGTCCCGCCGCCATGACCCGGAAGTCGGGGGAGACCGCGGTCAGGACCCCGGCCACCGTGCAGATGGCCCCGAAGACCAGGATCGAGCGGCTGGTGCCGAAGCGGTCGATGATCACGCCACCGGCGAGCAGCACCAGCACCGCGGCCCAGCTGTAGGTGGAGTAGAGGAGGCCGATCTGCTCGTCGCCGAAGCCGAGCTGGCTGGTCAGGAGATCGGCAACCGGCGCGATGGTGTCGTAGACGTAGTAGTTCCCGAACATCGCCACGCTGAGCAGCACCAGCGCCAGCCAGCGGTCGAACGGGGGCGGACGCGGCCGCTCCGCGGCGGGCGCGGCTCCGGGTTCGGACATCGGCTGCCTCGAGCGGGCCTCAGGCCCGGTCGAGGTTCTCCTTGCCGTTCACCGGATCCCAGGGGAGCAGCTCCCACTGGGCCACGCCGCCCTTCACGTACGGATCCTGGTCGCGGATCGCGTCCAGCTCGGCGTCGGCCGTCCCGTCGGGGAGGCGCAGCAGGAAGGCGCCGCCGAAGCGCGGCACGAGCGGTCCGGAGGCGACGACCAGGCCCCTGTCGCGCAGCGCCTTCGCGAAGACGCGGTGGGCGTCCTGGTGCTTCAGGACCTCCTCGAGGGGCTTGCGGTAGCGGATGATGGCGATGACGTACACGGCGGACCTCCGCGGCAGGAAGGGCCGGTCCTACCACGGGGCCCGGGCCGGCGTCACGCCGGGGGGCGGCCCTCGCGCAGGACCCGGACGCGCCGGACGCGGCGCCCGTCCGTTTCGCTTACGGTGAAGCCCCAGTCGCGCCAGCGCAGCCGGTCCCCGCGGGCCGGGATGGCGCCGGCCAGCGCCACCAGGAAGCCGGCCACCGTCTCGTAGGGACCCTCGGCGGGGATGCCGGCCCCGGTGGCCTCGTTGAACTCGGCGACCGGCGCGTTCCCGCGCACCAGGAAGCTCCCGTCGGGCAGGGCCTCCACGGCGCCCCCCTCCTCGGCGTCCCACTCGTCCTGTATCTCGCCGACGATCTCCTCGAGCACGTCCTCCAGGGTGACCACGCCCATCACGCCGCCGTACTCGTCGACCACGATCATCATGTGCTGGTGCTTGCGCTGCATGGAGCGGAGCAGCACCTGGACCGGGGTGGACCAGGGCACGAAGGTGGGGACCCGCAGCAGGTCGCGCAGCACGATCAGCTCGGGGTTGGCGAGGAGCGGCACCAGGTCGCGCGCGTGGAGGATGCCCACCACCTTGTCCAGGCTGCCCTCGTACACGGGCATGCGGGAGTGCCCCTCCTCGGCCAGGAGCACGATGATCTCGGGCACCGGCGTGTCCAGCTCGACGGCCAGCACCTCGGTCCTCGGGACCATGATGTCGCGCGCCACCTTCTCCCGGAACTCCAGGACCCGGTGGATGAGCTCGCTGGTGTGGTCGGCAGGGTCGTGCGAGCGGGCGTGGGCGGCGAGGGCCCGCTCCACCTCCTCGATGGGGGGCAGCGGCAGCGTGAACCGGCCCGGCCCCCCGCAGAGCGGCGTGACCGCCAGTCCCACGACCCTCGCCACCGGCGCGAGGACGGCGGTGAGGGCCCGCACCGGAGGCGCGAGCAGGAGCGCCACCCGCTCCGGGCGCGTGGCGCCGGCGCGCCGCCCCGCCGAGGCGAGACCCACGGTGAGGAGCGCTCCCAGGAGCACCGCTCCCGCGATGGAGAGCACGCTCGCCCCGGCCGGCAGCTGGGTCGCGGCGGCTGCGAAGAGCGCCCCTGCCGAGAGCGAGGTCAGGGCCACGAAGAGGCGCTGGGCGGCGGCCGTGCTCTCCGGGCGGGAGACCAGCCGCCCCAGCGACCGGGCGCGAAGGCCGGCCTCCGGGTCGGCGGCCAGCTCCTCGGCGCGCGGCACGCCCAGCGCGGTGAGGGCGGCCTCGAAGGCGGCTCCGAGCGCCCGCAGGGTCACCAGCAGGACGGCGGCCGCCGCGAGCTCGAGCGCCAGGCCGAGGGGGTCCTCCATGCCGCATGGCATATCATCTCCCCGGGCCACCGCCATGCACGTCGACCTCCCAGGACCCGCCGGACGCATCGAGGGAATGCTCGAGTCCCCCGGATCGCCTCGATTCGCGGCGCTGGTGCTCCACCCCCACCCGCTCTTCGGGGGGACCATGCACAACCACGCCACCTACCAGGTCGCCAAGGCCGCCCGGCAGGCCGGGGGCGCCTCGCTTCGCATCCAGTTCCGGGGCGTGGGGCGCTCCGAGGGGAAGCACGGCGGGGGCCCCGGCGAGCTGGCCGACGCCCGGGCCGCCCTGCTCTGGCTCTCCGGCCGGCTCCCCGCCCTGCCGCTCCTGGTGGGCGGAATGTCGTTCGGCTCCTGGATCGCGCTGCAGCTCGGGTGCGCCGACCCGGACGTGCAGGGGGTGCTCGCCGCCGGCCTGGCGTCGCGCACGCTCGAGGTGGGCTTCCTCCCGGACTGCCCGCGCCGCGTCGCGGCCGTCCAGGCCGCGTCGGACGAGTTCGGCCCGGTCGAGGAGGTGAGGCGGCTCATGGCCGGCCCCGCCGACCGGCGCCGGCTGGCGGTGATCGAGGGGGCCACCCACCTCTTCCTCGAGGACCTGGGCGCCCTGCGGAGGGAGGCCACCGCGGCGTGGGAGTGGCTGGCCGGCCCGGCCTGACCTCAGCGCCCCGCGACCTGCACTCCCGTGAAGAGGAGGGACGGCGTACGCATCGCCGAGTAGCGGTAGGGATCGTCGCCCACCTCGGCGAGGCGGTTCCAGAGGTCGCGCAGGTTCCCGGACGCGTTCATCTCCCCCACCGGCCCGGCGATCCTGCCGCCCGCCACCTGGAAGCCCTGCACCCCGAGCGAGAAGTCACCGGTGGTGGAGTTGGAGTTGCCGCCCAGGAAGCCGGTGACGAGCAGGCCGTGGCCCATGGCGGCGAGGAGCCCGTCGCGCCCGTTCGGACCGAGGCGCCAGGCCAGGTTCGAGATGCGGGAGGTGGTCGGCGCCATGCCCAGCTTCCGGCCGTAGTAGGTGTCGACGTAGTAGTTCCGGAGCACGCCCTTCTGGATGACCGGGAAGCTCCGGGCGGCGATGCCCTCCCCGTCCCAGAGGCGGGAGCCGAGCCCGCGCACGACGAGCGGGTCGTCCTTCACGTCGAGCCACTCGCTGCCGATCCGCTCCCCGAGCCTTCCCTCCAGGAAGGAGCGCTTCTGCTGGAGCGACGAGCCGGAGAGGGCTCCGAAGAGCGCGCCCACGAGCCGCCCCGCCGCCCGCGCGTCCACCACCAGCGGTGTCACCGCCGACTCCCCCTTCTCCGAGCCCACGCGGGACAGCGCCCGCTCCGCGGCGCCGCGGCCGATGTCGGCCGGGTCGGGGAGGTCCCGGAGGAAGCGGGCGGTGGCGGCGTCCCAGTCCTCCGGGCGGCGCCCGTCCGGGTCGGAGACGCTCACCTCGGCGGAGATGCCGTGGTCGGTGCCGCTGCGCGCCCCCTCGAAGCCGTTGGAGGTGACGAAGACCCGCTCGGCGGAGGTGTCGCCCACGCTCACCGAGACGGAGAGGATGCGCTCCTTGCCCGGTACGGAGCGGGCCGCCTCCTCGACGGCGGCGGCCGCCGACCGGCGCGCCCCGGCGTCGAGCCGGTCGTGGTCCGGATCGGCGAGCTCCAGGTCCACCTCGGCGCGCCCTGCGTAGAGGGCCGGGTCGGGGAGGACGCGGAAGGGGTCGGGCGCCAGCGCGCGGGTGAGCGCCACGCCGTCCACCACCAGCCGCTCGAGCGCCCCGGGGCGAAGGTCGCTCGTGGACACCGAGGCGTAGCGCCCGTCGACGTAGAGGTCGATGCCCAGGCCGCGGGTGGTGGCCTCGCTGGCCGTCTCCACCCGCCCGTCGCGCCAGCTGAGCTCCACGTGGCGCGCCCGGCTGGCCGCCGCGGCGGCGTCCTGCGCCCCGTGGCGCAGCGCCATCTCCACGGCGGCCCGCGCCGCCCCCAGCAGCTCTTCGCTCACGGTGAACCCCTCCCGCCCACGGTCATGGAGGAGACCCGCACGGTGGGGAGCCCCTGCGAGACCGGCACGCTCTGGCCGTCCTTGCCGCAGGTCCAGCCGCCCTCGTCGATGGCCAGGTCGCTCCCGACCATGTCCACCCTCTCGAGCGCCTTCGGCCCGTTGCCGATGAGGTTCACGTCCTTGATGGGCCGGGTGAGCTTGCCGTCCTCGATGAGCCAGCCGTTCTTCACGAAGAAGGTGAAGTCGCCGGCGCCGATCTGGACCTGCCCGTTCGAGAAGGTCTGGCAGTAGATGCCGCGCTTCACCGAGCGGAGGATCTCCTCCTTCGCGTGCGGGCCGGGCAGCATGTAGGTGGAGCGCATGCGCGGCAGCGGCGGGTGGCGGTAGCTCTCGCGCCGCCCGTTGCCGGTGGGTGTCACCCCGTAGTGCCGGGCCGAGATGGCGTCGTGGAGGTAGGAGGCCAGCACCCCGTTCTCGACCAGCACGGTGCGGCCGGCCGGGTTGCCCTCGTCGTCCACGTGGATCGACCCGCGCGCGCCGGTGCCGGTGCCGTCGTCGACGATGGAGACGAAGGGCGCGGCGACGACCTTGCCGAGCTTGTCGGCGTAGATGGAGGTGCCCTTGCGGTTGAAGTCGGCCTCCATGCCGTGGCCGATGGCCTCGTGGAGGAGGATCCCCGAGGACCCGGCGGCGAGCACCACCGGCATCTCGCCGGCGGGCGGCTGCCCGGCCTCGAAGAGGATGGCGGTGCGGGCCCAGGCCTCGGTGCAGAGCCGGTCGATGCGGTCCTTCGAGTAGAAGTTGCCCCCGGCGCGGCCGGCCACGTTGTAGCCATTCTGCTCGCGCCTTCCGTCCCGCTCGGCCAGCACGGACGCCGAGAGGAGCGCCATGGGCTGCATGTCCTCGACCACCCGGCCGCTCGAGTCGGCGACGAGAACCGCGCTCTGCTCGTCGTGGAGGTGGACGTTCACCTTTCGAACGCTGGGGTCTGCGGCGAGGAGGCGGGCGTTCACCTGCTCGAGGACGGGCAGGCGCGCCGCCGAGCCCTCCCCCTCCCCCGGCGCGAGCGACGGGTAGCGTCCACCCAGGCGGGGCGCGAGGTGCACCCTGGCGGGGGCGTCGCGTGAGGCCCCGTCGGCGATGGCCGCGGCGGTCCGGGCCGCCGCCAGGATGGCCGGGAGCGAGAGGTCCTCGGTATACCCGTAGCCGGTCTGGTCCCCCTTCACGACCCGCACGCCCACCCCCAGCTCCACCGAGGCGAAGCCGCGGTTCACCGCCCCGTCCTCGAGCGCGAGGTCGGTCTCGACCCGGTGCTGGAAGAAGAGGTCGGCGAAGTCGCCTCCGCGGGAGAGGGCCGCACCGAGGGCCTCGCGGAGCGTGCGCTCCGTCACCCCGAATCGTTCGAACCAGCCGATGCCGGCGCGCGCCGCGCCTGCTTCCGTCGACATTCCCGCTCCCGTCTCGCGATGGGTCTGCCGGCCCTGGGCGCTCCCGGAGGGGGATCACCCTTGAAGCGGCCGGAAATCGAAATATAAGGAGCGCCCTACCGTACGACCCGACTTTTCGGAGGAGGATCCATGCACCTTGCGTCCCCCAGGGCGGCCATCGCCGCCCTGCTCGTGGCTCTCACCGTCCCGTACGCCCCCGCCCTCGCCGCCGACCCGGCCCCCGCTCCCGTCATCTCCCGCGACATCCTCTTCGGCAACCCGGAGAAGGTGAGCCCCAAGCTCTCCCCCGACGGCAAGAAGTTTGCCTGGATCGCCCCCGACGAGAAGAACGTCCTCCAGGTCTGGGTGAAGACCGTGGGCCAGGAGGACGGCAAGAAGGTCACCGCCGACAAGAAGCGCGGGATCCGCAACTACCTCTGGGCACAGGACGATCGCACTCTGCTCTACCTTCAGGACTCGGACGGCGACGAGAACTACCACCTGTACGGCGTCGACCTGGTCAGCGGCAACGTGCGCGACCTCACCCCGTTCCAGGGCGTGCGGGCGGCGCCCATCAACGTGAGCCAGAAGATCCGCGACCGCATCCTGGTGCAGATGAACCTGCGCGACCGGCGGCTCATGGACGTGCACGAGGTGAACCTCGAGACCGGCGCCGTGAAGCTCGTCGCCGAGAACCCGGGCGACGTGGTCGGCTGGGACTCCACCGACGACCTCGAGGTCAAGGTGGCCCAGGCCATGAAGCCGGACGGCAGCACCGAGATCCGCGTCCGCGAGAGCCCCACCGCTCCCTGGAGGACGCTCATCACCGCCCCCTTCGGCGAGGACATCTCCACCCTCGACATCACCGCCGACGGCGCGGCCGTCCTCATGACCTCCTCGCTCGACGCCAACACGAACCGGGTGATCCGCAAGGAGATCGCCACCGGCACCGAGACGGTCATCGCCGAGAACCCGAACGTCGACGCCGGCCAGGTGATGATCCACCCGACGAAGCACATCGTGCAGGCGGTGGACTTCCCCGCCGGCCGCCAGGCCTGGACGGTCATCGACCCGCTCGTGAAGGGCGACTTCGAGGGCATCTGGAAGCTGCGCGACGGTGACTTCACCGTCGTGAACCGCGACCGGGAGGACAGGACCTGGCTGGTGGGATTCACGGAGGACCGCGGCCCGGTCCGCTACTACTCGTGGGACCGCGAGACCAAGAAGGGCACCTTCCTCTTCGTGCACCAGCCCAAGCTGGAAGGGCTGCCGCTGGCCCAGATGCGCGCCGTGTCCTTCCCGGCCCGCGACGGCCTCACCCTGAACGGATACCTCACCCTCCCGGTGGGCGTGAGGCCCGCGAACCTCCCGCTCGTGCTCTTCGTCCACGGCGGCCCGTGGGCCCGCGACAACTGGGGCTACAACTCCTACGCGCAGTGGCTCGCCAACCGCGGATACGCGGTCATGCAGGTGAACTTCCGCGGCTCCACCGGCTACGGCAAGAAGTTCCTCAACGCCGGGAACAAGCAGTGGGGCAAGGCCATGCACACCGACCTGATCGACGCGGTCGAATGGACGGTGAAGCAGGGCTGGGTCGATCCCGCGAAGGTCGCCATCATGGGCGGCTCCTACGGAGGCTACTCGGCGCTCGCCGGCGTGACCTTCACGCCCGACGTCTTCAAGTGCTCGGTCGACATCGTCGGCCCGTCGAACCTGTTCACGCTGCTCCAGAGCATCCCGCCCTACTGGGCCCCCATGATCGCCCAGTTCCACCAGCGCATGGGCGATCCCAAGACCGACGAGGCGCTCCTCCGGGCCGCCTCGCCCCTGTTCTCGGCCGACAAGATCAAGGTCCCGCTGCTCATCGGGCAGGGAGCCAACGACCCGCGCGTGAAGCAGGCCGAGTCGGAGCAGATCGTGGCCGCCATCGAGAAGAACGGCGGGGGCGTGACCTACGTCCTCTACCCGGACGAGGGGCACGGCTTCGCCCGCCCCGAGAACCGCATCGACTTCAACGCCCGGGCCGAGGCCTTCCTGGGCGCCTGCCTGGGCGGCCGGGTCGAGCCCCTGCCCGCCGGCGACAGGGTCCCGGGTTCCACGGCCATCGTGAAGGTGGTCGAGCCGAAGGCGAAGTAGCGCCCGGGGTTTGCGCGGCGGGCCGGGGCGTGGCCATGATGCGGGGGTCCCCGGAGGATCCCCCATCATGCCCACCACCGACTCGAGCGGCGCGAAGATCCATTACCAGGACACCGGCAACGGGAAGGACGTCGTCCTCCTCCTGCACGCGTTCCCGCTTCACTCGGGGATGTGGTCGCGCCAGATCGCGGCCCTCTCCCCGAGGTACCGGGTGATCGCTCCCGACTACCCCGGGCTGGGCAAGAGCACGCCCCGCCCCGAGCCCTCGACCATGGAGTTCCTGGCCGAGCAGGTGCTCGAGGTCCTCGGCAACGTGCGCGTCGACCGCGCCATCGTGGTCGGGCTCTCCATGGGCGGCTACCTCTGCTTCGAGCTCCACCGGCGCCGCCCCGGGCTCTTCCGGGGGCTCGCCCTCTGCGACACGCGCCCCGGCGCCGACTCGCCGGAGGGAGCCGCCGGCCGCGAGACCTTCGCGAGGAACGCGCTCGAGAAGGGCCTGCACTGGGTGGCCGACGAGATGACGCCGAAGCTGCTCAGGCCCCACCCCGACGCCGCCGCGGTGAAGGAGGTCCGGCACCTGATCGGCCAGGGCACGCCCGCGGGCGTGGCCGCGGCCCAGCGCGGGATGGCGCGGCGACCCGATTCCACGCCGACCCTCGCCACCGTAGGCTGCCCCACCCTCGTGGTGGTGGGGGCGGAGGACACGCTCACCCCGCCGCCGGAGGCCGAGAAGATGGTCGCCGGGATCAAGGGGGCGAGGCTGGCCAGGATCGACGGCGCGGGACACCTGCCCAACATCGAGAACCCGGGGGAGTTCGACCGGGTGCTGATGGAGTTCGCGGCGGGGCTGCCCAAGTAGGAAATCGACGCCTCGCCCGTGATGGTTCCGGGCCTGGGACGAATCACGGGTCATGGCAGGTGGATCCCCGGCGCTCGACGATCGCTTCCTCGACCGGCTCGAGGAGGCGAAGCGGGCGCTCTACAAGGTCGCGAGTTCCTGGTGCCGGGACCCCCACGACCGGGCCGACCTGCTCCAGGAGATGGTCGTCCAGCTCTGGCGTTCGTTCGAGCGCTACGACGAGCGGATGCCCTTCCCGACCTGGGCGTACCGGATCGCCCTCAACGTGGCCATCTCGTTCCGGCGGCGCGAGACGCGGCGGCAGCGCGACCTCGTGCCGCTCGAGCAGTTCGGCCTCGACGTGGCCGACGCCGACCGGGCGCTCGCCGACGTGTCGTCGGACGTGCGCCGGCTCCTCGACCGGATCGCGGCGCTCGACGAGCTGAGCCGTGCGCTCGTGCTGCTGCACCTGGAGGGGCACCGGCACGCCGAGATCGGCGAGGCGCTCGGCATCTCGGAGGGAAACGTGGCGACGCGTCTCGGACGGATCAAGGAACGGCTGCGGCGCAGCATGGACCCGTAGCGGAAGGAGGAGCCCGTGGATCTCGACACGATGCAGGAGCGGTGGAAGTCGCTGGACGCGAAGCTCGACGCCTGCATCCGCCTCGACCGCCAGCTGCTGCGGGAGTCGGTGGAGCGGCGGCTGCGGAGTCACGCCCGGCGGGAGGTGGCGCTTCGACTCCCGGGACTCGCGCTCGACGTCGTCGCCGCCGCCTGGCTGGGCTCGTTCCTCGCGAACCACGCCGCGGAACCCGGCCTCGCCGTGCCTGCCGTCCTCCTCCTCGCCTTCGTGGTCGTCACCGGCTCGGCGACGGTGCGCCACCTCCTGCTGATCGGGCGGATCGACCTGGCGGGGCCCGTCGTGAAGAGCCAGCGGCTCCTCCAGGAACGGAAGGCCGAGCGCATCCGGGCGTCGCTCGCCGTCTTCCTCCTCGCCCCGCTCCTCTGGACCCCGCTCCTCGTCGTGGCCCTCGCCGCACTGGGGGTGGATCCATACCGGGTCCTGGGGGCGCCCTGGCTCCTCGCCAACGTCGCCCTTGGACTGGTCGCGATCCCCGCCGGCATCGCGCTGGCCCGGCGCCTCGCCGGACGGTTGCCCGGCCACCCCTTCCTGCAGCGGCTCGCCGACGACCTGGCGGGACGGAACCTCTCGGCCGCGACGGCCTGGCTCGGCTCCCTCGACCGGTTCGAGCGCGGGGAGGACGAGCGATAGGGTTCCCGCGGCCGTCGTCTACAGTCCGTCGTCGGCGATCACCCGCGTCAGCGCGGCGGCGGCCGCGGCGACGACCTTCTCCACCTGGGCCCGCTCGGGCGCCCCGAAGGCGGGCTCCTCGTCCTCGAGGTTGTCGAGCTGCTCCGCGACGTAGGCGGCCAGCGCCGGCTGGATGCTCTCCAGCGCCGGCGGCTCGGCCTCGAGGTCGCGCAGCTCCTTCCACTCGACGTCGCCCAGCCGGTCGTCGAAGGCGCGGTCGAACATGACCCAGGCCTCGAAGACCAGGTCGTGGGCGGCGATCCCGCCGGCGTCGGGAAGCTCCACCTCCCCGAGCCAGGCGTCGATGTCGGGCTGGAGGTTCTGGAACCGGTCGCGCAGCCGGGACACCTCGCGCTCGGGGAGCGCGGCCAGGAAGCGCCAGGAGGCCTCGACGAACTCCTGCGGGAGGACGCGCCCGTCGACCGAGCCGCGCTCCGGCGCCGGGGGCGGCGTCTCGACGACCACCGGCTCGTCGTCCTCGGCCCCCAGGCCGGCCGCCACGCGGTCCCAGAGGCCGAAGAGGTTGGCGTAGAGCCGCCGGGCCGCCTCGGGGGACTCGAAGCGGGGCTCCTCGGGGAAGAGCGAGGGGATGACGTCGCTGCGGGGCTCGCCCGCCGCGGTGGCGGTCCGGAAGTGCTCGGCCACCTCCTCGGCGCCGTGCGGCGACCCGGCCTGGGCCAGGAGCGCCGTGAGCACCTCCGGCCCCTCGTACCCGCCCTTCGGCGGCTCGGGCCGCTCCCTCTCTCGCTCCCGCCTTCGGCTCGCCATCGCCGGGCAGTATAGCCCGATCAGCGGCGCCCGCCGCCCACCGGGTCGGGCATCTCCATCCCGAAGCGCTGCCGGAACTGGGCGAAGAAGAGCGCCGCGCGCGCCACCTGCCCGGGCGGCATGTCCTTCGAGACGGCGGCGAACATCTCCTGGTCGATGGCCAGCACCGCGGCGCGAGCCTCGAAGAGCCGCCGAACCGCGCCGTCCACCTCGGCGAGCACCTTCGGGTCGCCGCGCCGGGCGGCCTGCTTCAGCGTGCGGACGTCTCCCCGGATCCCCTCGAGCAACGCCTTCCTGCGGGCGTCGAAGGGGGCCATGATCGCGTTCAGCCGGGCCGTCCCCGCCTCGTCGAGGTCGAGCGCCTCGGCGAGCCCCAGCGATCGGGCCAGGCGCAGCCGCCTCTCCACGCGCTCGCGCACCTCCACGGGCAGGCCGCCTCCGGGGCCGGCGCCGTGACCCGCGCCGTGCCCGGCGCCCGATCCGGGCGGAGGCTCCTGCGCGAGGGAGGGGGCCGGCGCCAGGAGCGCGGCCAGGGCGAGGGCGAGGAGCCGCGTTCGTCGTTCACTCGAGGTCAAAGTCGATCTCCTGCAGCTCGGCGAAGAGCATCTCGGGTTCCAGCTCCGGGAAGGCCTCCGGGTCGGCGGCCGCGGCGGCGGCCCAGGCGGCGTCGAGATCGGGGAGCTCCCAGCCCGCGGCCGGGGCCGTGGCCACGGCGGCCGGGGGCGAGACGGCGCCCTGGCGGGAGAGGAGGACCCAGGGAACCGCCAGCGCGAAGGCGGCCGAGGCGGCCACGGCCAGCGCCAGCCCGCCCGCGAGGCGGCGCTGCCTTCGCCCGGCGTGGTGCTGGAGGAGAGCCTCCCGGGCTCCCCGCGCCACCGCCTCCCGCTCGGCCGCGGGAACCGGGGGCAGCGCGGCCAGCGAGAGGGCGAGGCCGACGGCCTCGGCCTCGGCACGGCAGGCCGGGCAACCGGCCAGGTGGCGCTCGAGCCGCCCGGCGTCGGCCTCGCCGAGATCTCCCGCGGCGCGGTCGAGGAGGAGGGGCTCGTAGACGGGACAGGCGCGGTTCACGGCTCGCCCTCCCCGGCGCGGACCCGCTCGGCGAGGCGCCGGGCGGCGTGGTGGAAGTGGACCCGGGCGTTTCCCTCGGCGATGCCGAGCGTGCGGGCCACCTCGGCGAAGGAGAGCCCGGCGTCGATGCGCAGGGTGAGCACCTCGCGCTGCCGGCGGGGCAGCAGCAGCACCGCCTCGCGGACGCGCCTCTCCCGGTCGCGGCGGGACAGCAGCTCGTCGGCCGGGGCGGCCCCGTCGGCGGCCTGGTCGGCCTCCTGGACCGGCGCCCGGCGCCAGCGGGCCTCGTCGCGAAGGTGGTTCTTGCCCAGGTTGGCGGCGATGCGGAGCAGCCAGGGGCGGAAGGGGAAATCGGCTCCCGCCTGGCGGACGGCCCTCCGCGCGGCTCCCACGGCCCGGAGGAAGGCCCGCTGGGTGAGGTCGCGGGCGTCCTCGGGGCTGCGGGCGTAGCGCCGGGCGAGCGAGTGGACGGTGGCGTGGTGCCGGCGCCACAGCTCCTCGAAGGCCCGCTCGTCGCCGTCGAGGAACTCGCGGAGCAGGCCGCCGTCGGTCTCGCCCGCCCGCCCGCCCTCGAGGACGCGCAGGCCTGGACCCGCGCTCGACTCCCGATCGGCCATGGACCTCCCCTGCATCCCGGTCCCTACCCCTTGCCCGCCCCGAAGTTAAAGGCTACATGCCCCTCCCATGCTCGATCTCAGGTCGGTGATCCAGGATTTCGACGGCGTGGAACGCAGGCTGGCCCGCCGGGGCGAGGGGGCGGTGGCCACGCTCCGCCCGGTGCGCGAGCTGGCGGCCCGCCGCCGCGAGCTCAACGTCTCCATGGAGGGCATGAAGAAGCGGCAGTCCGAGGCCAACGCCCGGGTCGGCCAGCTCATGCGCACCGACAGGGCGGCCGGCGAGGCGGCCCGCGCCGAGGCCCGGGCCATCTCCGACCAGGTCAAGGCGGCCGAGGAGGAGCTGCGCCAGGTCGAGGCGGCCATCGAGAAGGTGCTGCTCGTCGTCCCCAACCTCCCCCACGACTCGGTCCCGGACGGCAAGGACGAGAAGGACAACGTGGTGGTGCGCACCTGGGGCGAGAAGCCGGTCCTCGACTTCGCGCCGAAGCCCCACTGGGAGCTGGGCGAGGCGCTCGGCATCCTGGAGTGGCCGCAGGCGGCCAAGATCTCCGGGGCCCGCTTCACCATCTCGAAGGGGGCCGGGGCGCGGATGGAGCGCGCGCTGGCCGCCTTCTTCGTGGACGTCCACGTGTCGCGCGGCTACCGGGAGATCCTGCCGCCCTACCTCGTCACCGCCGAGACCATGACGGGCACCGGCCAGCTCCCCAAGTTCGAGGAGGACCTCTTCCGGACCCAGGGGGAGACCCCGCTCTACCTCATCCCCACCGCCGAGGTGCCGGTCACCAACATGCACCGGGACGAGATCCTCGAGGGGGGCGACCTGCCCATCTCGTACTGTGCGTGGAGCCCGTGCTTCCGGGCCGAGGCCGGCGCTGCCGGAAAGGACACCCGCGGGCTCATCCGGCAGCACCAGTTCCACAAGGTGGAGCTCGTGAAGTTCGCCCGCGCCGAGGAGAGCATGGCGGAGCTCGAGAAGATGGTGGAGGACGCCCAGGAGGTTCTCCGGCGGCTCGGCCTGCACCACCGGGTGGTCCAGCTCTGCGCCGGCGACATGGGCTTCGCCTCGGCCCGGACCTACGACCTCGAGGTGTGGCTCCCCGGCCAGGAGGCCTACCGGGAGATCAGTTCCTGCTCCAACTGCGAGGACTTCCAGGCGCGCCGCATCCGCGTGCGCTACCGCGGCGAGGGGGGCAAGCCGCGACTCGCCCACACCCTGAACGGGAGCGGCGTGGCCATCGGCCGGACCGTGGTGGCCATCCTGGAGCAGTGCCAGCAGGCCGACGGGTCGGTGGTGGTGCCCGAGGCCCTGCGCCCGTACATGGGCGGCCTCGAACGCATCGTGCCGGAGAAGTTCCCGCGCGGCGTGGAGCGCTGACCTACCCGGGCTCCCCCCTCCGCCCGATCCGGGAGAGCCAGGGATACAGGCTGGGGAGGACGAGGAGGGTCAGGATCGTCGACGTGACCAGCCCTCCCACCACCACCGTGGCGAGTGGCCGCTGCACCTCGGCCCCCACCCCGGTGGCGAGCATCATGGGGACGAATCCCAGGGCGGCCACCAGCGCGGTCATGAGCACCGGGCGGGCCCGCTCCCGGGCCGCGCTCATGGCGGCCTCGGCCGGCCCCTTCCCCTCCTCCTCGAGCGCCAGCAGCCGCGACATGAGGACCACGCCGTTCAGCACGGCGATGCCGGAGAGGGCGATGAAGCCCACCGCCGCCGAGATCGAGACCGGCATGCCGCGCAGGGCGAGGACGATCATCCCGCCCACCGAGGCGAAGGGGACGTTCAGGAAGATGAGCAACGCAGGCTTGAGGCTCCGGAAGGCGAAGAGGAGCACGGCCACGATGAGGGCCAGCACCGCGGGGATGACGATGGCGAGGCGCCGCTTCGCGTCCACCAGGGTCTCGTACTGCCCGCCCCACTCGAAGCGGTAGCCGCGCGGCAGCTTCACGCCGGCCGCCACCGCCTTCTCGGCCTGCTCCACCACCGTGCCCAGGTCGGCTCCGCGGACGTTGAAGCCCACCACGATGCGCCGCTCCCCGTCCTGCCTCGAGACCATGCTGGGGGAGCTCGTCATCTCCACGTCGGCGACGCGCCCCAGCGGGACCAGGCCGCCGCTGGCGCCCGGGATGGCCAGGTCACTCAGGGTGAATGCGTTGGCCCCACCCCCGAGCCGCAGCAGGATGGGCACCCGCAGCGCGCCGTCGTAGGTGGCGCCCACCTCGAGGCCGGTGCGGATGGCCTGCACCGCCTCGAGCAGCGACTTCACGGTGAAGCCTGCCCGCGACGCGTCGAGCGGACGGGGGCGGACCTCGAGGAGCGACACGGCCGGGGGCGCGATGACGCGCGTGTCGGCGGCGCCCGGGACCTTCCCGGCCACCCCGGCGGTGAGGGCGGCCAGCCGGTCGAGCTCGGCCAGGTCGTCGCCGTAGATGGAGATGGTGACGTCGGCCACCGAGCCCCCCAGCAGCTCGTTGAAGCGCATCTGGATGGGCTGGGTGAAGCTCACCTCCGCGGCCGCGTTGACCGACTTCGCGGCCCGGTCGATCTCCTCGATGATCCGGGCCTTGTCGACGCCGGGGCGCCAGGTGTCCCGGGGCCGGAGCAGGACGAAGACGTCGGCCTGCTCGAGCCCCATGATGTCGGTGGCGACGGCCGGGCTCCCGATGCGGGAGACGACCTCCTTCACCTCCGGCACCTTCTCCATCATCACCGCCTCGAGCTTGCCGGCCTCGGAGATGGCGGTCTCGAGCGAGACGTCGGCGGCCCGGGTGGTCTGGATCACCAGGTCGCCCTCGTCGAGCTGCGGCACGAACTCGCTCCCGGCGCGGGCGAAGAAGAGGCCACCCACCAGGAGCAGCACCACCGAGCCGGCGGCCACCACCCAGGGGCGGGCCCCCGAGGAGCGGAGCAGGGGCAGGTAGCCCTTCTCGATCCACCGGACCAGGAACGGGGCCCGCTCCGGAACGTCGCGAGGCCGGAGGAAGAGCGCGGTGGCGGCCGGGATGAAGGTGAGCGAGAGCACGAGCGAGGCGGCCAGCGCGAAGACCACGGTGAGCGCCATGGGGCGGAACATCTTGCCGTCCACGCCGGTGAGCGACAGCACCGGGACGTAGACCAGCAGGATGATGAGCACCGAGAAGAAGACCGGCTGGGCCACCGTGCCGGTGACCTTCTCGACGTGCTCCACCCAGAGCTCGCGGCAGCGCTTCCGGTCGCCGAGGGGATAGGCCGAGCGGTCCACGCCGTGGAAGACCGCCTCCACCATCACCACCGCGCCGTCGACGATGAGGCCGAAGTCGAGGGCGCCGAGCGACATGAGGTTGCCGGGGATGTCGAAGGCCACCATGGCGGCGGTGGCACCCAGCATGGAGAGGGGGATGGCGGAGGCCACCAGCAGGCCGGCGCGCCAGCTGCCCAGCATGAGGAAGAGGACGGCGATGACGAGCAGGCCGCCCTCGAGGAGGTTCTTGAAGACGGTGGCGAGCGTGCCCTCGACCAGCTTCGAGCGGTCGTAGACCACGTCGACGTAGACGTCCTCGGGGACGATCTTGCGCACCTCGACCATCTGCTTCTTGAGGCGCTTCATGACGTCGAGGGCGTTCTCGCCCCGGAGCATCTGGGCCATCACGTAGACGGTCTCGCCCTTGCCGTTCTCGGTGGCCGCGCCGATGCGGGTGGAGGAGCCCATGGCGATCTCGGCCACCTCGGAGAGGCGCACGGGGTGCAGCTCGGAGCCGCGCCGGAAGACGAGCGCGTAGCCGAGATCACCGGCGGTCTTCGGGAGCGCCACCGCGCGGAGCAGGGTCTGCCCCGAACCGGCCGGGAGCGACGCGCCGGGAGCGGTTCCGGTGGCGTTCTCGAGAGCGTCGCGCACGTCGTCGAGCGTGAGGCCGCGGGCGGCCAGGCGCACCGGGTCGACCTTCACCTCGAGCACGCGCTGGTCGCCGCCCCAGGTGTTCACCTCGACCACGCCCTGCACGCTGCGCAGCATGGGCGCCACCTTGAACTGGGCCAGCTCGAGCAGCTCGGAGGGGCTGCGGCGCGGCGAGTCGAGAGTGAAGTGGAAGATCTCGCCCAGGCCGCCGGTGACCGGACCCAGCTCGGGAGCCGAGACGCCCCCCGGGAAGGACATGGTGGTGAGCCGCTCCTGGACCATCTGCCGGGCGCGGTAGGTGTCGACGCCGTCCTCGAATACGGCAGTGACCGACGAGATGCCGTAGCGCGACAGGCTGCGCTGCTCGATGAGACCGGGCAGGCCGCCCATGCCCACCTCGATGGGGCGGGTGACGAGCCGCTCCACCTCCTCGGGGGTGAGGCCGGGGGCGCGGGTGAGGACCAGGACCTGGTTGTTGGTGGTGTCGGGGAGCGCGTCGAACTTGAGGAACATGCCCACCAGCGCGCCCACGACCATGAGGGCGAGCGTGGTGCCGACGACCAGCACCCGGTGGCGGACCGACCAGCGGACGATGGCCTGGATCAAGGGGCGGCCTCGGCGAGCGCGGCGTCGGCTGCGACTTCCTCGTCGGTGGCGACCCCGATGACGAGCGCCTCGGCTCCGGAGGAGGCGACGACGTCCACCGGCACCTTCTCCGGCTTCCCGTCGCGCCTCACCACCACGAAGGTCTTGCCCTCGGCGAGGGCCACGGCCCGTGCGGGCACGACGGACGCCCCCACCACCCCGGGCAGCGTCACCACCACGCGACCGGTGAGACCGGGCTGGAGCCTCGTGCCCGGCTCGGGCACGAGCCAGGCCGCGATCGTGCCGTCGCGCGGGTCGATGATCGGCGCGCGCGCCACCAGGGTGAGCGGGAACCTCCCGCCGCTGGTGGAGACGAACTCGAAGGCCGAGCCGGACGTGTCGGGGGGGCGCGCGAAGCGGGCCTCGACGCGGGAGTCGCCCTCCCCGACCACGCGCACCACCGGATCGCCGGAGGGCTCGCGGCTGTCGCCGACGCCGGCGCCGACCGCGGTGACCACGCCGGCGATGGGGCTCTTCAGGACCACCGGCTTCTTGCCGGTGACGATGTCGGAGGCCTCGCCGGGCTCGATCTGCGCCGTGCGGAGCGCCGCGGCGGCGGACTGCTGATCGGCGTGGGCCTCGGCGAGCTTGGTCTCGGCCTCGAGGACGTCGGCGAGGCGGACCAGCCCGTCCTTCTTGAGAGCCTCGAGCTGGGTCTTTCGCCGGCCGTAGGCGTCCACGCGGGTGGTGGCCGCGGCGTAGGCGCCGGCCGCGGTGGAGACCTCGGGCATCACCACCTCGACGAGCGGCTGCCCCTTCGACACCTTCTGCCCGGGGCGGACCAGGACCCGGAGGATGCGGGCCCGGTACGGCGGGACCACGGCGGCCTGCCCCTCGGGGGAGGGAAGCACCTGGGCCGGGGCCTCCAGGAGCGGCACGCCCTCGCTGGAGCGGGCCTTCACCCAGGGAGTACGGGCGCTGGGGACGGGCGGCATCTCCTCGGGGGCGGGCCCCTTCTTGCCGCAGGCGGCGAGGACGAGGACGGCGGCGAGCGCCAGGGTGCGGCTCCAGGGTGTCTTCACTTCGCGCCTCCCGGCGTCATGTCGGCGAGCAGCATCCAGATCTTCACGCGGGCCCAGGCGTGCACGGCGAGCGCGCGGGTGTGCTTCTGCCTCGCCGCGGCCCAGGTCCGGCGGGCGACGAGGACCTCGAGGACGGTGGTCTCGCCGGCGCGCATCGAGGCCTCGCGGGACTGGGCGTTCAGCTGCGCGGCCGGGACCAGCTCCTTCTCGGTGGCGGCGAGCACCTCGCCGGTGTGCTGCACCTCGTGGAGCGAGCGGGCCAGCTCGGTGGCGGCGACGGCGCGGGCCTCCTGGAACTCGCCCTGGGCGCGGGCGGCGGCGGCGGCCGCGGGGGCGGCCTCGCGCTCGCCGCGGTCGAAGACGGGGAAGGAGACCTCGAGGACGGCCTGCGCGCCCCAGGTGCCCAGGTAGTCCCGGGTGCCCTTCACGCCGGTGCCGAGCCCCCAGCCCTTGGTGGAGCGGAGCTCGGCCTCGCGGGCGCGGTCGGCGTCGGAGGCGAGCTTGCGGGCGGCCACGGCGGGGAGCTTCCCGGCGGCCTCGAGGAGCGCGGGCCAGTCGGTCCGGGCCGGAGACGGAGGCGCCGGGAGCGGGCCCTTGGCGACGAGCGGCAGCTCGGCCTGCTGGCCCATGGCGATGGCGAGCCCGTAGCCGCGGTCGACCACCTCACCCTCGGCGGCGATGGCCTGGACGTGGGCCTCGGCGGCGTAGGTGGCGGCGTCGGCGGCCTCGGCGCGGGTGAAGGCGGCGGCCTCGGCGGCGCGGGCCATCCGGGTGGAGAACTCGTTCGCGAGCTCGTACTCCTGGAGTGCGTCGGCGAGGGACTGCTGGGCGGCCCACAGCTCGACCCAGGCCTGGGCGGCGGCGAGCCGGTGGGAGAGCGCGGCGGCGCGGGCCTCGGAGGAGAGCTGGTCGCCCTCGGCGCGGACCGCGGCCTTGCGGTCGCCCGGGAGGCCGGAGAGGTTCCAGCCCTGGAGCAGGGTGGTCTCCCCCATGTACTTCCACTGATCGTCGAGGGGGTCCCTGGCGGCGCCGGGCTGGAAGTTCAGCGTGGGGTTCACGACGAGGGAGGAGACCGAGTCGCCCACGCGGCGCTGCTCGGCCGCGGCGGCCTCTGCCCCGGCCACGGCGGGGGCCTGGGAGGCGAGGCCGATGGCCTCGTCGAAGGTGACGGGGGCGCCGGATTCCGCCGGCAGTGCGGGGGGCGCGGCCCGGACCGGGAGCGCGGCGAGCAGAAGGGCCGCGAGTGCGGCCCGGGGATTCGGTCGTTGCATGGGAGGCTCCGAACCTATCACCGGGGGCACCCTGACGCAGCACGCCGTTGGGGTGTGTATCGTGAGAATACCGCAATCTATTCAAGGGTGGGCCGTGGCGAGATGGCGCAGGCGGGGCGGCATGGGGCGCGGCCGCGAGGGGTGCGGGCCCGTGTCGCGCGGTCGCGGCGCCGCGGCCAGGTGGGCCGGACCCGTGGCGGCGGAAACGCTTGATCCGGAAGGGCATCGTGCCTTAAAAGGGCGGTCCCGAAGCCGGGTTCGGCCGAGGGACGCATCGCGGAAGAGGCTCGGGAGGAGTGGCCGAGCGGCCTAAGGCGGCGGTCTTGAAAACCGCTGAGGGGGCAACCCCTCCGAAGGTTCGAATCCTTCCTCCTCCGCCAGCAGGGCAGACATCATCCGAAGGATTCTGGAGAGGTGGCCGAGAGGCCGAAGGCGCTGGTTTGCTAAACCAGTAATCGGGGTAACCTGATTCGAGGGTTCGAATCCCTCCCTCTCCGCCAGTAACGTGGGGTCGGGCAGTGAAGGACGAGTGGTGAAGGCGAAAGATTGCGCCCTTAGCTCAGTTGGATAGAGCGTCGGACTACGAATCCGAAGGCCAGAGGTTCAAATCCTCTAGGGCGCGCCAGTAATGAAGACGGGCGCTTGGGACTGTTTCCCGGGTGCCCGTTTCGTTTCTTCGGGCCATTCTTCGGGCCATCACGCCAGCGTCCAGTCCCTCCAGCAATCCCGCTGAAGGCTGGAGGGGTTCGTCCGCTCGCCCTCACCTACGAGGTGGAGGCATGAGCAAGCCAACTCAGCACTACGGGATGTGGCGCATCCGGTGGATCGACGAGAACGGAAAGCGGAAGAGCGAGGTCTACTCGAAGCGCGAAGACGCGGTCTTCAAGCTCCGCGAGCACGAGCACCACGTCGAGCAGATCCGCCGGCGCCTGCGCTCACCTGACCCAGCCGATGTCCTGTTCGATGACGTCGCCGACTACTGGCTGAGCGTCCGAGCCATCGCCAAGCGAAGCCGCGCCTGCGACCAGTCGATCCTGCGGGCACACCTCCGTCCTGCTTTCGGCGGCAAGAGGCTATCCGCCATCGGCGTGAAGGAGATCGACGGCTTCAAGGCCTCGAAGGCTCATCTCCACCCGAACACCCTGCACCACATCCTCACTCTCTTCATCTCGCTGCTCAGGGTGGCCGTCGAGCTCAACTGGCTGCGGCAGATGCCGGTGGTGAAGAAGCCCCGGATCAAACTCTTCTCCAAGGACTTCCACTACCTCCGGACCGACGAGGAGATCGCGCGCTTCCTTCGTTCGGCGGAGGAGGAGGGCGATACGGAGTTCATTCTCTACAAGACGGCCGTCTTCACGGGCCTCCGCCAGGGCGAGTTGGCCGCTCTGCTCTGGGCCAACGTTGACTTCGATACCCGGCTCATCACCGTCCAGGCGAGTTGGGACGGCCCGACGAAGAACGGAGAGGCGCGGCACGTCCCCATTCTAGACGTCCTGCTTCCCGCGCTTCGAGAGTGGCGACTCCGGTGCCCCGGCAAGTACGTGTTCCCGAACTCCGAGGGCGGGATGTTCGTGAAGTGCGCCAGAGTCTTCCAGGAATCGCTGCACGCGATCCTGGACAGGGCCGGGTTCCCTCAGGTGAAGCGCCACGGGAAGCTGAGGCGCTACATCCGCTTCCACGACCTGCGGCACAGCTTCGCGTCACACTGGATGATGAACGGCGGAGATCTATTCCGCTTGCAGGCCATCCTCGGGCACGCGTCCCCGCAGATGACGATGCGCTACGCTCACCTTGCTCCCGCCGCCTTCAGTGCCGACTGGGGGCGACTCGGCTCCTCGACGCCTGGTGCGAAGGCGACCGTGTTGCCGATCAGGAGTGAGCATGGGGCCGACTCGACGTCGGCGTAGCTGGCTTCGACCGTCAGACGCGCCTCCCTGATCCCTCCTCCATCGATTCGCTCGAATCGCTGGAGGGGCTCCGCCCCCGAGAGACTGCTTCACTGCGTGGAAACGATGCGGCCAGGCAATGCCGCGAAGGAGCGCAGATGGAGCACGTCACAGGCAATCAGAATGCGGCCTATCTGACCTACTCCGAGGCGTCGAGCCTCCTCGGGGTGAAGAAGGGGACGCTCTACTGCTGGGTCTCGAGGCGCGAGATCCCATTCGTTCGCATCGGCCCGCGCACCGTTCGCTTCCGCTGGACGGACCTCGACGACTGGCTCAACTCGAAGAGCGTCCGCCCGGAGCAGGTCGGGGCTGACGATGCCCGGGATTAGGCCGGTCGGGACCCCTCAGACTCCGATGCCAGGGAGAGACAACAATGCCGTCGGCACATCGGCGCCTGCTGCGTCGTCGGTGCCTTCCGGACCTATCGAGGCACTCCAGTCGCCTGCCGTTCGCCCGCGACGAAGGATTCGGATCCCGCGCGCCATCCACTCCCTACTGGGCTTCGCGCTCTTCAAACGCGACCAGAACCCCACCCTGAAGGCCTCCATGGCCGCGCGAGTGGCTAACGTGGAGGCGTATGGAGTGGCCGTCGGGCGCCCTGCTCGTCACTTCGTCCTGACAAGCAGGCTCCGGACCGTTGTCGACCCAGGTACCACCTTCGAGCGGAGGGCGACGGACGAGGAGATCCTGGTGCACCTCAAGGCCGCCTTTCAGAGCCTGATCCGGCGGCGGGTCTTCAGACGGATCCAGGCAGCGGTCTGGGCCTTCGCCGACCACGAGCGCCCTCACCTCCACGTGGTGGTTGTCCTGCCGGAGGGGATCACGATCCGGGACCTTCGGGCCGCCTGGACTGCGGGGTTCTCTCCACACCCCCGCAGGGTCTACGACGGGGTTGGACTAGGACATTACTTTGCCAGTCAGCGAGCAGCAGGGGACGACAAGCTGCCGAGCCGCCACCGGTTTCATGGCTGGCGGAAGCCTCCAGCCGAGCACTTCACTTCAGTAGATCTACAAGCACCTGACTGCGCCCCCTCACGGAGAGAGCAGCCAGCAGGTAGCTCTCCTCCAGCAAGTCACGAGGGGACACCAGCTGAGCCCCTGCGTCCTCCCAGCTATCTCCCATCCACTCCCTCCTCCCTCCCTGTCGATGGGAGCGAGACCCTGGTGATTCCTTGTGCGCCCTCCTCGCCCCGGCGAGTTGGAGCGGGAGGAGGGACGGTGGCCGGGGAGCCTGCGGAGGGACCGCACGCGGACACGAGCGCCAGCGAGAGGCCGCAGGCCGGTGTCAGCGTGAAAGGGCCCGACCGCAGCGACACGGGCTCCGTCCCCCCGCACCGCGATCTGAGCGAGCCAGCCACCCCTTCCGATCCCGCCTCATCCACCCAGCAGTTCGTAGCGACGACCGATTCGCAGCCCTGTAGCTGTCCCAACCCCGAGCAAGGAGAAGCAACCATGAAGCCCATCATCGACATCAACTCCATCACCACCGACGCCATGAATGCCGCCAGGAAGGACCTCGTCGCCCGGCTGGCTGCGGCCTACCAGGAACCCCTCAGGAAGGCCCTGGAGGACACGCTGCTGGCCGCAGTGGCCACCGACGCGACGATCGAGGAGGCCACGAGGCAGGCCGTCGCTGCCGCCGACGCGACGATCGCGAGCATCGGCTCCGCCCGACCCAGCCCCGTCCCCCAGAACATCGTCCTGCCCCCCGCCCCGTACGTCGCGGCCATTCCGATGCCGACGCAGCCCGGGGAGCCCCCCAAGGCCCCCTCTCCACCTCTCGCGCCTGGGTTCCGCACCCCTCTCCCCTTCCCCCCTATGGCCTCCAACGGGGGCGCGGGCAGCGGCTCGCCCGCCAGCATCCCCGGTTTGCCTCCTCCTCCGCCCGCGGTGCCCCCCCGGGCGCCGTCGACCGCCGAACCGGCCCCCGTGCCCGCGCAGCCCGAGACGAACAAGGCAGCGTCCACGTATCCGCAGCCCTTCGTGGCGGGACGCGATCCCTACGTCCCGAACTCGGCCGAAGAGAAGGCCTGGCGGAGTTACCTGAGGCAGATGAACTGCTCCGAACAGGACCTCTGCGTCCGAGCCTTCTACTTCAAGTTCCCGGACTGGTTCACGCAGCCTTCTGCGGTCTTCCACGCGATCGCGAGAGCGATCCCTGAGAGGGAGGCGGAAGCTCTGAGCGTCATGGACATCGCCGATCGAGCCCGGGTCCCGTGTCGGCACGTTCTCTACGCCCTCAGCTGGACTGCCTCTTTGATGCGCAACTGCTGGCGCACCACCAAGACCCTCCCTGCCCTGGTCTGGCTTCCCTTGCCTTCGGCCGACGACCCGACTCAAGATCAGTTGCGATCCGTCATCGAGGCGTGGCGAACGACGCCTGTCCCCGTCGACCCGGCCCCCGAGCCCGACAAGAACATGACCTGAGCCTTGCGCAATTGGATCAGGCTCAGCACGGGTCCTCACACCGGCCAGGTGCGCAAAGTGGGAGTCGAATGTTGCGCAACGCAACCCCTTTGCGCACCCCTCCGGGCGAGCAGAGGGCCGCAATAGTGCAGGACAGCCCTGCACTTCCGGGTAATCCACACCCCTGGGCGACTCTCTCGCGGGCGCGGAGGGCTAACAGAGATTCGATCCGGGAGCGAGCAACCGGGAGGGTGTACTCAGTCGCGAGGCCGGGCCAACGAGGCCTTGATCGCCTTCGGAACTCCAGCCCTGCCAGGGGAGCCACCGAACTGGCCCACCAGCGGCCCGTCTCCTCGTCGACCCGAGACACCCACACGTCTTGGCGAATCGACCCCTACCCCGACGTCACTCCAGAAAGTTGGGAGTCCACCTGGGAACCGGTCGTCCACGGGCCAGGGGCCGCCGTGGGAGCCGCACTTCCGAAGTCGTCCCGAACCTCCCTGACCGATCCCCTCGTGGGCTTGCCCCTGCCGTGAACGCCCCGCCGATGGCCCGACTCGCCGCCTGGATTCGAGCCCGCGGACGGAAGTCGTCGATCCTTAGAAGATGCCAGCGGCCAGCGCCGACGCTTCAAGCAGTGAAACGAGCTGCTGCCGCCACTCTTGGATGATTCCCACGAAGATGCCGACGTTTGCGTACGTCCCGTTCCCGAGGGCTTCGGCGCCGGCCCTGTATGGCGCTGAGGAGTTCCGCCTCGCCCCCACGGCCATGATTACGTCTGCCGTGGACCTCGCGTTCCTGTCATTCAAGTCCTCCCAGGCCCCGTTCCATTCTTCGTGATGCTTGAAGAAGTTAGCGAAGGAGTTGAGCACTTGGATCTCGGTGTACTTCGTATCCCCGACTAGCTTGCTACCCGTCCTGCGGAACTCCTCTTTGCCCTGCGGCACCCCAGACAGCGGCGTGCCGCAGTCCTTCGCCGCCTCCACCACCCGGAGCGCCCTTGATACGATCTGTGTGATGTGGCTCTGCGTGATAACGAACGCTACGGCCAGCAGACCCTCCATCTCTTCGCACAGGTTCTCGATGTGCGATTCGTAGCTCCACTGCTCCTCCTCGCTCGCAGGAACCCGTAGCCCTTGATGATGGTCGTGAATGCGGCTCAACTCCTCCGCGACTGGCTCGAGCAGCCGCTCTAGTTGAACGCGCTCCAGCTCATGCTCATCCCGCAATGTCTCTAGCGTCCAAGCAAAGCGCGATTGAGGCTTGCCCCACATGTTAGTCATCGTCGTCAAAGTCGGGTTCTCGCGGCTCAAGAACAAAGCTGGGTGACACCCGGAGCACGGTGTGGTTCGTGATGGTCGCCGCGTTCGACACGATCAACTCGAGCTCGACCTCAGCTTGCACTTCGTCTTCATCCCAGTCTCGGTCTGCATCATCTGGGCCGACCATGAACCACCGCCACCCGCCGACACGACCTTCCGCCTTGACCTTTAGGCGAACAAAGGCGTCCCGCTCGCTCAGCGCTCTGGCCTCAAGGATCTCGAACGTTGGGTTATCGAGGCTCATCCACTCGTACGCGAGTGGGGCATCCTTTTCGGCTGCTTGCCTGCTTTCATGGTCTCGAAGCAGGGGCGGGAGCTCGCTCGACAACCATGCCTTGAGATCCAACTTCGACTTCCCGCGCGCCAGCGAGTCTTCAAGCTGACTCAGGCGCTGAAGAAGCGGCTGCACATGTGCTTCGAATGCTCTCGACAGGGACTTCTCGAGGGTAACGATGCCGGTCCCGGCCTGCGCGATCTCTTCAGCGAGTTCAGGCGCAAGGGTTCGTTCACCGAACGCTCCGTCCCCCGAGACCAAGATCACTGGGTCACCCGCACCCGCAAGTTCGCGGACGGACAACCAGACCAACGTGTCCTGATAGCCGCGCCCGTCCTTGGAGAAAGGGGGCTTCCGCGAGATGGCACGCTCCATCACCTCGGCATGTGATGCAGTGGGAATCGGGAGCACGGTTATCCCCAACTCGGCTAGTCGGCGTCGGACGACAGCATCGACGTCGTCCCGGGCGGCCTCAACATCCGGAATCGAGACGTCAGTTCCGAAGAGAGCCTCGACATCCCTAACCGCCTGGATCAGCTGGCTCGCCGCAGCCCGTCGGGCGTCGCGGAAGTGCTTTACGTGCTCGGCCACGACTACCTCGGGTACGTACACATCGCAGCTTGCACGCGCTCTCGCCGAAATGGTCGATACGAGAGCAGGTCGGGTCAGTAGGTAGTCTTTGTGCAGCGCGTTGGTGTCGAGGACGATCTTCACAGCGCCTCGAATCTAGCACTTTCGCGACGTAAGGCGACGCCGGCGCCTGTACGAGCACGCCGCGCCGCCCTACTTCTTCACATTGCAGCCGGTCGGCCAGTTCAGAACTTCGCTGAATCGCGGTCGGCCAAGGTGAAGGGGCGACGCTGCTGACCGACCCGGCTCCTACGGTCGATGCCCATGGCATCGGCATCCATCGCCCAACTCGCCGCCGCGTTCCGGACCCGAGGCATGGCGGAGCACAAGCGCCTCCTCGCCTCCAGGCGTCTCGCTCCGGCCCTGGTCCGCGAGTGGCTCCGGCTTTTTCGAATCCCACCCCATCACGACGACTACCCGGTTCTTCCCCGGGGCACGCCCTGTCCGAGATGTGGATCGTGGTCCGAGAACCGGACGGGGACCTTCGTCCCGTTCTCGTGGCCCCGGGGATGGGCGGAGAGATGCTGCGGGTGCCACTCCACTTGGCTCCACGAGGAGCGCCTCTGATTGGGGCGCCAACCTGAATGCTAAAGGGGAAGGCGCCGCCGCGGTGGGCGATCGTCTCCCCAGGTAGCCCCTCTACGTTCCAAACGCGGCGAGGCAAGCGCCGAAGAGGAACTCCGTCTTCTCGTCCGGAGGAGCGCCCGTGTCCGTCAGGTCCTTCGCGAAGTCGCCCATGGACCGGTACCTGTCCATCATCACCTCCAGGTAGCAGTCGCAGCTTCGAGCGTTGATGCTGGGCTCCTCGGCCTTCTGCTTGAAGCAGATCTTCCGGTAACGGTCCTGCTGGTCCGTGGGCCAGCGGTTCTTCGACTTCATCTTGGCCAGTTCCCCGCGCAGGATCTTCAGATCCTGCGCGGACATCTCGGACCGAAGTTGCTGGGCCGTAGTTTGCTCGGCGCGCGTCACGTCACTGGGCGACGCCAACGCTACACTCGCGGCGAGCGCCGCCAAGATTGGGCGGTAACGCGCGGCGGACTTCATGAAGCCTCCCGGTTCGGCTCCATCCAACGATCACGCATTCGCTACTTCCCCTCCTCGGCGTCTCGCTCGGCGTTGTTTAGTTTGGTCACCGCCCTGCCTAACGCCTCCCGCACATTGTGGACCGATGTTGCGTCAATGCCAGGGACCGACACGTCTCTCAGTTGGTCCCGCCCCACGCCGAGTCCGTCCCAGAGACTGGACCTTCCAATGCGGCGAATGAACCCTCGCCGGTCCCAGTAGGGCTCCGTGAGAGCCAGTGTGAAGTCGCTCACACGAGGCCTCCGATCGGACCTCCACGTGGGGTCCTTGATGGCTTCCTCCAAGGCTTCTCGCGCGTTCGCGGACGCGACGCTGCACACCTTTCTGGAGCCATCCTGAGCAAGGCCAAGGCAAATTGCCTCGCCCTCGCCAATGCCCTTCCTCGCTTCCCACACCAATACCTTCGTGATGAGCTGCTTGCGATTCTTGTAGACGACCAACCCAGCAGCGACCACCGACAGGAGTACTGCTGCCACAAGGATCTTCCATGGACGGAGCCATCGCCTTACGGCCTGGATCTGCTCGTCCCGATCCAGGCTGTGGCCGCAGTGTTTGCACTTGATGGCGACGTCGAGGATCTTCTCGCCGCACATCGGACACGTCTTCGTCAACTCGGGCTGCCTTTCGCTCATGAAGATCGCTCCTCATTCCGCAAGCGTCCTGGATAGTTAGTTCGTCACATGTGAGGTACTCCGTCAACGAAGCATCAACGACCTTGCGGGCATGGCAGCCCGCGCTCCCCAGATCGCCCGGCAGTCGGCCCGGTTCTCGGCCGAGGCGAAGCAACTCGGACAGCGAGTTCGGGCGCTCCGCCATGCCCGTAAGTGGACGCTAGAGCAGGCCGCCGAGGCCTCGAATCTGGACCTGAAGCACTTGCAGAAGATCGAGGCAGGTCAGCTCAACGTGAAGCTCGTGACCCTGGTCAGGATCTCCGAGGGCTTCGACGAGCCGGTCGCATCCCTGTTCAAGCGCTTCCGCTCCAAGGGGTAAGACGGCGCGGGCGTCTGTATGAGCCCGCCGCGCCACCCTACTTCCTGTTCTTGCCGGTAGATTCTGCCCGAACTCGCAGAACGACATCCTTCGGGTCACCCGAGGCGTCTGCCTCGTTGTGCGGCGCCCAGAAGAGATCCACTGGCATCTTCCCGCTCGCCACTCGGCCAAAGTCCCGAAGTCGGACGGCCACCAAGGTGAGCACGGCCACCACCTAGCGCTGCGTGTCGTCGCTTACGGGATTGTCGACATTCTGGACGTCAAGAATGTCTGCGACCCCTGGACGGCTCTCTGGAGGACGAGCAACTCGGAGCTGACGCTGACCTCCTTCACGATGTCGTTCCACGGCAGGCGTGGGCAAACTGGCAGCCCTTGCACTGCCACCCGCGCACCGGGTACGCGACGCCCGCATCCACAGCGCGAAGAACGCCCACGGCCGTCTTCAAGAAGTCGCGCTCGTCCTGGGCGTTGCGCTCGACGTCGGCGACCTGCACGACCGGCGTTCGGGCCTTCGTGAGAACCTGAACTCGCAGCCCGACTTCGCCCATCCCGACCTGGCGTGCAGCGAACTTGTAGGCGGTGAGCTGCACGTCGTACGCGAGCTGGTCCTCCGTCCACTTGCGGCTCGACGTCTTGTGCTCCGTCACGATGCGGTGGCCCTCGTGGCGGAGCACGAGGTCCATCGAGCCGACCAACCGTTCATCGATCGCCTCACCCGTGTCGGGATCGTGGAGCGCGGCGATGAAGGGAACCTCAACGCCGTCGACCACGTGGCCGTTCATGGACTTCGCGACGTGAGCGCGGAGCAGGTCCACGAGTTCGATGCCCTTATCCGTGACCGCGCTCATGTCCACCGGCTCTTCGTCGTCGGCGTGGAGAGGGAGCGGCCCCTCTGACGCCCGGGACCAGGCGTCGCGAAAGGTATCCGCGAGCATCTCCCGGGGCGGTAGCGACCCCGTGGCCTTCAGCTCAGAGTAAAGCGCCGCCGCCGTCCCGTGGAACGCGAGGCCCATGGCGAGGTTCACCGGCACGAAAGCCGGTGCCACGCCCAGGCGGTACTTGAGTTCGAACTGCCGTGGGCATCGCAGGAAACACTTCACCTGCGAGACCGACGTGTGCAACCCGTCAGGGATCGGAGGGAGCGGCATCGTTACCCCTCCATCCGGTTCGCGTGGTCCTCGTCCTGGTCGTGCCCGTTGCCGTTCGCCTGCGCCGACAGCGAGCCTATGAACTCGCTCGCCTGCGACTTCGAGAGGTGCTCCGGGACCACGCCGTACCGCTGCTTGGCCACGGCGCGTAGCCCCGTGTGGTCGAGGCCCAGCTTCCGGCCGATGGCCTGGATGGCGCCGAGCTGCTTCGAGCTGAGCCTGTTCCTGGGCGGAGCCGGAGTGACCGGCGTCGTCGTCACCGTCCGCGTGGGCGCGGCGGGGACCTGCTGATGCTCGGGCAGGACCGGGGAGTCCGACGGCACGTTGTCGTCATCCAACGACCCTTCGTAAGCCTGGCGTCCCACGCCGAAGAAGGCGGCGGCCTTCTTGAAGGCATTGGTGTAGGCCCCTTTCCGTGCATCGGCCTCGGCGCTCGCGACGTGGCCACCGTCGGCCAGGCTCTCCGCGAACACGATGAAGATCCCGTCCATCCAGGAACCGAGCTCCAGGGTGATGTCGGCGATGGCCTCGAAGGCCGGACGTCCGTTCGACCGGGTAACCTCCTTCACTGTGACGACCCGGTGGGCACGCCAGCCACCGACGCCGAGCACTTCGTTCAATCTGTTCGCGATGAACTGGTAGCCGATGCCGCTCGTGTCGTAGCCGCGTCCGGTGATGCGCCCCTCGGTGCGCTGAATGCAGTGCTCGGGGAACGGCGCGGCGAGCGCCGCGTAGATCTTCCTCTTCTCCTCGTTCGTCATGGTGGGACCCCTAGTTGAGGCAGACTCAATCGTCTGCATGGCCTTATGCCGATGCTCCGCCAGGAGTTGCTGCTTGGGCGTCGCCCCGTAGTGCACTCGCGAGATCCAGGGCACAATGTGTTGCGGCCATCTGAAGGGGAGGTGCGCTTGTCGACTGGCTTCGCTTACGTCATGAGCACGGTGACCCCCGCATACGCGCAGGAGGCTTCGTGCAACGTCCCTGCTCAATGGGGCGACCGGCTCTACTTCGGTCCGTGCAAGATTCCCATGAGACCTCGAATGCAGGCTGGCGATCTCATCTTTGCGGTGTCACCTTCGGTGACCTCGCCGCGACGGCTTCTCTTTGCCGCGGAGATCGAAGAGCGAATCACCTTTCGTGAAGCCTTTGAGCGCTTCCCGGAACTTCATGGCCCACCGGGCCCTATCCATGTCAGGCCCGTGCGCCGAACTAGGGGCTTTCCCGAGTCCGACTACGAGTTCATCGAGGGATCCGTGCACGGCGAGAAATGGCAGGCGGATCTCGCTTCCCGCGGCCTAGACGCCTTCTTCGTGTGCAGGCCCGCCGCAGGATGGCGCAATCGCTGGCTCGGAAGCCTTGGCCCCGTCGTAGATGACGCTGTCGTCGCAGTGCTGAATCAACATCCTGTCTACGGAAGCGCGGGACTCCTCGCCTCGCATAACCAGGGAACACCCCGTAATCCGATAGCTCACGGAGGGATGTACTCGGGGTTGCACGTTGAGATTGGCGCAGCCGATGCGCTTCTTGATCTCGTAGAGCTGCGTATGGCGGGGGTCGAGCTTCCCGGGATCACGGATACGCCGAGGCTACTCGGAGGAACGTCCGGCAAGTGCACCTGTTCTCGGTCAGCCGAGGCCCCGGCAGTAGAACCTAGCTGTTGATGATCCCAGGTGCCCGGATCTGAAACGGGACGCGCCCCGGCATTGGCGACGCGCCCCTTGACTACCGCGACTTCAGCTTCCCCTTGCCCTTGGTCGACGACGTGATGACCACCTGAGCCGCGGCGACCAGCACCGCTACGGCGACCTTCCTCATCAACGACTTGTTGAGCACCAGCGCGATAGGAAGCACCCGTTCCTCCGATCAGGCGGGCCCGCCGTGAAGTGGGCGGAGGAACGGCGGTAGCCAAACGACTAACGTCGCCACCTCCCCGCTTCGACGAAGCTGTAGTAGCCGCTCGTCGCCACGATGACGTGGTCGCGGGCCACGACACCGACCAAGGTCGCCGCTGCGCGGAGCCGCTCGGTGAGGTCCGCATCCTCGAAGCTGGGCGCTGGATCGCCTGACGGGTGGTTGTGGACGAACACGACCCCGTGCGCGCCGTCCCGGACGGCGGGGCGCAGCGCATCCCGGGGCGAGACCGGGCATTGGGTGAGGCTCCCCCTTGAGACGAGACGCCGCCCAAGGAGACGTCCCCGGACGTCCAGCAGCAGGACGTGAAACTCCTCGTGCTCCTCATGGGCCACGTCGCGCATGACTTCGGCCACGGTGGCGGGGTCCAGGCACCGCATTCCGCGCGGTGGAGCCGACCACGCTCCGCGCCGCCCCAGCTCGAACGCCGAGGCGAGCCGCGTGGCCTGGCCTGCCGTCACGCCGAGCTGCTCGGTCAGCTCGAACGGCGTCGAGCGGGCCAGTTGGACGAGGGGCGTGGTGAGGACGACGTCGGCACCCACGAGAACCCGGACGAGGTCGTCGTCCCCGACGTGATGCAGGTGCCCGGTCTCGGCTCGCTCGCGGGCGAGCTGGTGAAGCGGTGTTGGGCGCCGCATCTCAAGCCGCCGCGAGCTGGATGCCGGTTTGGCCGGTGATGGAGGTGAGCGCCAACTGCTTCAGGGATGCCGACCGCCCCATCCAGATCGACTCCAGCCTGGCCCGCTTCGGGTCCTGACGCCCGGTGTCCCGGAGTGCCCGGTGGTGGTCGGCGTACTCGGTCCAGCTCTGGAACGCGCCCCAGGCCGTACCCCGGAGCTTCTCGACGCCGACGGCAGTCTCGTAGAGCCGGGTGACCTTCTCGCGCTCCACGAGCAGCCGGCGGTGGTCCTTGTCGTCCGGGGGGACGGGCAGGATGGCGTCGATGGTGGCCTGCATCTGCTTTCCGGTGAACCGGCTGCTGGCCATCACGTTCGCGAGCTCGCCGAAGGTCGCGTAGCTCGCTGCGATGCGGCGGAACGCCTTCCCGGCCTCCCCCAGCCGCTCCTTGGCGCTGGCGGTGTGCTGGATGCGCCAGGAGGCACCTCCCCGCTCACCCAGGGCCACGCCCAGGGTGTTCGCGCAGACCACGCGGGTTGCCACGTTCTTGATGACGACCGCCGTGTAGCCGTCGTGGCCCGCGCAGCCGAGGACGTACTTCTTGATGGGGCTCTCGTCGCCCCGGACCTTGATGGGCTCCGGCAGCTCGCCGAGGAGCCAGCCCCGGATGCCTACCGGGCCGAGCGTGCCGGCGGTGTGGAAGATGCACTTCACGTCCCCAGCAGCCTCGACCAGGGTCCGGGCCACGTCAGCAAACTGGACGACCTCGTAGGACTTGCCGACGACGCTGAGGTACGCGCCAGTGTCGGAGCGCACCAGCGCCTTCTTGTCCGGCAGCGGCTTGTTGAACGGCGGGATGAAGACCTGCCGCTCGACGGCCTCGTAGAACCCCGCCGCCTCGACGATCTCGTCGTAGTTGGCGCGAGCGGGAAGTCGGACGCCGAGCCCGTGCCAGGGCACCTCGCCGACGAAGATCATCTTGTTGATGTCGTGAGCCATTAGTGAACCTCAGGTCGAGCGCCTCCCACACCGGCCAGGGCCATGTGGCAAACGTCGTGATGTTGGTGGTTGATCGCGTGCCAGGACGGCGCGCGATGGCAGGATGACCTACCAAGGCCTTATCCCTACGATTCGCTCCGGATTGCCCGATTCGCTTGAGTTCGGCCCGCGACCCGTGGTCCTCGGAAGGCAGAAGGGGCGCCACGGCAGCCCGTGACGCCCCTGTTCTTCATCGCCGAGATCGTCTCGATGTCCTGACAATCAACGCAGCGACGCAAGTCACCTCCGAGGGCACCTGGACAGGTGGATCGGGCAGCTGGGCGCGAGTAGGAACAGCAGCGATCTCCCCGAGGGCGGTGTCGCAGGTGTACTTTAGGCGGCGCTCGACGACCTGGGCATGCTTCAGAAGGCCCACCGTCTTCGGCGCGAGGAGGCCAGCGGGTTCCGGGAGATCGCTGCATTCCAGGCTGCGATCTGGAGCCCCCAATCCTCGGCCCACCTCGTGAGGGTGCTGATCGCGCTCTCGACCGAGGCGTCGTACTTCGCCTGCTCGAGCGCCTTTGAGTCAGACGACCGACACACGCTCTTGACCATGTCGTCGAGCTGCCACACCGGGAACTGGCGTGCAAGGGCGCCGGTGTCCCACGTCCACGGGCCGGACTCGCCATCACTCTGATCGTGAACAACCCCGCGATGTCCTTGGGATCGGATACGATTCCACCCCCAGAAGGAGCGGGTCATACCTCGAGTGCCTCAGCGACCCTGAGATGCTCGGGGACAGGCTGGCTCCCGATGACCATTTCGCCAGTACGCACGGGAGACGCCGACGTTGAGCCCCACCGACGCTCCGACATCTCTGCCCGAACGCGCACCAACGCCGGGCGAGCTCGTCCAGGTCCGCTCCCGCCGGTGGGTCGTGGAGGAGGTCGTCGAACCGAAGGTTCCCGGCCAGACACCGATCGTCCGGCTCGCCTGCGCCGACGACGATGCCCAGGGCCAGACCCTCGAGGTCTACTGGAACTACGAGATCGACCGCCGGATCCTGGAGGTGGAGGGTTGGGCGGACCTGGCCAGCAAGGGCTTCGACCCGCCGCCTCGCTTCGCGGCGTTCCTGAACACGCTCCGCTGGAACTGCGTCACCGCCACGGACCCGAACCTCTTCCAGGCTCCATTCCGGGCCGGCATCAAGATCGACTCCTACCAGATGGAGCCGCTCCGGAAGGCGCTCCGGCTCCCTCGAGTAAACCTCTTCATCGCAGACGACACCGGTCTCGGGAAGACGATCGAGGCCGGGCTCATCGCACGGGAACTGCTGCTCCGGAAGAAGGCGAAGTTCATCGTGGTCGCGGCGCCGCCGTCGGTGCTCGAGCAGTGGAAGGCCGAGCTGGAGGAACGGTTCGGGCTCGTATTCGAGATCCTGGACCGCGCCTACCTGACCCGGATGCGACGGGAGCGCGGGTTCGGGGTGAACCCGTGGCGCACCCACAGCCGCTTCCTCGTCTCGCACCACCTGCTCATCGACCCGGCCTACACCGACCCGATGCGGGAATGGCTCGGCACGCTCCTTCCCGGCAGCCTGCTCATCCTCGACGAGGCGCACCACGCTGCCCCGTCGAGCGGTGGACGGTACGGGATCGAAACGAAGTTCACGCGGGCCATTCGTGACCTCGGAAACCGCTTCGAGCACCGGCTCTTCCTCTCCGCGACGCCCCACAACGGTCATTCAAACAGCTTCTCGACGCTCCTCGAGCTGCTCGATCCGTACCGGTTCACGCGTGGCGTGAAGGTGAGGGGGAAGCGGGCTCTCGAGGACGTGATGGTTCGCCGCATCAAGGAGGACGTCCGGGAGGTCCAGGGCGGGTTCCCTGAGCGCAACGTCGTGCGGCTGGCCATCGACGGCCTACCAGCCGACGCGCCGGAGCTCGTCCTGTCGAACCTGCTCGACGAGTACCGGACCGCGCGAGAGGAGAGATTCGCCAACGCCGCGAAGCGGGCGCAGGCGACGGCCGGTCTGCTAGTCGTCGGGCTGCAACAGCGCCTCCTGTCCTCGATCGAAGCCTTCGCCCGGACGCTGAAGGTCCACCGGGAGACGGTCGAGCGCCAGTGGGAGAAGGGCCGCCCGGCCGGGGGCCCTGCGGCCGAAGCCTTGCTCGAAGCGGACCTTCTCTCTTCGGCGCCCGGTTCCGACGACGAGCGAGGGGAGTGGACCCCCGAGGAACTGGAAGCCGAGGAGTCGGCGCAGATCGTGGCGGCCACGTTGGAGACGGAGGCCGCGGCGCCTCGCGGGAAGGGGGCGGAGGCGCTCTGGAAGCGCGAACTCGCCCTGCTCGACCGCATGCGGGACATCGCCGACCAAACCCGCCACAAGCCGGATGCCAAGGCCCGTCGGCTCATCGACTGGATCCGGGAGAACCTCTGCCCGGGCCTGCCTCCGTTCGGCCAGCGTCCTCGCGGCGAGGCGAAGTGGAACGAGCGCCGCGTCCTCATCTTCACGGAGAACCGGGAGGGGACGAAGCGCTGGCTGAAGGCCATCCTGGAGCAGGCCATCGACGGCACCGACCGCGCCGAGGAGCGCATCGAGGTGATCGACGGACTCACGAGCGGGACCCGTCGTCGGGAGATCCAGCGACGCTTCAACACCGACCCGGCGAAGGACCCGCTGCGGATCCTGCTCGCGACCGACGCCGCGCGTGAAGGCCTCAACTTCCAGGCCCACTGCACCGACCTCTTCCACTTCGACCTGCCCTGGAACCCTGGCCGAATCGAGCAGCGCAACGGCCGCATCGACCGCAAGCTCCAGCCTGCCAAGGTGGTGCGCTGCCACTACTTCGTCCTGCCGCAGCGGGCCGAGGACCGGGTGCTTGAGGTCCTGGTCCGGAAGACCGAGACCATCAAGAAGGAACTCGGAAGCCTGTCGAAGGTCATTCACGACGACGTCGAGCGCCGCCTTGGTCACGGCATCCGCCACAAGGACGTTGAGCAGCTCGCCCTGGAGATCGCCGGCACCGACGTCGAGGCGGAGAAGAAGAAGATCGTCTCCGAGGAGTTCGAGGAGGCCCGGCAGCGGCAGGACGAGCTGAAGGCCCAGATCGAGAAGTGCCAGGAGCTGCTCGACAAGTCGCGGGCCTGGACGCGCTTCGAAGCGGCGCCGTTCCGGGACGCGCTGTCCTGCTCGCTGGAGCTGATGGGGGCTGACCCCCTTGCCCCAGGGAAGGACGCCCACGGGCGACCGATCTGGCGATTCCCGTCTCTGGACCGGCGCGCCCACGCGGACCCGAGCTGGACGGCGACCCTCGACACGCTTCGGCAACCCCGTCGCCCGGACCAGAAGGTCGCCGAATGGCGCCGGGAAGCCCCCATCCGGCCGGTCGTCTTCGAGGACGCAGGCGTCGTTACCGAGGACACCGTTCACCTGCACCTGGAACAGCGCGTGGCCCAGCGCCTACTGGCGAGGTTCCGGGCGCAGGGCTTCGTACATCACGACCTCTCCCGCGCCTGCCTGGCGCAATCCAGCGACTCGATCGCCCGTGTCGTCCTCCTGGGACGGCTGTCTCTCTACGGCGCCGGAGCGGAGCGGCTCCACGAGGAGATCGTACCGGTCACGGCCCGGTGGGTGGACCCAAAGACTCGCCCTGGAGCGCTCCAGGCCTACGCCCGCGACGCGGAAGCGAAGACCCTCGACCTTCTCGACAGGACGCTTTCTCGGGGCATTCACTCGCCGGGGGATACGATCCAGAGGCGCCTGCTCGACACGGCGGCCCGGGACGTCGAGGAACTCCTGCCACAACTTGCCCCCCGGGCCGAGGAACTGGCCGCGATCGCCGTGGAGCGACTCCGCCAGCGTGGGATCCGGGAGGAGCGGGACCTGAAGGAGATCCTCGAGCGACAGCACGAGCGGGTCCACGACGAACTCGTGCGTCACGAGCGCGAGTTCAAGCAGCTCACGCTCGGGTTCGCGGAGGAGGAGAAGCGTGAGCTCGAGGCCAACATGCGCTCGTGGCGGGCCCGCCTCGACCAGTTCCACCGTGACATCGAGGTGGAGCCGAAGCGCGTGCGGGACTTCTACGAGGTCCGGGCGAGGCGCATCGAGCCCGTGGGCGTCGTCTACCTCTGGCCGGAGAGCAACTAACGGCCATGGCCAAGGTCGACCCCCAGATCCTCGCGCATCTCGAATGGATCGGGTTCGTGCGCCCAACGGGCCTCGTCGTATCCGCGCCAGCGCTCGTACGGGCCGGAGCCATCCTCGACCGGCGAGACGCGGAGGGCCAGCGGCTCCTTCGCGGCTGCATCGTCCGAGCGCGAGTTCGACCCGAAGGAAGGGGCTGCGCCCTGGGTCCCCGACTTCCGGATGTTCGCCGCGAAGGTTCTCGGGTGGAGCTTCTCGCCGAAGGGCTACGCCGGGACGTCGGACAACCCCATCCCGGTGGAACTGGAAGTGGCCATCCCGGGTCACGACGAGACCCTGCGGCCCGACTTCGCCGTCCGCGAGATGGAGCCCCAGGTAGGGGCGCCTGCGTGGCAGCTCCTCGTCCGCGAACTCGCCCCAGGCGAGGACATCGACCGCGTCGTCCGCAAGGGGGGCGGCCTCGAGGCGTCTCCGCACGGTCGGATGGAGCGGCTCCTCCGACAGACAGGCGTTTCGGCAGGGTTGCTCTTCAACGGGCGCGTGGTGCGGCTCGTCTCGGCGCCGCGGGGCGAAAGCTCCGGGTGGGTCGACTTCAACGTCTCGGACATGGTCCAGACGGCGGGTCGGCCGATCTCGACGGCCCTCCGGCTGCTCCTGAACGAACAGCGGCTCCTCGCGATGCGACGCCAGGAGCGGCTCGCCGCGCTCCTCTCCGATAGCCGGAAGTTCCAGAACGAGGTGAGCGAGCGGCTCGCCGAACAGGTCCTCCACGCCCTCTACGAGTTACTCCGGGGCTTCCAGGCGGCGAACGACGCCTCGAAGGGCGAGCTGCTCCGGGAGACGCTCGGGGAGCACCCGGACGAAGTCTACCGGGCGCTCCTCACGGTCATCCTGCGGCTCGTCTTCGTGCTGTACGCCGAGGAGCGGGACATGCTCCCAGAGGACGAGGCGTTCCTCCGGTACTACTCCATCGCCGGCCTGCACGAGAGGCTGCGCGAGGACGCCGCCCTCTTCCCGGACACGATGGACCAGCGCTTCGGCGCCTGGCCCCAGCTCCTCGTGCTCTTCCGGATGATCTTTGACGGGGCCGAGAGCGGTCCGATGCGGCTGCCGCAGCGCCATGGCGTTCTCTTCGACCCGAACCGCTTCCCCTTCCTCGAGGGGCGCCCCGCCGCCGGCGGCAGGCAGATCCACGAGCGCATCGAGCCTCCGCTAGTGCCCGACGGGACCATCTACCGGGCGCTAGAGAAGCTACTTGTTCTCGACGGCGAGAGAATCTCGTACCGCGCGCTCGACGTGGAAGAGATTGGGTCCGTCTACCAGGGCATGATGGGGTTCCGGCTCGAGACCGCGACCGGCCGCTCGGTGGCCGTGAAGGCGCAGAAGAAGTGGTCGGCGCCGACGACGGTGGACCTCGACGCCCTTCTAGCAGTGAAGCCGACCGAGCGAAAGAAGTGGCTCGAAGAGAGGACGGAGCGCCGGTTCACGGAAACCGTACTCGGGCCGGTGAAGGACGCGAAGAAGATCGACGACCTCCACGCGGCGCTCCTCGCCCGTCCTGGACGTCGATGCGACGCCCGACGTCGTCCCACTTGGCGCAATGGTCCTCCAGCCGAGCGAGGAGCGGAGGCAGTCCGGGTCGCACTACACGCCGCGCGCCCTGACCGAACCCATCGTGCGGACCACGCTGGAGCCCGTCCTCGCGCGCCTCCGGGGCCCGAACGGGGAGGCGCCCAACGCCCGAGCAGATCCTCGACCTCAAGGTGTGCGACCCGGCCATGGGTTCCGGCGCGTTTCTGGTGGAGGCTTGCAGGCAGTTGGGCGATGCGCTCATCGAGGCCTGGCGCGCCCACGGTGGCCTGCCGCCGATTCCGTCCGACGAGGACGAACTCATCTACGCTCGGCGAATCGTTGCCCAGCGTTGCCTCTACGGTGTGGACCGGAACCCCGTCGCCGTGGACCTCGCCAAGGTATCGCTGTGGCTCGCGACGCTCGCGAAGGACCATCCGCTGACATTCGTGGACCACGCCCTGCGCCACGGGGACTCCCTGGTCGGGCTGTCGAGGACGCAGATCGAGTCGTTCCATTGGGATGCGGATGCTCCGAGGTTTCAGGCCGGGCTCGAGACTCTCAAGGTGCGAGAGCACCTGGCGAAGGTCTCCGAGTTGCGCGCGACGATTCGGGACGCGGGCGAGGGCGTGCCGGACTGGACGCTGCGGAACCTGTGGGACGAGGTGCAGACCGAGACGACGTCAGTTCGGCTGCTCGGAGATCTCGCGGTCACGGCGTTCTTCGAGGGAAAGACCGACAAGGAGCGGGAGGCGAAGCGGGCCGAGTACGCTCGAGCGGTCGTGAACGGGCGGGCAGCCGACTTCCGCGACGAGATCGAGGAGCGTCGGCACGCGGACCCACCGCTCGCGCCCTTTCATTGGCAACTTGAGTTCCCAGAAGTGTTTGAGAGACCACAGCCCGGATTCGACGCCTTCGTTGGCAATCCTCCCTTCATGGGCGGGAGCAAGATCTCGTCGACCGGAGGTGCAGCCTATCTGGATTGGCTACTTGCCCTACACGAGGATGCACACGGCAATGCGGACCTCGTGGCGCACTTCTTCCGGCGAGCGTTCAACCTGGTCCGGGCCGGGGGCTCCATCGGGCTCATAGCGACCAACACGATCGCTCAGGGGGACACGCGCTCAACGGGCTTGCGCTGGATCTGCACGCACGGTGGCGAGATCTTCGCTCGCACGGAGACGGTATGAAGTGGCCTGGTCTCGCTGCCGTGGTGGTAAGCGTGGTGCACGTCGTGAAGGGCTCTTACGCGGGTCGAGAAGTCGGCTCGATGGTCGGGACGGTCGAACGCGATTACGGCTTTCCTCTTCCATCGTGGAGGCGACGAAGACCCTGCAACTCTGAGTGCCAATGGCGGGAAGAGCTTCATGGGCAGCAAGATCTACGGTCAGGGCTTCACCTTTGACGACGACGACGGGAAGGGCGTCGCCACGCGGATTGAAGAGATGAAGCGGCTCATTGAGAAGGATGCGCGCAACCGGGAAGTGATCTTCCCGTACATCGGCGGCGAAGAGATCAATTCAAGTCCCACGCAAGCTCACCATCGATACGTCATCAACTTCGGCGACTCGAAACGAGGAGGAGTGCCGCAGTCGCTGGCCAGATCTGATGACGTATCGTCGAAGCGAAGGTCAAGCCAGAGCGGATGACCAACAAGCGTGACATCCGCAGGAAGTATTGGTGGCGCTTTGGCGAGACGACGCCAGCGTTGTTCGCTGCTATTGAGGGAATGAAGCGAGTGCTAATCAACTCGCAAGTGAGCAAGCACATTCAGTTCGCCTTCGTGCCTGCGACGATGGTCTACGCGCACACGGCCAACGTCTTTCCTCTCGACACTGATGCGGCCTTTTGCGTGCTCCAGGCTCGCCCCCACGAGGTGTGGGCGCGGTTCTTCGGGTCTTCGCTAGAGGATAGGCTGCGTTACACGGCGTCCGATTGCCTTGAAACCTATCCGTTCCCGGCGCAGTGGAAGGCGAACGCGGCGCTCGACGTCGCAGGGACGGCCTACTACGCGTTTCGCGCCTCGCTCATGGTTCGGACCCAGATGGGGTTCACCGGTATCTACAACCGCTTCCACGATCCCGACGAACGGGACCCAGGCATCCTCAAGCTCCGCGAGCTTCACGCCGCCATGGACCGTGCAGTCCTCGACGCCTACGGGTGGATCGACATCAAGACCGACTGCGAGTTCCTCCTCGACTACGAGATCGACGAGCAGGAGTGGGGCGACAAGAAGAAGCCCTGGCGGTACCGGTGGTCGGACGACGTCCGGGAAGAAGTCCTGGCGCGGCTCCTTGAGTTGAACGCCCAGCGAGCCGCCGAGGAGGCTCGGTCCGGGGCCGCAGCGCACGACGCCGGGGCTCCCAAGGCCGGCAAGGCCGGGAAGAAGGTCGCGAAGAAGCCGAAGGACAAGAATACGGGGGACCTCTTCTCATGACGACCAAGACCGAGGCCGTGCCCCCGTCGAGTTCCGCGGAGGTCCGTGCGCGGCTCGTGGAGGCCCTGCGGCTCGATCTCGTCGGCCCTTGGGCGACGCACCCGTTCGCCGAGGAGCGGCTCCCGGGCTGGGTCTACCCCTCGAACTGGTACCTGACGGGGTTCCTGATCCCGGTGGCGACGCCGCCGGAGAAGGCCTCCGACTCGGACGAGAGCGAGGATCTGGAGACGATCGAGAAGGGCGGCCTGCCTGAAGAGAGCCACGAAGAGAAGAAGGCCGCGAAGAAGGGCTTCTACCCGTCTTCCATGGGGCTCTCGTTCCTCGTCTCGGCCGCGACGAAGGGCGTCGAGGTCGACGTCCGCTGGGGCGACTACGAGAAGACGGAGATTCCGGGCGAGCTGGAGGGGAAGAAGATCGACGTCTGGCAACGCCACCCGCACGCGGCGACCGTCGCTGTCGCGCTCACGGGTCGCGCCAAGCCGTACGTTCTCGATGTCCCCGAGTCGGGCGGACTCCAACTCCACGTGGTCGAGCGGGTAGTGGCCGCCGACGAGCTTGCGAGCCGACTCCCGGCGGGGGCGCGCTCGGTGTCGGTATTCCTCGTGAACCACAGGCCGCCGGATGATGAGCGGCCGGACCAGGCGGTCATCTTCCAGGCCGAGCTCGTGGTCCGGTCCGCCGAGCCGTTCGTGCCCCGACCGGACCTCCGGGGCTCGCTTGCGGCCGAGTGGGACGAGCAGGTGGCGGACCTGCACTACGCCGACGCTCCGGAGTACGCGACGGGCCATGGGGTCTCGGCGGACTGGGATGTCGTGGAAGGCGCCTGCCGGCGCATCTCGACCGTCTGGCTCCCCACCGCCGAGGTCGAGAAGACCGCCACCGTCCCGGTGAAGGACGTGGTCCTCGCGATGGAGGACCTCGGCGCCCTCCCGGATGGCGCCGCCGCCGAGCAAGGGCTCGCGCCCCTCGTCGCCGGATACCGCAAGTGGATCGCCGATGGACGCGTGGAAGCGGCTCGCCTCGAGCCGAAGCGGCGAGAGGCGGCCGAAGAACTTCTTCGGAATGCCGCAATCGCCGCCGACCGGATGGAGCGAGGCATCGCGGTACTCGCGTCCGATCCCGACGCGCTCGACGCCTTTCGTGTGGCGAATCGGGCCGTGGCGAAGGCGCTCCGCCAGCGGCTCAAGCCGGAGAAGCAGCCCGAGTGGCGTGCCTTTCAGATCGCCTTCATCCTTCTCAACCTTCCCGGACTCGCCGACCCGCTCGATCCCCATCGCGAGACCGTGGACCTCCTCTTCTTCCCGACCGGCGGTGGCAAGACGGAGGCCTACCTGGGGCTCGCTGCATTCGCGATGGTCATGCGGCGGTTGCGGAACCCCGCCGCCGACGGGTACGCCGCCGCCGGCGTCAGCGTGATCATGCGCTACACGCTGCGCCTCCTCACCCTCGATCAACTCTCCCGAGCGGCGGGCCTCGTCTGCGCGCTCGAACTTGAGCGCGAGAAGGACCAGGGCCGGTACGGGAAGTGGCCCTTCGAGATCGGCCTGTGGGTGGGCAAGGCCGCTACCCCCAACGTCATGGGGCGGAAGGGTGACGAGCCTCTCGGATGTGCACGCGCGAAGGTCCGACACTTCAAGGCCGACCCCCGGTCCAAGCCATCGCCCATCCCGCTAGAGAACTGCCCCTGGTGCGGGGAGCGCTTCACGCCGGCGTCCTTCTCGCTTCGTCCGAACGACGACTTCCCGAACGAGCTACGGATCGTCTGCGCCAAGTTCGAGTGCGACTTCTCTCGTGACCGCCCGCTTCCGATCCTTGCCGTGGACGAGCCGATCTACCGGCGGCTACCGGCGTTTCTGATCGCGACGGTGGACAAGTTCGCTGCCCTTCCGTGGGTGGCCCAGTCGGGGGCGCTGCTGGGTGGTGCGGACCGCTTCATCGAGAAGGTCGGATTCTTCGGGGCCGCCGAGCCGCGGGAGGGGAGGCCGCTTCCGACCCCGATCCCGCCCCCAGACCTCGTCATACAGGACGAGTTGCACCTCATCTCCGGGCCGCTCGGCACGATGGCGGGGCTCTACGAGACGGCGATCGAGGCGCTGTCGATGCGCACCCTCGACGGCCATCCCGTCCGGCCGAAGATCATCGCTTCCACGGCCACCGTCCGACGTGCCCAGGACCAGATCCAGGCCCTCTTCGCGCGGCCCCTGACGCAGGTGTTCCCGCCGCCCGGCCCGTCGCGCCGCGACTCCTACTTCGCGCGGACGGTCCCGTCGAGCGACGCCGCGGCCAGGCTCTACCTCGGCGTGGCGGCCCAGGGCCGGAACCCGAAGGTCATGATGCGGAAAGTCTGGCTCGCGCTCATGGGCTCGGCGGAGCGGGCGTATCGCGACGCGGGAGGACACAAAAACACGAAGAACCCGGCCGACCCCTACATGACCGTGCTCGGCTACTTCAACGCCCTGCGCGAGCTCGGCGGTGCCCGTCGAATCCTCGAGGAGGAAGTCCAGAACACCATCAAGGCCTACGGCGCGCGAAGGCGAATCGGGGAGTCGCCCGGGCTCTTCCAGGACCGGAAGACCTTCTCCGAGGTGATGGAGCTGACCTCGCGGGTGACGACCGACAAGGTCGCCGAGGCGCGTCGTCGCCTCGAGTGCGGGTTCCACGAGCAGCAGCGCGTCGACTGCGCCATCGCCACCAACATGATCTCGGTCGGCCTCGACGTGCAGCGGCTTGGCTTGATGGTCGTGCTCGGGCAGCCGAAGACCCACGCAGAGTACATTCAGGCGACGAGCCGCGTCGGACGAGACGACCAACGGCCCGGCCTCGTGGTCACGCTTCTCAACGTCCACAAGCCCCGCGACCGCTCCCATTACGAGCGGTTTCGGCATTACCACGAGACCTTCTACCGATCGGTCGAGGCGGGGAGCGTGACGCCATTCTCCGCTCGCGCGCTCGATCGCGGGTTCGCTGGCGCCCTCGTGGGGCTCTCGCGCCACATCCTTCCCGAGCTGACGCCACCCCAGGGCGCGGAGCGGATCGCCAGCGTCCGGGCAGCGCTGGAGAAGCGTCTCGTGGAGACGTTCCGGGCGCGGGTGGAGCAGCAGCCCATCGCCGACGACGACGAGCGCAACGAGCGACTCTTGGGCGTGCAGCGGCGCGTCGTGGACCTGCTCGACGCGTGGTGCACGATCTTCGAGGAGTACAAGGGCGACGGCGTCGCCATGCAGTACCAGAAGTACGAGCTCGACCGCCCGAAGCCGCTGCTCCGGGAACTGCTGGACCGCGACTTCGAATCCGAGAACCACCGGAAGTTCCGGGCCAACCGGTCGCTGCGCGACGTGGAGCCCGAGGTGAACCTGTTCCTCAAGGACTTGGGCAGCAGCAAGGACCTGGAGGAATCGCCATGAGCCGGAAGAGCCATGGGCAGGTGCGGCAGAGCCAGGTCGTGACGACGTATGGCCCTGGCGCGCTCATCGACCTTCCGAAGCACTCGGCCATCGTCGGGGGGCTCGACAGCTGGCCGAAGGTCAGCGACCTCGAGGAGATCCTGGAACCGCGCCTGTCCCGGAAGATCCAGGCGATGACGGGCGTGAAGTTCCCGAAGCTCTACGCGCCGCCCCCGGATTCGAACGACCCCCGCGAAGGGCCGATCGGGATCGGCGCGTGGCGTTTCCCCGAGTGGTTCGTGGTGCAGGAGGGGGCTGGGGGCGAGCGAGAACGTTCCCGCCGACTCGTCCACCGGAGGGCGCTCGACGGAAAGAACCGGTTCGAAGACCGCCCGGTCGTCGCTACCCGATTCGTGCGTGCCTGCCCAAAGGGGCACGTGGACGACCTCGACTGGTATGCCTTCGTACACGGGGCCGAGGACTCGAGTTGCAGGGCCCAGCTCTGGCTGGACGAACGGGGAACTGGCGGCGACCTCGGTGACCTCGTCGTGCGGTGCGCGTGCGGCCGGCAGCGCGGCATGAACGAGGCGATGGTCCTGAACTTGAAGCCGCTCGGCACGTGCTCGGGCGCGCGCCCGTGGCTGGGGCGGAACTCGCGGGAAGTCTGCGGCCAGCCGGCGAGGCTCCTCATCCGAACGGCGTCGAACGCCTACTTCTCCCAGGTGGTTAGCGTGTTGTCGTTGCCGGACCGGGGCAGCGCAGTCGATGCCGCGGTGAAGGACCTCTGGGAGGATCTTCAGATCGTCGAGACGGCTGCGGACCTGGCGTTCCTGAAGAAGAAGGCCAAGGTCGCGGATCGGTTGAAGCCGTTCCCGGACGAAGAGGTTCTCGCGGCGATTGACCGCATCAAGAACGGACGTGTTGAGGAGAGGCCCGTGAAGCACGTGGAACTCGACGCGCTTCTCGCGGCGCCGGAGGGGTTCGGGGAGGACGTACCCATCGACCCCGACTTCCACGCACGGCGTCTCCCCGAGAGGGCGTGGCGCCGGTCGAAGGTGTCCACGGGAATCGAGGCAGTCGTCCAGCTTCATCGCCTTCGTGACGTCGTGGCGCTCATCGGGTTCACTCGGTTCGAGGCCGAGGTGCCGGACATCCATGGCGAGTACGAGACGGACGTCGAGCGGGCGCAGATCGCCCTCGAGCCGTCCTGGTACCCGGCCGTGGAAAACCGGGGAGAGGGCATCTTCATCCAGCTCCGTGCCGACGCCGTAAAGGCGTGGCTCGAGCGCCCGGAGGTGAAGGCACGGATCGATTCCCTGATTGCGGGCCACCAGCGCTGGGCGGAGGCACGGAAGGTCGAGAGGGCCTTCCCTGGCGGCCCCTACGTGCTGCTCCATACGCTTTCGCACTTGGTCATCCAGTCACTCGCGATGCGATGCGGGTACCCGGCGAGCTCGATCCGGGAGCGCATCTACGCGGACGAGGCCGGAGGCAGGTACGGGCTCCTCCTTTACACCGGGACTCCCGATGCCGACGGGACGCTGGGGGGCCTGGTTCAGCAGGCGAGGCACATCGAGGACCACCTCGCGCAGGCCCTTCGCTCGGGCGCGCTCTGCTCGCACGACCCGATCTGCTCGCAGCACTCCCCGGGGGAAAGCCTGGAGAACCGCTGGCTCCACGGGGCGGCCTGCCACGGGTGCGCGCTCGTCGCCGAGACCTCCTGCGAGATGCGGAACGACTACCTGGACCGGGCGCTGGTCGTCCCCGTGCTCGGCCTCGGCGGCGCCGCGTTCTTCAATCACCGGGCATGATCGACGCGCTCCTCGACCTCCCGGCACACCTCCGCCAGCGGCTCGCGGGGGCACTCCGCGCCGGCCTCCTCGTGCCGCCGTACTCGGCCACGTCCGTCCGGTCGGTGCTGAACGCGGGGGAAGCAAGCCAGGGCATCGCCGACGCTCTGGTGGCGGCGGACAAGCGTGGTGTGACCGGCGCGGCCATTGTCGAGTTGCTCGCCTTGGCGGAGCGGGCGGCGGCCCGCGCGCCGAGGCTCGACCTCGTGTGGTCAGGCCCTACGGTGGCCGGGCTCCATGCCCGCAACACCCGACGGGTCTACGAGGAGCTCCTGGGGAGCGCGGAACGGTCGGTCTGGGCCTCGACCTACGCCTTCTTCGATGGCCCGAGCGCTTTCGAAGTGCTCGCGAAGAGGATGGACGCGACGCCAGGGCTCCAGGTCACGCTTCTACTCAATGTCCAGAGAAGGCGGGGAGACACTACGGCCGCCACCGACCTCGTGCGCCGCTTCGCCGACCGCTTTTGGAAGCACGAGTGGCCGGGGGCGGCGCGACCGAGGGTCTTCTACGATCCCCGGGCTCTCGAGCCGGACCGCCCCGGAGGCGTGCTGCATGCCAAGGCCGTCGTCGTGGACGACGAGGTCGTATTCATCACGTCGGCGAACCTGACCGAGGCCGCGCTCGATTCGAACATCGAGCTCGGGCTAGTGGTACGGGACCGCGCCCTAGCGGCGAGCGTGTCGACGCACTTCCAGACGCTGATGGACATCCAACTGCTGTGGCGACTACCGGACTAGAGGAGGAGATGTGACCAAGCGGCCGAAGACGCACGGGGAGCTGGAACGGGAGCGGCAGGAGCGGTTCCGGAACACCTCCGAGACAATCTCCGCGCTGGGCAAGGCCCCTCGCGACGAGAAGGGCAGGCGCCACGGCTACCTGCTTGGCCTCGAGGCGGAGCTGGACAATCTCTTTCCAGGGATCCGGAAGTCGGCGCCCGCGTTCTTTCGGGATCGAGGCATCAAGTGGTGGACAGCCGCGGTCTCGGGTGATCGACCGAAGAGGGAGACTGGAGGGCTCGTACCGACCCGCAACATGGCCAGCTCCCAGATTGCCTGCCTGAACGTCCTCCTTCCACTGGCGAGCGATCCGGCCGCGCTCACGGCCCTCCTTCGGTCCATCGATAGCCAGGTCGAAACGGTCGTGCCAATCCAACATCAGGGCAGACCTGCAACGCTCGTGGAGTTCGAGTGGGTGGGCTGCTGCCAGACGCTCGAAGGAGGACCGTGGAGGCGCGGTGCAAAGGCGACCAGCATCGACGCGCTCCTGCTGGGCCGAGTCGCTGGAGGCATCCGGGCCTACCTGCTGGAGTGGAAGTACGTCGAGGCTGGCGGGCACGAGGACAAGGGCGAGGGGGCGGACGGTGCGAAGCGGCTCTCCGCCTATGGCGCCCGGTACAAGGCGTCAGGCCTATTCAGGCGCAGCCTTCGCGAGGTGCTGTTCGCTCCGATCTATCAGCTCGTTAGGTCGATCCTGCTTGGCGACCGGATGGCGAAGCAGCGTGAACTTGGCGTGACGGATGCGCGCACCATCGTCGTCTGCCCCGAATCGAACGCGGCGTACCTCTCCTTAGACAGGCCTCACGCACGGCGGCTCGGACAGGAGATGACCCTCGAGGCCGCGATGAAGCGGGAGATCCTGCGGCGCCCCGAGGTATTCGATGTGACTTCCCAGCAACGCATCGTGGCGGCGGTGCGGAGTTCGAGGGCCACGCTTCCAGAAGGTTGGTCGGCGTACATGGCCGATCGATACGGTTGGTGACCGAGGCCCGACCCAACCTCAACCCCCGTCCCCGGTGACACCTTGAGCGAGACCCTCTTCACCGAAGTGAGATACGACCTCGAGTCCCTGGTGAAGTACATTGGGCTCGGCGAGCTCGCCCTGCCCGATCTTCAGCGGCCGTTCGTGTGGCCAAACGCGAAGATCCGCGACCTCTTCGACTCGATGTACCGCGGCTACCCGGTGGGCTACCTCCTGTTCTGGCAGACGGGAATACAGCAGGACACGAAGGCGATCGGCGTCGAGGGGAAGCAGAAGCCGGCACGCCTCCTCATCGTTGATGGGCAGCAACGCCTGACGTCACTTTACGCCGTACTGCGGGGGGAGCAGGTCATCCGCGAGGACTACTCCGCTGCCCGGATCGAGATCGCCTTCAACCCCATCACCGAAGAGTTCCAGGTTGGGGACGCGGCCACCCGCAAGGACAAGACCGTGATGCCGGATATCTCGGTCCTGTGGGCGAAGAACACGAGTCTCTTCGACCTCGTTCGTGACTACCTCGAAGACGTCGCAACCGTTCGGCAGCTCGAGCCATCGGAACGGCAGGCCGTCGAGAAGTCGATTCAGCGCTTGTATTCGCTCCGGTCCTATCCGTTCACCGCCCTCGAGCTCGCCTCCACCCTCGAGGACGATCAGGTCGCGGAAGTGTTCGTGCGCATCAACAGCAAGGGCAAGTCACTCGTGCAATCGGACTTCATCCTCACGCTCATGAGCGTGTACTGGGAGGACGGCCGGAAGCACCTTGAGCAGTTTTGCCGCGACGCCAAGGCCCCGAAGCACAAGTCGCCGCACAACCACTTCATGAAGCCGAGCCCCGACCAGCTCCTTCGGATTGCAGTAGGGCTCGGATTCCAGCGCGCCCGACTCAAGCACGTCTATTCGCTGCTACGTGGGAAGGATCTCGACACGGGAATCGTCACCGCCGAGAGCCGGGAACAGCAGTTCGGGACATTCAAAGTTGCGCAAGCGCAGACCCTCGACCTGGGGTCGTGGCACGGCTTCTTCAACACCATCCGCCAAGCCGGCTATCGCAGCAGTTCGATGATTAGCTCCGAGATGGCCATCGTCTACAGCTATGTCCTGTACCTGCTCGGCACGACCCGGTTCAAGGTCGAGGAGAACGAGCTCAGGAGGGTGATCGCCCAGTGGTTCTTCATGAGCAGCCTGACGGCACGGTACAGCGGCTCTCCTGAATCGACGATGGACTTCGACCTCGCTCGCCTACGGGACGTACAGGACGCCGCGGGATTCGTGAGGACCCTCCAGTCCGCCTGCGACGAGGAGTTCACGGGCGACTTCTGGACGATTACGCTCCCCGGCAAGCTGGCGACGTCCGCGGCACGCAGCCCGGCGCTCTTCGCGTACTACGCCGCCCTGGTCCTACTCGACGCCAAGGTGCTCTTCTCGAAACAGAAAGTCTCCGACCTCCTGGACCCCTCCGTGAGCGGGCCTCGGAAGGCAGTGGAGAAGCACCACTTGTATCCGAAGGCCCACCTCGCCGAAGGAGGGGTCTCCTCCAGCCGGGAGATCAACCAGATTGGCAACGTCACGCTGATCGAATGGGGGGCCAACGCCAAGATCTCGAAGGAGGCGCCCGCCAAGTATGTGCCACTGCTCTCCAAGGGCTTCTTGAAGGAAGAACTCCTGGAGATGCACGTGGCCCACGCGCTTCCGGATGGCTGGGAATCGATGGACTACCCGACTTTCCTCGAGAAGCGGCGCGAGTTGATGGCCCAGGTCATTCGCAAGGCCTACGGGCGTTTGGACGGCACCGAGATGGCGTACGCCCCGAGGACGCTGGACCTCGAGGCGCTCGTGAAGGAAGGAGAGGGGACGAATACGGAGTTCAAGTCTACGCTCCGGACCAACCTCCACACGCACAAGCCCGACTCCAAGATCGAGTTTGCGGTGCTCCGGACCATTGTGGGGTTCCTAAACGCGCCGGCCGGCGGAACGCTGCTCATCGGTGTCGCTGACGACGGCTCGCCCATTGGCGTGTCAGACGATGGGTTCGAGTCGGAGGACAAGATGCTCCTCCACTTCGACAACCTTTTGAAGGACCGCGTCGGCGGTCAGTTCACCCTGTACGTCCACCCCCACCTGACCGACCTTGAGGACAAGCGCGTGCTCACGATCAACGTGAGGCCGGCGAGGTCGCCAGCCTTCCTGAAGGACGGAGAGAACCAGCGCTTCTTCGTCCGGGCGGGGGCGTCGACCGCCGAACTCACAGGGCTTCAGATGCAGGAGTACATCGGGCAGCGGTTCAAGTAGCCGGGCGCGCAATGGCGAACGGCACCTTCTGCAAGTTCGAGCGCGGAGGAGTGAGCAAGTGGCCCAACTCCTGGCCGCCGGCCTCAACCGGCTCGACAGCCTCGTGACCATGTCGATCGGCCGCGAGGATACCGACGTATCTGGGACGTGGTGTTCCGCAGCCAGACTTGAAAGGTGGGCACCGGATGGACGCGGCTAACCCTTGGGAGATCGACGCAGCTGTGCGCGAAGCGATCCCCGAGGAGCCCGACTCACCCGAGTACCATTCCGGCACCGAGTTCTATGTCTCTGAGCCATTCGCGGCGTCGCTTCGGATCAAGTATGAACCGCGCGAGAGGCTGTGGCTTCGGATGATGGAGTTCACGTCGAAGCTCGGGACCGTCGGCCCGAGCGGGTATCTTCCGCCGAATGCAGATGAGCTATTCCCCGTGCTAATGCGAGACTCTAGCTGGTGCGCCTAGCGGCCTACAGCGATCGGGGCCTGAGGCGCAGGGTGCGCCCAGAAGAGTTGGCCAGCGCGAACATGAGTGGAGGACTTCCAGCATGGTGACGCACCAAGGCACTACCGCCCCCGACGTCATGAAGCGGCTTCAGGCCTCATTCAGCGAACGGACCATCAGCGATCTCTCGTTGATGTTCAACCACCGGCTGCTCAACCTCGAGCCTGGCTTTCAGCGACAGTCCGTGTGGCAGTGGTCCGATAGGCGACGGCTAATCCAGTCGATCATGTCGGCGTATCCCCTGCCGAGCATCTTTCTGTACCAGCGCAACAGCAGGGGCAAGACGGTCTATGACGTTCTCGACGGCAAGCAGCGCCTTGAAACGATCTTCATGTTCACAAGGCAAGGCCGATTCAAGCGAGACGCATTCGACGTCCGGCTGGATCGCGGAGACGGCCTGGAGTGGTGCGAGTGGCGCGAACTGAGGAAGGACTCGGACATCCGACATGCCTTTGAGACCTACAAGATCCCAGTCACCGAGGTGACTGGTGACCTCGCCGCCATCATCGATTTGTTCGTCCGCATCAACTCCACGGGCAAGCCGCTTACTTCCGGGGAGAAGCGCCACGCGCGCTTCTACGACAGCCCGTTTCTGCGGGAGGCGCAGCGCCTCGTAGGCAAGTTCCGGAACTACTTGGTCAAGGAGAAGGTGCTCACGGAGGGACAGCTTGACCGCATGAAGGGCACCGAGCTGTTCTCCGAACTCCTCATGTCAGTTCACCAGGGCGGGATCATCAACAAGAAGACCAGTCTCGACCGGGCCATCGGCAACGAGGCGATCAACGGGAACACGCTGCACCGCCTCACGCGAGAACTCACGGCGACCATCAACACGTTGAAGAAGGTCTTCCCAGACTTGCGGACTACCCGGTTCCACAACTCCGCCGAGTTCTACTCGTTGACGATGCTCGTCTGGGAGATGAAGCGCGCCGACTTCGTGTTGAACGATCGCAAGCGGAACCTCGTAGCCCAGCGGATTCTGCGGGACCTGTCGGCCGGAGTCGACGACCTTCGCGAGCGGCTAAAGAAGGCGCAGGGGCCGAAGCCCGGTGCGGGTATCTATTCCGACTACCTCCTAACGGTACAGGGTGACACGGACAGCGCGGCAAGCCGCACGCGCCGCCGCGAGATTCTGCACAACCTCCTGGCCTCTCTGTTCACCTTCAAAGACGGGAAGCGGCTCTTCACCCCCGAGCAGCGGAGGATCCTCTGGCACTCCGACCAGACCCGGACGTGCCCGAGCTGCAAGAAGCCCTTGTCCTGGGACAACGTCTCGGTCGATCACATACTGGCGCATACGAGGGGTGGGAAGACGACACTAAGAAACGCCCGCCTCATGTGCCGGGCCTGCAACAGCCGCCGGGGAGCGAGGTAGGACCGCTCACGTGGCCAAAGATGCGACGAAGCCGCCCATGAATGGGGCACGGCCGATTGCCTCAGGGAAGCTGACCTTGGCACCGGGCGCCTGCGTGCGCCACCTTCGCTGCCCTGACTGGGGATTGGGGATCGTCCTGAGCGTGAGGGCCGGGGAGAAAGTCGATGTGTACTTCGAACTTCACCCGTCACGCGGATTCGTCACGCTAAAGACGGATCCGACCATGCTCCGCGTCTCGAAGGCCGCGCCGACGCCGGCACTCGTCGAGTACCGAGAGTCCCTTGGGCGAACGAGCGCACGGAGGCTGAAGGGTCGCAAAGCGCCCCCGGCTCCCCCCAAGATCGCCCAGGAGGAGGCCGTTCGGCGCTTCCTGGAGCGCTTCCCGAAGGGGTTTCGCGATCGCGACTACCTCGCTACCGAGCGAGACTACAAAGTTGCAGCTCACGAGATCTTCTTGAACGGCCTTCCGCCGGGCGACCGTGCGCGGCTCTTCCGAAGAGGCGAGATTGCCAACTTGGTGGACCGGTTTCAGTCCATCGAGAGCCGGACAAACCTCCTGTACCCCACCGAGAAGGCAAGGCTCCGTGGCGGCCTGAAGGATTACAAGGCTGCGGTGCGGTTCATCGGAGCACTGTTCGCGCTCTTGGACGCTCCGACCGTCACCGAGGGCATCTTCGAAGCCTACGCCCGCGCAGTAGAGGCACTTCCGGCACCTGGCGGTCGGGTGGACACCTGGCCGGTGGCCACTATCCTCCCCTTCCTTGCGCAGCCCAATCGCCACATGTTCCTGAAGCCGCTCGTTACAAAGGCTGCGGCTCACAGAGTAGGCGTCGACCTGTTCTACAAGTCGGAGATCAACTGGCGCACGTACGGCCAGTTGCTGAACCTCGGCGCCGAGCTCAAGCAAAGGCTGGCCCCGTACGGATGCAGGGACATGGTCGACGTCCCGTCGTTTATCTGGTTGACCGACTAGTCGCCAGGTCCATCCAACCCGCAGTAGAGGTTCCGACCCGCCATGTCCGTACTGGGGGTAGGATCAAAAGGTGCGGCCTAGCCCCGCCTGGGGCAGAATCTTCACCACTGGAGGTCCAGAGACAGAGCCGTAGTGTAAGAAGCTCAGAACGGGTCCCATCATGGCGACAGCAGACCAACTCAAAGCGCTCATCAGGTGCCACGCTGAGGGCGATGAGACCCGCTTCTATGCAGTCGCGATGCAAGTTGCGGCGCAGGCGGCCCGGACCGGCCATACGAAACTTGCCCAAGAACTCCGCGAACTTGTGGATTCGCTCCGGGCGCGCTCCGTCCCCGAGACCTCCGCACAGCCGGTCCCTCTTGTTCAGCCTCGGGGGGAACTCGCGGATCTGCTGACGGTCGGCTACTCGAAGGCCCGCCTGGTCGACATGGCATTGGATGGGGAGGTCCAGCGCCGGATCGAGCGGGTGCTCGTCGAGCAACGCGAACGACCGCGCTTGAGTGAGCACGGCTTCGCCCCCATCCGGAAGCTCTTGTTAGTGGGGCCACCAGGAACTGGGAAGACGATGACAGCGGGCGTCCTCGCGGGCGAGCTCGGGCTACCACTCTTCACTATCCAACTACACGCCCTCATCACGAAGTTCATGGGAGAGACAGCCGCCAAGCTACGGCTCATCTTCGATGCCGTCGCGCAGAGCCGCGCGGTCTACCTGTTCGACGAGTTCGACGCACTAGGCTCTGACCAATCCTCCAAGAACGATGTCGGCGAAATCCGCCGCGTATTAAACTCCTTCCTGCAGTTCCTAGAGCAGGACACGTCCGAGAGTCTCATCCTGGCGGCAACGAATCATCCGGGCCTACTCGATCGAGCGCTCTTTCGCCGCTTCGATGAGGTGATCGAGTACCGGCTCCCAAGCGCAATCGTGGGCCTGCAGGTCATGAAGGCTCGCCTGGCACTTCTCGACACAACCGGCGTTATCTGGGACGAAGCTGCACGGGCCGCCTCCGAATTGAGCCACGGCGACATCGTCCGCGCGTGCGAGCAGGCGGCGAAGAACGTCATCCTCGCTCATCGAGCCGCGATCGACACGCCCACGCTCGTTGAGGCACTCGATGAACGACGGGCCGCCCACTCGGCATAGCTAGCACATGCCAGCACCGAGAAACCGGCGGCACATCATCGTCTCTGACGCTCCCTCGTCGGAGAGATACACGCCCCATCCCCCGGTTGTTCCCCGCGTGCCCCTCGAACCGCCGCGCGGCGGTCGCCATGCACACGGTGAACGCCTCAAGGCGTCGCTGCTTCGAGTCGAGCGGGAGGCCGATCGGCGGCGTTCCGCCGCTGGATTCGAGGTCCATGGGGCCGAACCTGGCATTTACGTCCAGTTCGAGAGCGCCCCTGGCGTCCGTCTCAACATCTCCAGCCTCGAAGACCAGCGGACAGGCATCGAGGTAGTGGCCGTCACAGCTGACTCAGTTGGCCGACGGGACGAAGCGGCGCCAAGCCCTGTAGTCGAGCGCGCGACGGTCTTTGTCCCGGATGGCCAGGTAAAGCACTTCATCTCGCGGTTTGAGAAGTACGCGGATGAGCGCCCGCGGAAGAAGAAGGGGGAACGTCGGTACGCCGACATGCTCGATCGCGTGGCCTCCCTGCGGCGGGCGACGCTCCAGGCGCTCTGGACCGACGAACCGACTGCCTATCCTGGACCGGACGACGCCGCCTGGTGGGAGGTGTGGCTCCGCAAGAGCACGCGTGGGCAGGAACTCGCGAGGTGGCTGGAGTTTGCACAGCATCAGGAGATGGCCGTTTCCGATCGGCGTCTGGAGTTTGATGACCGCACGGTGGTCCTGGTCCACGCCACATCCGACCAGCTCGCTTCGTCGCTAGACGTGCTCGACGACATCGCCGAGGTGCGGGGCGCGAAGGAGCCGGCCGGCTTCTTCGTGGACGAGACTGTCGACTCCCAGGCTCAATGGGGAAGGGACCTCGAGGGACGCATCCAGGCACCTGATGACGACGCTCCTGCGGTGTGCCTGCTGGACACCGGCGTCACGCGCGCACATCCCCTCATCGCTCCCATTCTCCAGGTTGACGATCGATACGCGGTCGTTCCTGCGTGGGGAGTCGAGGATGACGGGGGACCCCTTGAAGCACATGGCCACGGTACCGCCATGGCAGGAATCGCTGCGTTTGGCGATCTTGCAAAGCTCCTGGCTGGGCGCCACCAGGTACGTCTCGGGCACCGGCTTGAGTCGGTCAAGATCCTGCCGCCAATCGGGTTTGGGGTGAACCACCCCGACCTCTACGGGGCCGTCATCGCCACCGCTGTCAGCTATCCCGAGTCACGCGCCAGCCGTCGACGTCGCGTGTTCTCGCTCGCGGTGACGTCGAAGGACAAGCGTGATCGCGGACAGCCTACCTCCTGGTCGGCAGCCGTAGATGCTCTCGCTTCGGGGCGCTCATTCGACACGACAAAGCAGGGCCTCGTCTACTTTGAAGGTGAAGACCCCGAGCGCAGGCTCTTCGTGGTTTCGAGCGGCAACGTGTCCGCCCCGGAAGTGAATCACCTCGACAGGAGTGACGCGGAGCCCGTTCACGATCCAGCGCAGGCCTGGAACGCTCTGACCGTGGGCGCGTACACCGAGCGCTGCGACTGTCACGATCCGAACTTCGCGAGTTGGAAGCCGCTTGCTAACTCGGGCGAGCTTTCGCCTTGGAGCAGCACATCGGTCGGATTCGCGAATCCATGGCCGATCAAGCCCGACGTAGTCGCGGAAGGTGGGAACCTATTGGTCGACGCGAGTGGCGAGATGCTCGCCGCCCCCGACCTCTGCCTGCTCACGACAGGGCATCGCCCAATGCAGAAGCTCTTTGTGCCGACTTGGGCGACAAGCCCTGCGTCAGCTGCGGTGTCTCGGCTCTGCGCTATGGTGATCGCCGAGTACCCTGAACTGTGGCCCGAGACGGTGCGGGGGTTGGTCGTCCACTCCGCTGAGTGGACTCCGGTTATGCGCACCCACCTCGCCGGCGCGGGCCCATCTAAGACTCGCAGGGCCAAACTGGTACGGCGATACGGCTTCGGCGTGCCAAACCTCGCGCGCGCCCTGAGGAGCGCGAATGACGCGCTCACGCTCGTGGCACAAGGGACAATCCACCCCTTCGACGACGGAAAGATGCGCGAGATGCACATGTTCACGCTTCCGTGGCCGCAGGCGACGCTTGAGGCTCTCGCGGATACCCCGGTGCGGCTGCGTGTCACCCTCTCCTACTTTGTGGAGCCCAATCCAGCGCGTCGCGGCTGGCAGAAGCGGCACCGGTACCAGTCGCACGGCCTTCGCTTCGACGTGAAGGGCGCTACGGAGTCACCCGAGGAGCTCAGGAAGAGGCTGAACCAACTTGCGCTCGACGAGGAGGAGGCTAGGCCCACCGGCGCCGTAGACGATGCCTGGTTCCTCGGCGCGAGGGCGCGCAACACCGGTTCGATCCATTCCGACACATGGAGCGGTACCGCCGCGGATCTCGCCGAACGCGGGGTAATCGCGGTGTACCCGGTAACGGGCTGGTGGAAGGATCAGAAGAAACGCGACCGCAGCGCCTACGGCGCGCGGTACGCGCTAGTTGTTTCGATTGAGACACCTGGCGTTGAAACGGACATCTGGACGCCGGTCGCCCAAGAGATTGGCGTGAGGGTCGGGACTGAGGTTGAAGTCTCATAGGCCGCGGAATCGTTGGCGGCTCAGGCTGGCACGCAGGCCGCGAGGCTCCACTCCTTCATTGCCTTCTCCACCCTGCCCTTCTCGAGCCCCACAAGGCTCGTGCCCTCCAGCCACACTTTCGCCCCATCCTCTAGCGGCGAGTAGGTCGCCATTGCCACCGCTCTCGCGCGACCCGCCTCGCGCTCCCAGGCGAACTCTGTCGCTATCGCCTCTAGGCTCCCCGCCTGACGCGCATTCCGCTCCGCCCACCGCTCGACATGAATCGCTGCGGCGAGGAAATCCCGCTTCCTACCGTTACACTGACAATGGGCGACGACTAGATTGTGGATGCCGTTGTCGGCGTACCGCGCCCATGGGATGAAGTGGTCTACCTCTCCCTTCGCCCGCAGTGCGTCCTCGCAGTAGAAGCAGCGCTGGCCTTGCAGCTCCGCGATTGGGCCCCGCACCTCTCCGAGCGGGACGCGGGACGCGCCGAAGAGAAACTCCTCAAGGCGGGACTCGGGCAGCCCGTTCATGCCGGCAACCATCGACGCCCACTCCCTTCGGAGAATGGGGCGAAGAATGCCATTCAGGGCGCGGAGTCCATCTGAGACGCCACTCTGGAGAAGGATGCGGTTGTCGAAGGCGTCCCGGTCGCCTTGCTGGTAGGCGGCCACGGCGGAGCGCTTCACCTCTTGCGTCCAACCGTACTCGTAGATGAAGCGGTCCTCGCCGGCCCCCGTAACCTGGAGGCGGGGGATAGGCATTTCGACGAGCTTCCACTCGACTTCATGGACGAGTCGCCGCCAGGCCGCCGGGGCGGCCGTCCGGGCGCGGTACACGAGCTCGCCAGGCGTGCCGGCTTGGGCCTTGCGGAACGCTCCGATGGCGCGGAGGATCTCCGCCTGGTGGCCTGCCCGGACGCCACCCTGCCGCAGAACCGCGCTCCCCTCGTATGGCGTCGTGTGGGGCCAGTAGAGGTCGATAACCTTTCCCGCTAGTTCCTCGGTCGTGAGGATCGTGGGAGGTCCGCCACCGTCCGCCTGCTTCTCGATGCAGAGGTCGAGGATGCCGGTGAAAAGAGCGTACTTGTAGGTGGCGGAGAAGCTCCCCAGTTCAAGGATGGCAAGCACCTTCTCCGCGAGGGTGAGAGCGGCGCGGTCGCCGTTCACGTTCCGTCCTTCCAGTAAGCGGCGCGGGACGGAACGACCCAGCGGACGCCTCCGCGCGGGTCGTCAACGTCGCCCTGCAATCGCGGGATGACGTGTACGTGGGCGTGGTCGACGGTCTGGCCCCCGGCTGCGCCAACGTTGAGGCCGACATTCAACCCGTCGGGTCTGTGTTCCCGGAGAATACGCTCTCGGACCCGGGCGACCAGGCGCCAGACGTCGGCCTGCTCCACAGGGGAAAGGGAGAAGAGATCGCCAATGTGGCGGCGGGGGACGACAAGAGTGTGGCCCGGGTTGAGTGGAAACCCATCGGGCATGGCGACGGCCGAACCATCCGCGATGAGGGCCGCGGCGGAGGCAATGTGGGCGCAGAAGGGGCAGGTTGTCATCTCTACTTGGTCCATCGAAGCGCGACCTCCCTTCCCGGGATTCGCTCGACGCCCGGAACTCTGGCCAGCATGGCGCACACCGCGGCCGAGCGGTGGACTCGCATGTCGTCGCAGAGCTCCCTATTCGTCAGGGAGCCGAACGCCCTCAGCCTGTCCCAGGCCAGGTTAAACATCCAGGCTGGGATTGATTCGGCACCACCTGTCCTTGCCCTGGAGCGCTCCGTCTCCACAAGGGCTTCGACGGGCGTCAGCTCGACGACGCGGTTCATCCGGCCTTGCGAGATGGTACGGAACACCCGGTCCCTTAGCACCTCTGCCTTCAGGAGTCGGTAGAGGTCCGGCTCGAATGGCTCCTCGGCTGCCTCGGCAGCCCGCGGAACCCAGGGCTCGACGCGCGGATCGGCCCAGAGGTGCTCGGCCCAGGACCAGGCAGCGGCGAGCGGTTCGTCTCGAAGGCTGCCTCGCAGGGAAACGCCCGCCTCCAGGTTTGTGGCGAGGCCGCCCGTCAGGTTGGCAGACCCGATCACGGCGCTGGCGCCCTCCCCGACCTCGGCGAGGTAGAGCTTGGGGTGGAAGGTCTTGCCCGAACCAGGGTTCAGCACCCTCACATCGAGACCGAGCCCCTTGGCCATGGCCAGAGCCGACCCGGTGGTCGTCTCGAAGGTCGTGGTGACGAGCAGACGGGCCGGCACCCTCCTTCGCCTGAGGTTCTCGAGTTCTGTCCCGATCAGGTGGAGCCCCTTCTCTTGGACGAAGGCGACGCAGAGGAAGGCGCGGTCGGCTCCGTCGAGCGCGGAGCGAACTGCGTGTAGCAGCGACCCGTCTGACGTGGTGACCGTCGCGACGTCCACGCTACGCCGCCGATCTCTCGAAGACGTTCTCGTTGTGCCAGCGGAGAAGTTCCGGGTCCGGCCGATCGCCGGGCCGCTCAGGAAGTCGGATCGCCCGGCCCTCCATCGCGTAGTAGGCCTTTCCGTTCTCCCACTCCTGCGCGAGGCGTCGGCTCACGACGAAGCGACGGTCGGGAGTAACCGTCACGTACCCCGCGTCGAAGAGCCGGTGGATGTCGGCGCGAAGCAGGAGCCCGTTTACGACCTCGTGCGTCCCCTCGTCGCCGTACGGTCGGATGTGCGCTGCCTCGAGCACGGGCAAGGAGTGCTCTTCGCTGACAGCGCACGCGCCGCCGTAGGCGCCGGTGACGGCTACGCGGAAGGTACCCTGACCGAGCCGGGGGCGAACCAGGACTGCCTCCCCGTATCGAGCCTCAGGGGCGTCCGCGACGGTCGCTGGCTGACCGGGCTTCAGCGCTCCCGTGCCGCGTGCGAGGCACGCCTCCCAGATGCGGCGCCCCTCCCCTACAGCAAGATCGTACCCGGCCCCCGACACGATGTTCGGCTTCCAGTCGATCGGCTGGGGAATCCACTCGTCGTCGCTGAAGAAGACCGGACTCGAAACCATGATGCAGCCGATCCGGTGAGTGGGGTCCCGGCTCGGCTCCGAATACCGTCCGACGCGGCTAGCCATCGCCGCCGGGTTCGCGGCCCCGTTCTTCACCCCGAAGGCGTCCCAGGCGAGCCGTACCGTGGCCGCTTCGTAGCGGGCAAAGATCCCGAAGCCTCCGATGGCATTGTGCGGAGCCTTCAGCTTGAAGAAGAAGGGTGTTCCTGCGGGCGCATTGAAGCCGTGCGCTGAGGGTTGCCAGAAGTTCACCTCGTCGAGGGGCTGCCGCCCGCGGAGGAAGGTGAACCAGTCCTGGTCCGTGGTAGCGACGTATCCGCGCACGACTAGGGATTGTACACGCTCCACGGACAGTCCCACTGAGCATTGACGGAGCTCACGGATTGTGTCCCTGCGCGTGGTACCGTTCGCAACATTCGTCTCTGAACGGGGGCTTCCGGCATGTCTATCTGGCGTCGCACCCAGGCTGCCCTCCACTCCGGCGTCTACGACGAGATCGTCTCCGAGTCCCTGGAGGCACGCCTCGATGGGCTTGCCAGAACACACGTCGTCGATCTGGCCTACGTCGCCAAGGATTCGGACGTAGACGAGCAGCTCGTCACCCTGGTCCGGGACGCCGCTCGGATCGCCATCGAGTCGAAGACAAGCGCGCTCGACAAGATCGCCGCCGCCCAGGCCATGCTCGCGGCTCTCGAGGGCCAGGGCCTCTTCCGCACCGGCGAAGCGGTGCTCCGCGAGCGCATCCTCCGCCGAATCACAACCGTCACACCAGGCCTCCCCTCCGGCAAGCTAGCGCCGCCCCGTGGATCACTCCTTTCGTCCGGACTGGTCACTAACGCCCACGGCGAGAGTGTCCTCGCCCACCTGGCGAGCGAGTTCGAGAGCGCCGACCGAATCGACCTCCTTCTTTCCTTCATCAAGCTGAGTGGCCTAGACGCGTTCCGGCGCCAGATCGAACGGCACGTCCAGCGCGGTCGGACACTGCGGGTGCTCACGACCACGTACATGCGCGCCACGGAGGTGAAGGCCGTTGAGTTGCTCAAGAAGCTCGGCGCAGAGGTCCGCATCTCCTACGACGAGGGGACGACCCGCCTTCACGCCAAGGCGTGGCTCTTCCATCGCGACACCGGCTATTCCACGGGCTACGTGGGCTCCTCCAATCTGTCGCACGCGGCACAGACGGAAGGGCTCGAATGGAATGTCCGCATCTCCCAGATCGATCAGCCCTCGCTCCTTGATGAGATGGCGGGTGTCTTCGAGAGCTACTGGGTGGACGCCGACCGGTTCGAGCCGTTCGACGGCACCGATGCGGCGTCGCGTCGCCTCGCACGCGCCCTGACAGAGCCGGACCGGGACGGCACGTTTCTGGGGCTCCAGCTCGAGCCCAAGGAGTGGCAGAAGCCAATCCTCCGGGAGTTGGACGAAGCCCGCGCTGTCGGGCGCAGGAAGAACCTAGTGGTCTCGGCGACGGGCACCGGCAAGACCCTAATCGCGGCCTTCGATTACCAGCGCCTTCGGGATCGCGGCGAGGTGGACACATTCCTCTTCGTGGCGCATCGGCGCGAGATTCTGGAGCAGTCCCGGCGCGTGTTCCGCGAGGTGCTGGGGCTAAAGGGGTTTGGCGAACTTTGGGTGGACGGGCTTCGTCCCGAGGACGGCCGCCACGTCTTCGCATCGATTCAGTCCCTCGACCGCGCCGATGCGCTTGTGCCTGACCACTTTCAGCACGTGATCGTGGACGAGGTACACCACGCCGCCGCCAAGACCTATGACGACCTGCTGAAGCATCTGAGACCGCGCGAGCTCGTGGGACTCACGGCGACGCCGGAGCGGGCCGACGGGAGGGTCTTCGAGACCCACTTCCCCCGCCCCTACGTAGGCAACCTCCGTGTCTGGGACGCCATCCAGCAGCAGGTACTGGTACCGTTTCGGTACTTCGTGCTCGACGTGGACGGGGTCGACCTTTCGGATGCTCGGTGGGTAGCTGGGGGCTACGTCGACTCGGACCTCTCCCGGCGTCTCATCACCGCACGCGACTTCTGGGTGCGGGCTGTGGCGCGGGCCGTTAGCGAGCACGTCGGGCGCAAGCAAGAAGTTCGCGCGCTGGCATTCTGCGTGGACAAGGCACACGCACGGGTGGTGGCGGAGGAGCTGTGCAAGCTGGGCTTGCCGGCCCGCGCGTTGACCGCCGACACCCCCGACGAGGAGCGACGACGTGCCAAAGATGACCTCGCAGGTCGCCGCATTCAGGTCCTATGCGTCGTGGACCTCTTCAATGAGGGCGTGGACATCCCGGACGTGAACACACTGTTCCTGTTCCGGCCCACGGAGAGCACCACTGTCTTCCTGCAACAGCTTGGGCGCGGCCTCCGGCGAGCACGGGACAAGGACATCCTGACGGTGCTCGACGTAACGGGGCGCCAGCACCCGAGCTTCCGTTTCGACAGGCACCTTCGGGAGCTCCTCGGCCAGACGCCACGGGAGCTGCGGGAGTTCGTTCAGACGGGGTCAGGGCGGATACCTTCCGGCTGTGTCCTGATGTTCGAGGAGAAGGCACAGCAGGACATCCTCGAGCGAGTGGCACGGGCCATTCCGTCGGACGCCAGGGGCCTCCGGACGCTACTTCAGGCACATCAGGACGCTGGGTGGACCCTGGAACAGTTCCTCGAGGAGACCGAAGTTGACGCATCGGACGTCTACCGAGGCAAGCGTTCGTGGGCGTCGCTGCGAGCGGAGGCCGGAATCGCGACCCTATCCACCGACGAGGCGGAGCTCGCTGCACTGGCGAATGTACAGAACCTGCTGCACGTTTCGGATTCATTGCGTCTTGGTGCGTGGAAGAAGCTGCTCGCCCTCCAGGAGCCGGTGAGCGAGGCCGACAGGCGGCTTGCAGCCATGCTGTTTGTGGTCATCTACGGCCCGTACGAGGCAGCTAGATTCGATGAACGGCTCGCGGCCTGGCGATCGCAGGCGGTCTTGCGCGAGGAGATCCGCCAGCTACTCCCGGTGTTGGAGAGGCGCGCAGACTCCCTCCCCCGCCTCGGGATGCTTGAGCCGAACGTCCCTCTCGTCGTGCATGGACGCTATCTGGATGTTGAATTGGCGGCTGCTTTCGCCATGATCGCGGGGACCGACGGACGTTACCGACGCTTCTACACGGGCGTCGAGAAGGTTGGCGATAGCCGCTACGATCTTCTCCTGACCACGCTCGATAAGACGGATCAGAAGCACGAGCACCTTCAATACAAGGACTTCCCACTGGGCGAGACCCTCTTTCAGTGGCAATCGAAGGCGAGCACGCGAGCAGACGAGCCAGCGGGCCTTCGTCTGATTCAGCCGAGCGAGGAGGGAACTACACCACTTCTCTTTGTTCGTGACGCCAAGAAGGACGCACGAGGCCTAACGCAGGCATTCCGCTACTTGGGGCCAGTAGCCCCAGCGAAGCACACCGGCGAAAGGCCGATCACCATCGAGTGGAAGCTCGGAACCCCGCTCTTGCCCGAGTGGGTGCGGCGATGGGGTCCAGCAGCCTGACACACCTCCCTCGAGAGGTCTGATTCGTCAGGTCTCTGGCCCGAGGCTGCTACTATCCGCATTGGGGGGCCTTCCATCTCTAGAGGCAGGCACTCGTTCACTTTGAGAGGCTGAGCCTTGCGTTGGCTCCGCCACTGATCCAACGGCTTCACCGAGCCAGACTCGCTCCGCATGGCCCGATTCTTCAGGTCTTCTGGATGCACCGCGAAGCTCATTCATGACCTGCAAGCCCTCGGTTTGCCAGACGTCAGGACCTTTGCCGATGCCGAGAGGCTGTTCGGCCGCATTGACCACCTGCTCGCGGAAAAGCGCGCTCAGGAGGAGCAGTTCCAGCGGGCCACGGCCGACGTCGCACGGGACGGAGCGTCGATGGTGGAACAGTCCATCGCGTTGCGCGTCCGTGAACAGGAGCTGGAGCTATCGAAGGAGCGCGACGAGCTCCCACTGGAGATCCACAACGTCGCGTCCGAGATCTCGCGTAACCGCGTCAGGGGGCTCCTCCGCATCCCCCGCTGGCTAAGGCTGCGCCTTCGGTTTCGCAAGCTCACCAACCAACTTGAACACGAGGCGAGGCGTCCCTTTCGAAGCGACCTTGCTCGAATGGAACGCCTTCGTATCAGGGCGGACAAGATTGAGCGAAACATGTCCGCTGTCGTGGGCGCGCGCATCGCCCCGTACCTCGATGCGAAGCGCTACATCGAGTCGAACAAGGGCTGGTTCCTGGGCGCGAGGGGCGAGGAGAAGGTCCTCGAAGCGCTGGGCGCGCTCTCGGACGAGTTCTCCGTCGTGAACGACGTCGTGGTCGACCTCGGCAGGAGCGTGAGGTGGCGCACCCGCCTCGGCGTTCGAGTACGCAGCGCTCAGATCGACCACGTGGTCGTCGGCCCCCGCTGCGTCTTCCTACTGGAGACCAAGAACTGGAGCCCGGAGACCGCTGCCCAGGCGGCATTTCCTCCGTACGAGCAGATCTCTCGCGCCGCCTACATCTTCAACATTCTTGCCTACAACTGGTTCGGGAAACGCAAGATGCACCGCCGGAACGTCGTCGTTCATCTGAACGACAAGTCCGGCTACTGGAGGCGGCTGGACCCGCCCTACGAGTACGTCACCCAGGTCCCGGTCGACGTATTGGCTTGGTTCATCCGGGCGCACCAGCCGCCCCAGGAATCCGGTGCGGTGACGGCGGGCGAGGCCCTGGACTGGCTTCTCCACCTGCCATGAGCACGAGCTCCCGGGTGCCACTTCCGGGAGCTCGTCTTCCATTCTCGAGATCGTTCCTCGGTCCGTGCTTTGGCCCCGTCAGGACGGAGGCTTGTAGACCGACCTGGTCACCTCGACCTCGTTCTTGAAGTAGCCCCGGTCCGTGGCCTCCCGCTCCAGCATGTAGAGCACAAGGTAGAAGAGCAGGTCGTGGCCGCCGTCGTGCTGGAACGTGCGGACGACCCAATCGCCGAACAGAGGCTTGTTCTTAGATCCCTCCCACTGGAACAGGTGGAACTCGACGTCGCTCATCAACTCGTCCGTGACGAGCAAGATTGCCGGGGGCGCCGCGTCGGTGCCCATGGTCTCTCCCAGGCGGTTCTCCAGGTACCCGCTGATCGCCTTGAGCGTGTGGAAGTCGGGGTATAGACCTTCGGCCAGCTCGTTACGGATGGCGTGCGCGAACTCGTGCAGGCCGGTCAGCAGCAGTTCCCTCCAGGCGCCGTGGGCCGCCGCCGACGGGTAGTCCATCACGAGGAGATGGGCGGGGTACCGAGGCTCGATGAGGGCGCGGGCTGGATGGTCGGGTGGAAGGCTCTCGATGTACTGGTCCATGAGATCGGGGTTGTCCAGGTGGAAGCCAGCGGAGCCGTCTACCCAAGAAGCCGAGTCAACGATGACAGCGACGTTCTGGGTCTGGATGAGCGGCCACAGGTCGGTGAGGATTCCGTGGAGCTTCTTTGCGCAAGAGATCGGCATGTCGTGGGGCATGGTGAGCTTCGTTCTTGGAGTTGAGTGGACGGTGGTTCGGAGCGGAGTGCCTGTGGGGAGGCCTTGACCTCCCTCCGCTCCCCCACAGGCGTCTCGACCCAGGTCTATTCTTGACGTCAAGAACCGCTTTGAGCGCCTACGCCCTCATCGCGTGCTGGTCGGGGGCGTGCGTCTTGCCCGCCCGCTTGCGAACGCTTGCCTTGATCGCAGGGATCGGCGGAGGCGCATGCGCGTCCGCGGCCTCTCCGGTGGCCTTCCTCAACTGATTCTTCAGGCGGTCCAGGGTGTTCTCGGCAGCCTCGATGCTCTTCAGCGTGGCGCGGAACTCGGACAGCTCCAAGTCGGTCAACTTCGAGTTGGCGGCACTGATCATGGGAAGGAGGGCGTCCTCGACGGCACGGGCCTCCCTCTCCATCGAGGAGAGCAGCCGGGTGAGCTTGCTCTGGGCCTTGCTCTCGAGACTCTGGACAGGGTCGCTTCCGGCCTCCGCGGGGTCGCCCGACGAGTCACCCTCCTTGATAGCCGCCCGCAGCTCCCTGACCGTCAAGCACTCGCGGAGCGTCTGCTCGAGGAGGGGGCGGCGCGCCCGGCCGTCGCCAACGGTGGCGAGGAGCTCCCAGTGTGACCAGGACAGCGCCATGCCCTTGTCGTTGAGCTTGCCCGAGACCACCGCGAACTCCTCAGCGTTCCAGGTCTCAGCCACCTTCGCATACGCGTAGAGCGTCGAGTTTCCCCGGCCGAGCGACTCATCCACGCGCGCGTGGGCTCTGTCGCCATACTTGGAGGTGTCCTTCAGCTCGACCGCGATCTTGGCGATTCCGTACCGCGCGCTGACGTCCGACTTGTCGGCCTTGAGCCACTCCGCCTTGATTCGCGCAATCGCCTCATCGCTGTTCTTGGCCTGCTCCGAAGTGAGAATGGTCCCGTTCGTCGTTTCGACCGTCTTCATCATGGCTGAACTCCTTGTTCGAGTTCCCTTGATTGGGAACGCCATGACGATGCCCGACCCCAGTCTCTGCCAGCCCTCCACTCATTCCCGCGGATCGCTGGAGGGAGTTGGGAGGAACCGGTGCGCCTGGGAAATGCGGTATGCCCACTTCTCCTGTCGCGACAGGGCTTTACTGGGTTCCCTGCGCGGCCGGTCCTCCCGAGTGGAAGGTGATTCACTTCTTCCGAGAGCGTCGCTTGCCCCGTCGTTTGAACCGGGGAGCCGTCGCCAGGCCGTGCTCGTCGAGCAAGCTCAGGGTCTCGCAGAACTCTTCGATCGCCCCACGCATCACTTCCGGTGTTGCGATGGTTGCGAGAGATAGGTCGTCACCGATGATCCCGGCAAGACCCTCGACAAGCTCGTCCCACGTTGCGCTCCCCCCGCCTTCTTGGCTTGGCTTCAACGCCTGTCTCACGTCGGGGAAATGCTCCGGGTCGAATTGGTCATGCGCCCACGTGGTGCGCTGGCCCTTTGGGATGCTCCGTCCGGCGAACTTGCGCACGAATCGCCGAAGATGGATTGCCGTCAGCCTGGCCGCCTCAACTTCCGTCGCTGGGCCCTCTGGTCGGCCCGCCTCAACGAGTCGTCCGCGGACGGAGTCGCGAATGCGTCTCCACTCCTGAATCTTTGGCAGCCTGTATTCGGTGGGTGGCGGCAGTTCAGGGTTGTCTACCCATTCTTCCCTGGCGATGTCTTCCAGGTCCTTCCCTTGCAGAAGCAGTCGGAATCGAAACGCGACCCACGGTGCATCGCGCAGGGGCACACCGAAGAGCGTCGCCAGCAGCGTGAGGGACTGGCACTCCGACACCTCGAGCGCGTTCATTGCTAGTCGTGCAGCGTCAAACCTCGTCGCGTACTCGGACGTGCTGCCACGAGACGTGCTCGCCGGTCCCTTGTATCCGCACAATCGGAGGACTTCTTCGAGAATGTCTCCGGCCGCATCGTTGGCCTGTTCGCGGCGACCCTTGCTTTCACCCTCGCCCGCGTCGTCGTCGACCCGAGGCACCAGCCAGTCGTGGAGGTCTGGGTAGTCCTCGCCGTCCGCTTGGCCTTCCTCAGCCGGATCCTCCGCGAGAATCGCCCTGTCGCGTATGGTGCTTACGGCCTGAGCGACAATCTCCTTGGGAGCTCCCAGTTCCGGCATCAAGACGTAGAGCACTTCGTGGAGCTGGACTACTAGTTCGTTGTCGCGCGCCCGGGTCATTTCCATTCGATGTGCTGCACTGCATCGGAAATCGAAATGGCGACGCACATGGCCGAGGCGATGACGTTCGAAGTTCGGCTCCCCGAGCTTGCCCGAGACCTTTGTTCGTTGAGGGTCGGCCTGACGGAGGGCACGAAGCTGCTTTGCGATGTCTCGAAAGCTCTCGCGGCCTCGATCGACTATCGGCGTGTGCCCACGCTGTTCGGCCGTCGCTCCCACGTCAGCGACGGCGAGGAGGTCGAGCAGGGCCGCCCTGACCTCCTCTAGGGCCAATGGCGCTTGCTGCTCTGCCCCTGGCAGAGCGGCGGGTGATTCGTTCTTGCGGCTTCTGTCTCGCTTAGCCACTTGCCATCCCCGTGGGTACCGGCCGCCTTCGGGCCATTCTCGGGCCACAGGATGGTGGAACTGGGCAAGCCGGGCAAGGTTGACAACGATCTCACCCAGCGTAACGTGCTGTTCTGCAAGGACAGCACAACTTGGCAAGCGAACGGACCCCAGCCTACGAATCCGAAGGCCAGGGGTTGCACACGTTCCCAGCCCTGTGCGAGGCGTCCGTCAGCCCGCGGCCCGCTCCTCCACAAGGGCACGCCGCCTCATGTCCGTCCCCCGGGTAGACTCATTTCTGTGACCAGCAACCCCGCGAAGAACAGCAAGTCCATCACGACGAGCGGTAGGGCCACGGCCCTGCGACCCTCGGCCAGCTCCCGGTTCACCCGGGGTTGTGGCAATGCCGTGTGCGATGGAGCCCGCATGACCTCGTTTCCAACGTAAGCCGGCCGCCTGGCCCAGGTCGCGCGCGGCGGTAGCCCGGCCGCGCGTCCCCCTCCACCGGTGACCTCGTCACCGGACCGGGACCGCACGTCCCGGACACCCTTCCAGGAAAGGCGGTCGCAGATGATCGACAAGCACACGAAGCACCTCCTCGCAGGACTGAAGCGGGGATTCGAGCTGCTGGACGAGCGGAACCCGGCGGAGGCCCTGAAGGTCTTCCGCGAGGTCCTGGCCGAGGCGCGCGAGGCGGGCGTCGAGTCGGCCCACCTGCTCTGGGGAGTCGCCGTCGCATCCGACTACACGGGAGAACTGGAGATGGCCTTCGAGAACGTGACCGCGGCACTCGCCCTGGACCCTCTGGCGCCTCCCATCCACCAGTCCTTCGAGGTCATCACCCGGCGCATCCGCGACGCGCTGTCCTCCCCGGAGCGCGCCGTCGACGACCCCTCCACGCCGCGCCTCTACGCGATCCTGGTCGGGGCGAACTCCGCCGAGGTCGAGTCGCACGCCGCCATGGCGCGCTACCACCTCGCCACGGGCAACGTGCCCGCTGCAGCGGCCATCGCCGACGCGGCGGCTCTCCTCTACCCCGCGTCGAAGGCGGCCTGGGAGGCGAAGGCTGCCGTGGCGACGGCTCGCGGCGACGTGGAGGGCGCCGAGCTGGCCCGCATCGAGGGCCTGGCGGCGGGCGCCGCGTCGGCGCCGTTCGGCGTCCCGGGGACCGCGCGTGCCTGAGGCCGGCCTGGCGTTGGTTCCCTTCGTCGGAATGGGCCTGACCTTCCTCTTCAAGGAGCAGGTGTACGCGGGGACCATCGTGCGCATCTCGGACGACTTCCAGAGCATCTTCTTCGTCCAGGACAGGCCTCACCTCCCGAAGGGGAACGGCGGGAGGGCCTTCATCTTCACGAGCGGTAGCGGATCTGCCTGCGAGGCCAGGCACGAGGCCCGGGGCTACGTCTGGGAGGGCCGGCTCGTCCAGCTGGGCGTCCGGCGTTGGGTGACGACACCGGCGACGGGCCCGGCCGCAGCGCTTCCGGGGTTGGCCGGGTTTCGCGAACGCTTCGCCCGGATGGAGCCGAGCCTGCTCCAGCGCCAGTGGTACCCGATGACCTACATGATCATCCCCAGCCTGCTTCGTGGCGCCGACGAGCTGATCGCGGAGATGGATGCGTACCAGGGAACCGACGCCGACGAGGTGCGGGAGTTGCGCGCAAGGCTCGCAATCCGGCGAGCCGAATTCCGACGGGACCCTTGCGCCCCCGTGAAACCCGCACCGGGGGGATGACGATGCCCGATAGCTCGATCCGCGTGGATTTCCTCGCACCAGATTCCCACGGCCTCCCGGGCCGGCTCGGCCTCACCATCGCCCCCGGGAAGTGGCGCCCGGGGTTGGACCACGCCTCCGACACCCTCGTTCGTGACGACCTGCTCCGGCTCCGCGATTTCTACGGCGCGAAGGTCCTCGTCACCCTGCTCGAGGACTTCGAGATGAAGAAGCTCGTGGTTTCCGAACTCCTGCCCACGGCGCGCCGCCTACGGTTGCGAACCGTGTGGTTCCCGATCCCCGACGTGACCGCGCCGTCGGACATGGAAGGCACCGCACGGCTCGCCGACGACATCGTCGGTGCGATGGCGGCCGGCGAGACCGTCGTCGTCCACTGCCGCGGGGGCCTGGGGCGCAGCGGGACCATCGCTGCCTGCTGCCTGGTGGCCCGCGGGCGTGACCCGGCGGATGCGATCGGGCTCGTCCGCGCGGCGCGCCCGGGCGCGGTCGAGGTCCGCGACCAGGAGGACTTCGTCGAGCGATTCGCCCGGGCTCGGCGCGGGAAGGGATAGCCACGCGCGGACGGGTGTCCGTCCCCTGCGTACGCTTTCACCCGGAGGTGAGAGATGAACGAACGGACCGTCCAGTCGGCCTCGAGTGAATCCGCCCCACCCCCGGCGCAGGCCACCGGCTGGGAGGCCTTCGAGGAAGCCCTGGCCTCGGCGCTCTCCGTGCTCAGGGAGGAGTTCCTGATCGTGGCGGCCAAGGCGGGCCACCGCTTCGTCCAGTTCCACGTCAGCTCGGACGACGGCGTGTTCGCCGAGACCGTCAGCAACGCCTACCTCGGGCCGGACGAGGAGCTCGACGTGGGGCAGCTGGCGGAGCTCCTCTGCCTGGGATGGGCCGCCCCCACCCGCGCCCCTGACTCGCCCCCTGACGCGCCGAAGGGTTCCCCCAACCACTTCCGCGAGTTCCCTCGCCCGTACTCGTGCGCGGAGGTCGCGCGCTTCGCGGTCCGCACCCTCGCCGAGGTCCACCGCGTCGGCAGCCCGGCCGACCTCGAGTACGAGGCCTTCGACGACGACGGGCACCCGGTCACCCTCCCTGCGCTCCCCATCGCGCGGCGCACGCCCACTCCCAAGGCGAAGGCGCCCGTGAAGCCAGGGCGGCCCACCGAGTTCGACAGGCTGCGCGCCAGGGTCCTCGCCGCCGCGCGAGCCGGAAGCGGGCAGGGCTCCCTCGCCTACGATGAGGACGGCGCCCTTCACGTTCCCGTCGGGAGCCGCATGGGCTGGATCCGCCCGTACGAGAGGCCACAGTACGTTCGCGTCCACATCCACCTCCTCTCCGACGTCGAGGGGGGCGAGGACCTCCTGGCCCAGATCCACCACGTGAACAGCCGCCTCCCCGTGGTCCGGGTCATCTACGTGGGGAGGAGCGTCTTCCTGGGCGTCGACTTCCCCGCCCTCCCCTTCCGCGCGGAGCACCTGACCCAGGCCGTGACGCTGGTCGCCCAGTTCGCCGACGACGTGCTCGAGGAGCTGCGGCTCCCCGGGGACCCGGCGACGGGACGGAACTGATCGAGGAGCGCGCTCGAACGCGTCAGGTAGAACTGGCCACGAGCGCGAGGAAGCTCAGCTTGAGATGGCGACCCCTGCGAGCACGGCGCACAGCACGATCACGGCCTGCGTCCCTCCTGGAACGGGCCTGGCTCTCCTCATCGTGAGCCTTCCTGGGGCCGGGTGACGGCTCCCCGCGACGGGCGGTGGTCCGGGGCCATCCCCTCGAGAAACTGGAAGAGGTCGCTGTCGGTCGACAGGACCAGCGTCGTGTTCTGGGCCATGATCGACTTGTAGGCCTGCATGGTCCGGGTGAACTCGTAGAACTCCACCGCCACGCGACTCTGGTTGTAGGCCTTCGCGTAGATCTCCGTGGCCTTCGCATCCGCCACGCCGCGGATCTCCTCGACCGCCCGGTACGCCTCGGACTGGATCTTGTTGAGGTCGCGGACGCGGTCCCCGCGGATTCGCGCGGCCTCTCCGTTGCCCTCGGAGAGGAAGCGCTCGGCGATCCGGCGGCGCTCGCTGATCATGCGCTCGTAGATCTTGGGACGGACGCTCTCGTTGTAGTTGATGCGCTTGAAGCGGATGTCGAGCAGCTCGATGCCGAAGACCCGCACCTTGTCAGCGGCCGCCGCGAAGATCTCGCGCTCGACCAGCTTGCGGCCCTTCTGGATCGGCACCAGCGCGCCCATGTCCAGCCTGTCCTCGGCGGTGGTGAGGAGCGGGTCGCTCAGGGGCTTGCGATCCCTTGTGGTGCGGATGATCTCGATGAGTTCGTGCTTGGCGACCGCGTTGCGCGTCTCGCTTCCCAGGATGTCGTCCAGCCGGGACTGCGCGCTGCGCTCGTCCCGGAGGCGCAGGAAGTACTGGAGCGGATCGGTGATTCGCCAGCGGGCGAAGAGGTCCACCGAAATGTAGAGCTTGTCCTTGGTCGGCATGTCCGAGGGGTTGCCGTTCCATTCCAGGACGCGCTTGTCGATGGAATTGACCTCCTGGATGAAGGGCGTCTTGACCTTGAGGCCGGCGGTTGTCTCCGGGCGCCCGACCGGCTTGCCGAACTGGGTGATGATGACCTGCTCGACCTCGGTCACGGTGTAGATGGAGTTCGCCGCGACGAAGAGGACGAGCGCCAGGACGACCAGCACGGCCGCCGTCTTTCCCACGCTCATGGCTGCTCCTTCGCCCGGGAAGCGAGATCGAGGAGCGGGAGGATCCCCCGCACCCGGTCGTCGACGACGACCTTGGAGTGGATGCCCGGCAGGATCTCCTGCATGGTCTCGACGTAGATGCGGCGCCGGGTGACCTCGGGCGCCTTCTTGTACTCGGCGAGCAGCGCGGTGAAGCGGGCCGCATCGCCCTCCGCCTCGTTGATCCGCTTGAGGCGGTAGCCGTCGGCCTCGCGAATGCGTTGGTCCCTCTCGCCCTCGGCCAGGGGGATCACCTTGTTGTAGTCGCGCCTCGCCTCGTTGATGAGCTTCTCCTTCTCCTGCTGCGCCTGGTTGACCTCGTTGAACGACTCCTGCACGGGCAGCGGCGGGTTGATGTTCTTCAGCTGGACCTGGTCGATGCCAATCCCCATGGCGTACTTGGTGGAGAGCTCCTGCATCTTCACGAGCGCCTCGGTCTCGATCTCCTGGCGGCCGATGGTGATGACCTCGTCGACGGTTCGATCCCCGACGACCTCCCGCATCACCGACTCGGAGACGTTGCGCAGGGTCTCGGCGGGCTCCCGGACCTCGAACAGGAACTTGGAGGGCTCCAGGATGCGGTACTGCACCACCCATTCCACCAGCGCTGCGTTGAGGTCGCCCGTCACCATCTGCGTCTCGCGCTTGCCATCGTGAGTGCGCGCGCCCTGGAAGGGATCGGTGGCGCCGGGGGTCGTGAACCCGAATTCCTGCTTCAGCTGCCGCTTGACGGGGACGATCGTGGCCCGGTCGATCCCGAAGGGCAGCTTGAAGTGGAGTCCGGACGGCACGTCCCGGAGGTACTTCCCGAAGCGCTGGATGACGGCAACGGAGTCGCTGGGGACGGTGTAGTAGGACGTGGAGAGCCCCACCACCACCGCCAGCACGGCAACGATGGCCGCCGCGTGCCGTCCTCCGCCCGAGGCCAGCCGCCCGAGCCGCCCCTTCGCGCTCGAGAGGACCTCGTGGAGATCCTCGAGTGCCGGCTTGCGCCGCTTCTGGCCGTTGTCGCCGTCGCCGTGAATGGACATGGGGTGCCGTCCTGGAGAGATTTCCTAGCCCTGCGAGCGCGCCGACGCTCACCTCTCGGCCCGAAGGACCGGGCCGGACCGGAACCATTGAATATTCCTCCTGACCAAGGGCGTCATCGATGCTGCCTACCTGGGTCAGTCGACGTTCACCCTGGCCGTTCTACCTCATCACCTTCCTCGACATGACCACGCCTCCGCCGGGCACGAAGGCGGCGTACTCCTCGGAGGCCAGCACCCCGGGTGGAACGTCGGCCGGCCGGACCTTGGCGTAGCCCTGGCGCGTGAAGAAGTCTGCGGCCGTCGTGGTGACGACGTACAGGTTCCGGACCCCGGCCTGCACGGCCTCGAAGAGGAGCCGTCCGTGCAGGCTCGTCCCCAGCCCGGCGTTGCGGCTGGTCCAGTGGACGGCCATGGAGCGGAGCTGGCCGTCCTCGCCGAAGGACTCGAGTCCGGCGCAACCCACGATCCGCCCGTCCTGGCGGGCCACGATGAAGCGCTGGTCCGGGCCGCCCACGTCGCCCGACGGCAGGAGCGCCGCGACGAGCAACCTCCGGATGGCGTCCATGTCGTCGCCCGACGCAGGTCCGATGGACGTGGTCAAGGTCGCGGTCGCCTCGGTCGGCAACGCCTCCCGGGCGAACACGCGGATGAGCCTGCGCCGGAGCTCGTTGCGGACGGCCCGGTAGCGCGCCACCCGCTCCTCCTCCGTACCGCCCCCCCGGGCCGGGTCCGTGAGCGGCCAGTGCACGCGGAGGACCCCGTGCAACGCGGGAGGTGTTGGGTCCGCGTCCGAGAGCACCACGACCGCCCCCACCCCGGTCACGTCGACCTCGTCGAGCGTGCGGGTCTTGAGGGTTGAGCCCTCCACCGAGAGCTCGGCGAGCACGCGCACGACGATGGGGTCGACGGCGCCCCGGGCCGTGCCCGCGGAGGAGATGCGGAGCTGGCGTGGCGCGAGCGCGCGCGCGATGCCCTCCGCGATCTGCCCGAGGGCGTCGCTCGACCCCGACAGGATGAGCGCGTGCCTGGCGCCGGAGGCGTGCAGGGCGTCTGCTTCCTTCTCCCAGTTCGGCATTCGGAACCTCCCAGGTCGGCCGGCTCCAGGGTGCAGCCGGCCGGATCGAGGTTCCAGGAATAGCACGCGGCCGGGTCGGGCCGGAACGGTCACGCCGCCGCATCGGACTCCGACCCGGGCGCCACCCGCCGCAATCCGCGGAAGGCTCGCTCCGCGGTGCGCTCCCCCCGGATCACGGCATCCACCTCCGCGGCGATCGGCATCTCGAGTCCCCGCTGGCCGGCCAGCTCCATCACCACGGCGCTGGTCTTGATGCCCTCGGCCACCATGTTCATCGAGGCCACGATCTCGGAGGTCGTCTGGCCCTGGGCCAGCCGCTCGCCCACCTGCCGGTTGCGCGACAGCGGGCTCATGCAGGTGGCCATGAGGTCGCCCAGCCCCGTCAGTCCGGCGAAGGTCTCCGGCCGGCCGCCGAAGGCCACGCCGAATCGCGTCAACTCGGCCAGGCCACGCGTGATGACCGTGGCACGCGTGTTCACGCCCACCCCGAAGCCCTCGGCCATGCCTGCGGCGATGGCGACCACGTTCTTCAGCGGTCCACCGAGCTCGCAGCCGACGACGTCGTCGTTCGTGTACACGCGGAACCAGCGCGAGCAGAAGAGGGGCTGCAGCGATCGCGACACATGGGGATCGGGCATCGCGATCACCGCGGCGGCGGCCATGCCCTGCAGGACCTCGCGGGCGATGTTGGGCCCGGCGAGGAGCCCCGCCGGGTGCCCGGGGAGCTCCTGGGCGATGACCTCGGTCATGCGCAGGTGCGTCTTCTGCTCCAGTCCCTTGACGAGGCTGACCACGGGCACCCAGGGCCTGAGGTGGCGCGACGCAACCTGGATCGTGGCGCGCACGACGTGCGACGGCACGCCGATGACGAGGACGTCGGCGCTCGACACCGCCTCCTCGAGCGAGGCGGTCGCCCGCAGCGCCGGATGGAGCGGCAGGTCGCCGAAGTACTTGCCGTTTCGGTGCTCGCGGTTGATCTCGTCGGCCGTCTCCGGCCGCCGCGCCCAGATGACGGTCGAGGCGTTCGCAGAAGCCAGCGATGCGACCGTTGTTCCCCAGGAGCCAGCGCCCAGGACCGCGACTTGAATGGGTCGGGACATTCTCGAGACCTCCCGGCTCACCCCTAATACGGCCGCCATCGCGTTGTCGAGGGCGCTCCTCGCGATGACCGCTCCGCAGATCGCCGGGACGATCCGCACGGGCCGGAACTGGAGCGGCTAGAATCGATAGCCAACGCTGGCGAAGAAGCGGTTGATGGCGGAGCGGAACCGGGTGTTCCCGCCGTCGAGCGGCTGCGTCGTCACGTACTCGGTGATGATGTGCGAGAGACCCGCCCGGACTCCGACCTCACCGAACCACCACGCGGCGAAGAACTCGCTGTTGAGCTGCCCCTTGTCGGCGGATCCGAAGAGGAAGAGGTCGAACCCCGCCGGCTTGGCAGCCTGCGGGCCGGCGAAGGCACCCGAGCCGGAGTAGACGCCGGTGACGCCACCTCCGAACCCCGCTCCGATCAGATCGATGTTCAACCCCACCTCGAGGCCGGAGACGATCCGGTACGACGCCACGAACATTAGGTTGAGGGAGTAGATGCCGTCCGGATCCACCGCGAGGGTGTACTGCGCCCCGTCGGAAACGCTCTTGAAGACGACGCCGCTGCCGCCGAGCCAGGACGTGAACCGGGCGCCGAGGCCGAGACGGAGATGGTCGTCGAGCAGGCGGAAGGTCGGCGTGTAGGAGAGCGACAGGACCACGCCGGTCGGGACGCCGACGGAGAGGTCGAGCTCCTGGAAGAGGACCCCGGGGGACTCCTCGGCCCGGACCTGGGAGCCGGGGAGCAGGACGAGGACCAGCGACGTGGCGGCCGCGGCCAATGCACGACGGGGGTCGAGGCGATGGCGCATGCAATCCTCCGGCGACGGGGTTGCTCCTCTGTCTCTCCAGCCGGGCGTCCATTACACGGACGCCGAAGATGGGGAATCCTCGGACGGTCCCCCTGGCCGTTCCCTCGACTCGGCACCACATCAGGGCGCCGCCCCCGGTTGCTTTGCGGCACCGGTGGTGCCTCCCTAGGATCCGGGCTGGGAGGGCAAGGAGGCGGTCATGAAAGTCCGCGAGATCATGTCAATGAAGGTTCACACGTGCCGTCCCGATCAGCCGCTCTGGGAGGCAGCACGTATCATGTGGGACGAGGACGTGGGGGCACTGCCCGTCATCGATCGGGAGGGACACGTGGTCGGCATGATCACCGACCGCGACATCTGCATGCACGCCTATACGACCGGGAACCGGCTGGGTGACGACACCGTGGCCGCGGCCATGGCCGGGGACGGTCTCGTGAGCGCGTCACCGGAGGAGGACGTCGCCGACGCCGAGCGCGACATGGGGCTCCGGCAGGTACGTCGCGTGCCCGTCCTCGAAGGGGGCGTCCTGACGGGCGTGCTCTCGGTGACCGACCTGGCGCGCGCGGCGAGCACGGGAACGCGCACCACGGACGCGGCGCGGGTCACCCGCGTGCTCGCGAGCATCGCGCGGCCTCACGTGGCACCGGTGTCCTGACGTCGATCCACCCGGATCCGTGCGGTCAATCCTCCGTCCGCCTCCGGGCGGGGCCTCGCGGCACCGTCAGGTTGCGCGCGGTGTTGACGATTCCCACGTGGGAAAAGGCCTGCGGGAAGTTCCCGACCAGGCATCCGCGGGTCGGATCATATTCCTCCGAGAGGAGCCCCACGTCGTTTGCGAGGCCGAGCAACCGCTCGAAGATCGCCTCGGCCTCGGCGCGTCGCCCCTGGAGCACCCAGACGTCGGCCAGCCAGCACGAGCAGGCCAGGAAGACGCCCTCGCCGGAGGGCATTCCGTCGGCTCCGCTGGCCGTGTCGTAGCGGCGCACCAGGCCGTCCTCGAGCAGTTCCCGCTCGATGGCCGCCACCGTCCCCTGAACGCGTTCGTCATCGACCGGAAGGAAGCCGACGAGCGGGATGAGCAGCAGCGCCGCGTCGAGCGCCGGCGAGCCGTAGGACTGCGTGAAGGCGAGCTTGCCGGGGTGCCAGCCCCGGCGGCAGACCTCGTCGTGGATGTCCCGGCGCAGGGCCCGCCACCGGTCGGTGGGGCCTTCGAGCCCGAGCCTCTCCTGGTCACGCAGGGTCCGATCCAGCGCCACCCACGCCATGACCCGGGAGTGGGTGAAGTGCCGCGGCTCGCTGCGCATCTCCCAGATCCCGTGGTCGGGCCGTTGCCAGTTGCCCTCCAGGAACTCCACGAGCTCGCGCTGGAGCGCCCAGGCCCGCGCGTCGAGGTCGAAGGCGCGGCGGGACTGGTGCAGGCAGTCGATCACCTCACCCACCACGTCGAGCTGGAGCTGGCCAGCGGCGGCGTTCCCGACGCGGACGGGCGGGGAACCCTCGTACCCCGGTAGCCAGGGAAGCGTCACCTCCTCGAGTCGCCGCTCGCCGCCGACGCCGTAGAGCACCTGCAACTGGTGTGGGTCGCCTGCGACCGCCCGCAGGAGCCAGTCCCGCCAGGCGCGCGCCTCGTCGGAGTAGCCCGCCTCGAGGAGCGCGAGGAGGGTGAAGGTGGCGTCGCGAATCCAGCAGAACCGGTAGTCCCAGTTGCGCACGCCGCCGATCCGCTCCGGGATGGAGGTCGTGACCGCCGCCACGATCCCGCCGCTCGGCGCGAAGGTGAGCGCCTTCAGCGTGATGAGCGAGCGAACCGCCGCCTCGCGCCACCGACCCTGGATGTCGCAGCGGCGGCTCCAGTCGCGCCAGAACGCCTCCGTCTCGGTCAGGGCCCCCCGCGGCTCGCGGAGGCGGCCCATCGGCTCGAACGAGCGGTGCCAGCACAGGTGGAAGATGGCCCGCTCTCCGGCCCGCACCGTGACGTCCGCCACGAGATCGGCCTTGTCGCGACGCAGCGGTGCCGGCGCGTCGTGCACGAGGGCGTCCGGGCCTGCCTCCGCCCGGCCCTGGAGGCCGGCAACGGTGATCCAGGGCACCGCGGAGCCGAAGCCGAAGCGCGGCGACAGGCGTGAGCAAACCGCGACCTCCCCGCGCAACCCCTCGACGATGCGGACGAGGTCGGGCGCCCGGTCGCGAGGCGGCATGAAATCCACGATCCGGACCGATCCGCCGTCGCCGTCCAGATCGGTCTCGAGCACCAGGGTGCCCGGCCGGTACCGGCGCCCGGCAGGGCGGGCCCCCGAGGCCGGACCCAGCGCCCAGCGACCATGGCGCTCGTCGCCGAGCAGTGCGGCGAAGCACGCGTCGGAGTCGAAGCGGGGCAGGCAGAGCCAGTCGACACTTCCGTCACGGGCGACGAGAGCCGCCGTCTGGAAGTCGCCCACCATGGCGTAATCCTCGATCGCGCGCACGACCAGATCCTGGCGCGCTAGACCCGAGGGGACTCGGGCCCGAAGAGCTGGCCCCGCGTCCAGTTGACGAGCCCTCCTGCAAGCAGGACGTCGACCTGCCGCGCCGTGAGGGTGTGGGCCACCGCGAGGGCCGGGGCCTTGCCACTCCTTCCCTCGATCCGGACCTCGAGCGTCTTCCCGGCCTGGAGCTGGCCCCGGACGTCCTCCACGAGGAGCACGTCGCCGGGGCCGATGGCGTCGAGGTCGGCGGGGTCCTCGAACGTGACCGGCAGGATTCCGAAGTTCACGAGGTTCCGCCCGTGAATGCGAGCGAAGCCCTTCGCCAGGACGAGCCGCAAGCCAAGGAAACGAGGGGCCAGGGCGGCGTGCTCCCGGCTCGACCCCTGGCCGTAGTTGTCCCCGGCGACGATCGCGTGTCCTCCGCGTTCCCGGACCTCCAGGGCTCGCCTCGGGTAGGTGTCGTCGACCCCCTCGAAGCAGAAGTCGCTGATCCTGGGGATGTTGCTGCGGAACGGCAGCACGCGAGCCCCGGCCGGCATGATCGCGTCCGTGGAAACGTCGTCGCCGAGCCTGAGGAGGACGGGGAGCCGGAGCACCTCCGGGAGGGGTGCAAGCTGGGGAAGGCTGGCGATGTTGGGTCCCTTCTCCAGGACGACCTCTCGCGCCTCCGCCGGGCTCCAGGGGCGACGAGAAGAGCTCCTGCTCGATGGCAGGGTGTTCGGGCTCCCGGACTTCCGGACATGGGAATCCAAGCGAGCGCGGGTCGGTGATGACGCCCGTGAGCGCGGATGCGGCCGCGGTCTCGGGGCTCACCAGGCAGACCTGGTCGTCCCGCGTGCCCGAGCGCCCCGGGAAGTTCCGCGGCACCGTCCGCAGGCTCAGCTTGCCGGTGGCTGGCGCCTGGCCCATCCCGATGCAGCCGTTGCAGCCGGCCTGATGGATGCGCGCGCCCGCGCGCAGGAGCGTTGTGAGGTGCCCGTCGCGGACCAGGTCCTCGAGGATCTGGCGGGACGTCGGGTTGATGTCCAGCGACACGCCGTCCTGCGCCCGACGGCCGTCGAGGATCCTGGCCACCACGGCGAAGTCGCGATAGCCGGGGTTTGCCGACGAGCCCACGTAGGCCTGGTAGATCTGCCTCCCTTCGACGTCCTGGACTCGACGGACGTTGCCGGGGCTGCTGGGCATCGCGATGAGTGGCTCCAGGGCGGACAGGTCGAGTTCCTCCTCCACGTCGTACGCCGCTCCCGGATCCGCCACGATCTCCTGCCAGTCCCCCTCACGGCCCTGCGTTCGAAGGAAGCGGCGAACCTCGCCGTCGGAGGGGAAGATCGACGTGGTCGCGCCAAGCTCGGCCCCCATGTTCGCGATCACGTGACGGTCCATCGCCGAGAGCCCTTCGAGTCCCGGCCCCTGGTACTCGAGGGCGCAGCCGATCCCGCCGTCCACGTCATGGCGCCGCAACATCTCGAGGATGACGTCCTTCGCGCTCACCCACGGCGGCAGGCGACCGACGAGGCGCACGCCCCACACCCTCGGCATCCTCATGCGGAACGGCAGTCCGGCCATTGCAAGCGCGACGTCCAGCCCACCGGCACCGATCGCGAGCATACCGATGGCACCCGCCGCAGGAGTATGGCTGTCGGACCCCAGCAGGGACTTCCCGGGCTTCCCGAAGCGCTCCTGGTGAAGGGGATGGCTCACGCCGTTTCCGGGACGGCTGTACCAGATGCCGAATCGCCGGCAGGCGCTCCTGAGGAAGAGGTGGTCGTCCGGGTTCTTGAAGTCCCCCTGGATGAGGTTGTGGTCGACGTACTGGACGGAGATCTCGGTGCGAACCCGGTCGAGGTTCATCGCCTCGAGTTCGAGCATGACGAGCGTGCCCGTGGCGTCCTGGGTGAGGGTCTGATCGATTCGCAGGTCGATCTCCTGGCCGGCCCGCATCTCCCCATCGATCAGGTGGGAGGCGATGAGCTTCTGGGTGATCGACTGAGGCATGGCCATCACCGCGGCGACGCACCCCGTTTCGATCCCGGGGAACGAGAGGTGCATAGTGTCGATTTCGGGTCGGCGCTCCCGGAATGGACCGCGGCGATCCGGAACACGAGCCCCGCCGTCGTACGAGGCGCTCGGCCTCCCAGTCGAGGTGCAGCCCTGCGCGTCGGGTCAGCAACATGGCGAACGGTGGCCCCGCGAACCCGCCAGGAAGAAGATGGGCGCCCGGACCACCGGCCCGCTAATCCTGCTCGGCGATGGAAGTTGCCGAGATCTGGAGATACCCCGTCAAGACGATGGGCGGCGAGCGCCTGGGGCGGTCGCGCATCGGCCCGCTGGGCGTCGAAGGAGATCGGGTCGTACACGTGGAGGATGCCCGGCAGCGAGTCATCACCTCCCGGAGTCATCCTCGCTTCCTCGCCCACAGGGGCACGCTGGGCCTGGATGGCGATCCCCTGGTGGACGGCCGGCCATGGCGAAGTCCGGAGGTCGCGGCCGACGTCGAGGACATTGCCGGGACGGGCGCGCGCCTGGTCCGCTTCGACGGCCCCGAACGCTTCGACGTGCTGCCTCTGCTGGTGGCAACGGACGGCGCGATTGCGGCGTTCGGCCACGACCGCCGCCGGCTGCGGCCGAACCTCGTGATCGGTGGCGTCGAGGGGATGGCGGAACGCGGCTGGCCCGGCCGCACGCTTCGCATCGGCAGGACGCTCATCGGGGTCCGGAACCTGCGTCAGCGCTGCATCATGACCTCGTTCGATCCCGACACCCAGGTCCAGGACAGGAACATCACCCGGAGCATCTACGAGCGATTCGGAGGCGACCTCGCCCTCGATTGCTTCGTGATCGAGGGCGGTGACGTCGCCGTCGGGGACGCCGTGGAACTCTTGCCCCCCCAGATCCTGGATGCCTGACGCTACCCAGACCATCCGTGAGGCCGAGGCTGGCCTGCTCGTTCGCCTTCGCGCCGGTGATCGTGCCGCGTTCGCGGCGATGGTCCGGCGACACTCCGGGTCGCTCCTTCGCGTGGCACGGAGCCTGGTCCGGGATCAGGCAACGGCGGAGGAGCTCGTCCAGGAGACGTGGCTCGCCGTGCTCACGGGCCTGGCGGCGTTCGAGGGGAGGGCCTCCCTCCGGACATGGCTCTTCCATATCTGCGTGAACAAGGCCCGCACGCGCTTCGTGCGCGACGGGCGAATCGTGCCCTTCTCGTCCCTTGGTGGCCCGGGTGACGGAGATGGCGCTCCGCTGGATCCGGACCGGTTCGACGGTGAGGGCGCCTGGCGCGACCCACCCTCCACCTGGAGCGAGGAGAATCCCGAGCGGCTCGCGATGGGCGCCCAGACCCGTATGGCCATCGAAGCCTGCATCGCCGAGCTTCCCGAGACGCAACGAGCCGTACTGACGCTGCGAGACGTCGAGGGGTTGGACGCGGACGAGATTCTGTAATCTTCTCTCGATCACCTTGACGAACCAGAGGGTGCTCCTGCATCGGGCCCGGGCCAGGGTCCGGGGGGCGCTGGAAGCAAGGCTGGGTGGGGTGAGGTGATGGTGACCTGCAAGCAGATGACCGAGATGGCGACCGACCGGGCCGAGGATGCCCTGGGCGAGGGCGCCCGCATCGCCTTCGACGACCACCTGCGCGACTGCGAGGGCTGCGAGAACTACGTGCGCCAGCTCGAAGTGGCCCGGCTGGCGCTGGGCCGGCTCCCGGAGCCCGCGATCTCCCCTGCGTTGAACGACGCACTCCTCTCGGGATTCGATTCCTGGGCTGCGGCCCGGGATGGCATGCGGCGCTCCTCGCCGTGGCCCGCCGCCGGCGCACTCGGCATGGTGTTGCTGCTGCTCGTCTTTGCCAGGCAGCGATCCGAGGCGCCCGAGGACTGGGCCATCGGCGGCGTCCTCGCCATCGCTGCCCTGGCGGTCGCCTCCCTTGCCGGACGGTTCGCGGTGGGGATCGTGGTGGCCGCCGTGGCCGCGGCGGCTGCTGCCGCCATCGCGGGCGGACGCGCGGGAGCCCTCGACCTCGCCACCGGCGTGGAATGCCTCGTGGTGGTGCTGGCGTCCGCTGGGCTCGTGGCCGGCGCGGCATGGCTCGGTGTGAGGGGGGGCTCACGTCCCGCCGTGCGAAACACGCTTGCCATGGGCGGGCTCGCCGGCGCGCTGGCCGCGGACGCGGCCCTGCAGCTCACCTGCGACGCTCATGGTTCCCTGCCTCACCTGCTCTCGTTTCACCTGGGAACCGTCGTGCTCGTGGCGGTTGCCGCGGCGGCGGTCGTCAGGTGGGGGCGCAGGGCAACGCAATGAGGGGGATCATGCTCGGTCCAGGGAAGACGCAGGCCGTGATCATGCTGTGTGCCGTGCTGGCTGGGGTCGTCGGGTGCTCGAACCCCAGGGACACGCTCTCCCAGGCGGAGAAGAAGGAGCCCGCGCAGGCCCGCCCTTCCCTCGAAGAGGTGAAGGCCATCGCGGAGGAGGGCTTCATCTACGGCCTCCCCATCGTGATGAACTACGGGGTGATGCACGCCTTCGTGCTCGACCGGAACTCTGGCCAGTGGAAGGCGCCATTCAACGAGATCCACAACGACGCGCGCGTCTTCACGCCCGCCGACACCGCCGTTCCCACCCCGAACAGCGACACTCCCTACTCCATGGCGTGGCTCGACCTGCGCGCGGAGCCCGTGGTGATCTCGGTCCCGGCGATCCCGGCACCTCGCTACTACTCGGTGATGCTCTGCGACGGCAACACCTTCAACTTCGGGTACATCGGCAGCCGGGCCACCGGGACCGAGGCGGGCGACTACCTCGTCGCCGGCCCTGGCTGGAGGGGAGAAACGCCTCCCGGCATCCGCAAGGTGTTCCGTTCCACCACGCAGTTCTCGCTGACGATCTTTCGCACACAGCTCTTCGACGCGAAGGACATGCCGAAGGTCCAGAAGATCCAGTCCGGCTATCGCGTCCAGCCCCTCTCGGCCTTCCTGAAGCAACCCGCGCCGCCCGCCCCGGCCCCGGTGGCGTTCCCGCAGTTCGACCAGGAACTCTCCAAGACCGAGTTCTTCTCCTTCCTCGACTTCGCGCTCCGGTTCGCGCCGGCGGGCCCCGAGGAGGAGGTGGTCCGGGCCCGACTCGCGCGCATCGGGATCGGACCGGGCAAGACCTTCGAGTTCAAGGACCTCTCGCTCGAGCACAAGGCCGCCATCCTCCTCGGGCTGAAGGAGGGCGACCGGAGGGTCTCGGAGAAGCTGGCCGCCGCCGCGCGCCGGATCGACGGATGGCTCGTCGGTTCGATGTTCGGAGACCGGGCCTTCTACGACGGCGACTGGTTGCTCCGGGCGGCCGCCGCGCGGCTCGGAATCTACGGCAACGACGCCGTCGAGGCGATGTACCCCGCCACCAAGGAGGACGCCTCGGGCGAGAGCCTCGACGGGAGCAAGCACGACTACGTCCTCACCTTCCCTCCGGGACGTCTCCCTCCCGTGAACGCCTTCTGGTCGGTGACGATGTACGACGGGAAGACGCAGCTCCTCGTCGAGAACCCCATCGACCGCTACCTCCTCAACTCGCCGATGCTGCCGTCGATGAGGAAGGGGAAGGACGGGTCGCTGACGCTCTACATCCAGAACAGGTCGCCGGGGAAGGACAAGGAGTCGAACTGGCTGCCCGCCCCGAACGGCCCCATCTACCTCGTCATGCGGCTGTACTGGCCGAGGACGGAGCCGCCGTCCATCCTCCCGCCCGGCGAGGGCACCTGGCAGCCGCCTCCGGTGCTGGTGGCGAAGGCCAAGCCGGCCAGGTAGGCGCACAGTACTCCGGTCGAACGTCGCCCGATCCACCGGACCCGTGCCCCGAGGTGGCGAGCTCAGAACGGGAGGAAAGTCGAATGGCAACGGAACAGAGAGTGCTTCTCCTCGGCGCCACCGGACGAACCGGCCGGCGCGTGCTTGCGCAGCTCGTGAGCCGAGGCGTCGACGTCCGCGCCATCGTGCGATCGAGCAACGGTGTTCCGGCTCCCATCGCCGGGAGCCCGGCCGTCGAGGTCATCGAGGCCAGCCTGCTGTCGCTCTCCGACGATGAGTTGCGGCACCACCTTCGCGGCTGCACCGCGGTGGTCTCGTGCCTCGGCCACGTCCTGAGCGTCAAGGGAGTGCTGGGCCCGCCCCGCGACCTCGTCACGAGAGCCACCACCAGGTTGTGCCAGGCCATCGAGGCGGCGCAGCCGGCCAGGCCCATCAAGCTCGTCCTCATGAGCAGCGTCTCGGTCCTCCAGCCGGGGAAGATCGACGCGCGCCGTGGCGCCTTCGAGAGGTCGTTCCTCTGGGCGCTTCGCGGCCTGCTTCCCCCGGCCAGGGACAACCAGCTGGCCGCCGACTTCCTGCGCCAGTCCATCGGGACGGGCCACCCGTTCGTGCAATGGGTGGTGGTTCGGCCGGACACGCTCCTCGACGGCGAGACCTCCGGCTACGCACTGCACGCGGGGCTGGTGAGCAGCCTCTTCGCCCCCGGCCGCACCACGATGGCCAACGTCGCGCACTTCATGTGCGAGCTGGTGACGGAGCCCAGGGCCTGGGACGAGTGGAAGGGGCGCATGCCGGTCATCGTCGACACGACCGGCGCGATGGCGCCAGCCAGTCCGGAGTGACCTCGTTCCGGGTCGGCGCCGGCGGCCAGACCGTCAATTCCTGGGCAGCCGTTCCACGAAGGTCACCCGGGTCACGCCCAGCGGGAGCAGGAGCGCGGTCAGCGCCTGCTCGGCGGCGGTCCGGGCCTTGCCCTGCAGCCCGCGGTGGGCCTGCACCTCGCGCTCGAAGGCCACCTTGGCCAGCTCCAGCAGCTGGGCGGTCTCGGCCGAGTCGAGGTTGGAGCCGATCACCTCGGTCTCGCCGGGGAGCAGCTCGACGTGGGTCTGGAGCGGCGGCAGCACCAGCGCCACTTCCCGCCCCCGCACCTCCACCGCCTCCGGTCCCAGCCGGGAGAGGTCGAGGCCTACGCGGGCCACCGCGAAGACGATGGCCTTGCCGCGCGGCCGGGCCAGGGTGTGGCGGGCCCACCCGGCCAGGTCGCCCCAGATCGAGTCGGCCGGTTGCGGCTCGGGGGCATAGCTGATCTTCTTGTAGAGCAGCACCTCCAGCGCCTCCAGCCGGGCCACCTGCCGGACTTTCTCGACCACCGCCGGCGGGTCGGGCGGCGCGACGCGACCGGGGGAGAGCAGGCGCCAGGCCACCACCAGGCCAAGGCCGAGGCCGAGCCCGAGGATCAGGAGCGAGAGCAGGCGGCGCATGTCCGTAATCTACGCCACCTTTCCGGCCTGCTGGCCGAGCCTGGGGATGATTTCGCACCCGGCACCGCTCAGCGCAGGCTCATGCACCCTCCGGTGGACCGGGCGCCATCTCGGCTGCTGTTGCTCGCGACAGATTGCGCCGCTATCTCCGCGACATGGTGCCGGTCCACGCTCATGAACTCCCGCACGTTGGAGCCGCCCTGCTGACCCTCGGTCTCGTGGCGTGCTCGTCTCCCACGCCGGCCACCCCCGAGCCCGTGTACCCGGAGAAGGACCGCGCGGCCGAGGCGGCCCTCCTGCTCTCCGGACCGGACTGGTACCGCCACGCCGTCTTCTACGAGGTGTACGTTCGATCCATCCAGGACTCGAACGGGGACGGGGTGGGCGACCTGCCGGGCCTCGCTTCACGGCTGGACGAGCTCCATGAACTCGGCGTGGACGCCCTCTGGCTCATGCCCGTCATGCCGTCGCCGTTCGCGGACTCAGGCTACGACGTCTCCGACTATCTCGGAATCCACCCCGACTACGGCACGATGGCCGACCTCGACGCCCTCCTCGCCGCAGCGCATGCCCGCGGGATGCGGGTGATGCTCGACCTGGTCCTCAACCACACGTCGGTCGAGCACCCGTGGTTCCTGGAGTCGCGCCAGGACCGGACCAATCCGCGCGCGGACTGGTACGTCTGGTCCGACACGCCGTCCCGTCCCGACATTCCATGCGGCCCGGTGCCGACCTTCGGGACCAGCGCCTGGACGTGGGACGACGTGCGGGGCCAGTACTACTTCCACCGCTTCCGGGCGGCCCAGCCGGACCTCAACTTCTGGAACCCGGACGTCGCGGCCGCGATGCTCGACGTGGCGCGCTTCTGGCTCGACCGCGGTGTCGACGGGTTCCGCTGCGACGTCGTCGGGCTCCTCTACGAGTCGGCGGAGGGCTGCTCGCTCGTTCCGGAGACGACCGCGTACTTCCGGGGTCTCCGGGGCGTGATGGACGCCTACCCCGATCGCGCCATGGTCGCCGAGCCCACCTGGTTCGGGTCGACGGCGCCCTTCTTCGGGAACGGCCGGGACATGTTCCACCTGGCCTTCGACTTCGACTTCCTCTTCGGCTGGCCTGGCCACCTCGACACGGGGACGGCCAAGCCCATCGCGGATCACTTCGCCGCGGTCCAGCAGGGCCTGCCACCCGGCGCGCAGAGCGCGATCCAGCTCGGAAACCACGACGTCCCTCGTGCCTACGAGCGGGTGAACGGGACCACGTCCCGCTGGCGCCGGGCGGCGCTGGTCCAGGCGACGATGCCCGGCACGCCCTTCCTCTACTACGGGGAGGAGCTCGCCTTGCGCCCCGGGTCGCAGGTCGTGGTGGACGGGCGCGATCGATCCCGCACGCCCTTTCCGTGGAGCGCCGCTCCCGGCTGGGGCTTCACGACGGGCCAGCCCTGGATCGCCTTCGGCGCGGAGCCGGAGCGGACGAATCTCCAGGTCGAGCGGGCCGATCCGGACAGCGACCTTTCGTTCTACCGGGGGCTGCTTGCGCTTCGCCGGGGCCGCGAGGCGTTCGGGACCGGGTCGCTCCGGATCCTCCCCACCGACGACCCGTCTATCCTCCTCTACGTGCGGGAGTCGATCGACGAGACCTACGTCGTCGCCGTGGGCATGGACGAGGCCTCCGCTCGCACCGGCGTCGCGGCCGGCGCGGACCTGCCGGGCGATCCCCGCAGGCTTCTCGGCGACGCCACGCTGGCCCGCGAGGGCACCGCTGCGCGCGTGACGGTCCCCGCGGCGGGCATGGGCGTGTTCCGGGTGCGGTGACGCCGGGGCCATGGCCCCGCGAAGGAAGGCCATCGCCAGCCGTGGCAGGGAAGCGGTGGCGTTCGCACGCGGGGCGATCCTGGATGCACCCGCTCCCCTCCAGGGTCTGCCGCATCCAGCGCGCATCCAGGACGGGGCTGGCCAGCGAAGTGCCAGGTACACCGGATCGCATGGAGCGCTCCGAAGACCTGGAGGTACCTCATGACGCTGACCCGAAGCTCCCTCGCCCTCTCGCTCGCAGCCGTGCTCGTCGCCTGCGGCTCCGAGACCGCCGACGCCGGAACTCCACCCACCCAGAACGTGGTCCAGCTCGCCCAGGGCAACCCGGATCTGAGCATCCTCGTCGAGGCGGTCGTCGCGGCCGACCTGGCGGCCACGCTTTCCGGCCCCGGCCCCTACACCGTCTTCGCCCCGACCAACGCCGCCTTCGCCGCCCTTCTCACCGAGCTCGGCGTGACCAAGGCGGAACTCCTCGCCAACAAGCCGCTCCTCACCGCGGTGCTCCAGTACCACGTGCTCGACGCCCGGGTCGCGAAGTCCCAGATCCCGCTCGGCAAGGCCATCTCGCCTCTCGCCGGTGGGTTCTTCAAGATCGACGTGTCGGGCGCCGACGTCGTCATCACCGACGGTCGCAACCGCACCGCCAAGATCGTCGCCACCGACATCCCGGCCTCGAACGCGCTCGTCCACGTCGTGGACAGGGTGATCCTCCCCGCCGACAAGAACATCGTCGAGACCGCCCAGGCACTGCCCGACTTCTCCATCCTCGTGGAGGCGGTCGTGGCCGCCGACCTCGCCGCCACTCTCTCGGGTCCCGGCCCCTTCACCGTCTTCGCCCCGACCAACGCCGCCTTCGCAGCCCTGCTCACGGAGCTGGGCGTGTCACGAAGGCCGACCTCCTCGCCAACAGGCCGCTCCTCACCGCGGTGCTCACCTACCACGCGATCGGCGCCCGGGTGCTGAAGGCGGACGTCGTCCCCGGAACCCAGCCGAACACCGTGCAGGGCGAGAACTTCTCCATCAGCCCCACGCTCGCCATCACCGACCGCCGGGCCCGCAGCGCGAACATCGTCGCCACCGACGTCCTCACCTCGAACGGCGTCATCCACGTGATCGACAGGGTCATCCTCCCGGCTCCGTGACGCCGGCGGGGAGTACTTCCGGGGGGCCTGCTCGCCGGTTCGTCCGGGCGAGCGGGCCCCTTGCCCGTCGGGGAGGGCGAAACTATACGAGCCCCCTCGATGCCGACGGCCGACAGCTCCCTGCTCGCGAGGGCTTCCCACGGCGACGACGCCGCGGTCCGGGACTGCCTGTCCCGGTTCGGGCCGATCGTCTGGGGCCTGGCCCGCCGGATGTCGCCCTCGCGGGCCGACGCCGAGGACGCGGTCCAGGAGATCTTCCTCGACCTGTGGGAACACGGGGCCCGCTACGATGCGCTGCGGGGCTCGGAGGAGGCTTTCGTAGCGGTGGTCGCGCGGCGCCGGCTCATCGACCGCCGGCGGAAGGTGCTGCGCAGGCCGGTGACCGACTCGATCGACGCCGCGCCCGGAGAACGCGGAACCTTGCCGGAGGGATCGCACGACGGCGGGATCGAGACGTCGGCCGAGGCGGCGATGGCGGCCCGGGCCATGACCGGGCTCCGGCCCGAGCAGCGCGAGGTCCTGCGGCTGTCGGTGGCCGAGGGGCTCACGCACGACGAGATCGCCGAGCAGACCGGGATGCCGGTCGGCACGGTGAAGGCGCATGCCAGAAGGGGTCTCATCCGCATCCGGAAGCTCCTGCTGGGCGAAGATACCGATGAAGGAAACGTCGAGGAGGGCGCCAGTTGAGCCAGGGCACGGACAGAAAGGGCGACCTGCTCGCCGACCGGGCCCTGGAAGGCCTCTCGGAGCTCGAGGCCCGCGAGCTGATGCGGCTCGGCGGCGCCGGCGACGACTCCTACGACCAGGCCGCGGCTGCGCTCGCCCTCGCGGAGCTCGCCCGCACCGGTGACGGCGAACCCCTGCCCGAGACGCTCGCCGCCCGTGTGCTGTCGGATGCGCGGGCACGTGGCGCCGCACGCCCGCCCCCCGCAAAGGGGCCTGCCGCCGCCCGGGCCCGCTCCCGGTGGGGCCGCGCCCCCGCGCTCGGCTGGATGGCCGCCGCGGCGGCCGGCGTCGTCGCGGTGTTCGGCTGGACGAGGCCGCCCGCGATCGTGGAAAAGGTCCAGCTGGTCGAGGTCACCGCCCCGCCACCGCGGCTGCCCACAGCGGGCGAGCGCCGCGCGGAGTTGCTCGCCCAGGCTCCGGACGCGAAGACGGTGGCCTGGTCGGCCACGCCGGATCCCGCCGCGAAGGGGGCCGACGGCGACGTGGTCTGGTCCGGATCCCGCCAGCAGGGCTACATGCGCATCCGGGGACTCGCCGCCAACGACCCGAAGGCCGCCCAGTACCAGCTCTGGATCTTCGACGGGAAGCGCGACCAGGCCCATCCGGTCGACGGAGGCGTGTTCGACGTGGTGGACGGCGAGGTCATCGTCCCCATCCGGGCCGCCATCCAGGTGTTCGAGCCCAAGCTCTTCGCCGTCACCGTGGAGAGGCCGGGGGGCGTCGTGGTCTCGAAGCGCGAGCGGATCGTGCTCACCGCGGCGCTGTAGAGCCCCGTACCCCACGGAGACGTCGTCACCATGAGCACAGGCCTCATCGTCCTCCTCCTGCTCGGCGGCCTCGCCGTCCTCACCGCCGGCGCCGAGGCGCTCGTCCGCGGCGCCTCGCGCCTCGCCTTGCTGGCCGGCGTCTCGCCACTGGTGGTCGGCCTCACGGTGGTCGCCTACGGCACCTCCACGCCGGAGCTGGTGGTGTCCATCGGCGCCGGGCTGGAGGGGAACCCGGACATCGCGCTCGGCAACGTGGTCGGGTCGAACGTCTTCAACGTGCTCTTCATCCTCGGCGCGGCCGGCCTCGTCGCCCCCCTGCTGGTGGCGCGCCAGCTGGTGCGGCTCGAGGTGCCCATCCTGATCGCCGCCTCCCTCGTGGCGTGGGCCATGGCGGCGGACGGGCGCATCGGCAAGGTGGACGGCGCGCTCCTCTCCGCCGGCATCGTGGCCTACACGGGCTGGTCCATCTGGCGCAGCCGCCGCGACGAGGCGGCGCGCCGCGAGGCGGCTGGCGAGGCGCCGCCAGCGCCCCCGGCGGGCGGGATGGGACGGGCGGTGGCGGCCGGGATCGGCCTGGTGGTGGTCGGGCTCCTCGGCCTCGCGCTCGGCGCCCGCTGGTTCGTCGACGGCGCAGTGGCGCTGGCCCGAACGCTGGGCGTCTCCGACCTCGTCATCGGCCTCACCATCGTGGCGGCCGGCACCTCCATGCCGGAGGTGGCCACCTCCATCGTGGCCACCCTCCGCGGCGAGCGGGACATCGCCATCGGAAACGTGGTGGGCTCGAGCATCTACAACCTGCTCGCCATCCTCGGCATCTCGTCGTTGGTGACGCCCGGCGGGCTCTCTGTGGCCCCGTCGCTCCTCGCCTTCGACCTCCCGGTGATGGTGGCGGTGGCGGTCGCCTGCCTGCCCATTTTTCTCACCGGCTGGTCCATCGCGCGGCTCGAGGCGGCCGTCTTCCTCGGCCTCTACGCCGCCTACACCGCCTACGTCGTGCTGAAGGCGCAGGAGCACGACGCGCTCCCGGCCTTCTCCGCCGTGATGCTGGAGTTCGTCATCCCGCTCGTGGCCCTCGGCGTGGGCGTGTCGGTGGTGCGCCACTTCCGGCGGCCGCCCGGCGCCGCCTGACACGCCCGGGCCGAGCGTCGACGCCACGCGGGACCGGTCCGCTAGCTTCCGCGCGCCTCGGCAGCCCCGTCGCGGGCGGCGCCGGGAGCTGACGGGGGGACATATGCAGTCGGCGCGGCGGCCGCGCAACCGGTCGATCCGCGAGGAAGAGGTCTCGACACAGATCAGGAGCGTCGCGCAAAGACCGACCGGCGAGCAGTGCGCCATCGGCGTGAACAAGGACCTGATGGATCTCACCATCCTGCAGCAGGAGGTCGAGCACGCCCGTTTCATTCTTATTTCCGAAGTGTCCCGTCGGTATTTTCTAATTTCCTCCGGGTTCTTCCGACACTACATCTCCGTCCATGAACCAGAACACCCGCTTCAACCTCTTCTACGTGGCCCTCGCCTTCATGGGCGTGCTCCTGCTGCAGGGCCTCTGGGCGCGCTCCCAGGAGGTCGCCAACATCCCGTACAGCCAGTTCCAGACGCTGGTGCGGGCCGGCGACGTCGAGAAGGTGACCATCGGCCCCGACCGCATCGAGGGAGCCCTGAAGAAGCCGCTCGACGGCAAGAGCAGGTTCGTCACCACCCGCGTCGACCCCGACATCTCGAAGGAGCTCGACGCCGCGGGGGTGACCTACGCCGGGCGGCTGGAGAGCAACTTCCTGCCCATGCTCCTCTCCTGGATCCTGCCGGTGCTCTTCTTCTTCGGCGTCTGGATGTTCCTGGCGAAGCGCATGCAGGGCGCCGGCGGCCCGGGCGGCGGCCTCATGGCCATCGGAAAGTCGAAGGCCAAGGTCTACGTCGAGACCGACACGAAGACCTCCTTCGCCGACGTGGCCGGCGTGGACGAGGCCAAGGCCGAGCTCGCCGAGGTGGTGGCCTTCCTGAAGGAGCCGAAGAGCTACGGCCGGCTCGGAGCCCGCATGCCCAAGGGCGTCCTGCTGGTCGGGCCGCCGGGCACCGGGAAGACCCTGCTCGCGAAGGCGGTGGCCGGCGAGGCCAGCGTTCCCTTCTTCTCCATCTCCGGGTCGGAGTTCGTGGAGATGTTCGTGGGCGTGGGCGCGGCCCGGGTGCGCGACCTCTTCGAGCAGGCGCGCAAGAAGGCGCCCGCCATCATCTTCATCGACGAGCTGGACGCGCTGGGGCGGGCCCGCAACGCGATGGGCGCCATGGGCGGCCACGACGAGAAGGAGCAGACGCTCAACCAGCTGCTGGTGGAGCTGGACGGCTTCGACGTCTCCACCGGCCTCGTGCTGCTGGGTGCCACCAACCGGCCCGAGGTGCTCGATCCGGCCCTGCTGCGCGCCGGCCGCTTCGACCGGCAGGTGCTGGTCGACCGGCCCGACCGGAACGGGCGGGTCCAGATCCTGGAGGTGCACGCGCGGAAGGTGACCCTGGACCCGGACGTGAAGCTGGAACAGGTGGCGGCGCTGACGCCGGGCTTCACCGGCGCGGATCTCGCCAACCTCGTCAACGAGGCGGCGCTGGCGGCCACCCGGCGCGGCCCGGAGGCGCTGGCCGTCTCCATGGCCGACTTCAACGTGGCCATCGAGCGGATCGTGGCCGGACTGGAGCGGAAGAACCGGCTGCTCAATCCGAAGGAGCGGGAGATCGTCGCGCACCACGAGCTCGGGCACGCCCTGGTGGCGTCGGCGCTGCCGGGCGCCGACCCCGTGCACAAGATCTCCATCATCCCGCGCGGCATCGGCGCGCTCGGCTACACGATCCAGCGCCCCACCGAGGATCGCTTCCTGATGACCCGGGAGGAGCTCACCAGCAAGATGGCCGTGCTCATGGGTGGCCGGGCCGCCGAGCACGTGGTGTACGGGCACCTCTCGACCGGCGCGTCCGACGACATCTCGCGCGCCACCGAGATCGCCCGCTCGATGGTGGCCCGCTTCGGGATGGGCGGCCCGCTCGGCCCGGTGACGTACGAGGCCGACCCGGGCGGGTACCTGGGCCAGGTGGCCGGCCCGCAGCGCCGCTACGCCGAGGAGACGGCGCGGGAGATCGACATGGCGGTGCGCGACCTGGTGGACGGCGCCTTCCAGCGGGCCCGCCTCCTGCTGGTCCAGAACCGCGACCTGCTCGTCGAGGGCGCCCACCGCCTCCTCGAGAAGGAGACCCTCTCCGACGGCGAGCTCGCCGAGTTGCTCGGAAGGGTCAAGCGCGAGCTGCCGCGGGCAGCCTGAGCCTTCGCTGGGTCCCCCGTCCCAGGCGGCATCCCACGTGCTGGCCCTGGAGTCGAGGTCGCACGTGTCCTTCGTTCACGCTCCGTCCTTCTCCCGGAAGCCCATCACGACCAGCAAGCACGGCCCGTCCGCGATGACGTTCATGCCCAGGGCCTCGGCGGTCCGGATCGCCTCGGCGCTCTCGGCGCCGGGCTGCATCCAGACGTGCTTCACGCCTGCGGCGTGGGCCTCGCGCACCACCTGCTCGGTGGCTGCCGGCGGCGTGATCACCGAGATGGCCGCAACGGGCTCCGGCAAGGCCGCGAGCGACGGATACGCCCGTAGCCCCTCCACCTCGGGAGCCTTCGGGTTGACCGGGTACGCCTTCCGGCGGTGCTGCATGTAGCAGCGCAGGACCTTGTTGCCGTACTTCGAGCGATCGGTGCTCGCGCCGACGACCGCGTAGGAAGGGGATGCGAGGAAGGCCTCGATGCGCTCGGTCTCGGATCGTGGTGCGGCGCTGGACATGGTGGTCCTCCTGCCAGTGGGAGCCCGGCGGCCCCGGGAAGGTTCTTCGTGGACCTCGCCCGGGCTCGAGGGGTCCGACTCCGCCAGCCCCTGGTTCCGGTTCGGCGGTGCGCGTCACGGGCGCGGCGCCCACCCTGCTGGCCGGTTACTCATGGGAATGCTCACGTGCCGCCTCCGGCGCGCGGTTCCGCTCGCCGCCCTCTCCCTCTCCCTGCTCTCCGCCTGCGCGACCGTGCCCATGAAGACCGCCGAACACGTCGACATCCCCCGCTTCATGGGCGACTGGTACGTCCTCGCCCACATCCCGGCTCCTGCCGAGAAGGATGCCTGGAACGCGGTCGAGACCTACCGCCTCGCGGAGGGGACGACCGACGTCGTGGACACGACATTCACGTTCCGTCAAGGCGGTTTCGACGGCCCGCTCGAGACCCTTCGCCCCACCGGCTACGTGAAGGAAGGCAGCGGGGCGGAATGGGGGATGAAGTTCTACTGGTGGCAGGGGCCGTTCCGGTTCGAGTACCTCGTGGTCCACGTGGACCCCGAGTACCGGGAGACCGTCATCGGGCGCAGCGCCCGGGATTACGTGTGGGTGATGGCGCGGACTCCCACGGTGACCGAGGCCGACTGGGCCCGTCTCACGGGGATCGTGAAGGACGCGGGCTACGACCCGGCCCTGCTCCGGAAGGTGCCCCAGCGCTGGGGGGAGAAGCCCGACGTGTCCCCCGCGGAGCGGGCGCCAGCCGCGAAGTAGTCGAGCTTCCGACATGATCCAGCGCGTCCGGTTCGAGCAGTGGATCCCCGTCCCCCTGGACCGGGTATTCCGGTTCTTCTCGGACCCCGGGAACCTCCCCCGGCTCATGCCGCCGGAGCTCTCCGCCGAGATCCAGCGCATCGAGAGGGTCGCGCCACCCGGCGCGGAGGATCCCGGCGCTGCCGTCGCCCCCGCGGGCGTGGGAACGCGGATCGTCCTGTCGGTCCGGCTCCTGCCTCCGCTTCCGATCCGCACCGCCTGGGTGGCGCGCATCGTCGAGTTCGAGGCGGGCCGGCACTTCGCCGACGTCCAGGAGAAGGGCCCCTTCCGGCACTTCCGGCACCGCCACGGGTTCGAGGCCGCCCCGCGGGGCGGGGTGGACGGCACGATCGTGCGCGACGACCTCGAGTACGACGTCGGCTTCGGGACACCAGGGGACCTGGTGGCACGGTGGTTCGTGGCCGGCCGGCTCCGCCGGACGTTCGAGGAACGCCAGCGGCGTCTCGAGGAACTGCTGCGGTGACCGTGCCCGTGCTCTCGCTCGAGGGCGTCTCCAGGGTCTACCCGTTGTCCGGGGGACGGAGCTTCACCGCGCACCCAGGACGTGCACCCGTTTCCTCAAGATCCGCTTACGGCCCATCAGGTGGCTGCGCCGGGCCCGGCCCCCTGCGAAGTACCCACGATCGATAGGAGGTTCCGATGGAGAAGAAGATCATCGCCGTGGCAGGTGCTACCGGCGCGCAGGGAGGCGGCCTGGTGCGCGCCATCCTGGCCGACCCGGGTGGAGGCTTCGCCGTCCGGGCCCTGACGCGCGATCCGAAGGCCGAGAAGTCCGTCGCGCTCGCGAGGAGCGGCGCCGAGGTCGTCGCGGCCAACGTCGACGACGTCGAGAGCCTGAAGAGGGCCTTTCGCGGCGCGCAGGCCGCGTACTGCGTCACCTTCTTCTGGGATCACTTCTCGCCGGACCGGGAGAAGGCCCAGGCCCGCAACATGGCCCAGGCCGCGAAGGACGCGGGGGTCGAGCACGTCGTCTGGTCGACCTTCGAGGACACCCGCCTCTCGGTGCCGCTCTCCGACGGGCGGATGCCGACCCTGCAGGGGAAGTACAAGGTGCCGCACTTCGACGCGAAGGCCGAGGCCGATGCGTACTTCCGGGAGCTCGGCCTCCCCACGACGTTCCTGCTGACGTCGTTCTACTGGGACAACCTCATCCACTTCGGGATGGGGCCGAAGAAGGGGCCGGACGGCAAGCTGGCGTTCACCCTGCCCATGGGGAACAGGAAGCTCCCGGGGATCGCGGCGGAGGACATCGGCGGCTGTGCCTACGGACTCTTCCGGCGCGGCGCGGAGTTCATCGGCAAGACGGTGGGCGTGGCCGGCGAGCACCTCACCGGCGCACAGATGGCGGCCGCGCTCTCGAACGCGCTGGGCCAGGAGGTCGCCTACAATGCGGTGCCTCCCGACGTGTACCGATCGTTCGGGTTCCCTGGCGCCGACGACCTGGGCAACATGTTCCAGTTCAAGGCCGACTTCGAGAGCATGTATTGCGGGAACCGCGACCTCGCGCTCTCCCGGTCCCTGAACCCGAAGCTCCAGACCTTCGCCCAGTGGCTCGCGGTGAACAAGGCGCGCATCCCCATCGGCTGACCCACCGGATGGCCCGGAAGCCCTCGCGTCCCACCTACGAGCTCTACTACTGGCCCGGGATCCAGGGTCGCGGCGAGTTCGTCCGCCTGGCCTTCGAGGCCGCCGAGGTTCCCTACGTCGACGTGGGACGCCTGCCGGTCTCCCGGGGTGGCGGCGCCGCCGCGGTGTCCCGCCTCCTGGAGGAGCCGGGGCCGTGGCTGATTCCATTTGGCCCGCCGGCGCTGCTTCACGGGAAGACGCTCGTGGCGCAGACCGCCGCCATCCTCCAGTACCTCGCTCCCCGCATCGGCCTCGTGCCGCGGAACGCTCCGAGCCGGCTGAGGGCCCACCAGATCCAGCTCACGATCGCCGACCTGGTCGCGGAGACCCACGACACCCACCACCCGATCGCGAGCTCGCTCTACTACGAGGATCAGAAGCCCGAGGCGGCGAGGCGCGCCGCCGCGTTCGTGCGCGATCGCATCCCCAGGTTCCTCCGCTACCTCGATCGTGCCCTCGACTCGAACCCCGCCGGCAAGGGCCGCTGGCTCGTCGGGCGAAGGCTGAGCTACGCCGACCTGTCCACCTTCCAGGTGCTGGCCGGCCTCCGCCACGCGTTCCCGCGTGCCATGACGCGCCACGAGCGGGGCGTGCCGCGGCTGGGAGCGCTTCACGATCGCGTCGCCGCCCTCCCGCCGATCGCGGCCTACCTGGCCTCGGAGCGCCGGCTTCCGTTCAACCAGGCGGGCATCTTCCGGCACTACCCCGAGCTGGACGCCGTGGATTCCTCGAACCCGAGACGGTCGTGATAAGTGTCCCGGGACGGGAGGCAGCTTGGGACCGGAGCAGCGTCGCGACAGGCGGTACCATCTTCAGATCCCGGGCCAGATCGTCCGCCGCCAGGGACCGTCGCCCGTCCTCACCGGAGACGTCGGATTCCGTGGCGCACTCCTGCGAACGGACGCTCCTCCTCCCCTTCGCCAGCTCCTCCTCCTCCGCTTCGAGCTGCCCCCCGCCGGAGAGGTGATCGAGCTGCACGCCATGGCGGTCTGGAACGTGCCCCCGGCGTCCGAGTCCGGGAGCCCGGGCGTGGGAGTCCAGTTCTACGCCGTTCCCCCCGAGGTCCAGAAGCGCTGGAACGAGTTCATTCGCTGGGCGGCGCGCAATCACCCCGAGTCAAGGGCACGCGTGGTCTCCGTGGCCCCCGGCGCCGTGGACCCCGTTCGTCGGCTCCACGAGCGCGTGGAGGTATCCCTCCGGGTCCGGGTCCGGGTCCACGGGGCTTCCGGAGCCGGAACGTCCACGACCCGGTACGTGTCCCGCGGGGGCATGTTCCTCTGGGGTTCACCCACAGGCGAGGTCGGGGCGCGCCTCGATCTCGAGATCCTCCACCCGTCGACCGGAGCGGCCCTGAAGGTGCCCGCCGTCGTCCGCACCGTCACCGAGGACTCCGGCCGGGCCGGGGTCGGGGTCGAGTTCGTCGGAGCCGACGAGCGGACGCGAGACGAGGTCATGTCCTTCGTGGCCGCGGCGCTCGATCCGGCCAATGTCGAGAAACCGACCTTCGTGACGACCGACGACCCGCTGCTGGCCCGCCCGGTTTCCGGCGAGGACCTGTTCGCGGACATCGACCTTTCCAGCCCGTGAGGTACGAGACATGACGTACGATCCGAGGACGTTCGCTCTCGACGGACAGGTCGCCGTGGTCACGGGCGCGGGGGCGGGCATCGGGAGGGCCATCGCCGAGACCTTCGCCGCCGCTGGCGCCGCCGTCCTGGTGAGCGACCTCGTCGCAGCCAAGGCGGCGGCGGTCGCCGCCGGGATCACCGCAGCGGGAGGACGTGCGGCGGGGATTGGCGTGGACGTCACGGACGAGAAGGACCTCCAGGCGCTCGTGGACACGGCCGTCTCCCGCTTCGGGAAGCTCACCATCCTCGTGAACAACGCCGGGGGCGGCGGCCCGAAGCCCTTCGACATGCCGATGAAGGACTTCCGCTGGGCGTTCGAGCTGAACGTCTTCTCGGTCTTCCGCCTTTCCCAGCTCGCGGCGCCTCACATGGAGAGGGCCGGACAGGGTGCCATCCTCAACGTCTCGTCGATGGCCGCCGAGAACCGGAACGTCCGGATGACCTCCTACGGGGCCTCCAAGGCGGCCGAGAGCCACCTGACCCGGAACATGGCCTTCGACCTCGGGCCCCGCGGCATCCGCGTGAACGGCATCGCTCCCGGCGCGACGAAGACCGACGCGCTCGCAACGGTCCTCACGCCGGAGATCGAGAAGGCCATGCTCAAGCACACACCGCTCAAGCGGCTCGGGGAGCCGGACGACATGGCCAACGCCGCGCTGTTCCTCTGCTCGCCCGCCGCGGGCTGGGTGAGCGGGCAGATCCTGACGGTCTCCGGCGGCGGGGTGCAGGAACTGGACTGACGCGCCACCGAGGCCATTCCCGGATCAGTCGTCGCTCAGCACCAGGCTCGCCGACGTGCAGGTCTGGATGATCGACGCCGTCACGGGGACGCTCGGCACGTCGTCGAAGGAGAACCCGTAGGCGAGCCCTCCGATGAACCGGCCGTGCAGCACCTGGGAGTACGCGTTCCAGCTCCCGCCCGCCGGATAGTACTGCGCCGGGGTGTACCAGACGGCCGTGTCCTGGAGCACGCCACGGTTCAGGTAGGCGGCGACGAACTTGATGCCGTTCTGGACCGCGGCCGGCTGCCCGGCCACGTCCAGGGGCCCGGTTGCGGCGACGACGTCCTGGGACGACGGCATCGCGATGGAGAAGGGCACCGGCTGGGTGAACACGAGGCTGCCGCCGGCCGTGGTGGCCGAGTACGGAACCCCGTCGATCGAGAACTGGAGCGGGTTCACGGCGTAGTGGGCGTAGGCCTGGCTGGTTCCCGCATCGAGTATCGTCGTGGCCGGACCGAACACGTGCTGGGGCGACAGGAACCGGAGGAACGTGCTCCCCGCCGTCGAATTGGTGGTCCCATCGTAGGCCGCGGGGAGGGCCTGGAGCGCCGCGATCGTCGCCTGTACCGGCCGGGGCGAGCCGAGGTCGAGGCCGAACGAGGAGTACGTCCCATCGGGCTGGCGTCCCTTGACGGAGAGGCCGAGGAAGAAGAAGTCGACGTTGGTGGTGTTGATGACGCAGACCGGCTTGCCGTTCTGGCCCGGCGTGGCGCAGTTGAACTCGATGAAGTCCCAGGGTTGCTGTCCCCCCGCCCCGTTCGGATCCCACGTGGGGAGGGCCAGCGAGTAGCCGTTCGGGCCGCCCGAGTTGACCTGCATGACTGCCGCGCTGCCGAGGGTGATGGTCAGGTGTGCCGAGCCGCCGAGCGACAGCGACGGGTTGCCGGGGTCGAGGTACGGGACGTTCAGGACCCGGTACTGGCCCGACGGGTCGAGCGGCAGCATGTCGAGGGTGAAGTCGTAGGTGGACTGGAAGCTGGCTCCGGTCGTGGAGCTGCCCGTGAGGGAGTCGACGATCTGGAACACCGGTCTCGTCCAGTCGTCGAAGTTCGTGCCGCCGCCGGTCAGCCAGGTCACGTTCAGGATGGCCGGGCTGTCGAGGGCCATCTGGTTCGCACTGACCGTCATGTGCACCGTCTGGCTCGCGGTGATCCGGTTGTCGATCAGGAGCTGGAAGCGATCGGCCCGGTCCGGGAGGGGCTCCGGGATGGCCGGCGGGGCGGTCACCGAGAGGTTCGTGCCCCCGGAGATTCCTGACAGCGTCGCCACCACCCGGGTCGAGCCCGTCGCCACGCCCGTCGCCAGGCCCGCCGTGCCCACCGTGGCCACTCCGCCGGGCGACGTGCTCCAGCTCGCCTGGCCCGTGATGTCGTGGGTGTCGCCGTCGCTGAAGGTCCCGGTCGCGACGAACGCCTGCGTCCCGCCCACGGAGACCGTCGGGTCGACCGGAGTGACGGCGATGCCCTGGAGGACCGAGGCGTCCACGACCACGGGCGTCGATCCGCTCACGCCCGTGAACGTCGCCGTGACCATGGTGCTCCCCGCGGAGACCCCCGTGACCACCCCGGTGGCGCCCGCGCTGGCGATGGCCGTCGACGCCGACGCCCAGGCCACCTGGCTGGTGAGATCCTGGGTGCTCCCGTCGCCGAAGGTCCCGGTCGCCGTGAGGGCGACCGTCATGCCGATCGCGACCTGCGGCGACGGCGGGGTCACCTGGATGGACTGGAGCGTGTGCGCGGTCACCGTGAGGCTCGCCGTTCCGGTGACGCCGGACAGCGAGGCCGAGATGGAGGCGCTCCCGGCGGCGGCCGCGGTCGCGAGGCCGGCGGCGTCGATGGTTGCCGTGGCCGTGGAGTTGCTCGCCCACGTGACCTGACGGGTGACGTCCTGGGCGTCGCCGTTGCTGAAGTGACCGGTCGCCGTGAACTGCTGCCTCGTGCCGGCCGCGATGATCGGGCTGGCGGGCGTGATCGTGATCCGCTGGAGGGTGGATGCGACCACGGCGACCGACGCGGACCCGGACACCCCTCCGAGCGTCGCCGAGACGACCGTGCCGCCAGCCTGTACGGCAGTGGCGACGCCGGTCGTGGAGACGGTCGCGGTCGTGGGGGTGGAACTCGACCAGGCGACCTGCCCGGAGAGGTCGCGCGTGGAACCGTCGGAGTAGGCCCCGGTCGCCGCGAAGTGCTGCGAGATCCCCACCGCGAGGCTCACGCTGGCCGGGGTCACCTGGATCGTGGCCAGGGTGGGTGAGGCGTCGCCCCCGCTGCTGCTGCAGGCAGCAAGCCCGGCGAGCACGGTGACCGCGAGCCACGACGAGACGGTCGGATGCTGCGATCCACGCGTACACATGTGCTGCCTCCTCGAAGGGCGATGCCGCGATTCCCCGGGGTCCCGGCGAATCCACCTCGAGCATCGTTCCCCCGTGCATGGTGAGCAGGGCAACGTCCATCTTGGGTGCAGGTCACGCATTTCGGCGGGTGAACCTCGACCCGGGTTCGCGCCGTTCACCGCGGGAGACGACTTCCGGGCCATATCCGAGGGTCCATGGAGGCATGCTTTCTGCAATTCCGGGGGGGGGTACCACCCTGCATGACCCGGAGAACCACCGATGGAGACGCCGAACGGATTCGGACGAGGAGCCCTGGTTGCCGCCCTCCTGGCCTCCAGTGCGTGCGGCAGCACGAGCCAGCCGGCCCATCAGGCCGAGCTCCAGCAGCTGATCGCCCAGGAATGGGCTGCCTACACCGAGATCATCGGGTACCCGTCCGCCGGAGGAGCCGTACTCTACGTGTCGACCCCGGCCGGCGCCTACTTCGCGTCGACCGGCATGGAGAACGCCAGCCCGGGCATCCACTTCCGGATCGCCAGCAACACCAAGACCTTCACCGCGGCGGCCATCATGCTGATGCACCAGCGAGGCCTCCTCGACATCGACGACGTCCTCACGGCGAACATCCCGGGAACGGCGGTGCCCTACGTTCCGGACTCGGCGAGCTACGCCATTCCCCACGTGGACGGCATCACGATCCGGCAGCTGCTCGGCCACACGGCGGGCGTCTTCGACGTCACCAACGACCTCATCCCGTCCGATGCCCCTTGCCCTTGGGCGGGGGAGAGCTACCTCCTGACCCAGGACATGTCGCGGCAGTTCACGTTCGACGAGCTGGTGGGCGTGGTCGCCACTTGCGAGGCGTCCTACTGGCCGCCGTCGGAGAACAGGTATCACTACAGCAACACCGGATACTCCCTGCTGGGGAAGGTGATCGAGCGTGTCTCGGGCCTTTCCTACTCCGACTTCGTCGTGCAGCACCTGCTCGTTCCCAACGGGCTCACGGAGACCTCCTCGCCGAGCCTCTCCACCGAGACGACGATCCCGGCGCCCTTCGCGGTCGGATACTCACTCGACTACGTCGGGTCGAGGAAGCTCGTCGCGACCACGTCCGACAACATGTCGATCAACGTGGCCGAGGGAAACCTGATCTCCACGCCCGAGCAGCTGGCGCGGTGGAACCGGGCGCTCGTGAGCGGTACGGCCGGCCTGGACCGGACCACGGTCGACCTCATGAAGTGCGCGATCCCGGCCGGGGCCACGAGCTGCTACGGCCTCGGGATCGAGCAGCGCTCCGGTCTCGGCTTCGGCCACACCGGGGCCCACAACGGGTACATGTCGATCATGTCGTACGACCCGGCCAGCGACGTGTCGATCGTGCTCTTCTTCAGCCTGCTCGACTTCGACGACATGGACCGCGAAGGCATGCTGCTGATCGACGTCGTGACGAAGGCGAGGGCGATCCTGGGGGGCTGACCGGAGGCGATCAGATCCTCTGTTCGTCCGTCGTCTCCTGCGCGACGAGCTCGTTCTTCAGGATCTTCCCCGAGGCGTTCCGGGGAATGGCCTTCGTGAACGCGATGAACCGGGGCTTCTTGTACCCGGCGATGCTCTCGCCCACGAAGTCCGCGATCTCCCGTCTCGACGGGCTCGCGCCGTCCTTGAGGATGACGAAGGCCTTCACCGCCTCCCCCCACGTCTCGTCCCGGATGCCCACGACGGCCGCGTCGGCGATGGCCGGGTGCCGGAGCAGCACCAGCTCGACCTCCTGGGGATAGACGTTCTCGCCGCCGGTCTTGATGAGGTACTTCTTGCGGTCGACCATCTTGACCTGGCCGTTCTCCGCGACGACGAACAGGTCACCGGTGTGGTGCCAGTCGCCCCGCAGCGTCTCGGCCGATGCCTCCGGACGCTTCCAGTATCCGGACATGACCGTGTCGCCCCGGATGCAGAGCTCACCGACCTTCCCGGGCGGGACCTCCCGATCCTGCTCGTCCACGATCCGGTAGTCGAAGAACGGCATCACGTGGCCGTAGGTGGCCGGATCGGCGCGGATCATGTCGGCGGTCGCCCAGGTGATCTTGCTGCCCGACTCCGTCTGCCCGTAGATCCCGAAGTACCTCGCTCCGAGCGTGCGCTCGACCACGTCCGGCAGGTCGGGCTTCTCGAGCCCGGCGGCGCCGACGAAGACCCGGAGCGACGAGGTGTCGGTCTCCTTCCGGGCGTCGTCGTACAGGAAGGCGGACGAGATCCCGGGAACGAGGAACATGAAGGTCACGCGGTGCTTCGCGATGAGGCCAAGGAAGAGCTTGGGGTTGGGCAGCGGCGCGGTGACGACCGTTCCCCCGAGGATGAGCTGGGAGAAGGCGGTACCGAATCCCGCCACGTGGAAGTAGGGCAGGAAGGCCAGGTACACGTCCTCCGGCCCCATCCGGAAGCAGGTGGCCATGTTGGTCGCGTATCCCGACCAGGATCGCTGCGGGATCATGCACCCCTTGGGCTCGCCGGTCGTCCCGCTCGTGTAGAGCAGCATGAAGAGCGTGTGCCCCGTGACCCGTTCGTCCGGCTCCGACGGCGGGTTGTCCTCGCGGGCCAGGTCGGCGTACGGCGTCCAGCCGTCCCGCGGCCCGGCGTTCAGGATCTTCAGGCCCACGGCTGGAATTCCGGAGATCGCGGCCTGCGCGAGCTCCACCAGCGGCCCGTCCGTGAAGATGGCCTTCGCCCCCGAGTCCTCGATGATGAACTTCAGCTCCTTCGGGTTGAGGCGCATGTTGAGGGGAACGGCGACGGCGCCGATCCAGGCGAGCGCGAGGAAGAGCTCGGTGTAGCCCTTGCTGTTGAGCGACAGGCAGGCGACGCGGTCGCCGTGGCCGACACCGTTGCGGACCAGCCATCCGGCGACCCGGGAGACCCGGTCGTGCAGCTCGCCGTAGGTGATCGACTCGCCCGTGAGGCCGTCGACGACCGCGACCGCGCTCCCCCTCTCGATCCGGTGACGCTTCAGGAAGTATCGGAAGGGAACGGAAAGAAGCGCCTGGCTCTGCACCTGCGACATGGCAACCCCCTCTACGATGCGTCGGGAAACGTCGGCTTCCTCTTCTCGATCCACGCCTTGACCCCCTCCTTGTAGTCGCCATGGGGGATCAGCTCGGCCCAGTACCTTCTCTCCAGCGCGAGGCCCTGCTCCAGGGGGAGGTCGAGCCCCTCGTCCACGCACCTCTTCACGTGCCGGATCGCGATCGGGCTGTTCGCCGCGATCTCGGCCGCGATCCCGAGGGCCTCGGACAGGAGGCGCTCCGCGTCCACGACCGCGTCCACGAGACCGATCGCGAGCGCGCTCTCGGCGCTGATCCGCCGCCCCGTGTACATGAGGAGCTTGGCCCGGCCGGGCCCCACGAGGCGGGAGAGGCGCTGCGTCCCTCCGGCGCCGGCGAGGATCCCGTACCGGACCTCCGGCAGGCCCAGGGTCGCCTGGCGCGAGGCGATCCGGACGTCGCAGGCGAGCGCGATCTCGAGCCCTCCACCCAGCGCGTAGCCGTTCACCGCCGCGATGGTCGGGAACGGAAGGTCGGCGATCCGGTCCATGAAGCCCTGGACCATCTCCACGAAGGCCCTGGCATCCGCCACCGACTCGATCTCCAGGAAGCGGGCCATGTCGCCGCCGGCCTGGAAGTACGCTCCGGTGCCCGTGAGGACGGCCGCCCGGACCTGCCGACCCTCCAGCTCGTCGAGAACCCGGACGAAGTCGCGGTGCAGCGAATCGGTGAACGCGTTCACCGGCGGACTGTCCATGACGACGGTCGCGATCCCGTTCTCCAGCGTGAAGTCGACGTGCCGTCTCACGAGATTGCCCTCCCCGACGAAGGGGGCGATTCTGACGTCCCGGCCAGACCCGCGTCAATGGAGAGGCCGATCTGACGCAAGCGGTCGTGACGACCGCCTCCCTGTTTGCCGTCACGCCGTGCGCCGAAGCCGGAACTCCTTCACGACGCCGGCATCGGTCGCTGCGTCCAGGAGCCGTCGGACCGCCGGGAAGATCACCTCCTCCTCGCGGGCAAGGTGATGGAGGAAGTGGCGATCCAGCTCGGTCGTGGCCCGGAGGACACTGCCGGCCAGCCTCGGGTGGCGCCCCGGATCGGCGCCGATCTCCGCGCACGCATCGACGAGCCGCCCCAGGGGTTCACGGTGTTCCTGATGTTCCTGCACCATCACGTCGAGCTGGAGGTCCACCAGGGGGTCCCGCCCTCTCAGGCGCGGCAGGATCGATTCCTCCTCGTCCCTCGCGTGGAGCGGCAGTGCCAAGGTGAAGTACCGGTGGACCTGGACGGCTGCGTCCGAGACCGCCTGCGCGGACTCGCCAGTGGCCTCCCCCAGGCGCCTCGCCATGGCCAGGAAGGCCCGGATGCGCCCGTGGCACTCGAGGAGCAGGTCCACGGCGTCGGCCGGCGCGACGGCCCTTCCAATCTTCCCGAGCATGGCCTGTCTCCCCTTCCACTTGCTAGTTAGTGCTAACTCACTTATATGGGCAGGCATGACCGTGCGCAAGACCGCCGACTCGAGGCGCCGCGAGATAGCCGACGCGGCCCTGAAGGTCATCGCCGAGCAGGGGCTGGCCCGCTTCACCTCCAAGGCCATCGCCCGGGAGGTGGGCGTGAGCGACGCCGCCCTCTTCCGTCATTTCGCCACGAAGGAGGACATCGTCCTCGCCGTCATCGACCGGGTGGAGGAGATCCTCTTCTCGGGCTTTCCCCCGGCTGGCAGCGACCCGATCGAGCGCCTCGGCCTCTTCTTCCGCCGGCGCATCGAGGTGATCCGGAAGAACCCCGGCGTGGCACGCCTGGTCGGCTCGGAGCAACTCTCCCAGGCGGCGCCCCCGGAGGGCGTGGTCCGGGTGGCCGAGTTCCGCCAGCGCTCCCAGCTCTTCGTTCGCAGCTGTCTCGTCGAGGCGCATCGCGACGGCCTGCTCGCCGAGGGCGTCGGCCCGGAGGAGGCGGTGGTGCTGGTCCTCGGCGCGCTCCTGGCGCTGGCCCATGCCCCGCCGGGACTTCGCCCCCGCGCCACGCTTCCGGAACGCGTGTGGGGGGTGCTGGAGCGCGTCCTTCGCCGTTCCCGCAGCTGAACACGCAGTCAAAGAGGAGATCGCCATGTCGAAGACCTTCGTAGCCGTCGTCGTTCTCATTCTCTCCGCACTGCCGTCGGCCGCACGGGCCCACTGCGACACGCTGGACGGCCCCGTCGTGCTGACCGCCCGCAAGGCGCTCGAGACCGGGAAGGTGAATCCGGTCCTGGCCTGGGTGCGGCCGCAGGACGAGGCCGAGATCAAGGCGGCCTTCACGCGCACGCTCGCGGTCCGCAAGTCGGGAGCCGAGGCCCGGAGCCTCGCCGACACCTGGTTCTTCGAGACGGTGGTCCGGGTGCACCGGGCCGGCGAGGGCGCCCCGTACACGGGCCTCAAGGCCGCAGGGCAGGATCTCGGACCCGCCATCGCGGCCGCCGACAAGGCCATCGATTCGGGCTCTCCCGCTGCGGTGGAGAAGCTCCTGGCCGATGCGGTGAAGGAAGGCGTCCACGAGCGCTTCGCCCGGCTGAAGGCCCAGAAGCGCCCGGGTGAGGATGTCGCGGCCGGCCGTGCCTGGGTCCAGGCCTACGTGCCCTACGTCCACTACGCGGAGGGCGTGTACGAGGCGGCGGCGCGTGGCGCTGGCGACCACGCCCATCCGGCCCCCGCAGCCGCGCACTCCCATGAAGGGCACTGAAGGAGGGATAGCCCCGTGAGCGAGCTCATCGACAACAGTGCCGGGCCCCGGAAGGCGATGCTGAAGCACCTCATCCTCCAGCTCCACCAGGGCACGGCCGCCGTACAGGTGCAGAAGCAGCTCGTGCGCCTGCTCGGCCAGGTTCCCTACGACCTCGTGGTGGAGGTCGAGCAGGAGCTGATGGCGGAGGGGCTGCCGGTCGAGGAGGTGACGCGCCTCTGTCACCTGCACGGTGCGGCGCTGGAGGGCGCCATCGACCTCTCGACCGCACCCATCGCGCCGGAGGGCCACCCGGCGCACACCTTCCACGAGGAGAACGCAGCGCTATCGGCCGAGCTGGCCGCGCTCGGCGCTGCCACGGCGGAGCTCGACGCGATGAGCGACCTCGAGCCGCCCGGCGACGCGTTCCTGGCGGTCCGGGAGCGGCTGAACGCGCTCACCGACGTGGAGAAGCACTACCTCCGCAAGGAGCACCTCCTCTTTCCCTTCCTGGAGAGGCACGGGATCACCGGACCGCCCAAGGTCATGTGGGGCAAGCACGACGAGACCCGGGCGCTGCTGCGGGGCGCGCTGGAGGCGGTCGCCGTGGCCCCCGCCAGCGCCGCCGAGGCGCGCGCAGTCGTCGCCCTCACGGTGAAGCCCGCGGCGCAGGCCATCCACGACATGATCGGCCGGGAGGAGAACATCCTGCTCCCCATGTCGCTCGACACGCTCGACGAGCTGGAGTGGTGGGAGATCGCCCGGCAGAGCGCCGAGATCGGGTTCTGCCTGGTGGACCCGGGCGAGGCGTGGCGCCCCGCGTCGGTCCCCGCGCCCCAGGAGACGGGCGAGGCCCAGGGCGGCCGCATCCGGCTGCCCACCGGCAGCCTCAGGGTGAAGGAGCTGGAGGCGATGCTGGATGCCCTGCCATTCGATGCCACCTTCGTGGACACCGACGACCGCGTCCGCTACTTCACTCACGGTGGTGAACGCGTCTTCGCCCGGAGCCGGGCGGTCCTGGGACGGAAGGTCCAGCACTGCCATCCTCCCTCCAGCGTCGACACGGTGGACCGCATCCTGGACGGCTTCCGGTCCGGACGGCAGGATCGCGCCGCCTTCTGGATCGACATGCGCGGCCGCTTCGTCCACATCGAGTACGTCGCCCTGCGGGACGCCGGGGGCGCCTACCTGGGATGCCTCGAGGTGACGCAGGATCTCACGGCCAAGCGAGCGCTCACGGGCGAGCAGCGGCTCCTCTCCTGGAGCGAGGAGGCTACCCATGCCTGAGCAGGGAGCTGCGAACATCACGCCGGACTCGAGAATCGGGGAGCTGCTGGAACGCTGGCCGGGACTCGAGGCGGTGCTCGTCGACCTCTCGCCGCACTTCCAGGCGCTCTCCAACCCGGTCCTCCGGCGTACGGTGGCCAGGGTCGCGACCCTGAGGCAGATCTCCACGGTGAGCGGCGTGCCGCTCGGCGTGCTCGTCGAGAAGCTGCGCGCCGGGGCAGGTCTTTCACCGATCGTGGTGACCGACGAGGCCGGCGGGGACGCCACGGAGCGCCCGGCCTGGGCGGTGGAAGGCGCAGTCGTCCGGACGCTCGACGCGCGCGCGGCGATCGAGGCCGGGGAGCACCCCATGCCGCAAGTGATGGCAGACCTCGCGAGGCTCGAAGGCGGGCAGGTCTACGAGCTCGTCACACCGTTCGTGCCCGCGCCCCTTCTCGACCTGGCGCGCGCCAGGGGGTTTGCCGGCCACAGCGTCACCGAGGCCCCCGGACTGGTTCGAAGCTACTTCCGCAGGGAGGGATGAGCCATGGAAGACGGGTTGTATCGGCAGATCGTCGAGGGGTCCCCCGACGCCGTCGTCTTCGGGGACGCGCAAGGGATCATCCGGCTCTGGAACGCCGGGGCCGAGGCCATCTTCGGCTTCACGGCCGCGGAGGCCTTGGGCCAGTCCATGGACATCATCATCCCGGAGCGTCTGCGTGGACGCCACTGGGAGGGCTACCACCGGACCATGGCCACCGGTGTCAGCCGGTACGGCGCGGGCGACCTTCTCGCGGTTCCCGCCATCACCAGGGACGGGCGCAACATCTCCATCGAGTTCACCATCCAGATGCTGAAGGGGCCGTCGGGCGAGATCCTCGGGCCCGTGGCGTCGATCCGGGACGTCACCAGGCGATTCCAGCGGGAGAAGGAGATGGCCCGCAAGATCAAGGAACTGGAGGCTGGCGGACGCCGTTGACCTGCTCGCCCCTGCCCGGGCCTCACCGACCCACGAGCCGCTGGACCCAGAGGGAGAATCCGGGGACGTAGGTGGTCAGGAACAGGACCACCATCATCCAGGCCACCTGCGGCCAGATCGCCCGCGCGATGCGTCCGAGCGGCAGCTTGCTGATGGCCATCCCGACGAAGAGGCAGTACCCGATGGGCGGCGCGGCCATCCCGATCGAGACGTTGGTCACGACCATGGCGCCGAACTGGATCGGATCGACGCCGAAGCGGTTGGCGATCGCGATCAGCATGGGGCCGAAGATCACCATGATCGCGATCTCGTCCATGACCGCCGCCACCAGGAAGAAGAGCACGTTGAGCACGAGGAGCATCTGCCACTTCTGCTCGATGTGGCTGGCGAGCCACTCCGCTCCCTTCGCGGCGACCTGCTCCTGCGCGACGAGGACGCCGAATCCGCCGGAGGCCGCAATGATGAACATCACGACCGCCGTGATGCGCATGGCCCGGAGGACGATGGCCGGGAAGTCCCGGGCCTGCAGCCGCTTCTCGACCACGAACCCCACGATGAGGGCGTAGACGCAGCTGACGACCGCGGCTTCCGTCGGCGTGAACGCCCCGCCGTAGATGCCGCCCAGCACGATGACCGGCGTGAGCAGTGCCCACTTGCCCTCGCGGAGCGCCAGGAGGACCTCTCCACGGGTGGCGCGGGGCTCGAGCGGGATCCCCTGCTTCCGGGCCTGCCACCAGCAGATGCCGACCAGGCCCACGGCCACCGACAGGCCCGGGATCACGGTCGACAGGAAGAGCCGCGCGATCGACTGCTCGGCGACCACGCCCCAGATGACGCCCGCGATCGAGGGTGGGATCATCGGCCCCAGCACCCCCGCGCTGACCGCCACCGCGGCGGCGAAGCCCTTGTCGTAGCCGCGCGCCACCATCGCCGGGATCATGATCGACCCGATCGCGGCCGTGGTGGCGGGGGCAGAGCCGGAGATGGCCGCGAACACGAGCGCGGCCAGGATCGTCACGTGGCCGAGCCCGCCGCGGACGTGGCGCACGAGGACGCTGGCCACGCTCACCAGCCGGGCCGACAGGCCCCCCGCAGACATGATCTCGCCCGCCAGCATGAAGAACGGGATCGCGAGGAGGCTGAACGACTGCGTGCTCGAGATCAGGGTCTGCGGGACGAACATCCCGTCGATGCCCGCCGTCGTGACGATCAGGACCGTGGTCAGCACCAGGGCGAATCCGAACGGCACCCCGACGATCATCAGCACGGCGAAGCCGGCGCTCAGCAGCCAGGCCGTGGTCGACATTCAGCTCTCCGCCTTCGCCCCGGGGATCGGGTCCAGCAGGCGCTCGAGCGCGAAGGCCGTGATCAGGACCCCGGTGACCGGCGCCGCGAGATGGAGCAGCTCGATTGGGTAGGCGATCGCAGCCGACACCGACCCGCGCGTCTCGACGAAGTACCGCCAGCCGTGACGGATCAGGAAGCCCCCCACCACGATCACGCCGACCTGGATCGCGTGCGCGAGGATGGCGGCCGCCCGGCGGGGCAGGTGCTCCGCGACGAGGTCCATCCGGACGTGGTAGCCCTCGCGGACGCCCAGCGCCGTCATGAGGAGCACGACCCAGCTGAACAGCAGCAGCGCGAGCTCCTCGCTCCACGAGAGCGCCTGGCCGAAGACGTACCGCATCACGACCTGGGCGGCGAGCGACACGAGCATGACCGCGACGGCGACGACCACGGCCGCCTTGGTCGTGGTCGCCAGCACGTCGTTGACGGCACGCAGCGCGCGGACTGCGTTGCCCCGCATCTACTTCGCCGCCGCGAGCGCCTCGTCCATGAGGTCGGGGCCGATGGAAGGGCGGTACTTCTCGTAGATGCCCTTCACGGCCGCACGGAACACCGCCGGGTCGTCGATCGGGTTCACCTTCATGCCCTTGGCCTGCAGGACCGACAGGAGCTCCTTCGCGTTCTGGCCCGCGGCCTTCCGCTGCTCGGCGGTCGCCGTGGCGGCCGCGTCCCGGACCGCCTTCTTCATCTCGGGGGACAGCTTGTCGAAGGTGCGCTTCGACATCATCAGGTGGATCACCGAGTAGGTGTGGTTCGTGATCGAGAGGTACTTCGTCACCTCGAAGTACTTGTTCGCGTCGATCACCGCGACCGGGATCTCGAGGCCGTCGATCGTCCCCTGCTGGACCGCCGTGAAGGTCTCGCCCCACGCCATCGGGATCGCGCTGCCGCCGAGCGCGCTGAACATGTCGATGTACACGGGGTTCTGCATCACCCGGTACTTCACGCCCTTGACGTCGTCCGGCTTCGCGACGGGGCGGACGTTGTTGATCATCTGGCGGAACCCGCCCTCCATGAATCCGAGCTCGACGATGCCCTTGGCCTCGATCTTCTTCGCCAGCTTCTCGCCGACGGGACCGTCGAGCACTCTCTGCGCGTGCGCCTCGTTCGCGAAGAGGAAGGGCAGGTCGTTCAGCTGGTACGCCGGCTCCACCGGCGCGACGAGCGCGTTCGTGATGATCCCCGCGTCGAGGGTCCCGAAGCGCATGCCCTCGACCAGCACCTTCTCGTCGCCGAGCTGCCGGTTCGGGTACAGCTGGACCTCGATCTTCCCGTTCGAGTTCTTCTCGAGGGCCTGCTTGAAGGCACGTGCGCCGATGGCGTACGGATCCTGCGCGCCGTCGGAGGTGATCCAGCCGAGCTTGATCACCGTCTTCTCCTGCGCGGCCGCCGGCCCGGCGCCGGTCGCCAGGACGAGCGCGCCCACGATGACTCCGATGAAAGTGCGGTGTGCCATGGTACCTCCTCGAGGGTGGTTCTATGCTTCCTGCGGGAAATCGTAGAGCCGGGCCGGGTTGTCGACGAGCACCTGCCGGCGCAGCGCCTCCGTCGGCAGCCAGGCCTCCAGCAGGTCGACGAGCGCGCCGTCCTCCGGCACGGCACCTGAGATCGCCGGGTGCGGCCAGTCGGTTCCCCAGACGAGCCGCTCGGGGTTGCACCGGACGAGCGCCTCCACGAAGGGATCGACGTCCCGGTAAGGGAACTCCTGGGACGAGACGCGGTACGGGCCGGAGAGCTTCACCCAGCAGCGCCCACCCTGGAGCAGGCGCAACATGCCCTGGAAGGCGGGGTGCCCGATCCCGAGCGCGGCCGGCATGTGGCCCATGTGATCGATCACGACGTCGACCGGGAAGGTCTCCATCGCGCTGACGGCCTCCTGGGCCTGGCTGATGTCGATCAGGAACTGAAGATGCCAGCCGAGGGGCGCGACGTGCCCGGCGATCCGACGTGCGTCGTCGATGGAGACGCCGCCCTTGAACAGCACGTTCACGCGCGTGCCGCGGATGCCGGCGGCGTGCAGGTCGCGGAGGCGCTCCATCGGCGTCTCGGCGTCCACGACGGCCACGCCGCGGATCCGTCCCGCAGGGTAATTTCGCATCGCGTCGAGCGTCGCGCGGTGATCGCGTCCGTACGGGCTGGGCTGGACGATGACGGAGCGGCTCACGCCGAGCGTTGCGTGCAGCGCGACGTACTCCGCGATGGGCGCGTCGGGCGGCGTGTAGCTGCGCGGCTGGGCGTACGGGAATGCCGACGCCGGGCCGAACACGTGGTTGTGGCAGTCGCACGCACCGCCGGGCAGGACGAGCCGCGGAGGATGGACCGGCCTCACCGGGGGATCGCAGCGCTGTTCGCTCATGGACGTCCTCGCCTCCGCGCTGGACGCGGCCGGGTCCGGGGCGCCGCGTTCGCGGCAGCTCTGGGCTGCAGGGGTGGCATCGCCACGTCGATGAGTCCGAGCCGCTCGACGGCGCGGGCGAGGTGGGCGGCCATCGCCCGCTGCGCCTCGGCGGGCGCGCGCGCCTCGATGGCCTCGAAGATGCGCCGGTGCTCCTCGCGCACCGCCTCGATCTCGCCGGCGCGATGGCGCGCGGTGTTCTCGACGGCCGTCCGGATCGTGCCCTCCAGCTCCCCGTGCAGGAAGGTGACGAAGCTCGCGTAGAGGCCGTTGCGGGTTGCGACGGCCAGCCCGGCGTGGAAGGCCCGATCGGCGTCGACCCGTCCCGGAAGCTCCGCCATCCCCGAGAGCGCGTCGCGCAACAGGTGCAGGTCCTCGGCGGTGCGGCGCTCGGCGGCCAGCCCGGCGGCGGCGACCTCGATGCCCAGGCGGAGCTCGAATGCCTCGCGCAGGCGCTGGGCGCGCCCGCCGCCGAAGACGCGGAACGTCCCGCCCTTGCGGACCGCCACGAACATCCCGGCGCCCTGGCGCGTCTCCACCAGCCCCTCGCAGCGCAGCTGGGCCAGCGCCTCGCGGATGACCGTCCGGCTCACCCCGTAGCGGGTCACCAGTTCGCCCTCGGTGGGGATGCGGTCGCCCCCGGAGAACCGGCTGCGCTGGATCTGGCGCCGCAGGTCGACCGCGACGCCGTCGGCCAGGCTGGCTCGGGCGATCATCGAGTTGTCATACAAGTCGCGGGGCGAGGAGGTCAACGACCGCCACCGGTCCGATGGGTCGCGGGGCGGGCCTTGGCGGCCGCGTCCACGAAGGCAACGGTCGACTCCCCGGTCGGGTAGCCCAGGTGTGACGACCGGCCATTCTGATCGTGACATCCCTGGATCCATCGGAGATCTGTCATCCATCCCATGGCGCCCATCGAGTACTCCCTGCCCGGACGAGCCGAGGAGCGCCGCCGGCAGCTTCTCCATGACGCCGGGCCAGCCCTGTTCCGCCTCGCCGCCACGGCAACGGTGAAGGAGCTTCTCGTCGCCGCGCTCGACCTCGCGGAGGAGCTGACGGGGAGCCGGATCGGGTTCTTCCACTTCATCGAGGATGACCAGAGGAGCATCTGGCTCCAGGCCTGGTCGACGAACACGGTTGCGAACATGTGCACCGCCGAGGGGGCCGGAGCGCACTACCCCATCGACCAGGCTGGCGTGTGGGCCGACTGCATCCGGGAGGAACGCCCGACCGTCCACAACGACTACGCCTCGGTCCCCGGGAAGAAGGGGCTCCCGAGTGGCCACGCTCCCATCCTCCGGGAACTCGTCGTACCCGTATCGCGTGCAGGACGGGTCGCGGCGGTCCTCGGTGTGGGCAACAAGCCGACGGACTACACCGAGGCGGACGTGGCCGCCGTCTCCACCCTGGCCGATCTCGCCTGGGACATCGCAGCTCGCAAGCGCTCGGAGGAGGCGCTCAGGGCGAGCGAGGCCCGACTACGGGCCTACTTCGACTCACCCGCCGTCGGGGTCGCGATAACCAGCCCCGACAAGGGCTGGATCGAGGTCAACGAGCGCGCCTGCGTGATGCTGGGCTACACGCGAGAGGAGCTCTTCCGGCGGACCTGGCTGGAGCTGACTCACCCCGACGACTCCGAGGTCGACGTCGCCGCGTTCGAGAGGGTTCTCTCGGGCGAGATCGACCGGTACTCGCTCGACAAGCGCTTCTTGCGCAGGGATGGGTCCATCCTCTGGACCCTCCTTTCGGTCAGCTGCGTGCGGCGAGCCGACAGGAGCGTCGACTACTTCGTCGCCATCCTGGACGACATCACCGAGCGAAAGCGAGCCGAGCAGGCCCTCCAGCAGAGCGAGGCGCACTTCAGGCAACTGGTGGCCGCCCTCCCGATCCCCATCGCCTTCAGCGATTCGCTCGGGAACCTGGTGACCCTGAACGAGCGCTTCATCCAGGTCCTGGGGTACACGCTCGACGACATTCCCACCGTCGACGAGTGGTTCCGGAAGGCGTACCCGGACGAGGGCTACCGACGCGAGGTGATCGAGGGCTGGAGCCGACGCGTCGGGAGGGTGGCCGCATCAGGGGGCGAGATCCTGCCCAGGGAATACCGCGTGACCTGCAAGGGCGGAGACGTCAGGACGATGTCCATCTCGGCGGTGAGCGTCGGGCAGGACCTGCTCGTCACGATGCTGGACGTCACTGAGGCCCGCAACCTCCAGGACAAGCTCGCGCTGACGGAGCGCCTTGCCGCGATGGGGACATTGGTGGCCGGAGTCGCGCACGAGATCAACAATCCGCTCGCCGGCGTGCTCGCCGGGCAGGCCGTGGCTCGCGAGGTGGTCGAGGACATCCACAGGAAGGTCTTCAGCGGTTCCAGGCTCGATCCAGCCGTGTCGGTGGAGGCGCTTGGCCAGGCGCTGGAGGCGCTGGATGATGCCCAGGAGGGTGGGATGCGAGTCGCCAGCATCGTCAAGGACCTGACCGCCCTCGGCCGACCAGGCGAGAATCGGTCGCGCATACGTCTCGCCGACGTCGTGAGCACCGCGATGCAGTGGCTGCCGGCCACGGTGGCCCACCGCGCCGCGGTGACCGTCGACGATCGGGATGCCCCCGACGTCCTCGCCTCGAAAGGCCAGATCGAGCAGGTGCTGGTGAACCTCGTCACCAACGCCGCGAACGCCACGCCACAGGGGAGGCGCGACGTCATCTGCATTCGCCTGGGGCCGGGGACTCCAGGGATGGCTCGGCTCGAGGTCATCGATCACGGGTCGGGCATCAGCCCGGCGACGCTTCGTCGCATCTTCGAGCCGTTCTTCACCACGCGCCCGGTAGGCAAGGGCACCGGGCTCGGGCTCGCGATCTGCCAGGCCATCGTCACGGCCCTCGGCGGGGCTCTCACCGTCGAGACGGAGGTCGGGAAGGGCTCGACGTTCCGGGTGGAGTTGCCTGTGGCCCCCGATGCGGCGTGACCCTGGCTGCCACCCGCCTTCGCATTTGACCCCACGCCCCACGAGGGGCGTCCCCTGCCCTGGTGGTTGCCCGGCATGGGAGAATCGCGGGCTGGTCCCTCGACGCGCCTCCCGGTCGGCGACGGGTCGCCGTCAGGCCCGTTCGAAACGATCCAGGTTCATCACCTTGTTCCAGGCAGCCACGAAGTCGCGGAGGAACCTCCTCTGACCGTCCGAGCTCGCATGGACCTCGGCCAGGGCCCGGAGCTGGGCATTCGAGCCGAACACGAGGTCGACCCGCGTGCCGGTCCACCTGAGCTCGCCGGTCTTGCGATCGCGGCCCTCGAACACCTCGGCGTCGGGCGAGGCCGGCCTCCACGTCGTCCCCATGTCGAGCAGGTTCACGAAGAAATCGTTGGTCAGCGCCTCCGGTCGCGTCGTGAGGACACCGTGCCGGGACTGCCCGACGTTCAGGACCCGCAGGCCGCCCAGCAGCACCGTCATCTCGGGCGCTGTAAGTGTCAGCAGCTGCGCCCTGTCGACGAGCAGCTCCTCTGGCGAGACGGCGTACCGGGCCTTCTGGTAGTTGCGGAACCCGTCCGCGACCGGCTCGAGCACGGCGAAGGAGAGCACGTCGGTCTGTTCCTGCGAGGCGTCCATTCGACCTGGGGTGAAGGGAACCGTCACCTTGTGCCCGGCGTTCCTCGCGGCCTTCTCCACCCCCGCGCAGCCGGCCAGGACGATCAGGTCGGCGAGCGACACCCTCTTGCCGCCGGACTGCGCGCCGTTGAAGGAGGCCTGGATGCCCTTCAGGGTCTCGAGCACCTTCGCGAGCTCGACGGGCTCGTTGACCTCCCAGTCCTTCTGGGGAGCGAGGCGGATCCGGGCCCCGTTGGCCCCGCCCCGCTTGTCCGAGCCCCGGAAGGTGGAGGCCGATGCCCAGGCCGTCGATACGAGCCGTGAAACCGACAGGCCCGAGTCCAGGATCCTGGCCTTGAGGGCGGTGACGTCCCCGGCGTCGACGAGTTCGTGGTTCACCGCCGGGATGGGGTCCTGCCAGAGGAACTCACTCGCCGGGACGTCCGGGCCGAGGTAGCGGGCTCGGGGGCCCATGTCGCGATGGGTGAGCTTGAACCACGCCCGGGCGAACGCATCCGCCAGCCGATCGGGGTTCTCGAGGAAGCGCCGCGAGATCTTCTCGTAGGCAGGGTCGAACCGCAGCGCGAGGTCCGTCGTCAGCATGGCCGGCGCGTGACGCTTCGTGGCATCGTGCGCGTCCGGAACGGTGCCGGCTCCGGCGCCGCCCTTCGGCCTCCACTGCTGCGCACCGGCCGGGCTCCTCGTCAGCTCCCACTCGTAGCCGAACAGGTTCTGGAGGAAGTCGTTGCTCCACCGGGTCGGCGTGGTGGTCCAGGTGACCTCGAGGCCGCTCGTGATCGCGTCCCCGTCCGTTCCCGATCCGAAGCTGCTCCTCCAGCCCAGGCCCTGCTCCTCGATCCCGGCCGCCTCGGGCTCGGGCCCGAGGTGCTTCGCGTCACCGGCGCCGTGGGTCTTGCCGAAGGTGTGGCCGCCCGCGATGAGCGCCACCGTCTCCTCGTCGTCCATCGCCATGCGGGCGAAGGTCTCGCGGATGTCCCGCGCCGCGGCAATGGGGTCCGGGTTGCCGCCCGGTCCCTCCGGATTCACGTAGATGAGCCCCATCTGGACGGCGGCGAGCGGGTTCTCGAGATCCCGATCGGCGGAGTGGCGCTTGTCGCCCAGCCACTTCTCCTCCGAGCCCCAGTAGACGTCCTCCTCGGGTTCCCAGATGTCCTCGCGCCCGCCGGCGAAGCCGACGGTCTTCACGCCCATCGACTCGAGAGCGACGTTGCCCGCGAGGATCATCAGGTCCGCCCAGGAGATCTTCCTGCCGTACCTCTGCTTGATCGGCCACAGGAGGCGGCGCGCCTTGTCGAGGTTGACGTTGTCGGGCCAGCTGTTGAGCGGCGCGAAGCGCTGGTTGCCGTGGCCAGCCCCGCCCCGCCCGTCGCCGGTGCGATAGGTGCCGGCGCTGTGCCATGCCATGCGGATGAAGAGCGGCCCGTAGTGCCCGAAATCCGCCGGCCACCAGTCCTGGGAATCGGTCATGAGCGCCCGAAGGTCCTTCTTCACGGCCTCGAGGTCGAGGCTCTCGAACTCCCGCGCGTAGTCGAACCGCGGGCCCATGGGATCGGACAGCGACGAGTGCTGGTGGAGGAGCTCCAGCTTCAGCCGGTTCGGCCACCAGTCCTGATTCGCCGGACCGCCGCCTGCGGCGTGATGGAACGGGCACTTTCCTTCGGTCGCCATGGTGTCTCTCCTTTCGAGCAAGATTAGGCAGCGCAGCCGATCCGGTCCAAGACATCTTCGGCATCGCTTCGATAGCCTGAGCCTATCCGTCAGTGCATCCCGATCCGCCGCGCTCCCTCCGCGAAGCGCGCGTCGCCGGCCCGATCCAGCCTGAAGGCCTTCCGGAAGTGACCCAGCGTGTACCCGGGCAGGATCCGCCGCGTCCCGGCGGCGTGGGCGCGCGCCTCCTCGATGGCGCCCGCGAGCGCGAGGCTGAACGCCGCGATGGCGAAGATGTGGGCGTGCGCGTTGGGACGGGCCGCGGCCTTCACCGCCGCCTCGGCGGCCTCCTCGAAGCGGCCCAGGCGGACGAGCGCGATGGCGGTGGCGCCGAGCATCCCGAAGAGCAACGGGTCGAAGGGGCTCAGCCGGCGGGAGCGATCCGCCGAGGCGATGGCGGCCTCGGGATCGCCGGCCTGCGCCTGCACGAACGCCAGGGAATAGTGCCCCTGGGCGAAGTTCGGGCTCAGATCGACGGCCTGGCCGAGTTCCATGACCGACTGTTCGTGCATCCCGCCGAGCCAGAGGGCGCGCCCCTGGGCCCAGTGCACTGCGGGATCCCGGTCGTCGACCAGCATGCCCCGGCGGGCGGACTCGAGCGCGCGGGCGATCTCCGGCTCGCGGTCGGCCCAGCCCTGGAAGGCGTTCTGCCAGTGGGTGAAGGAAAGGCCGGCGTGGGCCCGCGAGAAGGTGGGATCGAGGGCCACGGCCCGCTCGAAGAAGCGCCGTGCGGCCTCGTTGTCGACCCGCGTGAACCGGTACATGTGCCACAGGCCGCGGTGGTGCGCCTCCCACGCGTCCAGCGAGCTCGGCGGCTTCAGGATGGCGCGGTTGCGCTCGTTCGTCTCGATCTCGCCGGCGATCGAGGCGACGATCCGATCGCCGATCTCGTCGATCACGTCGAAGGGATCGTCCCGTGGGAGATCGAAGGTCTCGCTCCACACGACGCGGGCAGTCCGGGTCTCGTCCAGCTGGACCTCGACCGACAGGTGGTCTCCCCGTTCGCGGAGCGCCCCGGCGACGACGTAGTCGACGTTGAGCATGCGACCGGCCGCGTCCGGGGGGACCTGCCGCTCCTTCAGCGCGAACACCGTGCCCTCGGCGATGACGAACAAGCTGCGCAGCTTGGCGAGACGGGTGATCACGTCGTGGGCGAGCGCCTCGGGCCACCCGCGCTGCGCGTCCCCGCTCCCGCCCTGGAACGTCATGACCGCGACGGACGCCCGGCGGGCGGGGGGACCCGCGGCGCCCGGGTCGCCGCCCGGCGCGCCGACCTCCGGCGCAGGACCGGCGGCGGTCCGGGCCGCGTGCCAGGCGTGGCGGATGGCGGTGAAGTCGAGCCCCTCCTCCTCGAACCGGGCGGCTGCGGACCGCAGGTGCTCCTCGGCCTCCCCGTGGCGGCCGGACCTGGCCAGCCTGGCGACGAGAATCCCGTGGGCGCGGGGATCGAAGGGCGCGAGATCGAGCCACGCCTCCAGGTATCCGAACGACTCCGCCTCCGGCGCCTGCGACGCGAGCCGTTCCAGCAGCGCCACGTGAACGCTGCGGAAGCGGCGCCGCTGCGCGGCCAGCCACGCCGCGAACGCCGGGCTGCGGTCCATCTCCAGCCCTTCCAGGAGGTCGCCTCCGAGGAGCGTCGAGAGCGCCTCCGCCTCGCCAGCTCCGAGGGAGTCCGCGCCTCCCTCCATGGCGCGCCCGACCTCGACGGCGTCGACGAGGCAGCCGGAGAGGTCCAGCCGGACGGTGTCGTCGCGGGCCAGGACCCTCGGCCGATCCGCGTCGTCGACGAGACGCCGGATCTTGCTCAGGCACCAGCGCAGCTCGCCCCGCGGGTCGTTCGGGACGTCCCAGAGGAGCTCGCAGATCTGGCTCCGGGAAACCTCGCGCGGCGCCAGGGCCAGGAAGGCGAGGAGCGCCCGAACCTTCCGCGACGCGGGAAGGGGCACCGCGGCGCCATCCCTCCAGACCTCCAGCGGGCCGAGCATGCGTATCCGCAGCCGGCCGTCCCCCGCCGGCCGGCGCAAGCCGTCCGATTCCACGCGCATTCCCACGCCGGCACCCACGCTGGCCACCACGTCCGGGCCCTACCGTCCGGGTGGAGGTGAAGTCATGGATAAGAACGTCGCACGAGCCGTTCAAGCAGTACCCCCCGCCCCCCCCGACTTCGCCCAGGTCAAGGCCCGCCAGCGCGCGGCCTGGTCGTCGGGGGACTACGCCGTCGTCGGGACCACCCTGCAGATCGTCGGGGAGGAACTCTGCGAGGCGCTCGATCTCCACGCTGGCCAGAAGGTCCTCGACGTCGCCGCGGGCAACGGCAATGCCTCGCTGGCCGCCGCCCGCCGGTGGTGCCAGGTCACCGCGAGCGACTACGTCCCCGGCCTCCTCGCGCGCGCGGACGAGCGGGCGCGCGCGGACCGGCTCGACGTCACCGTACGTGAGGCCGATGCCGAGGCGCTGCCCTTCCCGGACGGCGCCTTCGACGCCGTGGTCTCGACCTTCGGGGTCATGTTCACCCCGGACCAGGACCGCGCGGCGTCCGAACTCGTCCGCGTCTGCGCCCCCGGCGGCAAGATCGGCCTCGCCAGCTGGACACCGGACGGGTTCATCGGCCAGCTCTTCCGGACGGTCGGCAGGTACGTCCCGCCAGCGGCAGGGACGAGATCTCCGGCGCTCTGGGGCACGCGAGAGAGGATCACCGAGCTCCTCGGTTCGAGCGCACGCTCCATCGAGGCGAGGAGGCGGACCTTCGCCTTCCGCTACCGCTCGCCGGGGCACTGGCTCGAGATCTTCCGGACCTACTACGGGCCCGTGCTGAAGGCATTCGCCGTGCTCGAGGCCGACGCGCAGGCGGCCCTGGCCGCCGACCTCCTGGCGCTCGTCCACCGGCTCGACCGGTCGGGTGACTCCACCATGGTGGTGCCGGGTGAGTACCTCGAGGTCGTCGTCCTCCGGCGCTAGGCGCGCCGGGAAGTCCCACCGAAGTCAGTGAGAAAGGACTCACCATGCGGATCTCCAAGGAACAGGTTCCAGCGAGGATCGACGTCCCCGGCGCAGTGGCCCGCCAGATCGGCGATTTCGGCGACGCCACGGGCCTGGGCAAGATGGGCGGCGAGTGGTTCTCCCTCGGCGCCGGCACCGACATCCGGCCCCTGCTGAAGGGGCTCCAGGGGGACGCCTGCCAGGCGCCGCACTGGGGCTACATGCTTTCCGGGGAACTCGTGGTCACGTACGCCGACGGCGAGGTCGACACGTGCAAGGGAAGCGACCTCTTCTACTGGCCCCCCGGGCACAGCGTGCGGGTCGTGAGGGACTCGGAGGTGATCCTCTTCAGCCCCGAGCGGGAGCACGTGCTCGTGATGGACCACATGCGGAAGGCGATGGGCGTCTAGGTCTCGACGCACCACGAGCGCAAACGAGAAGAGGCCGGTCGACGACCGGCCTCCCCTCGATCCGTGAACGTCCCGGCGCTATCCGGGGCGCGTCACCACCTCTTGGACCCGTGGCAGGCTGCGGTGCAGTTCGTGCCGTCCCACGACGTCACGTTGGAGCCCGTTCCACCCACGTTGTTCGTCCCGCCCGACATGTGAGTGGGGCCGGTGGTACCGGACTTCGCGCTGAAGCCCGTGCCATGGCAGGCCGAGCAGTCGTAGCCCCGCCCGGAGTGGTAGCCGTGCATCCCGGTGGACGGAGGTGCGCCGTGACAACCCGTGCAGCTGACCGGGGCTGGGGCCGCGTTCACCGCCAGTGAGGCGGTCCTGGACTGGCCGGCGTAGGCTGCCGTGATGGTGGCCGTCGTCGCCGTCGTCACGGACCGCGTCGAGACGGTGAAGTTCGCAGATGTCGCGCTGCCCGGGACCGTGACGCTGGAGGAGACGGTGGCCGACGTGCTGCTGGACGTGAGCGTGACCACCGCGCCACCGGCCGGCGCGGCGGCCGAGAGGGTGACGGTGCCGGTCGAAGGGGAACCCCCGGTCACCGACGCGGGGCTCAGCGATACCCCGGAGAGCGACGCCGGCGCGACGTACGTGCAGTCCCGGCTGAGGACGGCGCCGCTCGTGTCGCACCCGGCAGGAGCCGACGACGCGATGGTCCGTGTCTGCGTGTTGCCGGGCTGGCAGGAGCCCCAGGCCGTGTAGTTGATGCTGGTGCAGGCGACCGGGCCGGGCGGGACGTAGGTGCACCCCTGCGTCAGCACGGCACCGCTCGTATCGCACCCGGCAGGAGCCGACGACGCGATGGTCCGCGTCTGCGTGCCGTCCGGCTGGCAGGTCCCCCAGTCCGAGTAGGCGATCTCGCTGCAGGCAGCGGGGCCGGGGGGAACGTAGGTGCACGATTGGGACAGCACGGCGCCGCTCGTGTCGCACCCGGCAGGAGTCGACGACGCGACGGTCCGCGTCTGCGTGCCGTCCGGCTGGCAGCTTCCCCAGTCGGAGTAGGCGATGTCGCTGCAGGCGACGGGGCCGGGGGGAACGTAGGTGCACGACTGGGCCAGCACGGCACCGCTCGTGTCGCACCCGGCAGGAGCCGACGACGCGATGGTCCGCGTCTGCGTGCCGTCCGGCTGGCAGCTTCCCCAGTCGGAGTAGGCGATGTCAGTGCAGGCGACGGGGCTGGGGGGAACGTACTCACAGCCCTGGGTCAGGACTGCGGCGCTCTGATCGCAGCCGTCCGGTATGGCGAAGGCGACCGTGCGGGTCTGGGTGTTGTCGCTCTTGCACGTACCCCAGGCCGAGTACTCGAAGGCCGTGCAGGCGGCGGGCGGTGGGGTGTTCGAGCACTGCGCCGGCAGGTTGGCTTCGTTGAAGTCCCCCGACGAGAGCCTCCGCAGCGAGCCGACGAAGATCCGCCCACCCGACTGCCGGTTGATGACCACCACCCGTCCGTCGTCGATGTCGAAGCGGACGTCGGCGAAGAGCTGCCGGTAGGCGGGGTCGGTGGGATTGGTCTCGGCCGTGATGCCGTAGCAGGCGAAGAGCGGGGCCAGCGCCACCCGGAGCTTGCCGAGGGTGGCCGCGAACCGCTTCGGAAGGTCGCCGCCGCCCGAGTCGTCGTCGCCGTCGTCATCGTCGTGGTCGCCGTCGTCGTGGTCACCATCGTCGTGGTCGCCGTCGTCGCGGGACCTGGATGCAGCGGAGAAGGCAACGGTGGTCAGCGGGTCGATGCTCACCACCCCGGGCTCGGCCGCGACTCCGTAGACGGTCTTGCCGTTGTCGAGATGAGCCTGGAGAACGTAAGGGGCCGGCATGCGACGAACGTCGAGCCGGAACTGGCCCTGCCCATCGGTCTCGACGACGAGCCGCTGATCGGCGCCGTCGCGGATCTCGACCGTGCCGGCGTTCGCCGCGTCTCCGGAGACGAGACCAGAGAGGGTTCCGGCCTCGTTCGTCGGGGCGCTGCCCGCGCATCCGACGACTGCCGTGGAGAGGCCAGCGACGAGAACCATTGCTGTCAAGTGCTTGATCATGCTGACTTTGTTCACGCGATCGCTCCTGTGTCCGTGCCAGGCACCCAACGCGCTGTCCCGTGAATTCGGGACAATATCGTCGAGTACCATGAACGCGGGACAGGCTCTGCAATGGCCTGGCCACACCCGGTCAGGGATCTCGAACGAGGACGCTCCCGTCCGAGTTCACTCGAGATTCGATCTTCCGACCAGGATCCGGGAATCCCGATAGGGCTGCGGGACCGGTCCCCACCTCGCAAGCCTTGCGGCACGGGACTGGGCATTCCTGGAACGGTGCAGAAAATGCCCGCGCACATCGCCCCCGGAGACCCACATGCACCTTCAGTGAAGGCCCCGACGGCGCTCGACAAGATCTCCAAAACCCCTCAACTTCCCGGCATGGCGCTGCTGCGCGAGGGGCGCGATCACCGGGCCGTGCTGGAGCGGAGCGTCGTCCTCGACGCCATGGGAATCGCGCACGAGGTCGACCCGACTCCTGGCGGGGGCCTGGCGCTCGTCGTGGACGACGTCGACGTCCCGGCGGCAGAGGCCGCCCTCGCCGCCTGGGAGGCCGAGAACCCGCAACGAGGCGAGGTTCCCGCGAGGCCGGACCACGGGAGGTCCCTCGCCGGCGTGGGCGCGGGGCTTGCGATCCTGGCCTTCGCCGCCCACGCAGGACTGGGACCGTCGGGGAGCCTCTTCGAGCGGGGGAGCGCCGACGCCGCGCGCATGCTGCAGGGCGAGTGGTGGCGCGCGGCGACCGCGCTGACGCTTCATGCGGACCTGGCTCACGTCGCCGGCAACGCGGTGGCGCTCGCCATCTTCCTCGGCGCCGTCGCGCGCCGGATCGGCCCCGCGCTCGCCACCTGGTTCGCGCTCGCCGCCGGCGTCGCCGGCAACGTGCTCACGGCGCTCGTCCTTCGCGGCGGCCACGTGTCCATCGGAGCCTCGACGGCGGTCTTCGCGGCCCTTGGCACCCTGAGCGCCCTCCAGGTGCCGCACCGCAGCGCGTGGCTGACGCTGGGCGGGGGCGTCGCGCTGCTGGGGCTCCTCGGCACCGGCGAGCGGGCCGACCTCCTGGCGCACCTCCTCGGCTTCGTCGTGGGCGTTGCGGAGGGGCTGGCCGTGCGTCGCATGACGCCGCCGCGACGCTCGCTCCTCCAGCCGGCCGTCGCGCTCCTGGCCCTCACACCCATCGTGCTGGCCTGGTGGCGGGCGCTCGCACCGTGAGCGCCGGCGGGCCGGTCACTCCGATCGAGCTCCTGCGAAACGTTCCGCCGCGTCCTCGACGGGGCCGATCTGGAAGGCTAGACGGGAACCGGGTCACCTCGGCCGCGCCCACCGCGCTCACCCTCCCCGGCACCCCCCCCGGCTGCGGCAGCGAGCGCCCCTGGCACTCGATGCGCCTCGCCGGCTGCGTCCCGTGGAGGAGATAGCTGGAGACGGGATCGTCGATGCAGGCGCTGCCGTACGGAACGATGACGCCGTGGTTGTAGTCGTCGCCGACCACCTCGATCATGCTGGCGTTCGGGAGCGCGTCCAGGGACGCCAGCGCCCCCTCGAGCGACGTCACCGGGTCGCGATGGGTCTGCAGGAACAGGATCCCCCCGACCGCCCGCACGCCTTCGAGCGGCGGCCGGGTCACCACGTTTCCTCCCCAGGAGACGCAGGGGAAGTCGGTCCACCAGCCGCCGTTCACGGGATAGAGCGCCGAGTCCCGGTCGTTCTGGGAGACCCAGCCGGCCAGGGAGCGCGGGGCCGGCTCGTCGTTGCAGACCACGGCGTACTGGAGCGCGGTCGAGCCCTCGAGGCTCACCGGCCCGGTCTGGTGCCGGACGTTCCAGAAATAGCTCGCGCAGAGCTCGTACGCGGTCGCCTTGGCGAGCGGCTCGAGCGCCGCCGACGGCACGAAGGCGTGGCCGCCGATGAGCGCCTGCACCTGCGCCATGTCGGCTTCCGGGTTGGCCTCGATGATCTCCTGCAGCCCGCGGGCGGCGGCGAGCGTGAGCACGTACTCCTGCGACCTGCCGAACTGGCCGAGGTCCAGCGCCTGGCTGGTGGCCGCCTGCAGGTTGAGGGGGAGGCCGCGGTGGATCCGGCGGATCGCCTCCACGTCCGTTCCCAGCCCGAAGGACTCCGGGTATCGCGCCGCCCACGGCGCCAGGACGTCCTCGAGCACCGACTGCTTGGCCCGGGGCATCGCGAGGAAGGTCTCCTGGAGACCGGCCTTCAGGTTCACGACTCCGGTCAGGACCATCCGCCCCACGCGCTCCGGGAAGAGCAGCGCATACCAGGTGCCGAGCCAGGTCCCGTAGGACGCGCCGTAATAGTTGAGCCTCGGGTCCCCGGTGACCTCGCGGAAGAGGTCCATGTCCCGGGCGGTGGCGTCGGTGTGGATGTGGCGCGTGAGCGGATTCGTGGCACAGGCCTCCCCCAGCATGCGCCCGTACTCGATCATGGCCGCCACGTTGGCGGGGCTCCGGTCGGCTGCCGGGTTGGCCACGAACGGAAGGTCCTCGCTCCCCTCGCAGTTGAGCCGGGTGCTGGATCCGGTTCCACGCGGCGAGAATCCGACGACGTCGTACACCTGGGACAGCCGCTTGTACGATCCTGCCACGGGATCCGCCGGGTCGGAGCCGGTCCAGAGGGCCGCAAACGTGAGGGCGACGGGGATCCCGTCGCCCCCGGGCCCGCCCGGGTTGAACAGGATGGCCCCGAGCCGATCGGCGGGAGTCCCGGCCGCAACCCGGAGGAACGACACCGACAGCTCCCCGTGCGCCGGATCGGCGTAGTCGAGCGGCGCGCGCATCGTTGCGCACCTCGCCCTGTCCCCCAGCGCCGCGAGCGTCGCAGCGCCGGCCTGCCCGGCGATCGATGGATCGCACGCGGACCACGAGAGTTCCTGGCTCCTGAAGGAGGCCATCGGGTCCGGAGCCGAGCTTCCGCAGGCCGCAGCGAAGGCCCCCAGTCCGGTCAGGAGAAGCGCGCTGGCGACGAGGCGGTCACGAGGGATCATGCGGGGAGTATCGACGGCGCGAGGGGTCGTCCCCAGCACCATGCGGGGCGGGGCCCCCGAGGGGACGCCGCACGTGGTGCACCCTTCACCCACATCGTCTCCCCACTCCGGTCGACGGACGTATGCGCCGACCAAGGCGATCAATGAAGCCGGAACCTGAGGGGGATCACGATCGAAACGTCCTGGCCGGGAGGCGCGAAAGGGGCGGCATCACGGATGGCCGCCACGGCGGCGTCATCGAGGATTTCGTGCCCCGAGCCCACCTTCACGACCAAGTCGCGAACCCTCCCGTCGGCGAGGAGGACGAAGGCAAGTTCAACCCTGCCCTGCCAACCCGCGCGGCGGGCGGCGGCAGGATAGGAGAGCGTTCGCCTTATCGCGGATTGGATCATTGCGAGGTCCGCAGCGCGCGATGGTCCCGGTGGCGTGGAGCCGACATCGGAGGGGCCAGGCCCGCCATCGGGCACGCCACCTTCCGTGCCACCGGGGATCTCGCCGCCGGAGTCCAGCTCCTTGGGGCCGGTATTCCCCGTGGGGCCGAGCCCGGAACCCCGTGCCGTCGACACTGGCTGGGCCACGGGCATCGGGGCCGGCGGAGACTTCGCCTTCCTCCGTGGTGCGCTGGAAGGCGTACGCGGCACGGGTGTTGGCAGGGACTGGCCAGCAGGAATCGGGACGATGCGGATGGCGATCGGTGGATCAGGCGGGCCGGACGCCGGGCGTATCGCCATCCTGGATAGGGCCAGGAATGCCCCGGCATGCATGACCACGGATGCGAACAGGGCAAGGGCGACGCGGAGGGAAGGCATGGTCCCTGGGGTAGAGGACCCGGATCGTGTCTTGTGATGGCCCGGGCCACCCTGGAGCCCATCCGGGATTCCCGCTGTTCATCCCTTCGTCCTGGGCGGGCTGGCACGCGTCGACTGGCACCGATCGCGTGGCCGCCCGACCCGGCCGCCGATAGCTAACTGGCGATGCCGCACGACACGCTTCATCGCCCCCTCCGGGACCTGCGCATCTCCGTGACGGATCGGTGCAACTTCCGTTGCGTCTACTGCATGCCCAGGGAGGTCTTCGGGAGGGACCACCAGTTCCTCGGACGGGAGCACCTCCTCACCTTCGAGGAGACCTCGCGCCTGGCCGGGATCTTCTCCTCCCTCGGGGTGCAGAAGATCCGGATCACGGGCGGGGAGCCCCTCCTGCGCCGGAACATCGAGCGCCTCGTGGAGATGCTGGCCCGGATCCCCGGACTGGACCTGACCCTGACGACGAACGGGTCCCTACTTTCCGAGAAGGCACGCGCGCTGAGGGCCGCCGGCCTGGCCCGTGTGACCGTGAGCCTCGACTCCCTGGACGACGCCGTCTTTCGCGCCATGAACGACGTCGACTTCTCCGTCCACCGGGTGCTGTCCGGCATCGAGGCCGCCTCGCGGGCTGGGCTCGCCCCCCTGAAGATCAACGTCGTCGTGAAGCGAGGGGTGAACGACGGATCGATCCTCCCGATGGCTCGCCACTTCCGCGGCACCGGTCACGTCGTCCGGTTCATCGAGTACATGGACGTGGGCCACTCCAACGGCTGGCGCCTCGACGACGTCGTGCCCGCCAGGGAGATCCTGGCGCTCATCGCCTCGGAGATGCCCATCGAGCCCGTCGACCCGAACTACCTCGGGGAGGTGGCGGAGCGCTGGCGCTACCGGGATGGCAGCGGGGAGCTCGGCATCATCGCCTCCGTCACCCAGCCGTTCTGCCGCGGATGCAGCCGCATGAGGCTGTCCGCCGACGGCCAGCTGTTCACGTGCCTCTTCGCGACGTCCGGGCACGACCTGCGCGCGCTCCTTCGGTCGGGAGCGAGCGATGACGCCCTCGCGGAGACGATCGCGAGGGTGTGGACGGCACGGCAGGATCGCTACTCCGAGATCCGGTCGCGGGACACCTCCGACCTCCACCGGATCGACATGTCCTACATCGGTGGTTGAACCCCCTGCGGCCACGACAGGGTGAGGAGGAGGGCGCTCTCGGTCGGCGCGCGGATGCCGAAGCCCGTGCCGCCCTCGAGCGTCACGAGGTGACCCGCAGGGATGTCGACGGGGCCGTCGGGGAGCCGCAACTCCAGATGCCCGCGAAGGGTCTGCAAGGAGATCCGGGCGCCCGTGCTCGTCTCGGCCAGGCTTCCTCCGGTCCGGAAGCAGATGAGGACCACGCGGAGGTCGGGGTGCTTGATGAGCGTGACCGCGCTGTGGCCCTCGCTCGCGAGAGCCACGTCCCTTCGAAGCTCACGCTCCATTTCCGGAAGGTCGAATCGCCCGACCGGGTCCTGGAGGTGATCCAGGTGGACCCTGACGGCGCCGGGCGCGGGACGGACGAACCAGCTTCCACTCGAGGTCTGCATCGTTGCCATGTTCGGTCTCCTTTCTGCTTCGCACTATCCGCCCGCCCGCTCGAGCAGCTGGGAAAGGCGGGCCAGGCCGGGACGGGCGTTCTCGGCGAAACGCTGCGTCGCCTGCTGCACCTGGGGATCCCCTGACCGGCCGCGAAGCCCTTGCGCTGGATTCAGCCGGGACCGTTCGAGCCAATCCGAGATGTCCCTCTCCATCGACCACCCACGATCGGCCCGCATCTGGATGAGGGTCGTTCGCAGCCAATCGAGGGGGGTGTCGGGGTACGGGTTGGGCGGACACATCCGGTTCTTCTCCGCGTCCTCCTCCCGGTGAGCCTCGACGAACCCGACGAGCGCTGCGTTGAACGGAACGAGTCCGCTGCGGACGGGCTGCAGCGTGATGCGGTCGGCGCCGAAGATCGGACGCGCCGGCGGACGTCGGAGGCCGTCGGCCGCGCAGTGGACGTGCAGGCTGCCCGGGCTGGTGGGAATGGTGCCCTGCTCGAGGACGATCTGGTCGCGCTCGATGCGGCGGACGTGCCCCAGGCGGACGACGTCGTGAATCCCTCGCAGCAGGTCGAGCTCCCAGTCGCCGATGGTGGCGGACTTGTACATCGTGGGCCTCACGCCCCGATCGACACGTCTGAACTGCTCCGTGGCCTCCAGCCGATCGAAGAGGTCGTCGACGGAAGTCGCCTGGGCCGCGCACTCGACCTGCAAGGCGATTCCTTCGAGCAGGCTCCCGACGAGCTGGCCCGGCTGGGAGTAGCGGCGATTGAGCAGCCAGGCTTCCCGGGGCTTGATCCACTGGATGCGCTCCGGGTCGACTCCGCTCTCCAGCAACCAGACGCAGGCATCCATCGCGGTCTTGCCTGCGCCGATGAGGACGTATCTTTCCGGCGTCGCGGTCAGGTGCGCGAGCTCGTTCACGGGCACGACCGACGCACCGGCGGCGACCTCGAACGGGGGAGGCGTGCTCGCGGGGATGGAGGGGGAGAGGTAGGTGGCGTCGACGAGCTTCTTGCGGACGTTGACGGTGAAGGTCTCGCCGGAGAGGCGGGAGACGAAGCGATGACCGCCGACGTGCTCGCACTGCGGGAAGTAGCGGACCCGATCCGAGGGGATCAGGCGCCTGCGCAAGACGTGCTCGTAGTAGGCACGGATCTCGGCGCCGCTGGCGCGCCCGTACATGCCCTCCTCGCGCCCACCGGGCTCGACGGCATCGCTGCCGAGGGGCGTCGAGTTGACGCCGTAGTAGAGGGACGGCTGGTGGAGGCGCACGAAGGAGTAGGCATCGTTCCAGTGGCCGCCCGGCATGGCTCGCCGATCCACCATGACCACCTGGGCGTCGGTCTCGCTGATGAGCGAGTCCGTGAACGCCATCCCGGCCGCGCCGCTGCCGACGACGAGATAGTCTGCTTCCAGCGTGTGAGCGGACATCCGGTCCCCCCGTCGCCAGGTTGCGTTCGCCTCGTCACCAGCTCCTGAGGAAATGGCAGGTGTAGCCGCCCGGGTTCTTCTGGAGATAATCCTGGTGGTAGCCCTCGGCCGGATACCAGGTCGAGGCCTTGACGATCTCGGTGACGATCTTCTTCTTCCAGTGGCCGGAGGCCTGGACGCGAGCCTTCACCGCCTCCGCCGTGGCCTGCTGCGCCTCGTCCTCGTAGAAGATCGCGCTGCGGTACTGCGTGCCGACGTCGTTGCCCTGCCGGTTGAGAGTGGTCGGGTCGTGCATGCGGAAGAACCACTTCTCCAGCAGGTCCTCGTAGGAGAGAACTCGCGGGTCGAACACCACCCGGACCGCCTCCGCGTGCCCCGACTTCGAGTCGTGGGTGTCGTCGTAGCGAGGGTTGGCGAGCCAGCCCCCGGTGTAGCCCGCCTCCGTCTCCAGGACTCCCGGGATCTTTCGCAGGATGTCCTCCATGCCCCAGAAGCAGCCTCCGGCCAGGATCGCCACCTCGCGGTTCTTCGCGGACTTCTCGACGGCATCTGCAGAACCGCTCACGGGAGACTCCTTCTGGGCGAGGGCCGGACCCGGCACCGCCACCGCGGCGGAGAGGGCAGCGAGGGCGATCCAGGACGATCGGCATGCACGTCGGTTCCGGGTCTGGCTTGGCTCGCCCATGATCTGTCCTCGTGGTCTTAACGCCGTTCGGGCCGCCGGGCCCGTCCCCGCTCGTCAGGCGTGTGCGCGCGAGGAGCTCGACGTCGCCTTCGCCTGGGGCGTCTGGCGCCGCACGTAGGCGATGGCGTCGAGCGTCTCCCGGTGGAAGTCCTCGTAGTTGATCTGCATGGTGTTGAGGAACGTCGACGCCGACATGGTGTGCCCGGCCATGGCTGCCGCCTCCCGGATCTCGTCGTCCGTGGCGCCGAACAGCCTCGCTGCCTCCGTGTGGAAGAGGGTGCAGTACTTGCACCGCGTCGCGCCGGACACCGCCAGCCCGATCAGCTCCTTGTACTTGTTCGGGATGGTCGTCTCCGCGAGCTGGAAGTCCCGCATGGTTCCCCAGAACCCCTCCAGCGCGCTGGCCGGCATCTCGTCCACCCAGCCTGGCACCTTTCCGAGGGCTTGCTTGATCTCCTCCCGGATCTTCGCGACGTTGACCACGTTCTTCTCGACCGTTGCCATGGGTTGCTCCTTCTCCCTCCACGGCCAGCCAGCTAACGCGCGTGCCCGGACGCACCGGGCTCTCTTGGGGGCCATCGGGCGCTTAATCGATCCGGGTGTGGGCGAATGCCGACATTTCCCGGCGGGAGTGGATTCGCTAGCATGCCAATCGTCCAGCCCGTCGGCGGGCTTCCGGACGATCCTCCAGGGGGACATCGTGACGACGACGCAAAGGTGGTTCGGCCTCGGACTGATGCTCCTCCTCGGCGGGTGCGGCGGGAGCGACACGCCGCGCGAGAACACGGCGGGGAGCACCACGTTCACGTACGGCTCGCCGCAGGTGGCCACCCCGGACCAGGCGGGCGCGATGGGCGCCACCGTCTCGAGCATCGAGGCCTTCCGGGCCGAGCCGGGCACCGGGTCGGGCCTCGGCGCCGCGGATGCGGCCAGCGTCTCCGGCGCGTTCCTCGAGGGGGGCGCCATCGGCTCCTTCTCGCCGGCCTCGGTGGGCGCGACGTCGGCCGCCTTCGACGTTCCGGCCTGCGCGACCGTCGCCATCGGCAAGGTCACCTTCGATGGCTGCCGGGTCACGGTCTCGCAGTCGAGCGGCGGCAGTTCCACGAGCGGATCGGTGACCGTCGACGGCGAGGTCTCGCTGTCCGCCGACAGGCAGACGCTCACCTGGGATCTCACCTACGGGGTCGGCCTCGCCATGAGCGGCACCAGCGCGCTCACGATGTCCGGCACCATGCACTCGGCAGGGCGCGTCGTGGCCACTCCCACCACGGCCGCCGGCTCCATCACCTCCGAGGTCTCCCTGACGGTCTCCGCCAGTGGTCAGACGGTGTCGGCTGCGCTCGACGAGAGCCTTACCTTCGACCTCACCCGCTCGGACACCTGCGCCTCCAGCGTGACCGGAGGGACGCTCGAGGCCAAGCGGGTGTGGACCTCCCGGCCAGCCGGCGTGGATCCGGCGCAACTGCCCGACGAGGCCGCCAGGGTCGAGTGGACCGGCTGCGGAACCGCCACGGTCCAGCTCGGAACTCGCTGATCCAAGGTAAGGTGGCCCCCGGGCAGTCCTCTTCGTGAACGCCCGGTCGTGGCGGGGAGACCACCTTGGGAATTCCATCGAAGCGGATCCGGGCCCTCTTCGGACTGGCGGGTCTCCTCGGTTTGTCCCACTGCGCCACGACCCAGGAGACCTTCCAGGACTGCCGGAAGGCCGCCATTTCCTTCTGCGAGAAGACGGTGGGCGCGAAGGACGCCAGGGCCCCTGCGTTCCAGCAGTGCCTGGAAACCCAGGTCGCCGCCTGCGGGCCCCCGTAGGCGCGACCTCCTGGCTACTGGCGCGTCCTCAGCGTCGGCGGAGCCTTCTCCAGCCTGACGGCCACGGTCTCGACGTAGGTGGCGAGGAGCCGGTCGCCGACCTTGAGCTTTTCGAGCTGGATCGTGGGCCCGGCCTTCACCTGGTAGACCTTGCCACCCGGCCCCTGGAACGAGACCAGGCGTCCGGCGGCGTCGATGGCGGTGACGGTCACGGTGCCCTGGACGCCCGCGGAGGCCACGCCCCCGGGAAGCTGGTCCCTGTCGGCGCGGCCGCTCGTCACCCCGGACTCCATGGGGACGGCCGCCGTCCCGGGGGGCTGGAACTCGAGGGCGAGCCCCTGCTCGTAATCGACCCTGATGACGTCGCCGACTGCGAACTCGGCGAGCCGGGGAACATCGGGTCCCACCCTGTACGTGTGCGTCTCGCCGGACTTGCGCTGCAGGGTGATGGTGCGGCTGGCGAGGTCGACGGCCACCACGGTCGCGGTCGCCGTGGCCAGGCGCGAGGCCGCCGCCTGGCCGGGAATTCCGGTGGCCTTCATCTCGACCGTGCCCGGTGCGGGTGCCGCGGGCCTCGGGACCGGGATCGGCGTGGGGGGCGTCGGGGCCGGTGACTGGGCGCGCGCGACGGTGACCGCGAGCGCGGCGATGGACGAGACGAGCAGCTTTCTCATGGTGGGGCTCCGGTGCAGGTGGGTGGACCCGGGGAGCCTACTCCTTCACCAGCTCGACCCGCCGGTTCTTCGCGCGCCCCTCCTCGGTCTGGTTGCTGGCGACGGGAGCGAGGGGCCCCACGCCGTGACCCTTCAGGCGGGCGGCGGCGACGCCGTGCTGGGAGACGAGCGCCCGCACGACCGACTCGGCCCGAGCCTGCGAGAGCTTCAGGTTGGCGTCCAGGGACCCGGTCATGTCGGTGTGGCCCACCACCAGGAGCTCGAGGGCGGTGTCCTTCGCCAGCAGCCTGGCGATCTCCTCCAGAGCGGGCCTCGAGTCGGGCTTCACCTCCGCCTTGTCGGTGTCGAAGTGGATTCCGTAGACCGCGACGTGCCCGGTTGCGCCGATGTCGTTCCCGAGGGCCGCCGCGTCCGCGACCACGTACTGCGCCATCGCCTTCTTCTCGACGATGCGCAGCCAGATCCTCCCGTTTCCCTTCTCGGCCTGGGCCCACGCCTCCTTGCCGTCCTTCACGATCTTCGCGGTCACCCAGCGCTGCGGATCGGCGTAGACGACCGTGCCGCCGGCCTTGACGATGGCGCCCTCGTAGTTCCGGACCACCGCGAGCGCGCTCGGCTCGCTCCCCCGAGGCCCGGTGTAGCCGTAGGTGATGACGGTGAGCTTGCCCTCGACCGGGGTCTTCACCTTGGAGTTGCTGGCGGTCTGGAACGCGTACGTCCCGAACTCCTCGGTCTTGCAGTCCGCGAGCACGTAATCCGGCATGCGGGTGGGAAAGAGCGGGTGGTCGGCACAGCCGGCCTTGTCGGCGGCCTGCACGGGCGACGGGGCGAGGATCGTCAGCGCGGAAAGGACGGAGGCGAGGCGGTTCATGAACGCTCCCTGCCGGTCGGGGTGGTCGATCCGGGACCCTGAGCCGACCTCTGCTGGAGCACCATCGCCTGGAACTCCAGGGCGGGGACCGGCTTGCCGAAGTGGTATCCCTGCGCCCGGTCGCAGCCCTTGTCGAGGAGGTACTCGAGCTGCTCCGGCCGCTCCACCCCCTCGGCCAGGACCTCCATGTCCATGGCGCGCGCCATCCCGATGATCGCGTTGACGATGGCGCGGTCCTGGGGGTTGTCCATCATGTCCTTGATGAAGGCCCGGTCGATCTTGAGGGTCTGGATGGGGAACCGCTTGAGGTAGGCCAGGGACGAGTAGCCCGTGCCGAAGTCGTCGATCGCCACCCGCATCCCCTCGTCGCGGAGCCCCTGCAGGATGTGGAGGGTCCTCTGGAAGTCGTGCATGGCGACGGACTCGGTGATCTCGATCTCGAGGAACCTGGGGTCGATCCCCGCCTCCCGCACGAGTGCGGAAACCTTGGCGGCGAGCGCGGCGTTCTGGAAGTCCCGTCCGGAGAGGTTCACCGCGACGACGAGGGCGGGCAGGCCCTCCTCCTGCCAGGCCTTCAACTGCCGGCAGGCCTGCCGGATCACCTGTTCCGTGATGGCGACGATCATCCCCGTCTCCTCGGCCAGGGGGATGAACTCCCCGGGAGGGACGAGCCCCGTCTCCGGGTGCTCCATGCGGACGAGGGCCTCCGCGCCGACGATCCGCCGCGTCCACAGGTCCACCGCGGGCTGGTAGTGCACGACGAACCGTCGCTTCTCGACGGCCTCCGCCAGCTCCGCCTCCATCCCGATGCGCCTGGAGACGCTCGCGCTCATCTCCGGCGAGAAGATCTGGACCTGGTTGCGCCCCATGCGTCGCGCGCGGGAGAGGGCGACGTCGGACTGCTTGAGCAGGGAGGACACGGTGTCCTTCCCATCCTGTCCCACCAGGGTGATCCCCGCACAGGCCGTGAAGTGGACGCTCATCCCGTCCACCGAGATCCCCTGCGAGAGGAGATCCAGGATGCGCCGCACGACCATGCTGGTCGAGTACTTCGACTCCAGGTTGGTGAGCAGGAGGCCGAACTCGTTGGGCGAGATGCGGGCGACCATGTCCGTCTCCCGCAGGCTCTCCGCCAGTGCACCGGCGAAGCTCCGGAGGATGCGGCCACCGGCGTCCTCCCCGTACTCGTTCACGAACTCCCGGAAGAGGTCGAAGCGGAGGATCGTCACGGCGAACCGCTCCTGGTAGCGGCGCGATCGGGCGAGTTCCTCCCCGAGGCGCTGGACGAATCGCGCCCGGTTGGGAAGGCCGGTCAGGGGGTCGCTGAACACGGGAGGGGACTGGCGACCCTCCGTTTGCCTCCGCCGCGTGACGTCTCGCAGGAACACCACGGCCTCGGAGTCGCCGCTCGCGATGAAGCGGGCCTCCAGGTGCCGGACCCTCCGGACCTCGGGAAGCTGGAACTCGGCGGAGTGCAACCCCCCCGTCGCGAGGGCCCGCTCCACCAGCTCCAGGACCTTCCCGGCGATCTCCGGCGGCAGGACGTCGGAGAGCCTCTTCCCCAGGTGGCGCTCGTATCGCGAGCGGCGCACCCGGCCCTGCTCCACCTGGGCCCCGAGGATGACGCCGTCGCGGGAGACCCGGAGGACGAGATCGGGTATGGCCTGAAGCAGGGCCCGGTTGCTCCCGTCGGCGCGGTACACCTCGTCGATGGCCATCCTGGCGCGGATGAGGTGGCCGACCCGGAAGCCGAGGATGCTCCCGTGGACCGGCTTGGTCGCGAAGTCCGTGGCCCCGACCTCGAACGCGCGGCGGATCGATTCCACGTCGTCGAGGCTGGTCATCACCAGGATCGGAGTGTGACCGCCCGAGGGGAGCGCGCGGATGGCGGCGCAGGCAGCGAAGCCGTCCATCAAGGGCATCACGGCGTCCATCAGGACGAGTGCCGGTCGCAGCCGCTCGAAGGCCGCCACTCCCTCCTGGCCGTTCGAGGCCTCCACCACGTCGAACCCGGCCCTCTCGAGGGACTCCCTGGCGATGAGGCGCGGAACCTCGTCGTCGTCCACGACGAGAACGAGGGGGCGCTGCCCCGGGTCGCGGGCCCGGGTCAGCATTCGGCCGATACCGTGTGAAGCCCGACGCGATTGCGTCCCTCCCGCTTGGCACGGTACAGGGCGGCGTCGGCCTGGCGCAGGAGGGTGTCGAGCTCCAGTGGCGGCGACAGCGGTGGGGCGCAAGCCACGCCCAGGCTCGCATGGAGCCCGACGGCATCGGGTCCGCCGAGATCCAGGCGAACCGCCTGGATGGACGTCCGGATTCGCTCGGCCACCATCGCCGCCTGGGTAAGGGACGTGCCGGGGAGGATGGTGAGGAACTCCTCGCCGCCCCAGCGCCCGGTGCAGTCGTAGTCCCGCTTGTTCATCCGGAGCACCTCGGCGACCTGCCGCAGGGCGTTGTCCCCGGCGGCATGACCGAACCGATCGTTGATCTGCTTGAAGTGGTCGAGGTCCATCAGGATGAGGCCGACGCTCGTCCGTGCACGCGAAGCGCGGCTCAACTCGACACGGGCGAGATCGGACAGCGCCCGGCGGTTGGGCAGGCCGGTCAGGCTGTCGCGGGTGGCGAGCGACTCCTCGCGGGCCAGCGACTCGCTGAGCCGCCGCTCCAGCTGGAGGATCCGGGCGCCCACGCCCATTCGCGCCAGCAGTTCCTCCTGGTGGAACGGCTTCGTCATGTAGTCGTCGGCGCCCAGGTTGAGCCCCTCGACGACGTCGTCCGCCCCGCTCCTCGCGGTGAGCAGGATGATGTAGGTGTATCCGGGCCACCCGGCGTCCCGGATGCGACGAATGAGCTCGGGCCCGTCCATCCCCGGCATCATCCAGTCGACGATGGCCATCCGGATCGATTCCCGCCGGAGCAGTTCCCAGGCCTCGATCCCGTTGGACGCGAAGATGAACTCGTGACCGGCGGCGGCCAGCTGGCCCTGGAGCATCTGGCGCAGGAGCAGATCGTCATCGGCGATCAGTACCTTCACGGAGCCCCCCCCTGTGCCTGGAGTGTAGAGCATCAGGCGCTGGAGGTCTCCTTTCGCCACCCGGGGGTTTGCGGCGATCAGCGAGCGCTGGCCTGGAGGTCCTCCGGCGCGAGCGGCTCCGGGGCCCGGTTCTTCAGGGGCGGGATGGTCTTGAGATAGGCGTACATCGCCTTCAGGTCCTCGTCGGTCAGGCTCCGGTACATGATCCACGGCATGGGCGGGAGGAGCGGCCGCCCCTTGCCCATGATCTTCCCGTGCCGGATGGAGTCGATGAAGTTCTGCTCCGTCCACTTCCCGATCCCGGTCTCGGGGTCGGGGGTGAGGTTCCGTGTGAACGAGACGCCCCACGGCCCGGACCAGGCCGTCATCGACGCCGAGGCCACGATGGCCCACGGTCCCTCGGCGAGCTTCGGAGGCGGGGGCAGCGGCATCCCCTCCGGGTGGCCGGAGAGCATGCGGGTCATGTCCGGTTCCGGGCCGTCCTTCCCCATCTTCCAGGGGGTGTGGCAATCGTTGCAGGCCATGACCTTCACCAGGTACTCGCCCCGTGCGATCGCGTCCGGCTTGCCTGCCGGTTCGGCCGCGGATGCGACCGCGCCCAGGATGGTGAGGACGGCGAGACCTCCGAGGACGTGCTTCGAGCGGCTGGCGTTCATGGCTTCTCCTGTTCACGTGCGGTGACGTGGAGGTCGGGTGCCATTCCGGAGATCCACCTCCGGATCAGGTCGAGGCCCTCCTGGTCGACGACCTTGGTGCCGAGCGGCGGCATCTGCCGCACGGGATTGCGCGTCGCCATGCGGAAGACGACGGTGCTTCGCGCCGGGTTTCCCGGGTCGATCCGGTACGCTTCCTCCGACGGGTGGCCGGGGAGCTGGAACTTTCCCCTCTGGTGGACCGCCGTGGCGCGGACGGGGTCCTGGGAGTCGACGGCCGAGGTCGGCTGGCGGAGCAGCATCCCGATCGATGCCAGGGACGTGGACCGGTCGTGGCAGGACCCGCAGTTCGCGTGCAGGTAGCCGAGGGCGGAGCGTTCCGTCGGGCTCGACGTTGCGATTCGCGGCGGGTTCGAGATCCATTCTCGTGGGTAGGAGTCGATGAGTTCCCGCTCGACGAGGGTCGTGAGATCGACCATGTCGGCCGTGACGGCCTCGGCGTGCGGCGCCCCGGGGTCGCGATCCCGCGAGAGCTGGAGCGCGCTGAACCCCAGGACCTGGATGCGCTGGCCCTCGTGGCACGACGCGCAGTCGGCGACACCGGGGATGTCGTGACGCTTGCCCGGGACGATCTCCGCATGATTCCGGATTCCCTCGTCGGGCGCCCGGATGGCGTCGGTCTCGTCGTCGTTCCAGACGTACGTCGCGACGGTCCAGGTCTCCGGCGAGACCTTCTCCATGTAGCGGGTCTCGACCCTGCGGCCGAAGACGAACTCCTTCCAGACCTTGGTTCCGACGGGGAAGTCCCAGAGGTCGGGATTGGACGCGTCGATGGTCTTTCCGGCCGGCAGGAAGATCCACCGGCTCTTGGCCGCGCCGTCGGACCAGAGCGGGTACTGGGGCGAGTAGTGGAGGTTGCGCTCGTCGACCCGGTGGGACACGGGGTCCGAGTAGAGACCGGTCTCGGCGAGGTGAACGGGGGGTGAGGACGGGGCCGCCTGGGCCACCAGCGGGGAGAGGATGGCGATCGCGATGGACGCGATCCCTCCATGCCCTCCCCTCCGCGTGCCCCTTTCCATGCCCGGCCCCCCGGTCGCAGACCCTCTTGCTCGAGGGTGGACGGAGGCTGGACGATAAATTGATCCTGATCAAGTCCCTGATGCGGGGCACATCCGGGACACACCCGAAGGAGGGCGGCCCGAGCTCAAGGCCCGCTCACGCCTCGATCCTCGACCCGAGCACGGCCAGGAACTGTCGCATCCACTCCGGATGTGCCGGCCAGGCCGGCGCGGTGACCAGGTTGCCGTCCGTCAACGCGTTCGACGCCGTGTCGTTCACGGTGCCGAAGCGGGCTCCGGCCGCCGTGCACTCGGGGCCGCAGGCGGGGTAGGCGATGGCGTTCCGCCCCTTCAGCACGCCGGCGGCGGCCAGGATCTGCGGCCCGTGGCAGATCGCCGCGATGGGCTTCTTCGCCTCGTCGAAGGCCTGGACGAGCTCGATCACCTTGGGGTTCAGCCGGAGGTACTCCGGGGCTCGGCCGCCGGGGATGACCAGCGCGTCGTAGTCGGCGGCACGGGCCGCGTCGAAGCTGGCGTTGATCCCGAACCGATGGCCGGTCAGCTCGACGTAGGTCTGGTCGCCGACGAAGTCGTGCACGGCCGTCTTCACGGTCTCGCCGGGCGCCTTGCCCGGGCAGACGGTGTGGACCGAGTGGCCGACCATGGTGAGGATCTGGAACGGCACCATGGCTTCGTAGTCCTCGACGAAGTCGCCGACGAGCATCAGGATCTTCCTTGCGGGCATGACGTGCTCCTCCGGGGGTCGAGCCTACGTCCGCAGGAAGCTCTTCGCGAGGGCGTTCCACTGGGCGTCGTCGAGGAGGGAGTCGGGTGGGCCGACGAGCTCGCCTCCGTCGGCGGCGGCCATGCCGAGCTGGACCTCGTAGAACCGGTTGAGGCGCTCTCCCTCGGCGCGGAGCCATCCGCGGGCCCGCTCCCCGACCGGCAGGGACCTCCACTCCTTGCCCTCCGGCTCGATGGCGAAGAGCCAGCCGCTCCCGTAGTTCTCGCTCTTGGCCAGCGTGGGCTCCCGCATCACCTCGGCGTTCACCGCCACCACCCGCCCGGACGCCGGCGCCGCCACCCGCACCTGCCGCTCCCCGCAGGAGAGCGTCGCCACCGGCTCGCCTTCCTTCACCATCCGTCCGGCCGGGGGCAGCTCCACCGCCACCGTCCAGGGCAGGATCTTCTGGGCCAGGTCGTCGAGCCCCACCTTCAGCGCGCTCCCCTCCTCCTTCACCCAGGTGTGGCCCGGCGCGTAGGAGAGCCCTCCCCGGAAGCGCAGGTGCCCCGCCGACCGGTACCCCTGCATCCACATCTTCACCGCCCCGAACACCCGCCCCGCCCCCAGCACCAGCAGCACCGGCGTGAGCAGCAGGAGCGCGATGACGAGGACGATTCCCAGCCGTGCAACCAGGCCGGCGACGAAGACTCCGATGGTCGTCAGGGTGTCCATGAAGGCGGTCATGACGGTCTCCTCCCTACTCCTGCGTCCGGAAGAACTCTCGCGCGATCTCGTCCCAGTGCTCCGCGTCCAGCTCTCGGGCCATGCCGTCCAGGGGCGCCCCGCCGTCGTGCATCGCCGGCGCCAGCGCCATCTCCGGCGCGAGCCGCATGGTCAGCTTCCTCCCCTGCTCCTCGATCCACTCCCGCGCCGCCTCGCCCTTGAACAGCTGCGACGCGTTCCGGGCCCACCGGGTCGGCCGCACCTTGAACAGCCACCCGTCCCCGTACGGCGCCGCGCCGTCCCTGGCCGCCGGGTTCGACGCCACCACCTCGCCGTCCACCGGCGACAGCAGCCCCACCTGCTTCCCTCCCGCCTCCAGCGTCACCGCGGCGGCTCCCTGCTCCACCTGCGTCCCAGGCGCGGGCAGCGCGATCCCGTCCACCGCGCCGATCATCCGGTGCCCCAGGTCGTCGAGCCCCACCGCCACCGTCCCGTCCTCCTCCATCCGCGCCCAGGTGTGGCCCGGGTGCAGCGCCACGTCCGCGGGCACCGTGAACCATCCGGCCGTCACAGCCCGCGGCAGCTCGACCGCCTTCGCGACCACCGCCTTCGCGGCCTCCTTCCCGCCGTGGATGAACCGCCAGAACCCGACGAAGAGGACGAGGTACGCGACGGCCAGCCCGTACTCGACCAGCTTCGCGGAGTATCCGTTGAGGAATTCGTTTCCGTGCATGGCAGACCCTGGGTGACGATGCGGGAGCTACGGGATGCGGTTCAGGAAGGCGACGACGACGAGTCCGACGACTGCGAAGGCGGTGGCGGCGATCATGGTGTGTGCTCCTTTCACCTGACTGCTTTCGCAACAGCCGGGCCAGATCTCGACGCCCCGCACCGCCACGAAAATCCCTCGCGACCGCAATGGCTTGCGCACCGCCTCGCCGCGACCCCCACCGACTGTAGGGATTTTCGTCGGTGAGCTTCCCGACGCGTTTCCCCTCCCAGATCACCTCCAACCTCCCGGAATCCAGCCCGGATCCCGCCCCTCCTCCCTCCTGTCACGTTTCTCACCGACTCGTTGGTTTCCTCGACACCTCCCCGGGGCGTTCGCGTGGTGAATTATGATCCGGGGGTGCGGAAGCGCCCGGATGCTCGCCGGATCGAGGTCAAGGCCGCGGCCCGGGCCTCGCCCCGCGGCGGCGTGAACGCGCCGGCCTCCGAGCCGCTCGCCATGCTGGTGCGCCGCGGACTCGACCCGCGGCTCGCCCGGCCGGACCTCCCCTTCGATCCCGGGGCGCCCGAGGAATTCCTCGAGGCGATCGCCGCCCGTCTGGCCCACTACGCGTTCCGCCTGTTCCTCCGCGGCGCCATCCTGGCCCCGAAGGGCTTCCTGCCCTCCGAGGCCTCGCGCTATCTCGAGGCCGAGCGCGCCCGGGCCCTGGCCGAGGACTGCGTCGCCCTCGGGCTGGCCGAGCGGCGGCCGGGAGGGCGCTACCGCCTCCTCACCCGCGCGAGGTCCTTCGGCGGAACCCTGGAGTGGTGGGTGGCGCGGGAGCTCTCCACCCGGCTCGGCCTCGAGGTGGCATCCGGGGTGCGAAGCGGCGCCCGCGGCATCGGGGGCGACCTGGACCTGGTGGCGGCGGTGGAGGGGAAGCTGCTCTACGTGGAGCTGAAGTCGGGGCCGCCCAAGCACCTCACCGATGTCGAGGTCGGCGCGTTCCTGCGGCGGCTTCGCGCCCTCCGCCCCGACCTCTCGCTCTTCGTCATGGACACCGCGCTGCGCCTCTCGGACAAGGTGCTGCCGATGTTCGAGAAGGCGCTCGTGGGGAAGGACGCCGTTCCCTTCGCGCCTCAGCGACTGGTCCGCGACACCTGGGCCCTGTCCCCGCACCTCTATCTGGTGTCCGCGAAGGAGAACCTCATCGAGAACGTCCGGCGCGCCATCGCCGAGGGTCTTCGCGCGCTGGCGCCGCCTGCGCCGTGATCGATCGGTACGTCGCCCTGCGCAGCGCCTCCGCCCGCGGATCGGCGAGGTGGGTGCCCATCCGGTTCGGGACGTAGGCGAACCCGAGTTGGGCATGGGGGTCGGCGAACCCGAGGGAACCCCCGGTTCCGGTGTGCCCGAAGGCGCTCGGATGGGCGAACGGATGCTCCGGGCCGGGCTTCTCGAATCCGAGGGAGAGCCGGATCTCCACCTTCAGGCATGCATCGCGAAAGCCGCGAGCCGGCGGGACCGCGGGAGCCATGAGTTGCCGGAGGGTCTCCTCGCGGAGCCCGAGCTCCCGTCCGCCCGTCGCGAACACGCCGTAGCCACGGGCCAGGGCGCGAGCCGTCCCGACACCCCCACCGGCGGGTATCTCCTGGTTTCGCGCGTAGACGTGCTCGCCCTGCTCGGGGAGCTCCGACCCCTGCAGCGCCCGGCGGAAGCGCGATCGTGGATACATCGCCGCCAGGGTGAGCCGGATCGGCATGTGGACGATGACGGCGGCCATGCCGGACCGGTGAAGGGGCGCGAGCCGGGAGTCCGGGATCTCCTCCGGAAGCCGGATGTAGAACTCGAGTCCCAGCGGAGTCGCGATCTCCTCCTGGAAGAACCGCCCCAGGCTCCGGCGCCCGGGATCGACCCGTCGCAGCAACTCGCTCTCGTAGAATCCGAGGGTGATCGCGTGGTAGGCCTGCCGCGTCCCAGGCGGCCAGGCCGGCTTCTGCCGGGCCAGGACGGCCGCCAGCCGGTCGGCGTCGGCGACGAGTTTCCGGGTCGGCCGCTCGTCCAGGGCGAACAGCCCGGCCTGGTGCGACAGCAATTGCCTGACCGTGATCCGTTCCTTGCCCTGCTGGGCGAATTCCGGCCAGTAGGTGCTGACCCGCTCGTCGTACGCGTACAGCCCTCGCGAATGGGCGAGAGCCATCGCCAGGCCGGCCATGCCCTTGGTCGTGGAGTGCACCAGGGCCATCGTGTCCTCTTCCCACGGCTCCCCGGTCGCCTGGCTCCGGATGCCGCCCCAGAGGTCCACGACCTTCTCCCCGCGATGGTAGACACAGCAGGCGGCCCCGAGCTCCTCGCGGCGCTCGAAGTTCTCTACGAACGCTTCGCGCACCGCGTCGAAGCCTGGCACCGCGATGCCGCCGATGGCACGGTCGCCCATGGCTCCCCCCAAGGTGGCGATTGGCACGGGGCGCCAGGAACTCCACCGGTGCCCCGTCCTTTGGTGGATTGTGAACCGGCTGTCCTGGGGAGGATCATGGGTGTCCTCCGCAGGGGCCGGTCAGGTCCGAAGGGGATGCTCCATGAAGGTCCTGCTCGTCTGTCCCGAGTACCCGGACACGTTCTGGTCGTTCAAGCACGCCCTCCGCTTCGTCTCGAAGCGGGCCGGGCAGCCTCCCCTGGGCCTCCTCACCGTTGCCTCCCTCCTCCCTGTGGAGTGGGAGAAGCGGCTCGTCGACCTCAGTCTCGAGCCGCTCACGTCCGAGGACCTCCGCTGGGCCGACCTCGTCTTCCTGGGCGGGATGGCGATCCAGGCCGAATCCGCCCGGAGGGTCATCGAGCGTTGCAACGAGGCCGGCACCCGGGTCGTGGCCGGAGGCCCCCTCTTCACCGCCCGGCACCAGGACTTCCCCGGCGTGGACCACTTCGTGCTGAACGAGGCGGAGATCACGCTCCCGCCCTTCCTCGACGACCTCCGGCACGGCCGTGCGAAGCACGTGTACTCGACCACGGGCTGGGCCGACCTGACCACGACGCCCGTTCCCATGTGGGATCTCATCGATCCACGGCAGTACGCCACCCTGAACATCCAGTACTCGCGAGGATGCCCGTACGACTGCGAGTTCTGCGACGTCACCGTCCTCTTCGGACACGTGCCGCGAACCAAGTCCGCCGACCAGGTGATCGCGGAGATGGAGGCCGTCCACCGGACCGGGTGGCGTGGCCACCTGTTCTTCGTCGACGACAACTTCATCGGGAACAAGGTGAAGCTGAAGAACGAGGTGCTGCCCCGGATCATCCGGTGGATGGAGGAGCACGGACACCCGTTCTCGCTCGGGACCGAGGCCTCGCTGAACCTCGCCGACGACCCGGTCCTGCTGGACCTCATGGCCCGGGCGGGATTCGAGGAGGTGTTCGTCGGGATCGAGAGCCCGAACGTGGAGAGCCTGGAGGAGTGCAAGAAGACCCCGAACCGGAACAGGGACCTCCTCGCCAGCGTCCGCACGCTCCAGAAGGCAGGGCTCCAGGTCCAGGCCGGGTTCATCGTCGGCTTCGACAGCGACCCTCCCTCCATCTTCGACAACCTGATCCAGTTCATCGAGGAGAGCGGGATCGTCGTCGCCATGGTCGGGCTCCTCAGCGCTCCCAAGAACTCGCGGCTGCACGACCGGCTGGGGAAGGAGAACCGGCTGCTCGCGTCGTTCACCGGGAACAACACCGACTTCACGATGAACTTCGTCCCCCGCATGGATCGGGAGGCGCTCCTGGACGGATACCGGCGGGTCGTGTCGACCCTCTATTCACCCAAGGCGTACTACCGGAGGGTGAAGGGCTTCCTCGAGACACACGAGCCGGTCGGACGGCACCAGGCGCCCGTCGAGATCGTCCACGTCCGGGCGTTGCTGCGGTCGATGCTCCTCCTGGGCGTCCTCGGGAGGGGTCGCCTCGACTACTGGAGGCTCCTCCTCTGGTCCCTCGTGCGAAGGCGCCGCCAGTTCTCGACGGCCATCACCCTGTCCATCTATGGATTTCACTTCCGCCGGGTCTTCGAGCTGCACTCGTAGCCGGCCCGGACGAGCCGCCGGTACGTGCTCAGGTGCCGGAGCGCCTCGGCGCGGCGTCCACGGCGCTCCTCGACCCGTGACGCGTTGAAGTGGGCGTCGGCGAGGGAGGGGTCGGCCCGGAGGGCATCCTCGTAGGCGGCCAGCGCCTCCCCGTCGCGCCCCTGGTCCTCGAGCGCGACCCCGAGGTTGAAGGCCGCCACTGGCGCCTGGTCGGGATCCGCGAGGGCGCGCCGGTAGTGCGCCTCGGCGGCGACCGGATCCCCGGCGGCGTGCAGCAGCCGGCCCAGGTTCAGGTGAGCCCCGGCGTGGCCGGGGTCGAGTGCGAGGACTCCACGGTAGGCGGCGAGCGCCTCGGACGGGGACGCCTCCTCGAGGTCGCAGCCGCGCGCGTACAGCGCCTCTGCCTCCAGCGCGACGCGCTCCGCCGACGCGACGGGAAATCGCGCGACTGCGCGCACCGGTCGCGGGCCGTCGAGGTCCAGGAGCCCCTGTCCGGTGTCCGCCATCCACCGGGCGCCCCGGTCCCAGGCCACCACCTGCCTCCCCTCGGCGCCGAGCTGCACGGTGCTCAGCGAGCGTCCCGGCGGCAGCCGCGACCGGATCTGCGTTAGCGCGCGCCGCACCCTCGACGCCGGCAGGCGGGCCTGGACCAGGCCAGCGGCGGCCCGCAGCACTGCGAGGTCCTCGAAGGTGAAGCGCAGGTCGTTCCGCGGCCCTCGCGATGCCGGGGCGAGCCCCTCCCGCGCGAAGCGCCGGACCTCCTCGACGGGCAGGCCGAGCATCCGGGCCACGTCGCGCGCGCGGTACCCCCCCATCGATCACTTCCGGGTCGTCGCCCGCGCGGCCTCGGCCCCGCGCCGCGCCCGCTTCGCGGGCCGTCGCTCCCCGGGTGCCTCGCTCCCGGCGGCTCCGGCCTCGGCCTTCGCAGCGGCCAGGCTCGCCTTCAGCGCGTCGACGAGGTCGATGACCTGGGCCTGCGGCTGGGCCGGCGCCGCAGCCTGGATCATCCCCCCGCCGATCTTCTGCTCGATGGCCTCGAGGACCCGCTTCTTCACCGCGTCCTCGTAGTGCTCCGGGTGAAAGGCCTGCGACGAGGTCTGCTCGATGAGCTGCAGCGCCAGCTGGACCTCCGCCGGCTTCGGCTCCGGGGTGTCCACCTCGATCTCCTCCGGGCTCCGCACCTCGTCCGGGTAGCAGAGCTGCTGCATCACGAGCCGCCCGGAGCGGGGCCGGATGAGCACCAGGTACTGCTTCCCGCGCGCGGCGTAGCGGGCGAGCGCCGCCTTCTCCGACAGCGCGAGCGCCTCGGCGAGCAACCGGTAGGCCTTGGCGCCGCCCTTGTCCGGACCGAGGTAGTAGGCCTTGTCGTAGTAGACGGGGTCCACCTGGGAGGCAGGCACGAACTCGGCGATGTCGATGGTCTGCGTGGCGATCTCGTCGAGGGCCTTGAGCTCCTCGGCCGTGAAGGTCACGTAGCGGTCCTTGGCGAACTCGAACCCCTTCACGGTCTCCTCGCGGGGCACGATCTCACCGTCCTTCGCGCACACGTACTGCTGCTTGAGCCGCGATCCGTCCTTCGCGTGCAGCATGTTGAAGGAGACCGTGGCCGAGGGCTGGGTTGCCGGGAAGAGCTTCACCGGGATGGAGACCAGTCCAAAGGAAATCGTCCCGCTGCCGATGGATCGAGGGGCCATGCGCCCGCTAATAAGGGGGTTGGGCCGAGCATGCCCGACCGGCTGACTCCCTATCGCGAGAAGCGCGACCCGCGGCGGACCCCCGAGCCCTTCGGTCCCGGGCGTCCCCGTGCAGCCGTGGGTCCGGCCCCCCTGCGATTCGTGGTGCAGATGCACCGAGCCCGCCGATTGCACTGGGATTTCCGGCTCGAGCTGGGCGGGACGCTGCGGAGCTGGGCGGTGCCCCGCGGCCCCTCGGCCGATCCGCAGGACCGGCGGATGGCGATCGAGGTCGAGGATCACCCCGTCGAGTACGCCGACTTCGAGGGGGTCATCCCGCCGGGAAACTACGGCGCCGGGGCGGTCATCGTCTGGGATCAGGGAACGTGGGAGCCGGAGGGCGATCCGGAGGAGGCGCTCGCCGCCGGGAAGATGGTCTTCCAGCTGCGGGGCCGCAAGCTCCGCGGGGAGTGGACGCTCGTTCGCACGCGCGGCGAGGAAGGCAAGAAGCCCCAGTGGCTCCTGATGAAGCACCGTGGCGACGCGTGCGCCGACCCCGGAGGGCGACATCCGTTCTCGCCCGCCTCCGTCCTGTCGGGACGCACGGTCGAGGAGGTTGCGGCGGGCACGAGCCGCGCTGCCGAGGCGGTCGACGAGGCCGTGCACCTCGGCGCCCCGCCGCGGCGACTCCTCCCGGAGGACGAGCGCCCCATGCTGGCCACAGCGGGCGACGCCCCGTTCTCTCGGCAGGGGTGGCTCTTCGAGGTGAAGCACGACGGGTACCGGGTGGTGGCCCGGCGCGAGGGAGGCGAGGTGACCCTCCGGTACCGGAGCGGCGACGTGTCCACGTCCCTCTTCCCGGAGGTCGCGAAGGCGGTGGGAATGCTCCCGGTGGACGCGATCCTGGACGGCGAGCTGGTCGTGCTCGGGCGGGACGGGCGACCGTCCTTCCAGGCGCTGCAGGCCCGCGGCCACCTCGCCGGACGAGCCGATGCGGTGCGTGCGTCCCTCGAGAACCCCGCCACGCTGTACGCGTTCGACCTCCTCTCCATCGGCGATCGGGACCTTCGCGCGCTGCCGCTCCGGGAGAGGAAGCGGCTGCTCCGGATGGTGGTCCCCGACGACGGCCCGGTGCAGTTCGCCGGCCACCTGGAGACCCAGGGTGAAATCCTGTTCCGGGAGGCCGCCGCTCGCGACCTGGAGGGCATCGTCGCGAAGCGCGGCGACTCCCCGTACCGCTCCGGACGGTCGGAGAGCTGGATCAAGATCCGGCGCGACCGGAGCGCCGATCTCGTGGTCGTCGGGTTCACCGCGCCGCGCGGCGGCCGGTCCGGATTCGGCGCGCTGCTCCTGGCCAGGTGGGACGATTCCGGCCTCGTCTACTCGGGAAGCGTGGGAACGGGCTTCTCCGGGAGCGAGATCGAGACGCTGCACGCCCGGCTGAGAGCCCGGGCCCGGCCCACTCCTCCGTGCACCGGCGAGATCCCACGGGGGCGAGGCAACACGTGGGTCGAGCCGGAACTGGTGATCGAGGTCCGCTTCAAGGAATGGACGCGGGACGGCCTCCTTCGCCAGCCGGCCTTCCTCCGGGTCCGCGACGACAAGCGGCCGGAGGACGCCTTCCACGCCGAGGTCGCCCATCCACCCGGGCGAACGGAGCCACCCCCGCCTCCCGACCCCGCCGGAGCCGCCCCGCAGGCCCGCGAGGTCACGATCACGAATTCCGGCAAGGTCTTCTTCCCGGCCGACGGGATCACCAAGGGCGACCTGGCCGCCTACTACCAGGCCATCGCGCCCTGGATCCTGCCCTTCCTGAAGGACCGCCCCCTGGTGCTCACCCGGTACCCGGACGGCATCGACGGCAAGAGCTTCTTCCAGAAGGACGCTCCGAGCTGGCGGCCCGGCTGGATCCGGACGTTGCGCGTGCACAGCGACGGGGCCGATCGCGACCTCGACTGCTTCCTCGTGGACGACGCCGAGGGCCTGGCCTGGCTCTCCAATCTCGGGACCATACCCATCCACGTCTGGTCCAGCCGTGCCGGCAGCCTGGAGAGGCCGGACTGGTGCATCTTGGACCTGGACCCCAAGGAGGCTCCCTTCGTGCAGGTGGTCGATCTGGCCCGCGGGCTTCACGCCTTGTGCGAGGAGATCGGCCTCCCGTCGTACGTCAAGACCACGGGCCAGTCGGGACTGCACGTCCTCGTTCCCCTGGGCAGGCAGCTCACCCACGAGCAGGCGCGCGGTCTCGCCGAGACGATGGCCCGCACGCTGGAGCTCCGCTTCCCGGAGATCGCCACCACGGCGCGCTCGATCGGAGCGCGGGGTGGAAAGGTCTACCTCGACTACCTCCAGAACGGCCCGGGGAAGACCATCGTCGCGCCGTACTCGGTCCGGCCACGGCCGGGGGCGCCGGTCTCCGTCCCGCTCCGCTGGTCCGAGGTGAACCGTCGGCTCGTTCCCGGCCGCTTCACGATCCGGAACGTGCCGGCCCGCGCGGCGCGCGCGCGACCGGACCCCCTGCTTTCCCTGCTCTCGGCGTCGCCCGACGTGGCCGGGGCCCTGGAGCGGCTCCGGGCCCTCCTCCAGCCACGGCCCGGGTAAATTTTTCACCCCGTTGCGGTCGCCCGGTTCCGCGCTATGGGCGCTGCGTGGCCACGGCAGCGACCCAGGATCCGGCTGCGGCTCGCGACGGCATCGACCGGCGGGCGTACCCGTTCACCGATCGGTGGTTCCAGCTGCCCGCCGGCCGGATGCACTTCGTGGACGAGGGTCACGGACCGGCGGTCCTCTTCGTGCACGGAACTCCCACCTGGTCGTTCGAGTGGCGACACCTGATCCGCGCGCTCCGTCACACGCACCGCTGCATCGCGGTCGATCACCTCGGCTTCGGCCTCTCCGACCGCCCCGCCGGCTTCTCGTACACCCCGGAGGCCCATGCCGGGAACTTCGCCGCCTTCGTCGACTCGCTCGGGCTCGACGACGTGACGCTCGTGGTCCACGACTTCGGCGGTCCCATCGCCTTGCCCGTCTGCCTCGACCCGCGACGGAGGGTGAGCCGCCTGGTCCTCGTCAACACCTGGATGTGGAGCTTCGCCGGCGACCGCGACATGGAACGGAAGGCCCGCATCGCCAGAAGCGGTCTCGGGAGGTTCCTCTACCGGAGGATCAACTTCTCGCTGCGCGTCCTCATGCCCTCCGCCTACGGGGACAGGCGCAGGCTCGACCGTCACGTTCACCAGCAGTACCTGGGACGCTTTCCCGATCCGGCCTCCCGCGAGCGCGTGCTCTGGTCCCTGGCCAGGTCCCTGCTGGGCTCGGGACGCTGGTTCGACTCCCTCTGGCAGGAGCGGGACCGGCTCGCCGGGCTCCCCGCCCTCGTGCTCTGGGGCCTCGCCGACCCGGCGTTCCGGCCCCACCTGCTGGCCCGCTGGAGGAAGACCCTCCCGTACGCTCGCGTGATCGAGTACCCGGGAGCCGGCCACTGGCCACACGAGGAGATTCCCGCCCAGGTCACACGGGACCTGACCGACTGGCTGGGAGCCACCGCCGGGCGGCGTCCCCTCACGGCGCCCGCCGCATCGGGACGAAGCGCACCGGCTCCAGCCTGCGAACCACCGGCTTCCCATCCGTCCGGGTGACGAGCACGAGCTCCTGGAGCCCACCGGCGGGGCCCTCCGGATAGAGGAGACGCCCGCCCTCGCGGAGCTGCTCCCAGAGGGGAGCCGGGATCTCCTCGGCCGCGCAGCTCAAGAGGATGGCGTCGAACGGGGCGGCCTCCTTCCATCCCTTGAACCCATCGCCGTGCCGCAGGTGTACGTTCGGGTACCCCAGCCGTCCCAGCGTGGCGACGCTCCGGGCGTGGAGCTCCCCTTCCAGCTCGATGCCGTACACGTCCGCGGCGAGGAGCGAGAGCACCGCGGCCGCGTACCCCGATCCGGAACCCACCTCGAGCACCCTCTCGGTCCCGCGCAGGGCGAGGGCCTCCGCCATGTAGGCCACGATGAACGGCTGGCTGATGGTCTGGCCGTTGCCGATGGGGAGCGGCCCGTCGTCGTAGGCGCTGGCCCTCAGATTCTCCGGCACGAACTCGTGGCGAGGGACCTTGCGCATCGCCTCGAGAACCCGCGGATCCCGGATACCGCGCCGCACCAGCTGCCGCTCGATCATCACGCGCCTCGCTTCCTCCTCGGACGGGGCCGCCGGAGCCTTGGAGCACACGGTCAGCACGACGGCCGAGCCCAGCGCGGCGAGGAGGCGTCCGGTCATGCATCGATCATAACGGCCACCGCCAGGAAGACGGGAAATGCCCTCGGCACGCCCCCGACCTCCTTCCGGACCTCGCACGGGGTCGTGAAGGTCACGGGACCGAATCCCGCCTCCCTGATCTTCCTTCCGAGCTCGGGACGGTCGAATCCCCTGTGGCCCTCGAACCCGGGCCCGTGGAACGAGCCGTCCTCCGCGTCGAGGTCGGAGACGCAGAGCACGCCTCCGGGCGACAGGACGGCGTGGAACGCCTTCAGGATTCCGTCGACGTCGGCGACGTGGTGCATCGTCATGAGCGTGCAGACCAGGTCGAACCTGGCCGGCGGCGCCGGATCCACCGCCAGGTCCAGGCGGAGCGCCTGGACGTTGCAGGCCCCGCTCCGGGCGATCTTCTCCCTGGCGACGGCCAGCATCCCCTCCGACGTGTCCGCCAGCGTGACCCTCGCAGCCTTCGGCCCGAGCTCGAGCCCGAGGAGTCCGGTTCCGGCGCCGTAGTCGAGCACCGAGCGGATTCCGAGATCCGGTACCGCCCGCCCGATCGCCTCGGCGACCTTGCGAGCGCGGTCGACCTTGGCTGGATCCGAGTCCCATGTGGACGCCTTCGCGTCGAAGTCGCTCATGGTCGGCATCTTCCCAGAAAATCCGCTCACGTTCCTCGACGGAGGCTCCGCTTACGACCCGATCGAGGACTTGAAAGTCGTGAGCCTGGACGCAAGGGAGGGCATGGAGGTCCCGTGCGTCACTACCCGTACGTCATCGTAGGCGCCGGCATGGCCGCCCATGCCGCTGCACACGCCCTGCGCGCCAGCGACGCCGGGGGACCGATCGGGATGATCGGCGCGGAGCCGACCGGCCCCTACAAGCGCCCGCCCCTCTCGAAGGGGCTCTGGCGCGACGAGGACCCGGAGGGGATCTGGCTCGGGACGCGACTGGCCGGCCTCGACCTCCACACGGGGCGACGGGTGGTCACCATCGATCGGGCCAGCCGGAAGGTGATCGACGATCAGGGCGTCGAGTACGGGTACGGGAAGCTCCTGCTCGCCACCGGCGGATCGCCCCGCCGGCTGCCGTTCGGGGGCCGCGCGGTCATCCACTTCCGGACCGTGGACGATTACCGGAGGCTCCGGTCGCTGGCGGACCTCCGCTCCCGGATCGCGGTGGTGGGCGGAGGGTTCATCGGGTCGGAGATCGCAGCCGCCCTGGCGATGAACGGGCTCGAACCGACCCTGACGTTTCCCGAGGAGACCGTCTGCGCGCGTGTCTTCCCTCGCGAGATCGGGTTGCGGCTGAACACCCTGTTCCGGGAGCGCGGCGTTCGACTGCACCCGGGGACGTCGGTCACGGGCATCGAGGATGCGGGGCACGATCGAAGCCTGGTCGCCCTCTCGAGCGGACTGCGCCTCGAGGTGGACGGCGTGGTCGCGGGCATCGGCCTGCAACCGGGGGTCGAGCTCGCCCGGGCCGCCGGCCTGGAGGTGGACGACGGGGTCGTCGTGGACGAGTCTCTCCGGACGAGCGATCCGTCCATCTTCGCCGCGGGCGACGTCGCGCGGTTTCCCAGTCCGCTCCTGGGCATCTCGCTTCGCGTCGAGCACGAGGACGCGGCGATCACGATGGGCGAGGCCGCCGGCCGGGCAATGGCAGGGGTTCCCACCTCCTACCGCCACCTGCCGTTCTTCTACTCCGACCTCTTCGACCTGGGGTACGAGGCGGTGGGGTTGACGGACGCGCGCATGGAGGTCGTGGCGGACTGGAAGGAGGCGTACCGGCAGGGCTTCCTCTACTACCTCGAGAACGGGAGGGTCCGGGGCGTCGTCTGCTGGGGCATCTTCGGGAAGATCGACGAGGCCAGGGGGCTCCTGGCCGAGCCAGGCCCGTTCCGCGCGGCCGACCTGCGAGGCCGGCTGGCCGCGAGCTAGAGCCCCGGGATCGCCTCGCGAAGCGCGGCGAGCGAGACCTGCCCGGCTCCGACGCCGATGGCCCGGACGCCGACCGCGTCGCGCACGACGAGCGCGTACGGCTCCTTCGAGGCGGTGAACCACGCCGCCCTCCCCCCGTGCCGGCGTGCACCACGACCCGCTCGATCGGGATCAGGGTCACCGGCCCGATCTGGAGCGGCTGGCCGGCGCGCAGTGCCTCGCCGTGATGCGCGAACTCAGCCACGGTGGCCCCGCAGGGTGCGCCAGGCGCGGATCGTCGGGGGCGAGATCGCGAAGCCGATGGCCAGGATCACGAATCGCAGCGGGACGATCTCCACGCCGCCTTCGGCGTGGAACTCGAGCACCGGATCCAGGAAGTCCGGCTCGATCCGGACGTCCGCGTTCCGCCACTGCGCCACGGCGTTCACCGGCCCCAGCAGCGCCCACAGGAGGCCGGTGTCCGCCGGATCGCCCAGGCCGAGCCTCATGCGAAGGCGAACCCGGCGGACGTGGATGGCGCGGACGAGGTCCCCGGCGAGGCGGTAGACCCTCCCGCGAAAGGCGGACTGCCGGAGCGCTGCCAGCACGCTGCGCCCCCGGCCGCGCGGCCCGGATCCATCCCTCGCCCGGGTGGCCCGGGACTCCTCCTCGGACTTCCTCCCGGGAGCGCCGCCACGGGGAAACGGGATCCGGATCCGCACCAGGCCGAACATCCACCGGACCCCTGCCTGCCCGCTCAACGAATCCGTGCCCTCGACCCGGAAGTCCACGGCCACCGGGACGGCGAGCAGGAGGAACACGAGCCCGATCAGGCCCGCGAGGAGGAGCAGCACGCCCACTTGCGACGTGCCCTAGCTGGCCGGCGGCCGGGCCGGCACGAACTTTGCGGCCACCTCGGCGACCTTCTCCACCAGCGAGGTCATGCCGGGCTTGAGCGACTCGACGCGCACGCCGTCCTTGCTCACGACGATGACGGCGACCGGCTTCACGCCCCCGCCGCCGCCGGTGCCGCCGCCGCTCCCCGCGCCCCTCTTGGGATCGGTGCCCTCGCCCGCGCCGACGCCGAACCCGAATCCGATGCTGACGATGGGAATGAGCGTGTGGCCTTCCACCGTGATCGGGTCCCCGACCACCGTCTTCGTGCTGAGGATCCGCTCGATCTCGCCGATGGCCTTGGAAAACAGGTTCTCCATGTCCTTCATGTCGATCTCCTTTCCTTCGAGCCAGACGACAGGATGCTCCCGGACCCGCGCCCCCGCAACGCCCACGTGTAGACGGCGACGTTCACCGCCACCACCCCGAGCGCGAGGGCGTTCCCCACCGCCGGGGTGAGCGCCTCGGGGTACACCAGGGGGACGAGGTGGCGCTCGACGAAGCCTCCCGCGTACCCGAGCTCACCGGCGAGCGTGCGCAACCGGTTCTCGAGCGGCGTGAGCGGGCAGATCCAGCCCCAGTGCTCGATGGCAGCCCCGTAGGCGGCGCAGGGCAGGTGCACGAGCGCCATCCACCGGCGCCACCGGACCGTGATCCCTCCCAGCACCACGAACAGGATGAACCCGAGGTGAAGGAGGAACACGGCGTCGGCGAGGAGCTTCCAGATCACGCCTCGATCGTACCCCGCTCAGCCGAAGATCGCCGATCGCATCGAGAGCGAGGCCATGTCGAAACCGGTGACGGGGAACCGGACCGGGTCGTCCGGGCCGCCCGCCCCGGCGGCGTAGAGGAGCGGCAGGTAGTGATCCGGCGTGGGATGGGCGAGCCGGCCGGCCTCCCCGTCCAGTGCGCGGGCGAGGTGCTCCGCGTCGTGCGCCGTGAGGGCCTTGCCGATCCCCTCGTCGAAAGCGTGCGCCCACTCCGGAGTGGCCCGGTCCCCGCTCTGCCAGGCCCGGAACGCGTGGCGGAGGTTGTGGGTCACGTTTCCGCTTCCCATCACGAGAACCCCCTCGTCCCGCAGCGGCGCGAGCGAACGGCCGATGGCGAGGTGCTCCGCCGGGGGAAGGCGCCCATCGATGCTGAGCTGGACGACCGGGATGTCCGCTGCGGGCCACACGTGCAGGAGCACGCTCCACGTGCCGTGGTCGAGCCCCCAGTCGGTGCGAAGGGCCGCCCGCCTCTCTCCGACCAGCGCCACCGTGCGCTGGGCGAGGTCCGGGCTGCCGGGCGCGGGGTACTGGATGCCGTAGAGCTCCTCCGGGAAGCCGCCGAAGTCGTGGATCGTCTCGGGCCGCTCGCTGGCCGTTGCGAAGGTGCCGGCCACGTACCAGTGGGCCGATATGGCGAGGATCGCCTTCGGCCTCGGCAGCACCTTCGCGAGGTCGCGGAATCCCCGGCTCCACGCGTTGTCCTCGATGGCGTTCATGGGCGAGCCGTGCCCCACGAAGAGGACGGGCATGCGCGGGCCGGGGGTTGCTGGCATGGAAGGATCCTAGCTCCGACCCCTGAACCAGGTCGAACTCGCGCAGATTTTTTCTGCATCATTTGCGTCGGGCGGAATTCGTCACCGCGGTCCGATCCCCTGTTGAAGGCTCGATTCGCGCGTGGCATCGTGCGCGTTCCTCGCGGCGGAGCCGAAGCCTGGACCACGACGAGGGCACCCCGACAGCACTGGCTTCGCGTCACCACCTGCCTGCGGCCCGAGCGCCGCGACGATGGAGAACCCGAGATGAGCAGCGAGATCTACGAGCACATCCGCTCGAACCCGAAGTTCCAGGAGCTGGTGTCGCGCCGCTCCAGGCTGGCCTGGGCCCTTTCCGCCGTGGTGCTCGTCGGCTTCTACGGGTTCGTCATGACCGTGGCCTTCGCACCCGCCCTGATCGGACAGCGAGTCGCCGCCGGCTCAGCTCTCACCGTCGGCGTCGCCGCCGGCCTCGCCATGTTCGCGTCCTTCTGGCTCCTCACCGCGCTCTACGTGCGCCGCGCCAACCGGGAGTTCGACGTGCTCACCGCCGAGATCGTGAGGGAGGCCTCCACCGCGTCCGTCAAGCGCTCCGCCGCCACCGTGGCCACCGCGATCGGCCTCCTCCTCCCGGCGCTGGCCGAGGCCGCGGGCCCGGCGATGGACGCGACGCAGAAGCAGCCGCTCAACGTCCACGCCATCGTCATGTTCCTCGTCTTCGTGGCGTTCACGATGGGGATCACCTACTGGGCCTCGCGTCGGACCCGCACCGCCACCGACTTCTACACCGCGGGCGGCGGCATCACCGGCTTCCAGAACGGCCTCGCCATCGCCGGCGACTACATGTCGGCCGCCACCCTGCTCGGCCTGACGGCGATGACCTACACCCAGGGCTTCGACGGCTACATGTACATGATCGCCTTCTTCGTCGGCTGGCCGGTCATCCTCTTCCTCATGGCCGAGCGGCTGCGCAACCTGGGCCGGTTCACCTTCGCCGACATCACCTCGTACCGGCTCGATCAGGGGAAGGTCCGGACCATGGCGGCGATCTCGTCGCTCACGGTGGTGGTCTTCTACCTGATCGCCCAGATGGTCGGTGCCGGCCAGCTCATCAAGCTGCTCTTCGGGCTCGACTACGCCATCGCCATCGTGGCCGTGGGCACCCTCATGATGGTCTACGTGATCTTCGGCGGCATGATCGCCACCACCTGGGTGCAGATCATCAAGGCCTGCATGCTGCTCGCGGGCGGCACCCTGGTCATGATCCTCGCCCTGAGCCAGTTCGGCTTCTCCTACGCGACGCTGGTGGAGAGGGCCACAACCGCGCACAGGAACGGCTGGCGCCTCATGGCCCCCGGGCCGCTCCTCGCAGACCCGGTGAACGCCATCTCCCTCGGCATGGGGCTCATGTTCGGCACCGCCGGCCTGCCCCACATCCTCATGCGCTTCTTCACCGTGAGCAACGCCCAGGAGGCCCGCAAGTCGGTGCTCTACGCCTCCGGCTTCGTGGCCTACTTCTTCAACGTCATCTTCCTCATGGGGCTCTCGGCCATCCTCATCGTAGGGCTCGACCCGTCCTTCTTCGAGGGGGGCGTCGTGGGCGGCAAGCTGGTGGGCGGCGGCAACATGGTCGCCATGCACCTCGCCAAGGCCGTGGGCGGGAACCTCCTGCTGGGATTCCTCGCCGCGGTGGCCTTCGCCACCATCCTGGCCGTGGTCTCCGGCCTGGCGCTGGCAGGCGCCTCGGCCATCTCGCACGACCTCTACGCCCGCGTGATCAAGAAGGGGAAGGTCTCCGAGGCCGACGAGATCCGCGTCTCCAAGTTCGCCACCGTCGGCCTGGGGATCGTCGCCATCGCCCTCGGCATCCTCTTCGAGAAGCAGAACGTGGCCTTCATGGTCGGCCTCGCCTTCGGTGTCGCGGCAGCGGCCAACTTCCCGGTCCTGATCCTCTCCATGTACTGGAAGGGGCTGACCACCCGCGGCGCCCTGATGGGCGGCTACGGCGGGCTCCTCTCCGCCGTGACCTTCGTGCTCCTCTCCAAGTCGGTCTGGGTCGCGGTGCTGGGCAACCCGAAGGCGATCTTCCCGTACGACCAGCCGGCCCTCTTCGCGATGCCCGTCGCCTTCTTCCTGGCCTGGGCAGGGTCCAAGGCCGACGCCTCGGCGCGCGCCCGCTCGGAGTCGTTGGCCTTCGAGGACCAGTACGTCCGGGCCCAGACCGGCTTCGGCGCCGCCGGCGCGGCCAAGCACTGATCCGGCCGGCAGCTAGATCCGGTGGTGGTACGCGGCGAGTTCCTGCCACGCCTTCACGGCGCGGAAGGACTCCTCGAGCCGGGATCGCTCGAGGGGCGTGAGTTCGGAGAGCGCCACCTCGTCCACCACCGGCCGCCCGGTCGCCAGCATCCGCAGCTGGAGCCGGAGGCGGAGTCCCACCAGGAAGCGGTAGGCCTCGGCGACGTTGGCCGCCGGATCGGCGTCGAGAACGCCGGCCCGCACCGCCGCCTCGATGCGGTCGAGGGTGTGGCGGGCGCTCGTCCCCAGCTCCAGGGCGTAGCAGCGGGCCAGGAAGACGATGGGTGAGATGCCCTGCATCTTGAGATCGACCACGGACGACTCGCCCCTCATGCGGAGCAGCAGCATCTGCGGCGGCGCGTAGCGCAGGGCCTCCTCGGCCATCGCGCGAAGGAAGATGGGCTGGTCGCAGGCGGCCGACACCTCCTCCTGGAGTGGCTCCAGATCGAGCTGACCCTCCACCCGGCGGTGGTCGAGGAATATCGCCGCTTCCAGCAGCCCCTGCGGGCTCGGCTGGTGGATCCAGGTGCGGAAGCGGCCGCGCCACTCCGCCACCGTGCCGAGCCAGTGGCGCGCCATGTAGCCGCCTGGACATCGAGGGAATCCGGCGGCCTCGAGGTCGTCGTTGACCCGCCCGGCGAAGCCCTGGAACCAGGCGCGTGATGCGGCCCCGTCGTCGGCGAAGGCGAGCGCATTGTCCTGGTCGGTGAGCAGCGTCTGCTCCATGCGCCCCTCCGACCCGAGCGCGAGCCAGGCCCAGGCCGCGGGGGCCGGACCCATCTCGGCCTCGGCCCAGCGCAGGACCGGGCGCAGGAGCGCGTCGTTCACACGCGCCACCAGGCCGGCGATCGTCACCGGGTCCCGCCGGGCGGCCAGCAGCGTCGACACCATCTCCGCCACGCGCGTGCCGTGGCCCCGCAGTTCCTCGCGCGAGGCCAGGCGCTCGACGGCGCGGATCGCGGCCAGGTCGAAGGGCTCGATCGATCGGAGGAAGCCGGCCTCGTCCACGGATCGGGAGTCTCGCACGAAGCCTCCTCGCCCGCTGCCTCATCGGCCGCTATACCCCCTGGGCGATGAACCCGGAGGCGATCCACATGGACGCGACGAAACGGACCCTCGCCCTCGCGGCCCTGCTGCTCGGCGGGTGCTCCACCGGCTGCGGGGCGTCGACGCCCCAGCCTGCACCCTCGTCTCCACTGGCTCCGTCGGCCCCGAGGACCGTCACGCTCAACGCCTCGCTGGCTTCTCCCTGGGCCATGGCCTTCCTCCCCGATGGCCGCATCCTCGTCACCCAGAAGGGCGGCAGCCTGGTCATCCTCACGGCCGACGGCCGGACCGTGCAGGCGACGGTTGGAGGCCTCCCGCCGGTGGCCGCCGGGGGCCAGGGGGGCCTGCTCGACGTGGCGCTGGACCCGGACTTCGCCACCGTACCCTGGGTGTACTGGACGTACGCCGAGCCGGGCGCCGGAGCGGAGGCGGGGCTCTCCGGCACCGCGGTGGCGCGGGGACGCCTGGTCGGCGACACCCTCGAGGACGTGGCCGTCCTCTACCGGCAGGTGCCCAAGGTGACCGGCAGCGGGCACTTCGGCTCGCGCCTCGCCTTCCGTCCCGACGGGACCCTGTTCGTGACCCTGGGTGAACGACAGAAGGGCAGCCCGGCGCAGGACCTCGCCACCACGCTCGGCAAGGTCGTCCGCATCCGGCGCGACGGCTCCATCCCGGCCGACAACCCCGTCCTGCCCGGTGCCCGGCCCGAGATCTGGAGCTACGGGCACCGCAACCCCCAGGGGGCCGCCCTCCGCCCCGGCACCGACGAGCTCTGGATCCACGAGCACGGTCCCCAGGGCGGTGACGAGCTGAATCGCGTGGTGGCCGGGGGCAACTTCGGCTGGCCGCTCGTGAGCTACGGGTGCAACTACGGCGACCCGGTCGGCGCCGGCTGCCGGCTCGGCAACGGGGTCCATGCCCCGGCCTACGTCGAGCCGGTGAGCTACTGGGTCCCCACCTCCATCGCCCCGGCCGGACTGCTCTTCTACACGGGGGACGGGTTCCCCCGGTGGAAGGGAAACGTCTTCCTGGGGGCGCTGGCAGGCACAGCCCTCTGGCGCGTGGAGCTCGAGGGGGACCGGGAGGTCGCCCGCGAGCGGTTCCTCTCCGAGCTGGGGGAGCGGATCCGCGACGTGAGACAGGGGCCGGATGGCTGGATCTACCTGCTCACCGACGGCGGGAAGCTCATCCAGCTGCGCGACTGACCGCGCCCCTCTCCCGCCCTCCACGAAGGAACCACGCGAAGCTCGCGGCCTGCAGCAGGAGCAGCCCGCCGAGGACCGCGCGGTGGGCGTCGGCCGGCGTCCAGCCTCGGCCGGTCAGCCCGTCGAGCGCCACGCCGTAGCCCCACTGGACGAGGAAGGCGCCGGTGAAGGTGCCGAGGTTGAGCGCGGTGCTGGCCCGGCCCGCCAGCTCCGGGGGAAACCGGCTCGCGAGCAGCGCGTAGACGAGGTTCACCAGGGCGAAGGAGAATCCGGACAGGAACCAGAGGGCGTGGCTCGCGCCGACGCCGAGCACCATGCCCAGCGTCCCGAGGAGCCCGGCGCCCATCCCGGCCACGAGCACCTGCTCCACGCGGACGCCTCGCCGCTGCAGCGCACCGATGAACAGGGCGACGAGGAGGAACCCGAGAGCCATGGCCGTCGTGGTGAGCAGCAGGTGGAACGCGGCTCCGTCGCGGGAGTGTCCCCCGACGTGCATGAGCCAGGGCACCGCCCAGAGTCCCTGCAGCGCCAGGAAGCCGCCGATGAAGAGCGCAGCCGGGGGTGCGTAGCGCCAGAACACCCGGCTGCGGACGAGGCCCCGGAGCGCCACGAGCTGCTGCCCGAGCGTCTCGCCGGTGCGGATCGTCGCCCGCTCGGGCGTGGTGAGGATCCCCACGGCGGTTGCGAGGGAGAGGCCGCCCAGCACCAGGAAGACTCCACGCCAGCCGAGCAGGGGCGCGGCGATCGACAGCGGCGTCGTCGCCGCCAGCGCTCCGAGGCTGCCGGCGACCATGACGGCGGCGTTGAGCGACGGCAGTCGCTCGACCGGGAACCAGAGGGAGAAGGTCTTGAAGGCGGCCATGAGGGAAGCCGAGGCGCCGAGCCCGATGGCGGCTCGGGCCAGCGCCAGCTGCGGCAGGCCGTGGCCGAGCCCGAAGAGGGCGCTCCCGGCCGCGGATACGAGGAGCAGCCCGGCGTTGACGCGCCGCGGGCCGTACCGGTCGAGCAGGATGCCCAGCGGCAGCTGGAAGGCACCGAAGCCGAGCAGGTACGCCGAGGTCAGCAGGCCGAGCTGTGCGGGCGACAGCCCGAGCTCGCGCATCAATTCCGGCGCGATGACGGCGTTCGCGTTGCGCAGCAGGTACGAGAGGAAGTAGCCCGCCGCGTAGGCCGGGAAGATTCGCAGCAGGAGGGTCATGGTGCGGGTCGGGCGTGGAGGATACGATGGTGGAGGTGGAACTTGAATAGGACCCTCGACGCGCTCATCCGCCAGCTCGACCTCGAGCAGCTCGAGGTGAACCTCTTCCGTGGCCAGTCGAAGGATCTGTGGGGTCCCAGGGTGTTCGGCGGCCAGGTGATCGGGCAAGCGCTGGCCGCGGCCGAGCGGACGATCGAGGACCGGCTCCCCCACTCGCTCCACGCCTACTTCCTGCTCCCCGGCGACGCCGAGGCTCCCATCGTCTACCAGGTGGAGCGCGTCCGCGACGGAAGGAGCTTCTCGGCCAGGCGCGTGCAGGCGATCCAGCACGGCCGGCCCATCCTCTCGATGATCGCGTCGTTCCAGGCTCCCGAGGTGGGCCTCGAGCACGCCGCGCCGATGCCCGACGTCCCGCCACCCCAGGCGCTCACGCCGTCCTCCGAGCTGAACGAGCGCTGGCTCTCCCAGGCCGGCCCGGTGCCGGCGAAGGCGTCCGAGGCCCTGCTCGCGCCGAGCGCGATCGAGTTCCGGCCGGTCGATCCGAAGGACCCCTTCCACCCCTCCCCGTGCGAGCCACGTCAGGCGGTCTGGTTCCGTGCCGCCGGCCGCGTCCCCGACGATCCGAAGCTCCACCGGTGCATCCTCGCGTACGCATCGGACTACACCTTGATGGGGACGGCCCTCCGACCGCACGGCCGGAGCTGGTACCAGCCCGCGATGGTCGTCGCGTCGATCGACCACGCGCTCTGGTTCCACCGCGCTGCGCGCGTCGACGAGTGGCTCCTGTACGCGATGGACTCGCCCTCGGCCCAGATGGCGCGCGGGCTGGCGCGCGGGCAGATCTTCGACCGCGACGGGCGTCTCGTGGCGAGCGTGGCGCAGGAGGGGCTGATGCGCGAGGTGAGCCCGCTCGGGACGTAGCCCCACGCCCCATCCGGGGTCGGGTGTTTTCCCGAGGTCCGATCGGGATTCAATCTCCGCTCGCTGGGGACTCGACCCGATTCCGGACTCCCGCTGGATGGCGCACACTCCTCTTCAGAAAGGGAGAACGGATCATGAAGACCATCAATGGCGGCAGCGCGGTGAAGGGTGGCTACTACCTCTCGAAGAGCAACTGGGAGATCTTCCCCATCGCCCACGACGGCGAGAAGCTCCCGGGCCCCACCTCCGAGCACTACGTGCAGGTCCCGACGGCAGCGGCGCTGGCGCTGATGCCGGTGCTCGGCGGCCTGATGGTCGTCTTCCTCCCCTTCATCGGCCTCTACATGACCGGGAAGGCCCTGCTGAACCCGGTGGGAAAGCTGTTCAACCGTTCGGCCCAGGACCTGGCCGCGACCGTGACCCCGGGCTGGGCTCCCGGCGCCGCACACTTCACCGGCAAGGCCACCGAGGACAAGGAGGCCGGCGAGTCGAAGGCCGGGGTGGAGACGCTCGAGGCCCTGAAGAACGAGATCGAGGAGAGGCGAGGGGAGTAGCCATCCCGATGGGCACTCGACTCGGCAACTGGCTGCTCGGATACGGCGCGTTCCTCGTCTCGGTAGGCGTCGTCGGATACCTGTCGAATCCGGAGAAGGCGGCCACGGCGCTCATCTCGGGTGGCACGTTCGGCGCCCTGTCGATGGCCTGGGGCTTCCTGCTGAGGAGCGGCCGCACCTGGGCGCGCACGGGCGCGATCGCGACGACCGGGTTCCTCACGGCGGTCTTCGCCTGGCGCTCCACCGCGAGCTGGCTCGCGGTCGCCGGTGGCAAGCCCGGGAAGCTGGTCGCCGCCTCGCTCATCACGGCGATGCTCGTGGCGTCGGTGGTGACGCTGGCCGTCCTGGTGAGGGGCGCGCGCGCGGCCCGCACCTAGCTACGGGCGATACCGTCCGACGGCCACGACCGCGTTGCTCCCGCCGAAGGCGAAGGAGTTGCTGACGGCGTAGTCCCCCTCGTAGCCGCGTGCTCCCGTGGTCACGTAGTCTAGGTCGCACTCCGGGTCCGGGACCGTGTGGTTGATGGTCGGCGGTACCACGCGGTCGCGAAGGGTCAGGACGCACCCGATCAGCTCGAGGGCTCCACCCGCGGAGATGCCGTGCCCCAGCGCCCCCTTGTTGGCGACGACCATCGTCCTACGGGCCCGATCCCCGAAGGCGTTCTTGATCACCTTCGTCTCGTTCCGGTCGTTCCAGTCGGTCCCGGTGCCATGGGCGTTGACGTAACCGACCTGCTCGGGGCTCAGGGAAGCGTCGCGCAGCGCCTTCCTCAGGGCCCGCGTGGGCCCCTCGGGCGAGGGCTGCGTCAGGCTGTGGCAGTCGGCCGACGCCCCGTATCCGACGACCTCCGCCAGGATCTCCTGGCCGCGCATCCGGGCCGACTCCTCGGACTCCAGCACGAGGACGCCCGCTCCTTCCCCCAGCACGATTCCGTCGCGGTCGGCGCTGAACGGGCGGCAGGCCCGGGCGGGATCGTCGGTCAGCTTCGAGAGAACGCGCAGCGCGCTCCACGCCGTCATGACGCCAAGCGTGAACATCGAGTCGGCACCGCCGGCCAGGGCCACGTCGAGGATGCCAGAGCGGATCATCTGGAACGCCTGCCCCACGCTGTGGGTACCGGAGGCGCAGGCCCCGTCCACGTTGAAAAGCGGACCGCCCAGGCCGAACCGGATCGACACGTTTGCGGCGGGGCCGCTGTTCATGGACGACGGGATGGTGAGGGGGCTGGCGCGCCCCTTGAGGTAGAAGTCCCGGTAGGCGTGGTCGCAGGCGCTGAAACCTCCGATCGAGCTCCCGAGGAGCACCGCCGTCTCCTGCCGGTCGATCGGGCCATCCAGGAGGCGCGCCTGGCCCACGGCCTGGGTCGCAGCCACGACCGCAAGCTGGGAGGTCCGGCTCGTCCGCCGGGCCTCCTTGACCTCGAAGTATCCGGAGGGATCGTAGCCCTGCACCCGCGCGCCGACGGGCGTCGGGAACTCGGCGAACTCGGGGTCGTCGAGCGCCACGACGCCCGAATCCCCCTGGAGGAGCCGCCGCCAGAACGACTCGACGTCGCACCCGAGCGGGCTCGCGACCCCGACTCCCGTCACCACCACGCGTCGACTGGTCATCGTGTCGGAAGCCCGCCTACTTCTTGGGCGGTCCTCCGGCCGGCCTGCCCGGGCCACCCGGCTTGCGCGGGCCTCCGCCCGAACGCCCGCCGCGCTCGTTCTTCCGGTCGTCCTTGAGCGAGTCCATCGAGAATCCGCCGGTCGAGCTGCCCTTCGCGCCGCGGTCTCCGCCTCCCCCTCCACCGCCACCGCCGCGTCCGCCTCCGCCCTTTCCGCGACCCTTCTCGCTCCGGTGGGCGTCGGCGACCTGCTTCATGTTCGAGGGCAGGAAGTCCACGATGTACTGCCGCTCCCCGATCACCTGGGCGCCGCGCAGCTGCTCCTCGACTCCGAAGACGCGGACCAGGCGAACGTCGCCGGCGCGCCGACCCACGGCCTTGACCGCCGCGCGGAGCATCACGAGCCGGTCTCCGGAGCAGCCGGTGGCCTTCGCGACCGCGTCGTCGAGGATGGCCTTCACGGTCTCGCTCTCGGCATCCGGATCCAGCTTGGGGGCGGGGGCGGCCGGAGCGGACTCTGCGGGCGCCGCGGCCTCGGCGACCTCGGCGGGCGGGGACACCTCGGGAGCGGCTTCGAGTGCAGCCTCGGGGGCGGCCGCGGCCTCCGGCACCGCGTCCGGCGCAGCCTCGCCCTCCTCGACCACTGGTGCCGGCGCCACGACGACCGCGGGCGTCACCGGGGTCTCCTCCCGGGGGAGGGAACGCCGCGCCTCGGCGACCGCTGCCGCCGCCGTTCGAACCAGGGACCCGCTGAGCTCGGTGAGTGTCTTCATAGGCGACTCCATACACTTTTTCGGGGCCGCCGGCACCCCGGTCGTACGGTGGCGCTCTCAGACCGCCGACCAGCCCCCGTCGCAGGGCAGGATCACCCCGTTGAGGTTCGACGCCTCCTCGGCGGCGAGGAAGGCGATCCCGGCGGCGACCTCCTCGGGGTTCGCCATGCCCGGGATGTTCCCCATGTACTTGCCCATGCGCTCGGGGAAGAGGCTCGACCCCATGGGCGCCTCGATGTTGGTCCTCGTGGCGCCGGGAGCGATCGCGTTGGTGCGGATCCCGTCGGCGGCGTGCATGAGCGCGGTGCTCTTCGTGAGCCCGGCCAGGGCGTGCTTCGACGCCGTGTACGCGGCGCCGGCGGCCGAGCCGCGCAGCGATGCCTCGGACGCCACGTTGACGATGGCCCCACCTCCACCAGCCTTCATGACGGGGATCGCCGCGCGCATGAGCCGCATGCAGGACACGACGTTCACCAGGAAGACCCTGTCCCATGTGGCATCATCGACCTCCGCCACCGACTGGAACCGGTCCATGATGCCGGCGTTGTTGACCAGCACGTCGAGCCTCCCCTCGCACGCCTCGAGGACCCGGCCCGGCGCGTCCTCCCCCGTCAGGTCAACGGGGACGAGGACGAATTCCAGGTCTGGGCGGTCGGCCCGGAGCTGCCCGAGGCGTTCGTCCACCCGATCGACCGCCACGACCCTGGCGCCCTCGTCGGCCAGCCGGATCGCGGTGGCACGTCCGATGCCGGATCCGGCGCCGGTGACGACGGCCGTCTTGCCGACGAAGCGCTTTCCCATGGCGGACATGACCCCCTCCTGTCCCGTCCATGCTCTCACAGCGCCCCCGCAGGGGCCGGAGAAACGTGTAGCCTGATGGGCACTCGTTCCCGGATTGCCTCGAAATCAGGAGAGTAAAATGAAGGATTACACCGCCCCGCTCCGCGACATGCGCTTCATCCTGCGCGAGATCGCCCCGCTGGAGGAGGTCAACCAGCTGCCCGGGTGTGGCGACGTGACCCTGGAGGTTGCGGACGCCATCCTGACCGAGGCCGGCAAGTTCGCGACGAGCGTCCTCTCGCCTCTCAACCCCGTGGGCGATCGGGAGGGCGCCAGCTGGCACGACGGCGAGGTCCGCACGACCCCGGGCTGGCGCGAGGCCTACACGGGGTTCATCGAGGGGGGCTGGAACGCGCTCTCCTGCGATGTAGCGCACGGAGGCCAGGGCGCGCCTCGGCTGGTCTCGGCGCTGGTGGAGGAGATCTGGAACGGGGCCAACGTCTCCTTCACCCTCTGCCCGATGCTCACCCACGGCGCCATCGAGGCTCTCGAGCTGTCCGGCTCGGAGGCCCAGAAGGCCATGTACCTGCCGAAGCTGATCAGCGGCGAGTGGGCGGGCACGATGGTCCTCACCGAGCCGCAGGCCGGATCCGACCTCGCAGCCGTGCGGACGCGCGCCGTCCCGAAGGGGGACGGCACCTACCTGCTCGAGGGGCAGAAGATCTTCATCACCTACGGCGAGCACGACCTGGCCGGGAACATCATCCACCTCGTGCTGGCGAGGACGCCCGACGCCCCCCCGGGCGTGAAGGGCATCTCGCTCTTCGTGGTCCCGAAGTTCATCGTCGAGGCGGACGGGAGCCTGCGCGATCGCAACGACATCCGCTGCGTCTCGCTCGAGCACAAGCTCGGGATCCACGCCAGCCCCACGGCGGTCCTCGCCTTCGGCGACAAGGGGGGCGCGGTCGGCTGGCTGGTCGGCCAGGAGAACCGCGGCATCGAGTACATGTTCATCATGATGAACGCCGCCCGGTACGCGGTCGGGCTGCAGGGCATCGGACTCTGCGAGCTCGCCTACCAGCAGGCGCTCTGGTACGCGCGGGAGCGGGTGCAGGGGTCCGAGATGGGTTCGAAGAGCCGCGACGGCGTGGCCATCATCCGCCACCCCGACGTGCGCCGGATGCTCCTGCTCATGAAGTCCCAGACCGAGGCCATGCGCGCGGTGGCCTCGGTGACCGCTGCCGCGGCGGACACCGCCCGGTGCCACCCCGATGCGGAGCGGCGGGCCGCGAGCCAGGCCTTCGTCGACCTCATGATCCCCATCGTCAAGGGCTGGAGCACCGAGAACTCGGTCGACATCGCGTCGCTGGGAATCCAGGTCCACGGCGGAATGGGCTACGTCGAGGAGACCGGCGCGGCGCAGATCTTCCGGGACTCGCGCATCACCACCATCTACGAGGGGACGACCGGCATCCAGGCGGCAGACCTCATGGGCCGGAAGGTGGCCCGCGACGGCGGCGCGACCATCCGGCGTGTCATCGCCGAGATGCGGCAGGTGCAGGCGCTGCTCGAGGCGGAGGGCTCCCCGGACCTGTCGGCGATCGCCGGGAGGCTCCGGGACGGCGTCGCCGCGCTCGACGCAGCGGTGGAGTTCGTCCTCGCGACCTACGGCAAGGACGTGCGGCGCGCCTCGGTGGGCGCCGTGCCGTTCCTGATGCTGTTCGGGACCGTCGCGGGGGGCTGGCAGATGGCGCGCTCGGCGCTGGCCGCGCACCGGCACGTCGCGGCTGGACGCGGGGACGGGTTCCTGCGGGCCAAGATCGCCACGGCGCGGTTCTACGCCGACCACGTCCTGGTCCGGGCCTCCGGGCTCTCGCAGGAGGTCGTGGGCGGGGCCGAGGGGGCGCTCGCCATCGAGGACGAGCACTTCTAATGCCCCGCCCCAGGCGAGGTGATGTGGCGAGAGCGCCGAGACCGACGCGAGGCGGGCGCCCGAGGAGGGAGCAGCGGAGGCGCAGCAGCGCTGCGTCGAGCAGCGCACCGACGAGGCCGCTCGCCGCAGCGAGAGGATCGGCGCTCGCAGTAGTCATCTTGCCTGGGTCGGGGCACTAAGGCGCCATGCGCACCTCCATCGCCATCCTCCTCCTGTCGACGGCCTGCGCGACGGGATCCTCCCTGACCAGGCCCGTCGTCCAGACCGACCTGGGAGCCGTCCAGGGAATCGAGCGCAACGGAGCGCTGGAGTTCAGGGGAATTCCCTACGCGGCTCCCCCGGTGGGCGACCTCCGCTGGGCCCTGCCCCGGCCGGCCACCGCCTGGCCGGGCGTTCGCGACGCGACCGCCTTCGGCAACGCATGCCCGCAGACGCGCCGTTTCGAGTTGACCGAGCGCAGCACGACCGAGGACTGCCTGAGCCTCAACGTGAGCACCCCTCCGGGCATCAGGCCGGGGGCGAAGCTCCCGGTCCTGGTCTGGATCCACGGCGGGGCCTTCGTCGGCGGGGCGGGGAGCCTCTACCGGCTCGACAGGCTCGCTGCCCGGGGAAGCCTGGTCGTGGTCTCGGTGAACTACCGGGTGGGCGTCCTCGGGTTCATGGCCATCCAGGGCATCGACGCCGACTTCAACGGCGACCTGGGGCTCGAGGACCAGCGGCACGCGCTCCGCTGGGTGAAGCGGAACATCGCGGCCTTCGGAGGCGATCCGGACAACATCACGCTCGCAGGTGAGTCGGCCGGCGGTGGCTCGGTCTGCATGCACCTCATCAGCCCGGGACGCGTCCAGGGGCTATTCCACAAGGCCATCGTGCAGAGCGCGGGTTGCCTCCAACCCATGCCCACGCTGGCCAGCTCGATCGACGACGGCGATCCGGCCCGTCCCCCCATGTGGAAGAAGGTGGCGGTCGAGGTGGGCTGCGGGGACGCCACCGACGTCGTCGCCTGCATGCGCGCCGCCTCGATCGATCAGCTCCTCGCCGCGCAGGACAAGCACAGCGTGGGGATCATGGCGCTGGGCCCCGTCGTGGAGAACGGCACCGTGCCCGCCCAGGGAACCGAGGCGGCCAGGACCGGCGCCGTGATGCGGGTACCGCTCCTCATGGGAGGCACGCGAGACGAGCTCCGCCTCTACGTCGCCTACTCCAGGCTCTTCGCGCCGTTCCTCTCGGACTACAGCGAGGCCGGGGTGAGGCGGGACTGGCTGCCGACGTACTACGGTGCGGACGCTCCCGACCCGGCCACTCCGGGGCGGACGCGGTACGACGCGATCGTGAAGGAGTACCGCGTCGCCGAGGGCATGGACGGCGCCGGGCTCGGCTCGATGCTCTCCGACCACCAGGAGGCGGTCGGCATCAACAACTGCCTCTATCTGAAGACCTCGGACGCCTTCCTGGACTGGGTGCCGGCCATCCACCAGTGGGAGTTCGCCGATCCGGACGCCCCGGTCCTGGGCGTGGGCATCGCGAGGGGAATGGACCCCGGGTTCGAGCTGGGGGCGGTCCACTCGTCCGAGCTCAACTCCTTCTTCCCGAACCTGTCGAACACCTCGGCGATCGACGCGCCGGACCTTGCGCCCGCCTCCCAGGCAATGGCCGACCAGCTGGTGGCCTACTGGGCCAGCTTCGCGGCCACCGGTGCGCCCGCTCCGGCAGGCCTGCCCGCCTGGCCACGGTACGTGAAGGGCGGCGCCCGGGTCATGCGCTTCGTTCCGGGGAACGTCGCGCCGCACGACGCCCACGCCGCGCACCGGTGCGGCTTCTGGAGCGGCCTCTACCCCTGAGGCCGCACCAGCATTGCGGCCGCCCCCATCAGCGCGGTCCACAGGAGCCCGTGACGGATGCCAACGCGCAGGAGCCCGCCCTCGCTTCCGGCGATCCCGCCTGCGGCGGCCGCCGCCGCGACGACCTGGGGCGATGCCATCTTCCCGAGTGCGGCCCCTGCACCGGCGAACGACAGGGCAGTGATCGGGTCGAGGCCGAGCTGGCTCGCGGTCAGGGTCTGCAGCCTGCCCAGCAGGGCATTCGAGGCGGTGTTGCTTCCCGCGATCGCCGCCCCCAGCCACGACAGGAACGGACCCAGGAAGGGGAATGCGGCGCCGGAGCCGGCCAGCGACTGGCCAACCGACTGCGTCATGCCGCTCGCGCCCATGACCTGTGCGAGCGCCAGCATGGAGAGCATGGTGACCATCGGGTGGCGCACCTGCGCCATGGTGAGCCTGAAGGCCTCCCTGATCTGAGCCCTGTTTGCCCGGCTCGCCATGGCCACCCCCACCGAGGCCGCCAGGATCGCCGTGCCCGGGGAGGCCACGATGTCCACTCGCCAGGTGAAGCCCGGGAGCCCGGAAAGGGGCACCTCGAAGGTGAACCTGCCGAGCGAACGAGAGACGACCGGCACCGACCAGATCGTCACCGCGCTCATCAGGATCCAGTACGGCCACCACGGCGCGGCGGCGCCCCAGAGCTCCAGCCCGCCAGGCCGTCGTCCCCCCCTGCGCAACAACTGGACGGAGCCGATCGCAAGGAGTGCCGCCAGCGCGCCCGCCAAGGCCGCCGGGTAGAGACTCACGCGCGTCACCGTCCACCACAGCGCCGCCGAGTAGGCGAGCCCGGCCGCCAGCGACTCCGGCCACAGGCGCCGCAACGCCGCCCGGCCGCCGAAGGCCAGGGTCAGGTATGCGGGAAAGCCCGCAAAGGCCCCCGCCGCGACCGCCGCCTGGGCACGGGCGAACGGCTCGAGGGGGACACGTGCCACGTCTGCCGCCACCAGCACCGGGATTCCCATGGCCCCGAAGACTGGCGGCAGCGAGGCTGCCACGAGCGTGTAGGCCGCCGCCTCGAACGCGGGGACCCCCAGGCCGGTGAGCAGAACCGTGGCCACCGTGACCGGGGTGAGAAAGCCCGCCGTGCTGTCGAGAAAGGCGGCGAAGCCGAAGCCGACGAGGAGAAGCAGGAGGTGCCGGTCCCGGGCGACGCTCACCAGGCTGTCGCGTAGCCGGTCCGCCCAGCCTGTCACTGCGGTCAGGTGGTACAGGAGCAGGGACCCGAAGATGACGTACAGGATCGGGAAGATCCCGGTGGCGATCCCGTACCCGGCCGCCGTCAACGCCGCCGGCCCCGGCAGTTTCCAGACAGTCACGGCGAGCACCAGGGCCAGGAGAGCGCCGGCCACGGCCGCGATCCACGCAGCGACGCGGCGCGACCCGATGAGGAGGAACACCACCGCCACGGGGGCGGCGGCCAGGAGCGATCGAGCCCAGGGCGCCAAGGCTAGATCGCGATGGCCCGGCGCAGGGCGTCGCGATCTCCGGCGCTGGCCGCGTCGCCGCGCGCAACCACCCGGCCGCGCTCCAGCGCGTAGAAGCGGCTGCAGACGTCGAGCGCCCGGAACACCTTCTGCTCGACCAGGAGGATGGGGATCCCCTCCTTCCGCAGGCGGACGATGATCTCGAAGAGCTCGTCGACCACGAAGGGCGCCAGCCCCTCGGTGGGCTCGTCGATGAGCAGGAGCCGCGGGGCACCCACCAGCACCCGCGCGATCGAGAGCATCTGCTGCTCCCCGCCGGAGAGCGTGACACCCTCCTGGCGCCGCCGCTCCCACAGACGCGGGAAGAGGTCGTAGGCGCGTTGCATCGCGATCCTCGACTGCGCCCGCGGACGGCGGGGACATTGCAGGAACCCTAGCTTGAGGTTCTCCTCCACCGAGAAGCCCGGGAAGATGCGGCGATCCTCCGGCACCAGCCCCAGGCCCTGGCGGCAGATCACGTCGGACGGCCTGCCGCCGATCTCGGTACCGTCGAGCCGGATCGAGCCCGAGGTCGGCGTCAGCCAGCCGGCCACGGTCTTCAGCACCGTGGTCTTTCCCACCCCGTTGCGGCCGAAGAGACCGACGACCTCGTCCGGGCCGACCTCGAGATCGACGCCTTGCAGGACGTGGCTCAGCCCGTAGTGGGCGTGGAGTGCCTCAATTCGCAGCATGGCCCTTCCCGAAGTAGGCGGCTTCCACTTCCGGATTCCCCCGGACCTCCGCGGGAGTGCCCTCCGCCAGCTTCCTTCCCTGGTGCAGCACCACGACGTGCTGCGAGAGCTCCATCACGAGATCGATGTCGTGCTCGATGAGAAGGATGGTGACCGTCCTTCCTATCTCGCGGATCAGCGCCGCCGTCTCCTGCGTGTCGGAATGGGACATGCCCTGCGTGGGCTCGTCGAGCAGGAGCAGCTTGGGTCGGCAGGCCGCCGCCACGGCTATCTCGAGCCGTCGCTGCTCGCCGTGCGAGAGGTACCCGGCCAGCTCGTCCTCCCGCTCCGCGAGGTGGAAGGAGCGCAATAGCTCCTCCACCCGCGCCTGCGTCAGCCCCGAGGCGCTGGTCGGGAGGAAGGCCCTCGACCTGGGCTCCAGCACCTGCGCCGCCAACCTCAGGTTTTCCCGGACCGTCAGCTCCGGAAAGACGTTCGTGATCTGGAACGACCGGGAGAGCCCCATGCGCACGAGTCGCTCGGGCCGCGCTCCAGTCACGTCCTGCCCGTCGAAGAGCACCTTGCCGCTGCGGGGAATCACCGCGCCGCTCACCAGGTTGAACAGCGTGCTCTTGCCGGCCCCGTTCGGGCCGATGACCGAGGTGATGGCGCCTCGCCGTACCGAGAGGTTCACCGCGTCCACGGCCATCAGCGCCCCGAACTTCACGGAGAGCTCGCGCATCTCGAGGATGGGGACGCCGGCGGTCATCGGGCGCCTCCGCGACGGCGCGCCAGCAGCGTCTCGATTCCCCCGACCAGTCCGCGAGGGAAGGCGACGACCGCAAGCATGAAGAGGCTGCCGATGATTATGGGGTAGTGCTCCGTGTAGGTTCCCAGGACGGACTTCAGCGCGGTGACGATGATGCTTCCGTAGATGGGCCCGATGAGGGTGCCCAGCCCCCCGATGATCACGGTGACCACGGAATCGCCCGATACGTGGAAGTACATGAGTTCGGGAGAGACGAATCCGCGCAGCATGGGGTAGAGCGCGCCGGAGAAGGCCGCCAGGTTGGCGGCGAGCACGAAGGCCAGGAACTTCGCCTGGCGCGTGCTGTACCCGAGGAACGGCACGCGAGCCTCGTTCGTCCGGACCGCGACCAGCAGGCGCCCCGCCGGCGTGCGCAGCATGTAGGCGAGCCCGAAGTAGGCCAGGAGCATGAGGGCCAGGACCAGGAGGAAGAAGGCCGGGCCGCTCGCGGTGTCGACTCGAAAGAGGCCCAGGTTCACCTTGATCTGGGGGATGCCGATGATCCCGTCCGATCCGCCGATGGCCCCCCGGGTGTTGTAGATCACCTTGGACACCACCTGCGCCATCCCGAAGGTGATGAGCGCAAAGTAGACGCCACGCGCACGGATCGAGAGGAACGCGGCGATGGACCCCGCCACGGTGGCGACCGCCAGCGCGGCGCCGATGGCCGCCCAGAACGACGGCGTCACGTGCTTGAGCACCAGCGCGGACGCGTAGGCCCCGAGCCCGAAGTAGAGCGCCTGCCCCAGCGACAGCATGCCGGTGAACCCCAGGAGAAGGTCCACGCTCATGGCGAGGCCGGAGAAGATCAGGGCCTCGGTTCCCAGGCGCAGGAAGAACGTGTCGCCGAGCGGCACCGCCACCGCGGTGAAGACGAGCGCCAGGACGATGAAGATCTGGGCCAGGCGGCCCTGGACGGTGCTGGCCCGCACGTCCCGTGGACGGGTGGCCCGCTCCAGGGAGAGGACGGGGTCAAGCGTGTCCAAGCCTGCCTCCGAAGATCCCCTGCGGGCGGAAGTAGAGCACCAGCACCATGATTCCAAAGACGATGGGGTCTCCCCATACCGGCGAGACGTAGAGGCTGGAGAGGGCCTGGATCTGCGTCAGCACGAGCCCGCCCAGCACCACCCCGCGGATGCTCCCGAATCCGCCCAGGATCACGGCGGTGAAGGCCATGAGGATGAAGTCCTTCCCCATGGTGGGGAACACGGAGTAGATGGGCGAGAGCAGCACGCCGGACAGGCCCGCCAGCGCCACCCCGAACGCGAAGGTCGTGGAGTAGACCCGCCGGACCGGAACGCCCAGCGACGCAGCCATGTGGCGGTCCAGCGCCGCGGCCCGCACCATCGCCCCGAAGCGCGTCCGGTTCACGATGAACCACACGGCGATGATGGTGAAGGCGCCGATCCCGACCAGGAACAGGCGGTAGGTCGGGAAGAAGTTCCCCAGGAGCTCGGTACCGCCCTGGAGGGGCGAGTCGGGCTTGAGGGTGTTCGGCCCGTACGCCGCCTTGAAGAGATCCTCCATGACGATGGCCAGCCCGAAGGTGAGCAGCATCGTCAGCATGTGCCGCTCCTTCTGGTGGAACACGCGCTGGATCAGCGCGCGGTCCACGAGGAAGCCGGCCGGGAGCAGCAGGAGCGGGACGAGCACGAGGAGGAGCCAGAAGCTCACCCCCCGGCTCGCCAGCGTGATTCCCAGGTAGGCGCCCAGCGCGTAGAACTCGCCGTGCGCCATGTTGAAGACGTCGAGCAGGCCGAAGATGATGGTGAGCCCCAGCGCCATGAGGATCACGGCGACCCCGATGGTGAGCCCATTGAACATCTGGGGCATCAGCACGAACTGTACGTAATCCGTCAGGGCTCCCATCGAGGCTCCGTCGCTCCTCTCGCTTCGCTAGAACCGCGTGCAGGTGTCGGGGCCCACGGCCTGCGGGCCCGGCACCTTCGAGACGATCCGGAACTTCCCATTCTCCACCCGCACTGCGTACATGTCCTGGACGGCCTGGTGGTCTCCGGCGCGCATCTCCTTCTCGCCCTGCGGAGTCATCCACTTGAGGCCGCTCATCGCCGTGCGCACATTGTCGGTGTCGGTGGACTTCGCCTTCTCGACCGCCGCCTTGTAGAAGTAGATGAGCCCGTAGGAGTCGGCCCCGTACAGGTCGGGGTCCGCCTTGTAGGCGGCCCGGAAGGCGGCCAGGAACTTCTTGTTCTCAGGGGAGTCGATCTCCGGCGAGTACCCCACGCCGGTCACGTAGCCGTCCGCCACCTTCCCCAGGGCTCCCATGTTCTGCGACGTCACCGTGCCGGAGGCGCCGACGATGAGCAGGTTCTTGCGGAGACCGTACTCGTCGAGCTGCGTGAAGAGTCGCGCCGTGTCGTTGCCGGCAACCGAGGTGTAGAGCACCGCGGGCTTCGCCGCGCGCATCTGCCCGAAGAACGGGGAGTAGTCGTTGTTGCCCAGCGGGGCGAAGACCTCGCCGACGGTCTTCATCTTGCGGGCCTCGGCCGCAGCCTTGAAGGCCGCCACCGTGTTGCGTCCCATCTCGTAGTCCGGGCCCAGGTAGTAGACGGCCGTCCCGGGGCCCTTCTCCTTGGCGAGCCATTCCGCTAGCGCCGCCGACTGCTGGCCAGCGCGGGCGTTCACGCGGAAGACGTTGGGCGAGCACTTGTCGCCGGTTATGGCGTCGGAGAACGACACCGTGGTGGAGGCCAGCCGGTTGTTGCGCTCGGCGAGCTGGCCCACCGCGAGGGTCGAGCCCGAGTTCACGGTTCCGGTGAGGAAGTCCACCTTGGTCACCTGGAAGAGCTTTTCCGCCTTCTGGGTGGCGACAGCCGGATTCGCCTCCTCGTCCTCGAAGATCAACTCGACCGGCCGGCCGAGGATCCCGCCGGAGGCGTTCACCTCCTTGGCGGCCAGCTCCAGGCCCCAGCGGACCTGCTGCCCGATGGGGGCGTACGTCCCGGTGAGCGGCGTGACGACGCCGATCTTCACGGGATCGGCCGCCGTGGCCGGGAGGGCCAGGAGGGAGGCGAGGATTGCCACGGGTAGCGCTGCGCTTCGGTTCATTGGGTGACCTCCGGTGGGGGGTTCGCTTCTGCTTCGGCTGGATTGCGCGTTCGTCGTCAGGCCGCGACGGGAATGCCGCGTTGACGCAGCCACTTCGGAAGGAGCTCCTGGTCGACGCGCCGGCTCACCTCCGGCGCCCGCTTCACGAGGATCTCGGCGAGCGGCTCGCTCAGGTTGATGCCCCCGAAGGCCCCGTCGAAGATCAGGATCTTGTCCGTCCCGGTCACCCGGCGGGCGTACGCCATGGCCTCCTCGGTGGTGTCGAGGATCCTCGCGTGCCGGGTGTACGTGCTGTTCTGCGCGTCCCGGTCGAAGAGCTCGGCCTGCTCCCGGCCCACGATCACCGTCGGGATGTGCTCGCTGAAGAAGGCGCTCGGGTATCCCGTCCACGCGTAGTTGTGGACGCACATCCGGATGGCGGGGTTGAGGGAGGGAATCTCCGGGAGCAGCGGGCGCCCGCCCTTTCCGTAGAACGCCTCCGTGTACCAGGTGTACGCCGGGAGCGGCAGCTCCAGGTCGTACAGGTCGGTGTTGGCTCCCGCGAAGTTCGCGTAGATGACGCCCGCCGCGAACGTGTAGACGACCGGACAGGGGAAATCCACCGCCACGATGCACTCGTCGATCTCGCCGAAGAGCGTCATCATCCGCCCGTACAGGCTGCAGCCGGTCCGGGTGATGCGTTCGTTCAGGGCGTACAGGTCACGGTCGGCGTCGACGCCCACGATCCCGTTCGGCGACATGGTGAGGAAGCAGGCGAAGGCGAACTTCCCCTGGACGAACGGCGAGTCGAAGATGGCCCGCGCGATGAAGTTCGCGGCCCTGGGCCCGAGGTTCTGGTGGTACGTCGAGCGCGTCTCGATGCGGGCGTAGGACATTCCGAAGGGCTTCACTGCCCGATCGACCTGCCGGTGGAAGTGCACCTCTCGCACGTCGCTGTTGTGCGCGTGGACGATCCAGTCGGCGTCGTAGGCCCTCTTGATCCCGTAGAGGGTGCCGATCTCGGTCTCGATGGGGATGGCCTGGTCGATGGGGGCGATGCCGATGGCCTTGCCGTCGCCGAAGTGCCGGTCCAGGCCGTGGCGCCGGATGTACTCCTCGGTCTCCCGGAAGCGAAGGCCCACGCCGGCGCGAAGGCGGATGTTCTTGCAGCCGGTCCGCGCCTGGATGACGTCCTTGATCACCTTGAGCATCTCCGCGTACGGCTCGCCACCGAGCAGGGTGAAGCCATGGTGGGAGGCGAGCACGTTCACCGTGTGCCCGGGCTGGATCCTCGCCATGTCCACGCCGGCGAGCGCCGCCTCCGCGGCGCGGCGGACCGCAGGGACGCCTCCCGGACCGGGCATGAGGACGTCGGGGAGCTCGGGGAACAGGTCCTTCGCGAGAAGGGAGGTGATTCCCGGGAGCTCGGAAACCCTGCGCCGGACCAGCGCTGGGTCGATGCCGTACTGCGACTTGCGGGGCGGGATGGGCGGGATGGGCGGACGCATGTCGGTGTCCTCACTTCTCCTGCGGGGGAGCGTTGACGACGCGCTCGAGGATCTCGATGTCCTCGTCGAAGTAGAAGCCGCGCTCGGCGTAGCGCTTCTTCACGGACTCCGGGATGTCCCAGGCGGTGACGGTCCGCCCGTACCACTGCCAGCCCCCCTTGGGCGGCTCGGCACGGATCCCCGCCGCGTCGAGCAGGCGCAGCATCGGCTGCAGGCACTCCACCGTGCACCCCGTCCGGATACCGGTCCGGAGGGAGATCTCCTCCGGCGTATGCGCCCCCTGGAGGATCGCCGCGGCCGCCTCGTCGGCGCGGGTCCCGGTGCAGTAGCAGACCAGCTGCTCCGGGTGGAATCGCGCCGCCCGGCAGAGGGCGTCCACCCGCTCCCGGTCCTCGGGAGGAAACCGCACACCGATGTCGAACGGCTTCTCCCGGACCACCATGTGGATGGCTCCCTCGGGGCAGCGCTGCTCGCAGGCAGGGCATCCGCTGCAGCGATCGGCCTCGACCGCGGCCAGGTGGGCCTTGCGGTCGGTGACGATGGCAAGGGTGGGACAGACCCGGTCGCAGATGGTGCAACCGGTGCAGAGCGCCGGGTCCACTACCGCCAGCATCCGGATGGTCCTCATGACCCGCTCGCTCCCTTCCGCTGCGCCAGCTGGTAGGCGACGTCGATGATCATGTCCTCCTGGCCGCCCACCATCCTGCGCCTGCCCAGCTCGACCAGGATGTCTCGCGCCTCGACGCCAAAGCGTTCGGCTGCGCGTGCGGTGAAGAGGAGGAAGCTCGAGTAGACCCCTGCGTAACCCATCATCAGGGCGTTGGCGTTCACCACCTGGGGCCGCTTCATCATCGGCCCCACCACCTTCTCGGCAACGTCCATCACCTTGTAGAAGTCGATGCTCGTGCGGTAGCCCAGCTTGTCGAGCACTCCGGTGAGCACCTCGAGCTGTGCGTTGCCGGCACCCGCCCCGAGACCGCGGCAGGTGCCGTCGACGTAGCTCGCCCCCGCCTCCAGCGCCGCCACCGAGTTCGCCACGGCGAGCGCGAGGTTGTTGTGGGCGTGGAACCCGACCGGCACCTTCACCGCGGATGCCACCGCCGCGATGCGGGCCCGCACGTCGTCGGGCAGCATGGTCCCGGCGGAGTCGGCGACGTAGACGACGTCGGCGCCGAACGACTGGAACAGGAGCGCCTGCTCGGCCACCTTCTCAGGCGGCGCCATGTGTCCCATCATCAGGAAGCCGAACGCCTCCATCCCCCGCTTCTTCGTGAACCCGATGTGCTGCTCGGCGATGTCCGCCTCGGTCACGTGGGTGGCGACGCGGATCGCGCGGACCCCGTGGCCCGCCGCCATCTCCAGGTCCTCCTGCGTGCCGATCCCGGGCAGGAGCAGCGCCGTGAGCTTGCCCCGCCGCACCGCCGGCCCGGCGGCGGCGAGCATCTCCTCGTCACTCAGGAGGGACCGGCCGTAGTTGATGGACGAGCCCCCCAGGCCGTCGCCGTGGGCGACCTCGATGTACTCCAGGCCCGCCTCGTCGAGGCCGGCCGAGACCGCGGCGATCTGCCCGGCGGTGAACGCGTGCCCCATGGGGTGGCTGCCGTCCCGCAGCGTCGCGTCGAGGACGTGGACGTGGCGTCCAGGATTCATGCTGCCTTCTCCTTCCAGCCGAGCGCCAGCTTCTCGGCCACCCCGACGGCCGCGGCGGTGATGATGTCGAGGTTGCCGGAGAACTTCGGCAGGAAGTCGCCCGCCCCCTCCACCTCGATGATCGTGGTGACCCGATCGCCCTCCAGGTACGGAGGCACGCGCAGCCGGTACCCCGGGACGTATTCCTGCACCTCGGCGACGATCTTCTCCACGGATGCCCGGATGGCGGCCTCGTCGGGACGCTCCACCTCGACGTAGACGGTGTTGGTCATGATGAGCGGTGGATCGGCCGGATTGAGCACGATGATGGCCTTGCCTCGCCTGGCTCCGCCCAGCACGGTGAGGGCGCGCGCCGTGGTCCGGGTGAACTCGTCGATGTTCTGGCGCGTGCCCGGTCCGGCGCTCCGGCTGGCGATGGCCGAGACCATCTCGGCGTAGGTCGCGCCGGCCGCCCGGTGGATGGCGTACACGATGGGCACGGTGGCCTGGCCGCCGCAGGTCACCATGTTGAGGTTCGTCGCCCCGGCCAGCGCGGACAGGTTCACCGATGGCACGACGTACGGGCCGACAGCCGCGGGCGTGAGGTCGATGGCGACCTTTCCGGCCTTCTCCAGGAGCCTGGCGTGCCGTACGTGGGCCCGGGCGCTGGTGGCGTCGAAGACGATGCGGATCGACGGGTCCTCGAGGATGGGGGCGAGCGTCCCGATGGCGACGGGGATGCCCCGGTCCCGCGCCCTCCGGATGCCCTCCGACTCCTCGATCCCCGCCATCGCCGCCATCTCCAGACCGCGGCTGCGGAGGACCTTGTGCATGAGGTCGGTGCCGATGTTGCCGGGACCGATGATCGCGACCTTGACCTTGTCCGCCACGGCTGCCTCCCCCGGCTAGACGAACTTCGCGGTGACCGAGCCGAGGCGGTCGAAGTGGGCCTGCACCACGTCGCCCGGCCCCACGTCGACCGCGGCGGTGAAGGCGCCCGAGAGCACGATGTCGCCCGCCTCCAGGGCCGCCCCGAACTCCGAGAGCTTGTTCGCGAGCCACGCGACCGCGGCGGCGGGGTGGCCCCATACGGCGACGCCGGCGCCGCTGTTGACCACCTGGCCGTTCTTCTCCAGGCACATTCCCATCAGGCGGAGGTCGAAGGACTCCGCCGGGAGCATGCGGGAGCCGAGGACGAAGCGGGCACTCGACGCGTTGTCTGCGACGGTGTCGACCAGCTTGATCTTCCAGTCGCGGATCCGGCTGTCGACGATCTCCAGGGCCGGCATGATCCCCGCCGTGGCGCGCAGCACGTCGGCAATGTTGACTCCGGGTCCGGCCACCCGGCTCCCCATGACGAAGGCGACCTCGCCCTCGACCTTGGGGAGGAGCAGGTCTCCGCGGCGGCAGGGCTGGCCCTCGACCACCAGCATGTCGTCGAGGAGGTGCCCGTAATCGGGCTCGCCCACCCCCAGGAGATCCTGCATGGCCTTGCTGGTGAGGCCGATCTTCTTCCCGATGACCTTCCGGCCAGCGGCCACCCGGGTCTTCACGCCCGCGAGCTGGATCTGGTAGGCGTCCTCGGCCTTCAGTTCCGGGTAGGAGGCGGTCAGCGGCGCGATGGGCGCCCGCTGCGCCTCGGCCTCGAGCAGCGCCCGGGAGATTCCCTGTACGTCAGCCATGTCTGCCTCCGTGGTCTTGCATCCGGGACTGCCAGCGTTCGCGGAGCGCGAGCGCCAGCGCCTGCGCGATCTCGTGGTCCGCCCGTCCGATGGCGAGCGCAGGAAGCAGGACGTCGGCCGACAGGCGAACCTCGGCGTGCGGCCCGGGGAGGGCCACGAGCATCGTCGGACCAACGCGCCCCACCGCGATGCGGACGCCGTCCTTGTGATGGCGCCGCATGTCCCGCTCGAATCGCAGGATCCAGGGGGTGTGGGCTTGCGGGTCGAGCCGCAGGACGGCCTCGACCGCGTGGTCCTTGTCCTCGGCGCCCACCCCGCCGGTGGTGAGAACGAGCCCGTACCCGCGGGACACGGCGTCCTCGAGTGCCGCGGCCACGGCCAGCACGTCGTCCTCCAGGATCCCGCCCACGTCGGCGCGGAACCCGGCCGCGCGGAGCGCGTCCTCGAGGAATGGCGTGTTGGTGTCGCGGATCTTCCCATCCCGGACCTCGGGGCCGGAGGCGAAGATCATCGCGCGCCTCGCCACGCGGTCCCGGACCTCGGCGACCATCTGCCGGGAAGCCTCCAGGGCTCGTGCCCCCTCCACGCTGTCGGCGGCGATGAGCCCCAGCACGCCTTCCGAGTGCACGGCGGCACGGGGACCGAGAACGACGCCCTCGATGGAGGCGAGCCGTCGCAGGAGCTCCGGCTCCCTGGCCGTCACCGACTCGGCGCTGACGGTGGGTCGCATCACGTCGAAGGCCACCAGGCCGGGACGGACGTCGACCACCATCACGTCCTCGGCCGCCATTCCCAGCGCGGCCGCTGCTGCAGAGGCGAGCTGGCCCAGGTCGGTCGAGTCGAGGTCGATGCCATCGACCCAGAACGTCGTCTTCTCGAGCAGGTTCAATTCCATCGCGGGCCCGTCACGTCACGTCCAGCCGCAGGTCGACCATGGGGGCGTCGAGGATGGCGCGGCCCACGTCCAGGATGGTGGCCCCGGCCTCGATGGCGTCGTCGAGGTTCTCGGGGCCGATGCTCCCGGAGTAGGCGACCTGGACCTGGGAGCCGAGCCGGCTGGACCCCACCAGGCGTGCCACTGCGGCGAGGTCGTCGATGCGCCCGGTGTCGACCATGAGCACGGCGGCGCCTTCCGCCACGGCTACCCGCGCCTCCTCGGTGATCGAGGCGGTCTCACCGCGCAGCTGGACGACCACTGCACGTCCCGGCGTCCCGTGCGCCCGGTGGACCGCAGGCCCAATCCCTCCCAGCATGCGGACGTAGTTCTTGTCGAGGTACAGGAACGGCATGTCGAGGATGCGGGTGCCGACCCCGCCCACGGCAGCGGCGGCGCGGAGCGCGGCCCGGACCTCGACGGAGACCTTCTTCCAGGCCCCGCAGACGATCCTGGCCCTTCCTCCGGCCTGGAGAACCAGGGAGGCGGCGGCCGTCGCCACTCCGGAGGCCTTGGCGACCGGCGCGATGAGCTGCTCCTCCGAGCGCGCGACTTGCCAGGCGTCTCCTCGCGCCGTGCAGATCAGCGACCCAGGTCCCAGCCGTGCGCCGTCCCCCGCCATCCATTCGATGTGGACTCCGAGCTCCGCGGCCTTCGCGGCAAGTCCCCCGGCTCCCGCGAGCACGCCTGGCTCGCAGGCCGTGATCACGAAGGGGAACTCGGTTCCCCGGAGTCGAGCAAAGAGGTCGTCCCGCACGTCGGTGGAAGGGGGCCTCGAGTCGGCCACCTTCGACCGGGCTTCGTCAGGCTGCATCCTGGCCACGCGCACGGGCGGCCCTCCTCTCCTTGCCGCCGGACGGCGCGGCGCCCTTCATGGCCCCGGATACGCGGGTCGCCGCCCGCAGCGCCTGGGCGATGAGGCGTTCCGCCTCCTTGCCCTCGAAGCGGAATGCTGGCCCGGAGATGCTCAGGGCGCCGATGACGGTCCCGGATGCATCCTCGATAGGGGTCGCCACGCACTTCAGGCCGATCTCGATCTCCTCGTCGTCCAGCGCGTAGCCCCGCTCCCGGATCCTGAGAAGCTCGGCCCGGAGCGCTCGGCGGTCGGTGATGGTATTCGGAGTGAACCGCTTCAGGCCCTTCGCCTGGACGATGCTTTCCACCTGCTCGTCGGGGAGATGGGCGAGCAGCACCTTACCGACGCCGGAGCAGTGGGCCGGCAGCGTCATCCCGACCCGCGACACCACCCTGACGGTCTTTCGCCCCTCGATCTTGTCGAGGTACAGCGCCTCGCCCTTGCTCAGCACGACGAGGTGCACGGTCTCGTCGCACTCCTGCTTCAGCTCCTCGAGGATCGGGCGGGCGCGTCTCTTCAACTCGGCGCTTCCCTCGACGAGTGAGCCGAGGTGGAAGATCTTGTAGCCGAGCCGGTAACGCATCGAGCCTGGCGCCTTCTCCAGGTAGTTCGACCCGTCCAGGACTGCGGCGATGCGGAACGCGGTGGTCTTGTGGATCCCGAGGCGCTCGCCAATCTCGGTGACGGTGAGCTCCTTGCCCGGCTCGTCGAACAGCTCGAGAACGGCCAGGGCCTTCTCGAGGACCTTGATGCGGTATTGAGGGGCAGCGCTCACGTTGGTTTCACGATGTGAAATCGTGATTTCACTTTCGTGAACGGACACCTATTGGATCGATGGTCGACCTGTCAAGGCGCGAAGCGCCAAGAGAGACGGCGGCCGAGCGCACCTGCCCGCCCCGGTCACGCGGCGCGCTCGACCTCGATCACGGGGCTGACCCGCTCCCGCTCGCCCTCGACCATCGCGATGGCGCCCTCGCGCTGCAGCTCGGCGGCCCGGCCCCGGCGCGCGACCAGGAAGTAGAGCACCGGCACGGCCAGGCGAGACAGCAGGGTCGCCACCAGCTGGCCCGCCATGAGGCTGACCGCCAGGCCCTGGAAGATGGGGTCGGCCAGCATGACGGCGCTTCCCACCATGACGGCCGCGGCGGTGAGCAGCATGGGCCGGAAGCGGACCACGCCGGCCTCCTCGACCGCCAGCGCGAGGGGCATCCCCTCCCGCAGCTTCAGCTCGATGAAGTCGACGAGGATGATGCTGTTCCGGAGGATGATGCCGGCGCCGGCGATGAAGCCGATCATGCTCGTGGCGGTGAAGTAGGTCCCCACCAGCCCGTGCGCCGGCAGGATGCCGATGAGCGACAGCGGGATGGGCGCGAGGATGACGAGCGGGACGAGGAAGCTCTCGAACCAGCCCACCACGAGGACGTAGATGAGGATCAGGACGGCGGCGAAGGCGAGCCCCAGGTCGCGGAAGACCTCGAGCGTGATGTGCCATTCCCCGTCCCACTTGATCACCGGTTGCTCCGTCTGCCCGGGGTGGGACAGTCCCAGCCGGGGGACCTCCTGCCCCCCGGCGCTGCGCAGGGAGTCGAGCTTCTCGTTGAGCGCGGCGAGCGCGTAGACGGGGCTCTCGATCGTCCCGGCCAGGTCCCCGAAGACGTAGGACACCGGCATCAGGTTCTCGTGGAAGATGGCCGCCTCCTCGCGCCCTTCCTCCGGACGGACGAGTTCCGAGAGGGGGACCGGCCCGCGCATTCCCGGAACGGTCAGCTGGAGGAGCTGGCCCGCCTCGGCGCGCTGCGCCGGGGCGAGCTGCAGGACGATCGGCACGAGCTGCCCGCCGCGTCCGGCGCGGAAGGTCCCGAGCTGCGCCCCGTATCCCGCCGCGGCGAGCGTCTGCACCACGGCGGGCGTCGAGACGCCGTGCAGGGAGGCCTTCTCCCGGTCCACGAGCAGGAGCAGCCTCGGGGCCGTCGGGTTGAGCGTGGAGTCCACGTCGACCACCCCTTCGGTCGAGAGGAACGCCTCGCGCACCTGCCCGGCGAGGCGGATCCGCTCCGCGGCGCTCGGGCCGTACACCTGCGCGACGACGGTGTCGAGCACCGGCGGTCCCGGAGGGATCTCGACCAGCTTCATGCGCGCACCCTTGGGGTGCGCGATGGCCTCGAGGGCGGGCCGGATCCGCATGGCGATGGCGTGGCTCTGGGCCTTGCGCTCCCCCTTCGGCACCAGGGAGACCTGGAGGTCCACCTGCTCCGCCCCGACGCGCAGGAAGCTGTGCCGCACCAGTCCGACGAACGTGAAGGGCGCCGCCACCCCCGAGTAGACCTGCACGTCCTTCACCTCGGGCTCCTCGAGCACCCGGCGAGCGACCTCCTGTCCGAGGGCGAGGGCGTTCTCGCGAGGGGTCCCGGCGGGAAGGTCGAGCTGCACCTGGAACTCGCTCTTGTTGTCGAAGGGCAGCATCTTCACCTTCACGACCTCGAAGGCGACCAGCGCCCCGGCGCCGCCCAGCAGGACGAGCATGGCAGCCAGGAATGCCCAGCGCGCCCCGGCCGAGCCGAGCATCAGGCGGGTGATCCAGCGGTGGGCCCGGGTCAACCGGGTCTCGGGCCGCGTCTCGGGATGGGCCGACGGGTCGTCCACGACCGGTTCGGGTGCGTCGCGCGAGGGGTCGGCGGGGTGGAGACCGGTGGCGTCGACCTCCGGGAGGTGAGCCTCCTTGCGGAAGACCTTCATGGCCATCCAGGGGCTCACCACGAAGGCGATCACCAGCGAGAAGATCATGGCCAGGCTGGCGCCGATGGGGATGGGGCGCATGTAGGGCCCCATGAGCCCACGCACGAAGGCCATGGGCAGGATGGCCGCGATGACCGCGAAGGTGGCCAGGATGGTCGGGTTGCCCACCTCGTCCACCGCCTCGACGACGATCCGGGCGAAGGACCTCCGGGGTCCCGGCAGGTAGAGGTGCCGGTGGATGTTCTCCACCACCACGATGGCATCGTCGACCAGGATGCCGATCGAGAAGATGAGCGCGAAGAGGGTGACCCGGTTCAGCGTGTAGCCGAGCAGGTAGGTGAGGAGGAGGGTCAGGGCGAGGGTGACCGGCACGGCCACCGCGACCACGAGCGCCGACCGCCAGCCCATGGCGATCAGGATGAGCCCGATCACAGAGAGGGTCGCGATGATCAGGTGCTCGATGAGCTCGTTCGACTTGTCCCCCGCGGTCTCGCCGTAGTTGCGCGTGGTGGACACCTTCACGTCGGCGGGGATGAGCGTGCCTCGCAGGGCGTCCACCTTCTCGTGCACGCGGTCGGCCAGCTCGGTGGCGTTCGTGCCGGCTCGCTTGGCGACGGAGATGGTGACGGCCGGCTCGAAGCCCTCGCCCCCGCGCACCGCGGTGAGCACCACGGCGGGCTCCGGCTCGGGCCCGTCGATCACCCGGGCGACGTCCTCGAGGTAGATGGGCTTCTGGTTGCGCGTGGCGACGACGGTGCGCCGGAGCTCGGTCGCGGCGAGGACCTGGCCTCGCGCCTCCACGACGAGCCTGTGGTTCCCGTCCACCAGGGCGCCGGCGGGAAGCTGGACGTGGGCGCTCCTCAGGGCGGGCTCGATCTCGGCGATGGAGACGCCCAGCGTCCGCATCCGTTCGGGGTCGGGCTCGATGCGCACGGTCCGGCGCGCCCCCCCGAGGACGCTGACGTTGGCTGTGAGCGGAACGCCCGCGATCTCCCTCGCCACCTCGTCGGCCAGCTTTCGCAGCTCGCCGGCCGGCCGGGAGGGACCGTGCAGCGTGAGGGTCAGGAAGGGAACGTCGTCGATGGTGAGCAGGCGCACGACCGGCTGCATCGCACCGGAGGGGAGCAGCTCCGGGTGCGCCAGGAGCTCCTGGCTGACCTTCACCAGGCTCGCCTCGAGCGGCTCGTTCACCTTGAAACGGACCGTGAACATGGCCGCGTTCGGGACGCTCGTGCTGTAGAGGTACTCCACCCCGGTGAGCCCCCAGAGACGGCGCTCGAGCGGCGTGGTGATCTGGGCCTCCACCTCGGCAGGGGTGGCGCCCGGGTAGCCGACGATGACGTCGACCATGGGAACGATGATCTGCGGCTCCTCCTCGCGCGGCGTGAGCGCCACCGCGGCGAGCCCCAGCCCGATGGACGCCACCACGATGAGCGGCGTCAGCTTCGACCGCAGGAATCCCTTCGCGACCCGGCCCGCCAGTCCCAGGCGCTTCCCGGGCGACTCGTTACCCTCCACGGATCACCTCGACCCGCTGGCCGTCGCGCAGGGCGCCCGGTGCGTCGATCACCGCCTCGCCCGGCTCGAGTCCCGCCCGCACGGGAACGCGGTCTCCCACGGGCTCGCCGAGCGCCACCCAGCGCAGGTACGCCTTGCCGTCCTGCGCCACGAAGACGCCCGTCAGGTCTCCCCGCTCGACCAGCGCCGTCCGGGGAAGCCAGGCCGCCCGGGACGGCGATGCCCCGGGGACCTCGAGGCGCGCGAACGTCCCGCTGCGCAACTCGCTTCCCGTTCCGACCACCCGCGCCCGCAGGCTCCGGCGATGGGTCAGGGCGTCACCACCCGGGGTGAGCGCGGTGATCTCGGCCTCGCCTCGCGCATCCGCCGTGGCGAATCGCGTGCGCTGGCCGATCCGGAGCCCCTGCGCCTCCGCCTCGGACAGGGTCGCCTGGATCTCCAGGGAGCCGCCCTCGATCTCGACGATGGGCTGGCCCGGTCCGACCAGGTCGCCCGCGGTCACTCGCCGGGCCTGGACCGTTCCCGCGAAGGGCGCCCGCAGCTGCGTGTAGCCGAGGGTCGCCTTCGCGCCTGCGACCGCGGCCGCCGCCTGCGCGCGCTGCGCCTGGGCCTGCTCCAGCTCCACCGGGGTCGCGGCCCGGGCGGTCACCAGCTCGGCGATGCGCTTCTCGTAGGCCGCCGCGGCCCGCAGGCCGGTCTCGGCCGCGTCGAGCTGCCCGCGCACGTCGGAGTCGGAGAGTCGCACCAGGAGCTGATCCTGCGCCACCTTCGACCCCTCCTCCACGAGGACCTCGAGCACCGTTGCCGAGATCCGCGTCGAGATCGTCGCGTGCCGGGCGGCGGCCAGCCGGGCGGCGACCCAGGCTCCTCCGCCCGGTCCCTCGGTCCTGGCGAGCTTCACGCCGACGGGCCGGTCTCCCTGGGCCTGGGCCGGCGGCTCGGCTGCGGTGGAGAGGAACGGGGACGAGGCGAGGGCGAGGACGGCGGTGAGACGGAGGGTGTTCCTGATGGTGGGCTTCACGACTGGACTCCTTCCACGGGTAGGCCCAGTGCGAGCTGGAGCTGCGCACGGGCGATTCGGTTCTCCCACTGGCTGCGGAGCAGGAGCGCTCGTGCTCCGGCGAGGGCAGCCTGGGCGTCGAGGACGTCCGAGAGCGGCAGGAGTCCCTGGCGATAGCGTGCGTCCCGGAGCGACCGTGCCGACTCCGATGCGGTCACCGCCTCGCGAGCCGATCGAACGCGGGCCTCTGCGGTGGCCACCGCCTCACGGGCGTCGATCACCTCACGGTTCGCCTGGAGCTCCTGCCAGCGCGCGGCGGACGCGGCCGCGGCCGATCGCGCCTCTGCCGCCTGCACCGCCCCGAGGCTCGAGACCCCGAACTCCCAGCGGAGCACCAGCGCTGCCGACCACCAGGTGGCTCCCTGGTCGATGGCGGAGCGGAGCGTGTCGACCCCGGCCAGCGCGAAGACGGTGGGCAGCAGGGACGCCTTCGAGACGCCGATCGCCTCTTCCGCCGCCAGCGCCCGCAGCCGGGCGGCCACGACGTCCGGCCTCTCGTCTGGCGAGGCGCCCGGGGGGGGCGCCGACGCCAGCAGCGGTGGCGCCTCCACTGGCGTGGCCAGCGTGACCTGGGCCGGATCGATGCCGGTGAGCATGGCCAGCGCCGAGCGCGCCGACGAGAGCTGCTGGAGCACCGAGGCCCGCTCCGCCTCGGCCTGGGCGCGGAAGGCCACGGCACGGGCGACGTCGGCGTCGAGCGCGAGCCCCTTCTGGTTGCGCTCGCCGACGAACCGCTCGGTCTCCCGGGCGTGCTCGAGCACGTCGTCCGCATACCGGACACCCTGGAGCGCGACCTGGACGCCGAAGTAGGCCTGCACGACCGCGAGGGCCACCTCGTCGCGGCGCCGCGCCTGGCTGCTCCCCTCGGCATCGGCCTGGGCCGCGGCCGCGTTCTGTCCGGCCAGGATGCGCCCGCCCATCCAGATGGGGATGACGACTCCTGCGCCGAGCCCGAATCCCCCGACCGGGCCCGGGTCGTTGAGAGTGGCTGGCACGAAGTCGGCCGCCGTGATGCGCTGCTGGTTGAGCTTGATCCCGAAGACGCCGACCGGCTCGCTCGTGCCGATGCCCTTGGCCGTCACCGCGAGCGTGGGCCAGTGGCCGTTGGCGGCGGCCTGGGCATCCGCCTGGGCCGCCTCGACCTGGTGGGCGCCGGCGGCCAGCCCGGGGTTTCCCTTCCAGGCCGACCGGATGGCGTCGTCGATCCGGACGCCCTCGGCGGCCGAGGCCGGGGAGAGGGGGATGGTGGCCGCGAGGATGCAAGCCGTGATGGCGCGGAGTGAGCTCACGGGTTCGAAGCCGCCCGATTCGACTCACCCACCCCGAGCGCCCGGAGGACGTTCACGAGGGGGCAGAAGCCGGTGAGGGAGCTCTGGGCCAGGTTGAGGCCGACGAAGGCCGTGAACCAGAGCCAGTTCGTGCTCTGGAACAGCGGACTCGCCGGGGCGCCCAGTGCGAGCGAGAGAAGGACGAACATTCCTGCGAAAAGACGAACGTAGCGATCGATGGTCATCGAAGCCTCCGGCCCTGGGAGCCAGGTGTCCCTGGAAGGGTTCCGGGTAAAGTCGTCGCATGCGACCCCTCCACGAACTCACCGCCTCGGAGGCCACCTCCCTCCTGGGGCGTGGCGAGCTCACCGCCGAGGCGCTGGTCCGCGCCTGCCTCCAGCGGATCGAGGCCGTCGAGCCGAGGGTCCTGGCCTTCGAGACGCTCGACCCCGACCTGGCCCTTCGGGATGCCCGCCGAGCCGACGCCGCCGGGCGGCCCGGACCGCTCCACGGGCTGCCGGTCGGCGTGAAGGACGTCATCGACACCGTCGACCTGCCCACCGGGAGGGGAAGCCCCGTCTTCGCCGGACGGCGCCCGGAGGCCGACGCGGCCTGCGTGGCCACGCTGCGCCGGGCGGGCGGGATCGTCCTCGGGAAGACCGTGACCACCGAGCTCGCCTACTACCTCCCGGGGAAGACCCGGAATCCGCACGACGCGTCACGGACCCCGGGCGGGTCCTCCAGCGGATCGGCGGCGGCGGTGGCGGCGCGAATGGTCCCGGCCGCCATCGGCACCCAGACCGCGGGCTCGCTCATCCGCCCGGGCGCCTACTGTGGCGTCGTGGCATTCAAACCCACCCATGGACTCCTGCCGCTCGACGGCGTGAGCCCCTTCGCGCCCTCCCTGGACACCCTGGGTCTATTCACCCGGAGTGCGGCGGATCTCCCGCTGATGATGGCCGGGCTCGGGGCCCCGCTTCCTCACGAGCCCGTTCCCTCCCGTCTTCGCGTCGGCCTCTGCCGCACGGAGGCCTGGGATGCCACCCTCCCCGCCTCCCGCGAAGCGTTGGCCCGGGCGGCACGGGCGCTCGCATCCGCCGGGGTGGAGGTCGTGGAGGTGGAGGAGCGCTTCCCGGGACTCTCCGCCGCGCAGCGAACGATCATGGCCGCCGAGGCCAAGGTGGCCCTCGGGCCGCTCCGGGCCACCCACGGTGATCGTCTCTCCCCCCAGCTCCTGGCCTTCCTCGAGGAGGGAGATGGCATCTCCCCGGCCGTCCTGGCCGGCGCCCGTGCGCTGGCCTCCGAGGCTCGAGGCCGGCTTCCTGCCCTGTTCGGCCGGTACGACGCACTTCTCGGAGCGAGCACTCCAGGTGAAGCGCCGACGGGCCTGGACTCCACGGGGGACCCTGCGCTGAACCGGATCTGGACCCTGCTCGGCACGCCCTGCGTCCAGCTCCCCACCGGACGCGGGCCGTCGGGGATGCCGGTCGGGATCCAGCTCGTGGGGCCGCCGCACGGCGACGCCGCCCTCTGCACCGCCGCCGTCCTCGCCGAGAGATGCCTCCTGGCCGCCGGGCTCGGGCCCACCTTCCCGGCGGTGTAGCCCGCTACGAGCGGCGCCTCTCCTCGATCTCCCGGGCCAGGCGCTCGAGCCTGTCCTCTCCGGAGGCGTTCGAGCCGCGCTCCTCGGTGGCCTTGCCGGTGAAGTGCGCCTCGCCAGGCTGCCATCCGGGAGTGACCGTCGCCGCCAGGTCCTGGGCCGAGCGCCGGAACATCCCGGCGAGCGGACGGAGCGCGGTCTGGGCCGTCAGGAAGAGCCCGATGAAGGGGAGGAAGACCACCATGAGCCCGCCCAGGACCGGCATGATGGTCAGGGCCGCCGCGGTCGAGACCTTCACGTAGTGGTCGGCGTGGGAGCCGGGCAGCCTCTGTCCGTCCTTCTCGACCGGGAAGATCTCCCAGGAGGACTTCGAGAGGTAGTAGCCGCCCTGGACTGCCGCTCCGCCGTTGATGATCGTCATGGTGTGTTCTCCCTTTCTGGAAGGGAGTGTCGTCGATCCGTCGCGGCTCCGATATTGGGAGCAGTCCCCACCGTGCGGGGTTTGAGTCCCTACCGGCCCTCGGGAAAACTCCCGACCCCGGATGGGGCGGATCGAGGGGCCTACTCGAAGCCCGCCACGGCGTGGGGCACGTACGGCTCCTCGAGCGACGCCACCTCGCCGGGATCGAGGCGCAAGGAGAGTGCGGCCACGGCGTCCTGGAGGTGGTGGGGCTTGCTGGCGCCCACGATCGGCGAGGTGATCGCGGGCCTTCCGAGCAGCCAGGCCAGCGCCACCTGGGCACGGGGAACGCCGCGCTTCTCGGACACCACGCCCAGGCGGTCGACGACGGCCCGGTCGGCCTCCTCGGTCCGTGCGTAGAGCGACGCGCCGAACTGGTCGGTCTCGAAGCGCCTGGTGCGCTCGGAATGCCAGGCCCGGGCCAGGCGGCCGCGCGCCAGCGGGCTCCAGGGGATGACGCCGATGCCCTCGGACAGGCAGAGGGGCAGCATCTCGCGCTCCTCCTCCCGGTAGAGCAGGTTGTAGTGGTCCTGCATGGAGACGAACCGGGTCCAGCCGTGGAGGTCGGCCAGGTAGAGCGCCCGGGTGAACTGCCAGGCGTGCATGGACGAGGCGCCGAGGTAGCGGACCTTCCCCGCCTTGACCAGGTCGTGCAGCGCCTCGAGGGTCTCCTCGATGGGCGTCCCGGGATCCCAGCGGTGGATCTGGTACAGGTCGACGTGGTCGGTTCGCAGTCGGCGAAGGCTCTGCTCGATCTCGAAGAAGATGGCCTTGCGGGAGAGGCCGCCGCCGTTGGGCTCGTCGCGCATGGGGAAGTGGACCTTGGTCGCGATGACGACCGCCTCGCGGCGGACGCTGCCCTGGAGGAACTTCCCCAGCACCTCCTCGCTGGCGCCGCTCGAGTAGACGTTGGCCGTGTCGAAGAAGTTGATCCCGAGATCCAGCGCCTGGCGGAGGAAGGGCTGGCTCTCCTCCTCGTTCAGGGTCCACGCGTGCCTGCCGGGCTGGCCAGGCGCCGTTGCCGGTGCCCCGTACGTCATGCATCCCAGGCAGATGCGGGAGACCCGGAGTCCGGTCCTGCCGAGCCTGACGTAGTCCATGGTCCTCTCCTTCAGGCCGCGGCGGGAAGCACCGAGAGCGCAGCCCCGATGGCGCCGACGAGCTGCGGATCGGGCAGGACCTGGACCGGCCGCCCCAGCGCGTCCCGCAGCGCACCGACCATGGCGGCGTTGAGCGCGACCCCGCCGCTCATGAAGAGCTCGCCCCCCCCGGCCGTGCCCCGGGCCAGCGCAGCCACCCGGGAGGCGAGAGCCTGGTGCAGCCCCTTCAGGATGCCCTCCAGCGGCTCCCCGCCGGCCACGAGCGAGATGACCTCGCTCTCGGCGAACACCGTGCACGTGCTCGAGACCGGGACGGAGCGGGTGGCCCGCCCCACCTGCTCCGCGACCTCCTCGTAGGGGACTCGCAGCCGGCCCAGGATGATCTCGAGGAAGCGGCCGGTCCCCGCCGCGCACTTGTCGTTCATGGCGAAGTCGACCACGTCTCCGGCCGGGCCGATGCGGATGACCTTGGTGTCCTGGCCGCCCATGTCCACCAGGACCCCGCCCTTGCGGGTCGCCGCGAAGGCGCCCCGGGCGTGGCAGGTGATCTCGGTGAGCGCGCGTCCTGCGGGCACGCGCTTGCGGCCGTACCCCGTGGCCCCCACCGGCCCGTCCGTCCCGGTCTCCTCGCGGAGCGAGCGCAGCACCCGCTCCACCTGCGACTCGATGCGCGGATCGGTTGGCTCCACGCGGTGCGCGACCCGGCGGCCCGAGGCGTCGACCGCCACCGCCTTGCAGGTGGTCGACCCCACGTCGATCCCGTACGCGACGGCGCTCACGCGAACCCTTCCATGAAGGCGGTGAGCCGGTTGTCGGCCTGCTCCTTCGACCATGCGCGCGGGTCGGAATGGTCGGCCTCGAGCAGCAGCACGCGGATGCCCAGCTCGCTGGCCAGCCGGTCCTTCAGGTCCACCTGCCCGATCGAGTAGGGCTTGCAGGAGCGGTCGCTGTGGAGCACGGCGCCGTCCACCTCGTACTCGCGGGAGAGCCGGCGCAGGATGCCGAGGCGGTTGGGAAGGTCCTGGTTCAGGATGATGTGGGTGTAGGAGTCGGCCGCGGAGGCGATCAGGTCCCGGGGGTCGATGCGGGCCCCGGCCTCGGCCCAGGCATTCGTGTAGCTCGTGCAGACGAAGTTGAAGCCGCGCTCGGCCAGGAGGGTGGCCACCTCGCGGACCGCGAACCAGATGGGCAGGTTGTCCCACAGGAGCCGGTACCGCTCCTCGCGCAGGCCGCCGATCCCGCGAGCCGCCCGGTCCCGCAGCTCGTCGCGCAGCATGCGGTAGTAGGAGTTGCAGACGTCGGTGCCGCGCAGCGCCACGATGGGCGCCATGTGGAAGAACCCGTCGATGCCGGTCCAGGGAGCGGGGCGGGCCTTCCCGGTCGCGAGGCACTCCGCCCAGAGGTCGGTCCCCTCCTTGGCCTTGCGCGCCACCTCGGCGAGCGCCTCGGGCTCGGCATGCCGCCCCGAGATCCGCCCGGCCACCCGAACCAGCTCCTCGAGCTGGTCGCGAACGTACTGGACGTGATGCGGCTCGGCCTTCCCGTACACGTAGGGCGTGTCGACGATCACCAGCGGCACCCGGAAGTGATCGGCCAGCGCCTTGTACCAGTAGAGGACCGTCTGGCAGATGTTGGTGCAGCAGGCGAGGAGGTCCGGACGGGGCATGCGCCCCACCGGCGTGCGGCCGGTGATCACGCTGCCCAGGTCGGCGCGCGCGTAGCTGCAGAGGTCGCGGGAATACCCCTGGGCCTCCACCGCGTCGGAGAGCCCGGGCACGAGCCGCTGCACGCCGCACATCGCCGCGTGGTTCTCCGGGTAGACGGTGTGGAAGCCCAGCGGCCGGAGCAGCTCCACCGGGAAGCCGCTCGTCACCCAGGCCACCGGCACCGCACCGTCGGCGTAGCGCGCCTGGAAGAAGTGGGCCGTCATGATCTCCTTCAGCCTGCGCACCGACTCGAGCGGTGGGCCGAAGGGCGAGGAACGGGATGGGCCGGAGTGACTCCGCTTGCGGCGCTTCCAGCCGTCGAGCGAGGCCAGGAAGGGGCCGACCAGATGCCCCGCCAGCTCGTACTGCACGCGCCGCAGGATCACGCCGCCCTCCCCGCCGCCAGCATCTCGACGAAGGCCTCGATGCGGGTGATCGTCTGGCCGGAGAGCTCCGCCTCGAGCTCCCCTTCCAGGTAGAGCACCGGGACGCCGCGGGCGGCGAAGGCACGCCGCAGGAGGGGAACGTCGAAGAGCTCGGGCTCGCAGAACTTGATCACCTGGAGGATCACGCCGCGTGAACCGGAGCGGTCGAGCATCCCGAGAAGGTGGTTCACGCGCGCGTCCGGGTCCGCCGACCGGGTCGAGCAGGGCGGGGCGGCCCAGTACCGCTCCTGGAGGGCCTCCCAGGGGTCGGCCGCGGACGGGGAGCGTCGCACCACGCGCCTGCCCACCGCGGCGAAGTCATCCGCCCCCACCCAGGCTCCGGCGTCGTTCAGGACCCGGAGAAGGCTCGGGGGCTCGGGCACGTAGCCGGACACCAGGACCGGGACGCCGGCGCGACAAGCCGCATCGGGGAACTGGCTCCGGAAGGAGCGGAGCTCGGCGAGGTGATCCCCGGGCCAGAGCCATTCGCCCCGCCGCAGGAGTGCGTAGACCTCCGGGTCGCCCACGGCGAGGGAGGATCGCGCGTCGAGGAGCGCCGCCCGGGCTTCGTCGATCTCGACGTGGAGCCGTACCGCCCTGGCGAGGCTGGCGTCGTCGAGCGTACGTCCGGTGAAGACCTCCAGGCGGCGGGCCAGCGAGCGGAGCTCGCCGTCGAGGTAGAGCCGCGCGCTCGGCCTCTCCGGACCCTTGGGGTGGAGGAAGGTGAAGGCCTCCTTGCCCCAGCCGCCGAAGTCGGGCGCAAGCGTGGCCAGGCCCTGGATCGAGTCGCAGGTGTGCGGGAACAGCACGCCGTCCACCGCGTCGGCGCCACCCGAGCCGAGGAACGCCATGGCGTTGCGGACCACCGAGCACACGTAGGCCTGGATGCGGCCGGCGCCGTCGCCCCGGGGCGCGCCCGGCGGCCCCCACATCTCGACCGCGAGCACCCCGAGCGCGGTGAGGAGCTCCTTGGGGTAGTGGATGGGGAGCACCGCCACGGCCTTGCGGCCGTGCGCTTCGCGCTGCCGGGCGATGTAGGCGTTGCGGCTCAAGCCCTCGGAGGAGAGCACAGGTCGCCGCGCGATGTCGACGTCCAGGACACTGCTAGGTCCGGCGCTTCTCCTCGACTTCCTTGGCCAGCTTCTCGAGCTTCTCCTGCCCGGCCTTCTCCTCCTCGGCCGCCGTCTCCTCGGTGGCCTTGCCGGTGAAGTGCGCGGCTCCCGGCGCCCAGCCGGGCGTCACGGTGGCCGCCAGGTCCTTGGCCGACCGGTTGAACATCCTGGCGATCGGGCTCACGGCCGCCTTCGCCGCCAGGTAGAGACCGATGAAGGGGAGGAAGACCACCATGAGTCCGCCGAGGACCGGCATGAGCAGGAGCGCCGCTGCGGTCGGGACCTTGACGTAGTGCTCGGCAACCGGGCCGGGCAACTTCTGGCCGTCCTTCTCGACGGGGAAGATCTCCCAGTTGGACCTGGAGAGGTAGTAGCCACCGGGAACCGCGCTGCCGCCGCTGATCGTCTTCATGATGTCTTCTCCCTTTCTGGGAGGGAGTGTCGTCGATCCGGCCCGGCTTCGATATTGGGCGCACTCCCCAGCGCGAGGGGTTTGAGTCCCTACCGTGCCTCAGGAAAACACCCGACCCCGGATGGGGCGCACCGGATCTCGCCGCCGGCTACCGCGGCGCATCGGCGCGGATGCAGCCCGCCTGGCGCAGGAAATCGCGGGCCAGCCCGGGCCGGATCCTGGCCATGTCCTCGTAGCTCGACGACCGGAGATACAGGGCAAAGGAGCAGGCCGCAGCCGGCGACTCGACCCAGCCGACGAGCCAGCCCTCCCCGTCGGGCGACGAGCCCGTCTTGGCGATGAGCCGGTACCCTGCGTCCGACTCCTCGGTGAGCAGTTCCTGGACGAGGGCCAGGTTCTTCGCCGCCACCGGGAACTGCCCGCGCCGGAGCCTGGCCAGGAATGCCGCCTGCTCGTCGGGGGAGATTCGCAGCGTGCTGCCCAGCCAGAACCGGTCGAGGCCGCCGGAGACGTCCTGGTTCCCGTAATCGAAGGTGGCGAGCCACTGCTTCATGCTCGCCTGCCCGACCCGGTTCGCGACCTCACGGAAGTACCAGACGATGGATCGCGGGAGCGCGGTGCGGAGGGTCTGGTCCTGCTGCCAGGCGCGGAGGTATTCGTCGCCCGCCCCCCAGGTGGGCAAGGGATGGCGAGCGGGGTCCCAGCGCCATCGCTCGTCGGGACCCTTCACCACCCCGGTCTCGAGCCCGATGAGGCTGCCCGGGATCTTGAAGGTCGAGAAGGGCGAGTGGCGGGTCGCGCACGCTTCCGGGTTCACGCGGAATCGCTCGCCGGACCGGAGGTCCACGCTCACGAACGCGCCGGAGACGCCGGGCGGGAACCCGGGCGATTGCTCGGCCCCGGCCGAGCGGGCCCGTGCTTCGGCGGCCGGCGCCCGGGCATCGGCGGCCTCTTTCCGCGACGCGACGACGCCGGGGGGCGCGGGATCAGGCGACGGCTTCGCCGCGGATGCCACCGGTGGTCGATCCGCGGACGGTGCCGACGGTACGGCCCGCGCGGGTGGAGCCACGGGAACCGCTTCGTTCGCCACTGCGACCACCCGTTCCGCGTCCGTCTCGCGAGGCCGGCTCGTGTCGAGCACGCGCAGCGTCACCGCGCCCACCGCGACGACCACCGCGGCCGCGGCCATCCACGCGGCGGGACGCATTCGCCGCGCAGGCGCGGACGGGCCGGGCCGGGCCACGGCCTTCCTCGCGGCCTCCACCAGCTCCTCCCGCCCGCCGGCCGGCGCGGGATCGGGCAGCAGGCTCGCCGCCGCCCGGGTCCGCAGGATCTCCTCGAGCTCGACGGCACACCCGGCGCATCCCGCGACGTGCCGCTCCACCTGCTGCCGCTCCGCGGGCCCGAGCTCGCCGTAGGCCAGGTCGAGCAGCTTCTCGCGCACGTCCTCGTGGGTCATGCGACCTCCTGCAGCGCGCGACGGAGCGCCTCGAGCGCGTAGCGCATCCGGCTCTTCACCGTGGGAACGGGTGCGCCGGTGACCTCCGCGATCTCCGCGAACGGGATCCCCTCGTACTCCCGGAGGAGGAAGACCTCCCGCTGCTCCGCGGGCAGCGCCCCGATGGCGCGGAGCAGGCGGGGCCGGATCTCCGCGTCCCGGGCCGCTTCGTCGGGCAAGGGCGCGCCGGAAGCCACCCCCTCGCTAACCGGTCGTCCGCGCAGGGGAGCGTCGAGGGAGACGGCGGCGCGGCGGGTGGCGCGGCGCGACTCGTCCGTGGCGAGGTTGCGCGCCACGGCATAGAGCCAGACCTTGAAGCGTCCGTGCTCGTTCCAGCGGGGCGCCGCGTCGATGAAGCGCATCCAGCAGTCCTGCGTGAGCTCCTCGGCGCGGGCCTCGTCGCCGACGAAGCGGGCCAGGAAGCGGAACACGCCCGGGCGATGGCGATCGAGGAGTGCCTCGAACGCCGCCACGTCTCCTTGCCGGTAGCGCGCCACGAGCGCCTCGTCACCTTCCGTCGTCACCCGGGATCATCCTACTCCGCGCCCCGCCGCCCGACCGCGCAGATCCTTTTCTCCGGACGTTCGTTCCATGGGGAAGGAGGTTCACATGCGAACGACGACCCCGTGGCTCCTCGCCGCAGCCCTGGCCCTTTCCCTTCCCGCCCCGACGCCGGCGCGCGAGGACGCAGCGGCCCGCCGGGGAGAGTGGTCCTTCGACCTCGTGGACGACGCGGGCCGGGCGCTTCCGACGTTCCTCCATCGTGGTCGCACCTACGTGCTGGGCACCGCGGGGCAGCGCTACCGTGTCCGGTTCCGCAACGGATCCCCTCGCCGGGTGGAGGTCGTGGTGTCGGTCGACGGACGGGACGTGATCGACGGCGGCCCCTCGTCCCTGGGGAAGCACGGCTACGTCGTGGGCCCGCACGGCGAGGCGGTGATCGACGGCTACCGGCTGAGCGAGAGCGCGGTCGCCGCCTTCCGGTTCGGGGCGGTGTCCCGGTCCTACGCCGCGCTGGAGGGCGACGCACGCGACGTGGGCGTGATCGGGGTGGCCGTCTTCCCGGAGCGCCGGCCCCGGCGGATCGCGCTTCCGGAGCCCGCGCCTTCCGAGCTGCGGGAGCGCTCGTCGGACGCCGGGGCGGGGGCCCGCTCGGAGGAGGCGCCGGCCTCCGCGAAGGCCGCGCCACGACCCGGGCTCGGCACCACCTTCGGCGAGGAGCACGACTCGCGGGTGCGACGGGTCGCCTTCACCCGGGAGAGCGCCCGTCCCGAGGTGGTCCTGAGCCTGCGCTACGACGATCGCCCTGGGCTCCTCGCCGCGGGCGTGAACCTGGACGCCGGACGCTGCCGGACGGACGAGGCGTGGCTTCGCAGGACGTCCGACCCGTTCCGCCGCGACGGGGAGTTCGCTCGGCCGCCCCGCTGCGGGCCGATCGGCGCTATCGTCTCCCCGTGACTCCGGTTCGAGCCCTTCTCTCCTGGTTCGTGCTCCTCGCCGTCGCGTTCATGAACGGAGCCCTCCGGCAGTTCGCCTACCCGTCGTCCCTCGGCGACTTCGCCGCCCGGCAGGTCGCCGCGGGGGTCGGGGCCGTCGCCCTCGGCGCCACCATCTGGATCCTCCTCCGCCGCTGGCCAATCGCCCGCCCACGGATGGCCTGGGCGACCGGAGCGCTGTGGGCCGCGCTGACAGTCGCGTTCGAGGTCGCGATGGTTCGGGGAAGCGGCCGTCCCTGGGACGACGTCCTGGCGCAATACGCGCTCTGGGAGGGATCCCTGTGGCCGCTGCTCGTGGTCTGGATCCTGGTGGCCCCGCGGTGGCTCACGGCGCTGCAGCGGTCCGGGAATTGACGCGGGACCCTGGGGCCGCGACGGGGTCGGTGCCCGGGTTGACCTTCGCTCCCGTACCCGTTACGCCTTCTTCCCTCCATGTCGCCACCCTTCCCGAATCCCGCGATCCTCGCGGCCGCGATCCTGGCCTCGCTCACCGCATGCTCCTCCAGGTCCGCCGCCCCCCCCGCGCCCGGGCCCGTGGAGGTGGGCGTGGTCCTCATCACCCCGATGCCGGTCACCCTCACCCGGGAGCTTCCAGGCCGCACCTCGGCATTCCGGGTGGCCGAGGTCCGCGCCCGCGTGAACGGCATCGTGCAGAAGCGGCTCTTCGCCGAGGGGAGCGACGTGAAGGAGGGGCAGAAGCTCTTCCTCATCGACCCCGCTCCGTACGAGGCCACCCTGGACGGCGCGAAGGCCGCCCTGGCCCGCGCCGAGGCCACCCTGGCCAACGCCCGGGTGGTGGCGGCGCGCCACGCCGAGCTCATCAAGACCAACGTCGTGAGCCAGCAGGACCACGACAACGCCATGGCCGCGCTGAAGACGGCGGAGGCCGACGTGGCATCGGCGCGGGCCGCCGAGCAGACGGCCCGGATCAACTTCGGGTTCACGACCGTCACGGCGCCGGTGTCGGGCCGAATCGGCCGCTCCGCAGTTACCGAGGGAGCATACGCCCAGGCGTCCCAGGCCACCCTGCTCGCCACCATCCAGCAGATCGACCCCATGTACGTGGACCTGGCGCAGTCGGCCGACGAGGTGCTCCGGCTGAAGCGGGACCTCGAATCCGGGAAGCTGCAAGGACCCCGCAAGGGACAGGCCCGGGTGCGGCTCGTCACCGACGACGGCCGCGAGTACGCCCACCCGGGAACGCTCCAGTTCACCGACGTCACCGTGGACCCGGGCACGGGTTCGATCACGCTGCGGGCTCTCTTCCCCAACCCGAAGGGCGAGCTGCTCCCCGGCATGTTCGTGCGGGCGCGGCTCGACGAGGGGGTGAATCCCGCGGCGCTGCTCGTTCCGCAGGTGGGGGTGACCCGCGATCAGAAGGGGCTTCCCGTGGCGCTCGTCGTGAGCGCGGAGAGGAAGGTGGAGCGCCGCCAGCTCGTCACCGACCGGATCGTCGGAAACGCCTGGCTCGTCACCGACGGCATCCAGGCGGGAGATCAGGTCATCGTGGAGGGACTGCAGAAGGTCCGGCCCGGGGCGCTGGTCAACCCCGTCCCCGCCGCCAACGGGAAGTAGGAAAGGCGCCTTGGCCCAGTTCTTCATCGAGCGACCGATCTTCGCGTGGGTCATCGGCATCCTGGTGATGCTGGCCGGCGCCCTGTCCATCTTCCGGCTGCCCGTCTCGCAGTACCCGGCCATCGCTCCGCTGGCCGTCAGCGTGACGACCTCCTACCCCGGCGCATCGGCCCAGACGCTCGAGGACACGGTCACCCAGGTGATCGAGCAGCGGATGAACGGGCTCGACAACCTGCGCTACATGTCGTCCTCCGCCGACTCGGCCGGCAACGCCCAGGTCACCCTCACCTTCGACGCCGGGACCGATCCCGACATCGCCCAGGTGCAGGTGCAGAACAAGCTGCAGGCCGCCCTCCCCCTGCTCCCGCAGGAGGTGCAGCGCCAGGGCGTCCGGGTCGCCAAGTCGGTCTCCAACTACATGCTCATCATCGGCCTCGTCTCCGAGGACGGGTCGATGACGCGCAACGACATCGCCGACTACGCGTACTCGACGCTCCAGGATCAGATCGGGCGCGTCTCCGGGGTCGGCGAGGTGAACACCTTCGGCTCGCAGTACGCCATGCGGATCTGGCTCGATCCGGCCCGGCTCGCCAAGTACCGCCTCACCCCGCTCGACGTGACGACCGCCCTGCAGGCCCAGAACGCGCAGGTGTCGGCCGGCCAGCTGGGGGGCCTCCCTGCGGTCGAGGGGCAGCGGCTCAACGCGAACATCGTCGCCCAGACCCGCCTCCAGACGCCCGAGCAGTTCCGCGCCATCCTCCTCCGCGTGGGCGCCGACGGATCGCGGGTGCACCTCGCCGACGTGGCGCGCGTGGAGATGGCCGGCGAGTCGTCGGAGATCGAGACCTCGATCAACGGCCGCCCCAACTCGGGCATCGGCGTGCGCCTGGCCGCCGGGGCCAACGCCCTGCAGACGGCGAAGGCGGTCCGGGCCCGGATCGACGAGCTGGCGCGGTACTTCCCACCCGGCCTCAAGGTGGTCTACCCGGTCGACACGATCCCGTTCGTGAAGCTCTCGATCGAGGAGGTCGTGAAGACGCTCCTCGAGGCGATCGTGCTGGTCTTCCTGGTGATGTTCCTCTTCCTCCAGAACTTCCGGGCCACGCTCATCCCGACCATCGCCGTTCCGGTCGTCCTCCTCGGGACCATGGGTGTCCTGGCGGCCTTCGGCTTCGGCATCAACACGCTCACCATGTTCGGCATGGTGCTGGCCATCGGCCTCCTCGTGGACGACGCCATCGTCGTCGTGGAGAACGTCGAGCGGGTCATGAGCGAGGAGGGGCTGCCCCCCCGGTCGGCGACGCGCAAGTCGATGACCCAGATCACGAGCGCCCTCGTGGGCATCGCGCTCGTCCTCGCGGCGGTCTTCGTTCCCATGGCCTTCTTCCCCGGGTCGGTGGGGGTGATCTACCGGCAGTTCTCGATCACCATCGTCTCGTCGATGTTGCTCTCCGTGCTGGTCGCGCTCACCCTCACTCCGGCGCTCTGCGCCACCATCCTGAAGCCGGTGGAGAAGGGGCACGGTCTCGCGAGGAAGGGCTTCTTCGGGTGGTTCAACCGGGTCTACGGGCGCGGCGCCGATCGCTACCAGGAGGCCGTGGAGTTCCTGCTGCGGCGCCGGGTGCGCGGGATGATCGCCTACGGGGTGCTGGTCCTGGTGCTGGCGGGCCTCTACACGCGCCTGCCCACCGGGTTCCTTCCGCAGGAGGACCAGGGACTCATGTACGCCCAGGTCGTCCTCCCCCCGGGCAGCACGCTCGAGATGACCAAGAAGGTGCTCGCGAAGATCTCCGACCACCTGCTCACCGAGGAGAAGGAGGCCATCGAGTCGGTGATGTCGATCTCCGGCTTCAACTTCGGGTCCCGTGGCCAGAATGCCGGCGTTGGGTTCATCCGCCTCCGCCCCTGGGACCAGCGTCCGGGTCTCCGGCTCCGGGCCGACTCGGTCGCGGCTCGCGCGCAGAAGGCCTTCGCCTCGATCAAGGAGGCCAACGTCTTCGTCTTCACGCCGCCCGCGGTCACCGAGCTGGGCAGCGCCAACGGCTTCGAGCTCCAGCTCCAGGACCGGGCCGCGGTGGGGCACGACGCGCTCACCGCCGCCCGCAACCAGCTCCTCGCCCTGGCCCGCAAGGACCCACGGCTCGCCAAGGTCCGGGCGTCGGGCCTGGAGGACACGCCCCAGTTCAACGTGGAGATCGACCAGGAGAAGGCCACTGCGCTGGGCGTCTCGCTGGCCGACGTGAACCAGACCCTGGCCTCGACCTGGGGCCCGACCTACGTGAACGACTTCATGGACAAGGGCCGGACCAAGCGCGTGTACGTTCAGGCCGACGCTCCCTACCGCATGAATCCGGAGGACCTCGACCGGTGGTACGTGCGCAACCGCGCCGGGGAGATGGTGCCCTTCTCGGCCATCGCCAGCGCCCGGTGGACCTTCGGTCCGACCAAGCTGGAGCGCTTCAACGGCATCCCGTCGATGGCCATCCAGGGGGAGCCGTCGGCCGGCCACAGCTCGGGGGAGGCAATGGCCGCCCTCGAGGAACTCGTCGCGCAGCTCCCGCCCGGGATCGGCTACGAGTGGTCCGGCCTCTCGTACGAGGAGCGCGCCTCCGGCGCCAACGCCCCGCTGCTCTACCTCATCTCGCTGCTCGTGGTGTTCCTCTGCCTGGCCGCCCTCTACGAGAGCTGGTCGATCCCGGTCTCGGTGATGCTGGTCGTCCCGCTCGGAGTGCTGGGCGCGGTGGGCGCGATGCTGGGGCGCGGCCTCACGAACGACGTGTTCTTCCAGGTGGGCCTGCTCACGACCGTGGGGCTCTCCGCCAAGAACGCCATCCTCATCGTGGAGTTCGCCAAGGAGCTGCACGAGCGCGGGAAGGGCGTGGAGGAGGCGGCGCTCGAGGCGGCCCGCATGCGGCTGCGCCCCATCCTCATGACCTCGCTGGCCTTCATCCTGGGGGTCCTCCCGCTCGCCATCGCACGGGGAGCCGGGGCTGGCGGACAGGTGGCCATCGGGACCGCGGTGATCGGCGGGATGCTCTCGGCGACCGTGCTCGCCATCCTCTTCGTGCCCCTCTTCTTCGTCCTGATCGCGCGGCGCGCCCGGCCCCCCGAGCCGCGCCGGGAGCCCAACGACCCGGAGGCGGACGCACGGGCCGAGGAGGAAGACCGGGCCCGGCGCGCGGTGGCCTCGGCGTCGAGCCAGCCCTGATGCCCGAGTTCCTCTCCCACTTCGCGGTCCTGCTCGCCCTGACGGCGGTGAACGCCTTCTTCTCGGGCGCCGAGATCGCCATCCTCTCGGTCCGCAAGTCACGGCTCCGCGAGCTGGCCGACGCCGGGAGCACCCGCGCCCGATCGGCGCTCGCCCTGCGGCAGAGACCGGAGCAGTTCCTGGCCACCGTGCAGGTGGGGATCACCGTCGTGGGCGCCAGCGCTGGCGCCTTCGGCGGCGTGGTGCTCGAGCAGCCGGTGGCGGACGCCTTGCGCCTCCTGGGCGCGGGCGCCTGGGCGGACCGGCTGGCGCTGACCCTGGTCGTCGCCCTGGTGTCGGCCCTCTCCATCGTACTCGGAGAGCTCGTGCCCAAGTCGCTGGCGCTGCGATCCAGCGACCGGTTCGCGCTTCTCGCGGCTCCGGTGCTGCTCCTGGTGTCCCGCGTGGCCAGGCCCATCGTGGCCGCGCTCACCGCCATCTCCAACGTCTTCCTGCGTCCGTTCCACGACCGGACCACCTTCGTGGAGAGCCGCCTCTCCCGGGAGGAGCTGCGCCAGCTCGTGGAGGAGGCAACCGAGGCCGGGGCGGTGGACGCGCGGGCCGGGGAGATCGCGACGCGCGCCATGGACCTCGGCGACCTCCCGGTCGGGGCCGTGATGGTCCCGCGGGGCTCCATCTGCTCGCTCGAGGAGACGGCCACCGCGGCAGAGGTCCGCGCCTTGCTCCGGGACCGGCCGTTCTCGCGGTATCCGCTCACCGGAGGTGGGCCGGAGAACGTGCTCGGCTACGTCATGGCGCGCGAGCTCTATTCGCAGCTGGTAGACGGCCGGATGGACCTCCGGGCGGCGCTGCGCAAGGTGCCCTTCTTCCCCGAGCAGACCCGCGCGGTCGAGGTCCTGCGCGTGCTCCAGCTCTCCCGCACCCACATCGGCATCGTGGTGGACGAGCTCGGCTCGGTGGCCGGGCTGGTCTCGGTGGAGGACCTGGCCGAGGAGGTGCTCGGGGAGATCTTCGCGGAGCACGAGACGCCGTCGGGAGTGCTCCAGGCCGAGGGACCGGGCACCTTCCTGGCGCTGGGAACCGCGCCGGTGCACGAGATCAACCGGGAGCTGGGAACCGACCTCCCGGTCGGTCCGGGGTTCTCCACCCTGGCCGGGCTTCTCCTTCACCAGGAGCGCGCCATCCCGGCGGCGGGAGCACGCATCGCGCTTCCCGGCGGGCTCGAGGCGGAGGTCGTCGAGGCGACCAGCCAGCGCGTGCGCCGGGTGAGGTTGCGGCTATCGGCCCCGCCGGCGGAGCAGCCGGCGGAGCCGTAGGTCTACATCCACCTGGAGTGGATGTCCTCGTCACGGTGCCGGTGGTGTTCCGGGCGGAATGACGGATCGGACGGGAAGGACGACCTCGGCAAGCAGCTCCACGAGGGCCGGGTCCAGGAAGGTCCCGGCCCGCTCCCGCAGGATCGCGACCGTATCCGCGGGCCGCGTCCCGCCCTGGCAGCGCAGGGTCTCCCAGGAATCCGCGACCGCGACGACTCGCGCGGCGGCCACCGGCCTGCGCGGCACGACCATCGAGGGGTAGCTGGGCGCTCCGTCGAATCGCAGGTGGTGATCGAGCGCGACGAGGACCACCGTATCCGGTATGCCCTCGAGCCCGGCGAGGCGCACCGCTCCCCGGACCGGATGGCGGCTCCGCTTCCGGTCGGGATCCTCGTCCACGCCCGCACCCTCCAGGTGCCCGACGTCGTGCAGGAATCCCGAGAGGACCAGGTCCTCGAGCTCCGTGCCTCCGACCCCGAGCGCCCGGCCGAGCCGGAGGGTGGAGAGCGCCACCGCCAGTCCGTGCAGGAACTCGCGGTCGGCGACGTGGGCCAATCCCACCCGCAGCGCATCGGACGCGCTCGCCTCGGCCCCGCGGGCGAGCTCCGCGACGATGGCCCGCAGGCGCTCGATCCGCGTCGCGTCTCCAGCACCGATGGCGCGAAGCTCCGCGCACGCGCCCTCCACCTGCTCGGGGGAGAAGGCGGCTGGAACCTGGCTCCCCTGGGACCCGGGGCCCTGCCCCAGGTCGCCGGCGCTCTCCGGCGCGCCGGTGGCCGTGAAGCCCGCCCGGCCGACCAGGACGTGGCGCGACGACGTCGGGCCGCCCTTCCCGAGGCATCCGTCGAGGAAGGCCCCCAGCTCGGCCTCGTCGAGCCCTCCGACCAGCGTGAGGCCGCGGATGCCGTGGCGCGCGAAGGCCCGGAGCAGGCCGCGCGCCCAGGGAGCGTCCTCGGCGATGGCCTGGCGGTCGACGAGGAGGTTCCCCTCCACCAGGATCAGCGTGACCTCCGCGGTCCCCGCGCTCGTCCACCACTCCGCGAAGTCTGCCAGGACCCGGGCCAGGGCCCTCTTCACCTGGGGGTGGTCCGGAGCGTAGGAGACGCGGAGCTGGAAGGCGGCGCCGAGGTCGGTCACCAGGCGCTGCGTCCGCTCCTCGCGCCCGGGGCCAGCGGTCTCGTTCACGGCTTCCCCCCCGGCGCCGGCCCCAGCGCCGCGCTGAGCTGCCGGATCTCCGGGTCGCGGGAGCGCAAGCCGTCGCCGATCCACTCCTGGTACGACTCCTCGGGATAGGCCGGCAGGGTCCGGTAGAGCTCCAGGCGCTCCTCGAGCGCGGGGCGCAGCAGCTGGAACCGGGAGTGGAAGCGCCGGAGCCCGGCCAGGGCCCGGGGATCGCCGATCGCGGCGAGTGCGCGGATGGCCTTGAGCCGGACGCCGCGCCGCCGGCCGAGGGGATCCCAGGCGGCCAGGGACTCGACGATGGGCTCGACCGCCTCGGCGATCCCGTACTTGCCCGCGAGCTCCACGGCGGCCTCGGCCTGGCGCGGGTCGCGGTCCTGGAGCGCCCTCCTCAGGAGCTCACGCGGGACGTCCCGGTCGAAGGCGAACAGGGCGTGGATGGCCTCGAGCCGGACGCGCAGGTCGGGGTGGTCCACGCACCGGCGCACCGACGGGGCCGAGCGCACGTCGCCGACCCGGCGCAGGAGGAGGAGCATGTTGCGGACCACGTACCAGCGCGGATCGGAGAGCAGCGCGGTGGCATCGCGGGCGACCACCGGGCCGAGCCTGGCGAGGAGGTCGAGGAGGCGAAAGCGCATGCGCCGGTTCTCGGTCCGGGCGAGGACGTCGAGGAGCTGGCGCACGGCCGATGGCCCGAGCCGGTCGATCAGGGTGGGGACGGCTGCGAAGACCTCGTCCGGAAGCTCGGGCAAGGTCTCCGCCAGCGCCTCGATCGACTCGCGATCGGATAGCCTCCCGGCGGTGCGGCGAAACGGGTCCGCGACGGGCCCGTCCCCGGAGGCGCGGCGCTGGACGCGCTCGACGATCGGGATCGCCTGCCGGACCCCGCCCCCCGCGAGCAGGCGGAGATACGCGCCCTCGAACCGCCGGAGGACTCCCGGCAGCACGTCGGCGGGGACCTCCATCCGGTCGGCGAGGTCGAGCAGCGCGGCCGGTGCATCGGAATCGAGACCCGGGTCGCGAATCTCGCGGCCGATGGCGGCCGCGGCCGCGGAAAGAACCCTGCCCCCTCGCTCGTCCGGGAGCTCCAGGAGGGCCACGAGCTCCTCGGCCGGGGTCTCCGGGTCGCGAAGGGTGTCGATGTCTCCCGTCGCGAAGACCCTCCTCAGCGTGGCGAGGTGCCGTGGGTGGATCCTGGCGGCCTCGGCGCCGGACCCCGGGCCGGTCGACGTGGACGGATCGGGCGAGTCCCGGTGCTCGTCGGCGACGGCCTGCTGCGCGGCCGCGCGGGCTCCGGGGCCGAGCTCCCCTTCCGCGGCGCCCCTGCCCCCGCCGTCCAGGAGGACCCGGAGCAACTCGGCGGCGGTCCTGCCGGAGGCGATCCACCGGGCCAGGTGGTCCTCCGGCACGGTGCCGTTCGCGACCAGCCTGCGAACCACCCGGTCGGCGAAGCTACCGGCCTCGGGCGCGACGGCCTCCTCGTCGGTCTCGACGAGGGAGAGGGACGAGAAGTCGAGGTCGCTGACACGGATCCGGACGAGGCCCGCCCCGGCCAGTTCCGCCGCGAGAGAGCCGGCCGCGCGGGCGGTCCGGGCGTCGACGGTCAGCGCGCGCAGGAAGGTCTCCAGCTCCTCGGGTGTCGCGCCCGGGTCGAGGAGGACTCCGGCCGCGCGCCGCCGTCGCAGGGCCTTCGCGAGCTGGGAGGCCGGGAGGCTGGTGAAGCGCCGGTCGCTCCAGAGGAGGGCGTCCCGTGCCGCGGCCAGCTCGATCGGACCGGTCGCGGCGAGGAGCGCCGAGAGCGCCGCGTGGCCCCTCGCGAGACCGTCCGCGACCGCTGGATGCTTGCGCGGGTAGGCCGAGAGCGCCCGCCCGGCGACCGCCAGGTCGCGGAACAGGTCGCCGAAGAGCGCCTCTGTCTGGTACCCCGCCATCCTCCGGCCGGCATCCTACTCCCGGTGCAACGGTTACGGGAGGATCCAGCGGGCCAGCAGCGGGACCAGGATCGAGGTCACGACGGCGTTGAGCCCCATCCCCAGCCCGGCGAAGGCGCCGGCCGTCTCCCCCAGCTCGAAGGCCCGGGCCGTACCCAGCCCGTGGGAGGCCACGCCCAGCGCGAAACCGGCCGACGCCTGATCCGTCACCTCCAGTCGCCGGAGCAGGGACGGACCGAGGATCGCCCCGAGCACCCCGGTCAGGAGGACCAGCGCCGCGGTGAGCGACGGGATCCCGCCCAGCTTCTCGGCGATTCCCATGGCCACCGGTGCGGTCACGGACTTGGGCGCGAGCGAGGCCACGGTGGCCCGCGAGGCGCCAGCCAGCCTGGCCACGCCGACGGCGGTGATCACGGCGGTGACCGAGCCCGCCAGGAGGGCCGCGGTGAGCGGCGCGGCCCGGGCCCGCTCCCGCTTCAGCTCGCGGTGAAGTGGAAGCGCCAGCGCCACGATGGCCGGCCCGAGCAGGAAGTGGACGAACTGCGCGCCCTCGAAGTAGCGGGGGTACGGGGTCCCGGTCGCGGCCAGGATCCCCACCAGGACGCCCACCGAGGTGATGACCGGGTGTGCCCAGGGCGGCCGGCCGAGCCGGCGGTAGAGCGCCTCGGCGAGGGCGTACGTACCCACGGTCACGGTGAGCCAGAGGAGCGGCGCCTGGGCCAGGTAGACCCAGGTGTCGCTCAGGCGCGAGCTCATGCGCCCTCCCCTCCCGGCGCCGGCCGGGCCGGCGGGGTGAGCCGGTTCGAGACCCAGCCCGTCACCGCGATGGCGGCGGCGGTGCTGACGAGGAGCGCGGCCCCCAGCGCCGGCCACTCCTGCGAGAGGCGGGGCAGGTGCTGGATGATGCCCACCCCCGCCGGGACGAAGAGGAGGGAGAGGTGCGTGAGCATCCCGCCCGATGCGGTCCGCAGGCCGCTCCGGACCGGCAGCCCGAACTCGAGCGCGATCACGAGCAGGACCATCCCCACCACCGGCCCGGGCACGGGGAGGTCGCCGAGGCGGGTGACGAGCTCGCCTGCGAGCTGGAAGACGAGCAGCACCGCGAGACCACCGATCATGGGGGGACCTCCTCCGCGTGGGATCGCAGCATACCGTCGGCGTGGCCGGGCGACCGGCCGCGCGCACAGCGAGGAAGTCGGGCCGTCCCGGGTCCACGGTGACCCCGCCTCCCCCCGGACCCGGACCTCGGCCCGCTGGGGTCGCGCCGTGGACTCACGGTGGAGGACCCGGGCCTGATGCGCTAGCGTCGGAAATCATGAACGCCTCGGAGTGCCTGCGAGCGGCAGCCCGCATCGAGTCGATGGCGAAGGACCTCTACGCCGAGCTCGCCATCACCTTCGCCCAGCACCCCTTCCTGGCCGAGCTGTTCGAGCGTCTCGCCCAGGAGGAAGCGCAGCACGCCATGCGCATCCGGCTCCTCGAGCGGCACCACGGGAGGGCCCCCTGGAGCGAGGAGATGCTGGAGCGCTTCCAGGTCGAGCTCGACGGGATGCAGTCGGAGATCGACTCCGTGAGGAGGCTGGCCCGCTCGGCCGTCGGCCCGCGAAACGTCCGGGCGCTCCTGCGGAGGCTGAAGCAGATGGAGGCCCGCTTCGGCTCCATCCACGCCGAGGAGCTCGCGAAGAGCGCGGCCCCGGCGGTGCAGAAGCTCTTCGCGGCCCTCGCCACCCAGGACGCCAGGCACTCCGAGATGATCCGGAAAGCCGAGGCTCGGGTGCGGGCATAGGGACGGACGGCCCGCCCTAGCGACAGGGCTCGTCGGTCACGCAGTCGAGCGGCGCAGACACCGGACAGTTGCGCGGCAGGGCCCCACCCACCGCTGCGGGCTCCTGGAGCGCCTGCTCGGTCATCGCCAGGATCTCGTCGGCGTAGGCCCGGAGCGCCTCGGGGGGAACACGCCCGGTGCGGCCCGTCTCCTCGACCAGCTTCCCGAGCCAGCGCTCCGCGTCCTCCAGGATGGCCTCTCCACGCTCCTGGAAGGAGGGGTGTGACCCGAACGGCCAGTAGTTGCACGGGCTCACGGCCAGGTGTGTCCGCATCTCGTGGTCGGTGGGCACGATCCCGGCCCAGGCGAGCACGTCCCTCCGGATCCGCGTGCTGTCGGAGCCGAGATCGTCCACCATCTCCACCGTCATCTGACGGGGGTGGATGCGGTACCGCAGGACCACCGCGTCGAGGTTCCCGACCCGGCCCAGCCGCATCGCCGCGGCCGAGAGCGCCCAGTCGACGCCGAGGCGCAGGCTCCCGTCGAACCGGACGCCGTTCCCCACCATGCACTCCCGGTCGAAGGTGATCGCTCCCGAGATGACCTCCGACTTGAAGAGGGTCCGTGCACGGACCGATGCGTCGTCGATCGCGTAGCGCCAGACCCTTCCCTCGACCGCGTGCCGATCGCACAGCGTCACCACCGCCCCTCCCACGAGGACGAGGCCGGGGTCGCGCTCGAAGGCCGACGCCTGGAGCTCCAGGCGCCGGGGCGTCGCCTCGTCGTCGGCGTCGAGGATGGCGAGGTAGCGCCCCCTGGCCTCCTCCAGCCCGACGTTGAGCGCCGCGGCCTGGCCACGGTTGCGGTCGAGCTGGATCCGGCGGAAGCGCGCATCCTCCCGCGCGAACTCCTCCGCGACCTCGGACGTCCCGTCGGTGGACCCGTCGTCCACCACGATCACCTCCAGGTCGTCGAGCGTCTGGCGCGCCAGGGAGGCGAGCGCGCTCCCGAGGTGCCGGGCGGCCTGGTGGGCCGCCACCACGGCGGTCACGAGCGGTCGAGAGGGAGTGGCCATCCGGTGAAAGCGGGAGCTTACCCGACATGGGCCGCTTACGCCCCGGTTGAACCGGGGCGCCGGGCCGATGGCGAGATAGTGCCGCGGCGGGAGGAGAGCCCGAGGAGAAGAACCATGGCGACAGTCGTCGATCCGAAGCGTCTCGAGGAGTTCATGAACCGTGCAGTCGTGGACCTGGGCGCCGCCGCGAGCGCGGCGCTGGTGCTCATCGGGGACCGGCTCGGTCTCTACAAGGAGCTTGCGAAGGCGCCCTCGACACCGCTCGAACTCTCCCGACGGACCGGGACGAACGAGAGGTACGTCCGGGAGTGGCTCGCGAACCAGGCGGCGGGCGGCTACGTGACGCTCGACGCCGCGACCGACCGCTACTCGCTCACCGCCGAGCAGGCGATGGCGCTCGCCCAGGAGGACAGCGCCGTCTTCCTGCCCGGCGCCTTCCAGATCCTCGAGGCGATGTGGCGCGCCGAGCCACGCATCCTCGAGAACTTCCGCACCGGCGAGGGGCTTCCCTGGACCGAGCAGGATCGCAGCCTCTTCGAGGGAACCGAACGCTTCTTCAAGCCCGGTTACGCGACGCACCTCGAGAAGGACTGGATCCCGGCCCTCGACGGCGTGGAGGCGAAGCTCCGCGCCGGCGCCCGGGTGGCCGACGTCGGTTGCGGCCACGGCGCCTCGACGGTGATCCTGGCGAAGGCCTTCCCGCGCTCGACCTTCTCCGGATTCGACTTCCACCCTGAGTCGATCGAGACGGCCCGGAAGCGCGCCGCCGCCGCGAAGGTGGGCGACCGGGTCCGCTTCGAGGTGGCGGCCGCGACCGACTTCCCGGGGCGCGACTACGACCTCGTCACCCATTTCGACTGCCTGCACGACCTGCCCGATCCGGTGGGCGCCGGGAAGCGTGCGCGCGAGGCGCTCTCCCGGGATGGCACGTGGATGATCGTGGAGCCGTTCGCCGGGGACTCGGTGGCCGAGAACCTGAACCCGGTGGGCCGGGTGTACTACGCGGCCTCCACCATGGTGTGCGTGCCCAACTCGCTCGCCTTCCACGGGATGGCGCTCGGCGCCCAGGCCGGCGAGGCGCAGATCGGCGCGGTGGCCCGGGAGGCGGGGTTCCCTCGCTTCCGTCGGGCGACCCAGACTCCGTTCAACATCGTCTTCGAGGCCAGGGCGTAGTCCGGGTCTCGACGCGACACGTCATGGACCGGCCGAAATCGTACCCGGCCGGGTGGTGCCCGCCTGCCCCGCTGACGTAATCTCCCGGGTCGGTCTTCAACCCCCACCTCATCCGCCGGCGCCGCGCCGGCACGGAGGAACCGCATGTACGGGACGATCAGGCGATACAAGCTTTCCAGGCCCAAGGAGTTCAACGACGCGGTCAACTCCTCGTTCATCAACGTGGTGCGGAAGGTCCCTGGCTTCATCTCCTACATCGCCATCGACGAGGGCGACGGGTGGTGGGCCTCGCTCAGCCTGTTCGAGACGCGCGAGGGCATCCTCCAGTCCGACCGGGTCGCCGCAGAGTGGGTGAAGGCCAACGCCTCCGGGTTCATCTCCGGCCCGCCGGAGATCACAGCGGGCCCCGTCGTCGTGAAGTGAACCCCCAGGACACCACGTGCTCTCCATCCACACCACCGAACAGCTCCTCAAGGCGATCGCGCTCTCGAGCGCGGTCCTCTCCGTCCTCGTCTGCCTCTGGTACATCGTCCGCCGTCCGCACCTGAACCGGATCACCAAGTCCATGCTGCTGCTCGGGCTCGGCGCCTTCCCGCTCATCGTCTCGCTCACCGGCAACATCGCCAGCTTCGAGTACACGCTGTCGCGTCCGTTCTGCGGCTCCTGCCACGTCATGGGGCCCTACCTGCGCGACGCCGAGGATCCGAAGTCGAACAGCCTCGCGGCGATGCACAGCCGGAACCACAAGTTCGGCGAGAACAGCTGCTACACCTGCCATGCCGACTACGAGATGTTCGGCGCCATCACCACCAAGCAGAACGGCATGAAGCACCTGTTCAAGTACATCACCCAGTACGCCGGCACCGGTCCGGACGGCGAGGGCGGCCCGCCCATCCACCTGTACAAGCCCTTCAGGAGCGGGGCCTGCATGCAGTGCCACTCGGCCACGGCGAAGACCTGGGTGGAGACCCACGGCGACTCGGCCGAGGCGATCCGCGCGGGCGAGATGAACTGCATCGACTGCCACAGCGACATCCACCCGCTCGCGCTCTCCCGCAGGCCCGGCGCTGGAAAGGGGGCCGTCCAGTGAAGCACGAGATGGCGAAGAAGATGGTCCTGCTCTCGGTGATCGGGACCATCGTGGCCATGGTCTTCATGGCCTCCTCGATCCTCTACCCCCACCCGCTGCTGCTCGTCCTGGCCATGAGCATCGGCCAGGGCATCGCCCTCTTCGCGCTGGTGCTCTACCTGCTCGCGGTGGCGCTCGACCTCCAGTCGAGCGGCGGCGTCTACATCGCCGGCGAGGAGACCCCACCGGCGGAGGAGCCGCCTCCGGCCGAGGGAACCGGGACGCCTTCGACCTAGCGTGGAAGCCCTCCCCGTCATCCTGCTCCTCGCCTGGGCCGCCGTGCCCGCCACGGCGCGGGCCCAGGACGGCGGGGGCGTACCGCCATCGCGGGTGGAGGTGGGGCTCCCCACCATCACCCTGGCGGCGCGGAGCATCGGCTCGCGCCGGGGCGATCCGCCCGAGCCGCGGGCCCACGCCGCGCTGCTCATCCGGCTCGGCACCGGCGCCGGGGGCTTCATCGTCCAGGGCGGCAAGGAGGCCGTTCCGGGCTGGCTTCCGGGGCGCGCACGGGTGGTGGGCTACGTCATCCCCTGCCAGGATCCGGCGGTGGAGTTCACGCGCGCCGCGGGGGCCTACTGGGGAGAGCCCGGGGTTCGCGAGCTGCCCACGCGGGAGATCGCCACCTTCGTCGAGCCGGGGCTCACCGAGGAGCGCATCCGGGAGATCGTGGACGCGCTCAACGAGGAGTTCCGATCGCGCGACTACGAGCTGGAGGGCGGCCCGAGCTCCAACAGCTTCGTCAGCCGGTTCCTCTCGCGGCTGGGGCGCGAGCTCCCGGCCATCGGCGACGTCGACCTGCCCGGCTGGGGATGGCGTGGCTGAGGCACCGCGCCGAAAGATGTGGCTCGACTGGCAGCGCGGCCTCGCCGTGCTCTACATGCTCCAGTGGCACACCTGGGACTCCTGGCGCGCCGACGCCGTCGCCACCGGCAGGGTCCACGACCTGCTCGGCCTCGTCGGCGGCTTCGCGGCGCCGTCCTTCCTCTACATGGCGGGCATGTCACAGGTCCTCGGGGACGCCGCGCAGGAGCGGAAGGGCGTCCCCGTGGGAGTGCGGCGCCTGGGAGCCATCCGCCGCGCGCTCTGGCTGCTGGGAGTCGCCTACGGGCTCCGGCTCTTCTGGTTCCTGGCCGGCGGCGCCTGGCGGGTCCCGGACGGCTGGCAGGGGATCCTCAAGGTCGACATCCTGAACGTCATCGCGGTCTCGCTGCTCATCTCCGCGCTCTTCACGGTGGGTCTCAAGCCCCGGACCCACGCCGCGCTGGCCGTACTGGCCACCGCCGCCGTGGCCTTCCTGGCCCCGGTGGTCGCCGGCTGGCAGCACCCGGAGAGCCGCATCCTCGACTACCTCTACTCCGAGTGGCCGCGGGGCATCTTCTACCTCTTCCCCTGGGCCGCCTTCTGCTTCGCCGGGAGCGCGCTGGGGCGGCTGGCCCTGGGGGAGGCCCGGCCCTTCACCTGGATCGGCATCGGCGTGGCGCTGGCGCTGGCGGGCTGGGCCGGGGACAAGCTCCCCACGTTCTACGCGCACCAGGACTACTGGCGCACCTCCCCGTCCTGGCTGGCCATCCGGCTCGGCGGCGTGGTGGCCACGAGCGGCCTGCTGCAGCTCGTTCCCGCCTCCGCCGACCGCTGGCTCGCCTGGCTGCGGCTGATGGGGAAGCACAGCCTGCTCGGCTACTTCCTCTCCATCGAGCTGCCCTACGGCGTGCTCTCCCGCCCGCTCCACAAGGCACTCGGGACCTACGCCGGCCTGGCCGGCGTGGTCGCGATGACCGTCCTCATCTGGGGCGCGTCGGTGGCGGCCGAGCGTTACGACGGGTGGAAGGCCCAGCGCGCCCGGGCAGCCTCATGACATCCCTCTGCGCATCGGCGGCGCTGGCCGTGCTCGCGCTCGCCGCCGCGGAGGGCGCGCCCGGCCGCTTCGGCGGGCCGCTCATCGCGGCTCCCATCGTCTCCCGCGACAAGCGCGTCGCGTCGAGCCCGGCGGGCGGCAAGGTGGTGGTCGACGGCGTGTACCGGACGAAGGCTTCCTGGGCCGGCGGCCATCCCACCCCGGCGAAGCCGTCCTGGGTGGCCATCGACGTCGGCACGGGCCCGTCCCGCCTCCTCGTCTCCTGGACGTCGTCGGGCAATCACGACTACACCGACCGGAAGTACGGAGCGCCGGTCGACTACCGCATCGAGACCTCCGCCGATTCCACGGACGGTACCGATGGCGCTTGGCGGACGGCCGTGGCCATCACCGGCAACCCGGTCCGCAGCCGCGCCCACGCCATCGACTTCCGCGGACAGCGCTGGGTCCGGATGGTCGTGACGGGGCTCTCGCCCGACATCTTCGAGTGGGGGCTCTACATCGACGAGATCGACGTCCACGACCTCTCCCGCGGCGGAGACGACGTCTGGGTGTTCTTCGGCGACAGCATCACCTCCCAGGTCTTCGACCGCGCACCGGCCCACCAGCCCAGCTTCCCGGAGGCGGTCGCACGCCGCCACCCCGGGTTCTTCCCGGCCGTGATCGGCGCCGGGTTCGGCAGCCTCCACCACTCCGACGCCGTGCGGCGCATCGACGAGGTGCTGGCGCTCAACCCGGACGCGAAGGTGATCGCCATCGGCTTCGGGTCCAACGACTGGGACCCGGCCGCCTTCCGCAGGGACCTGCTCGAGGTGATCCGGAAGGTGCGCGCGGCGGGTCGCATCCCGATGGTGGCTCGGATTCCCTTCCGGGCCGACAGCCCGGTGGACTACCCGGCCCGCCTGAACACCGTCGTGGACGAGGTCACGAAGCAGCTCGGCCTCCTCCCCGGGCCCGACCTGCACGGTTGGTTCAAGGCGAACCGCGGCCGCCTCGCCGACGGCCTGCACCCCGACGACGCGGGGTCGGTCGAGATGATCCGGCGCTGGGCGGAGGCCGCTGCGCCGCTCTACCCGTGACGGGGCGCCTCCGTGAAGTCGTGCCCGGATCCGGATAGGTACGGGGTGGGCCCGTGCCCCGGAGGACGCCATGACGGAACGTGGAGTGAAGGAGGTCGTGACACCGGTGGTCGCCAGCGACGGCGCCGGGGTGCGGCTCAAGCGCAGCATCGCCACGCAGACCCTCGACCACCTCGACCCGTTCTTCCTCTTCGACCATTTCGGGTCGGAGAACGCCGAGGACTACATCGCGGGCTTCCCCATGCACCCGCACCGCGGGATCGAGACCATCACCTACATGCTCGACGGCAGCGTCTCCCACAAGGACAGCATGGGGAACGCCGGCGTCGTCGGCGCCGGCGACGTCCAGTGGATGACGGCGGGGAGCGGCATCCTGCACGAGGAGATGCCCCGCATGGGGCCGCGACGGCTCGACGGGTTCCAGATCTGGGTGAACCTGCCCCGCCAGCTCAAGATGACGCGCCCGCGCTACCAGGACGTGCCCTCCGCGCGCATTCCGGACGTGATCCGCCCCGACGGGGCGCGGGTGCGGGTGATCGCCGGGGAGGTGGACGGCGTGGCCGGGGCGGTCCGCGAGATCTTCGCCGGCCCGACCTACCTCGACGTCGCGATCCCGGCCGGAGGGGTCTTCGAGCAACCCGTCCCCCGCGGACACACCGCAATCCTCTACGTCTTCCAGGGTGAGGTCACGGTGGGTGGGAGCGTGGCCGGCCGAGGCCAGGCCGTTCCGGCCCCGCGACTCGCCATCCTCGGAGACGGCGACGCCGTCCGGGTCCACGCCGGCGGGGCGCCAGCCCGCTTCCTCCTGCTCTCGGCCCAGCCGCTTCACGAGCCGGCCGTCCGCTGGGGGCCCTTCGTCATGAACACCCGGGAGGAGATCGCCCAGGCCCTGCAGGAGCTGCGCGACGGGACGTTCATCAAGGGGTAGAGTGGAGGACTGCATGCTCGCCTGGGATCCCTCGCTCGCCATCGGAGTACCCGAGATCGACGAACAGCACCGGTCGCTCTTCGAGCAGGCCACTCGCTTCGACACCGCCGTTCGCGCGGGGGTGCGCGGCGACGAGATCCGTGACCTCTTCGCCTTCCTCTCCCGCTACGCCAACGAGCACTTCGAGGCGGAGGAGCGGTTGATGCAGGAGGCCGGGTACCCGCGCCTCGCCAGTCACGCGCTGGAGCACGCCGAGTTCCGGCGCAGGCTGGCGACCCTCCTCCCCCACTGGGAGTCGGAGGGCGATTCCAGCGCGCTCCTGATGGCCGTCTCGGGGTTCCTGATGCGCTGGCTCCGGGAGCACATCGCGGCGAACGACCGCGCCATCGGCGACCACCTCAGGTCGATGCCTAGGCAACCGCAGCGGTGACGCCGGCCTTGAGGAGGAACTGGGCGAGCCCCATGTCGTGGGCCAGGATGTGGTAGCGGAACCACTCCGGCAGTCGCCCGACCGCCCAGCGCCGGAAGTTCGGCGAGACTCCGCTCTTCTCGAGCTCGGCCTGGAACCGGCGGGCGTCGGCGACGAAGACGGCGTGCGCCTCCTCGTGCCGCTTCCGCGACGGATAGGCGAACTCGGCCATCAACTCCTCCTCGTGGGAGAAGTGGCTCACCACGCCGCGAATCACACCGACGAGGGACTGGCGAACCTCCTCGACGTTCCCGCCATTGACCTTCTCGACCAGGGCCGCGAGCGCGAGGCTGAGGGCCTGGTGCTCGTCATCGATCGGGGCGAACCCCGTGCTCGTGTACAGCTGGTTCCCGCTCGCCATGGCCTGCTCCTTCCGGTCACAGGGACAATCGCAACCTCCGTGCCCGGGGTCAGCTCGGGAAGCCCCCGGAACAACTGGCGCACAACGCTTGTCCAGGTCGCCATCCACGACCCCCCGGGTCCCGTGGAACCCGCAAACCCGACCCGGCAGGGCCTGCGGTCCGGAGCCCACCCGATAGAATGGACGCCATGACCGCCATCGACCCCTTCGCCGACGCCCAGGAGCGCGTGAAGAAGCTCTCGAAGCGCCCCTCCAACTCCGAGTTGCTCGACCTCTACGGCCTCTACAAGCAGGCCACCGAGGGCGACGCGAAGGGGAGCCGTCCCGGCCTCCTCGACCCGAAGGGGCGCGCCAAGTTCGACGCCTGGACGGGCCGCAAGGGGACCTCCCCGGCCGACGCGAAGGCGCGCTACGTGGCGCTGGTCGCCGAGCTCGTGAAGAAGCTGGGCTGACGGCCCGGGGAGGCGGCGACCATGCGGTACCGCAAGCTGGGCCGGAGCGACCTCGTCGTCTCCGAGGTGAGCCTCGGCTCCTGGTTGACCTACGGTGGAGGAGTCTCCCGGGAGCGGGCCGAGGCCTGCGTCCACCGGGCCTTCGACCTCGGCATCAACTTCATCGACACCGCCAACGTCTACTCCGGCGGCGCGGCCGAGTCCTTCCTCGGCGAGGTCCTCGCCGGGCGTCCGCGCGCGAGCTACGTGCTCGCCACCAAGGTCTTCTTCCCCATGCCGGACGGGGACCGTGGCCTCTCGGCGGCCCAGATCGAGAAGCAGCTCGACGCCTCGCTCCGGCGGCTGCGCACCGACCACGTCGACCTGTACCAGTGCCATCGGTACGACCCGGCCACGCCGCTCGCCGAGACGATGGAGGCGCTCACCCGGGCCGTCCGGAGCGGCAAGACCCGCTACATCGGCTTCTCGGAGTGGACCGCCGGACAGATCCGCGACGCCCTGGCGCTCCCGGGCGAGCGCTTCGTCTCGAGCCAGCCCCAGTATTCGCTGCTCGCCCGCGAGCCGGAGGCGGAGGTCTTCCCGCTCTGCGCCCGGGAGGGCATCGGCCAGATCGTCTGGAGCCCGCTGGCGCAGGGGGTCCTCACCGGGAAGTACCTGCCCGGCGAGCCCGTCCCGGCCGGCTCCCGCGCGGCGAGCAAGGCCATGGGCGCCTTCATCCAGCGTCGGCTCGATCCGGCGATCCTCGCCGGCGTGCAGCGGCTCCATCCCATCGCGGCCGGGCTCGGGCTCACCCTCTCCCAGCTGGCGATCGCCTGGGTGCTCCGGCGGCCGGAGGTCTCCTCGGCCATCATCGGCGCATCGCGCCCCGAGCAGGTGGAGGAGAACGCGCAGGCCTCGGGGGTGAACCTCGCTCCGGACGTGATCGACCGCGTCGAGCGGACCCTGGCAGGAAGCTGAATCCGCCCCGGACGGGGCGGGACCCTGACGGGCCCCGAGACGTTACGGCCGTCCGGACCGCCTCGCGACGAGTACCGTGTTGGCACGTCTTGCCGGCACGATCCTCGTCCCTGTCCGGAGAACACATGCCCCTCTCGAAGAAGCTCGCAGCGGAGTTCATCGGCACCGCCTGGCTGGTCCTCGGCGGCTGCGGCAGCGCCGTCCTGGCGGCCGCCTTCCCCGCCATGGGAATCGGCTTCGTGGGCGTGTCGATCGCCTTCGGCCTGACCGTCCTCACGATGGCCTACGCCATCGGCCATATCTCGGGATGCCACCTGAACCCGGCGGTCTCGATCGGACTCTGGGCGGGCAAGCGGTTCCCCGGCAACGAGCTCTTCCCCTACATCGTGGCCCAGGTCCTCGGCGCCCTCGCCGGCGGCGCGATCCTCTGGATGATCGCGAGCGGGAAGCCCGGCTGGTTCGACGCCCCGCACATGCTCGCGGCGAACGGCTTCGGCTCCCACTCGCCGGGGGGCTACTCGATGGTCTCGGGGCTCGTCGCCGAGATCGTGATGACCATGATGTTCCTGCTCATCATCCTGGGCGCCACCGACGGCCGCGCGCCCAAGGGCTTCGCCCCCATCGCCATCGGCCTCGGTCTGACGCTCATCCACCTCATCAGCATCCCGGTCACGAACACCTCCGTGAACCCGGCCCGGAGCACCGCCCCGGCGCTCATCGCCGGGTCCTGGGCCCTCGAGCAGCTCTGGCTCTTCTGGATGGCGCCGATCATCGGCGCGCTCATCGCCGGTGGGCTCTATTCCTGGCTGGGCGGTCACGGCGCGGAAGTCACGGGCGACAAGTAGACGGCCGGATCGTTGTACCCTGCGTGGATGCTCGCCGTCGCCATCGCGATCGGGGCCCTCCTCGGCCAGTCGGCCGCCCATCCCGCACCGGCCCTCGTCCCGCGGGGTCGGCTCGGCTCGTCGGTCCTCGAATCGATCGAGGAGCCGGCCTTCGGCGACCTGCCGGAGATCCGGAAGCGCGGGACGCTCCGGGTCCTGGTCGCTTACGGTGTGACCGCCTTCTACCTCCAGCAGGGCCGCCCGCGAGGGCTGGAGGTGGACGCCCTGTCCGAGCTGGAGAAGCGCCTGCGGGCGAACCGCCCCAAGGGCGAATCCCCGCTCCGGGTGGTCTACGTGCCGACGCCCTTCGACCGGCTGCTGCCCGACCTCGCGGCCGGCCGGGGCGACGTCGCCGCGGCGCTCCTCACCGTGACCGAGGAGCGACGCCGCACCGTCGACTTCTCCGAACCCTACGTGAAGGACGTGTCGCAGGTCCTGGTGAGCCACCGGGATGCGCCGCCCATACGGACCCCGGACGACCTGGCAGGGCAGGAGGTCCACGTCCCCCGTGGCTCGAGCACCATCGAGGGTCTCCGTGCACTGTCCGGCGACCTCGTCGCCCGGGGACTCGCACCGGTCGAGGTCGTGGAGGTTCCCGGCGAGTCCTGGGAAGGGCTCCTCCAGATGGTCGGAGTCGGGCTGTTCCAGCACACCGTCGCCGACGACTTCCTGTCCGCGCTCTGGGCGAAGGCCCTTCCGGCGCTCCGGGTGGACGGCGAGGTGCGGCTGCGCGGGGACGGGGGATTCGCCTGGGCCGTGCGCAAGGACTCCCCGGAGCTCCGCGCGGCGCTGGACGACCTGGCGCGGCGCCGCCGCAACCGGGCCGACCGGGACGTGGCCGAGTCGATCCGCCGCTACACCCGGGACCCGAGCCGGCTCCGCAACGCGCTCTCGCCGGTCTTTGACGAACGGCGCCGATCCGTCGAGAAGGCGCTCCGGGAGGGCGCGACGCGCTACGACTTCGACTGGCTGATGCTGGCGGCGCTGGGCTTCCAGGAGTCGCGGCTCGACCCGGAGGCGCGGAGCCCCGTCGGCGCGGTGGGGCTCCTTCAAGTCCAGCCGGCCACCGGGCGCTGGCTCGGTTTCCCGGACGTCCGGCCCCTCCAGGAGAACGTCCTCGCCGGCGCGGCCTATCTGGCCTTGCTCCGGAAGGATCACTTCCAGGAGGCCGGCATCACCCGCGAGAATCGCGTCCACTTCGCGCTGGCCGCCTACAACGCCGGGCCGGCCCGCGTCGCCGGGCTGCGCCGGAAGGCGCGCGCGCAGGGGCTCGACCCGGACGTCTGGTTCGGCAACGTGGAGCTGGTTGCCTACCGGGAGATCGGACAGGAGACGCCGCGCTACGTGGAGAACATCGTGCGCTACTACGTCGCCTATCGGCTCGCGAACGAGCACCTGGCGCGGCAGCGCGCGAAGCCGTGAGGGCGGACGCCATCAGGCCGCCTGGACCTGCCCCTCCTCCGGCGTCGGCGCGCCTTCCGGAAGTCCCTTCCCCTTCCAGAGCAGGTAGATCGCCGGGTAGACGAGCAACTCCAGCACGAAGGAGGTCACCAGCCCACCCACCATCGGAGCGGCGATGCGCTTCATGAGGTCGGCGCCGGTGCCGGTGGACCACATGATGGGCAAGAGCCCCATGAACGCGGCGGCGACGGTCATGGCCTTGGGGCGGAGGCGCTTCACCGCTCCGTGCACGATGGCCTCCTCGAGGTCACCGCGGGTGCGGAGCAGGCCGGCCTTCTTCCGCTCGTCGTGCGACAGGTCGAGGAAGAGCAGCATGAACACCCCGGTCTCGGCGTCGAGCCCCATGAGCGCGATCATCCCCACCCAGGCGGCGATGGATACGTTGTAGCCCAGCGCGTACATGAGCCAGACCGCGCCGATGGCCGAGAAGGGCACGGCCAGCATGACGATCCCCGACTTGGCGGCCGACTTCGTGTTCATGTAGAGCAGCCCGAAGATGAGCACGAGGGTGATGGGGAGCACGAGCTTGAGCCGCTCCCGCACCCGCAGCATGTTCTCGTACTGGCCGCTCCAGGTGAGCGAGTACCCGGTGGGCACCTTCACCGACGCGACCGCCTGCTTGGCCTGGTCCACGTAGGAGCCGATGTCGACCTTCGAGGTGTCGAAGTCGACGTACACGTACCCGGCCAGCAGGCCGTTCTCGTTGCGGATCATCGACGGCCCGGTCACGAGCAGCACGTCGGCGATCTCCTGCATGGGGATCTGCCCGCCCTGCGGCAGGGGCAGGAGCACCCGCTTCAGCGCGTCGAGGTCCTCGCGGTAGTCGCGCTGGTAGCGCACGTTGATGGAGTAGCGCTCGCGCCCCTCCACGGTGACCCCCTGCTCGTCGCCGCCCACCGCGGTCATCACCATCATGTTGGCGTCGTCGATGGAGAGTCCGTACCGGGCCAGCTGGTCGCGCTTCAGGACGAAGTCGAGGAAGTAGCCGCCGGCGACGCGCTCGGCGAAGACGCTCCGGGTGTCGGGGAGCTTGCGCAGCGCCGCCTCGGTCTCCAGCGCGATGCGCTCGATCTCGGGCAGCTCCGACCCGGAGATCTTGATCCCGATGGGGGTGCGGATCCCGGTGGAGAGCATGTCGAGGCGTCCCTTGATGGGCATGGTCCAGGCGTTGGAGATGCCGGGCAGCTGCAGCGCCGCGTCCATCTCGCTCTTCAGCTCCTCGGAGGTGATGCGGTCCCGCCAGAACGGGCGGAGCGGCGCCTTCAGCCACTCCGGGGCCCAGGACGAGTACCAGCGCGGCTTCTCCCGCCACTCCGCCTCGGGCTTGAGGACGATGGTGGTCTCCATCATCGAGAAGGGCGCCGGGTCGGTGGAGGTGTTGGCCCTGCCGGCCTTCCCGAAGACGCTCTTCACCTCCGGGAAGGTGCGGATGATCTTGTCCTGCACCTGGAGGGCCGCCTGGGCCTCGGCCACCGACATGCCGGGTTGAACCGCCGACGGCATGTAGAGGATGGTCCCCTCGTCGAGTGGGGGCATGAACTCGGAGCCGAGCTTGAGGTAGACCGGCAGGGTGGCGGCGACGAGCACGAGGCTGCCGGCGATGACCGCCCGCGGGTGGCGCAGGACGAACCGGCACGGACCCTCGTACGCCCGGTGGAGCACCCGGCTGATGGGGTGGCGCTCCTCGGAGTGGTAGGTCCCCACCACCGCCTGGGTGGCCAGCCACGCCAGCGCCCTCGGCCGGAACCGGTACGGCTCGATGCGCGCGAAGAGCATGCGCATGGCCGGGTCGAGCGTGATCGCGAGCAGCGCCGCGATGGCCATGGTCAGGTTCTTGGAGATGGCGAGCGGCCGGAAGAGCCGCCCCTCCTGGTCCACCAGCGTGAAGACCGGCAGGAAGGCGACGGCGATGACGAGCAGGGAGAAGAAGACCGAGGGCCCCACCTCGAGGAGCGCCTCCAGGCGCACGTCGTGGAAGCTCCCCTTCGAGCCGCCCTTCTGCCAGTGGTGGATCTTGTTGTAGGCGTTCTCCACCTCGACGATGGCGCCGTCCACCAGCACGCCGATGGAGATCGCGATCCCGGCCAGCGACATGAGATTCGCCCCCATGCCCATGGCGTAGAGGGGGATGAAGGCCAGGGCGACCGACACCGGGATGGTGACGATGGGTACGATGGCGGATGGGATGTGCCAGAGGAAGATCAGGATCACGAGCGACACGATCACGATCTCCTCGACGAGCTTGAACCGCACGGTGCCGATGGCCTGGCCGATGAGCTCGGAGCGGTCGTAGGTGGTGACCACCTCCACGCCCTCGGGCAGGGATGGGCCGAGCTCGGCCAGCTTGGCCTTGACCCGCTCGATGACGTTGAGGGCGTTCTCCCCCTGGCGCATCACCACGATCCCGCCAACGACGTCCCCCTGGCCGTCCATGTCGGCCACGCCACGCCGGATCTCCGGGCCCAGCGCCACCTTGGCGACGTCCTTCACCTGGATGGGCGTGCCGCCCTCCGACTTCAGGACCAGCGCTTCCAGATCCGCGAGCGACTTCACGTAGCCGCGCCCCCGCACCATGTACTCGCGTCCGGAGAGCTCGACGAGCCGCCCGCCCACGTCGTTGTTGCCCTTGCGGACGGCGGTGATGACCGCCTCGAGCGGCAGCTTGTAGGCGGCCAGCTTGGTGGGATTGACCGTGATCTGGTACTGCCGGACCTGCCCCCCGACGGTGGCCACCTCGGACACGCCGGACACCGACTGGATGGCGTAGCGGAGGAACCAGTCCTGGTAGGAGCGCAGCTCGTCGGAGCTGTGCAGGCCGCTCCGGTCCACCAGCGCGTACTGGAAGACCCAGCCCACGCTGGTGGCGTCCGGGCCGAGCTCGGTCTTCACCCCGGCCGGGAGCTGCCCGGTGATCTTGGAGAGGTACTCGAGGACGCGGGTGCGGGCCCAGTAGGGGTCGGTGCCGTCCTCGAAGATGACGTAGACGTAGCTGAAGCCGAAGTCGGAGAAGCCGCGGATCGCCTTCACCTTGGGTGCGCCGAGGAGCGCGGTGGTGATGGGGTAGGTGACCTGGTCCTCGATGATGTCCGGGCTGCGGTCCCAGCGGGAGTAGACGATGACCTGCGTGTCGGAGAGGTCGGGCAGGGCGTCGAGCGGGATGTTCCGCATCGCGTGGATGCTGAACGCCAGCAGGACCAGCGTCCCGGCGATGACCAGGAAGCGGTTCTCGGCGGAGAAGCGGATGATCCGCCGGATCATCCCTACTTCCCTCCCATGTTCGCGAGCGAGGCGCGCAGGCGCGACTCGGAGTCGACCAGGAAGTTGGCGCGCGTGACCACGAGCTCGCCCTCGGTGAGGCCGGAGATCACCTCGACATGGTCTCCGGTCTCCGGCCCGACCTCGACCACCCGGGGCTCGAACTTGCCGTCCCCCACGTCGACGAACACCACCTTGGTGGTGCCGGAGTCGATCACCGCGTCGGCGGGGATGCGCAGACCCCGGCGGTCGGGGGTCTTCAGGGTGACCTCGCCGAACATCTCGGGACGAAGCTCGCCGAGGGGGTTGGGGAACTCCAGCCGGACCTTGGCGGTGCGGGTCCTCGCGTCCAGGATCGGATCGATGAAGATGACCTTCCCGGTGAAGGTCTTGCCGGGAAACGCCTGCAGGGAGAGCGTCGCCTGCATGCCCAGGCGGATGCGGGAGAGGTCGGTCTCGTAGGCGTCGGCCAGCACCCAGACCCGGGACAGGTCGGTGATCTCGTAGGGCATGTCCCCCTCGTCGAGCCTGTGCCCCATGACGATGTCCTTCTTCGTGACCACCCCGGTCATGGGTGAGTACATGGTGAGGTTCTTGGTGGGCTTGCCGGTCCGCTCCAGCCGCTCGACCTCGGCATCCGGGATGTCCCAGAGACGCAGCCGCTCTCGCGCCGCCTCGACGAGGTCGTCGCCGGCCCCGGTGGCCACGCCCCCCCCGGCGAGCGCCTTCCGGGTGCGGAGCGCGAGCAGGTACTCCTGCTGGACCGACAGCAGATCCGGGCTGTAGATGGTGAAGAGCCGCTCCCCGCGCTTCACCGGGCGTCCCACGTAGTCCACGTAGACGGTGTCCACGAAGCCGCCCACCTTGATGTTCACGTGGTGGACGTTGGTCTCGTCGACCGCCACCTTGCCCACCGTGCGCCAGCTCTCCCCCACCGGGCCCCGGGTCACCGGCATCGTGCGCAGCCCGATGAGCTGCTGCCGTTGCGGGTCGATGGAGACCGTGGCGAGCCCTTCGGCGGTCGACCCGCCGTGGACGTGGCCGCCGCTCCCGTCGCCCCCGCCTCCCCCGGAGGGCCCCACCTTCACGAGCGCCATGCCGCAGATGGGGCAGTCGCCCGGGTGGTCCGAGACGATGGTGGGGTGCATGGGGCAGGTGTAGATGGTCTTCGCCCCGGCGGACGGGGCGGCGTGGTCCTGGGCCGGCGCTCCGCGGCCGAGCAGGAAGGCCGCGCCCCCTCCCACGGCGAGGCCCAGCACGAGGACCAGCAGGAGCGCGCCCACGCCGAAGCGGCGGGAGGGAGCAGGTGGCTTCACGTCACTCATGGTCGAATCTCCGTCGGGGGTCACATGCCCGCGGGCATGCCGGGGTTGGCGGGCACCGAGGCGGGCTGGGGTGCGGCCGCGCCACCGCCGGGCCTGCCGCCGCTGGAGACGGAGGCGGCACCGGGCATGGTGCCGCCCGAGCCTCCCCCGGAGATCGCGCCGGCCGAGGCGAGGCTCACCTCGCGGTCGGCGATGGCGACGCGCTGCGCGGCGGCCAGCGCCTCGAGGTATCCCCCCTCGTCCACCACCAGGCCCCGGAGGACCTCCAGCACGGACGGGAAGGTCACCTTGCCCACCTGGTACTGGGCCAGGGTGGAGCGGACCGCCGCGTCCGACTGGACGAGGATCCCGCCCCGGTAGATCTCCAGCGTCCGGATCGCGGCCGCGAGGACCGTCCTCCGCTCCTCGGCGCGGAGCTTCACCAGCTGGCGCACGGCCTCCTCCCCGCGGGCGTCGGCCTCGCGGCGGCTGCGGCTCTCCTCCACGCCCTTCGACTGCTTGGTCGCCCCCCAGACCGGAAGGGTGATCCCCAGCTGCACCGTCCACATCGGCTCGATCTGGCCGCGCGGCATGACGCCGGCGGTGACGGCCAGGTCGGGAAACCAGTCCTGGCCCGCCGATTCGAGGCGCCGGTCGGCGGCCTGGACGGCGAGCGCGGCGATGGCGAGGTCGGGGCTGCGCTGCTCGGCGTCCGCGACCGCGTCGGCGGCGGACCTCACGACCGGGTCGGCGAAGGCGGAGAGCGGACGCGGCGTCGGCACCGGCTCGTCGAGCGGGTGGACCCGGAGACGGTTCAGGGCCTGGAGACGGGTCCGCTCGTCGCCCTCCAGCGCCACCCGCCGCTGCTTCAGCCGGGTGCGCTCGAGCTGGGCGCGGAGCAGGTCGGATTGCGCTCCCTGCCCCACCTCGTAGCGCGTCCGCGCCATCACCTCGGCCTCGGACCACAGGGTCTCGAGCTTCTCGAGGAGCAGGAGCTGCCCTCGGACGAGCAGCAACTCCACGTAGGCCCGCTCCACCTCGGCCGTGGTGGCGAGGCGCAGGCGCGCCGCCTCCGCGCCGACGACGCTCGCCTGGGCCCGAGCCGCCGCCTGCCGCGCCGAGAGCTTGCCGGGCCAGGGGATGGGCTGGGTGAGCATCACCTGCCAGTAGGAGGTCTCCATCGTCCCGATCTGGATCGACTGGAAGCCGTCGTTCTGGATTCCGAGGGTCAAGGTGGGATCGGGCAGCGAGCCGACTTGTGGCGCCCTCTCCCCCTCGGCACGGGCGGCGGAGTCGGCCCGGCCGATGTCCGGACTGTTCGCCAGCGCATCGGCGACGAGGGCCGCGACCTGGGGATCGGACGCGAGGGGTACCGGAGCGGCAGCCGAGAGGATGACGGCGACGAGGAGGGCGACCATGGTCACCCGGCACGAGAGCAGCAAGCGTGCCGATCATGGCCCCTCTCCGTCCCCAGCCCCGTCCGAAGGAAATCCGGGGACTTGACCGGGATCTCCGCTGGGGGGAGCGGGACACGGAGTCACCATCGGGATTACAGTGTGACCTCGAGGGTTACGCATCGATGGGTTCCACCTGGTCCGGCACCGCGCGCAGGCTACTCCTCGGCTTCGGGGCGATGGTCGCCATCTTCGGCCTGGCCTCCTGGGTCGCGCTCGCCGGGCTGCACCAGACCCAGCACGCGGTCGACCGGATGAAGGTGGCCGAGGAGGACGTCCGGGTGGCCCTGCAGCTCGCGAGCGCCGTGCGCGATCAGTACGCCCATCAGGCCCACACCATCATCATCGGGGACGAGAGCCACCTCGGGTTCTACACCGAGGCCCAGCGGCGGGTCCTCGAGCTGACGCGGCAGCTGCGCGAGAGCTCCACCTCCCCCGAGGCCCTTGCAAAGGTCGACGACATCGAGCGGGCCAGCGGGGAGCTCGACGGCATCTTCCTCCAGGCCATCGTCCCAGCGGTGGTCCGGGGCGACCGGGTCTTCGTGCAGGAGGAGCACGCGCGGGCCCAGCTCGTGGTGACGCGCATCCAGGACCTGGCCGAGGAGCTGGTGGCCCGTTCGGAGGCCTCCATCGCCGCGGCCCGCGCCGAGGTGGATGCGGTGGAGCGGCGGACCCAGGCCTGGATCCTGGCGCTCCTGCTCGGTGCGCCGCTGCTGGCCGGCGCCGTGAGCCTCTACATCGGCCGCTCCATCGCCCGCCCCATCGGGCGGTTGCAGGCGGGGGCGGCCCTCCTCGCCGCCGGCCGGCTCGACACCCGCATCGACGTGGACACCCCCGACGAGTTCGGCGCGCTGGCCCGGCAGTTCAACGCCATGACCGCCTCGCTGGAGGAGCACCAGGACCGGCTGGTGCAGAGCGAGAAGCTGGCCGGCATCGGACGGCTCGCCGCCGGCGTGGCACACGAGATCAACAACCCGCTGGCGGTGATCCTGGGCTACGCACGCCTGCTGCAGAAGAGGGCCGAGGGGCCGCTCCGGGACGAGCTCAAGATCGTCGAGGACGAGGCCCTCCGTGCCCGCGACATCGTCGAGGGGCTTCTCGACCTCTCCCGCCCCCTCCCGGCCGGGCGCGACCGGGTGGACCTCCGCGAGATGTGCGACGAGGTGGTGGGAAGGCTCCAGGAGGCCACCGCCCTGGAAGCGGCCGCACTCCGCGTGGAGGGAACCGGATCGGCCCCGGGCATCCCGGCCAAGCTGCGGCAGGTGCTCGCCAACCTGGTGCGGAACGCCGCCGAGGCGGCCGGGCCGGGGGGGCGGGTCACCGTGCGGATCGCCGAGGAGCCGGGCCGGGTCCGCGTCGAGGTCGAGGACACCGGCCCCGGGATCGACGAGGCCACCGCGGCGCGCCTGTTCGAACCCTTCTTCACCACCAAGGACCGGGGCACCGGGCTGGGTCTCGCGGTGTCGCGGGCCATCGCCCGCGCCCACGGGGGGGACGTGACCGGGGAGACCCTCCCGGGCGGCGGGGCCCGTTTCACGCTCCGTCTCCCTGGCGGACCGGACGGGGAGGCCACGTGAAGGCCCCGGTGCGCGTGCTGGTGGTCGACGACAAGGAGAACATCCTCAAGCTGTTCGCCAAGATCCTCGCGGACGGCCACGACGTCACCACCGCCTCCGACGGCGCCCTCGCCCTCTCGCTCGTCGCCACGGAGGACTTCGACGTGGTCGTCACCGACATCCGCATGCCGGGAGCCGGCGGCTTCGACGTCCTCTCGGCGGTGAAGGCCCGCTCGCCCTCCACCGAGGTGGTGATGATGACCGGCTACGCCACCGTGGGCGACGCGGTGCGGGCCATGAAGCTCGGCGCCTACGACTACCTCGAGAAGCCCTTCGACCCGGACGCCGCCGCGCTCACCGTGGCCCGAGCGGCCGAGCGGCGCCGCCTGCGCGACGAGGCGGCCAGCCTGCGCCGCGAGCTCATGGGCATCCACTCCTTCCACAACCTGGTGGGCAAGAGCGAGCGGATGCGGGACGTCTACAGGCTGCTCGAGCAGGCGGCCGGCCTCGACATCACGGTCCTGCTGGGCGGGGAGACCGGCACCGGCAAGGAGCTGGCCGCCCGGGCCATCCACTACCACTCCTCGCGAAAGGAGCGGCGCTTCGTCCCCGTGAACTGCGGCGCCCTCCCTCCCGACCTGGTGGAGAGCGAGCTCTTCGGCCACGCCCGCGGCGCCTTCACCGGCGCGGCCACCGCGAAGCGCGGCCTGTTCGAGGAGGCCGGGGGCGGGACCATCTTCCTCGACGAGATTGGGGAGCTTCCGCTCCCCACCCAGGTGAAGCTGAACCGCGTCCTCCAGGAGAGGGAGATCCGCCGCGTCGGCGACAGCGCGCCCTCGAAGGTGGACGTCCGGGTGGTGGCCGCCACCCATCGCGACCTCCGCGTCGAGGTCCAGGCCGGCCGCTTCCGTGAGGACCTCTACTACCGGTTGAACGTCTTCCCGGTGCGCCTCCCGCCGCTGCGCGAGCGTTCCGAGGACGTTGCGCTGCTCGCCGCCCACTTCCTCGAGAAGCACGCCCGGGCCATGCGGCGCGAGGTCTCCGCCTTCGACCCGGAGGCGCTGCGCCTCCTCACCTCCTGGCCCTGGCCGGGAAACGTCCGGGAGCTGGAGAACGCCGTGGAGAGGGCCGTGGCCATCGCCTCGGGACCGGTGCTGGTCGCCCGGGACCTGCCGCCCGAGATCTCGGCGCCCGCGCCGGGTCTGCCCCCGGGGCCGGTGCTGGCGAGCCTTCCCTACCGCGAGGTCGTGGAGCAGGCGCAGGACCGGGTTTCCCGCGAGTACCTGGTGGCCCTGCTCACCGAGTTCCAGGGCAACGTGACCCGCGCCGCCGCCCGGGCCGGAATGGAGCGGGAGAGCCTGCACCGGCTGCTGAAGCGGCACGGCCTAAGGTCCGACGATTTCAAGCGGAGTTGAGGTCTCGGCCCGAACCCTTGCGCGCAGCGTCGTTTCCGCCTAGATCGGTCGGCTTCCGACCTCAGCCACGTCCGGAGGACACACGATGCGCACACTCTCCCTCATCGCCCTGCTGGCCGTCCTGGCTCCGGCGCCCGCCCTGGCCGATGCGACCCCCTCCGCCGGAAAGAAGGCCAGCCGAGCGAGGTTCGATCCCGCCACCGTCGTCACCGTGACCGGCACCGTGCTGGGCGAGCAGCGCATCGAGACCAGCAAGGGGCCCAAGGCGGTGCGGCTCGTGATCAAGGTGGGCGAGGAGCAGGTCTCGGTCCAGCTGGGGCCGGACACCTTCGTCGACGGCCTGAAGACCCGCTTCGCCCCAGGGGACGAGGTGACGGTGAAGGGCTCGAAGTTCACCTACTCCGGCAAGTACGGCCTGATCGCCCAGGTCGTGACCCGCGGAACGGAGACCGTCGTGTTCCGGGACGCGAAGGGCAAGCCCGCGTGGAAGCCCACGGCTCAGGGGCACGCCGCGACCGGCGTCAACCACAGCTGATGGACTAGAGACCCCTCGCCCAGTTCGAGAGCAGGGCCTTGTCGTCCCGGCTCAGCTTCGCCTCGGGGTGGGCGATGACGTAGAGGGACGGGGGCATCTCTCCCTCGTCGACCTCCTTCGCGAGCTTCCTGGCGGCCCTCTGCACCTGCCTGGGCCCCCACTCGGAGAAGTTGAGCTCGTCCCTCCCCTCCTTCACGTCGTGCGCCACGAGCCACGAGACCGGCGCGACGTAGGCTTGCGGCGGCCAGACCGTCTCGTTGGAGTGGCAGTCGAAGCAGGCGCGCCGGAGGATCCGCTCCACCTCGGGTGGCGCGGGAACCGTCGACACGACCGCTGGATTGGTCCGGGCGACGGGGACCAGCTGGATGGCGACGAGCACGGCGGCGAGAGCGACCAGGATCCGGGACCAGCGCATCCCCGGAGGAAACCACGCATGCCGGCGCAGGAACAACGGCAAGTACCGGGCCCGTCCCTTTACAGGATTTACGCGAAACGACCCGACATGACCGGTTCGGCCCCAGGACCTTTTCAAACGTTGGGCCGGAAGATTCCCCACGGGGGGCGGGACAAGGAGCCCGTCGGCTCTTACAACATTTACCCCACCCAGGAGAACGGCATGGACTTCGAGAAGGAAATCGCGCAACTGCGTGAGTGGTTCGCGAGCCCCCGCTTCGCCGGAATCAAGCGCGTGCACACGGCGCGCGAGGTCGCAGAGCAGCGCGGGACCATCCGCCCCGACTACGCGGTCGCCCGCGACGCCGCCGACGCCTTCCACGCACGGCTCCGCCAGCTATTCAGCGAGCGGAAGAGCATCACCACCTTCGGGCCGTACTCCCCGGGCCAGGCCGTGGCCATGAAGAAGATGGGGATCGAGGGCATCTACCTGGGCGGCTGGGCCACCTCCGCCAAGGGATCCGACCAGGAGGACCCGGGCCCCGACCTGGCGAGCTACCCGCTCTCCCAGGTGCCGGACGAGGCCGCTCCGATCGTGCGCGCGCTCCTCACCGCCGACCGCAACCAGGCCTTCGCCCGCGCCCGCATGACCGAGGAGCAGCGCAAGGCCACCCCGGAGGTGGACTTCCGCCCCTTCATCATCGCCGACGCCGACACCGGGCACGGCGGCGACGCGCACGTGCGGAACCTCGTCCGACGGTTCGTCGAGGTGGGCGTTCCCGGCTACCACATCGAGGACCAGAAGCCGGGCGTGAAGAAGTGCGGCCACCAGGGCGGCAAGGTGCTCGTCTCCGAGGACGAGCAGGTGAAGCGGCTCTCCGCGGCCCGTTTCCAGCTCGACATCATGGGCGTGGCGGGGATCCTCGTGGCCCGCACCGACGCCGAGTCGGCCACCCTCCTCGACGGACGCAGCGACGACCGCGACCAGCCCTTCATCCTGGGCGCGGTCAACGTCGGCATCCCCACCTTCAAGGCCGCCTTCCTGGCCATGCTCCGCCAGTTCCACGCCGCCGGCGTCGAGGAGCTCTCGGGCCACCTGCTCTACGCGCTCTGCGACGAGGAGTACGCCGCCGCCGACGCCTGGCTGGCGAAGAACGGCTTCTCGAAGGGCGTCGAGGCCGCCGCCGCCGAGCACAAGTCCGGCAAGATCACCGTCGACGCCGCGCTCGACAAGGTCTTCGACAAGTTCGTCGACGCCTGGCAGGCGGAGGCGGGCATCTGCACCTACGCCGAGGCGGTGGGCAACGTCATCGCCTTCCGTCACAACGAGGGCGATCCGCCTCCCATGACGAAGGACCAGTGGCTCGCCTACGCCGGGAGCATGCCGTTCTACAAGGCGCGCGCCAAGGCGCGCCAGATCGGCGTGGACATCACCTGGGACTGCGAGCACGCCAAGACGCCGGACGGCTACTACCAGGTGCGCGGCGGGATCGACTACGCCATCGCCAAGTCGCTGGCGGCGGCCCCCTTCGCCGACATCCTCTGGATGGAGACCAAGACCGCCGACCTCCACGACGCCAAGAAGTTCGCCGACGCCATCCACGCCGTCTACCCGGACAAGATGATGGCCTACAACCTCTCCCCGTCCTTCAACTGGGACACCACCGGGATGAACGACGAGCAGATGCGGGCCTTCCCCGTCGAGCTCGGGAAGATGGGCTTCGTCTTCAACTTCATCACCTACGGCGGCCACCAGATCGACGGGCTCGCCTCCGAGGAGTTCGCCACCGCCCTCCGCCAGGACGGAATGCTGGCGCTGGCCCGGCTGCAGCGGAAGTTCCGGCTCCTCGAGTCGGGCTACCGGACGCCCCAGACCCTGGTGGGCGGCCCGCGCGCCGACGCCGGCCTCATGTCCATCTCCGGGCGCACGTCCACCACGAAGGCCATGGGGCAGGGCTCGACCCAGCACCAGCACCTGGTGCAGACCGAGGTCCCGGTCAAGGTCCTCGAGGAGTGGATCGACATCTGGCGGAAGCAGCACGGCCTCGCCGAGAAGCTCAAGGTGTCGCTCAAGCCGCGCAGCGCCGGATCCGACCTGCTCGAGCTCGGGCTCGTCGGGCCCGACGGCAAGGTGCGGGCCAACGTGGTGTTCGCGGTCATCCAGGACCGCAAGGGGCGCAACATCCTCTCGGTCCGCGACCAGAACAACTTCGACCTGGCGCTCCGCAAGAAGCGGCTCATGACGCTGCTCCAGCTCTTCCTCGTGCACCGCTACAAGATCTACTCGGTGCACTACGTGACCCCGACCGAGGACAACCAGCGCCAGGCCGAGGGCATGAAGCGCCAGGGGCTCTTCAGCGTGGTCAACGAGGAGGTCGGCGAGATCATCGTCGCCGACGTCGCCCAGGACCGCGTGAAGGAGCTGCTCGCCGCCGACAAGGCGGCGGTCACGAAGCTCATCGCCGAGAAGTGACCGAACCAGGAGCCCACACCATGATCCGCGCGGACATCCTCCAGAAGTTCCCCGCACTCTTCGGGAAGCAGACCGTCAACGGGCGCGTGCTCGACGTCGACGAGACCATCACCCTGCTCTCGCGGGAGATCGACCCGGCCATCGCCGACGCGCTGGCCGCCCGACGGGCCATCCTCTCGGCGCCGGCTCCGGTGGCCGCGAAGTACGCCTGGCCCGGCTGGGACGAGAGCTTCGAGGATCCCATCTCGGGCAAGCCCTGGACCTATCGGCAGATCGTCCAGGGGCTGGTCGACAACTTCCTCGGGCGCGAGACTCCCTGGCGGTGGCGGATGAACGACCAGGTGGCCATCCCGGACCACGTCCACCCCGGGAAGATCGCCGGCCTCGAGCTGACCGGCCCCTGGGCGCCGCTCGACATGGCGTTCAACGCGCTCAACAGCCCCGCGCCGATGAACATGCCGGACTTCGAGGACGCCTCGCCTCCCCACTTCCACCCCGAGGGCGCGCCGGCCAGCGAGCCGGTGGGCGTCTTCGCCGCCATGCAGAACGCCAAGGAGATCTTCGCGGGGGCCTGGGACACGAAGCCCTACGAGGTGGTGAAGAAGGGGAAGACCCGCAGCTACAAGATCGACCGGCCGCCGGCCCAGTGGCCCACGCGGCTGGCCCGCCCGCCCAGCATCCACCTGCGCTACGACCACGTCACGGTCGACGGCAGGCCCGCCCCTGGCCTGGTGGTCATCACCGTGCTCTGGACCCTGAACAACTTCGACGCGCTCGAGCGCGCCGGCAGCGGGACCTACTTCTACATCCCCAAGATGCAGACGCCGCGCGAGGCGCTCATCGTCGAGCGGCTGCTCTCCCGGATCGAGGAGCTCATCGGCGTCCCCGCCGGCACCATCAAGACCAAGATGCTCTACGAGGAGGGCATGGCCGGCCGCTACCTCCCGGCCATCGCCTGGACGTTCCGCCGCCGCCTGCTGGGCACCAACGTGGGGCGCTGGGACTACCTGGGCAGCCTCATCGAGATGTGGAAGGACGACCCGAAGGGCATCTTCCCCGACCCGCAGTCGGTGGGGATGGCCACGCCCAACATGATCGCCTACCAGCGCTACAACGCGCTGCTCATGACCATGGCGGGCATGAAGGACGGCGCGCTCACGCACGCTTCGCCCATCGGCGGCATGGCGGCCGTGATGATCTACCAGATGGGCGATCCGTACGGCCGCGCCCGCTACAACCCGCTGGCGATCCGCGCCATGGTGGTCGACAAGCTGCGCGAGCGGCTCCTCGGGCTCACCTTCGTCCCCGACGCGCCGTTGCCGGCCGGTGCGCGCCCCACCCTCGCCGGGATCCTCTCCGGCGCGGTGAAGGGCCGCCTCTACGACGCCTACCGGCAGAGCTGGGTGGCGAGCCCCGAGGTCGAGTACGTGGCCGCGGGCAATGGCCCCCTGCAGGCCAAGCTCGCCGAGCTGCAGTCCATGGTCGATCGGCCGCTCGATACCGTCGAGACCGCCGGGCGCGCCGTCCCCACCGCGTCGAGCGGCCTCTCCCCCGCCGAGCGGGAGCTGCTCCAGTCGCGCGGGGTGCTCGACGCCGCAGGCAAGATCACCCCCGTGGTGATCACCCGCGAGTCGATCGACGCCCCCGAGAAGCTGCTCTCCCCGCAGCTCTGGGACGCCATCTACCAGGTGCCGAAGGGCGACGTGACCATCGAGCACGTCCAGCACTCGCTCTACATGGCGGCCAACTACGGCTTCCAGATCCTGAACGGGAACTTCGCCGCGGCCATCGACGACTACGAGCTGAAGCTGCGCTTCATGAACGACCTGGCCACCTACCGCATCTACGTCTCCTGGCTCTGGTCGCTGGCCCACCACCAGGCGCCGGTCACGAAGGACGGACACCTCCTGCGGCAGGAGCTCACCGCCGACGGCGTGGTGCTGGGCAAGCAGGCCGAGCCGGTCGTGGCGGGCGCTCGCCTCGACCGGGCCCTCTTCGACAAGGTCTTCGCCTATCACGACGAGTGGACGGCGGCCTTCTTCGCCGAGCAGGACCGGAGCGGGGCGCCCGGGCGCTTCGACCGGAGCAAGGCCCCGGTCATCATGGAACTGCTCCGCCGCCAGCTGCTTTCCCCCCGCTACGTCCAGCACAGCGCGCGCGTGCTCTTCGTCGTCGGCCAGGCCAGGCCCGCGCTCCACGGGCAGATCCTCGAGGCCATCTTCGACCTGTCCCGCGAGGAGATCGTACGCAGGGTGAATGCGGGCGAGATGGACCGGGCCGCGCTCGAGGCGCACGACTACTGCCTCGACCTCCTGGGAGCGTAGCGGGCGGCCGGAGCCGCCCTCCAGCGACGGCTCCGGCAGATGTAGGGAATTCACGCCTTTGGGCTCTCTCATTCTTCCGTCCGCGACGATCCGTCCCTTGAACGGCGAGTGGCGGAGTCGCAGACTGGATCCGGGAGGATTGCCCCGGAGGCCGCCATGTCCCTCGCCCCACTCGGCTTGCATCGCGCGCCCGTCCCGGCCGGAGCGGGAGCCGGGATCTGGCGCCCCGACCTCGCCACCGGCATCCGCCAGATCGACCAGCAGCACGAGGAGTTGATCGCGAACGTCTCGACGCTTCGCCAGGCGGCCCGCAGCGGAGACCTGATGCTCGCCGAGGGCGTGCTGGTCTTCTTGGAGCGCTACGCGGCCGAGCACTTCGCGACCGAGGAGCGCGCCATGTGGGAGGCCGGCTACCCCGGCCTCGACGCGCACTGGTCCCTCCACCTCTCCTTCGCGACCGAGCTGGCACGGAGAAAGGCGGAGTATGCGGCCGGTCGATCGAAGGCTCTCCGCCTCGTCGAGATGGGGCGCTGGATGGAACGCTGGCTCGAGGAGCACGTGCTCGGCGCCGACGCGGAGATGGCCCGGTTCGTCAGGGGCCGGGCCGACGCTGCCGGGTAGTGGCTACCAGTGCCGGGCCGGGCCGGTGTCGACGTGGACGAAGTCCTGCGACCGGTAGAACCCGACCCCGCCGAGCCCGAGCTCGAGCGCCGCGTCCCGCAGGACCGAGGACCGGACGTCGGCCAGGCGCACGTCGATGGCGCGCCCCTGCATGTGGAGGCTCCGGCTCGCCTGGCCGCCGCCGCCGGCGCGCAGGGCCGCGTTGGTCTGCGGTGAGCGGTATCCGCTGATGACCTGGAACGGGGCGGTGGCGCCGGTGGAGAGCCGGAGGAGGTGGAGCTGGTCGAGCAGCGCCGGGTCGATGGCGGTGCCGCTCCCCGGTGCGGAAGTCGCGGAGGAAGGCATCGACCCGGGAGAGGTTCCCGGTCAGGTAGGCGCCGTCGCCCCAGTACGGCAAGGACAGCCGCTCGCCGGTGTGGGTGTGGACGAAGGAGAGGACCCGCTCGCCCCGGATTGCCGGGGAGGCCAGGGAGCGCATCGGGGCCAGCGCCAGGGCCCCCACCCCGGCTGCGACGCCTGCGACGAAGGTGCGGCGGGAGATGGACATGAAGCGCATACTTACCCTGGCAGGCGTACTTCTGCACGGGCGTACCCCGGTGGAGGGAGGAGCGACCGCGCCATGCGAGCAGGGCGGAGACGGTACATCGGAACCATCCTCGCGGGGCTCCTGACCCTGCCCACGTCCGCGGGTGCGACCGCGGCTGCCGACGAGGCGAGCGCAGCCGTCGACGAGGTCGTCCGCGAGTCCCGTCATCCGTGGCTCGGCCGGCCCGGCCTGCGCGACGTCGCCGCGGACCTGCGCATGCTCTACCCGGAGGGTGCGTCCGGGCTCCTCTGGTTCGAGGACGGGCGTCCGGCCCCGGCGCTGGAGGCCACCGTGAGGTCCATCGGGGACGGCGCCGCCCTGGGACTCGACCCTGCCGGCTTCGACGCCGGACGGCTCGCGGAGGCCGCGCGAGGGGTGGCGGCCCCGGGCGCGCCCGCCCGGGACCGGGCCGTCCTCGATGTTGCACTCACCGTGGAGTGGATGCGCTTCCTCTCGGCCGTGCACGGAGGTCGTGTCGAGGCGCCGCGCGCCGGACGGGGTCCCGAGCTGCCTGCCCGCGTGCTCGACCGCCCCCGCCTCGTCCGGGAGACCCGTGCCGGGGGGAACCCGGCCGCGGTGGTGGCCGCGATCGAGCCGCGCCACCCAGGATACGCGCGGCTGAAGACGGCGCTGGCCCGGCACCGCGCGCTGGCGGCCGGTCCGGCGCTCCCCGACGTTCCGCTGCCCGCCACCAAGGTGGAGCCTGGGGCGAGCTGGAGCGGGATCCCTCCGCTGCGCGCCCGCCTCCTGGTGCTGGGCGACCTCCCCGCGGACGCTTCGCTCCCCGCGAGTCCGGACCTCTACGATCCCGCGCTCGTGGCGGCGGTGAGGCGCTTCCAGGAGCGGCACGCCCTCGTCGAGGACGGGATCGTCGGGAGGCGGACGGTGACGGCCGTGAACGTCCCGCCTTCCGGCCGGGTCCGCCAGATAGAGCTCGCCCTCGAGCGGTGGCGGTGGCTGCCCGATCCCGGACCGCGGGTCGTGGTCGTGGAGATCCCCCGGGCGGAGCTCTGGGCCGTCGACGTGGAGCGAGGGTCCACCGACCTCGGGATCCGCACCGTGATCGGCGAGTCGCGCAGCCACGCGACTCCCATGCTCGCGGCTTCCATCACGAAGGTCGTCTTCCGGCCGTACTGGGTGCCGCCCCCGGGAATCCTCGAGGAGGAGATCCTGCCCAAGGCGCGGGCGAACCCGGCCTGGCTGGCCAGCCACGGGATGGAGATCGTGGCTCGGCCGGAAGAGGACGCGGAGACCTTCCACCCCACCGAGGACGTCCTCGCCCGCGTTGCGAAGGGAGAGCTGACCCTGCGCCAGCGTCCTGGCCCGAGGAACGACCTGGGCGCCGTGAAGTTCGTCGTCCCCGACGCGCAGTGCATCGCGCTGCACGGAACGCCCTACGGGAGCCTCTTCGGTCTTCCGCAGCGGGACCGCAGCCACGGCTGCATCCGGCTGCAGGACCCCAGCGCGCTGGCTGCGTGGGTGCTGAGCAAGGAGCGGGGCTGGGACGCGGCGCGCATCGCCGAGGCCGTGGCCCGGGAACGGTCCACCACGGTGAGGCTGCGCGAGCCGGTACAGGTGGTGTTCGTCTACGGGACGGCCGCGGTCGACCCGGACGGGACCGAGCACTTCGTCGAGGACGCCTATGGCCTCGACGCCCAGGCGGAGAGGGAGCTGGCGCGGGGCACTACACCCGGATCAGGTCGTCAGGAAGATCGGTGATCCGCTCTCCACCCCGCTTGCCAACCGCCCAGGTGTTCTCGATCCCGACCGCCCCCTGGCCCGGGAAGACGAACTTGGGCTCGATGGCGAGCGTCTGTCCGAGGCGAAGGGGTGCGTCGAAGCCGGGGGCGAGAACGGGGACCTCGTCGAGCTCGAGCCCGATCCCGTGCCCGACGAACCGGGCCTGCGCCCCCGGGGGTCCCATGAAGCGATCGCCCAGGCCGGCTTCCTCGGCACGCTTCCGCGCCGTCGCGAAGAGCTCGCTGGGCACCGAGCCGGGGGCGAGCGCCAGGGCGAGCTCCTCCTGGATGTCGCGGGCGACCTGGAATGCGCGCTCCAGCTCCGGTGCGAGCCGGCCGCACACGGCGATGCGGGTCATGTCGGTGACGTAGCCGCCCCGGATGGCCGTGTAGTCGAGGAGCACGGGCACGTCGGGCGCGATCAGGTCCACGGAGGCGCCCAGGGGCGAGGAGGGCGAGAGCCCCCGGCCGGTGACCGGCCCGTCGAAGTAGCTCGGCGCCGTGGCGGCCCCTCCGGCGATGGCGAGCCCCATGAAGAACTCCTGGTTGAACCCGCGGACCCTGGGGCTGCCCTCGTTCCCTGCGCGGCGCATGCGCACCTCGATCTCGGCCGACAGGTCCACCTCGCGCATCCCCGGGCGAAGGAAGGAGGGGATCTCGCGGAAGACGCCGCCCAGGAGGCTGGCGGTCTCGCGCATCCGATCGAGCTCCCAGGGCGACTTCACGCTGCGCGAGTCGCGCACGAGGCCCGAGACGTCGGTCCACTCGACGCCGGGCAGGGCCCGCGACCAGAACTGCTGCACCGCCACCGGAACCGTGTCGAAGGTGAGCCCGAGCCGGCGCACCGGACCCAGGAGCGGCGCCAGCTCCCTCGACGCGGGGAAAGGGACGACCCGGGCGAGCGGGCTCTCGGCCCGGGCCCGCTCCAGGCTCTTGCGCACGAGGAGCACGGGCTCCCCCTCGACGGGCACCCAGAGCGCGGCGTTCTGGCGGGTGCCCGAGATCCAGAGGACGTCCACGGCCTGGAGGAGGAGCGCCCCCTCGAGCCCCAGCCCGGCGATTCCCGCCCGGAGGAGTCCGAGCCGGCGCTCACTCTCGTCCGCGGGGGTGAGGAGGGGCGTCACGACACGGCAGTGTAGCCAATGTGGGTGTCAGGACGCATCCTTTCCCGGGCGCCGGTGTTGGACCCGCCATGACCTCCAATCACGTCCGGAAGCCCCTTCTCCTCGCCTCCTTCCTCGCCCTCGCAGCCCTGATCAGCGCGTGCGGCGGGGGAACCCCCGATCCGGCGGAAGCCACCAGCGCCCTCTCCTCTGCCCTGGAGGCGAGCACCGCTGCCTCCGGCACCCTCCTCTGCGCCCCCGCCGACGAGCAGGTCGCGGCCTGCGCAGGCATCGCCGCCGGCGACGCCTGCGAGCTCACCCCGCCCGACGGCGCCCCGGCCGTGGCGGGCACCTGCCGCGCCACCCTCGACGGCTCCGCTGTGGCCTGCGCGCCGAACCCGCCCGCCCCTCCGCAGGAGCTCGTGGACGCCTGCACCGGCAAGGCCACCGGCGACGCCTGCCAGGTCGCCGAGGCCTTCGGCAACACCCGCGACGGAGTCTGCGGGACGGCCCGGGACGGCGCGACCCTCGTCTGCGGGCGCGTCCGGATCCCGCCCCAGGCAGCCGTCGACGCCTGCGCCTCCCTCGCCGCCGGTGACGCCTGCACGATGACGGGCCCGCTCGGCATGGGATCCGCCTCCGGCGTGTGCAGCCTGGGTCCGGCCAGCACCGGCCCCCTCGCCTGCGCGCCGCGGAAGGACCTCCTCCCGCACGGCGAGCAGGCCTGCGCGGGGCTCGCGGCGGGCGCGACCTGCACGCTCGGCCGCCGCCACGAGGCACTGCCCGGCACGTGCGTCGTCCCGGTGGAGGGCAGCGCGGCGGTCTGCGTGGTGGCCTGCGCCGACCTGCGCGGCCGCTTCACCTGCGGGCCGGGGGGGCACGGCCGGCGATAGCCTCACGGTGAACTCGGCGAGGCGGCGGCTCCGACCTGCGGGGCCGCCGTTTCGCGCGTCCGGTCCCCGGAAGGACGAGCGAGCGGGTAGCTTCCGGATGTATCCTCGGGAGCGGACCCGCCGGACGACTCCAGAGGAACCCCCGTGATCGATCGCCCCCGCCCGGTCCACCGGACCACCGCCGCCCTGCTCGCCGCCCTGCTCGCCGCGGCCTGCGGAGGGGGTACAGCCGGCGACCCCGCTCCGATCATCTCGTCCTTCGGCGCCACTCCGGCGAGCGTCGTCCTGGGCTCGCCCTCCACCCTCTCGTGGAGCGTCTCGGGTGCGACCTCCCTCGGCATCGCCCCCGCCGTCGGGGTGGTCACGGGCTCGAGCACGACCGTGACACCGGGTGCGACCACGACCTACACCTTGACGGCCACGGGTCCGGGGGGCAGCGCCACGCGGACGGCCACCGTCACGGTGACCGCCCCGCCGACGGTCCTCGAGCCGGCCTGCTCCGGCGCCTCGTGCGGCGCGGTGAGCGCGTCCCAGTATTCCGGCAGCGGCGTGGGCGTCTGGCGCTACCGGAACACGACGGGGGTTTCCCAGACCATCGACATCCACATCGGGGGGGTCACGCCCGGCATGGAAGCCGCCCTGGTCTTCTCGAACGGGACGGCGGGCCCTGCGCCCCTTCCCGCGGCCGGATCGCTCTCGTTCCCTCCGGCGCCCTCGCTCCGCACGGAGGAAGCCTTCGGGCTCGACCCGGTCGAGGTGGCCCGGGACGAGCGGCACCGCGGTCTCCTCGAGGAGAACCGCCGGATCGGGCTCTCCCTTCGAAGCGCGGCGACGGTCCGGGCGCTCCGGCCGCGGGCGGCACTTGCCGTGCCGGTCCTGCCCACGCCCGCCGTGGGCGACTCCCGGACCTGGAACGAGGTGATCGCCGATCCGGTCGCCGTCTACGACACGGTCGCCCAGGCCACCTGCGACCTGCCTGGCGGTCGCAGGGCCGTCTTCTGGGTCGACCCGGCGTCCACCGCCTCGGGCAGCCTGACTCCGGACGACCTCGCGTACTTCGAGACGACGTTCTGCGGGGCCGCGGGAGCCGGGACGGACGGTGGCTTCGGCCGCGTGAAGGCCCTGCTCGGGGACGTCTGGGGCACCGTCGATCCGGCCATCGCAAGATTCCTGATCTCCGACTCGCCCGCCCTCCAGGACGTGAACGTGGTCTTCCTGGAGGTCCCGGGAGCGCTGAGCGAGAAGGACTGGGCGGGTTACTTCTGGGGCGGAAACGACGTCCTGAGGTCCTACCGGACCCCAGTACGCGTCGTCGAACGAGGCGCTCGCCTTCTTCATCGACGCGACGCAGATCCACGTCCGGGACACCAGCCGCGGCTACATCGGATCGGCCCTGCTGCACGAGCTCACGCACATGGTGAACTTCTACCAGCGCAGCGTCTCCCGCGACGCGCCCTTCGACACCTGGCTCGAGGAGACCACGGCCACCATGACGGACGACATCGTCACGCCGTTCGCGACGCCCGATCACGTCGCCATCGTCCCGGGACAGCGGATCCACCCCTACGTCGCGTCCGGCGGAGGGATCACGCTCGTCGGCTGGGAGTACCCGGTGCAGAACAGCTACGCGCTGGCCGGGGCGTTCGCCGCCTTCGTGGATCGGCGCTACGGAACCTCGATCCTCTCCGGGGCCATCGACTGCGTGGGGACGGGCATCGACTGCGTCGACGGTCTCATCCGGTCCGGCGGCGGCACGGGCTTCTCCGACGAATTCGCGCGTGTCGGGGCCTCCATCTTCGGCCTCTTCCCCCTGGCCGGCTCGCCCGAGGGCTACGGGTACCCGTCGAAGGTCTCCGGCGAATACACGCTCGCCGCGATCGACGTGACCGCATACACGACGAGCCGGAAGGCGACCGCGGCGTCGCTCGGCCTCGACTTCCCTTCGGGGAGCCACACCTACCAGCTCGACACCATCGCTGCCGGACGGACCGTCTACACGCGCACCGGCGTCGTCGTCCCGGCCGGAACGTCGATCACGCTGGTGATCCAGCAGGGGGACCGGTGACCCGCTCCGCGATCGTGGTGCTGGCCTCCGCCCTCCTCGGCTGCGCCCAGGCGACGCCGTCGCCACCCGGGCCGCCATCGGTCGACGGGCAGGCCACCGGGACCGTGGTCCTCTCCGGATACCTCTCTCGCAAGGGACCGGCCGAGACCTCGTACTGGGCCGTGACCGACGCCACCGGGAAGGTCTTCCAGATCGTCGACGTCACCCCGGATCTGGACGCCCAGTTTCGACGCCTCCAGAACTCGCAGCTCACCGTTCGCGTGGAGCGGAAGGGGCGGGCCGTGCTCGATCAGGTTCGCGTCCTGGACGTGTTCCCGCCCGCTCCGTAGCGGACACGCAGCATCCCGCCCTGCGCGGCCGAGGCGGCCGCGAGCAGGATGCTCCCTGCGAAGTACCCGGGGTAGCCCCATCGCGCCACCAGGGCGCCGCCCACGGCCGGCCCCAGGAACGACCCGAGCTGGATCGCGAACATCATCAGATTGGCGTTCTGCGGGCGGAGGCGCGGCTCGGACAGCTCGAACACCAGTCCGTTCAGGGCCGGGTAGCCGGCCCCGAGCCCGAGCCCGAAGAAGGCGCCGACCAGCGGTGCCGCGCCGATCGGGAGGCTCGCGAGCGCCAGGTGGCCGACCGCGATCATCGCGAACGAGAAGGTGGCGAGCCTCGACTTGTCGAAGCGGTCGAAGAGGCGTCCTCCGAGGAGCCGGATCCCGATCATCACCGCCGTCAGCACGGTGAAGAAGGCGCCCACGTTTCCCAGCCCGCGCCCGGTCGCGAAGCCCTTGAACAGGTAGTAGAGGCTGCTCCAGTTCGCGAAGTAGGCGACGCCGAGCGCGAGCACGAGAACGAGGCGGCGATGCGAGAGGCTGGCCCGGAGGTCCGCCCAGGAGGGCAGGTGGGGGTCACCGCCCGGGCCGGCCACCGGAGGATGGATGCGGCGACCCAGCGCCAGGACGAGGCCCGCCGCCGGCAGGAGCGCGAGCCCGGCCAGCGCGTAGGCGGTGGTCACTCCCACGAGGCGCGGCACCACCCCGTCCATCGCGGCCGGAACCACGCCGTAGGCCGCCAGGATCGCCACCGAGTAGATGCCGAACGCCTGCCCGCTGCGCCCGGGCGGGATCACCGTGACGAGCATTGCCATCGCCCCGGCGCCGAGGAGGAAGCCGCCCGCGCCGCAGGCGCCGCGGAGCAGCAGGAGGCCCCAGAACGACTGGACGAACAGGAACGAGACGCCGCCGGCGACCAGGATGGCGATGCCTGCGAGCATGGCCCGGGGTGCACGCCTCGCCGTGAGGAACGGGCTCGCCACCAGGTACAGCGCCATGGCGACGAGCGGGTAGGCACCGACCACGAGGCCGCGCAGCCCGGCCGGGATTCCCAGCGAGGCCAGGTGGCCGAAGAGGTCGTAGTAGGCGGTCCCGTTCGAGATCGCCAGGAAGGCGATCAGGCAGAGGCTCGCGAACTCGAAGCCGAGGAGCTTGGGGGTGGAAGACATGGCGCCTCCCCATGTTAGGCATGAGGCGGAGGTTTCCCGATGCTCCCTCTCGACAGATTCGCTCCCGTCCTCCGCGCCGCGCTTGCGCTCGCGCTCCTCGCCCCGGCCGGGCCCTCCCTCGCGCAGGCCGGAAAGGGGTCGGCCGCATCACCGGTTCTCCACGAGCTCAACGCGGCCGTGTCCCGCCTGGTCGCGAAGGTCTCCCCAGCGGTGGTGCAGATCCGGGTCATTGGATATGGCCCGGCCGGAGAGGCCGGCGGAGCGGACGGATCGCTCGTCTCGCGCCAGCGCAGCATCGGATCCGGCGTGATCGTCGACCCGGCGGGCTTCGTGCTCACGAACGAGCACGTCATCCACGGCGCACAGAGGATCCAGGTCGTCCTGCCGGCGCCCGCCGACGGCGAGGGAACAACCGCGAGGGGCGGCAGCCAGCGGATCTACGAGGCGCGGGTGGTGGGAACCCAGGCCAGCATCGACCTCGCCCTGCTCCGCATCGAGGCGACCGGCCTCCCCACCCTCGCCCTCGATCCCTCCGCCAAGGTCCGGCAGGGCGAGCTGGTCTTCGCCGTGGGCAGCCCGCAGGGGCTCGCGAACACCGTCACCATGGGGGTCGTCTCGTCGTCGGCGCGGCAGATCGACGTGGTGACGCCCCTTCCCACGCCCATGCTGCTCATCCAGACCGATGCGCCGATCAACCCGGGCAACAGCGGTGGGCCGCTCGTGAACGCGGACGGCGTCCTGGTGGGGATCAACACCTTCATCGTCAGCCAGTCCGGCGGCAGCCAGGGGCTGGGCTTCGCCATTCCCGCGCCGATGGTCCGCTTCGCCTACGACAGCCTGCGCAAGTTCGGCTACGTCCGGCGAATCGAGGCGGGGATCACCGCCCAGGCGGTGACGCCGGTGCTGGCCACGGGCCTCGACCTCCCGCGCGACTGGGGCGTGGTGGTCTCCGACGTCGTGCCCGGATCGGCGGCGGCGGCGGCCGGGGTGCGGCCGGGTGACGTGATCGACACCTTCGACGGACGGCCCGTCGACAGCCTGCCCGCGCTCACCGGGGCGCTCTTCCTCCACCAGGTGGGAGAGCCGGTCCTCCTGGCCGTCCTGCGCGGGGGCGCCCGGGTGGAACTCACCGTGAACGCCCCGGAGGCGAAGCAGCCCACCGACCTCCTCGCCGACCTCGCCAACCCGGACAAGGGACTGGTGCCGCGTCTCGGGATCCTGGGGGTGGACGTGAGCGACAAGCTCCGGGGCATCATCCCTCCGCTCCGCATCGGCTACGGGGTGGTGGTGGCGGCCCGGACCGTGGAGGGTGGCGCGAGCGGGATCGCGCTCCAGCCCGGCGACGTCATCCACGCCATGAACGGGAGCCGGGTCGAGTCGGTGGAGGGGTTGCGCGAGGCCGTGCTCGCCGTGAAGGCGGGCGCCCCGGTCGTGCTCCAGATCGAGCGACAGGGACGGCTCAACTACCTCGCCTTCGAGATGGAGTGAGCCAGCAGCTCGCTCCCCACCCAGTGGGCGGCGAACTGCCAGGCGATCCGGCCGCTCGCGTCCCCCTTCTTGTGGGTCCAGGCGATGGCGGCCTCGCGGGAGCGCTCGTTCCAGGGAAGCTCGGTCCCCCGCGCCGCGCACATCCGGTCGATCCACTGCCGGACCACCGCCAGATACTGGTCGGTGCTGAAGGAATGGAATCCCACCCACAGGCCGAAGCGGCCGGAGAGCGAGATCTTCTCCTCCACCGCCTCGCCGTGGTGGATCTCGTCGTTGACGAGCAACGCGCCGCGGTTGTCGGTCTCGAACTCGGGCAGGAGGTGGCGGCGATTCGAGGTGACGTGGATGAGCACGTTCTCGGGAATGGCGTAGACCGAGCCGTCCAGGGCGCTCTTCAGGGCCTTGTAGCTCGACTCTCCGGGCTCGAACGAGACGTCGTCGGCGAAGAGGAGGAAGCGGTAGGGCTCGTCCCGGAGGCCGTCGACGATGTCGGGCAGCATGACCAGGTCGGCCTTGTCCACCTGCACCAGGCGCAGGCCGCGCGGGGCGTAGGCGGCGAGGAGCGCCCGGACCAGCGACGACTTGCCGGTGCCGCGCACTCCCCAGAGCAGCACGTTGTTGGCCGGCAGGCCGGCCAGGAACTGCCTGACGTTCAGCTCCACCACCGACTTCTGCTCGTCGATGCCGAGCAGGTCGTCGAGCCCGGGTCCGCCCTGGGACCGCATCGGCTCGAGCCAGCCCGAAAGCGGCCGCCGCCGCCATCCCGCAGCGTGGTGCACCTCCCAGTCGGTCTCCGGGACGGGCCGGGGCAGGAGTTGCTCCACGGCCGCGAGAACGCGTCGCAGCTGGTCCATCAGGTCGGCATCCAAGGGCACGTGTCCTCCGGGGGATCCCTTTATTACCAGAAGGCGTATGCTCCGCCGATGCGCGACGAGCCGGTCATCGACATGCGTCTCACCCACCTCATGGCGCTCGACGCCAGCCTCGCCGACGTCCGGGGCGCCCTGATCCGCGCCGCGCGCATCCGCACCCCCCACTGCGCGGAGATCCGGGCCCTGCTCGCCCAGGTCGACGACCTCGGGAAGCGCGTGATGGTCGAGGTCAGCACGCCGTGACCCAGCAACCCGTGGCGACCTTCCGGGTCGGAGCTCGCGAGGTCCGCGTCTGGATGAAGGACGGCCGCTGGTACGTCGCGGTCGACGGGGTGGAGCTCCCCATCTGGCACAAGGTGCAGGCGGACGCCTGGACCGCCGGCGTCACCGAGGCGGACCGGCTCGACCGGCTTCCGCGGTAGCGGCGGCTTCAGGCGACCCCGGTGCGCGTCGCGGCGGCGCGGCCCGCCAGGTTCACCACCCGTGCAACATCCCCGAGCTTCGTCACCCCCTGGAGGAAGGCGCCCGGGCCGTGGAAGGCCTCGTCCACGCGCCGGCCGACCGCGGCCGGGTCGAGCGGTGCTCCCTCGAGCGACGCCTCGAGCCTGCGGAGGGTCTCCGCCGCCGCGATGAAGTCCCCGCGGATGCGAGGCCCGACCAGCCGTCCGGACGACACGCCGGTGAGCGCCTCGAGAAACCCGATGGGGATCTCCTGGGAGCCGCTCTCCGCGAGGCCGACCTCGTCCTCCCGAGCCGGGGGGTGGTCCGCCTCGGGCAGGTCCGCCTCCAGCAGGAGCGGCTCCCGGTTGCCCAGGAGCCCGAAGCATTCGGCCAGGGTCGCGGCGACCTCGTCGAGGCTGGCGGCGCGGCCGGACAGGTCCACGAGGGAGACGGGCGCGGGCCCCCCTGCGCGGGGGTCGGAGTGCGTCCGGGCGATCGCGAGCGCGCCGGGGAGGGCGAGGTCCCTCTCGACCGCGACCATCGCCTCGAGCAGCAGGGCCCCTCCCGTCGTTCCCTCCTGCGCGACGGTGGCCACCCGCTTGCCGTCGTTCGACACGAAGTCGCGGCCGAACCATGCCGAGTGGCCGGCCCCGAGCCGGCGCAGCGCGGCGAGCAGGCCACGGACGTAGCGGTTGGTGGTGCGGTCGGGAGGAAAGGGCGTGGGCGCCAGGTGCTGGCCGGCGGGCGTGTAGACGAGGAGCCCCACCGCCCCGGGGCCGACGAGGAGCGCTCGCCCGCCTCCAGTCCGCCGAAGGAGGGGCACCCCCGCCGCCGCCGGGAGGTCCACGGTGGACGATGCGCGCTGGTGGCGCCCGAGGAACACGGCCTCCGCGGCGAAGCCGGCCACGGCGACCACAGGGACCTCGTGACCGTGGGCCAGGAGTCCCGCGCCGACCCGGGCGAACCGGGCGGGGTCGCATCCGGGGAGGACGACCAGGTGGAGAGGGAGCATTCAGGGGGTGTAACCGGGGGGATGTCAGGGTTCACCGGGCCGGTCGTCTCTATCTATGGAATGCCCTCCCCCGTTCTCGCACCGTTCGAATTCGTCGCCGGCCACATCGTCGCCACGATCGACGGGCGCCGAGTCATCGTCGACACCGGGTCCCCGGTGACCTTCGGCCGCGGAGACCACATCCGGCTCGGGAACGGCACCCATTCGATCGCGAGCGGGGTCCTGGGCTTCACCGTGGAGACCGCGGCCGAGCATATCCGGCGGTTGCCGGGGGTCGCCCCGGACTTCGGCGTCGACGTCCTGCTCGGCACCGATCTCCTCTGGGGACACCGGTTGGTCCTCGACTTCCCATCCCGGACGCTCGGCATCGCTCCGGTGACGCCGATGGAGGGCGCGTTCCCCTGCTCCAGCCGGGCCCGCTTCCTGGTCGAGGATCTGCACGTCGACGGAAGCCCCCTGCTGGCCCTGGTGGACACGGGGGCTCCGGTCTCCTACCTCTCGAACCAGCACACCGACGGGATCCCGGTGTCGGGGTGGGCCCGTGACTTCTTTCACGGCGGCGGAGATTTCCAGGTGCCCCTGCGCATCGTTCCCGTACGCTTCCGCGACCGCGAGGTCGAGGTGGGGTTTGCCGAGCCCCCGGTCTCGGTCTGGATGGCCATGCGGCTCCTCGGCGTCCAGGCCATCGTCGGCACCGACGTGCTCGAGCTGCTCGGCTCGGTCACGCTCGACCTGGCCGGATGAGGCGTGTCCGTGCCCAGGGCACGATGGCGGGTGGGGCGGGAGCGCCCGCGCATCGTGACCTCGGACGGCAGAGAACGGGAGGTGCTCCTCCTCCTCGCGCGCGCGCTCGCCGGAGGGCGCCGCGCCTGGATTCGCTACGACGACGCCGGGGGCTCCCGGACCGACCGGGAGGTGGACGTGCTCGGGCTCGCCTGGCGCGCGGGCTCCTGGCTCGCCGCCGCGTAATGCCGCCGGCGCGGCGCCTTCCGCCTCTTCAGGGTCGACCGCATCGCCCGGGCGCGGGTGCTGCGGGCGGCGGCCCGGGCCGACCTCGCGCCCCCGGGATTCGACCGTCGGTTCTTCTCGACCACCGGCTTCCTGGAACCCGGGGTGGGGCGCACGGTGCTGGCCTCGGTAGCGCTCCAGGGTCCATTCGCCGGGCTCGCCGCGGCCCTCTTCCCGTCGGCGCTCCTGGAATGGAGTTCAGCCGGATCCGTCCTATGCCACCTGCGAGTCGGCGATCCCGGCCAGCTGGCCCGCCTCGTGGCCTCCCTGGGCGACGGGGTGGCGATCCGGTTCCCGGAGCTGGCGCGCGCGCCGCCCGGGTCACCGGGAATTCCCCGGGGGTGAACTCGCCGGCAACCGGCCAGTGGGCTACACTTCGCGTCCTCTTGGCCTCGACGCGGCTGAAATCGGCGGCAGCGGAGGCGCGGCTCCTCAAGCTCGCGGCCTGGCTCGTCGCCCGCGCGGTGCCGGTCACCCGCGAGCAGATCTACGAGGCCTTCCCCGACGATTACAGGGGCGGAGGCGCGGCGCGGGAGAAGAAGTGGACGCGCGACAAGAACGACCTCCACCGGCTGGGCATCCCCCTCATCTTCGAGGAGAGCGAGGGCCGGGACGGCGCCTACCTGGTCGAGCCCACTTCCTGCACCCTGCCCAGGCTGGAGTTCTCGCCCGAGGAGGCGGCGGTTCTCTGGACCGCGGGACAGGCAGCCCTGCGCACCCACGACCACCCGCTCTCCGAGGACCTCGAGACGGGGCTCCGCAAGCTCGCCGTGGGCACGAAGGGGCTCCCGCCGCGCGCGGCCCTGCTCGAGGCCGACTGGGGCGCAGCCCCGCCCTCGGCGGCCGGGAAGTGGCTCGGGCGGCTCGCCGACGTCGTGGAGCGGCGGAAGCGGCTCCGGGTCGCATACCGGAAGGCGGACGGGTCGGTGACCGAGCGGCTCGTGGACGTCTACGGATACGCCTGGCGGCGCGGCCACTGGATCTTCGTCGGGCACTGCCACCTTCGCGGCGGCGTGCGGATGTTCTACCTGGACAGGGTCCGCGCCATGGATCTCGCCCCGGCCCAGCCGCGGGGACACGACTACGCGGTCCCCGTCGACTTCGACATCCGGGCCTGGTCGCGCCAGGAGCCGTGGGAGTACTTCGAGCACGAGCCCGTCGAGGCGCTGGTGCGGTTCCGCGGCTCCCTGGCAGCGATGGCGCCGAAGCTGCTCCCCCGCGCTTCGCTGACCCGGGAGCCCGACAATTCCCGCCTGGCCCGGGTCGTGGTGCGCAACCTGCGCGGGCTGGTTCGGCAGGCGCTCGCCTGGGGTCCGGAGGCCGAGCTCCTCGAGCCGGCCGAGGGTCGGGAGATGGCGCGCGCCATCCTGGGGGCCCTCTCCCGGAGCCTCGGCAAGGAGGCGGCCCGGTGAGCAGCCCGGTCGCCCAGGTCCGCAAGATGCTCCTCCTCGTCCCCGAGGCCTGGCGCGCTGGAACGAAGGGGCTCCCCCTCGAGAAGGCCGTCCGCGTCACCGGCGCCCGCGGCCCCAAGGAGGTGGAGGCGATCGTCGCCGCGCTCGGCCAGATGGAGTTCGGGCCGTCCCTGCCGGACGCGACGCTCCTCGTCTCCGTCGAGGAGGGCCGGGTCTTCGTGGACCGGGCCATGCACCTCACGTCGCCGCCGCCGCTCTCGCTGCGCGAGGCGGCCGCGCTGATCGCCGCGCTCCGCCCCTTCGGGAAGAGCGCGGGCAAGGCGGTCGCGAGCGCCGCGCGAAAGCTCCAGCGGGCCGTCCCGGAGGCCTTCCGGAAGACCGCGGAGACCCTGGCCCGGGCCATGGACTACCCGGTGGACCCGCCCGGCGAGTGGGCCGACTCCCTCGCCGAGGCCATCGAGCGGCGCCTGGAGGTGGTGGTCGACTACCGCGCCGAGGCGTCCGGAACCGCGGCGCAGCGAACCCTCGAGCCGCGCGTCGTCTTCCACAAGGACGGCCACTGGTACCTGGCCGCCTGGAACCCGGCCAAGGGCGAGGAGCACCTCTACCGTCTCGACCGGATCGCGTCGGTGGTCATCGGCACCCGGTTCTTCGGGGAGCACAAGGGGCCACCAGTCGACCGGTTTCGCACGCGCAGCCTCTACTTCCTGTCGGGGAGCGAGCGCGACGTGTCGGTTCGCTTCTCCGGCGAGGGCGCCGCGCTGGCGCTCGAGCAGTGGCCGGAACGCGCCACCCGGAACCCCGACGGCTCGGTGACCGTGACGGCGCGGCTCGCCCCGGGGAACTTCCTGCTCGGCTGGGTCCTCGGCTACGGCGGCCAGGCCGAGGTGGCCGGCCCGCCGGACGTCCGGGAGCAGCTGCGCGCGCGGGTCGAGGAGCTCGAGCGGCTGTACGCCGGATAGGCCGCCGGAGGGCGCGTGCGCCTGCATCTCGTCGACGGGACCTTCGAGCTCTTCCGGGCCCACTTCTCGAGGCGCCCTTCCCGGCTGTCACCCGACGGACGCGACGTGAAGGCGACGCTGGGCCTGGCCGACTCGCTCCGCGTCCTGCTGCGCGACCCACGCGAGGCGGTCACGCACGTCGCCGTCGCCTTCGACAACCCCATCCGGTCGTTCCGCAACGACCTCTTCGCCGGATACAAGACCGAGGAGGGCGTGCCGCCCGGGCTCCTCGCCCAGTTCGATGCCGCCGAGGAGGCCGTCCGCGCCCTCGGGGTGACCGTCTGGTCCATGCGCGAGTTCGAGGCCGACGACGCGATGGCCACGGCGGCGGCCCGATTCCGCGACCAGGTCGAGCAGGTGCGCATCCTCACGCCCGACAAGGACCTCGGCCAGTGCCTCTCCGGTCGTCGCGTGGTGCAGGTCGACCGGATCCGGGACCGCGAGATCGACGAGGAGACCCTGCGGGCCCGGCGCGGAATCGGACCGGAGAGCATTCCCGACTTTCTGGCGCTGGTGGGGGACCCCGCCGACGGGATCCCCGGCCTGCCCGGCTTCGGGGAGAGGACCGCGGCGGCGATCCTGGCGCGCCATGTCCACCTGGAGTCAATTCCGGACGATCCGCGGGGCTGGCCAGCGGGGATCCGCGGCGCCGCACGCCTGGCCGGGACGCTCGCCGCCGGCCGGGAGGCGGCCACGCTCTACCGCCGGCTGGCCACGCTGGTGCTGGACGTGCCCTTGACGGAGTCGCTCGAGGACCTGCGCATCGGGCGAAGGGGGGGGTAGCCGGCAACGGAGCGTGCGGCGACGCGCCGGCGACGATAACGATCCCCGGCCATGCGCTGGGCCTCCGCCCTCTCCCGCCGACCCGACCCCTCCGGTGCCTTCTCGGAGGCGGTGGAGAGGGTCGAGTCCGGCCTGGGCGGGCGAGCCCCCGACGTCCTCCTCGCCTTCGCCTCGCCCCACCACGCGCAGGACTTCGCGGTCCTCGCCGAGCTCGCGGCCGGGCGCCACCCCGGCGCGCTCCTCGTCGGGTGCACCGGCAGCGGCGTCATCGGGAACGCCCGCGAGGCCGAGGAGGGGCCGGCGCTCTCCCTCACCGGCGCGTGGCTTCCGGGCGTCGCCTGCAACGGGTTCCACGTGGACATGCCGTTGCTCCCCGATCCAGAGACCGGGGCCGCCTCCTGGCACGACCTGGCCGGGCTCGGGCCCCGCGCACGTCCCAAGTTCCTCCTGCTCGCCGACCCGTTCACGCTCGATGCCGACGCGCTCATTCGCGGCCTCGACCGGGCCTATCCACGCGCACCCAAGTTCGGTGGGCTGGCGAGCGGCGGCGCTGCGCCGGGAGAGCACCGGCTCCTGCTCGGCGAGGAAGTCCACCGGAGCGGGGCGGTCGGCGTGGCGTTCACGGGCGACCTGGAGGTCGACACGGTCATCGCCCAGGGCTGTCGACCGATCGGCCGCCCCATGCTCGTCACCCGCTGCCGCCGCGGGGCGCTGCTGGAGCTCGATCGGGGCAAGCCGCTCGAGGTGCTTGCCGAGATCCACGCGGGGCTCGGCCCGCGCGACCGGGAGCTGATGCGCCACTCCCTGTTCCTCGGGCTCGACATGCGCGAGGAGCGGGTCGAGTACGATCCCGGCGAGCTTCTCGTCCGCAACATCGTCGGCGCCGATCCGGAGACCGGCGCCATCTCGGTGGGCGAGGAACTCCACCCCGTGCAGGCCGTGCAGTTCGTGCTGAGGGACGCCGAGGCCGCCCGGGAGGACCTGCGCAGGATGCTGCAGGTTCGCCGGGACACCGGCGCTCCCCGGCCCCAGGGCGCGCTCCTCTTCTCCTGCACCGGCCGCGGCTCCGGGCTCTTCGGCCGGCCCGACCACGACACCGGCCTCTTCGAGGAGGTGCTCGGCCCGGCGGCGCTGGGCGGGTTCTTCTGCAACGGGGAGATCGGGCCGGTGGGCGGGACCACCTTCCTCCACGGCTACACCAGCGCGTTCGCCCTCTTCCGTGGGGTGAAGCGCTAGGCCGCGGCCTTTCCCAGGGCGTTCTGGATGAGCTCGCGGTGATGGGCGTCCTGCTCCGCCAGCGCGGCGAACAGCCTCTGGATCTCCGGCTCGGCGCTGCGCGCCAGCTGTTCTGCGTGGACCGATCCGAAGCGGACCTCCATCTCGGCGAGGCGCCGGAGCACCGGGCGCGCGTCGGCCGTCATGGCGATCACGCGAAACGACTCCTGCATCGCCGCGATCTCCGTGGCCAGGGCGTCGAGGTCGGCGGACATCCGGTCGATCGTCTCCTGGGGCCAGGGAGCCTTCCCCTGGTGGCGGTCGAGAAGCCGGATGCGCATGGCGTGCTGCCCCTCCTCCGCGGCGAGCTGCGCGAAGAGATCGCGGAGGTAGGGCTGGTGAAGGTAGGTCTCGGCGAGACCCGCGTACAGCTCCTGTGCCAGGCACTCGATGCGGACCGCCGAACCCAGGCACTGCGCCGCCGTCCTCGTCATGCCCTCGCTCCTTCCGTCTTCCGGTCCACCGGCCGCCCAGCATCGGCGACGCCGACGAGGAACTTCCCGAGGGCCACGTCGTGGGCCAGGATGTGGTACCGGAACCACTCCGGGAGCCGGCTGGCCGCCCACTGCTGGAAGCCGGGCGTCACGCCGTTGCGTTCCAGTTCCGCCTGGAAGCGCTTGGCGTCGCCCACGAAGAGCATGTGCGCCTCCTCGTGGCGGGCGCGCGAGGGGTAGGCCCGCTTCCGCATGAGCGCCTCCTCGTGCGCGAAGTGGTCGGCGACCGCTGCGATCAGGTTGGCCATCGCCGGGCGGACCACCGCGGCGTCGCCGGCGTGCACGAGCGGGACGAAGGCGTCGAGCGCCTCGGAGAGCTCCTGGTGCTCCACGTCGATGGGTCCGTACCCGGTGTCCATGTAGATGCGCTTGCCGGGGTCGCGGTTCCCGAGGCTTGCCTGGCTCTCGGCTGCGGCGACCACCTCCATGTCCACCCAGGACTCGGCGCAGCGGACCTGGTTGCGCCCGCCGGACTTGGCCTCGTAGAGCACGTCGTCGGCGCGCCGGACCATGGTCTCGACCGTGTCGTCGGGGCGCATCTCGGCCACGCCGAAGCTGGCCGTCAGGGCTCCCACCGGCCCGAGGTGCGTCACCTCCATGAGCGCACGCAGCTTCTCGGCGAGCCGCGCCGCCCCGGCCGCGTCGGTCATGGAGGCGATCACGGCGAACTCCTCGCCGCCCCAGCGGGCCACGAAGTCGGATTCGCGCACCCGGGTGGCCAGCATGCGGGCCGCACCGACGAGCACCTGGTCGCCCACCGGATGGCCGTACCGATCGTTCACGCGCTTGAAGTGGTCGAGGTCGACGATCACGATGGCCAGCGGGTGGCGGAAACGCCGGGCGCGCGCGAACTCGCGGGCCATCGCGTCGTTGAATCCCTGGCGGTTGGCGATCCCGGTCAGCGCGTCGGTGTCGGCGCGGCGGGCGAGCTCGCGCGCGCGCCCCTCGGCCTCCCGGTGCTTCTGGGCGAGCCGCGACTCGGTCCCGAGCTGCCGCTGGAGGATCACGAAGGCCGCCAGGATGACCAGGCACAGCAGGAGTGCGATGAGGATGCCGAGCAGCCGGCTGGATGCCCGGAGCGTCTCCCTCTTGAAGGCGACGATGGACCAGTCGAGGCCGGGCAGGGGGATGCGCACGGCGACGTGGCGCGCCCCGTCGACGTGCACCCAGGCGAGTCCCGAGAGAACGCCCGGCAGGAGCGGGCCAGGGCGCGGAAGGGGGCCGGCTTCCTCCGCCCGGACGAGCGACCACATCGGCCGACCCTTCCAGGCCTCGGCGCCGGCGAGGAGGACCTGGCCGTCCGAGTTCACCAGGAAGGACGTCCCGATCCCGAGCGGGCCGAAGGAGTTCACCGAGAGGACGTGCTTCACGACCGCGACGCCGACGACCTTCGCGCCGTCCCGGATCGGCTCGCTCGCGTAGAGGCCCGGCTCCTGGCTCGTGATGCCGAGCCCGATGAAGCGGCCCGGAACCCCGGCCAGGGCATCCCGGAAATAGGGGAGGTGGCCGAGGTCCTTCCCGACGGAGCTCGCGGCGCGATCGCGATCGGAGGCGGCCACGACCGTCCCCGAGGCGTCGAGAACGGAGGCGACCTGGTCCACCTCCCTTCCCGCGACGGCGTCCACGACGTCGTCGAGCCGGGCCGAGCCCCCACCCGTCACCGCCGGTGCCAGGCCGAAGCGGGAGATGAACCCGGCCGCCGTGCGCGCGGCGTCGCTCGCGGACGCCAGCTCCATGACCAGGTGGTCCTGCACCTGGGCGGCGTCCACCTGGACCTCTGCCGCCAGCTCCTGGTCGTGGCGGCGTCCCAGCTGCTCGGTGACGACCCAGCCCCCCGCGAGCACCAGCCCCAGCGTCGCCGTCGCCACCCAGAAGAACCGCCAGCGCTTGCGGACGACCCGGCCCTGGGCGTCGAGCGAGATCGCGTAGGCCCAGATGCCGAGCGCGGCTCCGCCTATGGCCGCGGCCCGCAGCAGCTGGATGGGAACGCCGGTGCCCGCGACGAAGGCCTCCGTCGTCGGCCACCCGCGCGGAACGAACGGCCCCGCGGGGAGCACGACACCCGACGTGATCCCGTAGGCGGCCATGCAGAACGCGGCCCAGGCCAGGGCCCCTCCGCCCCCCTGTCCGGGCGCGGCGCGCCGCACGGTCGCCGCCAGGATGAAGGAGGTCCACAGGGTCGCGGGAACGGCGACGAGCACGCGAGTCGCCGTGTCGAGGCCAGCGGGACCCACGACGACGACCGCCGAGACCGGCATCGCGGCCACGGCCCAGGTGAGCCACGGGCCCGGCCCGGCTCCCCGGATCACCGCCTGCGACCGGCGCGCGAACTCGAAGAGGGCCAGGTAGCTCCCGAGCAGGAGCGCCGGGACGGCCAGGCCCAACGCCGGGCTCCGCCCGCTGGCAATCTCGGCGAGGCGGGTCCACTCGACGAATCCGAGACCGAAGGAGGAGGCCGCGAGCCAACCCCAGGGCAGCCGGTTGGACGCCGAGCGGGAGATGGTGGTCGCGACCGCGCCCAGCAGGACGAGCCCGAGCCCGTGGACGAAGTAGACGTAATCGAGCTGGGTTGTGAGGAACTCGCCCATCGGGAACGGGATCGCTGCGCTGCGCGTGCCAGGGTTGGTGTCCCCAGCATCTTCGGATCTGTTGCGAATTATCCAAAGAAAAGACTCGGGTCACGACCCAGGGTCATCTCCACCCACCCGAGCGGACCCACCCCACCACACAGCGGGCCATGACAGCCCCCGTCGGGCCGTGGATCCCTTGCCGCATGACCTCCATGTTCCTGTTCACCAGTGGTGCAGTCGGAGTCCTGCTCGTCTCCTTCCTGGTCGCGGAGGTCCGCGACGCCGCCCGGGGACGCCGGGGGCGCTGACCGGCGCGGTCGACCGGGCCCTGCCGCTACCCGCTGGTGGGCATGGCCAGCGTGGGGCGGCTTCGCTCCTCGGTCGTGGGCCACCGGCTCGTGACCGTCTTGGTGCGGGTGTAGAACTTCACGCCCTCCATCCCATGCACGTGGAGGTCGCCGAAGAGCGACTGCTTCCACCCGCCGAACGAGAAGAAGGCCATGGGCACGGGGATGGCCACGTTCACTCCCACCATGCCCACCTGGATCTCGCGCTCGAAGCGCTGCGCGGCTCTCCCTGATCCGGTGAAGATCGCCGTCCCGTTCCCGTAGGGATTCCGGTTCACGAGGTCGATGGCCTCGTCGAGCGTGCGTACCCGGACCACCACCAGCACCGGTCCGAAGATCTCCTCCCGGTAGACCGTCATCCCGGCGACGACGTGGTCGAGAAGCGTGGGACCGAGGAAGAAGCCCCCCTCGCCCCCGGGCACCCGGAGTTCGCGCCCGTCGAGGAGGGCCTTCGCCCCCTCCGAGATCCCGGCCGCGATGATGCCCCGGATGCGATCCCGGTGTGCGGCGGTGACGAGCGGCCCCATGTCCACGCCGGCCTGCCTTCCCGGCCCGACCTTCAGCGCGGCGGCCTTCTCCCGCAGCCGGGCCACGAGCGGATCGGCCACCTCGCCCACCGCCACGACCACCGAGATGGCCATGCAGCGCTCGCCGGCCAATCCGTAACCGGCTCCGATGAGCGCGTCGGCGGTGGATTCCAGCTCCGCGTCCGGGAGGACCACGGCGTGGTTCTTGGCCCCGCCCAGCGCCTGGACGCGCTTGCCGGCGCGCGCCGCGGACTCGTGGACGTGGCGGGCGGTGGGCGTGGAGCCCACGAAGGAGACCGCGCTCACGTCCGGGTGGGAGAGGAGGGCGTCGACCGCCACCGCATCGCCCGGGACCACGTTGAGGACGCCTTCGGGGAGACCCGCCTCGTGGAAGATGCGGGCCATCCGGAGCGCGGTGGAGGGGACCTTCTCCGAGGGCTTCAGCACGAAGGTGTTCCCGCAGGCGATGGCCACCGGGAACATCCAGAGCGGGACCATGGCCGGGAAGTTGAACGGCGTGATCCCGGCGCAGACCCCCACCGGCTGCAGCACGGAGTGGGAGTCGACGCCGCGCGCCACGTCCTCGGCCCACTCCCCCTTCAGGAGGTGGGGCGCCCCGCTCGCGAACTCCACCACCTCGATTCCCCGCTGCACCGACCCGGCTGCGTCGGGGAGGGTCTTGCCGTGCTCGTCGGACACCAGGCCGGCGAGCTCGTCGCGGTTCGCCTCGAGGAGCTCCCGGAACCGCGCCAGGATCCGGGCGCGCCGGAGCGGAGGCGTGTCGCGCCAGGCGGGCAGGGCCGCCTTCGCGGCGTCCACCGCCCGTCCGACCTCGGCCGCGCTCGCGAAGGGGGCGCGCCGGGTGACCTGGCCGGTGGACGGGTCGAAGACCTCGCCGGATCGGCCGCTGCTCGAGGGGACTTCCTTGCCACCGATCCAGAGGGGGAGGACGGGAACGGTCATGGACCGACATCCTATGAGGCCGGCGCCGGGGGCGCTATCCTCCGCCGGTGACCGAGACCACCCGCCGCATCCCGCACGTCTTCCCCCGCGCCGAGCTGGCCTGGTTGCTCGCGCCGACCTACGCCGACTCCCTCGCGGTGGACGAGGAGATCGCCGTCGAGCGGCTGGGGCGTGCCCTCGCCAACCCCGAGGTCCTGGCCGGGATCCACGGCGCCATCGCCGCGGCCCTCGAGGACACGCGGGGAACCCGCACCGACCCGGAGGCCCAGGTCGACCGGATCTCGAAGCGGCTGCAGACGCGACGCTCCCGAGTCAAGCCCGTCCCGTCGACCCCGGCCGTCTCGGCGGTGATGATCTGGCTGAACCTCGCCATCGGGATGGCGCCCGAATCGATGCGGGACACCCTCTCGAGCGGCAAGGGCGCGGCCATGCTCGCGGCCGGCCTCCGGGAGGTGGCCGCGAGCCTGGTGAAGGACCTTTCGCGCGGGTAGGTGAGCGGTCTACGCGATCTTCTGGTACCTGCTGGCCGGCGCCCCGCAGATGGGGCACTTCTCGGGCGGCTCGCCGAACTCGACGTCGCCGCAGACCGGACAGAGGTAGACGTCCATCTTCGAGAGGTCCTTGCCGGCCTTGAGCGCGGCCAGCGCCTCGGCGAAGAGCCGTGCATGGACCTTCTCCGCGTCATTCGCGAAGCCGAGCATGGTCCTCGCCCGGTGGCCTTCGGCCTTGGCCTGCTCGACCATGGGCGGGTACATCTCGGTGTACTCGTAGGTCTCTCCGGCGACGGCCGCCTCGAGGTTCTCGAGCGTGGTCCCCACGCCGCCCATGTTCCGGAGGTGGGCGTGGGCGTGGATGGTCTCGGCATCGGCGGCGGCGCGGAAGAGCCGCGCGATCTGGGCGTAGCCCTCCTTCTCCGCGGCCTGCGCGAAGGCGAGGTACTTGCGGTTCGCCTGGCTCTCCCCGGCGAACGCGACGGCGAGGTTCTCTTGGGTGGTGGGCATGCGGCGACCTCTACCGTTCCCGGCAGAGGCCGCCCATGATCGCCGTCAGTCGTGACCCAACAAGCCGGCCTACGTCCGCAGGAAGCTCTTCGCGAGGGCGTTCCACTGGGCGTCGTCGAGGAGGGAGTCGGGTGGGCCGACGAGCTCGCCTCCGTCGGCGGCGGCCATGCCGAGCTGGACCTCGTAGAACCGGTTGAGGCGCTCTCCCTCGGCGCGGAGCCATCCGCGGGCCCGCTCCCCGACCGGCAGGGACCTCCACTCCTTGCCCTCCGGCTCGATGGCGAAGAGCCAGCCGCTCCCGTAGTTCTCGCTCTTGGCCAGCGTGGGCTCCCGCATCACCTCGGCGTTCACCGCCACCACCCGCCCGGACGCCGGCGCCGCCACCCGCACCTGCCGCTCCCCGCAGGAGAGCGTCGCCACCGGCTCGCCTTCCTTCACCATCCGTCCGGCCGGGGGCAGCTCCACCGCCACCGTCCAGGGCAGGATCTTCTGGGCCAGGTCGTCGAGCCCCACCTTCAGCGCGCTCCCCTCCTCCTTCACCCAGGTGTGGCCCGGCGCGTAGGAGAGCCCTCCCCGGAAGCGCAGGTGCCCCGCCGACCGGTACCCCTGCATCCACATCTTCACCGCCCCGAACACCCGCCCCGCCCCCAGCACCAGCAGCACCGGCGTGAGCAGCAGGAGCGCGATGACGAGGACGATTCCCAGCCGTGCAACCAGGCCGGCGACGAAGACTCCGATGGTCGTCAGGGTGTCCATGAAGGCGGTCATGACGGTCTCCTCCCTACTCCTGCGTCCGGAAGAACTCTCGCGCGATCTCGTCCCAGTGCTCCGCGTCCAGCTCTCGGGCCATGCCGTCCAGGGGCGCCCCGCCGTCGTGCATCGCCGGCGCCAGCGCCATCTCCGGCGCGAGCCGCATGGTCAGCTTCCTCCCCTGCTCCTCGATCCACTCCCGCGCCGCCTCGCCCTTGAACAGCTGCGACGCGTTCCGGGCCCACCGGGTCGGCCGCACCTTGAACAGCCACCCGTCCCCGTACGGCGCCGCGCCGTCCCTGGCCGCCGGGTTCGACGCCACCACCTCGCCGTCCACCGGCGACAGCAGCCCCACCTGCTTCCCTCCCGCCTCCAGCGTCACCGCGGCGGCTCCCTGCTCCACCTGCGTCCCAGGCGCGGGCAGCGCGATCCCGTCCACCGCGCCGATCATCCGGTGCCCCAGGTCGTCGAGCCCCACCGCCACCGTCCCGTCCTCCTCCATCCGCGCCCAGGTGTGGCCCGGGTGCAGCGCCACGTCCGCGGGCACCGTGAACCATCCGGCCGTCACAGCCCGCGGCAGCTCGACCGCCTTCGCGACCACCGCCTTCGCGGCCTCCTTCCCGCCGTGGATGAACCGCCAGAACCCGACGAAGAGGACGAGGTACGCGACGGCCAGCCCGTACTCGACCAGCTTCGCGGAGTATCCGTTGAGGAATTCGTTTCCGTGCATGGCAGACCCTGGGTGACGATGCGGGAGCTACGGGATGCGGTTCAGGAAGGCGACGACGACGAGTCCGACGACTGCGAAGGCGGTGGCGGCGATCATGGTGTGTGCTCCTTTCACCTGACTGCTTTCGCAACAGCCGGGCCAGATCCCGACGCCCCGCACCGCCACGAAAATCCCTCGCGACGGCGGGGAGCTTGCGCACCGCCTCGCCGCGACCCCCACCGACTGTAGGGATTTTCGTCGGTGAGCTTCCCGACGCGTTTCCCCTCCCAGATCACCTCCAACCTCCCGGAATCCAGCCCGGATCCCGCCCCTCCTCCCTCCTGTCACGTTTCTCACCGACTCGTTGGTTTCCTCGACACCTCCCCGGGGCGTTCGCGCTCGAGATGGATGGACTACTGTGCCTGCCCGGGGGCGTGATGAAGAACAACCTGCGAATCGTCGTGACGATCGTGGTGGCGCTGGCCCTGTTCTTCCTGGTCAAGCACTACTTCCCGCTCGGCGGCGGCAGGTAGGGGACCCGGGACCGTCCACGGGGCAATCGGGCCGTCGCGAGGCCATTCACCCTCCGTCCTCTACAACTCTCGGGGGAAGACCCATTCCGATATCTCCCGCTAAGGTCAATAACTGTCCGAGCGGGGCGGGTCGCCTATACTCGGTATGGTTTTTTTCATCTTCAACCGAACCGGGGAACCGTGATCAACGAACGGGAGATCGCCGCGCTGGTGGCGCGCTTCGGCATGGGCAACCAGCTGAACGGCGGCCTCCTGCTCGTCGACGACGAGCCCAACAACCTCGTCGTCCTGCGGGGGTTCCTCGACGACGAGGAGCGCTGGCAGGTGCACACCGCCGCGTCCGGCGACGAGGCGCTCGCCCTCGCCGAGAAGGTGCCCCTCGACGTGGTGGTGACCGACCACCGCATGCCGGGGATGACGGGGGTGGACCTGCTCGAGAGGCTCCGGCGGGTGCGCCCGGACGTGGCCGGCATCGTGCTGACCGGGTACGCCGACATGGACGCGCTCGAATCGGCCATCAACCGGGCCAACGCCTTCCGGTTCCTCCGCAAGCCCTGGGAACCGGCCGACATCCTCGAGGCCATCGTGCAGGCCTGCAACCAGGTCTCGCAGCGGCGCATCATCGGGCGCCTGGTCTCCCTGCTCTCCGAGCGGGGCGAGATGCTCCGCGCCTCCTTCGAGGAGGTGAAGCGGCAGCAGCAGGCGCTCCTCCACCTGGAGCGGGTCGGAACCGTTGGACGGCTCGCGACTGGCGTCACCCATGACCTGCGCAACATGGTGACCAGCCTGCGCGAGGTGGAGTACCAGCTCTCCCAGCACGCGGCCTCCCCGGAACTGCGCGAGACCTTCACCTTGGGTCTCGCCCACGTCGAGAGGCTCCTCTCCACCCTGAAGACCCTCCAGGACTTCGCGCACGCCGGGAAGCTGGAGATCGCGCGCGCCCCGGCCGACCCGGCCGACGTGGTGCGGGACGCCGTGACCATCTCCCGCATGGACCTCCACTTCCGGCTGCGCCGCCTGGTGGTGGACGTGTCTCCCGACCTCCCCCCGCTCCAGGCCGACCGGCTCAAGCTGTCGCAGGCGCTCGTCAACCTCATCCAGAACGCGGTGCAGGCCACTGGCAAGGACTCGACCGTCCGCATCGCCGCACGCCCGGTGGACGGGGGCGGGGTCGAGCTGGCCGTGGAGGACGACGGTCCCGGCGTCGAGCCGGAGCTCCGGACGCGCATGTTCCAGCCCTTCACCACGGGGAAGGGCTCCCCCGGCCTCGGAATGGGCCTGTACATGGCCCGCCTGATCGTCGAGTCGCACGGCGGCACCATCCGGCTGGTCGACCGCCCCGCCGGCGGGGCCCGCTTCGAGCTCCACATCCCGACCTCCACCGACCCCTCCACCCCCTGACCTCCCAGGCCTTCCCCCCGCACGACCACCTCGGACGACACCTTGGACAAGAAGCTCAACATCCAGCTGCTCGAGTCCCCCTCGCCGGGCTCTCCTGATTCCCCCCCGGCCGTACCGCTCGGTCCGCGTCCCCATCGGTACGAGGAACTGGAGGGCGCGGAAGGGCGTGCGGTCTTCTTCCGCCCCCACCGGCACACCGCGGCCGACCTCGCCCCCCTGCACGGCACGGTCACGGTGACCGTCGACGGCACCCGGCGGGAGTGCACCGTCCTCGACGTGAGCCAGAACGGCGCAGCGGTGGCCTGGCCCCAGGGCGTTCCCGTCCGCAGGGGGAAGCTGGTCCCCGCCGTGCTTCGCTTCGACACGCACCAGGCCTTCAGCGGCCGTGCCCGCGTCGGCTCGATCCGCGAGTCGGGGGGCGCGACGGTGGTGGGTCTCTCCTTCGACAACTTCCTCCTCGACGTCGACGAGATCCTGAACCTTCGCACCCTGCGGGCCTGGGCCTCGGGCGCCGGGAGCGCGCGGGTGCAGGACAAGCCCTGGGGAGTGAGCTCCGGGGAGCGCTTCCAGGCGCGCGTGGCCGAGCTGCGCCTGCTCCTCGAGGACGGCCGGGAACAGCTCGACGGCCTCGAGCGGCAGCTCCCCTGGCACGCGCTGCATGGCGCGCACAGCCCGGTCCTCACGGCGCTGGAGCGGTCGCTCCGCACCCGCTTCGTCCCCGAGTTCGTCCGGCTCACCGAGGCCGTCGACGCGGAGATCCGAGGCCTTCCCGGGGGCCACCGGAACGACCAGGCGCGCCAGTGGGCCATCCGCCACGTCCAGGAGTTCCTCATGACCTCGCCGGGTCTCCGGCGCGCCTTCGAGAAGCCCTTCGGGTATCCCGGCGACTACGAGGTGATGAACGCCATCTACGAGCGCTTCTACGAGGGCTCCACCCTCTTCGCCCGCTCCGTCGGCCTGGCCTTCTCCGAGGCCCTCTGCTCCAAGGCGGTCCGGTTCCGGAAGGACCTCGTGAAGCGGCAGCTGAAGGCGCTCCTCTCGCGCCGGGCAGGTTCGACCGACCCGGTCCGGGTGCTCTCCATCGGGGCCGGACCGGCCCAGGAGCTGCACGAGCTCTTCCAGGAGATCGACGAGCTCCCGGTCTCGCTCGAGGTGGTGCTCTTCGAGCAGGACAAGAACGCGCTGGCCCACGCCTTTCGACGGCTCACGCCCACGGTCGAGGCCCGCTTCCCGGGCCGGGTTCGCCTGCTCTTCCTCCACGACTCCATCAAGCGGCTCCTCCGCGACGGCTCCCTCTTCTCGCCGTTCGGGAAGTTCGACATGGTCTACTCGGCAGGCCTGCTCGACTACCTGCAGCACCGCACCGGCACGGTGCTCACCCGCCACCTGGCGGGGGCGGCCGCCCCCGGCGGGCAGCTGCTCGTCGCCAACATGGTCGACCACCCCGCCCGGACGCTCCTGCAGGTCCACCTCGACTGGGCCCTCATCTACAGGACCCGCGAGGAGCTCGTGGAGATCGCCCGCACGGCCGTACCCGGCGCGCAGGTCCGCATCCTCGAGGAGGAGAGCGGGGTCAACCCGTTCTTCGAGCTCGTCCACGGGTAGATGACCACCTCCGACGACGAGATCGCGAAGAGCTGGGCCACCTGGAGGCTCGGGCGAAACCGCCGCGGCCTGCGGGTGGGGCTGATCTTCATGATCACGCTCTACCCGGCCTTCGGGCTGCTCGACTGGGCGCTGGCCCCGACCGCCGCCCTGCCCTGGCTCTGGGGCACGCGTGCCTGCATCGGACTGATGGCGCTGGCCTTCCTGCTCATGATGCGGAGCCCTCGCTTCGACCGCTGGGTGGACGCCGTTGCGGTGCTCTGCGCCTGGCTGGCCGGAACGGGGATCAGCATCATGACCGCCTACATGGGTGGGCTCGAGTCCCCCTACTACGCCGGCCTCATCCTGGTCGTGCTGGCGGCCGGGCTGCTCTTCGTCTGGCCCCCCTCGATGGTCTTCGTGACGCTGGTGGGACTGGTGGCCACCTTCCCGGTGGTGAACCTGATCCTCGGAGCCGGGGGCGATCTCCACGTCGCGATCTCCAACCTGACCTTCCTCTCCGCCACCGCCCTCGTCGCCGGCGTGGCGCAGGTGCTGCAGTTCTCCACGTTGCGCGAGCAGCACGAGCAGCGGCTCCGCCTCGAGGTCACCACCCAGAACCTGGAGCGCGCCCACACCAAGCTGCAGCAGCTCGACGAGTTCAAGTCGCGCTTCTTCGCCAACATGACCCACGAGCTGCGCACGCCGCTCGCCATGGTGGTCACCCCGCTCGAGCTGATGATGCAGGGGGAGATGGGCGCGTTCAGCGACTCCCAGCGCAGCTCGCTCTCGACCATGTACCGGAGCGCGCTCAAGCTGCTCAAGCTCATCAACGACCTCCTCGACCTGTCCCGCCTCGAGGAGAGCCGGCTGCGGCTGGACGTGAAGGAGCAGGACCTGGCCGCCCAGCTGCGCAGCCTGGTCGAGCAGACCGAGGTGCTGGCCCAGCGGAAGCAGATCTCCCTCTCCTACTCGGGCGGCGACCGTCCCGTCACACTCTGGTGCGATCCGGAACGGCTGGAGCGGGTCTTCGTCAACCTGCTCTCCAACGCCGTGAAGTTCACTCCGAGGAACGGGCACGTCACGGTGACGCTGCGCGATCAGTTCGACGACGTCGAGGTCACGGTCGCCGACGACGGACCGGGGTTCCCTCCCGACCGGGCCGAGCAGATCTTCGAGCGCTTCTACCAGGTGGACATGGCCGACCGCCGGGCGCACGGCGGGACCGGCATCGGACTCGCCCTGGCCCGCGAGCTGGTGATGCTCCACGGCGGGAGCATCCGGGCCGAGAGCGACGGCCACTCGGGGGCCCGCTTCACCGTCTCCCTCCCCAAGGGGCGGGGCCACCTGCGCCCCGAGATCCTGGTGGCCCCCACGGCCGACGGTGCTCCCCACGGCGGCGAGCCCGGCCTCGACTGGGCCGTGCAACTGGCCGCCCGCAGCGAGTTCCGGCTGCTCGACATCGAGGAGGCCACCGAGCGGCGCGTGGTCGAGCGGGACACCGACGAGGAGGCCCGCCCGTACACGGCGGTGGTGGTCGAGGACCACCCCCACATCATCCAGCTGTTGCACATGTCGCTGCGCCGCCAGTTCAAGGTGCTGACCGCACCCGACGGCCTGAAGGGGCTCGAGCTCGTGCTGCGCGAGCGCCCCAACCTGGTGGTCACCGACCTCATGATGCCCGGCATCGACGGGCTGGCGCTCACCCGCCGCCTCCGCGAGGAGCCGACCACCCGCCACATCCCCATCATCATGCTCTCGGCGCGCGGGGAGCTCGACGACCGGGTGAAGGGGCTGGAGACGGGCGTGAGCGCCTACCTCACCAAGCCCTTCTCGCCGAGGGAGCTGCTCACCGCGGCCCGCGAGCTCGTCAAGGCGAAGGAGCAGACCGCCGACCTGGTGCTGACCCAGCGCATGGAGTCGCTCGAGATGGTGGCGGCCGGCCTGGCCCATGAGATCAACAATCCCCTCAACTACCTCAAGAACGCGCTGGGACGCGTCCGCCTCGACGCGGAGAAGGTGCTGGTCCTGTGCTCCGCGGCCCGCGAGCGGCAGCTCGATCCCTCGGAGCAGTCCCAGGTCGACAAGCTGTCGGCCCGGATCCACGAGCTGCTCGGCGTCGCCGACTCCGGGGTGAAGCGCATCGGGTCCACCGTCGAGCTGATGAGCCGCTACGGAAGGGCCGGGTACAAGCGGGAGCTGGTGCCGCACGACGCCTGGGCGGCGGCCCACGCGGTGGTGGGGATCGTGCTCCCGGCCACCGGGCGCCACGTGAAGGTCGACCTCGACCTGGAGGGGGACGGGTCGCTCGAGTGCGTGCCCGAGGAGTTCGGCCAGGTGCTCTCCAACCTGGTCCAGAACGCCATCGAGGCGGTCCCCGAGGAGACCGGCCGGGTCCGGGTTCGCGGCCGCGTCGAGGACGGCGAGCTGGTCGTCTCGGTGAAGGACAACGGGCCGGGGATACCTCCCGAGGTCGTGCAGAAGCTCTTCACGCCCTTCTTCTCCACCAAGGGGCCCGGACGCGGGGTGGGGCTCGGCCTCACCATCACGCGCCGGGTGGTTCAGAGCCTGGGAGGGACGCTTCAAGTCCAGAGCGCCGTGGGCCAGGGGACGGAGTTCGTGGTTCGCGTCCCGCGCACCCAGCCTCGCCCGCGCGCGGTCCCGACGCCGGGCTGATGGCCGTGATCACGGCTGTGACCCCGGCGGCCGATGCCGCTATGCTCCCGGGATGCGGAACCCGCTCCCCCTCCTCGCCGCCCTCGCCACGACCGCGCTCGTCGCCGGCGCCTGCTCCGGCAACAACCCTCCGCCCCCGCTCGTGGGTGCGGGCGGGTGGTCCTGGTCCCCCGGCGTCGCGGGCGGGCATCCCCTGCCCGTACTCTGGTGGGGGACCTCCACGCCGACCGCCTTGCCGCTCCTCGACGGGGGCGACTGCGCCGCATCGGGATCGGTCCAGGCGCTCGTCGCCGAGCCTGGCCAGCCCCTCGCCGTGGGGATCTCGGTGACCTGCACGGGAGGCGTCCCCGCCATGCTCCCCGTGGCCTGGCCCGGGGGGGCGGTCCAGGCGCTCCCGCTCCCGGTGGGGGCCACCCAGGGCACGGCGCTCGCGGTCGTGTCCCAGCCCGCGACGACCCGGATCGCCATCCCCGACCGCTTCGTCGGCGGGGCCACCGGGACGACTTCCCCCCTCCCGACGTTCTGGAAGAACGGCGCGGTGGTCGCCTCGGATCCGGCGGATCTGCTGCCCTCGGACCACGACGCGGGGGTGGTGACCAGCATCACGGCGACGGACCAGTTCGTCCTTGCCGCGGGAGTCGTCCACCGCACCGGGAGCTCCCCCCCGGCCTACTCCGGGATCATCTGGCTCTTTGACCTCGGCTTCACCGCATCCACCTGGGAACTCCTTCCGCCCCCCGACGGAGCGGGCGACGCCAGCTTCGGCGCCTGGGTCTCCATGGTGCTCGACGAGTCCTCCGACATCTGGTCGGCGGCCGCCGTCGCGGAAGGCGACGCCCTCGCCAAGCCGGTGGTCTGGACGAACGACCTCGCCGTGCCCTCCTTCGGGATCGACTTCACGACGGCCCCCTGGGCCTCGCCGACCGGCCTGGCCCTCGTCGACATCGTCCCCTACTCGAGCGGCTGGGTCCGGACGGGTTCCGCGAGCGGTCCGCCGCAGCCGGGCATCTGGGCCGGTTCCATCCTCTCCGTCCTCCCCTCCGCGGATCCGTCGAATCCAGTGGGCGCCGGGGAGGGCATCGCCATCCACCTCGAGAGCGCCTTCGTCGTCGGCGAGAGCCTCGCGCCCGACCCGGGTGACCCGACACGCAGGCTCTCGCTTCCCGCGCTCTGGACGAACGGGGAGCGGAGGGACCTCGGAACGCTGGCCGCCCCCGGGACGGGGCCGGCCACCTCCGGACCGATCTTCGGCTGGTGGCGGCTCCCGGGAACGCCCGCGAGCTCCCCCCCGGACTGGCCCTTCCCGGGCGGCACCGGGGAGGTGCTCGGGTCGCGCCCCATCTCGGCGGCCGGATCGGGCGTGGCCCGGGCCGTCGTCGCCGTGCCGCCGCAGTGATGGCGCCGTTCCGCTACTTCACCCAGACCGTCTTCACGTTCACGAAGGCGCGGATGCCCTCGAGCCCCAGCTCCCGCCCGTAGCCGGAGGTCTTCACGCCGCCGAAGGGCAGCCGCGGGTCGCTCTTCACGAGCCCGTTCACGAAGACCGCACCGGCCTCGATGCGCGGCACGAGCCGCTCGATGGTGGCCTCGCTCCTCGTCCACAGGGACGCTCCGAGCCCGAACCGGGAGTCGTTCGCGATCTCGACGGCGTGGTCGGCCGAGTCGGCGCGGATCACCACCGCCACCGGCCCGAAGAGCTCCTCGCGCGCCGCGACGTTGGACGTCTTCACGTCGGCGAGGATCGACACCGGGTAGAACGCGCCCGGCCCGGTCGGGAGGGTGCACCCCATGGCCGGGCGCGCCCCCTCGGCGATTGCCTGCTTCACCAGCTCGTGCATCTCGTCGCGAAGGTCGGTGCGCGCCTGCGGCCCGATGTCGGTGCCCGGCTGCATGGGGTCGCCGACCTTCACCGCCTGCATCGCCGCGGTGAACTTCTCGAGGAAGGCGTCGTACACCGGCGACTCGACGATGAAGCGCTTGGCGCAGATGCAGCTCTGGCCCGCGTTGATGGTGCGGGCCACCGCACCCACCTTGGCGGCCTGGTCGAGGTCGGCGTCGGCGAGGACGATGAACGGATCGGAGCCGCCCAGCTCCATGACCGACGGCTTGAGCGACTCGCCCGCGGCGGCGGCCACGGCCCGGCCCGCCGGCTCGCTCCCGGTGATGGTGGCCGCGGCGATGCGCGGGTCGAGGATGATGCCGCGGACCGGCTTCGACCCGACGAGGAGCGTGCGGAAGAGGTCGGGCGGGAAGCCGGCGTCGTGCATCAGCTTCTCGATGGCCAGCGCGCACTGCGGGACGTTGGAGGCGTGCTTGAGGAGCCCCCCGTTTCCGGCCATGAGGTGCGGTGCGATGAAGCGGAACACCTGCCAGTAGGGGAAGTTCCAGGGCATGACCGCCAGGATCACGCCCAGCGGGTCGAAGCGGACGTAGGCCTTGCTCCCGTCGCTGGTCTCGGGGCGGGGCGCGAGGAACTTCTCGGCGTTCTCGGCGTAGTACTCGCAGACCCAGGCGCACTTCACCGCCTCGGCCGCGCCGTCCTTGACCGGCTTGCCCATCTCGATCGCCGCGAGGCGCCCGAGCTCCGGTGCCCGCTCGCGGAGCAGGGCAGCCACCTTGCGCATGGGTACGGCGCGCTCGGCGATGGGGACGAGCGCCCAGGCCTTCTGGGCGCGGACCGCCGCGTCGAGGATCCGGTCGACCTCGTCCTTTCCCATCTCGGGGAAGCTGCGGAGGAGCTCTCCGCTGGTCGGGTTCAGGCTTTCGATGGCCATGGCGTCTCCCTTTCTTTCAGGCCTGCGGAAGGAGGACCTGCCGGACGGCGGTGCCGGCGGCGAGGTTCTCGAAGGCTTCGTTGATCTGGTCCAGCGGGAGCGTGGCGCTCTGCAGCCGATCCACCGGCATGCGCCCCGCCTTCCACAGCGCGACGTAGCGGGGGATGTCGCGCTGGGGCGCCGAGGAGCCCATGTACGACCCGACGAGCGACTGGCCGAGCCCGGCGAAGGCCAGCGCCGACAGGGTGAGCGTCCGGGACGGGTGAGGAAGCCCCATGGCCACCGTCATCCCTCCGCGCCGCGCCGCCCGGAAGGCCGCCTCGAGAACCGCCGGGACCCCGGCCGCCTCGAAGGTCACGTCGGCTCCACCACCGGTGAGGTCCTTCACGCCCTTCTCGGCCTCCTCCGGTGTGAACACGGCGGTCGCGCCGAGCTGCCTGGCCAGCTCCCGCTTGGCCGGCACCGGGTCGACCGCGATGATGGGCCACGCGCTGGCGACGGCCGCGCCCATCACCGAGGCGAGCCCCACTCCGCCCAGGCCGAAGACCGCCACCGACTGGCCGGGGCGCACCGAGGCCGTGTTGAGGACGGCCCCCGCGCCGGTCAGGACCGCGCAGCCGAAGAGGGCGGCGGTCTGCAGCGGGACGTCGCGGGGCACCACCACGGCCGACTCCCGGGCGATCACGGCGTGCCGCGCGAAGGCCGAGATCCCCAGGTGGTGCGCGATGGGCTTGCCGTCCCGGCCGGTGAGCAGGGACGGTCCGTGAAGGAGGGTCCCGGCCCCGTTGACCCCTGCCGCAGGGGTGCAGAGCGCCGGCCGGCCCGACGCGCACTCCGGGCAGATCCCGCAGCTGGGCACGAAGGTGAGCACCACGTGGTCCCCGACCTGCACGTCCCGGACCCCCGGACCGACCTCCTCGACCACCCCGGCGGCCTCGTGCCCGAGCGCCATGGGGAGCGGCCTGACCCGCGAGCCGTCGACCACCGAGATGTCGGAGTGGCAGACGCCGGCCGCCTCGATGCGGACCAGCAGCTCGCCGGCCCGGGGCGCGCCCAGGTCCACCTCCTCGACCTGCATGGGCCGGGACTTCCCGTAGGGGCGCTCGGTGGTGACGGCGCGGAGCACTGCGGCGACGGTCTTCATGGTTGCCTTCCTTTCGCCGCGGTCAGGCGGCCGCCCGGGTCACCTGCCCGCGGTCGATGTGGTAGACGACGTCGATCAGCTTCCGGGAATGGGAGAGGTCGGACTCGGAGAGGATCACCGAGAGCCCCTCGGTCCGGAGCATGGCCACCACCTCGGCCAGCCGCCTCGCCAGCACCGGCGCCACGCCCTCGAAGGGCTCGTCGAGGAGCAGGAGCTTCGTGCCGCTCATGAGGGCGCGGGCCAGCGCGGCGAGCTTCTGCTGCCCACCGGAGAGCTGCAGCCCCTTGCGCTCCTTGAGCTGGCCCACCTCGGGGATCATCTCGTAGATGCGCCGGAGCCGATCGTCCGGGTGCGCCTGGCCGGCCGCCCAGGCCGGCAGGCTCACGTTCTCCTCGATGGAGAGCTGGGGGATGATGCGCCGGTCCTCGGGCATGTAGCCCATTCCGCTCCGGGCGCGCACGAAGGAGGGGACGCCCTCCAGGGAGGCGCCGTCGAAGGTGATCGTGCCGGCGGTGGGCGTCAGGATGCCCATGATGGCCCGCATGAGAGTGGTCTTGCCGGCCCCGTTCCGGCCGATGAGACCGATGAGCTGTCCCCGGTCGAGCTGGAGCCCCACACCCCGCAGGATGCGCACCGACTTGATGGAGACGTCCAGCGACTCGATCTTCAGCATGCGGCTGCCCCCTCCTCCGGCACCGGCTCGCCCACCACGAGGCGGCGGACCTCCGGGTTGGAGAGCACCGTGGCCGAGTCGCCGTCGGCGATGACCTTGCCGTCGTAGAAGGCCAGGATTCGCTGCGTGTAGCGGCGCACGATGTCCATGTCGTGCTCCACGAAGAGCACGGTAACCTTGTCGGCGCGGATGGCGCCCAGCACCAGGTCCATGAGGGAGAACTTCTCGTCGGCCGAGACCCCGCTGGTCGGCTCGTCGAGCAGCAGGATGGCCGGCTTCACCGCCAGTGCCATGGCGATGTCGAGGAGCTTTCGGACCCCCTCGGGGAGCACCGAGACGGGCTCGTCGCGGTACTCGCGCAGGTGGAATCGCTCCAGCATCTCGTCGGCGATCGCCTCCGGGCGGGCCGTCCCCAGGCCGCTGCCCACGAAGGCCCGCCGCCCCATCGAGACGATTCCGAGGCCGACGAGCAGGTTCTCGTAGGCGGTCAGGGTGTCGAAGACCTGCGGGATCTGGAAGGATCGGCAGATGCCGAGGCGGGTGATCCGGCGCGGGGCCATCCCGGTGATGTCACGGCCCTGGAAGCGGACGGTGCCGGCCGTCGGCTTCAGGTAGCCGGTGACCAGGTTGAGGAAGGTGGTCTTGCCGGCGCCGTTGCCGCCGATGAGGCCGACCACGGTGTCCTCCTCGATGGCGAGGTTGATGTCGCGGGCCGCGGTCACCGCGCCGAAGGTCTTGGTGAGGCCGCTCGACTCCAGGATCGGGCTCATGTCGCGGCCCTCCTTCGCCGGCGGAAGATCGACCACAGCCCCTCGGGCAGGAACAGGATCACCGCCAGCATGGCGGTCCCCATCACCAGCTGCCAGGTGTTGGGAGCGTGCTCGTAGGCGAAGCTGCGAAGGAGCTCCAGGAGCAGCGCCCCGGCGAAGGGGGCGGCCACGCTGGCCGTGCCGGAGAGGATGGCCACGAAGACGAACTCGCCGGAGGTGGTCCAGTAGGCCATCTCCGGGTCGATGTGGCCGACCGCCAGCGCGGTGAGCGCGCCGCCCACCCCGGCCATGGCCGCTGCGATGACCAGGTTCAGGTGGACCACGTTGCGGACCGAGGCGCCCATGTACTCGACGCGCAGCTCGTTGTCGCGCACCGCCGGGGCGAGCCGCCCCAGGTAGGAGCCCAGGTACCGGTCCAGGCCCACGGCGGCCCCGAAGGCGCAGAGCGCCGCCAGCGCGTAGAGGCCGTAGCGTCCCAGCCCGCTCGCGATCGGAAGGCCGAAGACGGTCCGGGCCGCCACGTTGAACCCGTCCGTCGACCCGAGCTCCGAGGTCTTCACGAGCAGCCCGTAGAGGATCATCGAGAAGGCCAGCGAGAGCATGGCGAAGAAGATGGCCCGGTAGCGCGCCAGGAGGAGCCCCAGCACGGCGGCCACCGCGGCCGCCACCAGGCCGCCCAGCAGGACCATCGGCACGGCGTCACCGATGTCCAGCGCCTGGGAGCCGACCCCGGCCGCGTAGGCGCCGGCGGCGAAGTAGAGCCCCTGGCCGAAGGAGACCAGCCCGGTGCGCATGAGCAGGAGGAGCCCCAGCGCAACAAGGCCCTTGGCGATGGCGATGGTGACCAGGAAGAGCGCCCACTTGGGAAGGACGGGGGCGGCCAGTCCCATGGCCAGGAGGGCGATGCCCAGCCCGAGCGTGGTGCGGCGGAAGGAGGTCATATCTTTCGGGCCTCGGCGGCGACGAAGAGGCCGCGGGGGCGGGCGGCGAGCACCAGCGCCATGACGAGGTAGATGCTGAAGAGCTCCACCTGGGGGATGAAGTGGACGGCGGCGGACCGGACCAGCCCGACGATGAGGGCCCCGAGCGCCGCACCCTGCATCGAGCCCAGGCCGCCGATGACCACCACCGCGAAGGCCAGCACGATGGTCTCGACGCCCATGCCGGGGACCACCGAGACGGTGGGCGCGGTGAGCGCGCCGCCGATGGCCGCCAGGAAGGTGCCCAGGGTGAAGGTGATCAGGTAGACGCGATTGACGTTGATGCCCATGGCCGCGCTCACCTCGCGGTCGTGGATGACGGCCACGAGGAGCTTCCCGAAGCGGGTGCCGTAGATTCCGAAGCGGAGCCCGACGCCGACCAGCACCGCCGCCCCGACCAGGACGGCGCTGTAGAGCGGGTAGGAGAGCGCGCCGATCTCCACGTTGCCGAGCAGGCCGTAGGGCTCGAAGATGAAGTAGGACTCGACGCCCCACCCCAGCTTGATCACGTCCTCGATGATGAGGAAGAGGGCGTAGGTGACGAGGACCAGCACCACCTCGTCGCGGCCGTAGCAGAAGCGCAGCAGGCCGCGCTCGATGAGCGGGCCCACCACGAGGGCGACCACGACCGCCGCCAGCACCAGCATGGCGTAGCTGCCCATGGGCGCCCAGCCGGCGCGCAGCCAGGCGCCGGCGAGAGAGGCCGCGACGTAGGCGCCCAGCGCGTACAGGCTGCCGTGCGCCATGTTGAGGATGCGCATCACGCCGTAGATCAGGGTGAGACCTGCGGCGATGATGAACAGCCACGACGCGTAGATCACGCCGTCGACGAGGACGGCCAGGATCGTGCTCATGTCGAGCGGCCTCTCTCAGCCGGTGGAGGGGACTACTTGGCGGCCTTGAAGCCGGCCTGGATCCAGTCGGCGCTCTTGACGCCCTCCGGAGGGTTCACCTTCTCGGCCGGGTAGCGCTTCACGTTCACGAACGTGAGCTTGCCCTTCACCATCTTGGCCTGGCCGTAGACGGTCTCCTCGATCGCCTGGTGCCCCTTGCCGAGCGCCATCTTGATGGTGCCGCTGGGCGTCTCGAAGGTCAGCCCCTCGAAGGCGGCGATGATCTGGTCCTGGGTGGGGGCGGCGGCGCCGGCGCCCTGGGCCTTCTCGTAGGCGGCCTTGAGGCCGAGGAGGGCCTGGGACATGTGGTAGGCGGGGTAGTTCGGGGACAGCACGAAGCGGTCCTGGTAGGCGGTGCGGAAGAACTTGTTGAGCTCGTTGTCCGGAGCGTAGGCGCCGTGCGGACCGCGGGCCCCGATCATCGTGCCGTCGGGGATCTGGCCGCCCAGCTTGTGGGTGGCGGTCTCGCCACAGGTGAGGACGGCGGTGCTCTTCTTGAGCGCGCCGCGGGGCACCGCCTGGAGGACGAAGGCGTCGAGGTCGCCACCCCAGAAGCTGGAGTGGATGACGTCCGGGCTGCCGGCCATGAGGGCGGAGATCTCGGCGCCGTACTGGCCGGCGAGGAGCTTGGGCATCTGCGAGGTGGTCACGCTCACGCCGGGGCGGAGCACCTTCATCGTCGCCTCGAAGTCGTTCCAGGAGTCCTGGCCCCAGGCGTAGTTCTGGTTGATGCCGGCGATCTTCTTCGCCTTGGGCATCATCTCGGTGACGTAGAGGGCCGCGGCCACGTTGTCCATGGCGGCGTGGCTGGAGGTGCGGAAGACGTACTTGTACGCCGCGTCCTCGAAGATGCGAGGCGTGCCGCAGTCGAAGAAGATGGTGAGGGCCTTCAGCTCCTCGGCCACCGGCGCCACCGCCAGGCAGTCTCCGGAGGAGATGTAGCCGATGACGGCGTCTACCTTCTGGCGCTGGACCAGGTCGCGGAACTCGCTCACCTGCTTGGTGGTGCCGCCGGCCTCGTCCAGGAACACCAGCTCGATGGGGCGGCCTCCGATGCCCGCCTTGGCGTAGGGCGCCGGCAGCTTGCCGCCGTTGATGGCCTCGGCGAGCACCTCGGCGCCGTTGCGCGCCGGGACGCCGAAGGGACCGGCGGCGGCACCGGAGAGGAAGGTCACCACGCCGATGCGGAACTTGGGTTCCTCGGCTCGGGCGGCGGGGGGCAGGAGCAGCGCGGCCCCGGCCAGGACGGCGGCCAGGCGCGTGATGCGGGAGCGGCTCTTGGGGCTCGGCTTCATCGTTCGTTCCTCCGGCAAGGGGCTACTGCACGACGTGGGGTGCTTCCTTCACCTTCTCCCGCCGGGAACGGACCTCCTCCGGCGGGGGCTTGAGCTTCTCGGGTTCGTAGGCGATCCAGTTCCCGAGCATGACCCGGGCGGGCGGGAATGCTTCGTCGGCCACGACCTCTCCCACGGCCTGGTACTGGGAGATTCTGGTGGGTCTCCGGGTCGATGCGGGAGACGAAGCCGGGGGGATCTTCGGGCAGCGAAAGCTCGAGCCCCTCCAGCGCCTTCACGAGCTGGGCCGTCGGGGCGGTCGGGCCGGCGCGGCGCACCGCCTCGGCGATGGCCACGATCCCGCTGTAGGCCCCCTCGGCGGCGTAGGTCGGGTAGCGCCCCTCCAGCCGGCGAAAGGCCGAGACGAAGGCGTGGTTCTCCGGCGTGTCGGGCCAGTTGTTGTGGTGTCGGGCCGAGAGGATGAGGCCGGGCGGCGGCCGGTCGCCGAGCGCCACCATCACGTCGTAGTTCCCGCCGGTGTCGAAGTTGGCGAGGCGGACGTGCTCGAGGAGGTCGGCGGCCGCGGCCTGCTTGAGGAAGGCGATGAAGTCGGCGCCCCACAGCGCCACCACCAGGACGTCGGGACGCGCCTGCTGGATGGCGCGGACGTAGCTCGAGTAGTCCGGCTCGTAGAGCCTGGGCCAGAACTCCCCGACCGCGTCGTATTTCACCCCCTGCCGCTGGAGGGCGTCACGGAGGTCGCGCAGGGTCACGTGGCCGTAGTCGTAGTCGGAGCCCAGGAAGGCCAGCCGCTTCCAGGGCGAGCGCTTCTGGAGGTCGGCCAGGTACAGCGCGCCGGCGGCCATGGAGGCGTAAGTGTCGTTCGAGACCCGGAAGTAGTGGTCGTGGAACCCCTCGATGGTGAGGCGCGAGGAGGCGTGGTCGGTGCCCACGAAGATGACGTCGCGCTGGGCGGCCAGGCGGCTCACCGACTGCCCCACGCCGGAGCTCACCACCCCGCAGAGGAAGCGCGCCCGGTCGCGGCGGATGTAGTCCTCGGCGAGGCGCACGGCATTGGAGGCCTTGGACCCGTAGTCGTCGACGAGGACCCGGAGGCGAGGCGCGCGCCCCGTGCCGCCCTCTGCGGCGACCCGCTCCAGGGCCACCCGGATGCCCCCGACGCTGTCCTTCCCGTAGATGGCCGACCGCCCGGTCATGGGGAACATGCAACCGATGGTGACGTCGGCCTCGGCGGCGGGCGCACCGAGCTCGATCCGGGCCCCGGCGGGCGAGGCGCCGGCCGCAAGGAGGAAACCCGCGAGCGCGAGAAGTGGCCTGGAAGTCGTCACGTGTCCGCTTCCGATGAGCACGGAGCGTGCCGTCGAGGGTGCCGCATGACCGGGGGAGCCAGGCCAGGAATTCCGGGGCTCGACACGCTTCATGACGCGGCGAGCCATCATCGAGATGAGCGGAATCCGCTCGATCCGGCGCGCTCACGAGCGGTATCCGCTCAGAACGCGCCGAGCCTCTGGATGCGCCGCTTCAGCGCGTGGCGGGAGATTCCCAGGATCTCCGCGGCCCGGCCGCGGTGACCACCGGCCTCCCGGAGGGCCCTCTCCAGCAGCTTCTTCTCGGTCTCGGCCAGCTCGGCGCCGATGGAGCGCCCTTCCGCCGCCGGCAGCGGCGGGGGGGACCGCATCTCGGGCGGGAGGTCGTCGGGCCCGATCGAGCGCCCGGGCCCGAGGATGGTGAGCCGCTCGACCAGGTTGCGCAGCTCCCGCACGTTGCCCGGCCAGCGGTGAGCGAGCAGGACCGCCTCGGCCTCGGGCGTGAACTGGACCGGCGCGCAGCGCTCGTCCCGGCCGTAGCGCGCTGCGAAGTGGCGGGCCAGCGGCAGTACGTCGCCCACCCGCTCCCGCAGGGCGGGCATGCGGAGCTGGACGACGTTCAGCCGGTAGAAGAGATCCTCGCGGAAGGCCCCGGCGCGAACCTCGGCGGCCAGGTCGCGGTTCGTCGCCGCGATCACCCGTGCGTCGGCGGTCAGGGACCGCGCCGAGCCGATGGGGCGGTAGCTCCCGTCCTCCAGGAAGTGGAGGAGCTTCGCCTGCAGCGGCAGCGGAAGCTCCCCGACCTCGTCGAGGAAGAGCGTCCCGCCGTCGGCCAGCGTGGCGAGCCCGACCCGCTTCTGATCGGCGCCGGTGTACGAACCCTTCTCGGCGCCGAAGAGCTCGGCCTCGATGAGGTGCTCGGGGAGGGACGCGCAGTTCACCTCGACGAACGGCCCCCGGGCGCGGGCGCCGTGGGCGTGGATGGCCCTTGCCACCAGCGCCTTTCCGGTGCCCGACTCGCCGAGCAGGAGCACCCGGGAGGCGCTCGACGCGCCGATCCGCCGCACCGACTCGAGCAGCGCCTCGAATGGCGGGCTCTCCCCCACCATCTCCCCGCGCGCCAGCTCGGCCTCCCGGTACCGCGCGATCTCCTGGGCCATGCGCTGCCGCTCCGTCGCCGCACGCAGGGTGACGAGCAGGTCGTCGAGGTCGAAGGGCTTGGTCAGGTAGTCGAAGGCCCCCCGCTTCACGGCCTGCACGGCCGCCCGGGTGTCCCCGTGCGCCGAGATCATCACCACCGGCGTGTCGGGGAGCGTGGAGCGGAGCCGGTCCAGGAAGTCGAGCCCCGAGCCGTCGGGCAGCCGCAGGTCGAGGAGCACCAGCGACGGGGCCGAGGCCTGTGCGGCGGCCAGCCCGGCCTCGCCGGTGGACGCGCTCGTCACCGCATATCCCTCGGCCCGCAGCGCGAAGCCCAGCGAGTTCGCCAGCGAGGTCTCGTCGTCGATGATCAGGATGTCGGCCATGTCATGCCTCGCTTCGCACCAGCGTGACCCGCGCGGTGGACCCGGCGCCGAAGACGCTCTCCAGGGTCAGCCGGCCGTCGTTCAGCTCGGCCAGCTGCCGGGAGATGGATAGCCCGAGGCCGGTCCCGCCGCCCTTGGTGGTGAAGAAGGGCTCGAAGACGTGCCTCAGCGTCTCCGGGGTGATGCCCGACCCGTCGTCCACCACCTCGATGACCACGTGGGGCCCGGCCGGATAGGCGTCGAGCGTCACCTTTCCACCCTCGGGGGTGGCCTGGAGGGCGTTCAGCGTCAGGTTCATCAGGATCTGAAGGAGGTGGTCGGAGTCGACCACCGCCCGGAGGTCGGGAGGCGTCTTCACCTCGAGCGAAACCCGGCGGCGCGCCGCCTCGTTGGCGACGAGCGCGTGGAGCCGCCGCGCCACCTCGCGGATCTGGACCTCGACCCGCTCCGGGGGGCGCGGCCTCCCGAAGGCGAGCAGCTCCTCCATGGCCCGGGCCATCCGGTCGATCTCCATCTCCATGTCGCGCAGGAGCTGGAGGCGGGGCGGGTCCTGCTCGGCGCGGGCCAGCGCCTGGACGGTCGTCTTGAGCGTGGCGAGCGGGTTTCGAACCTCGTGGGCCACGCCGGTGGAGAGCTTGCCCAGCACGGCCAGCCGCTCCATCCGCACCGCGCCGTCCACCAGCCCACCCAGCTTGGCCGACATCCGGTTGAAGGCCACCGCCACGAACCCGAGCTCGTCGTCTCCGGCGTCCGGGACCCGGTGGGAGAAGTCGCCCGCCGCGATCACCTCGGCGCCGTGCGCGAGCAGGTCGACGCGGCGCTGCAGGCGGCTCGCCAGCCGCGCCGATAGCCAGGCGATTGCCCCGAGGATGACCGCCGCCGCCACGAAGAGCGCGTACCGCGCGGCAACGAAGGGCCGGAGCAGCCCGGCGGAGTCGACCACCAGGACCGGTCTCCAGCCGGGCGCGATCTCCGGTCCCTCCACGAGACGTCCCTGGACCCCGGTCTTGCGCCCCACGCCGTCGAAGTCGCCGGCGGGCGTCCGGAGGAGCGGGATCACCACGCCCGCGTCGGAAGGGGCCCCGAGCAGCTCGGTGAGGGAGGCCAGCCGCACGTGCAGCGCGATCGCCCCGCCGCCGGGGAGGGGCTCCTGGAGGAGGAACCACCCGGACTGTCCCGCGGCCGGTGGCGATGGACCGACCAGGTCCGCTTCCCGGAACCGGGTCCGCGGGAGCCCGGCCACCTGGAACGGGATCTCCGGCCAGTACGGGGGGCCGGAGGCCGCCGCCCCGGCCACGGCGCGCGTCAGGTCGCCTCCCTCGGAGAAGAAGAGGATCCCGTAGAGATCCTGGGCGTCGGCGCCGATGCGAAGCAGGGACGCGGTCTCCCCTCCCCGCCTCGCGTCGGCGTCCTCGACGGCGCGCACCGCCGGGTAGCGAGCCAGCGTCTCGAGCTGGTAGGTGCGCTCCTCGAGGAACGAGCCGATCCGGCTCGAGGTGGCGGCCAGGCGCGCGTTGAGCTGCTCGCCGGTGAACTCGTCGAGCAGGCCCCGCGCGTAGCCGTCGTAGAGGGCCCCGACGACGGTCATGGGCACGGCCGCCGCCGCGAGCAGGAGGAGGGCGTACCTCCGGACGAGGCTCCTTCGATACGGGGTGGGCGGTCGGGTCTGCACGCGGCCTCGGCGATCCTCTAGCACGAAGCGGCCAGGTCCCGTGTAGGCTCGGAGGCATGACGGACCGCGAGACTCCGGACCGCTCCCTTCGCGCGCGCACCGCCGAGGTCATCTTCGGTCACGACACCTTCGCCGGGAAGGCCTTCGACGTCGCCCTCATCCTCGCCATCCTGGCGAGCGTCCTCGTGGTCATGCTGGAGACCGTCGCAAGCCTGGCCGACGCCTGGTCCGTGACCCTGCGTCGCGCCGAGTGGTTCTTCACGGCCCTCTTCACCGTCGAGTACGCGATCCGGCTGTGGTGCGCGCCCCAGCGGCTCCGCTACGCCCGGAGCTTCTTCGGCATCGTGGACCTCCTTTCCATCCTTCCCACCTACCTGAGCCTGGTGGTGGGGGGAGCCCAGGCGCTCCTCACCGTCCGTGCGCTGAGGCTCATCCGGATCTTCCGGATCCTGAAGCTCGGCCAGTACACCGCGGAGGCGAGCCAGCTGGGACGGGCGCTCTCCCGCAGCCGGCAGAAGATCACGGTATTCCTGGCGGTGGTGCTGACCATGGTGCTCGTGCTCGGCTCCCTCATGTACCTGGTGGAGGGCCCTTCGAACGGGTTCACGAGCATCCCGCGAAGCGTCTACTGGGCCATCGTGACGCTCACCACGGTGGGCTACGGAGACATCACGCCCCACACGGTGGTCGGGCAGGTGCTCGCCTCGCTGGTGATGATCCTCGGGTACGGCATCATCGCCGTGCCCACCGGGATCGTCACCGTGGAGCTGGGGCGGTCGTCCGGCGTCCCTGCCCCGGGGCGCGCCTGCGCCCGCTGCGGAGAGGCCCGCCACGACGACGACGCCCGTCACTGCAAGCGCTGCGGGGACCGCCTGGGCTGACGGGGGGCCCGGGCCCCGCGTCGAAGCCCCGCCAGCACCGAGAGCAGCCGGGCCACGTCTCCTTGCCCTCGCAGGTAGTGGGTGGCGGCGCTGTGACGTCGCCGGCCGACCGCGACCCCGACGAGCGGAGCCTCGGAGGCGCGCCGGAAGACGTCCTCGTCGGTGACGTCGTCCCCCACGAAGACGACCCGCTCGTACCCTCCACGGCGCACGAGACGCAGGAGCGCGTCCCCCTTGTCCGGCGTGCCGGTGACCGTGGCGTTCCGGACGCGCTTCCCCCCGACGACGCGGGCTCCCTCGAGCTCCGCCAGCGCGGTCTCGGCAGCGCGCTGCGCCTTGGCACCCCGGATGTGCACCGCGAGCGAGAGACCCTTGTCCTCGACGTCGATCCCCCGGACGCCGGCGAGCCGGGCCTCGAGCCGCCGGACCCAGCCCCGGACCCGGCGCCGCCACCCTGCCGCCCCGGGGAGCGCCGGCCGGTCCTCCGCGCCGTGGTTTCCCACCACCGCGTGGAGCCGGACGCCTCCCAGGCGGGACACGACGTCGGCGCGCGCTCGACCCGAGATCACCGCGCAGGGCCAACCCTCGGCGACGGCGCGCAGGAGCCCGACCGTGGCCGCCGGGAGACGGGCGTGGTGGCGCGACTCCACGATGGGAGCCAGGGTCCCGTCGAAGTCGAAGACCAGCAGCGTGTCTCGCGCCGCCAGGTCCCGGAGGAGGGGCCGGGAGCGCCGGGCCAGGAGGTCCTTCACGATCCGTGCTCCGCGCCGGCCCGCTCGTCGCCGGAGAGGCGGGTGGTCAGCCGCCCGTGGCGGCGCAGGCGGGTGGCGTCGAGGAGCATCCGCCCCGCCCAGCGGAAGACGTTGAACTCGGCCACGAGCCCCCTCAGCGATCGCATGCGCTCCTCCTGCTCGGGTTCCGGCATGTCGAGAGCGGCGGCCAGGGCCGAACTGGCGGCCTCCAGGTCGTACGGGTTCACCAGCAGCGCCTCGGTCAGCTCCCGGGCCGCTCCCGTGAAGCGCGAGAGGACCAGGACTCCCCGCAGGTCGTCCCGGGCCGAGACGAACTCCTTGGCCACCAGGTTCATGCCGTCGTGGAGGCTCGAGACGTAGCAGAGATCGGCGGCCCGGTAGAGTCGGAACACGTCCGGTGCGTCGTGGTGGGAGTGGAGGAGGACGATCGGCCCGCGACCGCCGCCCGGAAACCGGGCGTTGATCCGGGCGGTGATGCGTTCCACCTCTTCCCCGAGCAGCCGGTAGCGCTCGATGAGGGTGCGGCTCGGCGCGGCCACCTGGACGAACCAGAACTTCCCGACCAGGTCCGGGCGCCGCTCCAGGAGCCGCTCCACGGCGAGCAGCCGCTCGGCGATCCCCTTCGTGTAGTCGAGCCGGTCCACCCCGACCCCGATCCGGGCGTCCGCGGGGAGCCCCAGCTCGGCACGGACCTTCTCGCGGCACTCGGCCACCGGCGGCGCGTGCTCGAGCCAGCGGCTCGGCCACTCGACCGAGATGGGGTAGGCGCGGACGAGGGTCTCGCGCCCGCCCACCACCACCGACTGCCGCTCCCGGTCGATGCGGGCCTCCAGCGTCCGGTCGACCGATTCGAGGAAGTTGTTGCAGTGGGCCTGGGTGTGGAAGCCCAGGATGCTCGACCCGAGCAGGCCTTCGAGCAGCTGCTTGTCCCAGGGACAGATCGCGAAGCGCTCCGCGCTCGGCCAGGGAATGTGCCAGAAGGTGATGACGGTGGCCCGGGGAAGTCGCCGGTGGATCATCCGGGGAAGGAGCGCGAAGTGGTAGTCCTGCACCAGGACGACCGGGTCGTCGCCCTGCACCTCGTCGGCCACGGCCTCGGCGAAGCGGCGGTTCGCCTCCCGGTAGTGACCCCAGTCCCCGGCGCGGAACTCCGGGCGGGCGTCGGCGAGATGGCAGAGGGGCCAGAGCCCCTCGTTCGCGAAGCCGTAGTAGTACCCCCGCTCCACCTCCGGCTCGAGCCAGACCCTGCGGAGCGTGTAGGACGCCTCCCCCGGCGGGACGAGCACCCGGTCGTTCGCGTCCACCACGACCCGGTCGGCCGAACCGCTCCCGTGCGCGATCCAGGTCCCGGAGCAGGCCCGCATGACCGGCTCCATCGCCGTGACGAGGCCGCTCGCCGGGTGCACGACCTGGATCCGGCCGTCGTCGCCGCGCACGTGCATGTAGGGTTCCCGGTTCGCGACGACGACCACGCCCTCGCCGCCCAGGCTCCTCCCCAGCACCCGGCGGAGCCGATCCGGCGACCACCTCCCGCCGTGGGTCGCCTCCTCCGTCGCCAGGGAGGCCACGAGCTCCCGCACGTCGGAGAGCACCGGCCCGAAGTCCGCCGGGGACGCGCCGCGCATCGCTCCACCGCCGGTCAGCAGCCCGGGAAGGAGCCGGCGGAGCTCGGCGGTCCAGGATCGGCGGGAGAACCGCGCCGTGAGCAGCGTGGCGATCGCGGCGGCGAAACCCACCAGGCCGAAGGCGACGAAGAGCGCCTGGCGCGTCGTCGACGCCCGACGGTCGACGAAGGAGAGGTCGTGCACGAGCACCAGGTAGCCGAGCGCCGCGCCATCGTCCCCCACCGGAACCCAGCTGACGTGCACGTCGCCGCCGTTCATCCGGACGCTCTCGTCCAGCCCCTCGGCGAGATCGGCCTCGCCCTCGGTTCGACCCTCGCAGCGCGCCTGGGGGGGAAGGTCCCCGATGGCCGCCAGCGTCTGGAGACTCCGATCGCAGACGGCAGCGGCGATGAGCCGCTCGTCCCGGACCAGGGATTCGAGCAGTTCACGGCCCCCGTCGCGATCGCCCGTGGCCAGGCTGCGCGCGAGGGTCTCGCGCGTGCCCGAGAGCACCAGGCGCGCGCGGGCCTTCGAATCCCGCTCGGCCCAGGTCCGCGCGCTCCGGGTGGCGACCGCCGACGCACCCCAGGCGATGAGCGCGAGGAGCACCAGCAGCGGCACCAGGAAGCGGAAGGCGAATCTCATGGCAGGCCCCTCCCTCGACACCATACGTCGGTGGGTCGGAACGATCCGCGCAATTCGACAGGGCGGGCCGTTCCAGGTCGGCCGATCCGGGTGGGCGGATCCGGTGGACCCGTGGGCCCTCCTCGGGGTGAGGAGCGGAAGGGCCCCGGATCACCCAACGTGAGCATCGGAAATTGTTTCTACTTGGGGTGAAGTCGTTTTTGCCGCCCGGCCTCGCCGGGGTGCGCCGCCCGCCCGCCGGTACGCGCCGGGCCCGCACCTCGACGGTCCCATCCTCGACTTCGCGACACCTTCGATCGAACCCGCTTCGCCGGTTGAATCGGGGCCTCCCTGCGCGGATCCTCTCACGCCGTCGAGCGAGAGGAGGTGGTCCTACCCGAAACGGCACCGGTAGGGGGGGAGCGAGAACCCAAGACCCGACACAAGGGAGTCCCCCATGTCGAGAATGACCCTGCGAGCCCTGGCGCTGGCGACCCTCGCGGTCGCGCCGCTCCGGGCTCTCCCGTTCGATTCCTACTACGACTCCAACTGCTCGGCCTGCCACGGCACCGTGGCGCTGGGAGGCACGCGTACCTGCGCTGGCTGCCACGCCCACGGGGTCCACCCGTCCAGCGCGAAGAGCAGCGTCGACCTGACGGGCGCGACGAGCAAGTCGAGCTATGCTCCGGGCGAGACGGTGAGCGTCGTGGTGGACGCCGGCTACCGATCCGGCTGGGTGCGCGCCGTCCTCTACGACCAGAACCTCCAGGAGCTGGCCCGGAGCGGCGGGACCGTCCTGCCCGGCTTCTCGGCCCCGTGCTGCGGCCAGGGCTTTCCGATCACCCTGTCCGCACCGGCCCCCACGACTCCCGGGAGCTACACCTGGTGGGTGGCCTGGTACGGCAACCAGTTCGACTCCGGTGGGGCCGCCTTCGGCCCGAACTGGACGCCCATGGGGCCGTCCGGACACGGGATCGAGCGCGTCCAGACCAATTCCTTCACGGTGGTCGCCCCGACCAGCCCGGGAATCGCACTGTCGCCTCCGTCGCTGACCTTCGACACGGTGAACGTCGGGACCCCGGCCGCGCTCGAGGCCTCGATCCAGAACACGGGCACGGCCGCCCTGAACGTCACCGCCATCGCCCGCTGCTCCGGGACCAGCACCGAGTTCACCTGGTCGCCGGCCGCGCCCGTCACGGTCCAGCCCGGGCAGTCGGCCACCCTGACCGTGACCTTCACCCCGGTCGACTCCGACAGCGAGGTGGGCTGCCTGGCCATCGCGAGCAACGCGCCGGCCAGCCCCACCACCGAGCTCGGGCTCAGCGGATCCGGCGCCGTTCCCGCCGCGCCGGCCATCGCTCTCTCGCCCGGGTCCCTCACCTTCGGCACCGTGACCATCGGCGGCTCGGCCGTCCTCGTCAGCCAGGTCCAGAACGGTGGCAATGCCCCGCTCGACGTGACGTCGATCACCCCCTGCGCGGGGACGGCGGCCGTCTTCACCTGGTCTCCGCCCGCCCCCTTCACGGTCGCCGCTGGAGGCAGCTCCGCTCTCTCGGTGACCTACACGCCCACCGCGGCCACCGGGGACTCCGGCTGCCTCGCCATCTCGAGCTCCGACCCGGTCCGGCCGACGGTCAACCTCACCGTGAGCGGGAACGGCGCTGCGGCCGCCGCACCGGCCATCGCCTTCTCCCCCGCCAGCCTGGACTTCGGCACGGTGACCATCGGGAACCCGGCCCAGCGCACGGCCCAGGTCCAGAACGCAGGAAATGCCACGCTCACCGTCTCGGACATCGCGCCCTGCAGCGGCGCCGGCACCGAGTTCACCTGGAGCACGACGCTCCCCTTCTCGATCGCCCCGGGACAAGGCGTTCCCTTCACCGTGACCTACACCCCGGTGGACATCGACTTCCACTCCGCGTGCATCGCATTCACCAGCGACGACCCGGCCCGGCCGGTGGCGAACCTGGGTGTCACCGCACAGGGCGCCTCGGCGCCCACCCCGGCGGTGGCCCTGGTCCCGCCGGCGCTCGACTTCATGACCGTCCAGGTGGGGGCGTCGTCCTCCCTGGTGGCCCAGGTAGAGAACAACGGCGGCGCACAGCTGGGCGTCGCCGCCATCGCCGCCTGCAGCGGCACCAGCGCCGAGTTCACCTGGAGCCCCTCCGCACCGTTCACCGTCGGTTCGGGGCAGGCCCAGTCGCTCACGGTCACGTACGCCCCCACCGACGAGGGCCTCGACAACGGGTGCCTGGCCCTGTCCACCGACGACCCCGCCCGGCCCGTGGTGAACCTGTCGGTCTCGGGTACCGGTTCCTCCGTGGTCGTCTTTCCGGCCATCGCGCTGGTGCCCGACTCCCTCGACTTCGGCACGGTCACCGTGGGCGGCTCGGCCATGCGCACCTCCGAGGTCCGGAACACCGGCGCCGCCCCGCTCGACGTCCTGGGCATCGCGGCGTGCGCCGGCACCAGCCCGGAGTACACGGCGGCGCCGCCCGCACCGTTCACGGTGGCTCCGGGCCAGTCGACGACCGTCAGCGTGACGTACGCTCCCACCGACACCGGCCCGGACACCGGGTGCTTCTCCATCGCGAGCAATGACCCGACCAGCTCCTCGATCGAGCTCCAGCTCCGGGGCACCGGGGCGTCGACCCCGGTCGCCGGGGTGGACATCGACGTCGACGAGCTGCGGATCCCGAGGAAGGTCGACCCGTCGCGAACCCCGTCGATCACCCCCCAGCTGCACGCCAAGAACCCCGGAAAGGTGAGCGGAACGGCCCCGGCCACGCTGGTCGGGACCCTGGGAGGCGTCACGGTCTACGAGGAGACCATCCCGATCACCCTCCCCAGGGGAGAGGACGGGGAGTTCCCCTTCCCGCCGTACGCGCTCGCGCCGGCGGCCTCCGGCACCGTCCGGTGGCTGCTCACCATCGCCGACGACAACCCGGATCGCGACGAGGCCCGGGCTCGGACCGAGATCCGCTCGCGGGGGGGCGATGACGACGACGACGAGGACGATGACGACGAGGAGGACCACGACGTGGCCAGCTCCGGCGGGTCCGGGTCGGAAGCTGGCTCCAGCAACCAGGCTGCGGATGCCGGGGTGATGAAGGCCAGCAGCACCGGCTGCAGCACGGGCGGCCCCGCAGCCCCGGCGGCCCTCCTGGCGCTCGCGGCCTGGGCGGCCGGACGCACGTGGAGGCGGCGGATCCGGTAGCGTCGGCCTTGTGACGGCGACCCGCGTCGTGGGAGCATCCGTGCCCCTCGACGCGGAGTTGCCGGCACATGATCGACGTCTCCTGCTCCCTCGCCCTCCTCGGCTCGATCTTCCTCGGAGCGCCCCCGGCGCCACCGGCCACGCTCCCGTCCGAGATTCCCGCCGCGTTCCAGTCCACGTACGCGGGCTTCGACCACGAGCGCCGGGAGGTCATGATCCCGATGCGGGACGGGGTGAGGCTGCACACGGTGATCCTGGTCCCGAAGTGGGCGAGGAACGCGCCCGTGCTCCTCACCCGCACCCCCTACGAGGCCGACGAGCTCACCGGCCATGCGGCGAGCGCCCACCTCGGCCCCGTGCTGCAGGGGTACGACAACGCCACCGACGTGATCGTGGAGGGCGGCTACATCCGGGTGGTCCAGGACATCCGCGGCAAGCACCGGTCGGAGGGGGACTACGTGATGAACCGGCCGCTGCGCGGCCCGCTCAATCCCACCGCCGTCGATCACTCCACCGACACCTTCGACACCATCGAGTGGCTGGTCCGGAACGTCCCGGAGTCGAACGGACGGGTGGGCATCCTCGGCATCTCCTACGACGGCTTCCTCCCGCTCATGGCGCTCGTCGACCCCCACCCGGCGCTCAAGGTGGCCGTGCCGATGAACCCCATGGTCGACGGCTGGGTCGGCGACGACTGGTTCCACAACGGCGCCTTCCGCCTCGTCAACATGGCCTACATCTACGATCAGGAGGCCACGCGGAAGTCGGAGGTGAAGTGGTACCAGGCCCACCGCGACGAGTACGACACCTTCCTCGCCGCCTCCGCCGGGGAGATCGGCAGGCAGCGGGGCATGGAGCAGCTCGGCTTCTGGCGGAAGATCCTCGCGCACCCGGCCTACGACGCCTTCTGGCAGGACCAGGCCATGGACCGGGTCCTCGCCGCGCGACCGCTCACCATCCCGGTGATGGTGGTGCACGGGCTGTGGGACCAGGAGGACATCTACGGCCCGGTCGCCGTCTACCAGGCGCTGGAGCGGAAGGACACCGCCAACGACCGGGTCTTCCTGGTCGCCGGACCGTGGTTTCATGGGCAACAGATCGGCGACGGAAGCGCGCTCGGAGCCATCAAGTTCCGCCAGGACACCGCGCTCCAGTTCCGGCGCGACGTGCTGCGCCCCTTCCTCGATCAGTACCTGAAGGAGGAAGCCCCGCCCTCCGGCGTGGCCCCGGTCACGGTCTTCGAGACCGGGACCAATGCCTGGCGGCGGCTCCAGTCCTGGCCCTCGGGCTGCGACGCGGGCTGCGCGATCCGGCCCACTCCGCTCTACCTGCGGGACGGCCGGGTGGCGTCCTTCGAGCCGCCCCGGTCCGGGGAGCCGGCATTCGAGGAGTGGATCTCCGACCCCTCGCTCCCGGTCCCCTACCGCTCCCGCCCCCTGCGCCCCACCGACGACGGGTACTGGGAGAGCTGGGCCCGGTGGCTCGTCGACGACCAGCGCGACGCGGCCAGCCGCACCGACGTGGTCACCTTCGTGTCCGCGCCGCTGACGGCGCCGGTCAAGGTGGCCGGCCTGCCGGTCGCGAACCTCGTCGCCTCCACGAGTGGCACCGATGCCGACTGGGTGGTGAAGGTCATCGACGTGTACCCGGACGAGGTGGCCGCCGAGCCGGCCATGGGCGGCTACCAGCTCATGATCTCGGCGGACATCTTCCGGGGGCGCTACCGGGAGAGCCGGGAGAAGGCCGCGCCAATCCCGGCCGGCAAGCCCCTCCCCTACCGCTTCGAGCTGCCCACCGTGAACCACGTCTTCCTGCCCGGCCACCGCATCATGGTGCAGGTGCAGTCGAGCTGGTTTCCCCTCTACGACCGCAACCCCCAGACCTTCGTCGACAACGTCTTCTGGGCGCGCCCCGGGGACTACCGGAAGGCCACCCAGCGGGTGCACCACTCCCCCGGCCAGGCGAGCTTCGTGGAACTCCCGGTGGTCGTGCCCCGCTGATCGGCCCGGGGCGCCCATCCCGGGTACCCGAACGGCGCGATTTGGGATAAAAGCCCGTCCCGCGCGCGCCGTGGGCGCGGCTCCAACCATCCTGCCCCAGAGGAAACGTCACATGGTCGAGTTCGGGAAGCGGATCCTGTTCGTCGGGTACGGCGCGGTCGCGCAGTGCACCCTGCCCATCCTCATGAAGCACATGAAGGTGAGCCCGAGGAACATCACGGTGATGGACTTCGAGGACCGCCGCGACGCGCTCGCCGCGTGGACGAAGAAGGGCGTCCAGTTCGTCCAGAAGAAGATCACCCGGTCCAACATGACCTCGGTGCTCGGGAAGCACGTGGGCGCGGGCGACGTGATCGTCGACCTGGCCTGGAACATCGACGCCTGCGAGATCCTCCAGTGGTGCCACGACCACGGCGTTCTCTACGTGAACACCTCGGTCGAGGTCTGGGACCCCTACGAGGGTGCCGAGAACAAGCACCCCACCGAGCGCACCCTGTACTGGCGCCACATGAACCTCCGCAAGATGACCGGCGGGTGGAAGGAGAAGGGCCCCACGGCGGTGCTCGAGCATGGCGCCAACCCCGGCCTCATCTCCCACTTCACCAAGCAGGGGCTCCTCGACATCGGCAAGAGGATGCTGAAGGACGGCAAGGCCAAGGGGCGGGACGCCGAGGAGATCCAGCAGCTCATGAAGGACCAGACCTGGAACCGGCTGGCCATGAAGCTGGGCGTGAAGGTCATCCACTGCAGCGAGCGCGACACCCAGATCACCGACGTCCCCAAGAGGGTCGACGAGTTCGTGAACACCTGGAGCATCGAGGGATTCCGGGAGGAGGGCACCACCACCGCCGAGATGGGCTGGGGCACCCACGAGAAGGAGCTGCCCCCCTTTGCCGTCGAGCACCGGAGCGGCCCGAAGAACCAGATCTGCCTGGCCCGCATGGGGATGAACACCTGGGTGGTCTCCTGGGTCCCCAACTACTGCATCCACGGCATGGTGGTGCGCCACGGCGAGGCGTTCACGATCAGTGACCACCTCACGGTGTGGGAGGGCGGCAAGGCGGTCTACCGGCCCACCGTCCACTACGCCTACTGCCCGAGCGATTCGGCCATCGCATCGCTCAACGAGCTGCGTGGGTACGACTACCGGCTCCAGCCCGATCTCCGCATCCTGAACGACGAGATCACCAGCGGATCCGACATCCTGGGCGCCCTCATCATGGGCCACCCCTACAACTCCTGGTGGGTCGGCAGCGACCTCTCCATCGAGGAGTCGCGGCGCCTGGTCCCGCACCAGAACGCCACCACCATGCAGGTGGCCATCTCGGTGGTCGCTGCCGTCCTCTGGATGGTGAAGAACCCCGACCGCGGCGTGGTGGTGCCGGACGACCTGCCGCACGAGTTCGTCCTCAAGATCGCGAAGCCCTACCTGGGCAAGTGGATCTCCAGGGCCTCGCCCTGGACGCCGCTGGCGCACTACACGAACGCCTTCGAGGGCTTCAACAACCCGCAGGTCGATATCTCCGACCCCTGGCAGTTCAAGAACTTCCTGGTGACCGACGGCGACTGACGCCCACCGGCGGGAGGGACACATGGTCTCCACGAAGCGCCTGCAGCAGCTGGCCCGGAAGCACGGAACCCCGCTCTTCGTCGTCGACCACGACGAACTGCGGAGGAACTACGCCACCTTCCGGAAGTACCTCCCGCGCGTGCAGGCCTACTACGCCGTCAAGGCCAACTCCGACCCGGCCATCGTGAAGACCCTCTTCGACGCCGGGGCCAGCTTCGACGTGGCCTCCATGCCGGAGTTCATGATCGTCCACGAGCTGATCCGCGACATGCCGGAGAAGGAACGGCAGGCCTGGATCTGGGACAAGATCATCTACGCCAATCCCATCAAGGCCAACGGAACCCTGCGGCAGCTGGACCGGTACAAGCCGCTCGTGACCTACGACAACCTGGAGGAGATCAAGAAGATCAAGAAGCACGCTCCCCGGGCCGGGCTGGCCCTGCGGCTGCGCGTGCCCAACACCGGCGCGATGGTGGAGCTCTCCTCCAAGTTCGGGGCCTCGTCGGGCGAGGCGGTTGACCTCATCCTGGCCGCCGAGAAGGAGGGGCTCACCGTGGAGGGCATCTCCTTCCACGTGGGCAGCCAGACCACGAACTTCGACAACTACGTCCAGGCGCTGAACCTGGCCGCCAACGTCTTCGAGGAGGCCAAGGCCCGCGGAGCCGGCAAGATGTTCCTGGTCGACATCGGCGGGGGCTTCCCGGCCCCCTACGACGAGTCGGTGAAGCCGTTCCGGGAGCTGGCCAGGATCCTGAACCGCGAGCTCGACCGGCTCTTCCCGAAGGACATCCAGATCCTGGCCGAGCCGGGGCGCTTCCTGGTGGCCACCGCGGGGACCGTCGTCTGCACCATCATCGGCAAGGCGGTGCGCGACGGAAAGCTCTGCTACTACGTCGACGACGGCGTCTACCACACGTTCTCGGGCGTGATCTTCGATCACTGCCAGTATCACTTCGAGGCCTTCAAGAAGGGGCCGGTCGAGACCTGCTCGGTCTTCGGCCCCACCTGCGACGCGCTCGACGTGGTCTCCATGACCGAGCGCCTGCCCGCCGACCTCAAGCTGGGGGACATGGTTTACAGCCGGAACATCGGCGCCTACAGTCACGCGTCGTCCACCCACTTCAACGGCTTCCCGCCCGCGAAGGTGGTCCACGTGAATCGCTAGGGCGTCGCGCCGGCGCCCCGGGGAGGCGCCATGCCGCACCTTCAGTTCGAGATGAACTTCCAGGCCACGCCCGCCGAGAAGAACCGGTTCTCCGCGGCCGTCGTCCGGCACTTCTCGGAGGTCATGGACACCGGGACCGATCACATCGCGGTGACGCTCCGGTGCTTCTCGCAGGACGACCTCGCCTTCGGCCGGGCCGCCGCGTCCGGGGGAAGGACCGCCTTCGTGAACGCCGACATCCGCCTGGGGCGGACGAAGGACCAGAAGAGGCGCCTCGCCCTGGCCTTCATCGACGAGATCTCTCGTTCCTTCGCGGTTGCACGGGAGGCGGTCTACGTGATTTTCACCGAGCACGACGGGGAGCATTTTCAGCTGTCGGATCGGGTGCTTCCGTCGTGGTCGGCCGGGGAGGATCCGCTGCACGATCAGGAGTAGAGTGAAGGGAAGCCAGCTTGGGCGCGTCCTAACGCCAGGGTGACGCCATGAAGACCTTCCGTACCGCCGTCGCGCTGTCCGCCTCCCTCCTCGCATCGGTCCTCGTCTGGCCCGGGACGTCCCTCGCCGACGACACGCCGCAGGGCGTCGAGCCCACCGGACCCGCACCGACCTGGACGCCTCCCCCGCCCACGGAGGTGAACGTCACGAGCGGGGAGGAGGTCGTGATCCAGCAGGCCGCGCCCTCCGGGCAGTGGGTCTACACGAGCCAGTACGGATGGATCTGGATGCCCTACGGGAGTTCGTACACCTACCTCCCGACCACCGGGTCCACTCCCAACATGTACGTCTACTACCCTGCCATCGGCTGGTCCTGGGTCATTGCACCCTGGGTATGGGGATGGGGGCCGATGCCCTGGTTCGGATACGCGGGATGGAGTGGGTATCCCTGGTACGGGTACGGCTACGGGACCTGGTACGGCTACGCGCGCCCGTACGCGTACGCGGGGTGGTACGGAGGAGGCTACTACCATGGCGGGCGCTGGAACGGCGTCGGCCCGGGCTACCGGCCGCCTCCGGGGCGCGGCGGCGGAGTCCCGCCCCCTCGCCCGGGCGTCGGGGCCACGGGCCGGTCAGGCGGATCCGCGGGTGCTGGCGCGCCTGCGCGTCCGGGCGGACCGGGGCGCAATGGCGCAGTTCCCGGCGCGGTTCCCGGCCGCACCGGAGGCGCCCCTGCGGGCGCGGTGCCGGGCCGGCCCGGCGTGGCTCCTGCGCGGAACTACGCGACGGCAGGGCGGCCGAGCGGCGTGGCGCAGTCTTCCGGTGCCGGGCGCGGCTACGCCCAGCCCTCCCGCAGCTTCGCCCAGCCTTCCCGAAGCTACGCCCAGCCCTCCCGCAGCTTCGCCCAGCCTTCCCGAAGCTACGCCCAGCCGTCCCGCGGATATGCCCAGCCTTCCCGAAGCTACGCCCAGCCGTCCCGCGGATTCACCTCAGGTGGATCCAGCTACGCCGCGCGCGGCCCCACGATGAGCGCCTCGCGCGGTGGCTTCGGCGGCGGGGGCTACTCCGCCGGTGGGGGATATTCCGGCGGCGGAGGCGCCCGCTCCGGCGGCCACGGCGGAGGCGGCGGCCGCCGCTGAGCCGCCCTGCGCCGGCGGCGCCGGCTTCGTGCTAGGAATCTTGCCGATGCCCTCGTCGGCCCGGTTCCGTCCACTCGTCCTCGCGTCCCTCCTGTGCGCCTCGCCCACGCCGGCGGTGGAGCCCGCGCCGTCCTCGCCTTCCCTCCTGCACCGCTCGTCCCTGGCGGCGGTTCTCGCGCAGCGCGGCACGCTCCAGCTCACGCAGGAGCAGGTGAAGCTCTTCGAACAGGCGGACGCCCGGCTCGCGCGCGAGCAGGACGCCGCGAGAGCGGCGCAGGCCCACCCGGTGGACGCTCCACCCGGGAGCCAGGGCGGTGATCCGCCTGGCATGCGGTCCGGAGGGGCCGGCACCGGGCCGGCCAGCGGAGGCCCGGGCGGAGGAAAGGGCGGAGGGAGATCCCGCCCGACCCCTCCCCCCCGGAGCTCCGGACCCGGCCCTGCCGAGGTACTCGAGCAGCAACTCGACGCACTCGACACGCAGGCCTTCCTGGCCACGGTGGAGTCGCTGCCCGATCCCCAGCGCGAGAAGGTGACGGAGGTGGCATCCCGCCACCGCGAGCAGGTCTTCGAGCAGCGCGAGCGAGAGAGATCCCGGTAGCCGTCGAGGAGGGCGGATGAAGACACAGGCCAAGGTGGGCGGGCGGTCCCTGCGAACCCTCTGCATCGACATCGGGGGCACGGGGCTGAAGGCGATGATCGTGTCGTCCCTGGGCAAGCCGCTCTCCGAGCGGACCCGGATCGACACGCCTCGCCCGGCCACGCCGCGGGCCGTGGGCGCGGCACTGCAGGGACTCCTCCCCGAGCGCACCCGGTTCGATCGGGTGTCGGTGGGATTCCCCGGCGTGGTCGTCGACGGGGTGGTCCGCACCGCCCCCAACATGCACCCGTCGTGGGCCGGATTCGACCTCGCCACCTGGATGCTGCGGACCACCGGCCGCCCCACCCGCGTCCTGAACGACGCCGGCGTCCAGGGCCACGGGGTCGTGCAGGGACGCGGGGTGGAGATCTGCGTCACTCTCGGCACCGGCTTCGGCTTCTCGCTCTTCGTGAACGGCCACTACGTTCCCAACGTCGAGTTCGGCCACCACCCGTTCCGCAAGGGAAAGAGCTACGAGGAGCTGCTCGGTGACGCCGCCATGAAGAAGCGCGGCAAGAAGCGCTGGAACAGGACCCTGGCCGCGGCCATCGCCCAGCTCCAGCACACCTTCAACTTTCGCACCCTCTACCTGGGCGGCGGGAACGCCCGCAACGTCGACCTCCCGCTTCCGCGCAACGTGAAGGTGGTCGACAACGTCGCGGGGCTGCTCGGGGGCGTCAAGCTGTGGGAGCGGGACTGAGGCGAGCGTTCGGGCCTCGGCGCGGGGCCCTGCCGTGATGCCGGCGGTTCCGGGTGGCCCGCGTCGCTGGGGGCGCCGGGTCCTCGGGGTGAGAGCGAATCCGGCCGGACTGCGCCGCCGAACAGCGTGAATCGAGTGGCACCGTTGCGGCGCCCCCTGCGGAAGCGCCCCGCGCCGGAGCCACCCGGCCCGCCTGGCGAACTGGCGGGTCCCGCGCCGACGCCCGTCACCCGGATGTCACTACGAGGCGAGTGCGCCCGGGTCGCCTTCGGCCCGTGCCGTCCCAGCCGGCGCGGTCGCCCCTCCGAGCATCGCCTTCTCTGAACGGGGTCGTTCCTGTCAAGACGGTGTGCGGGGCAGCGACTCAGGCTTCTCTTCGTGCTCGGCTCAGCTTCGCCGGTCACATGGGTGTGGTCGAGAGCGCTCAGGCTCTTGTTTCGGGGGCGGCGCGCCCAATCTCCGCAACGGTCTCCGTACAGGCAACCAAGGCAATGTCGGGCAACGCCACCCTCGAATCGCTGTGTCCCGCTACCGATACGTCAAGGTCTCCTTCAAGTTGATGAACGTGACGAATCCTATGCAGTCGCCTCCGCTCCGAATGTCGGGTCGTAGACCTCGCCCGTGCGCATGAGCTTGTAGCCGAGCAGGAGGAGGCGACGCCCGAGCGCCACCGCTGCCACCTGGCGCCCCTTGCGCATCAGGAGCCGCAGCGCCCATCGCCTCAGCGCGGGGCTCAGCTTCTTGCTGTGAAACGCTGCGTGGGCGGCCTGAACCATCGCCACGCGCAGCAAGACCCGCCCCTGGTGTGTGATCCCGCCGCGCCAGGTGCTGTCCCCGCTGTCCCGGACGGTGGGCACCATCCCGGCGTAGCTCGCAACCTGCTTCTCCTCCCGGAACCGGTGGGGGTCGTCGATGCTGCTCGCGACGGCGAGCGTCACCACGTCGCCGTACCCAGCGATCTCCTTCAGGCGGGCCGCCTCCGGCCACTGCAGGAGTTCGGCCTCGACCAGATCGTTGAACTCCTTGCGTGCCGCCTCGAGCGCCCTCCAGGTGCTGCGGTGGATCTCCAGGGCCTTGCGCATGAAGTGTGGGATCTGGTTCTCGGCGAGCACCTTCCCCCAGTGCGCATCGGACGCGAACCGACGGGCACTCACCTGGATGCCGATCGAGCGCAGGAGTCCGCATGCGGCGTTCCGCAGCACCGTGCACTGCTTCACCACCGTCGACCGCGCCTGCAATACCCCTCGCCCGCTACGTGCCCGCGCGCTGGGGACCGTCACCGTGCACCGCTGCGCGAGCCCTGCTCGCAGCGCATCGGCAAGATGAAAGGCGTCCCTCCGGTCGCTCTTCTTCTTGCTCGATGCAACCAGCTTGAATTGCCGCGCGTCGACCACCACCGGCTCGATGCCGAGTTCCCGAGCGCAGTCGACGGCCATCCAGGTGAGCGTGCCGGTCTCCACCGCCAGCCCAATCTCCTCTCTGGGCCAGCGCTTCAACAGCGAACTCCATCCCTCCTGGGTGCTCTCCACCCTCCCTCGGGCGGTGACCTTCCCGGTGTCGTCGACGACGCAGTAAGTGCTCTGGCGGCGATGCAGGTCCATGCCAATGTGTTCCATGGGGTCGTTCCTCCTTCGATCTGGCCGATCGATGCGGCAATTATCGCCGCATCAGGGGAACGACCCCGTTCATCACATCTCCGCAGCGACCTCCGCACCATTCACCCATCGCGAATCCGGCCAGTCGCGAGGACCAGCGATGCGGTGAGGGGCGCACCGTCGCCCGGCGGCATCCGCGAGGACGGACCGAAGGCGATCAGGGAACGAGCGCCCTCGTGACGATCTGCTGGGCCTCCTCGACGATCGCCGCGAGATGCCCCTCGTCCCGGAAGCTCTCCGCGTAGATCTTGTAGATGTTCTCGGTCCCCGAGGGGCGCGCCGCGAACCAGCCGCTCGCCGCGACCACCTTGAGCCCGCCGATGGGCGCTCCGTTGCCCGGGGCGCGGGTGAGCCTGGCCCGGATGGGCTCGCCGGCCAGGTCGGCATCCTTCACCGCCTCGGGCGAGAGCCGCGAAAGACGGGCCTTCTCGGCCGGCGTGGCCGGGGCGTCGATGCGGGTGTAGACGGGCGACCCGTAGGATGCCGTGAGCTCGCGGTAGTGCTCGCCCGGATCCTTGCCCGTGGTGGCGGCGATCTCGGCGGCGAGCAGGTTCATGATCAGTCCGTCCTTGTCGGTGGTCCAGACCGTCCCGTCCATCCGCAGGAAGCTCGCGCCGGCGCTCTCCTCCCCGCCGAAGCACGTCGAGCCGTCGAAGAGTCCGGGGACGAACCACTTGAAGCCGACCGGAACCTCCGAGAGACGGCGCCCCAGCCCGGCCACCACCCGGTCGATCATCCCCGACGAGACCAGGGTCTTCCCCACCGCGGCGTCCTGCCGCCAGCGGGGGCGGTGACCGAGCAGGTAGCGGACGGCCACGGCCAGGTAGTGGTTCGGGTTCATGAGCCCGGCCGACGGGGTGACGATTCCGTGCCGGTCGCTGTCCGGATCGTTCGCGAAGGCCACGCGGAACCGGTCCTTCAGCCCGACCAGCCCGGCCATGGCCCACGGGCTCGAGCAGTCCATCCGGATCTTCCCGTCGTGGTCCACGGTCATGAAGGCGAAGCGCGGGTCGACGATCGGGTTCACCACCTTCACGTCCAGTCCGTGAACGGCGTTGATGGGCTCCCAGTAGTGGCGTGCGGCGCCACCCAGCGGGTCCACTCCCAGGGAGAGCCCGGCGGCGCGGATGGCCGCCACGTCCACCACGTTCGGCAGGTCGCGGACGTACGGAAGGACGAAGTCCTCTTCCCGGGTACCTTCGGTGCGGAGAGCCCGCTCGTAGGGCATGCGCTTCACCCCGGCGTTTCCGGCGCGGAGCAGGTCGTTCGCCCGATCCTGGACCCAGCCGGTGACGTCGGTGTCGGCCGGCCCGCCGTTGGGCGGGTTGTACTTGAAGCCGCCGTCCTCCGGCGGGTTGTGCGACGGGGTCACCACGATCCCGTCGGCGAGCCTGTCCGTGCGCCCGCGGTTGTGGACCAGGATGGCGCGGGAGACGACCGGGGTGGGCGTGAACCCGTCCCGCTCCTGGATCACCGCCTCCACGCCGTTCGCTGCCAGCACCTCGAGCGCGGTGCGCTGGGCCGGCCCGGAGAGGGCGTGGGTGTCCTTGCCCATGTAGAGCGGCCCGTCGGTTCCGGCCTGGCGGCGCCAGTCGCAGATGGCCTGCGTCATGGCCAGGATGTGCGCCTCGTTGAAGGAGCCCCTGAGCGACGAGCCGCGGTGGCCGCTGGTCCCGAAGGACACCAGCTGCGCCGGGTCGGCCGGGTCGGGAGCGCCGTCGAAGTACTGCCGCTCCAGCCGGGAAAGGTCGACGAGCAGCTCGGCGGGGGCGGGCTTTCCCGCCAGCGGGGAGATGGGCACGGCTTCCTCCTCCTTTCGCCCGGGCTCAGGGAACCGGGCAGGGAACGGCGTTCCAGATGCCAGAGGCGTATTCGGAGATGGTCCGGTCGCTGGAGAACCTCCCGGAGGATGCCACGTTCCTCACCACCATGGCGTTCCAGGCCTCCGGGTCGGCGTGGAGGCGCTCCAGGCGGTCGCTGGCCTCCAGGTACGAGCGCAGGTCGGCGAGGTGCATGTACGGGTCGCCTCCCGTGAGGAGGACCTCCCGCAGCGGCTCGAAGACCCCCGGCTCGTCGCGGCTGAAGTGGTCGGAGAAGACCAGGTCGAGCGCCGTGCGGATCTCCGGGTCGTGGTCGTGATGCCAGTGCGGGTCGTACCAGCCGCGGCTCTCCTCCACCTGTGCGGCGGTGAGGCCGAAGAGGAAGAGGTTCTCCTCGCCGGCCGCCTCGGCCATCTCGATGGTGGCCCCGTCGCGCGTGCCCAGCGTGAGGGCGCCGTTCATCATGAACTTCATGTTGGAGGTGCCGCTGGCCTCGTACCCGGCCGTGGAGATCTGGTTGGAGACGTCGGCTGCGGGGATGAGCCTCTCGGCCAGGGTGGCGTTGTACTCGGGGAGGAAGAGGACCTCTAGCTTGCCGCGGGTCGCCGGGTCGCCGTCGATGGTCCCGGCCAGGTTGGAGAGGAACTTGATGATGACCTTGGCCACCCGGTACCCCGGCGCGGCCTTTCCGGCGAAGAGGAAGGTGCGGGGGGCCACCTGGGCCCCGGGGTCCCTTCGCAGCCGGTCGTAGAGCATGACGATGCGCAGGCCGTTGAGCAGCTGCCGCTTGTACTCGTGGATCCGCTTCACCTGGCAGTCGAAGATCGAGTCCGGATCCACGATCTTCCCGGTGGCGCGGCGGAGCCAGTCGGCGAAGCGGGCCTTCTCCTCCCGCTTGGCCCTCGCCACCTGGCCCCGGAACGCCGCATCGTCGGCCAGCGGCCGGAGCCTCCCGAGCTGGGAGAGGTCGCGCACCCATCCGTCCCCGATGGCCCCGGTGATCACGGCGGAGAGCGCCGGATTGCAGAGCCGAAGCCAGCGCCGGGGCGTCACCCCGTTGGTCTTGTTGCTGAACCGCTCCGGGTAGAGCTCGGCCAGGTCCTTCACCGTTCGTGTACGGAGAAGCTCGGAGTGGATGGCCGCCACCCCGTTCGTGCTGTGGGTCCCCGCGATGGCCAGGTGGGCCATGCGGATCCTCCGCGGCGCGCCCTCCTCGACCAGGCTGGTCCGGGCCACGCGCCCCTCGTCGCCGGGGAAGCGGACGCGCACCTCTTCGAGCAGCCGGCGGTTCACCTCCAGGATGATCTCGAGGTGGCGGGGCACGATCGCCTCGAACCACTGCAGCGGCCAGCGCTCGAGCGCCTCCGGGAGGAGCGTGTGGTTGGTGTAGGCGAGCGTCCGCCGGGTGAGATCCCAGGCGTCGTCCCAGGGGAGCCTGGCATCGTCGAGCAGGATGCGCATCAGCTCGGGCACGGCCATGGACGGGTGGGTGTCGTTGAGCTGGATCGCGACCTTGTGGGGCAGCGCGTGCCAGTCGCCGTTCCCCGCCACGAACCGGCGCAGGATGTCCCCGAGCGAGCAGGCCACCAGGAAGTACTCCTGGACGAAGCGGAGCGCCCGCCCGGCGCTGGTGGAGTCGTCGGGGTAGAGGACGCGGGTGAGGGACTCGGCGGTCAGCGTGCCCGCCAGCGCGGAGACGAAGTCGCCCTCGCTGAAGGCCTGGAAGTCGAAGGCGTCCGGGACCGTCGCGGCCCAGAGCCGGAGCGTGTTCACGTTTCCGCCCCCGAACCCCACCACCGGACGGTCGAAGGGGATCCCGTGGATGACCGACGGCTTCCCAGGGACGGCCTTCATCGAGCCGCCCTCGATCTCGAAGGAGCAGTTGAGGTGGACCTCCACCCGCTCGTGGGGCCGTGCCACCTCCCAGGGATCGGGGTGGCGCAGCCAGTTGTCGGGGTGCTCCACCTGCCAGCCTCGCTCCAGGGTCTGGCGGAACATGCCGTACTCGTAGCGAAGTCCGTACCCCACCGCGGGAAGCCGCAGCGTGGCCATCGAATCGAGGAAGCAGGCTGCCAGCCGGCCCAGCCCGCCGTTGCCGAGCCCGGCGTCGGGCTCCTGCTCGAGCAGGTTCCGCCAGTCGATCTGCTTCTCCTCCACGGCGCGCCACAACGCCTGCTCGAGCAGCATGTTGGTGACGTTGTTGGCGAGCGAGCGGCCCAGGAGGTACTCCATGGACAGGTAGCAGACCCGCTTCGGGTTCTCCCTCGCGTAGTGGCGATCGGTCGCCACCCAGCGCTGGGCCAGGATGTCCCGGACCGCTCGGGCGGCCGCCTCGAACCGCTCGCGGTGCCCGGCCGCCTCCGGGTCGATCACGTTGTCGAAGAGGAGGTGTCGATCGTAAAGGGCGTCCCGATCCCCCGTGAACTTCACCGGGCCGCATCCCCATCGCTCGAGGATCCGGCTGGCGTCGGCGGTCATGGGCTCTCCTTCCCCCGGGGAAGCAGCCGGGCGGCCGCCGCCGCGTCGGCGAGCAGCACGGCCCGCTCGGTGCGGACCCGCCCGGCCGGGATGCCCGGATCGCCTGCCTCGAGGCGCACGAGGGCCCTGGCCTTGTCGGGGCCGGTCACCACCCAGAGGATCTTCCGGGCGCGCCCGAGGGCCGGGTAGGTCAGCGTCATGCGGCGGCGCCCCGCGTAGACGCCGGTCACGCCCACGTCGGCATCATCCACCTCGAGTACGGGGTCGCCGGGGACGAGGGAGGCGGTGTGGCCGTCGGGGCCGAGACCGAGGTGGACCAGGTCGAGGACGCCACCCGCCGTGCGGTGGAGGTCGCTCGCGTAGGCCGCGGCCGCGGCGGCGAGGTCTCCCCCCTCCACCGGCATGGCGTGGAGGTTCGGCGCGGGCAGGTCCACCCGGGAGACCAGGCTCTCGCGCAGGTGGGTGAGGTTCCGATCCGGGTCGCCCTCCCGCGCCACCCGCTCGTCGACCTGGAAGACCTGGATGGCCTTCCAGGGCAGCTCCTCGCCGGCCAGCACCCGGAGCATCCGCCACGGGGTGTTCCCTCCGCTCACCGCGAGGGCGAAGCGGCCGCGCGCCGCCACGGCCGCGCGGGCCTCTCCGGCGACGAGGCGCGCCGCCGCCTCCGCCACGGTGTCCGCGTCGGGGAGGACGTCGATCCTCACGGGGTCTCCACCGGTCAACCCTCCGAGACGTACCAGCCTCCGGGGATCATATCCTGGGCCTCCTTCGGGCCCCAGGTCCCCGGCTCGTACTCCCGGACGGGCGTGCCCGCCTGGATGGCGGGGTCGACGATCCGCCAGGCCTCCTCCACCCAGTCCTCGCGGGCGAAGCGGAACGTGTCGCCGTTCATCGCGTCGCCGAGCAGCTCGTCGTAGGGATCGAGCTCTCCCACCAGACCGTGGGTCACCTCCAGCTCCACGCACTCGGCGCTCCGCCCCACCTTCTGCGCCTGGTCGGCCGTCTTGATGGCCGCCCCCAGGGCGATGACGAAGTTGGGGCTCAGGCGGAAGCGGAAGTGGTTGTGGGGGAGCTCCTCCCCCTCCACGATCGACGGCGGGCTGCGGAGCCGCACCACCACCTCGGTGCGCGTCACCGGCAGGCACTTCCCGGCCCGGATGTAGAAGGGCACGCCCTGCCAGCGCCAGTTCTCCACCGCGAGCTGGAGGGCCACGAAGGTCTCGACCGTGGATCCCGCCGCCACTCCCCTCTCGGACAGGTAGCCCCGGAACTGCCCCCGGACGATGCGATCGGGCCGGATGGCGGGGATGCCCTTCAGCACCTTCACCTTCTCCGCGCGCACGGTCTCGGTGTCGTCGCTGCGGGGCGGCGGCTCCATGGCGATGCTGGAGACGACCTGCAGGAGGTGGTTCTGGACGACATCGCGGATGGCCCCGGCCTTGTCGTAGAAGGTGCCGCGCCCCTGCACGCCGAAGTCCTCGGCCATGGTGATCTGCACGTCCTGCACGTAGTTCCGGTTCCAGATGGGCTCCAGGAACGCGTTGGCGAACCGGAACGTGCTCAGGTTCTGCACCGTTCCCTTCCCCAGGTAGTGGTCGATGCGAAAGACGTGCGACTCGGGGAAGTGCTCGTGGAGGGTGGCGTTGAGCTTCCTCGCCGAGGCGAGGTCGCTCCCGAAGGGCTTCTCGATGACGAGCCGCGCCCCCTGCGAGAGGCCGGCCTGGGCCAGCTGGTCGCCCACCATCCCGAAGATCCCCTGGGGGATGGCCATGTAGTGCACCGGGAGGCGCGCGTTCCCGAGCTCCCGCTTCAGGGCCGCGAAGGTGGAGGCATCGGCGTAGTCGCCCTCCACGTAACGCAGCAGCGAGAGGAGCCTCGGAAAGGCCACCTCGTCCACCCCGCCGCCGTGGGCGGCCACGCTGGCCCGCGCCCGGGCCTGGAGGTCGGCGAGGGTCCAGCCCTGCCTGGCGACGCCGATGACCGGCACGTCGAGCACCCCGCGGCGGACCATCGACTGGAGCGCCGGGAAGATCTTCTTGAAGGCGAGGTCGCCGGTGGCCCCGTAGAAGACCAGGGCGTCGGCCTTCGGGGCGATCACGGCTTCTTCTCTTCGTGGCCGCCGAATGCCTGGCGCATGGCGGAGAGGACCTTGTCGGCGTAGCCACCGTTGCCGCGCGAGGAGAAGCGCTCGTGCAGGGCCGCGGTGAGGACCGGGGTGGGGACTCCCTCGTCGATGGAGGCCTTGATGGTCCAGCGCCCCTCGCCCGAGTCGGAGACCCTTCCCGCGAATCCGGCCAGCGAGGGATCCTTCGCCAGCGCCCCGGCCGTGAGGTCGAGGAGCCAGGAGCCGATGACGCTGCCCCGGCGCCAGACCTCGGCCACGTCGGCCAGCGCGAAGTCGTACTGGTAGTTCTCGGGATCGCGCAGCGGGGTGGTCTCGGCGTCCACCTCCTGGGCGTGCCTCCCGATCCCGGCTCCGTGCAGGACGTTCAACCCCTCGGCGTAGGCCGCCATGAGCCCGTACTCGATGCCGTTGTGGACCATCTTCACGAAGTGACCACCGCCCGACGGGCCGCAATGCAGGTACCCGCGCTCGGCTGGGCCCGGAGGACCGCTGCGGCCGGGGGTGCGCGGGGCGTCGCCCGCGCCGGGGGCGAGCGAGGCGAAGACGGCGTCCAGGTGCTTCACCACCTCCGGCTCCCCGCCGATCATCAGGCAGTAGCCCCGCTCGAGACCCCACACCCCGCCGCTCGTGCCCACGTCGACGTGATGGATGCCCAGGGGGGCGAGATCCCTCGCCCTGCGGATGTCGTCCACGTAGTGGGAGTTGCCCCCGTCGACGAGGATGTCGCCCCTGGACAGGAGGGGGACGAGGTCGGCGATGGTCCGGTCCACCGCCGCGGCCGGGACCATCATCCAGATCGTCCGCGGCCGGGCGAGCGCCTTCACGAGCTCGGCCAGGGACGCCGACCCCTCGACCTTCTCCTCGGCGGCCACCTCCGCCACCGCCTTCGGCGACATGTCGAAGACCACCGCCTCGTGGCCGGCCCGCACGAGCCGGCGCACCATGCCGGCCCCCATGCGGCCGAGCCCGATCATCCCGATCTGCATCACTGCCTCCTCATGCCGCGGAACCGCCGGACCAGCGCGTTGGTCGAGCCGTCGTGCGACGGCGGAGGATCGGTCGGACCCTCCAGTTCGGCGAGGATCCGCTGGGCCAGCACCTTGCCCAGCTCGACGCCCCACTGGTCGAAGCAGTCGATGCCCCAGATTGCACCCTGGGTGAACACCTCGTGCTCGTAGAGGGCCACCAGGCGACCCAGCGCGGCCGGGGTGAGCCGATCGAGGAGCAGGATGCTGGTGGGACGGTTGCCCTCGAAGACCCGGTGGGGGACCAGCCAGCCGGGCGTGCCCTCGGCCTCCACCTCGCTGGCGGTCTTGCCGAAGGCCAGCGCCTCGGCCTGCGCGAGGACGTTGGCCACCAGCATGTCGTGGTGGCGCCCGAGCGGGTTCAGCGAGTGCCCGAAGGCGATCAGGTCGGCCGGGACGAGGCGGGTACCCTGGTGGATGAGCTGGTAGAAGGAGTGCTGGCCGTTGGTCCCCGGCTCGCCCCAGTAGATCGGGCCGGTGTCCACCTCGACGCGGCTCCCGTCGAGCCCGACGTGCTTGCCGTTCGACTCCATGGCGAGCTGCTGCAGGTAGGCCGGGAAGCGCTTGAGGTATTGCTCGTAGGGAAGGACTGCCACGGTCTGGGCGCCGAAGAAGTCGTTGTACCAGAGCGAGAGGAGCCCCTTCAGGACCGGCAGGTTCCGCTCGAGGGGCGCGGTGCGGAAGTGCTCGTCCATCTCGTGGAAGCCCCCCAGCATGGCCCGGAAGTTCTCCGGCCCCACCGCCAGCATGGTGGAGAGGCCGATGGCCGAGTCCATCGAGTAGCGCCCGCCCACCCAGTCCCAGAACCCGAACATGTTGGCGGTGTCGATGCCGAACCCGGCGACCCGTGCGGCGCTGGTCGAGACCGCCACGAAGTGCCTGGCCACGGCCCGGGAGTCCCCCGAGAGGCCGGCCAGCGTCCAGTCGCGCGCGGCGTGGGCGTTGGCCATCGTCTCCTGGGTGGTGAAGGTCTTGGAGCAGATGACGAAGAGGGTCTCGGCCGGGTCGAGGTCCCAGGTGGCCTCGGCGAAGTCGGTACCGTCCACGTTGGAGACGAAGCGGAAGGTCAGGGACCGGTCGGCGTAGTGGCGAAGCGCCTCGTAGGCCATGACCGGGCCGAGGTCGGAGCCCCCGATTCCGACGTTGACCACGTTGCGGATGCGCCTGCCGGTGTGGCCGAGCCAGGCCCCGCTGCGGACGCGGTCGCAGAATGCGGCCATGCGGTCGAGCACGGCGTGCACCTGCGGCACCACGTCCTCGCCGTCGACCCGGATCGAGACGTCCCGGGGCGCGCGCAGCGCGACGTGCAGGGCGGCCCGGTCCTCGGTCCCGTTGATCCGGTCGCCGCGGAACATGGCGTCGATGCGCTCGCGCAGCCCGGACTCCTCCGCCAGTTGCACCAGCAGCCGCAGGGTCTCGTCGGTGACGCGGTGCTTCGAGTAGTCGAGGAACACCCCGGCGGCCTCGAGCGTGAGCCGCTCCCCGCGGCCGGGGTCGGTGGCGAAGAGCTCCCGCAGGTGCCGGGCCTGGATCCGCTCGTGGTGCGCGGAGAGCGCCTTCCAGGCCTTCCGCTCCCGCAACGGGAGCGGCATCACCGCACGATCCCCGCGGCGCCGGTCTTTCGGGCGATCCCCTCCAGCAACTGGTTCCAGGACTTCACGAAGGCCTTCGCGCCCTCCTCCTGCAGCTGGACGGCCAGCGCGTCGACGTCCACGCCGGCGCTGGCGTGGCGCGCGATGACCTCCTCGGCGTCGTTGCCGTCGGGGGAGAGGGGCGCCCCGACCTTCCCGTGGTCGGCGAAGGCGAGCAGCGTCCCCTCCGGCATGGTGTTCACCGTGTACGGCGCCGCCAGCGCCTCCACGTAGAGCGTGTCCGGGGCGGAGGGGTCCTTGGTCCCGGTGCTGGCCCAGAGCACGCGCTGCGGCCGGGCTCCGGCGTTCAGCGCCCGCAGCCAGCGGGCCGATCCGTGCAGCGTGCGCGCGGCCGCATGGGTGCGCCGGGCGATGGCGTTCCCCAGCTGGTTCTTGAGGTCGGGGGGAACCTTCGACGCCACGGCCACGTCCCAGCGGCTCACGAAGATCGACGCCACGGATCGGACGTCCGGGTCGAGCCCGGCGGCGATGCGCCGCTCCACCCCGCGCAGCCAGGCGTCGGCGGCGGCCAGGTACTGCTCCCGGGAGAAGAGCAGCGTCACGTTCACCGGAACGCCGGCGAAGGTGGCCTCCTCGATGGCGGGCAGCCCCTCCTTCGTGCCGGGGATCTTGATGTGCAGGTTGGGGCGCCCGGCCCGCGCGTGCAGCGCGTTCGCCGCCGCGAGCGTGCTGGCGGTGTCGTAGGCGAGGAGCGGCGACACCTCGAGGGAGACGAAGCCGTCGACCCCCTTCGTGTGGTCGTACACCGGGCGGAAGAGGTCGGCTGCGCGGGTCAGGTCGTCGAGCGCGAGGTCGAAGAACAGCTCCTCTCCGGTCCGTCCAGCCTTCACCCCGGCCTGGATGGCCTCGTCGTAGGCGGTGCTCTTCTTCAGCGCCTGGTCGAAGATGGTCGGATTCGAGGTGAGCCCGGTCACCGACAGCTCGTCGATGTAGCGCTTCAGCGTTCCGGACGTGAGCAGGTCGCGGGTGATGTTGTCGAGCCAGATGCTCTGGCCCAGGTCGTGCAGCCGCTTCGTGGGGTTCATCGGTCACCTCGAGGGGGGACCGACAGTCTAGTGGGGACCGGGTCGAGCGGCGAGGCCGACCTGGCCCCGCCGCCCGGATGTCCGCCCCGTGGTCGCCCGCGGCTAGGCGGCCGCCTCCGGCTCGCCGTCCACGTCGGGAAGCGCGACCGGGTCGCGCCCCTTCGCGGCACGCCTGACCCGCACGTCGATCGCGATGGCGCGGACGACGAAGGTGAGGAGCGCGAGAGCCCCCACGTCGAAGACGAGGTCCGGCACCACCCGTGCCCAGGTCACGGCGTGGATGAAGGCCGACCCGGTCACCTCCGGGCTGCGCGCGTACCAGAGCCCCTCCCGGATGGCGATGGCGAACTGGTAGATGCCGGCCGGGAGCAGCGAGAAGACGATCATGCCGGCCAGGCCCAGGTTGAGCCCCCAGAAGGCGATGGCGAGCAGCCGGTCGCTCCAGGCCTCGGTCCGGACCACGTTGCGCATCGCGAAGAGCATGAGCGCGATGGCGAGGAACCCGTACACGCCGAACAGCGCGCCGTGCGAGTGGATGGGCGTCGTGTTGAGCCCCTGCGCGTAGTACAGGACGATGGGCGGGTTGATGAGGAAGCCGAGCACGCCCGCTCCCACCGCGTTCCAGAAGGCCACCGCCACGAAGAAGTAGAGCGGCCAGCGCCAGGGAGCGGCGTTTCCGCCCATCCGGGCCAGCTTGAGGTTCTCGTAGACCTCGAAGCCGAGCAGCGTGAGCGGGACGATCTCCAGCGCGGAGAACGTCGCGCCGAGCGCGGTGATCATGAGCGGCGAGCCGGTGAAGTAGAGGTGGTGGAAGGTGCCGATGATGCCGGCGCCCAGGTAGAGGAGGATCGAGAAGTAGGTCGCCCGCTGGGCCGCCTTCTCCCCCACCGCGCCGATCTTCGAGAGGATGAAGGCGAGCGCGACGGTGGCGAAGACCTCGAAGAAGTTCTCCACCCACAGGTGCACCACCCACCAGCGCCAGTAGTCCGCCACCGCGATGTGGCTCCCGGGCGTGTAGAAGAGGCCGACCGAGTAGAAGAGCGGGATGGTCACCGATGCGTAGAGCAGGAGGTGGGTGAGCCCGCCCTTGTCCTTCTCGGCGGCGAGCGCAGGCCGGATGGCCCGGAAGACCAGGACGAGCCACAGCACCATCCCGGCGAGGAGGGCCACCTGCCAGACGCGCCCGAGCTCGATGTACTCGTAGCCCTGGTGCCCCACCAGCCAGCCGTCGGGGCCGGAGAGGTCGCCGCGGACGCCCATGTAGGTCCCGGCCAGCGCGCCCACCACGACCACCACCAGGGCGCCGAGCAGCACGAGGACGAGCGCCTTCTGCCCCTTCGGCTCGTGCCCGCCGGTGACGAGCGGTCCGATGAAGAGCCCGGTGGCGAGCCAGCAGGTGGCGATCCAGAAGACGGCGAGCTGGAGGTGCCAGCCGCGCGTGGCGGCGTACGGGAGGATGCTCCCCACCTCGATGCCGAAGAGCTTGTTGCCTTCCACGGCGAAGTGGCCGGTGAGCGAGCCCAGGGCCGCCTGGAGCACGAAGAGCAGGATGGCGATGGCGAAGTAGGGGAGCACCGCCCGCTGGCTCGGGGTGGGACGAGGCTGCCCGAGCGGGGCGAACGTCGGGGCGTGCTCCGGGTCCTTCGCGCGCAGCCTCAGATAGGCGAAGATCGCGATGGCGGTGCCCAGGATGAGCAGCACGATGGAGGCGATCGACCAGACGAGCGACGACGGGAGGGGCACGTTCCCGGCCAGCGGGTCGAAGGGGAAGTTCGCCGTGTAGGAGTGGGTCTCGCCGGGGCGGTTCGTCCCCGCGGCCCAGGCAGTCCACCAGAAGAACGTGGTGAGGGCGCGCGCGTCGGCCGGGTCGGGGACGAAGCCGCGGGGGATGGACATCGCGTCGGAGCCCTCGCCGAAGAGCCTCGTGTAGTAGGCGACCAGCGCAGGGAAGGCGGCCGCCTGGCCGGGTGACAGGGTCAGCGTGCCGGTGGCGTGGTCGTAGCGGTTCTGGCGGATCTCGGCCTGGACCTCGGCCTCCACCCGTCCCCTCTCGCCCGGGGCGAGCGCCACGAGGTCGGCCTGCGTGAAGGTCGCGGCCTGGGCGGGCGTCCGGCCGGCCTTCATCCCCGCGGTGACGAGCGCCGTGCGGTGGAGCGCGTCGGCCGACCAGTCGGGCGCGAGGTAGGCGCCGTGGCCCCACACCGATCCGGTGTTCTGCCCGCCGCGGGAGAGGTACTGGCGCTGGCCGAGGGCGATGTCCTCGGCGGTGAAGACCACCTCCCCGGTGGGCGAGACCACGCGTGCGGGGATGGGCGGCTTGTGCTTCGAGATCTGGGCCCCGCCGAAGATCAGGACGGTGAAGCTCGCGACGACGACGAAGAGCAGGATGGCGCGGGTGCGATGGCTCACGTGAGAATCTCCTGGGGGTGGACGGCGGGGGCGTGGCGGGCGACGAGTTCCTCGGCCTGCCGCGCGTACCTCGCATGAAGGGTGGCGTGGCCCGGCTCGGCGTCGAAGGCGGCGCAGCGCTGGCCCACCGCCTCCATCGCCTCGGGAGGAACGTGCTGCTCGGCCATCGGGTAGAGGATGGCGTCCTCCTTGTGGATGTGGGCACGGAGCAGGGCGCCGTATCCGGTGGCGGCCTCGGCGAGGCGGCTCCGGTCGGCGTCGGTCCAGGGCGTGGCGCCCTCGACAGACTGGGCCATGGCCTGGATGAAGGCACGGCCGCGGACGTGCTCCGCGAGCATCACCGCGAGCGGCCCGCCCTCGGTGGGGAAGCCGTGGTCGGCCATGGCCGCGAAGAGGATGTCCTCCTCCTTGCCGTGATGGATCTGGTCGGCGAAGTGCTTCAGGAACCCGACGAAGCGGGCGAGCTCCTCTCGATCGGTGGCTCCGCGGCGACGAACTTCCGCCGTGAAGGCGACGAGCGCGTCGATCACCTTCTCGATCGTCCGGTGCTCCGTCATGAGGGTTTCGATGGCGTCCATGTCTTCCTCTCGTCCGGCGGTGCCGGTCAGGCTGTTCGTGGACGTGGGATAGCAAGCTACGCGCCGGAATCTAACCATATGAATTACCTGTAATTTTTCGTACGTTATCCTCTCCACACCCAAATCCGGTTGCGCACGACACCCAGATTTGGTTACCCAGGCAACATGAGCGGCAGTCTCCGGGTGCTCGGATCGGCGCAGGACGACGTCCACCGGCGAATCGTCGAGGAGGCGATCGAGCTCGTCCTCTCGACCGTGGATCTTTCCGCCGTCCTGGCCCGGACCGGCGAGTTGCTGCAGCGCCACTTCGGGGAGACACGCGTCGCGATCAACCGGGTCATCCCGGACGACCCGACCCGGGCCGAGGTCGTGCTCGTCGCCGATCCCCGGAACCCCTCCCCCGAGCTCGGCACGTCGTTCGCCCTGGCAGGATCCGCGGCGGGGCGGGCCCTCGGCGACCGCGCCCCCTGCGTGGTGGATCCCCTTTCGCCCGGCGCCCCCCGCTTCCGCGAGGAGGCGACCCTCGCCGCGTTCGGCTACGGATCCCTCGTCTCCTTCCCCCTCGTCTTCGAGGGGGAAGCCCTCGGGACCCTCGACATCGCCCACCCGCCCGCGGAGGGCCTGCTCTCCTGCTGCTTCGAGGTGGCCCGGCAGGTGGCGCGCCTCGTCGCCATCGCGCTCCACAACAGCCTGATGCTCGGCGAGGTGCAGCGGCTCAACCGGCTGCTCGACCGGGAGAACACGCTCCTCAAGGACGAGATCCGGCAGATCAAGCGCGACCACCGCTACGTGGCCGAGAGCGAACCGATGCGCCGGGTGGTGGAGCGGGTCCGGCTGGCCGCGCCGGCGGCGACCACGGTCCTCATCCGCGGCGAGACCGGGACGGGCAAGGAGGGGCTGGCCCGGATGGTCCACGAGTTCAGCCCCCGGTTCCACGCTCCCTTCGTGGCGGTGAACCTCGGCGCCATGCCGGAGGGGCTCGTCGAGAGCGAGCTCTTCGGCCACGAGAAGGGCGCCTTCACGGGCGCCGTACGCCGGCGCGCCGGCCGTTTCGAGCAGGCGGACGGCGGCACCCTCTTCCTCGACGAGGTCGGGGACGCTTCACCCGCGGTTCAGGTCCGGCTCCTGCGCGTGCTCCAGGAAAGGGTGCTCGAGCGGGTCGGCGGCACCGGGCCGGTGAAGGTCGACGTCCGCGTGGTGGCGGCCACGAACCGCGACCTGGAGGACCTGGTGGCGCGAGGGTCCTTCCGGAGCGACCTCTACTACAGGCTGGCGGTCTTCCCGGTCGAGCTCCCGCCGCTCCGGGACCGCGTGGAGGACATCCGCCCGCTGGCCACCCACTTCCTGGCGCGCGAGGCGGCCCTCATGCACCGTCGCCCCCCTCGCGTCCGGGAGGAATCCTGGAGGGCGCTCGAGGCCCACGCGTGGCCAGGAAACGTGCGCGAGCTCGAGAACTTCCTGCAGCGTGCGCTGATTCTCTCCTCCGGGTCCGAGCTGGACCTTCCCGACCTGCCCGTCCGCGGAGTGCCGACGTCCGCCGCCCTGGAGGCTCCGGAGGCACCGGCCCGCTTCGACGACGCGGTGCGGGAGGTCATCGAGCGTACGCTGCGCCGGTGCGGGGGACGCGTGTACGGGCCGGGGGGTGCGGCGGAGGTGCTCGGGCTCCGGCCGACGACCCTCCAGGGGAAGATGCGGAAGTACCGGATCCCCTCCGGTTCCAGGAAGGACTGATCGGGGGCTTGCCCCGTCCGGGCGCTTCCCGCCAGGCATCGGAGGGCTACCCTGTTCGCATGCTCACCGCTGTCGTCACGGGGTCCCAGTCCGGGATGGGGCTCGCCATCCGGAGCGAGCTCGAGTCGAAGGGCTGGCGCGTCCTGGGCGTCGACCTTCCGGGAGCGGGCGCCGAGGTCTCGGCCGATCTCTCGACCGAGCCCGGCCGGGCCACTGCAGCCGATGCCCTGCTCGCGGCCTCCGGTGGCCGGCTCGACGGGGTCGCCGCCAATGCCGGTGTGGACGTGCCCAAGCCGGATCTGGTCTTCGGGCTCAACTACCTCGGCGTCGTCGACCTGCTGGGCCGGCTCCGGCCAGCTCTCGCCGCTGCGGGCCGGGCGCGCGTGGCGGTGAACGTCTCCAACTCCATCTTCGTGACGCCGGGCATCCCTCCAGCGGCGGTCCAGTCCCTCCTCGACGGCAACCCGATCCGCGCCGCCCGGCTCCTCGAGGCCCAGCCGGCGATCGCCTACCAGGTGAGCAAGATGGCCGTGGCCCGGTGGATCCGCGAGTCCGCTCCCACCGCCACCTGGGCGGGCGCCGGCATCTCGCTGAACGGGGTCTGCCCGGGGCCGGTCATGACCCCGCTCCTCGAGCGCGAGCTCTCCGACCCGCGAAAAGGTCCCGTCATCCAGCGCCTGCCCCGGCCGCTCGGCGAGTTCACCTCGCCGGAAGCCGTGGCCTCGCTCTTCGAGTTCCTGCTCTCGGACCGGGCCCGCTTCCTCGTCGGGCAGCTGATCAGCATCGACGGAGGGATGGAAGCGGCGTGGCGCGCCGGCGACTGGCCACGTGCCTGGGACATCGAGATCCCGGCCTTCCGGCGGCTGGTCGGGGCCTGATCGCCCTCCCCGCCTCCTACGCCAGGTTGTGGAAGACCCGCTGGACGTCCTCGTCCTGCTCGAGGGCGTCGATCATCTCGAGGACCTCCTTCGCCTTGTCCTCGGGGAGCTCGACAGGGTTCTGGGCGACGTACTCGAGCTCGGCGGAGAGCACCGGGAGCTTTCGCTCCTCGAGCGCCGCTCCCAGGGTCCCGAAGTTCGCGAAGGCGCAGCGGATGACCAGCTGCTTCTCCCCCTTCTCGCCCACCGACTCGCCCATCTCCTCCAGTCCGTGGTCGATGAGCTCCATCTCGAGAGCGTCCTGGTCGATCCCCTCCGGCGCCAGCCGGAAGACCCCCATGTGCTGGAACTGGAAGGCCACGCTCCCCGTCGTGCCCAGGTTGCCGCCGTGGTTCTTGAAGCCCACCCGGACGTTGGCGACGGTCCTGACCACGTTGTCGGTGGCGGTCTCCACGACCACCGCGATCCCGTGCGGTCCGTAGCCCTCGTAGAGAACCACCTCGTACGCCTGCTGGTCCTGGCCGCTGGCCCGCTTGATGGCGGCCTCGACCTTGTCCTTCGGCATGTTGGCGCCGCGCGCGTTCTGCAGGGCGCGGCGCAGCGACGGGTTGTCCTTCGGGTTGGGCCCTCCTGCCTTCACCGCGATGGCGATGTCCTTGCTGATGCGGGTGAAGACCTTCGCCATCTTGTTCCACCGGGCGAACATGGTGGCCTTGCGGGTCTCGAAGATGCGTCCCATGGATGGGGCGGATATCGCACGGATGGCCTCCCGCGCAAGCGCCACGTGAGCTAGATTCGCCCGGACGGGTCAGGTCCTGAACCTCTACAGCCGCCAGCGACTCGGGGTCTACGCGCTCCTCGCCAGCTTCCTCGCCGTGGCGGCGATGCTCGTCTACAGCCTCGCCGAGACGGCCGCGGACCACGCGCGGGTGACCCGGACCCTCGAGCTGGAGGGCCACCTGACGTCCTTCCGCGTATGGATCAACCGGGGCTCGAACGAGGTGCTCTCCTCCGTCCTGGGGCTGCCCCCCATTTCAGCCGAGATCCTGGAGGGGGACCGGGGCCGCGCCCGGGCCGACGTGGCGGCGCTGCGCGACCTGGTCGCCGGCGACCCCGGGCAGATGGCCCGGCTGGCGGACCTGGCGGAACTGCTCGAGAGACGCGTCGCGGCGGAGCAGGCCGCGATGGAGGCCGCCCGCGCCTCCGGACCAGCGGCAGCCGGCGCAGCCCTGCTCGACGGCTCATGGCCGGAGGACCGCGTGCGGGTGCGGGACCTCACCGCCGCGATGCTCGAGGCGGCGCACCAGGACCTCCATCAGCGCGAGGCCGGGTACCTGGTCACGATGCGCCGGATCCGCCTGGCGCTGGCGGCGGCGGTGCTCCTCGCCGTCGGCACCCTCCTGTACCTCCTCCGCCAGCTGAAGGTGGCCCGGCGGGCGGGCGAGGAGTCGGTGCGCGCCGACGACCTCGCCCGGCAGCGGCTCGCCGACCTGGAGGGCGTCCTCGACACCGTCCCGGCCGCGGTCTTCATCGCCCACGACCCGGCGTGCCACGACATCCGGGGCAACGGATTCGCCGAGGTGCTGTTCCGAGCACCCCCGGGGTCCAACCTCTCGCTCTCGGCGCCCGAGGAGACGCGGATCCGGGGGGTGCGATTCCTCCGCGGGGGAGTCGAGGTGCCCGCCGAGGGACTCCCGCTGCACCGCGCGGCCCGCACCGGCGAGAAGGTCGAGAACGTGCAGCTGGATCTCGTCTTCGAGGACGGGAGGCTGCACCACCTCCTGGCCACCGCCCATCCGCTCCGAGACCCGTCGGGCGCGGTGCGTGGAGCGGTGGGCGCGTACGTCGACGTCTCCGACGTGGTGCGGGTGGCCCACGAGCTGCGGACCGCGCTGGGCCGGAACAGGGTGCTGCTCTCCTCCGCCCAGCGAGGGGAGTTGCTCTACCGGGAGATGGCGCGGAGCTTCCCGAACGGGGCCATCGCCCTCTACGACCAGGATCTTCGCTTCCTGATCTTCGACGGCACCCGGTTCGCCATCTCCCGGGACGCCGCCGCGAACGCGGGGCGGACGCTGGGCGAGATCTTCCCGCCCGACATCGCCACCCGCCTCGAGCCGGTTCACCGCGAGGCGCTGCAAGGACGGCAGGGCCGGCTCGAGACCGTGATCGGCGGACGCCAGATCGAGATCCGGACCTCCCCGGTTCGCGACCAGACCGGCGCCGTGATCATGGGCATCGCCACCTCCCAGGACATGACCGACGAGCGCGCGCTGCGCACCCAGCTGGCGGTCTCGTCCCGGCTGGCCTCCCTGGGGACGCTGGTGGCCGGGGTGGCCCACGAGGTGAACAACCCCCTGGCCGGGACGCTGGGCAGCCTGGCCACCGCCGTCGAGGATTCGCGCACCCTCACCGCCCGGCTCCGGGACGGGGGACCGCTCGACCGGGAGGAGCTGGCCCGGGCCCTCGACGAGGTGATCGAGATCCTCCTCGACGCACAGGTGGGCGGGAACCGGATCGCACGAATCGTGAAAGACCTGGCGCTCTTCGGACGTCCCAATCCCTTGCGCACGCGGGTCAGGCTGGGCGACGTGGTGACCTCGTCGATGCGCTGGCTGCCTGCCTCGGTGGGCCGGAACGCGACGGTGCGGGTCGACGACCTGGGGGCCCCCGACGTGCACGCGTCGGCGGGACAGCTGGAGCAGGTGGTGGTGAACCTGGTCACCAACGCGGCACTGGCAATCCCCGACGGGAGGCGCGGCGAGATCTCGATCCGCATCTCGACGTCCGGCGCCGGAAGGGCGGTGCTGGAGGTCCACGACGACGGCAAGGGGATCGACGCGGCGACGATGGAGCGGATCTTCGACCCCTTCTTCACCACCCGGGACGTGGGGCACGGGATGGGGCTCGGCCTGCCCATCTGCCACGCCATCGTCGCCGCACACGGCGGAACCCTCACCGCCGCGAGCGCCCTGGACGAAGGCTCGACGTTCCGCGCCGAACTCCCCGCGGCCGACACGCACCCCGGGTCGATCCCGCCCGGCTCTCATGTATAGTGGCCGGGTCATGGGGATCCTGCAGGCCCTCGACGAGCAATTCCCTCCGATCCACTGGGGAGCCACCGAGGCCGAGGTCCAGACCCTCCTCCCCGGCGGGCGCCTGGGTCCCGGGCCGAGCTACGCGGTCGAGGTCTGCCTCGTCGGGTACCCGTATCCCCTGGTCCTCTTCTTCGAGTTCGACCCGGAGCTCACGGCGATCTCGGTCGAGTATCCCCGCAGCTTCGACCTGGCCACCGGCGACATGCAGCTCCCGGGGCGAATGGTCGCCGAGAGCATCTACCGGCACCTCTCCGCCCTGCTCATCATCGCCTTCGGTGGCGCACCCCGGCCCCCCGACGACCTGCGCGCCGCCGACCGGGGCGACACCGTGCTCGCCGACCACAGCTGGTCCACCCGGGATTCGTCGGTCCGCCTCGAGTTCCGTCTCCAGTCGGGCCTGGGCCGGGTTCACGTGGAGATGAAGGCGCTGCGGCCGTAGGGCTCGCGCAACGGCTCCCGGGATACCCGTCAGTGACGGCTCGAGTTCCTCGACTGGACGGGCGGATCGGCGATGCTTCCCGGACCCCAGGAGGGAACCATCGGATGCGAAGTCTCTCGAGAGTCCTCGTCGCCTCGTTCGCCCTCGCGGCGGCCACGCCAGCGATCGCGCAGTACACCTTCACCCAGCCCGGCCAGCAGCCGCAGCCCGTCCAGCAGCTCCAGTCCTGGAACAACGTGGCGCGCGTGAACCTCGGCGTCGGCTTCTACAACTCCGGCTGGTACAACTGCTACTACTGGTACGCGTACTACCCGACCTGCTATTCCGGGTCCTACACCGACTACATCCCCTTCCTGGTCGGACCCCAGATCGACTTCAACCTGGGCGGGATGAACAACATCAGCGTCGGATTCACGGTTGGCATGGGCACGGTGACCACCGACCAGACCTGCCCTGGCGGGAACTGCCCGACGTCGGCCAGCGCCACGCTCTGGGAGCCCACGCTCGACTACGTCGCCAAGTTCGGGCCCCCGAGCCAGGACACCGTGGGACGCTTCCGCATCGGCGGCGGCATGTACATCGGCCCCAACTCCAGCATCGGCGGGGCCTTCCGCATCGGTGGAGGCGCCTCGTTCCTGAACTCGAACCGCGTCGGGATCGGCCTCGACCTGGTCCTCGAGGGCGGCGGAATCAACGGGCAGTGGGTCGGCGGCCTGCAGCTCCTCGCCTCGCCCGAATTCCACTTCTAGTCATAGTCGTCCGTCAGCGCTCCTCGCCCGGCTCGAGCCGGATCTCCCCGGCCCGCTCCGGGCGAAGCCCCACCTTGCCGGCGTAGGCGCTGCGGATGCGCGCCATGTCGGCCTCGCGGTCGCCGGTGAGCCGGACGTACTCGCGGAGCCCGACCCTCCGGGTGCGGTAGTCGATGAATGCCAGCCCCACCGGGACCCCGGCCTCGAGCGCCAGCCGGTAGAAGCCCGACTTCCAGTGGGCGACGTGCGACCGGGTTCCCTCCGGTGCGATGGCCAGCCACATCCAGTCCCGCTTGCCGAATTCCTCCACCAGCTGTCCGATGAGCCCGGTTCGCTCCCGCCGGTTGGCCGGGATCCCCCCCATGCGCCGGAGCAGCCCCCCCACCGGCCACCGGAAGAGCGTGTCCTTCCCCACGAAGGACAGGGGAAGCCCCATGACCATCTTGGTGAGGTACCCGATGGGGAAGTCCCAGTTGGACGTGTGGGGGTAGACGACGATGATCCCCTTCGGGCCTGGAGGGGGCACGAAGTCGACCCGCCACCCGAGGAGGGCGAGAATCCGGGTGGCCAGCGCGGGAATCACCGTGACATCCTAGCTCGTCATGGGCATCGCATTCACCCCCTTCACCCTGGGCGGAGTCCGGCTCCGCAACCGCATCGTCAAGCCGGCGACCTTCGAGGGGATGTGCCCGGGGGGAGTGGTCTCCGATGCGCTGGTGGAGCATCACCGCGAGGTGGCCGCGGGCGGCGCCGCCCTCACCACCGTGGCCTACGCCTCCATCTCGCCCGACGGACGCAGCTATGCGACCCAGATCCTGGTCCGGCCCGGGGCGGTGCCCGGGCTCGCGCGGCTCGCCGAGGCGGTCCACCGGGAGGGGGCCGCGGCCGCGCTCCAGATCGGACACTGTGGGTACTTCGCGAACCCGCGGGTCATCGGCGGCCGTCCGCTGGGGGCCTCGCGCCTCTTCAACACGTACGGCCTGGCCTTCGCACGCCCGGCCAGCGAGGAGGATCTCGCCCGCGTGATCTCGGACTTCGCCGGCGCAGCCCGCCTGGCCCGCGACGCCGGCCTCGACGCGGTCGAGCTCCACTTCGGCCACGGCTACCTGGTCTCCCAGTTCCTCTCCCCGTACACCAACCGCCGCACCGACCGCTGGGGAGGGAGCCTGGCGAACCGGTCCCGGCTGGCGGTGGAGGTGCTGCGAGCCGCGCGCGCGGCGGTGGGCCCCGGGTACCCCCTCCTGCTCAAGGTGAACCTCCGCGACGGCTTCGCGGGCGGGCTCGAGCTCGACGAGTCGATCGAGGTGGCCCGGGCCCTGGAGGCCGAGGGCGCGACCGCGCTGGTGCTCTCCGGGGGGTTCGTCTCCAGGACGCCCCTCTTCATGCTGCGCGGGGAGGTGCCGGTGGCGCGCATGGCCGCCGCCCAGGATCGCTGGCACGCGCGCGTCGGGTTGACCCTCTTCGGGCGGCTGCTCGTGCAGGCCTACCCGTACACGGAGGGGTTCTTCCTCGAGGAGGCGAAGACCATGCGCGCGGCGGTCCGCCTGCCCCTCGTCCTGCTGGGCGGGGTGAAGTCGATGCAGACCGTGGACCGCGCGCTCTCCGCGGGCTTCGAGCTGGTGGGCATGGGCCGGGCGCTCCTCCACGACCCGGCCCTTCCCCGCAAGCTCGAGCGGGGCGAGCGGACGGCGTCGGGCTGCGTCCCCTGCAACGAGTGCATCGCCGAGATGGATCGGGGCGGCGTGCGCTGCACGCGCCAGGACGGGTGACGATACTCCTGGCAGGATTTTCCGGGGAATCCCTCCTGGGCCATCGGCGACGCACCCGATTGTCCCCCGCCGGCGTCCGTCAACCGTGTCTTCGTGGGAGCCATGAACGACACCCGACCGGCAGTCTCCGCCGCCGTCCCCCACGGGGAGGCGCTCCTCCACGACCCGCTCCTCAACAAGGGCACGGCCTTCTCTCCCGCCGAGCGCCGCGCGCTCGGGCTCACCGGGCTCCTACCCCCGCACGTCCACCGGCTCGAGGAGCAGGTGGCCCGGGTGATGGACAACTACCGGAACAAGCAGACCGACCTGGAGCGCTACATCCACCTGGTCAGCCTGCAGGACCGGAACGAGACGCTCTTCTACCGGGTGGTGGTGGATCACATCGAGGAGATGATGCCCATCATCTACACCCCAACGGTGGGGCAGGCCTGCCAGCAGTGGGGGCACCTCTTCCGACGCTCGCGCGGACTGTACGTCTCCTGGGAGGACCGCGGCCACGTCGAGGCGGTGCTGCGCAACTGGCCCCAGCAGGACGTGCGGGTCATCGTGGTCACGGACGGGGAACGGATCCTGGGGCTCGGCGACCAGGGAGTGGGAGGCATGGGGATCCCGGTGGGGAAGCTCTCCCTCTACACCGCCTGCGCCGGCATCGACCCCTCCCGGACGCTGCCGATCATGCTCGACGTGGGAACCGAGAACGAGGGCTACCTGCGCGACCCGCTCTACCTGGGGCTCCGGCAGAAGCGCATCCGCGGCGAGGCCTACGACGCCTTCGTGGCCGAGTTCGCCGAGGCGGTGCACCGGGTCTTTCCCCGCGCTCTCCTCCAGTTCGAGGACTTCGGCAACCAGAACGCCTTCCGCCTGCTGGAGCAGTGGCGGGAGCGCATCTGCACCTTCAACGACGACATCCAGGGCACCGCCGCGGTGACGCTGGCCGGCCTGTACTCCGCGCTGCGCCTGACCGGGAAGACCCTGCGGGAGCAGACGCTGCTCTTCCTGGGAGCCGGCGAGGCCGGCATCGGCATCGGATCCCTGGTGGCGTCGGCCATGGTGGGCGAGGGAGCCCCGCCCGAGGAGGCCCTCCGCCGCTGCCTCTTCGTGGACAGCCACGGACTGGTGGTGAAGAGCCGTACCGACCTGGCCGGGCACAAGCTGCGCTTCGCGCACGACCTGCCACCGGCCGCCGACTTCCACGCCGCCCTCGAGGCCGTCCGCCCCACCGCCATCGTGGGGGTGTCGACCGTGCCGCGGGCCTTCGACCGTGGGGCGATCGAGGCGATGTCCCGCATGAACGAGCGTCCCATCGTGTTCGCGCTCTCCAACCCCACCTCCAGGTCGGAGTGCAGCGCCGAGGACGCGTACCGCTGGTCGGGGGGCAGGGCCATCTTCGCCAGCGGGAGCCCGTTCCCTCCCTGCCACCTGGACGGCCGCACCTTCGTGCCCGGCCAGGGGAACAATGCCTACATCTTCCCGGGCGTCGGCCTCGGGGTGGTGGCTTGCCAGGCCCGGCTGGTCACCGACCGGATGTTCTCCGCTGCGGCGCGGACGCTGGCCTCCCTGGTCCTCCCGTCGGACCTGGAGCTGGGGCGGATCTACCCCTCGCTCACCCGGATCCGGGAGGTCTCGGCCCACATCGGCGCGGCGGTGGCCGAGGTGGCCTTCCAGGACGGGCTGGCGGGCGTGGCGCGTCCGCCGGACCTGCTCGGCATGGTGCAGGCCGCCATGTGGCAGCCAGTTTACCAGGAGTACGTGTAGCGAGGAGGCCTAGTCCATCGCGGCCGGGAGCTCGACGACGAACCTGGCGCCACGGGCCCGCTCGTCGAGCGTGAGGTTCCCTCCCTGGGCCTCGGCCAGCGCCCGGGCGATGGCGAGCCCCAGGCCGAAACCGGTGGAGGGCGCCCCCTCGCGGCTGAAGCGCTCGAAGACGCGGTCGCGGATCGTGGCCGGGATCCCGGGTCCGTCGTCGCTCACGATCACCCGGACGATCTCGGGCGTGACCTGCACCGCGATCTCCACGTGCTCGCCCCCGTGCCGGAGCGCGTTGTCGAGCAGGTTGTCGAAGACGCGGCCGGCGAGCAGCGGGTCGCCCATCGCCGTCGCCGGCGTGAGCCGCAGGGCGAGCCTCCGGTCGGCTCCCGTGTGGGCCACGATGGCCCGGTCGACGGCCAGGCGGGCCGCCCGGGCCACGTCGAACCGGATCGTGGCCGGGTTGAGCGAGCCGGCGTCGGCGCGGGCCAGCGCGAGGAGCATCTCCACCAGCCGGGTGAGCCGCCGCGCCTCCCCTTCCACCACCTGCAGCGCGGTCCGGTAGTCCTCGGCGCTCCGGTCGCGCCGGAGGGTGACCTGCACCTCGCCCAGCATGGTGGTGAGCGGCGTGCGCAACTCGTGGGCAGCGTTCGCGCTGAAGGCCTTGGCCTGGGTTGCGGCGTGCGACTGGGCCCGCAGGAGCTCGTTCGTCACCTGCGCCAGCTCGTCCCACTCGTCGCCGATGCCGCGCACCGGAAGCTGGAGCTCCCCGTCGCCGTGGAGGGCCCGGCGGGCGCGGGCGGCCGCCTCGTGCATGGGCGCGAGGGCGCGTCCGGCCAGCCAGAGGCCGAACAGTCCCGCTCCCACGACGGCGATGGGCGAGGCGAGCAGCATGGCGATGCCGAGCTTCCTCGCGTCCTGGAGGTCGTCCCCGACCCAGCCGACGGCAGCGGAGGGGTCGTGCGCGAAGGCGAGCCGCTCGTCGCGGTCGTGCACGTAGATGGCGATGGCGGTCGCGGTCCCGAAGAAGAGGACGGTCCCGAGGACCGCGGCGGCGAAGGCGGCCGCCAGGCGACCCCGCAGGGTCCGCGTCCAGTTCACGGCCCGGGCCTCACCTCGTAGCCGACTCCACGGACCGTGTGGATGAGGGGATAGGAGAACGGCTCGTCGACCTTCTTGCGCAGGTAGCGGATGTAGACCTCGACGACGTTGGAGAACGTGTCGTAGTCGTGCTCCCAGACCGCCTCGACGATCCGGGTGCGGGACACCGGCTCGCCGACCCGCTCGAGGAGGAACTGGAGGAGCGCGAACTCCCGGGCGGTGAGCCGGATGGGCTGGCCGGCGCGGGTCACCTTGTGCTGGACGGGGTCCAGGACGAGATCGCCGCAGGTGAGGATCGGGCTGGCCCGGCCGCTGGCGCGCCGCAGCACGGCGCGGAGGCGCGCCACCAGCTCGTCGAAGGCGAAGGGCTTGACCACGTAGTCGTCGGCCCCGGCGTTGAGCGCCGCGACCCGGTCGTCGACCGCGTCGCGCGCGGTCACCATGACCACCGGGAAGACGTCGCCCCGGTCGCGCCAGCGCCGGAGGAGGTCGATCCCGGAGACCCCCGGCAGCGTCCAGTCGAGCAGGACGACGTCGATGCCGCCGCCGGCGAGGACTCCCTCGGCCTCGACGCCGTCGCCTGCCGAGCGAACGGCGTACCCCTCCTCGGTGAGCCCGCGTTCCACGAACGACAGGACCCGCTTCTCGTCTTCCACCACCAGGACGGCCATGGCCACGAGAGATAACACCTGTTCGGGGGAACGCAGAGTCTGAGGAAAACCTAATCCCCGTCTCACCGCCGGCTAACCATGGATGCGGTACACGCTGGGGCGTCGTGCCAGTCTTGCCGGTCGCCCATGGCGCCCGGTGGTCCGTCGGGTGCCCTCCCCGACGGGTCGTCAGCGGAGACGGGGCCGGACCCCCTCCCCCAGGCCCCGCTCCGCTGGCCTTCTTCCCCCGGGAGCAATCCCCTTCACCTGGCGTCGTACCGGCCGTGGATGGCGCCGGGCTTCAGGCCCCCCGGATGGCAGACCTTGCAGGTTGCCAGGTTCAGGACCCCGGCCGGGATCTTGAGGTGGCACCCTCGACACTGATCGTGGAACAGGACGGTCCGGACGTCGATGGCTCCGTCGGGCTTCAGGCTGGCCAGCGTGCGGGCCTTCCTGCCGCCGTACTCCCTCTCCGGCTGCCCCAGGGGGACGTGGCAGAGGGTGCAGCGCATGTCGGGAAGGGGCTCGCCCGGCTCGTCGGCGGCGAGGGTGTGGTGGCAGTCCTTGCAGCGGATCGGGCTCCCGTCGGGCATCCGGTACACCGAGGCGTGGCCCTGGTGGGTGAAGGTCACCGGGCCGAGCTTTCCCGGGATGTGCGAGAGGACCATCACCTCCTTCCCCCTCGGGACCTGGGCGGAGAGCGCCAGCGCGAGAAAGACCGGGAGTGCGGGTGGGGCCATCGCCTCTCTGTAGCGGGCCAGGCGCATCGTGTCCGCGGTATCTTCGCCCCGCATGCCCAACCCCCTCCTCGACGACCGCGGCCTCGACTTCGTCCTCCACGACGTCCTCGACGCCGGCTCCCTGGCCCGGCTCCCCCACTTCGCCGACCACGGGCGCGAGACCTTCGACGCCTGGATCGACGTGTGCCGGCGCTTCGCCCGCGACGTCCTCTACCCGGCCTATCGGCCCCTCGACGAGGCGCCTCCGGTGCTGAGGGACGGCGAGGTGCACGTACACCCGGAGCTCCGGGAGATCTGGCCGCGCATGGCCGGGCTCGGCGTCATCTCGGCAGCGCGGCCCTTCGAGGCGGGCGGGCAGCAGCTCCCCGCGACCGTCGCACTGGCCGCGAACCTCTACCTGATGGCCGGCAACTGCGCCGCGTACGGCTATGCGGGCCTGACCAGCGGGGCCGCCCATCTGGTGGAGGCCTTCGGGTCGAGCGCGCTGCGAGAGCGCTGGCTCGCCCCCATGCACGAGGGGCGGACCGCCGGCACCATGGCGCTGACCGAGACCCAGGCGGGCTCCAGCCTCTCCGACGTCCGGACCCGCGCCACGCCTTCGGGCGACCATTTCCTGCTCTCCGGATCGAAGATCTTCATCTCCGGCGGCGACCAGGACCTGACCGAGAACGTCGTGCACATGGTGCTGGCCCGGGTCGACGGCGCACCGCCGGGAACGAAGGGCGTGAGCCTCTTCCTGGTCCCGAAGCTCCGCCCCGCGCAGGGCGGGGGCCTGGAGCCGAACGACGTCCGCGTCCCCGGGCTCATCCACAAGATCGGCTGGCGGGGGCTCCCCAGCGTGATCCTGGCGCTGGGGGAGGCCGGCGACTGCCGCGGCTGGCTCCTCGGAGAGCCAGGCCGCGGGCTCGCCCACATGTTCCAGATGATGAACGAGGCCCGCATCATGGTGGGCGGAAACGGCGTCGCCACCGCCTCGGTGGCCTACCTCGAGTCGCTCGCCTACGCACGGGAACGGCCCCAGGGGCGACCCCTGCAGGACCGCGACCCGCTCTCCCCCCAGGTTCCCATCATCGAGCACGCCGACGTGCGGCGGATGCTGCTCCGCCAGAAGGCCATCGTGGAGGGCGGGCTCGCGCTGGTCCTCCAGGCCGCGCGCCAGTCCGACCTGGCCGCCCACGCCGTGACCCCGGACGAGCGGCGCCGCGCCCGGCTGCTCCTCGACCTGCTCACGCCGGTGGCCAAGACCTTTCCCGCCGAGAGGGGGTTCGAGTCGACCGCGCTGGCGATGCAGATTCACGGTGGGTATGGCTACTCGAGCGAGTACCCGACCGAGGCCTGGCTGCGCGACCAGAAGCTCAACTCCATCCACGAGGGGACCACCGGGGTCCAGGGACTGGATCTCCTGGGGCGGAAGGTCATGGCCGAGGGGGGCGCCGGGCTCGCCGTCCTGGGCGAGGAGATCGAGGCGGCCTGCGCCCGGGCGGACCGGGCCGGCGTGGAGCCGGCCTGGACGGCCGCCCTGCGAGCGGCCAGGGACGACGTGGGAGCGCTCACGCTCGAGCTGGCGGGTCGCGGCATGGGCGGCGATCCCGAGGCGATGCTGCTCCACTCCGCCGACTACCTGGAGCTCTTCTCCACCGTGGTCGTGGGCTGGCTGTGGATGCTCCAGGCCGCCGTGGCGCGGGAGGGGCTCGCCGCGGGACGGGGAGCCTCCGACTTGCTGCAGGGAAAGCTCTCGGCCGCCGGGTACTGGCTGCGCTACGAACTCCCCCGGATCGGCCCGCTGGTGGCCGCCTGCCGCGCCGGTGAGGACAGCTACGGGCGCGCCCGGCCGGAGTGGTTCTAGTGCCCCGACCCAGGCGAGGCACCTGTGGCCCGGGTGGGCAGCGGTCCTCCCCCCGTGGTATGGCCGGAGCCCATGGACCACCCGAGCTATCGGGCCATCACGCACGCCATCCGGCGCCGATCCTCCTGGACCGGCGGGGAACCGTTGCCGTTCCCCGACCTGGGGGCCGAGGTCTTCTTCCTCCCCGCCCGCTCGCGCCACGGCCACCACCTCCTCGGGCGCGACGGATATCGTTGCGAGGAGCACGGCCTGCACTTCCCGGCCGAGCCCATCCACGACGCGCCTGCCGATTGCGACATCGCCGAGAACCTCGACTTCCACTACCCGCTGCTCCGTTCGCGGGGTGACGGGCGCGGCGAGCGGTCGCGCCACCTGGTCCTGGTGCTCCACGGGCTGAACGAGCGGAGCTTCACGAAGTACGTTCCCTGGGCGTACCAGCTCTGGCGCTCCACCGGGGCCGCGGTGGCCCTCTTTCCCCTCTCCTTCCACGTGAACCGCGTGCTGCCCCGCTGGGGCCGGGAGATCGAAGGGCACCTGGCGCGCCGCCGGGCCGTGCCCCGCAACGAGGACGTGCACGCCTTCAACTGCGTCATCAGCGAGCGGCTCGACGCCTACCCGGAACGGTTCTTCTGGGGTGGGCTCCAGTCCTACGGCGACGTCGTCGACCTGGCCCGTGACGTGCGGGAGGGGCGGCACCCCCACGTCCATCCCGATGCGCGCATCGACCTGCTCGGATACTCGATCGGCGGCTACCTGGCGCTGGGGCTCCTGCTCCTCGACGAGGGCGGCCTCTTCGGGGACAGCCGCGCCGTCGTATTCGAGAGCGGAGCCGCCCTGCGGGCCACCAACATGTCCTCCCGCTTCATCATCGACCACGCCTGCGAGGTCTCCCTGATGAAGCTCTACGTCCGCTTCACCGGGCGTCTCGCCAACGCGCGCCTCACCCACTGGCTGCGCGAGCACGACCTGGGGCGCTGGTTCCGCGCGCTCTGCGGCGACGAGTCGGAGCGCCCCCGGCTCGAGGCGCGGCTCCGCGAGCTGGCGCCGCGGCTCCTCGCCATCGGGAACGCCAACGACGAGGTCATCCCGGCACCGGCCATGCTGAACACGCTCCAGGGGCTCCACCGCGACACCGGCGTTCCGGTGCAGGAGCTCGCGCTGGGGGTCCACGAGCACCCCTTCCTCTGCCCCGACTACGCGCAGCGGGATCGGCGCTTCGTCACGGAGTTCCTCGACCTTCCCCGCTACGGGACGGGCTTCGAGCGGTTCATCGGGGCCGCCTCGAGGCAGCTCTCCGCCGGGACGCGCCGGTGACTGCCCCAGCGCCCCTACCCGTGAATCGAAGCGGGGGGCCGCTCGAGCGACCCCCCGCGGGAGACCCGGTACGTCCGGGAGGGGCTACTTGCCGGCCGGCACCTTCCCGTCGACGCCCTGCACGTAGAAGTTCATCTCCCCCTTGAACTTGTCGTCGCCGACGAGGCCGGCCGCCAGCACCTCCTTGCCGGTGTTGTCCTTGATCGGGCCGCGGAAGACGGCTCCCGGGTTCGCGACCAGGAACGCCTTCGCCTCCTCTACCTTGGCCTTGGCGGCGGCGGGCACGGAGTCGTTCACCTTCACGAACTCGGTGAGCCCCTCCTTGATGCCCCACTTCGTGTTCTCGACCTTCCAGGTCTTCTCGAGCACGTCGTTCACGGCCTTGATGTAGTAGGGGCCCCAGTTCAGGGCGCAGGAGGCCAGGTGGGCCTTGGGCGCGAAGGCGCTCATGTCCGAGTCCCAGCCGAAGGCGTACTTGCCGTTCTTCTCGGCGGTCTGGAGGACGGCGGTGGAATCGGTGTTCTGGAGCAGCACGTCGGCGCCCTGGTTGATGAGCGACTGGGCGGCCTCGGCCTCCTTGGGCGGGTCGACCCAGGTGCTGATCCAGACGACCTTGGTCTTGACCTTGGGGTTCACGCTGCGTGCGCCAAGGGTGTAGGCGTTGATGTTGCGCAGCACCTCGGGGATTGGGAAGGACCCCACGAAGCCGATGACGTTCGACTTGGTCATCATCCCGGCCATCACGCCGGCCAGGTAGGCGTCCTCGTAGAAGCGCCCCTCGTAGTTGCGGAGGTTGGGCGCGGTCTTGTAGCCGGTGGCGTGCTCGAAGAACACCTCCGGGTGGTCCTTGGCGACCTTCTCCATCGAGTCGCCGAAGCCGAAGGAGGTCGCGAAGATGACCTTGTTGCCCTGGGCGACGAGATCGCGGATGACGCGTTCGGCATCCGGACCCTCCTTGACGCTCTCGATGAAGGTGGTCTTCACCTTGTCGCCGAACCGCGCCTCGAGCGCCTTGCGGCCGAGGTCGTGGGCGAAGGTCCAGCCGGCGTCGGCCACCGGGCCCACGTAGATGAAGCCGACCTTGAGGGGCTCGGGCTTGGCCACCGGGGCCGGGGCGGGGGCGGCCGCCTTGGGCGGCTCGCTCTTGGCGCAGGCGGCGAGGCCGAAGGCCACGACGACGGCGAGGGTGAGGTTCTGGATCCAGCTGCGACCGTGCATCTTTGTCTCTCCTTGGTGGTGACGGTTGGACTTCACGAGCCGGGGTGGAACGTCTTGCCCAGCGAGGCGGGCATGTTGAGCCGGATCCAGAGCGGATCGCGGGAGATGAGGACCAGGACGACGACGGTGGAGAGGTAGGGCAGCATGCTCATGAACTGGAGGGGGACCTGCACGCCCATGCCCTGCAGGTGGAGCTGGAGCATGGTCACGCCCCCGAAGAGATAGGCCCCGAGCAGCACCCGCGCCGGGCGCCAGGTGGCGAAGACCGTGAGCGCGAGCGCGATCCATCCGCGGCCGGCGATCATCCCCTCGACCCACATGGGCGCGTAGACGATGGAGAGGTAGGCGCCCGAGACCCCGCAGAGCGCACCCCCCGCGAGCACGGCGGCCATGCGGATGCTCCGCACCGGGTATCCGAGCGCGTGGGCGGAATCCGGCGACTCGCCCACCGAGCGCAGCACCAGCCCGGCCCGCGTCCGGTAGAAGAACCAGGCGATGGCCGCCATGATGGCGATGGCCAGGTAGACGAGCGGGTGCTGGCGGAAGAGCGCCGGGCCGAGGAAGGGCAGGTCGCGCAGGCCCGGGATCCCGCCCACCGCCCCCCGCTCGAGGTTCTTCCCGACGAAGCCGGTGCCGACGAAGGCCGAGAAGCCGGCGCCGAAGAGCGAGAGCGCCAGCCCGGTGGCGTACTGGTTGGTGTAGAGCCAGAGGGCGAGCCAGCCGAAGACGGAGGCTGCTGCAGCCCCGGCGGCGGCGCCCGCCGCGAAGCCCACCCACTCGTTGCCGGTGAGGAAGGCCGCCGCGAAGCCGGTGACGGCGGCGATGGCCATCATCCCCTCGGCGCCCAGGTTCACCACCCCGGCCCGCTCGTTCACCAGGAGTCCCAGCCCGGCCAGCGCCAGCGGCGTGCCGGCGGCCAGGGTGGCGGCGATGAGGAGCGCGATCTCGTTCACCGGCGCCCCCAGCGCGGGCGGTACTGGATGAGCGTGTCGCACCCGAGCAGCGAGAGCAGCAGGACACCCTGGAAGACCCCGGTGATGGCCGACGGCAGCCCCAGCCTCGACTGGGCCAGCTCGCCGCCGATGGAGAAGGTGGCGAGCACGAGCGCGGCCAGCACCGCTCCCAGCGGGTCGAGCCGCCCCACGAAGGCCACGATGATGGCGGCGAAGCCGTAGCCCTGCGAGACGTGCGGGGTGAGCTGCCCCATGGGGCCCGCCACCTCGAGCGCGCCCGCCACGCCCGCGAGCCCCCCCGAGATCAGGAAGGCGCTCCAGAGCGCCTGGCGCGAGGAGAAGCCGGCGTAGCGCGCCGCCGCCGGGGCCGGGCCGCCCACGAGCAGCTGCATGCCCCGGTAGGTCCGGTAGACGAAGATCCACATCCCCACGGCCGCGAGCAAGGCCAGCACGAACCCCCAGTGGAGGCGCATGCCGGAGACGAGGCGGGGCACGCCGGTCCCGTCGGCGAAGTTCATGGTCTGCGGGAAGTTGAAGCCCCGGGGATCCTTCCAGGGACCGAAGACCAGCCAGGAGAGGAAGAGGTCGGCCACGTAGACCAGCATGAGGCTGACCAGGATCTCGTTGGCGTTGAAGCGGTCCCGCAGGAAGGCGGCGACGCCCGCCCAGATCATGCCCCCCACCGCCCCGGCCAGGACGAGCATGGGGAAGAAGGCCCAGCGGTTCACCGGGATCTGGTTGGCGGTGACGAGGAGCGCGAGCCCGCCTCCGAGGATGCCCCCCACGAGGAACTGCCCCTCGGCGCCGATGTTCCAGACGTTGGCCCGGAAGGCCAGCCCGAGCCCGACCGCGCAGAGGATGAGGGGAGTGGCCTTGAGCCCCAGCTCGGTGAGCGCACGCGCGCCGCTCCAGGGCTTGAGCAGGAAGACCTCGAGGCCGCGAGCCGGGTCCTTCCCGAGCAGCGCGAACAGGGCGGCGGCCACCCCCACGGTGATGGCGATGGCCACCACCGGGGAGAGCACGCTCCAGAGCCGGGAGGGGGCCGGCCGGGCCTCGAGCCGGATCACGCCGCGCCCTCCGAAGCGCCCTCGTTGCCGGGCCACAGTCCGCTCATCCACTCTCCGATGAGCTCGACGGTGGCCCTGGGGGTGTCGATGGAGGGCGAGAGCCGGCCGCGGGCGATGACGTGCAGCCGGTCGGAGATCTCGAAGAGCTCCTCCAGCTCCTCCGAGACCACCAGGACGGCGCACCCGGCGTCGCGGAGCGCGATGAGCTCTGCCCGGATCTGCGCCGAGGCTCCCACGTCGACGCCCCAGGTCGGCTGGGCCACCACCAGCACCTTGGGGACTGCGTCGATCTCGCGCCCCACGATGTACTTCTGGAGGTTGCCCCCGGAGAGGCTCTTGGCCACCGCGCCGGGCCCCGAGGCCTTCACGGCGAAGCGCCCGATGATGCCGCGGGTCTGGTCGCCCAGGAGGCGCCGGTCGATCCAGCCGGCCAGGCGGACGGCCTCGCGCCGGGTGAGCAGCATGTTGTTGGCCAGCGAGAAGGCCGGCACCGCGCCGCGCCCGAGCCGCTCCTCCGGGACGAAGTGCAGGCCGAGCTTGCGCCGGGCCGCGGGGCCCTTGCGCCCGATGGGCGTCCCGAAGAGCCGGACCATCCCGGCCTGGGCCCGGGGATCCTCGCCGGAGAGGGTGGCGAGAAGCTCCTGCTGCCCGTTGCCGGAGATGCCGGCGATGCCCACGATCTCCCCCTCGCGGACCTCGAGGGAGATGCGGTCGATGGGAACGCTGTAGCGGTCCCAGCGCGCGAGCGACAGCTCGTTCACCGTGAGCGCGACCTTCCCGGGCCGGGGCGGGCGGTGCACCAGGACCGGCGGCTCGGCGCCGATCATCATGCGGGACAGGCTCCCGGTGGTCTCCCGGGTGGGGTCGCAGGTCCCCACCACCCGGCCTCCCCGCAGGACGGTGCAGGCGGTGCAGAGGGCGCGGATCTCGTCGAGCTTGTGGCTGATGTAGAGGATCGAGCAGCCCGTGGCGGCGAGCTTGCGAAGCGTGACGAAGAGCTTCTCGACCGCCTGGGGGGTGAGCACCGAGGTGGGCTCGTCGAGGATGAGGAGCCTGGGGCTGGCGAGGAGCGCGCGCACGATCTCGACGCGCTGCCGCTCCCCCACCGAGAGCACGTGCACCGGCCTGGACGGGTCGAGGTCGAGCCCGTACTCGGCGGCCTTGGCCTGGATCCCGCGGGTCACCTCGTCGAGCGAGACCTTGCCTTCCATGCCGAGCCAGACGTTCTCGGCGACGGAGAGGGAGTCGAAGAGGGAGAAGTGCTGGAACACCATGGCGATGCCGAGCGCGCGGGCCTCGTGGGGATTGCGGACGACGACCGGACGGCCGTCCCACTCGATCTCCCCCTCGTCCGGCCGCAGCGCACCGTAGACCACCTTCACCAGGGTGGACTTGCCTGCACCGTTCTCCCCCAGCACGGCGTGGATCTCCCCCGGCTGCACGGTGAGCGCCACGTCGTCGTTGGCGACCACCGCGCCGAAGCGCTTCGTCACGTGCGCGAGTCGGAGCCGGGGCGCGGTCACGGGGAATCCGGGGAGACGGAGGCGGACCTCATACCACAGGGTCGGCGGTGATCGGGCGGTCCAGGCGAGGTGTCGGGGCTCTAGGTGCCGCGCCGCTGCGCCTTGATGGGCGAGACGAATCGGTAGTCGATGTCCCAGGGGAAGTAGATCCACTTCTCCTGCTTGAACTCCTTCACGAAGGTGTCGACCACCGGCCGGCCCAGGGGCTTGGCGTAGAGGCAGGCGAAGTGCGCCTTGGGGAGGCGTTCCCGGACCGCGCGGGCGGTGCCGCCGGTGTCCACCAGGTCGTCGATGAGGAGCCAGCCGTCCCCGTCTCCCTCGACCGACTTGAGCCACTGCAGCTTTCCCTGCTGCTTGGCCTCCACGGAGGGATCGGCCGTCCCGTAGCTCACCACGCAGACCGTGTCGATGAGCCGGATGTCGAGCTCGCGAGCCACCAGCGCCGCCGGCACGAGGCCACCCCTGGTGATGGCGATGATGCCCTTCCATTCTCCCAGGTCGTGCAGCACGTTGGAGAGATAGCGGGCGTCGCGGTGCAACTCGACCCACGAGATGATGATCTCGTCCTTGTACGGATTCCCTTCGGGCATCCCGCCTTGTAGATCGGGGGGCTGACGCCCGGTCGCCAGCTACCCCGCCAGCGCCAGCTTCGGGCCGGTCTGCTCGCGCACCGCGGGACGCTGCATGACCGCACGCTCCCACCGCGCCAGGCCCGCGAATCCCAGCTGGGTGGGGCGCCAGTCGCGGGGGAGCTTGGCCATGACCGAAGCCAGGGCCAGGTCGGCGAGGGAGAGCTCCCCGAGCAGGAAGCCGCCGTCGGGAACCTCCTCGTCGAGCTCGGCCATGGCCAGGCGAGCCGCGCTCAGGGCCTGCACCCGCTCCTCGGGCGTGCCACGGGCGATCCTGGGGAGGTGGGGCGCGAAGAGCGTGTCGATACGCTCGTACGCCCTCAGGACCGCCTCGCGGCCGGGCCGGGCCGGGAACAGGGGCGGCTCCGGCCATCGCTCGCAGAGGTACTGGAGGATCTTGAGGGAGCCCACGACCACGTCCGGGCCGTCCACGAGCACCGGTACCGCCCCCTGGGGATTGAGTCCGTAGAGGTCGGGAGGCTTCGCCGAGAGGTCGATCTCCCGAGATCGGTACGGAATGCCCTTCTCCGCCAGCGCGACGCGAACGCGCATGCAGTAGGGACACGCCCAGGCGTGCCAGAGTTCCATGTGCTCCCCCGTCGGAGACCGCCCCGACTCGATTCGGAGCGGCTCCCCGATAATAGATCGGGATCAAGGCTAGTCGGCCGCGCGTCCCTTGTCCATGCGACGCCCTGGACAACCCATCCAGGTGTAGCAGCCCGGGGGAGGGCTCCCTACGCCAGGATGGCCTTGAGGTACTCCGTGGTGCGGGTGCGGCGCTCCCGATCGACCTCCCTGGGATCGACGGCGACGAACTTCTCGTCGGGCGTGATCTTGAAGAGCGGCTGGCCCTTCTGGACGATCGTCCCGTCGGGGCCGGTGAGGATGATCCTGTCCACCGTGCCGGAGAACTGGGCCCGGACGGTGTTGAACATCTTCATCACCTCGATGATGTAGAGCGGCTGCCCCTTCTCGAAGTGCATGCCCTCGTGCACGAAGGGAGGCTTCCCGGGGGCCTCCTGCGCGTAGAACATCCCGCCGCACATGGCCACGATCTCGTCGGCCTTGGTGGACGGCGGGGGCACCAGCACCTTCTTCATCCGTGCCTGGAGGTCGGGGTCGGCCAGGTATCCCGGGATGGTGACGTCGAGGTCCTCCTCGACCCGGAAGTCGAAGAACTTCACCTGCTCGGCCAGCATGAAGAGGAGGCCGAGCAGCTCGTTGCCCGCCTCGTAGCCCAGGTGCGCCGAGCGGATGCGGGCCCAGGCGTCGGCATCGTAGCCCCCCTGCGGCGCCTCGTTCTCCAGGATCTCGTCGAGCTTCCAGAACTCCTGCTTGTCGAGGCCGAAGGTCTTGCGCAGCTCCTGGTAGAAGCGGATCGACTTCTGGAGCAGCTCGTGGTCGTGCTGCCAGATCACCTCGGCGGCCGGCTTGCCCGGGTCGAACGACATGTTGAGGTAGCCGTAGGCGTCGTTCAGGACGCCCAGCGGGTTGCGCAGCCAGACCAGCCTGCCGTTCTTGATCTCGTAGTTCTTCCGGTTGAGCGAGAGCCAGCCCGCGAAGAGGTGCGGGTCCTCGAGGAGCCGCTCCATGGGGCGGGTGAGGAGCGTGCCCTTGCGGTCGAGCACCTCGGCCACCGCCTTGGCCGCCGAGGGGTCGTCGGGGAACTCGGCCGCCGCCTTCTTCGCGTAGGCCTTCTTCATCTCGGTGAAGGCGAAGGCCACGTCGAGCTTGTTCGACTCGTCCTTGAGCTGCCCGACCAGCGTGAGGTACGGAACCACGAACCGCGTGGTGGGCTTGGCCATCACGTTCTGGCCGATGAACCAGTTCACGAGGCCGTAGTGGAACTCGAGGTTGGTGGCCAGCTGCACCCCGCGCAGGCTGGTGCGCGAGATCACGTCGGACAGCTTCTCGTAGCTCTCCAGCCGGTCCTTCCCGGCGGTGAGGAGCAGCGCGATGTTGGAGTCGTAGGCGCCCGCCACCCGGTAGCGCATGAACATGCCGGTGTCCGGGTTCACCAGGCTGATCCCCTGGTCGTCGCGAATCTCGCCGGGGATGGGCTTCGACCAGAAGCGGATGACGCCTCCGGCGTGCGGCGAGAGCGAGGCGTCGGTGGCGTTGAGGCGGGCCTCGGCGCCGGCCCCGAAACGGGGCACGCGGGTGGGCTTGGGGAGCCGCGCCTTGTGTCGGGCGAGCAGCGCCATGGCCTCCACCAGCGACTCGACCACGAAGGAGTCCTTGGGGTCGTCGGGGTTGGTGAAACGCAGGCTGTAGCAGAGCTCGGTGACCCGGTGCTCCACCTGGATGCGCGTGTTCACCTCCATGAAGTAGTAGCGGTCCCGGTCGACGATGCACTCGAAGGTGGAGGCCGAGTCGAGTCCCACCGCCGCGCCGAAGCGGGCGGCGTCGTCCTCCATGCGCTTCAGGATCTCGAGGTCCGTGGCGAGCGCCTTCGCCTCGGCGGCGCGGCCGGCCCTGGTCGCCGCGTCGATGGCGGCCGCGAGCCCCTCCTGCGTCACCGAGATCTCGAGCAGCTTCTGCTCGTGCATCTGCAGCGAGCAGTCGCGGCCGCCCAGCGACACGCACCACTCGCCGTTGCCGATGAGCTGGATCTCGTTGTGGCGGGTCTGCTCGATGTTGAGCTCGACCAGCACGTTCTTGTTGTCGCCGACGCCGTTGGCCTTCACCTCGTTCAGCACCTCCCGGACCATCGCCGGGGCCTCGGCCGCCGCCTCGGCGATGGCCTTCGGGTCGGCGTCCTTGCGGGTGAGCAGGCTCCCGCCCAGGATGCGCTGCCCCTTGCCGCCGCCGCCTCCGATGGCCTTGAGGCGCACCCGGCTCTGCGGGTACTTCGTGAACATGTCCACGACTTCCCTGCGGACCTGCTCGCCCAGCTCGTCGATGGTGTAGAGGTCGATGCCCTTGGCGTAGGAGGCCATGAGCACGGCATCGGCGAGCTCGACCGCCGGCTTCTTCGCGTCGGCCAGGACCTTCGGATCGACGGCCAGCCCCTCGGCCTTGGCCAGCGCGAGCAACTGCTCCCGGGTGGGGTGCTTCGCGAGCAGCGTGCGGGCGGCCACGTCGTTCACGCCCGGCGTCACCGAGACCTTCACCTCGAGCGCGGTGCGCTTGGCCTCGTCCTTCTTGCCGGCCCGGGCCTGCGTCACCGAGTTCGGGCCGATGAACTTGAGGCCGGCCTTCTCCAGGGTGGACACGAACTCCTCGTCCTCGGCCATGAATCCGTACCCGGCGAAGACCGAGTCGTAGCCGTTGTCGCGGGCGATCTGGACGATCTGCTGCATGCGCTCGACCCGCTCCTCCTTGGTGGCGCCGGAGTAGTCGGGGACCCGGTGGACGCGGCGGTTGTCGGTGAGCTGGCGGAGCTCCGGGGCCAGCGCGTTGGGGTAGACGATGGAGTCCTTCTCGGAGAGGAGGATCCCGTAGTGGGTGATCCCCATCTCCTCGAAGACGTCCATGGCCTCCTTGCGGATGGGGCCGCGGCAGACGATGAGCGGCTTCAGGTCCTCGGAGGCGAAGGAGCGGACCCAGGGCGAGGGAGCCTGCCCGAGCCGCCGGTCGCGGTGGATGAGGGGGTTGTTGCTGTAGAGGTCGGCGGTCGCGGCCATCGTGGGGATCTCCAGTGACGAAGCGGGTGTGGTGGCCGTGGACTAGTGGAACTCGCGCTGGGGACCGGTCATCGGCGACGGCTTGTAGTGGCGGAGCATGAAGTGCAAGTTCTTGCACAGCGACTCGCGCAGGTCGGTGGGCATGACCAGCGAGGAGATCGAGCCGAGCGCGAGCCCTTCCTTCGGGTTCATGAGCTCCTTCTCGTAGCGCCGGTTGAGCGCCGCCTCCTGCTGCTTCAGCCAGTCGGTGGCCTCCTTCTCGGCGTCCTTCTTGGCCTGCGGCCCGTCCATGCCGGCCGCGGTGCGGGCCGCCACGCCCTTCTTCACCATGTCGGCGGCGCCGGCGCGGAGCTTCCGCAGCTCGTCCTTGTAGACGAACTCCTTCCCGGCCGGCCCCATCACGGCGAGGCGGGTGGTGGGGAGCGCCAGCACCAGGTCGGCGCCGGTGGGGTAGTTGTTGTAGGAGGCGTAGGCGCCGCCGAAGGCGTTGCGGAGGATGAGCAGGATGCGGGGCGTGCGCACGTCCACGATGGAGTCGAGCATGGAGCGGCCGGCCTGCACGATGCCGCGGGCCTCCTGCTCGCGTCCCGGCAGGAAGCCGGTGGTGTCCTCCATGAAGATGATGGGGATGTTGTAGATGTTGCAGAAGCGCACGAACCTCGCGATCTTCACCGCGGAGTCGCAGTCGATCTGCCCGGAGGCGACGGCGCTGTTGTTGGCCACGAAGCCCACCACGTGCCCCCCCAGGCGGCCGAAGGCGGTGACGGCCTCCTTGGCGCGGTCGGGCTGCAGCTCGTAGTAGTCGCCGTAGTCGCAGACCTGCTGGATGATGATCGACACGTCGAACGGGGTGTTGAACCCGGCCGGCGAGTTGAAGGCCTTCTTGAGCAGCGTGTTGATCTCCCAGGTCTTGCGGTCGAGCGGGTCGCTGGTCTCCTGGTAGGGCGCCATCACCGAGTTGTTGTCCGGGATGTAGCCGAGCAGGCGAACCGCCTGCCGCAGCGCCGCCAGCTCGTCGGAGACGGTCAGGTCGGCCACGCCCGAGTTGCCGTGCACCTTGGGTCCGCCCAGCTCCTCGGCGGTGATGTCCTCTCCCAGCACCGACTTCACCACGCCCGGACCGGTCAGGCCGAAGAAGGTGTCGTTGGGCTGGATGACGAAGCTCCCCTGGCGCGGCAGGTAGGAACCTCCGCCGGCGTTGAAGCCGAACATGCACATGATGGTGGGAACCACGCCGCTGATCTTGCGGAGGGCCGTGAAGGCCTCGGCGTAGCCATCGAGACCGCCGACCCCGGCGGGCACGAAGGCGCCGGCCGAGTCGTTCATGCCGATGAGCGGGATGCCGCGCTCGCCGGCCAGGCGGAAGTGCTTGGCGAGCTTGCTGCCGTTGGTGGCATCCATCGAGCCGGCACGCACGGTGAAGTCGTGCCCGTAGACGGCCACGTCGCGCCCGCCGATGTTCAGCACCGCGGTGACCAGCGAGGCGCCGTCGAGGTTCTTGCCCCAGTTCTGGAAGAGGACGATGGGCTCCTTGTCGGAGAGCACCCGCATCCGCTCCCACACCGTCATGCGCTTCTTGGCGTGCTGCTTCTCGATCTGGTCGATGGCCACCGAGCGGACGGGGCGCTGGATGAGATCCCAGCCCTCCTTCATCGCCTCCTCGTACGGACCGGTGGCGCGGGCGATCTCGCCGGGGATGTTGAATTCGACCTTCTCGGGAGGATCGAGCGGATTGTTCAGGGTCGGCTTGATGGGTCGCTTGGACATAGGGGCGCGGATTGTGGCAAGGCCCGGGCCGACCGGCAAGGCCTTCGCTGCGGATCCGGCACTGTCCGATGACGCATCGCGCCGTGATCGGCGCGAGCCCCATCACTAGGATCCCCCCTCCGCGAGACCACCTGGGGCAAGGAGCGCATGACGGGACCACCGGTCGTCGAGAGCGAGAGCCGGGACATCCTGTCGGTCGAGGGCCTGTCGCTTTCCTTCGGGGGGCTGGCCGCCCTCGCGGACGTGGATCTCACCGTCCGTGAGGGATCGATCACCGGGATCATCGGCCCGAACGGCGCCGGGAAGACCAGCCTGCTCAACTGCATCTCCGGCTTCTACCGGCCACAGCGGGGTCGCGTGACCTTCGACGGGAAGGACGTCACCCGGGTGGCCCCGGACCGCCGCGCCGGGCTGGGCATCGGCCGGACCTTCCAGAACGTGGCGCTCTTCGAGGGCATGAGCGTGCTCGACAACGTGAAGCTGGGCGCCCACGCGCGGCTGCGCTCGGGGATCCTCTCCACCATGGCATTCACTCCGGGCGCACGGCGCGAGGAGCTCGAGCTGCGCGAGCAGGTGGAGAACGAGGTGTTCGACTTCCTGGAGATCGAGCACCTGCGCCACCGCACGGTGGGGAGCCTGGCCTACGGCCTGCAGAAGCGGGTCGACCTGGCCCGGGCGCTCGCCATGCGGCCGCGCGTCCTGCTCCTCGACGAGCCGGTGGCCGGCATGAACGAGGAGGAGACCGAGGACATGGCCCGCTTCATCCTCGACGTCCAGGAGGAGCGCGGCGTGACCATCGTGCTCATCGAGCACGACATGGGAGTGGTGATGGACCTGTGCGACCGCATCGCCGTCCTCTCCTTCGGCGAGCGCATCGCCGCGGGGACGCCCGACGAGATCCGGCGCGACCCCGGGGTGATCCGCGCCTACCTGGGCGAGGAAGCCGCATGAGCGAGGAGCTCGTCCACTTCCTGCAGCTGCTGGCATCCGGGGTGGTCACCGGGGGCATCTACGCGCTCGTGGCCATGGGATTCGTGGTGGTCTACAAGGCCACCCGGGTCATCAACTTCGCGACCGGCGAGTTCATGATGCTGGGCGCCTTCTTCGCCTGGACCGCCATGAGCGCCGTGCAGGCGCCCTTCGTGGTGGCGCTGCTGGTGGCCGTGGCGGCCTCGGCGACTCTGGGCATGGCGACCGAGCGGCTGGTGCTGCGCCCCCTGCTCGGCCAGCGCACCATCTCGGTCATCATGGTGACCATCGGGCTCGCCGCCGTCTTCAAGGGGCTGGCCCAGATCGCCTGGTCGGGCGACTACCGCACCTACCCGGCCATCTTCCCCCGGGCGCCCATCGAGCTCGGCCCCATCCTGCTGCCTTCCCGGCAGTTCTACCCGTTCCTCGTCGCGGTGGGCGCCATCGCGCTGGTGGGGCTGGGGTTCCGCTTCACCCGCACCGGGGTGGCCATGCGGGCCACCGCCGACGACCAGGCGGCCGCCTTCGGGATGGGCATCGACATCCGCCGCATCTTCTCGCTCTCCTGGAGCCTGGCCGCCATGACCGCGGCGGTGGCCGGGGTCGTGGTCGGGATCATCGGCGGCATCAGCCCGCAGCTCGGCGCCATCGGGCTGCGCACCTTCCCGGTGGTGATCCTGGGCGGGCTCGACAGCATCGGCGGCGCGCTGGTGGGCGGGGTGATCATCGGGGTTCTCGAGAACCTGGCCGGCGGGTACGTCGACCCGCATCTCGAGGGCGCCTCCCTCAAGGAGGTCGTCCCCTTCGTGGTGCTCGTCCTCACCCTCATGGTGCGCCCCTACGGCCTCTTCGGCACCCGGGAGGTGGAGCGGCTCTGACCGCCCCGGGACACCCGTGCTCATCGGCAACTACAAGGAGACCTACGCCTCGGACGAGGCCATCTTCAGGACCCCGGCCACGCGCGCCTGGATGGGGGTGGCGTCGGTCGCGGCGGTCCTCTTCCCGTTCGTCGCCGGCGACTACCTGCTCTACCTGGCGAACCTCATGGCGGTGCTGGCGCTGGGCGCGCTGGGGCTCAACATCCTCGTCGGGTTCACCGGGCAGATCTCGCTCGGCCACGCCGCCTTCATGGGCGTGGGCGCCTACGCGACGGCCATCCTGGCCTCCCGGTTCGGGCTTCCCTTCTGGGTCTCCATCCCGGCCGGCGGCGCGCTGGCCACCGGCGCCGGCATGGTGGTGGGCGTCCCGTCGCTCCGGATCAAGGGGCTCTACCTGGCCATCGCCACCCTGTCGGCCCAGGTCATCTTCGAGTGGGTCTTCACCAACTGGACGTCCGTGACCGGCGGCATCCGGGGGCTCAACGTGGCCCCGGCGTCGATCGCCGGCTTCCGGCTCGACACCGACGAACGCATCTACTTCCTCGTCCTGGGCGTGACGGTCGTCCACTTCCTCCTCGCCTCGAACCTGCGCCGCTCCCGCTGGGGGCGGGCCTTCGTGGCGGTGCGCGACCGGGACGTGGCCGCCGAGATCGTCGGCGTGAACCTCTTCGGCACCAAGATCCTGGCCTTCATGGTGTCCTCCTACTACGCGGGGATCGCCGGCGGCCTCTGGGTCTACTTCACCAAGGTGGTGACTCCGGAGAACTTCCCGCTCACCCTCTCCATCCAGTTCCTGGCCATCGTCATCGTGGGCGGGCTGGGGTCCATCAAGGGAACCGTCTACGGCACGGTCTTCATGACCCTGGTCCCCGAGCTGCTCAAGGGCGGGACCGGACTGGCCCGCGCCGTCTGGCCCAACGCGCAGTCGTACCTCTTCCCCCTCAGGGACGTGGTCTTCGGCCTGCTCATCGTCGTCTTCCTGATCTTCGAGCCCCACGGGCTCGCCGAGATCTGGAACCGCATCAAGCGCTTCTTCTCGCTGTGGCCGTTCGAGAAGTGAAACGAAGGAGGAACCCCGCATGAAGCCCATGTTCCGAGTCGCCGTCCTTTCCCTCGCCGCCATCGTCGGGCTCGCCCCGTCCGCCCGCGCCGCCGACGACGTCGTCACCGTCGGCGCCTGCCAGCCCATCACCGGCCGCTTCGCCTTCGCCGGCGTGGCCATCAATGCCGGTCTCCAGGACTACCTGAACTTCGCCAACGAGAAGAAGCTCGTCCCGGGCAAGACGTTCAACTACGTGTACGAGGACTCCGGGTACGACACCGACCGCGCCGTGGCCTGCTTCAAGCAGATCATGGCCAAGCACTCCCCGGTCATCATGTACGGAGAGTCCACCGGCCTGGGAAAGGCCATCGCTCCCGAGCTGAACTCCCGCTACAAGGTGCTCTACGCCTCGGCCTCGTTCTCCAGCGAGCTCGCCGACCCGAAGACGCACCCCTACTCCTTCATCTCCGGGCCCACCTACTCGGACATGTTCAGCGTGCTGCTCGAGTACATCGCCCGCAACAAGGGGGACACCAAGCCCAAGGTGGCCTTCTTCTACAGCGACACCGAGTTCGGAAAGGACCCCATTCCCTTCGCCCGGAAGCGCGCCGCCGAGCTGGGCATCGACGTGGTCGCCGAGATCGTCACCAAGGTCGGCGCGGTCGACGTGACCAGCGAGGTGCTCCAGCTCAAGAAGAGCCAGCCCGACTACGTGATCTTCCAGGGGTACGTGCTCGCCCCCATCACCGAGGTGGTCCGCGCCGCCAAGGACTTCGGGCTCAAGACCCGGTTCATGGGCACCTTCTGGTCGATGGACAAGTCCATCATCGACAAGCTCGGCCAGGACGCCGACGGCTACATGGGCGTGATGCCCTACGCCTACTTCTACGAGGAAGGCGCCCCGGGCATCGCCGCCATGCGGGCCTGGAACCAGAAGGCCCACCCGGAGGCGAAGTACCAGCCCAACTCCTACATCCAGGGCTGGTTCACCGGCATGGTCTACGTGGAGGCCGTGAAGCGGGTGGTGGCCTCCGGAAAGCCGGTCACCGGGGAGAACCTGGCCGCCGTCCTCGACACCATCAAGGACTGGGACACCGGCGGGGTCAGCGGCAAGGTGACCTTCACGAACCACAAGGCCGGGGTGGGGCGCGTGTACAAGGCCAACGCGCAGAAGGGCATCTTCGAGCCCGCCTCCGACTGGATCTACGTGAAGTGAACCCGCCGCTCCTCCACGTCAACAACCTGGAGGTGGTGTACCACCACACCATCCAGGTGCTGAAGGGGCTCTCCCTCGCCGTTCCCGAGGGCGCCATCGTGGCGCTCCTCGGGTCGAACGGCGCCGGGAAGACCACCACCCTGAAGGCGATCTCCGGCCTCCTGCCGCTCGAGGACGGGGCGATCGTCGACGGGGACATTGCCTTCCGTGGAGCCTCCATCGCCGGGAAGCTGCCCCACCGCATCGCGCAGGAAGGGCTCTTCCAGGTGATGGAGGGGCGGCGCATCTTCGAGCACCTGACGGTCGAGGAGAACCTGGAGGCCGCCACCTACGCCCGCCGGGGAGGCGTCGACCTGGGCGAGGCGCTGAAGAAGGTCTTCGCCTACTTCCCGCGGCTGCGGGAGCGGCGCCGGCAGCTGGGTGGCTACCTCTCCGGCGGCGAGCAGCAGATGCTGGCCATCGGGCGCGCGCTGGTGGCCGGACCCTCGCTCCTGCTCCTCGACGAGCCCTCCCTGGGGCTCTCGCCGCTGCTGGTGCAGGAGATCTTCCGCATCATCGAGGCCATCAACCGGGACGAGAAGGTCTCCATCCTGCTGGTCGAGCAGAACGCCCGCATGGCGCTGGGGATCGCGCGCCACGCCTACATCATGGAGAACGGAAAGGTGGTCCTCGACGGTCCGGCGGAGAGGCTGCGCGAGGACCGCGACGTGCAGGAATTCTACCTGGGCAGCCGGGGCGGGGAGCGGGCCAGCTACCGGGACGTGAAGCACTACCGGCGGAGGAAGCGTTGGCTCTCCTGACCCCGGCCGGCGGCGGGGCCGCCGACACCCTTCCCAAGCTGCTCGCCGCCCGGGCCGCCCTCCACCCGGAGGCAGTGGCCCTCCGGGAGAAGGAGTACGGCATCTGGCAGCGGGTCACCTGGCGCGGCTACCTCGACCACGTGCGGCGGGCCTGCATGGGCTTCGTCGCGCTCGGCCTGGGACCGGGCGACAAGGTGGCCATCCTCTCCGAGAACCGCCGCGAGTGGCTCTACGCCGAGCTCGGAGCCATGGCGGCCGGGGCGGTGGGCGTGGGGGTCTACCCCACCAGCCCGGCCAACGAGGTGCAGTACGTGCTCGCCCACTCGGGCGCCACCATCGTGGTGGCCGAGGACCAGGAGCAGGTCGACAAGATCCTGGAGGTGGGCGGAGAGCTCCCGGCAGTGCGTCACGTGGTGGTCCCGGAGATGAAGGGGCTGCGGCGCTACTCGGATCCGCGGCTCGTCTCCTGGGAGGAGCTGGAGGAGCGGGGCGAGCGGCTCCTCGCGGAGCGGCCTGGCCGGTTCGACGAGCTGGTGGCCGCCACCCGGCCCGACGACGTGGCCTTCCTCATCTACACCTCGGGAACCACCGGCTTCCCCAAGGGAGCCATGATCTCCCACCGGAACGTCCTCGGACAGGCGCGGGCCGCAGCCGAGGCCACCGGGATCACCGGCCAGGACACGGTGGTCTCGTACCTGCCCCTCTGCCACGTGGCCGAGCAGATCTTCTCCGCCTACCTGCCCCTCCACCTGGGCATGACGGTGAGCTTCGCCGAGGGCATCCGCACCATCCAGGAGGACCTGCGCGAGATCGCGCCCACGGTGTTCCTGGGGGTGCCGCGCATCTGGGAGAAGATGCAGGCCGGCATCCAGGTGAAGATCCAGGAGACCGGCCGGCTGCGCCGGGCCATCTTCGAGGGGGCCCTGGAGCGCGGCCGGCGAAGGGCCCTGCGGCGCCTGGCCGGCGAGGTCGACGGGGTGGGGGGCCGACTGGCCGCCGCGGTCGACCACCTGCTCGTGCTCCGGGCCCTGCAGAACCACGTCGGCCTGCGCCGGGCCCGGGCCACCTTCTCGGCCGCCGCCGCCATCTCCCCCGAGGTGCTGCTCTTCTTCCACGCCATGGGCATCCCGGTGCGCGAGGGGTACGGCATGACCGAGTGCACCGGCTTCTCCTTCGTGCAGCGCGAGGGGGAGGTCCGGCTCGGGACGGTCGGGCGCCCCCTGTCCGGCCTCGAGTTCCGGCTGGCCGACGACGGGGAGCTGCTCAAGCGCGGGGAGACGATCTTCCTCGGCTACTACCGCGACGAGAAGGCCACCGCCGAGGTGCTGGAGGGCGGCTGGCTCCACACCGGCGACGTGGCCGTTCTCGACCCCGACGGCCACCTGCGCATCGTCGATCGCAAGAAGGCCATCTTCGTCACCTCGGGCGGCAAGAACGTTTCGCCCTCGCTGGTCGAGAACGCCCTCAAGGTCTCCCCCTACATCAAGGAGGCCGTGGTGCTCGGCGAGGGGGAGAAGTTCGTCTCGGCGCTCGTGCAGATCGACCTCGAGAACGTCGGACAGTGGGCGACGGAGCGGAAGCTGCCCTATACGAACTTCCGCAGCCTGGCCCTGCTCCCCGAGGTTCGCGAGCTCGTGGAGAAGGAGGTGGACCGCGCCAACCAGGGGCTCGCGCCCGTGGAGCAGGTCCGCAAGTTCCGCCTCCTGGAGAAGGAGCTGGACCACGACGACAACGAGGTCACCGCCACCATGAAGGTCCGCCGCAAGACCATCTACGAGAAGTTCGCCCCGCTCATCCGGGAGATCTACCAGTGACCCGCAAGGAGGCGCTCCACGCCGCCGTCGTGGGCTGGGGCAAGTGCCTGCCCCCGGCCGTGCTCGCGAACGCGGACCTGGCCACCTTCCTCGAGACGGGCGACGAGTGGATCGCCTCGCGCACCGGCATGCGGGAGCGGCGCATCTCCCACGTTCCGCTGGGGGATCTCATCCACGTCGCGGCCGCCCGGGCCCTGGCCTGCGCCGGCATGGAGGCCACCGAGCTCGACCTCATCATCGTCGGCAGCACGCTCGGCGACGAGCTGGCGCCCAACGTGGCCTCCGGCACCCAGAAGCGGCTGGGAGCCAGGAACGCCGCGGCCATGGACGTGAACACCGCATGCACCAGCTTCCTCTACGGGATGTCCACGGCCACCGCGCTCATCCGGACCGGCGTCGTCCGCACCGCGCTGGTGGTGGGGGCCGAGGCGCCCTCCCCGTTCATGGACTGGGAGAACCGCAACGTGGCCATCCTGTTCGGCGACGGCTGCGGCGCCGCGGTGCTGCAGGCCACCCACCGGGAGGAGGGGCTGCTCGCCGAGCGGCTGGGCTGCTACGGCGACAGCCGCGACATCCTCGACATCCGCGGCGTGGGGGCCCGCTACGCCAACCAGGGCATCCCCTGCGGCTACACCTCCTGGAACTTCGACGGTCAGGAGATCTTCAAGAAGGCCGTGGTCGGGATGGCCCAGGCGAGCCAGGAGGCGCTCGCCAGGCGCGGGCTGGCGGTCGGCGACGTCGACCTCATGGTCCCCCACCAGGCCAACCAGCGCATCATCGACGCCGTCGGCAAGCGGATCGGGATCGATCCGGCCAGGGTCTTCGTGAACGTCCAGCGCTACGGGAACATGTCGGCGGCCACCGTCCCGGTGGCGCTCGTCGAGGCGCTCGAGGAAGGACGGGTGGCGCCCGGCGCCACGCTCCTCCTGCCCGCCTTCGGCGCCGGACTCTCCTGGTGCGCCCACGTCATCCGTTGGGGGGAGCGGACCACCCCGCTGGGGACGAGCGCCATCGAGCTGCCGCCCTGCGACCGCACCGGCCTCGAGCTGGTGAACGACCTCCGGGCCCGCCGGGCCCTCTACCACCAGGCCGCGGCACCCTTCATCGAGGCGGCTCGGCATCTCCTCGACGAGCCCGCCGCCTAGCCGCTATCATCCCGGGCCATGTCCATCCCCGCCCCCACCGTCGGAGAGCTGGTCCCTTCCGTCCGCCTGCTGCTCGGCCCCGGCCCGAGCCCGGTCCACCCGCGCGTCTACCGGGCCCTGACCACGCCCCAGGTCGGCCACCTCGATCCCCTGTTCCTCGGGATCATGAACGACGTGCAGGCCCAGCTCCGCTTCGCGTTCCAGACCGCGAACCCCTTCACCATCGCCGTATCCGGCACCGGCTCGGCGGGCATGGAGGCCGCGCTGGTGAACGTGATCGAGCCCGGCGACACGGTGATCATCTGCGCCGCCGGCGTCTTCGGCAACCGCATGGCCGACATCGTCGGGCGGTGCGGCGGAAAGCTGGTGAAGCTCGAGGTCCCCTGGGGCCAGGTCTTCCCGCACGCCTCCATCGAGGAGGCCCTGAAGAAGCACGCTCCGGTCAAGGCGGTGGGCATCGTCCACGCCGAGACCTCCACCGGTGCCCAGCAGCCCATGGACGGGCTCGGCAAGCTCTGCCACGCCCACGGCGCCCTGCTCGTCGTCGACACGGTCACGTCGCTCGGAGGCGTGCCGGTCGAGGTGGACGCCTGGGAGGCCGACGCCGTCTACTCCGGCACGCAGAAGTGCCTCTCGTGCCCTCCGGGTCTCGCTCCCTTCACCCTCTCGCCGCGCGCCCTCGACGCCGTGCGCGCCCGCAAGACCAAGGTGCAGTCCTGGTACCTCGACGCCGGCATGGTGGCGGACTACTGGGCGGAGGGGAAGCGCGTGTACCACCATACCGCGCCCATCAGCATGGTGTACGCGCTGCGCGAGGCGCTGCGCCTCGTCGCCGAGGAGGGGCTTCCGGCCCGCTTCGCGCGCCACCAGCGGAATGCGAGGGCCCTCATCGCCGGCTTCGCCGCGCTGGGAGCGAAGCCGCTCTCGAAGGACGGTGAGCGACTTCCCTCGCTCAACGCGGTGACTCCTCCGGAGGGCGTCGACGAGGCCGCGGTGCGCAAGTACCTCCTCACCGACCACGACATCGAGATCGGCGGCGGCCTCGGGCCTCTCGCCGGAAAGCTCTGGCGCATCGGGCTCATGGGGTACGGGTCGAGCCAGACCAACGTCATCGCCGTGCTCTCGGCCATCGAGCAGGGCATGCGCAAGCAGGGCAGGCCGGTCGCCCCCGGCACCGCCGCCACCGCCGCGCTGAGCGCCTACGACGGCGCCTGAGCCACCCACATGACCGGGTCCGCCTCCCTCTCCGACCTGGCCGCCCGCATGGCGGCCGTGGTGGGGGCGCGCAACTGCTTCTCCGCGGGCCCCGACCTGCTCACCTACGAATGCGACGGGCTCACCCACGGGCGCACCCGGCCCGACCTGGTGGTCCTGCCCGGGTCCACCGCCGAGGTCGCCGAGGTGGTGCGGCTCGTCCGCGCCTCCGGCCGTCCCATCGTGCCGCGCGGGTCGGGCACCGGCCTCTCCGGTGGCGCGCGCCCCGTCCCCGGCTCGGTGGTGGTGGCGCTCTCCCGCATGCGCCGGATCCTCGAGGTGAACCTGGAGGACGGCTGGGTCCGGGTGGAGCCGGGGGTCCTGAACCTCGACGTCACGAAGCACGTCTCGGCCGCCGGCTACTACTACGCTCCGGACCCGTCCTCGCAGAGCATCTGCTCCATCGGCGGGAACGTCGCCGAGAACTCGGGCGGCGCCCACTGCCTCAAGTACGGGTTCACCGTGAACCACGTGCTGGGAGCGCGCGTGGTCCTGCACGACGGCAAGGTGGTCGACATCGGCGGGCCGGCGCTGGACGCGCCCGGGCACGACCTGCTCGCCGCGCTGGTGGGCAGCGAGGGCATGCTGGGCATCGTCACCGAGGTGACGCTCCGCCTGCTCCGCAAGCCGGAGGCCACCCGGACCTTCTTCGCCACGTTCCCGTCCACCGACGAGGGGGGCGAGGCGGTCTCGCGCATCATCGCCGCGGGAATCCTCCCCGCCGCCATCGAGATGATGGACCGCCTGGCGATCGAGGCGGCCAAGGCCGCCACCGGGCTCGACTGGCCCGACGTGGGCGCGGCGCTGCTCATGGACGCCGACGGCCCGGTGGCCGAGGTGGAGGACGTCTCCGCCCGCGCCGTGAAGATCGCCCGCGAGGTGGGGGCGCTCGAGCTGCGCCTGCCGCGAAGCGAGGCGGAGCGGCAGCTCATGTGGAAGGGGCGCAAGAGCGCCTTCGCCGCGGTGGGGCGCATCTCCCCGAACTACCTGGTCGAGGACGGCACCATTCCCCGCTCCGAGATCGCGCCTGTCCTGCGCGAGATCGAGTCCATGGCGAAGGACCGCGGGCTTCGGGTGGCGAACGTCTTCCACGCCGGGGATGGGAACCTCCACCCGCTCGTGCTCTACGACGCCCGGAACGCGGGCGAGGAGGATCGGGCCGAGCACCTGGGCGGCGACATCCTGCGCATGTGCGTCCGGCGAGGCGGCTCCATCACCGGGGAGCACGGCGTGGGCGCCGAGAAGGCCGCCTACATGGCCGACATGTACGGCGACGCCGACCTCGAGACCATGAAGTGGGTCCGCGCCGCCTTCGACCCCGACGAGATCTTCAACCCGGGAAAGGTCTTCCCCTCGCTGCGGCTCTGCGGGGAGAAGCCCGGACCCGGCGGCGTGGAGCACCCCGCAGTGAAGTCGGGCGCGGTGCAGCGATGGTGACGCCCGAGCGGCCCGGGACCCCGGCCGACGCCGTCCAGGGCGCCGTCCCGAGCCTCGTCGTCGAGCCGGCCACCGTCGAGGAGGCGGTCGAGGCCATGGCCCGCGCGGCCGCCGGCCGGAAGGCGGTGGCCTTCGTGGGAGGCGGAACGGACCTGGGCCTGGGGAGCCGTCCATCGCGCCTCGACACGGTGATCCGCACCGGCGGCCTCGCGCGCCTGGTCGACCACGCGCCGGCCGACCAGGTGGTCACCGCCGAGGCCGGCATGACGCTCTCGGCCCTGGCACGGGTCCTCGCCGGCAAGGGTCAGCGGCTCGCCCTCGACGCGCCGTTCCCGGACCGGGCCACGGTGGGCGGCGTGGTGGCGGCCAACGCCTTCGGGCCACGCCGGGCCCGCTTCGGAGCCGCCCGCGACCTCGTCCTCGGCGTCTCCCTCGTCCGCGCCGACGGGACCGCCGTCCGGGGCGGCTCCAAGGTGGTGAAGAACGTGGCCGGGTTCGACCTGCCGCGTCTCATGGTGGGCTCGCTCGGGACGCTCGCCCTCGTCACCCAGGTGACCTTCCGGCTGCACCCCCTCCCGGAGACAGAGGCCACCGTCCTCTTCCCCGGCCTCGACGCCGATCAGGTCCGGTCGCTCGCCTCGGCCTGGCGTGCGGCCCAGCTCGAGCCCAGCTCGGCGGTGGCGGTCTTCGCCTCCGACCGGCTCGACCTCGGCGTCCGGTTCGAGGGCTTCGAGGCCGGCGTCGCCGACCAGGTGACTCGCCTGCTCGAGCTGGCCGGGAAGGCCGGGCTCGCCGGCGAGCGGCTCCCACCTCCCGGCGCCGCCGGCTTCTGGCTCCGCCACGACGCCGTCCGCGAGCGAGGCTCCCTGCGCGTGAAGCTCTCCGCGCCGCCGTCCCGGGTCCCCGACATGGCGCGAATCTGGCTGCCGCCGATCCTCGGCGAGCTCTCTCCGGGTGCGGCGGCCCTGTACCCCACCCTCGGTCTCGCCTTCGCCTCGGGGGATCCGGCCCCAGGAGCGGGGCTGGCGGCAGGGATCCGGGACGTCCGCGCGGCGATCTCCTCCGCGGGCGGGTCCCTCGTGATCTGCGAGGCTCCGCCCGGCGTCCGGCCCGCCGTCGACGCCTGGGGATCGCCCCCGCCATCCATCGACCTCATGCGCGCCCTGAAGGACCGGTTCGACCCCGACCACCGGCTCGCGCCCGGCCGCTTCCTGGGAGGCATCTAGTGTCCGGCCGACACCCCGCGCTCGACTGCGTCCACTGCGGCTTCTGCCTGCCGGTCTGCCCGACCTGGTCGATCTGGGGGCGAGAGCCCGACTCGCCGCGCGGGCGCATCGAGATCGCCCGCTCCCTGCTCGACGGCGCCGCGCCCACGGCCGAGATGGTCTCCCACCTCGACTCCTGCCTGGGCTGCATGGCGTGCCTGGCCGCCTGCCCGTCCGGCGTCCGCTACGACGTGGTCATCGAGGAGGCGCGCGCCCGGGTCGAGGCGTCGGGCGTGCGCACCCCCGCAGACTCCGGGCGCCGCTCGGCCATCTTCTCCCTCTTCCCCCACCCGGGCCGGCTGCGGGTGGCGGCGGTGTTCCTCTGGCTCTGGCGGATCACCGGCCTGCGCTGGCTCACCCGGACCCTCGGCCTCACCCGGATCGTGCCGTTCATCGGACGGCTCGACGCGCTCGCCCCCGACCTCGGACTCGCCGAGGTGGCCTCGCGCCTCCCGGCCGCCACCCCGGCGACGGGCGCCAGGCGTGGCCGCGTGGCGCTGGTGGGCGGTTGCGTGCAGCGGGTCTTCTTCCCCGGAGTGAACGAGGCCACGCTGCGCGTGCTCTCCGCGGAGGGGTACGAGGTGGTGGTCCCCGACGGGCAGGGCTGCTGCGGGGCACTCTCGGTCCACGCCGGCCGGGACCAGGAGGCCAGGGCCATGACGCGGGACCTGGTGGGTCGGCTCGAGGCCTCCGGCGCCGACGTCTTCCTGGTCAACGCCGCCGGCTGCGGCTCCCACCTGAAGGACCTGGGCCACCTCTTCCAGGGCGACCCGGCCTGGCACGACCACGCCGTCGCCTTCTCGCGCAAGGTGAAGGACGTCACCGAGTTCCTGGCCGCGGTGCCCGCGAGGGCGGTGCGGAAGCCCATCCCAGGCAAGGTGGCCTACCACTCCCCCTGCCACCTGGGGCACGCCCAGGGGATCCAGGACCCTCCCCGAGCCCTGCTCCGCGCCATCCCCGGGCTGGAGCTGGTAGAGGTCGCGGAGGGCGACCAGTGCTGCGGCAGCGCCGGCATCTACAACCTGGTGCAGGTCGACGCCTCCGACGAGCTGGGGGCGCGCAAGGCCGCCAACGTGCTCGCCACGGGAGCCCCGTACCTCGCCTCCGCCAACCCCGGCTGCACCCTCCAGGTCCAGCGGGTGCTCCGGGAGAAGGGCGCGTCGGTCCAGGCCGCGCATCCCATCGAGATCCTCGACGCGTCGATCCAGGGGAAGCCCTTCCCGCGAAGCCGCGGGTGAGACGCCAGGAGGCGCCCCGCGCCCGGGGCGCGAGCGAACCCCTTCGCCGGCATCCGGCTCCTACCCGTGCCAGGCCCGGAGGAGCCGGCTAGATCCAGGGTGCCTCCGCCGCGCGAAAGGACCGATTCCCATGAAGACCGCAGTCGCCGCCCTCCTCCTCGCCACCGCCCTTCCCGTTCTCGCCGAGTCGTCCATGCCCGCGTCCGCAGCCTCCCAGTCCGTCCAGCCGGGCCTGGTCGACGGCGCCACCGCGAAGGCGCTCGTCGCCGACGGAGCGAAGGTGGTCGACGTCCGCACTCCCCAGGAGTTCGCCGCCGGCCACGTCCCCGGCGCCATGAACATCCCCTACGAGGAGATCGGCCGGCGGGCCTCCGAGATCGGACCGAGCTCCACCCCGGTGGTCCTCTACTGCCGCACCGGACGGCGCAGCGGGATCGCCGCCGAGGCGCTCCAGAAGGCCGGATACTCGAAGCTCTACGATTTCAAGTCGGTCACCGCCTGGCCCGGCGAGCTGGCGAGGTGATCGCCGTCCGACGCCCCCGGGGCGCTACTCCTCTTCCTTCATCTGCTGGGCGAGGTAGTTCTGGATCCCCACCTGCTCGACGAGGGTCATCTGCGCCTCCAGCCAGTCGGCGTGCTCCTCCTCGTCGACGAGGATCTCCTCGAGCAGCTCGGCGGTCCCGTTGTCCCCCTTCGATCGGCAGAGCTCGATCCCGGCGTTGAGCACCGGGATGGCCCGCTTCTCGAGCGCGAGGTCGCTCTTCAGCTGCTCGGCCACGGTCTCGCCGATCTCCAGCTTGCCGAGCTTCTGGAGGTTGGGAAGCCCGTCCAGGTAGAGGATGCGCGCGATCACCTGGTCGGCGTGCTTCATCTCGTCGATCGACTCGGCGCGGACCTTCTTCCAGAGCCGCTCGTAGCCCCAGTTCTGGCACATGCGGGCGTGCAGGAAGTACTGGTTGATGGCGGTGAGCTCGTTGGTGAGGACGTCGTTGAGCAGCGCGATGACCTTGGCGTCACCCTTCATGTCGTGTCTCCTCGGCCGCTAGGCGGCAAGGCCAGCGTTGGGGCATCCCATGCACGGAACGGGGCGGCATGGACGGGCGTCGGTGACGATACGCTCGACGGTGTCGGCGCAGCAACCACAGTCGGTGGTGGCGCCGGTCACCCGGACGATCTCGCGCAGGGAGCGTCCGGCCTCGGCGGCCATTCGCAGCTCCCGGTCGGACACGGCGCGGCAGGAACAGACGATCATTCGGTCCTCCGGCCGGCAACCCGGCCGCTGATTCAATGTTGAGAATCATTATCAGGATAGCCCCGGGGCGTCAAGTGACGGCCCGGCCAGGCCGCACGGCGGAGGCGGTGCCGGTCATCGCCGGATCCAGCCGGGAATGCGGGCGAGCAGCAGGGCGGCGAACACCGCGGCGAAGAGGAGCGGCCGGGTCAGGTCGGCCTTCACCCGCCATGCGAAGTGGACCACGGCGAGCGCGGCCGCCAGGTAGACGAGCCGGTGCAGGAGCTTCCACCGCCGGTAGCCGAGCCGCATCACCCATCCGTCGGTGGAGGTGATCGCCAGCGGCGCGAGGCAGAGGAGCGCCGCGAAGCCCACCATGAGGAACGGGCGCTTCGTCAGGTCCTGGGAGATGGTCTGCCAGTCGAAGAACTTGTCGACGCCGACGTAGAAGAGGAAGTGCAGCAGGGCGTAGGCGAAGGCCGTGACCCCGAGCACCCGGCGCAGCCGCTGCGGCCACACCAGGCCGAGGAGGTCCTTCGCCGGCGTGGGGACGAGAGAGAGGGCGAGCAGCGTTATGGCCCAGAAGCCGAGCCGGTTCTGGACCGCCTCGATGGGGTTCGCTCCCAGGTCGCCCCGGAAGCCGTCCCAGCCGATCCTGGCGAGAGGAAGGAGCAGCACCCCCACCGCCGCCGGCTTCACCCAGCGGCCCCCGGCGCCTCTCGCCATCAGTAGAGCTTCCTCGGGTCGAGCCCGGCGTAGAGCCCGGCCACCTCGCTCCCGTACCCGTTGAACGGCAGCGTGTCGCGACGGAAGAAGTCGCCCAGCCGCCGCTCCTTGGCCTGGCTCCAGCGCGGGTGGTCCACGGCCGGGTTGACGTTTCCGTAGAAGCCGTACTCGGTGGGCGCCATGATCGCCCAGGTGGTGCGCGGCTGCTCCTCCACGAACCGGATGCGGGCGATCGACTTCGCTCCCTTGAACCCGTACTTCCACGGAATGACGATCCGCAGCGGCGCACCGTTCTGGTTGGGGAGCACGCGCCCGTAGAGCCCGACCGCGAGGAGCGTGAGCGGATTCACGGCCTCGTCCATGCGCAGCGCCTCGGTGTAGGGCCACTCGAGGACTCGACCCCTCTGCCCGGGCATCTGCTCCGGGTCGAGGAGCGTCTGGAAGACCACGTACTTCGCCCTGGATGTGGGCTCGACCCGCCTCACCAGCTCGGCGAGCGGGAACCCGACCCAGGGAACCACCATCGACCAGGCCTCCACGCAGCGCAGGCGATAGATCCGCTCCTCGAGAGGGGCCATCTTCAGGATCTCCTCGATCCCGAAGGCGAGTGGCTTCTTCACCTCCCCGTCCACCGCCACCGTCCAGGGGCGGGGACGAAGGGTGCCGGCGCGCTCGACCGGGTCGCCCTTGTCGGTTCCGAACTCGTAGAAGTTGTTGTAGGTGGTGACCGACTTCCAGGGGGTGGGCTTCTCCCCGCCCGCCATGTCCACCTTGCGCGTCACCGGGAGGACCTCGCCGGTCGGTCCGTCGGCTCCGGCCAGGACCGGGAGCGGCAGCGCGCCCACGGCCGCTCCGACGGCACCCGCCGCGCCGAGCCTCAGGAACTCCCTGCGGCGCAGGTAGATGGCCTCGGGGGTGGCTTCGGCTTCTCGCAGATCGGGCTTCCAGCGCGCCATGGGTCTCTCCGTCCGGGGGTCGATTCCATAACCGCCGGGGCATCGTCCGCCATCCCCACGCCTGGTTCCGGGTGGATAGGAGTTTTCCGGCCCGGCGCCTTGGCAGCCCAGTCACAACCATCCAGGATCGGCCTCTGTGTGTGGAAAGGAGGTCTTCATGAAGACCCAGAATGCGACCCGTATCGTGGTGGCGGCGCTGGCCCTGTCGGTGGCCGGGGTGGCGTCGGCGCAGAACATCACCGGGCAGGTGGTGGGCAGGGTCCTGGACGCCGAGACCGGCAAGGCCGTGCCGGGCGCGACGGTGACCGCGACGAGCCCGGGCTGGATCGACCAGTCGGTGAAGACCGACTCCGGCGGACACTACGTGCTCGCCCTCCTGCCTCCAAACCACTACCAGGTGGCGGTGCAGGCCCCCGGCTACGCGGAGGCGATGCCTCGCCGAGTCCAGGTCATGATCGACTGGAGGATCAAGAACGACGTGCGGCTGCTCTCGGCCAAGGCCGCGAGCGCGACGCCCGCCGACCGGGTAGCTCAGAACCGGTAGGCGATGGCGTAGAGCAGCGACACGGTGAGGATGGACAGACGTGTGGAGACGGCGCCCGATCCGGCGGGGCCGAGCTGGAAGTCGTCCGACCGGCCCCACGAGCAGCCCAGCCCGAGCGACCCCGAGAGGTGGTCGCCCTTCAGCTTGGCCCCGCCCGTGAGGCCGTAGAGGTCCACGCTGCGGAAGACCCCGGAGGTCCCGGGGGCCGCCGGCGCGGCGTCGGTGTAGAACCCGCCGTGGAGGCTCCAGGCCTCGTCGAGCTGGTAGCGCCCACCGATGGCGATGTTCCAGACCGTGGACGCCCCGTAGGTCAAGCCCGGGAATGGCTCCATCGCCTGCCGCTTCGTCCCGTCGGGGAAGGTGGTGATCGTCTCCACCGGCTGGCTCGACCCGACCAGCACGTACTCGGGAATGGACGAGTGATACCGCACGTCGATCTCCACGTCGAAGCGCGGCTCCCGCCAGGCCAGGCCGAAGTTCACGGTGAGCGGGAGGTGGTAGCTGAAGGTGGCGCTCGGATCGTTGAAGTAGGACTGGTAGGTCGCCGGACCGGTCGCGGAGTTGACCGTCTCCATGGCCTGGAAGGTGAGCGAGCCGGTCCGGAGGATCGTGAACGTCGGGGTCCGGAGGCTCGCCCCGGCCACCAGGTGCTCGGTCACGTCCCACTGGACGCCGAAGGTTCCCTGCCCGCCCCAGGTCGTGCCGGTCCCGTCGGCGGCGCGCAGGATGGCCGCGTCCTGGATCGTTCCATCGGATCGGATCGAGAGGATCTGGCTCTGGGAGATGCTCGTGATGGCCAGCCCGAAACCGGCGCCGAGACGCAGCGACGGCAGGGCCGTCCAGGCGGCGGAGATGGCCGGAACCAGCGTCGAGATGCTCACCCGGGAGGAGTAATTGACCAGGGCCCCTTCGAGCGTGGCCCCGTTGACCGCCGCGGACCAGGAGGTCGGCTTGGTGGCCGAAAACCCGATTCGCCAGCGGTCGGAGGCGATGACGTCGCCGCCCAGCACGGCCCCGAAGTAGCTGGGAAGCTGGGCGAGCGAGACCTTGCCGGACCCGGTGCGGATCTGGCCGAGGTCGATCATGTCGAGCTCGTACCCGGTGGCGCTGGCGCCGATCACGCTGCGCCGGACGAGCGCCAGCCCGGCCGGGTTGTACCAGCCCGCCGTGGAATCGGCGACGCGGGCCACGAACGCGCCGGACTCGAGGGCCTCCTCCTGCCCGATGAGGACCCGGTCGTAATTGGTGAGGACGGCGCCGGGGGGCAGGAAGAAGGAGGACTGGGCGCGAGCCGGGGGAGCGACGAGGAGGATGGCAAGGGCCAGCAGGCAGTGCCGTGCGCGGAGCATGGCGGACGAAGCTAGCACGTCCGGGGGATGGCTCGCCCCGCCGCGCGGCTCCGGCTATGCTTTCGCCCCACCAGTCCGACGGATCCCTGGAGGCCGCCATGATCACGCTCTCGGTCAACGGAAGCCCCCGCCCGGTCGACGTGACCCCGGACACGCCGCTGCTCTGGGCGCTCCGCGACGCTCTCGGGCTGACCGGGACCAAGTTCGGCTGCGGGATCGGGGCGTGCGGGTCCTGCACGGTCCTGCTCGACGGAGCCCCGGTGCGGAGCTGCCAGGTGACCGTCGCAGAGGTGGGAAGCCGGAAGGTGACCACCATCGAGGGTCTCTCTCCCGACGGCAACCACCCGGTGCAGCGGGCCTGGATCGCCGACGAGGTCCCGCAGTGCGGGTACTGCCAGTCCGGCCAGATCGTGGCCGCCGCGGCGCTGCTCGCGAGGAAGCCCCGTCCGACCGACGCCGACATCGACGCCGCCATGGACGGCATCCTCTGCCGCTGCGGGACCTACGAGCGGATCCGTCGCGCCATCCACCGGGCCGCGAAGGAGGGCACGCCGTGAGCACGACGAAGATGGGTCGCCGCACCTTCATCCAGATCTCCGCCGGCACCGGTCTCTGGCTCGCCGCGAGCCCGCTCCGCGTGGCCGCCGCCGGGCCGGGCGACGCTCCGGACGGAGACTTCCAGCCCAGCGCCTGGCTGAACGTCGACCCGAAGGGCGCGGTCACCGTCTGGCTGGGGCGCTCCGAGATGGGCCAGGGCACGTACACCGGCATGGCCGTGCTGGTCGCCGAGGAGCTGGAGGCCGACTGGAAGACCGTGCGGGTCGTGCAGGCCGACGCCGACCCGAAGTACGGGAGGATGAGCACCGGCGGCTCGTCGAGCGTCCGGCAGTCCTTCGAGCCGCTCCGCAAGGCCGGCGCCGCCGCCCGGGAGATGCTGGTCGCCGCCGCCGCCGCCCGATGGGGCGTGGACGCGGGCGCCTGCCGCGCCGAGAGAGGCACGGTCCTCCACCCGGCCTCCGGGCGCCGCTCGGGCTACGGCGAACTCACCTCCGCCGCCGCGAAGCTCCCGGTCCCGGAGAAGCCCCGTCTCAAGGACCCGAAGGACTTCACCCTCATCGGGAAGCCGGTCCCTCGCCTCGACACGCCCGCCAAGACTCGCGGGGCCGCCATCTTCGGAATCGACGTCCGGGTGCCCGGCATGCTGCACGCCGTGGTGGCGCGACCTCCTTCCCTCGGAGGGAAGGTCGCCCGGTTCGACGCTGCGAAGGCCATGGCCGTTCCCGGCGTCCGCAAGGTGGTCGAGGTCCCGTCGGGAGTCGCCGTGCTGGCCGACACCACCTGGGCGGCCCTGAAGGGGCGGGAGGCGCTCTCCGCCTCCTTCGACGGCGGTCCGAACGGCGCGCTCGACTCGTCGGCCATCGACAGGCTCGTCGACGCGGCCCCGCTGGAGCCGAAGCCGGCGAGGGACGAGGGGGACGTGGAGAAGGCGCTCGCCGGGGCGGGCCGAAAGCTCTCGGCCACCTACACCCTCCCCTTCCTGGCCCACGCCACCATGGAGCCCATGAACTGCACGGCCCGCGTTGACGCGGGGGGCGCGGAGTTCTGGATCCCGACCCAGGCCCCGCTGTGGGCCCGGGGGGACGTGGCCAAGGCGCTCGGCATCCCGGACGACAAGGTGACGGTGCACACCACCTTCCTGGGGGGCGGCTTCGGCCGGCGCGCCTTCCCCGACTTCCCGGTGGAGGCGGCGCTGGTCGCGAGGGCGGCCGGCGTCCCGGTGCAGGTCACCTGGAGCCGCGAGGACGACTTCGTGGGCGACTACTTCCGCCCCTGCGGCAAGAACGAGCTGCGCGGAGGTCTGGACGCGAAGGGAAACATCGTCGCCTGGCACCACCGGGTGCGCAGCCCGTCCATCTCCCGGCAGAACTTCGGTGGGGGGTCCGGCCACCCGGACGTCCTCGAGGGGGCCATCGGCTTCCCCTACCGGGCCGGCGCCATCCGCATCGAGGCGGCGGTCCCCACGGTGGGCGTGCGGCTCGGCTGGTGGCGCTCGGTCTACGCCTCGCAGAACGCATTCCCCGAGGAGTGCTTCGTCGACGAGCTGGCCCACGCGGCGGGCAAGGACCCGCTCGCCTTCCGCCAGGCCCTCCTGCCGGCCGACCACCCCCTCCAGGCGGTCCTGAAGCTCGCCGGCGAGAAGTCGTCCTGGGGGAAGAAGCCACCGAAGGGAGTGGCCCGCGGAATCGCCTGCCACTCGTCCTTCGGCAGCCACGTGGCCGAGGTGGCCGAGGTCTCGGTGACGAAGGGGGAGATCCGTGTCCACCGCGTGGTGGTGGCCGTCTCCTGCGGGACGGCCCTCAACCCGGACAGCGTGGCCCACCAGATGGAAGGGTCGGTGGCCTACGGCCTCTCGGCGGTGCTCCGTGGCGAGATCACCTTCGCGAAGGGCTCGGCCGAGCAGAGGAACTTCCCCGACCAGGATCCCCTCCACCTCTCCGAGATGCCGCGGGTGGAGACCCACATCGTGCCGAGCACCGCGGCCCCCGGAGGGATCGGCGAGCCGGGACTTCCCCCGGTCGCGCCGGCGGTGGCGAACGCCCTCTTCGCCCTCACCGGGAAGCGGCTCCGCAGCCTGCCCCTCCGTCTAGGGTGAGGGCAACGGGTCGTCCTTCCGGAACGCCGTACCGGTGAAGAGGGCGACCAGGGTCCCTCCCTCGTCCGTGACCCGGACGGTGCAGGTGGAGAGGCGGCGCGAGCCTCCCTCCTCCCGGGCCTCGGCGCGCAGGACACCGCCGCGCACCGCGCGCAGGAAGGTGACGTGGGCCTCGATGGCCAGGGCCACGTTCCCGCGGGAGTTGGAGGCGACCGCGAAGGCGAAGTCGGCCAGGGTGAACACCGCACCTCCCTGCACGACGCCGGCGGCGTTCATATGCTCCGGCCCCACCGCGAGCCGGGCGACGGCGCGCCCCGGTTCCACCTCCAGGAGCTCGACCCCGATGCCGGTGGCGAAACGGTCCCTCTCGAAGACCCTGGCGAGCTCGGACATCCGGCCATTGTAGTCGAGGCGCGACCTGGGGTTGCGACGCGCCGTGGCCCGGCTATGGAATCGCGGCCCGGCCCGCGGGGGCCGAAGATCGAGGGAGCCAATGGCCAAGACGAGGAAGGTCGCGAAGAAGAAGGCGGCGAAGCCCGCCCGCAGGAGGAAGGTCGAGGCGGTGCCGAAGGCATCCGGGAGCCTGATCCCCGGGCTCGCCATCCGGGGCGCCTCCGACGCCATCGCCTTCTACAAGAAGGCCTTCGGCGCGAAGGAGCTCTCGCGCATGCCCGGCCCGGACGGGAAGCTCATGCACGCCGAGCTGAAGCTCGGTGACCGGGTGCTCTTCCTCGGCGACGAGGCGCCCGAGATGGGAGCCCCGTCGCCCCAGACCCTGGGCGGTTCCCCCGTCTCGCTGATGCACTACGTGAAGGACGTGGACGCGGTCTACGCTCGCGCGGTCTCGGCGGGCGCCACGCCCGTGATGCCCCCCGCCGACATGTTCTGGGGGGACCGGTACGGGATGGTGCTCGACCCCTGGGGCCACCGGTGGGCGCTGGCCACCCACAAGGCCGACCTCACCCGGAAGCAGATGACGAAGGCCATGAACGAGTGGCTCGCCACGCAGGGCCCCCCGGCGGGATGAGCGCCCCACGGTGAACCGCACCGACGCCGAGACGCTGGCGCGGGCCCGGGACGTGCTGGAGAACCCGGGGCTCGCCGTGCGGCTGACCGACCTGGTCGGCCGGCCGGTGGAGATGGCGGTGGCGGCGCTCCCGGCCGCCGCCTCGCGCCAGATCCACAGGGCGACCGGATCGGCGCTCGACCGCGCCCTGTCGGTAGCGCTGCGCACCATGGACGCCGATCCCGACCCGCCCGCCGACTGGCTGCACCGCCTGGCGGTCGGGGCGACCGGGGCCGGCGGTGGGGCGTTCGGGCTGGCCGGGCTGGCGCTGGAGTTGCCGGTGTCGACCACCCTCATGCTCCGGGCCATCGCCGACCACGCCCGGGCCCAGGGAGAGGACCTCTCCCTCCCGGAGCCCCGGTTGCAGTGCCTGTCGGTCTTCGCCTACGGGTCGCCCCGGGCCGCGGACGACGCAGCCGAGGCGGGCTACTTCGCGGTCCGGGCCGCGCTGGCCCGGTCCGTCGCCGAGGCCGCCGAGTTCCTGGCCTCGAAGGGGATCTCCCGCGCCGCTGCCGACCGCAGCGCCCCGGCTCTGGCCCGCCTGCTCACCACCGTGGCCCGCCGGTTCGGGGTCGCGGTGTCGGAGAAGGCGGCCGCCCAGCTGGTCCCGCTCCTCGGCGCCGCCGGGGGCGCGGCCGTCAACCTGGCCTTCATGAACCACTACCAGCGGACCGCCTGGGGCCACTTCACCGTGAGGCGACTGGAGCGCGCTCACGGGGAGGCCGCCGTACGCGAGGCCTGGGGACCACCGGGCCAGGCCGTGCGGCGCGTCCGGCCTCGTCGGTGACCCTCGTGGCGAGGCCGCCCCCCGGAGCGGGCCTTGCGCGCCCGACCCCGTTCCTCTAACGGTGTCGGGATGAGAAGGAACGACGCGGCGCGCCGGCTCTCGCGATTCCTCGACCCGTACCGCATCACCGACGGCAGGAAGTTCCGCCTGAAGGACCACGACCCGGGCGACACCGGAGGGCTCGACTCGGAGGACAAGCCGGAGGCGAAGCGGATGCTCGCCAGCGGGATCGAGCGGATGGCCGACCTCCAGGAGAGACTCTACGCGAGCGACGAGTGGGGCGTGCTCCTGATCTTCCAGGCCATGGACGCGGCCGGCAAGGACGGCACCATCAAGCACGTGCTCTCCGGGGTCAATCCCCAGGGCTGCCAGGTCCACTCCTTCAAGCAGCCCTCCGCCGAGGAGATGGACCACGACTTCCTCTGGCGAAACCAGCGGGCCGCCCCCGAGCGCGGGCGGCTCGGCATCCACAACCGGTCCTACTACGAGGAGGTCCTGGTGGTGCGGGTCCACCCCGAGATCCTGGCCCGCCAGCGCATCCCCCCGCGGCTGGTGGGAAGGAATGTCTGGGACGAGCGGCTCGAGGACATCGCCGCCTACGAGCGATACCTCGCCCGCAACGGCTTCGCCATCCTCAAGTTCTTCCTGAACGTCTCCCGCAAGGAGCAGAAGCGCCGGTTCCTGGAGCGGCTCGACGAGCCCGACAAGCACTGGAAGTTCTCGGCGTCCGACGTCCGGGAGCGGTCCCGCTGGAAGGACTACATGCGGGCCTACGAGGAGGCCATCCGGGCCACCGCCACCGAGCACGCTCCGTGGTTCGTGGTTCCTGCCGACGAGAAGTGGTTCACACGGCTCGTCGTCGCCGCGGCCATCGTCGAGACGCTGGAGGGGCTCGACCTCGCCTTCCCCAAGGTGGACGACGCCCAGCGCAAGGAGCTGGCGCTGGCCCGGGCCCAGCTGGCGAAGGAGTAGGGCACCGGGTAACATGCCCGGCCTTCCTCCACGCGAAAGGTCCGCCATGTCCCTCACGCTCCAAGACGTCAGCCACGCGGTCCGGGAGACCCAGTACGCGGTCCGCGGCGCCATCGTGGCTCGCGCCGCCGAGCTGGAGCGCCAGGGCCGTCGCATCATCTACTGCAACATCGGCAACCCCCAGTCGCTGGGACAGAAGCCCATCACCTTCGTGCGCCAGGTGCTCTCGGCGGCCGAGTACCCCGATCTGCTCGACGGCCCCGCGGCGGCGGCCTTCCCCGAGGACGCCCGGGCGGCGGCGCGCCTGGCGCTGCGGGAGAGCCAGCACGGGCTGGGCGCCTACACCGAGAGCAAGGGGTACCACTTCGTGCGGCAGGCGGTGGCCGACTTCATCCACCAGCGCGACGGCATCCCCACCGACCCCGAGCACGTCTTCCTCACCGACGGCGCCAGCAAGGGCGTGCAGTCGGTGCTGCGCCTGCTCGTCGACGGCCCGTCCGACGGCGTGATAATCCCCATCCCGCAGTATCCCCTCTACTCGGCGTCCATCACGCTGCTCTCCGGCACGCAGGTCTCCTACTACCTCGACGAGCAGCGGGACTGGAGCCTGTCCCTGCAGGCGCTCGAGACCGCCCACGCCGAGGCCGCGGCGAAGGGGGTGCGGGTCCGCGCCATCGCGGTCATCAACCCGGGGAACCCCACCGGCGCGGTGCTCGACGCGTCCAACGTGGAGATGGTGCTCGACTTCGCACGCCGCCACTCCCTCTCGGTCCTGGCCGACGAGGTCTACCAGGAGAACGTCTATCGCGAGGGCGACCGCTTCGTGTCGTTCGCGTCGGTGCTGGAGCGCCGCGGCATCCGCGACGTCCCCCTCTGGAGCTTTCACTCGGTGTCAAAGGGCTACCTGGGGGAGTGCGGCCACCGCGGCGGCTACCTCGAGTGCCGGAACGTCCCCACCGACGTGATGGCCGAGGTCGAGAAGCTCCAGTCGGTCGCCCTCTGCGCCAACTCGGCGGGGCAGCTCGTCACCTGGGTGATGGTCCGCCCCCCCGCCCGGGCGACCCGTCGTTCCCCCTCTTCGACCGGGAGCGGCGCGAGGTGCTCGAGTCGCTCAGGCGGCGCGCCGCCATGCTGGAGAAGGCGTTGAACGGCATCCCCGGGATCCAGTGCAACGCCCTCACCGGCGCCATGTACGCCTTCCCGCGCATCACCCTGCCGCCGGGCACCACCGACTCGCAGTACTGCCTGGCGCTCCTCGAGGAGACCGGGATCTGCGTGGTCCCGGGCTCGGGGTTCGGGCAGCTGCCCGGGACCTGGCACTTCCGCACCACCATCCTGCCGCCCGTCGAGGAGATCGAGACGGTGATCCGGAAGCTGGGCGAGTTCCACGCCGCCTTCACGAAGGCGCGGGGCGGCTGATCCGCGCCCCGGCATGATCGCCCTCCACCTCTCCGGCCACGGCTACGGCCACATGACCCGCGCCTGCGAGGTGCTGGCCGAGGTGCGGAGGCGGGCGCTCACCGTGGGGCTCGCGGTCGTGGGAAGCGTGCCCGAGCCGCTGGTCCGGAGGGCCATCCCCGGGGAGATCCTCTTCCGCCACGCCGCCTGCGACGTGGGGCTCGTGCAGGCGGACGCTCTTCACGTCGACGAGGCCGGGACCGCCGCCGCCTGCGCCGCCTTCGACGCGAACTGGGACGCGCGGGCCGATGCGGAGGCGTCCTTCCTGCGGCAGGCGGGCGTCCGGCTCGTGGTGGCCGACATCCCGCCTCTCGCCTTCGAGGCAGCCCACCGGGCCGGAATCCCCGCCGTCGGGCTCGGGAACTTCTCCTGGGACTGGATCTACCGCCACCTGTCGGCCCGGCAGCCCTCGCTGGCCGCCTCGGCGGAGCGGGCCGCGCGCGCCTACCGGCATGCCTCCCTGCTCCTCGAGCTCCCATTCGCGGGCGACCTCTCCGCCTTCACGAATCGTGAACGGATCGGCCTGGTGGCCCGGCGGCCCCGCGTCCCGCGCGACGAGGCCCGTCGCCGGCTCGGACTCGACCGCAGGCCTGTGGTGCTGCTCTCGTTCGGCGGCATCGGGCTGCCCGGGATCGAGGGGGGTGCGACGCCGGGCACGGCGGAGTTCCGCTGGCTGTTCCCCTCCGACGTGGACGGACGGCTGGCAGGGCTGGGACTCACCTACCCCGACGTCGTCCAGGCGGTGGACGTGGTGGTCACGAAGCCCGGGTACGGCATCGTCTCCGACGCCATCGCCGCGGGAACCCGGCTCGTCTACACGGAGCGAGGCGACTTCCCCGAGTACCCGATCCTGGTGCGCGAGATGGAGCCGTTGCTCGCCTGCGAGCACGTCTCCAACGCCGACCTGCTCGCCGGGCGTCTCGAGGAGCCGGTGCGCCGGGTCCTCGGGCGACCGGTACCCCCTCCCCCCGACCTGGGTGGCGCGTCGCGGGGAGCGGTCCGGATCCTGGAACGGCTCGGCCTTGCCGTGGCGCGGCCTGCGCCCCCCGGCTAGACCCGGGCATGCCCGTGATCCTGGCCGTCCGCGACCTCGTCTTCCGTTCCAAGATCCTGGCCGCCGCCGAGCGGCTCGGCGCCGACGTGCGCATCGCTCCGCGCGGCACCCCGCTCGACCAGGCCGCGCGCGATCACGGGCCCGGCACGCTGGTCGTCGACCTGGGCGAGGCGGGGGTGGTGGAACAGATCCCGGCCGCCAAGGCAGCCGGGGCGGGACGCGTGGTCGGGTTCCTCGGCCACCTCCAGGCCGATCTCATGGAGGCCTCGCACCGCGCCGGCGTCGACGAGGTGCTCACCCGCGGCCAGTTCGTCCAGCGGCTCGACGACATCCTGCGAGGCTAGCCGTCAGAACGCCTCGCCGGCACCCAGGTACAGCCCGAACGAGTCCGCGCCCCAGGCGAGGTCGAGCCGGATGTTGGTGCGCGCCTCCCGGTTCATCATGAAGCGCAGCCCGACTCCCCCGGCTGGCTTCAGGTTCTGGAATAGGTCCTCCCCCGCCTGGGAGAAGCCGTACGCAGGAAGCTCGACGGCCGGGCGGGACATGGTCTGGACGTTCGTGAACACGGCACCCCCCAGGAACCCGTCGTTCGTGATGCGAAACCGCCACTCCGCCTCGGCATAGACCTCGGCGGTGCCGCGGAAGCGCCCCTGGACGTAGCCGCGCCCCGTGGTTCCCCTGGCGTCCCACCCGATCGAGGGCAGGGTCAGGTAGGGCCGGTAGCCCGAGGTGACCCCCGACCCGAGGATCCAGATCGCCAGGACGTCGCGCGGGACGTCGGGGTTGGTCCCCAGGTAGGCTCGAAGCTCGCCCGAGGCCAGGGTGCTCGTCTGCGTGCTCCCGAGCCAGGTGGGGAACACTCCGTAGCTCAGGTGCGCATAGAGACCACGGTATGCGTTGATGGACGAGTCGCGGCTGTCGTAGAGCGCCTCGACGGCCACGCCCGAGACGGTGTAGGCGGAGGGATCGAAGCCGTGGACCAGGCTGTAGGCGTAGTGGCTCGTGACCACCGGGGGGGTCACCTCCAGGTTCAGGCTCTCGTCCACGATGGAGAAGTAGCGGTCGAGGCGGTAGCTCCCACCGAGGTACAGGTTCGGGAGCACCTTGCGGAGTCCCGCCTGGTGGATGCGCAGGAGGTCGAACTTCATGGGCTGGGCCCCGGGAATGGGCTCGGTGTCGCCCCATCCACCGATGCTGAAGCCGCCCTGGACGGGAGGAATCCCGGTTCCCAGCCCGAAGGTGTCCTGGTTGTAGAGCAGGAACCGCCAGTCCCCCTGGAGCTCCCAGGCGTTGGACGCGGTCATGAGTGTCGTCGTGAGCTGCAGGACGAGTTGCTTGTTGGTGGTGACGAGCACGAGGCCGGAGGCGCTCGACATCGTCGTGTCCTCCGGCTCGCCCAGGTACATGCCGAGGGTCCCGACCACCCCGACGAGGAACGCCAGTGCCGGGTTGTAGCCGATGGCGGGGATGATGGCGGGGTAGAGCTCGAACGCCCGGGGCGGCGGCGCGACCTTCTCGGCGAACCCGAGGGCGGTGAAGATGTCGGCGCGATCGCGATACGGCCGGCACAGGCCGCCCTCGCAGACGTTCCCGACTCCGAGGCGCTCCGCGCACGTCCTGCTATCCGAGCAAGCTACCGGCGGCGGGGCCTCGACGGCCCAGGCCGACGGCGCGACGGGACCGACGGCGAGCAGCAGGACGGCGAGCGCCCGTCCCGCACTCCTGGCCATCGATCCCCTGGCAGGCCGATCGCCCCCCATTCTCCAGCCACCCCCGGCGTCGAGGATACAACACTCCTCCGCCCGGGGGATCGACGGTGCCATCCTCCATCAGGGAGGGTTCACGTCGATGGCCTCGACCCACAGCTGCTCGCAGGCGCCCGAGCCCACGTCGTCGCGGGAGAGGCTGGTCCGCGATCGGAAGGCGCTCCTGCCGGCGCGATCGAGGATCTCGACGTCGACGAGCTTCCCGCGCAGCGTCACCAGGTCGCCCTTCCTCACCCGCTTCATCTCCCGGGCCACCTCCTCGTTCGCGGGGACGAGGTGGTGGTTGGCGACGTGGTTCTGGATCACCTGGGGTGGGAGGGAGCCGTCCTCGGCCCACCAGCTCACGTAGCGGCCGGAGAGGTGGAACCTCATCCTGCGCAGCACCGCCGGGTCGGCCACCGGACCCCAGGCCAGCGCCAGGTCCATGGGAAGGGCGAAATCCCACTCGTCGAGGAGCGCCCGGCTGGTGTCGACGGCGTAGGCGGTGATCCGGTACGCGGCGCGCGGCGTCAGGCGGACCTCGTGCCCCTTCGCCTCGAAGGTGATGGTCGGCTCCTCCCGGAGGAGGACCTGATCCGGTTCGGCAGCCGCCCGGACCGGGTCGACTCGCGATTTCCAGTCCGTGCAGGAGCAGGCGGCGAGGAGTGCGGCGACCGCCAGGCGCGACGGGAGGCTCCCCCTCACGGGACCCTCAACCTCAGGCACGCCGCCGTCGCCGGGCAGAGGCCCCGGAACTGGCTCCCGGCGCGAATGGAGGGCGGCACCTCCTCGCGGGCAACGTCCTCGAACCCCCAGCGCAGGGCCCGCTCCCGCACCGTGGTCGTGAGCAGGTACAGCTCCTTCACCCCCAGGTCGCGTGCCAGCCCCACCGCCGCCTCGTGCAGCACCGCCCCGATCCCCCGCCGCCGGCTTGCCGGCGCCACCGCGAACGACCGGAGCAACCCGGCCTCCCCGTGGACCTCGAGCCCGATGCAGCCCACCAGCTCACCGCCCTCCCGTGCCACCAGGAACCTCTGCACGCCCTTCCCGTCGACGTCCTCCGCGGAGAGTCCGCACACCTCGACGAGCCTCCGGACTTCCGGGATCTCCTGCGGGGACGCGGGGACGACCGTCACCCCTGCACCATAGCCCACTGCGATGCGGCGCCGGACCCGGAAGCGGGTTACCCTCCTGACCCGTGCGCCTCGACACCTTCGGCTGGCTCGTCCTCATCGAGATCGCCCTCGCCGTCCCCACCCTGCTCTCGCTGGTCTTCGTTCCCGCTCCCTACGGCCGCCACGAGCGGAAGGGCTGGGGGCCGACCGTGCCGGCCCGCCTCGGCTGGATCGTCATGGAGAGCCCGGCGGTCTGGTGGTTCGTGTGGGTCTACTTCCAGGGTCCGCGCGCCCTCGAGCCCGTCCCGCTCGTCTTCCTGGCCATGTGGCAGCTTCACTACCTCTACAGATCCTTCGTCTTCCCGTTCCTCATCCGGGCCGAGGGGCGCCGCATGCCCTTCCTGGTGCCGGTCATGGCCATCCTATTCAACCTGCTCAACAACTACGTGAACGCCCGCTGGATCTCCGCCCTGGGGGACTACCCGGCCGGCTGGCTCTCCTCCTGGCAGTTCGTCGTGGGCTGTACCCTCTTCCTCGCTGGCCTCGCGCTCAACGTCTCCTCCGACCGGACGCTCCGGAACCTGCGCGCACCCGGGGAGACCGGCTACAAGATCCCGCGCGGCGGCGGGTTCGAGTACGTCACCGCCCCGAACTACCTGGGCGAGATCGTGGAGTGGACCGGCTGGGCCATCGCCACCTGGTCCCCGGCCGGCCTGGCCTTCGCCGTCTACACCTTCGCCAACCTGGCCCCCCGGGCCATCTCCCACCACCGCTGGTACAGGGAGCGTTTCCCCGACTATCCGCCCGGGCGCAGGGCGCTCCTCCCCTTCCTCCTCTAGGTGCACGTACCGTGAAGATCCTGCTCACCGGCCCGTTCGGAAACATCGGCTCCCACGCCATCCCCGAGCTGCTCCGCGAGGGGCACCAGGTCCGCGCCTTCGACCTCGACCTCCCGGCCACGCGGAAGGTGGCCCGCGAGCTGGGCAAGAGGGTCGAGCCGGTCTGGGGCGACGTCCGCGACGCCCGAGCGGTGGCCCGCGCCGTCGAGGAGGTGGACGCGGTGCTGCACCTCGCCGCGGTCATCCCCCCGGGAGCCGACGAGGACCCCGCCCGCACCCGCGCGGTCAACGTGGAGGGCACCGCCAACGTGGTGAAGGCCTGCCAGGGGCGGTCGCGCAAGCCCCGGCTGCTCCTCACCTCCACCTTCGACGTGCACGGCCACACGCTCTCGAGGCCGCCACCCCGAAAGGTGGAGGATCCGGTGGTGGCGACCGATCCGTACACCGAGAGCAAGATCGCCGCCGAGGCCCTGGTGCGTGAGTCCGGGCTCACCTGGTGCATCTTCCGGCTAACCGACGTGCCGGTCATCGGCCTGCGCGACCCGCACCCGATCATGTTCGAGATCGGGCTCGAGAACCGCATCGAGGCCCTGCACGCCGACGACGCCGCGACCGCGCTGGCGCGGTCGCTTCGCACCCAGGAGGTCTGGGGACGGACCCTCTTCGTGGGAGGTGGACCCTCCTGCCAGCTCACCTACCGCGAGTACCTGGGCCGCATGCTGGGCGCCATGGGCATGGAGATGCTGCCCGACGAGGCCTTCAGCGACACCGAGTACGCCACCGACTGGGTGGACAGCGAGGAGTCCCAGCGGCTGCTCCGCTACCAGCGCCGGACCTTCGACGACATCACGGGCGACATCGCGAAGTGCCTGGGGTGGAAGAAGGCCTTCGTGCCCATGGCGAGCTCGCTCGTGCGCAGGAAGATGCTCGAGATGTCGCCGTACTGGCGGCAGCGGCAGCAGCAGTGACCGCTGGTGCCGCCGCAGGCCTCGCCTACTCGCCGCCGGCCCCCCTGCGATGCCCGCCCGCGGCGGCGATGTGCGGCTTGCCGTGACGCCCGGGCAGGACCTTGGGCGGACGCGCACCGGGGCCGGCCGGGATGGCGTCGTCCGGCGGGTTGGTCGCGAAGACGCGGTTGACGAGCGGCGCCATGAGCCCGAGGCTGGTGGCCGCCAGCTTGCGCAGCGGGTTGCGTGAGACGTCGCCGTTGGGGAGAGGCTGGCTCCAGGCCTTCCCGAGAAGGTCCATGTACATGCCAACCGTCTGGCCCGCGGTGGCGAAGTCGAGCGTGGAGAGGACCTCGTCGGCGAGGCCGAACGGCATGGACAGCATGATGGGGCCCCGCATGTACTCGGTGGCCCAGACGCCGTCGGTGAAGTTCATCCCGCGGGCCTGCCCGGGGCCCACCCAGACGCGGTCGCCCGGCCTGTAGATCCGCTTCTCGAACTGCCCCTCGCCGAAGTAGTGCATCTCGCCGTCGATGACGGTGTCCCAGAAGCCGACGGCGTGGCGGCCGGAGTGCCCCTCCGAGCCGATGGGGGTGCCCCAGATCATGAGGTATTCCATCGACGAGGCGAAGTAGAGCTTCATCTGGATCATCGCGCCGCCGGCGATGCTGTACATCCACGGCTGCGAGCGGTCGATCCGGCCCGGGTAGGCGTCCTCCCAGGCGTCAGCGATGGCGTCGAACATCTCCGGCTTCGGCTTGCCGATTCCCTGCATGGAACACTCGTGGATGACGTCGGCGTCGAAGATGTAGTCCATGTCGGGCTCCGGAGGTTGGGAGGGAATGGGAGAGATTACAACGGCTCGACGCAGCGTGTCGAAGGCCTCTACACCCGCCCTGGCCGGCGGGGAGGGAGGGGGCGGTTGAGGGGGCTGCCCGGGTCGCCCTTCATCCAGGCCCAGGCGTCCCGGAGCGTCTGCTCCACGGGCCGGGGGGCGTGCCCGAGCTCCTCGCGCGCCTTGCGGTCGCGGATCTCGAAGTCGACGGCGAGGGTGTGGACGGCGTAGGGGGTGAGCAGGGCCCGGCGCCGGGTGACCTTCTCGAAGACCGGCGCGAAGGCGGCGAGGCCGGCGGCGATCCCGAGCGGGATGAAGAGCCTGGGAGGCTTCCGCCCGGCCAGGCCGGCGAGCTGGCGCATCAGCTCCCGGACGGTCATGCGCTCCCCGGAGAGCAGGTAGCTCTCGCCGGTGCGCCCCCGCTCGGCAGCCAGCACGTGCCCCACGGCGACGTCCCGGACGTCGATGAAGTCGTAGCACCCGTCCGTCCCTGCCGGCACCGGGAAGCGCGAGAACATGACGATCACCTCGCCGATCTCGGAGAGCCGGTAGTCGAACGGCCCGAGCACGTAGACCGGGTTCACGATCACGGCGTCCAGGCCGTCCCGCACGGCATCGAGCACGATCCGGGATGCGGCGGCCTTGGCCTTCCCGTAGTCGCCGGGGGCGCGCTCCGGATCGTAGCCGGCCTCCTCGGTGAGAACCCCGCCGCTGCCGGGCTCGGTGAGGGCGTGCACGGAGCTCGTGTAGACGAGGCGGCGGATCCCGGCCCTCCGCGCCGCCTCTACCACGTTCCGGGTGCCGTCCACGTTCACCGTGCGCACGACCTCGATGTCGAGGGAGCTGATGCTCACCACCCCGGCGAGGTGGAAGACCACCTCGGTGCCCTCGAACGCCGCGGGAAGGGTCCCCGGGCGGAGCACGTCGCCGCGGACCACCTCGACCTCGAGCCCATCCAGCGCACGGGCCTGGTCGCCCGGCTCCACCAGCGCCCTCACCCGCTTGCCCCGGCGGAGCAGCTCGCGCACCAGCACGTTCCCGAGGTGGCCGGTGGCGCCGGTGACGGTGGCGGTCTGGAATTCCATGCGGGTCACCAGGTGAAGAAGTAGGTGAGCATCGCGCCGACCATGAAGACGGTGCCCTCGGCCGCAACCGGGTTCAGGGGCGTCTCGTATTCCACTGCCAGCACCACGGTCTTCCTCGCGGTGAGGAACCTCCCGGCCGTGAACTTGAGGAGCCAGCCCACGTTCCGGTTCTCGATGCTCCAGCTGGTCTTGTCCTGGACCGCGACGTAGAACCAGGCGGGCAGTCCCACCGAGAGCGTCGGCTTCAGCTGCAGCGTGTTCACCGGCTCGTAGCTCCCCAGGTCGCCGAACGATCGCTGCCAGTTGAGCTCCACCGAGAGCGCCACGGTGGGTGCGAGCCGGAAGGCCACGGCGTAGACCGGCTCGATGATCCAGGGCAGCCCCACGGCGGGGTTGGTGGCGGTCTTCCACTGCAGCTCGAGGCCGATCGACTGCCGGATCCCGGAGACGGAGAAGAAGCCCCACATCAGAGTGGTGGTGAGCGTCGCGAACCCCGACACGGTCGGGGCTGCGCTGGTGTTGGGATAGAAGGTCTCGACGGGCGCCTCGATGCGCAGCGCGAACTCCCGCTCGGCGCCGAAGACGAACACGGGCTTGAAGGTGAACTGCCCCAGCGCGGCCCCCTCCGCCTTCTGCGTCCATTCGTACTTCGTCTGCAGGAGGTTCCGCTCGAAGACCGGCGCGTCCACGATCTCCAGCACGTCGAGCATGTGACGGAACCCGTGATCGTGCTCCCTCCGCTCCCGGCGCTCCTCCTCGGCCCTTTCCCGGGCAGCTTCCCGGGCCTGTTCCTGCTCCAGGGACTCCTGGGCCCGCGCCGCCGGCCCGACGACCAGTGCGAGGAGGGCCACGGCGAGGATGCGGCACTTCATCGAGGACCCCTTTCGTGCATCGAGGACCGGCAGCGTCGACGAACTCTACGCCACGCCGGGCGGCGCGCCACGTCTCGCCAAGGGGTGCCCCCCGATGGGCGCTCGCCAATCCATCGACGGAGAGTCATCGTTCGTCCGGGGGACCGCCATGTTCTGGGTCGAGCTGATCGTCGTGCTGGCGATGATCGTGATCGGGGCCCGCTACGGCGGCCTGGGCCTGGGCATGATGGGCGGGCTGGGTGTCGCCATCCTCTCCTTCGTGCTCGACGACCTCCCCTCCGATCCACCCATCGAGGTCATGCTCATGATCGCGGCGGTGGTGACCGCGGCGGGCACGCTGCAGGCCGCGGGGGGCATGGACTACCTCGTCGACCTGGCCGAGAAGGCGCTCCGGCGCCACCCCCCGGCGATCACCTTCGTGGCTCCGCTGGTCGCCTACGTGTTCACCCTCTTCGCCGGCACGGGGCACGTGGCCTACGCCATCCTCCCGGTCATCGCCGAGGTCTCCCGGCAGGCGGGCGTGCGCCCGGAGAGGCCACTCTCCATCTCGGTGATCGCCTCCCAGCAGGCCATCACCGCGAGTCCCATCTCGGCCGCCACGGTGGCACTGCTGCTCCTGGTCTCCGGCGCGGGGATCACGCTCGGCGGCCTGATGGCCGTGTGCATCCCGGCCACGCTCGCCGGGGTCATCGCCGGCGCGCTGGTGGCGAGCCGGCTGGGCAAGGACCTCGACCTGGACCCCGAGTACCAGCGCCGGCTGGCCGCAGGCGAGGTCGAGGCCCCCGCCACCGAGGCCCGGCCCGCGGCGACCTGGCGGGCCAAGCTCTCGGTGGTGCTCTTCATCGCCGGGGCGCTCGCCATCGTCTTCTTCGGTTCCGTCCCCGCGCTGCGCCCCACCTTCGACGCCAACGGGCTCGAGGTGCAGATGGAGATGGCCGACGCCATCGAGATGGTGATGCTCTCGATCGCGGCGCTCATGGTCATCGTCTGCGGGGCGAAGCCCGAGAAGGTGGCCCGCGGGTCGGTCTTCCAGGCGGGCATGCAGGCGGTGATCGCCATCTTCGGCGTGGCCTGGATGGGCGACACCTTCTTCCGGGCCAACCAGGCGACGGTGCAGGGGCCGCTCACGGCCATGGTCCAGGGCGCGCCCTGGACCTTCGCCATCGCCCTCTTCGTGATGTCGATCCTCCTCTACAGCCAGGCCGCCACCGTCCGGACGCTCATGCCCCTGGGCGTCACCATCGGGATGCCCGGCTGGGCCCTGGTGGGCATGTTCCCCTCGGTGAACGGGTACTTCTTCCTGCCCAACTACCCCACGCTGGTGGCCGCCATCAACTTCGACCGCACCGGCACCACCCGCATCGGGAAGTGGCTGTTGAACCACAGCTTCATGCTTCCCGGGCTCGCCGCCTCCGTGGTCTCGGTGACGGTCGGGCTCCTGCTCGCACGCCTGTTCCTCGCCTAGGCGGGGCCTCCAAGGAGACGCACATGGCATCGAATCCGTCCCGCATCGAGCACGACTTCCTCGGCGACCGGGAAGTCCCGGCCGACGCCTACTACGGCGTGCAGACGCTGCGGGGCGCCGAGAACTTCCCCATCACCGGGCTCCCCCTTCACCCGGCGCTCATCCGGGCCATGGCCATCGTCAAGAAGGCCGCGGCGCTCGCCAACCGCGACACCGGCCACCTCGACGCGAAGATCGCCGACGCCATCGCCAGGGGCGCCGACGACGTCATCGCCGGCAAGCTGAACGGCCAGTTCATCGTCGATCCCATCCAGGGCGGCGCCGGTACCTCGATCAACATGAACACCAACGAGGTGATCGCCAACCGGGCGCTGGAGCTCCTCGGGGAGCCCAAGGGCAACTACAAGGTCATCAGCCCGAACTCCCACGTCAACATGGCCCAGTCGACCAACGACGCCTTCCCCACCGGCGTCCACATCGCGGCGCTCGACCTGGGCCGGTCGCTGGTGGAGGAGTTGCAGCGGCTCCACGACGCCTTCGCCGCCAAGGAGAAGGAGTTCCACGGCGTGATCAAGATGGGCCGCACCCATCTACAGGACGCGGTGCCCATCCGGCTGGGCCAGGAGTTCGGCGCCTACCGGCGCGTCATCGGGCGGGACATCGATCGCATCAAGCTGGTCGGGAAGCAGCTGCTGGAGGTGAACATGGGGGCGACCGCGGTCGGCACGGGACTGAATGCCGATCCCGACTACATCGTGGCGGTCGTGAGGTACCTGGCCGAGTTCAGCGGCTTCCCCATGAAGACCGCCGAGGACCTGGTCGACGCCACCCAGAACACCGACTGCTACACCGAGGTCTCGGCGGCGCTCAAGGTCTGCATGATGAACCTCTCCAAGATCGCCAACGACCTGCGGCTCATGGCGTCGGGCCCCCGCTGCGGCCTCTTCGAGCTCAACCTGCCGGCGCGCCAGCCCGGCTCGTCCATCATGCCCGGCAAGGTGAACCCGGTCATGGCCGAGGTGGTGAACCAGGTGGCCTTCCAGGTCATCGGCAACGACCACACCATCTGCCTGGCCTCCGAGGCCGGGCAGTTCGAGCTCAACGTCATGGAGCCCGTGCTGGTCTTCAACCTGCTCCAGTCCATCGGGATCATGACCAACGTCTTCGTGGTCTTCCGGAAGTTCCTGGTGGAGGGGCTCACCGCCAACGCGGAGCGCATGAAGGCCTACGTGGACGGGAGCGTGGGAGTCATCACCGCCATCAACCCCCACGTCGGCTACGAGATCGCCGCGCGCATCGCCCGCGAGGCCAACGTGACCGGCAAGCCGGTGCGGGAGCTCATCCTCCGGGACGGGATCCTCACCCTGGAGCAGCTCGAGCGCATCCTCGATCCGTTCGAGATGACGAGCCCCGGCATCGCGGGCTCGAAGGAGAAGCAGCGCGAGGACGTCTGGTTCAAGGAACACGGAAACGAGAAGGAGACGCCATGAACGCCATCGGATACCGGGGTCGCATCCTGCTCTCGGCGGTGCTCGCCGCCGCCCTGCCCCTCGCCGCCCAGGCGCAGGCCGCCCAGAAGCTGGCGCCGGCGAAGCCCTCGGTGACCATCCTGGCCACCGGAGGCACCATCGCCGGGGCCCAGCCCAAGCCGGGCGAGGCCGGCTACAAGGCCGGTAGCTTCTCGGTCGAGTCGCTCATCCAGGCGGTCCCCGGGATGGACAAGGTCGCCGTCGTCAAGGGCGAGCAGATCGCCAGCATCGGCAGCCAGGACATGAACGACGCGGTCTGGATCAAGCTGGCGCGCCGGGTGAACGAGCTGCAGAAGGATCCCTCCGTGGACGGGATCGTCATCACCCACGGCACCGACACCCAGGAGGAGACCGGCTACTTCCTCGACCTCGTGGTGAAGGGCGACAAGCCGGTCGTGCTGGTCGGGTCGATGCGGCCGGCCACGGCCATCTCGGCCGACGGCCCGATGAACCTCTACAACGGCACCGCCGTCGCCGCCGACCCGGCGGCCCGCGGCCGCAGCGTGCTGATCGTGATGAACGACGACATCCACTACGCGCGCGAGGCCACCAAGACCAACACCACCTCGCTGCAGACCTTCACCTCGCCCAACCGGGGGCGCGCCGGCATCGTGCTCTTCGGCAAGGCCACCTTCTACTCCCCGCCGGTTCCGAAGCACACCAGCGGCAGCGTCTTCGCCGGGAACGTCCCCGACGCGCTTCCCAGGGTCTTCATCGTCTACGCCCACGCCAACGTCGGGGCCGAGTTCGTGGACGCGGCCCTCGCCGCCGGTGCGAAGGGGATCGTCCTCGCCGGCGTGGGGGACGGGAACGGCACCGACCCGCTCATCCAGGCGCTGGCAGCGGCGGCGAGGAAGGGCGTGGTGGTCGTGCGCAGCTCCCGGGTAGGCTCCGGGACCGTGGCCCGCAACGTCGAGCTCGACGACGACAAGCTCGGGTTCGTCGCGGCCATGGAGCTGAACCCGCCCAAGGCACGGGTGCTGCTGCAACAGGCGCTCACGAAGACGAAGGACGTCGCCCAGATCCAGAAGTACTTCGACGAGTACTAGGGGGCCACATGAACCGAAACGTCATCCTCGCACTGCTCGCAGCGGCGTCTCTCCTCCCGGCGCCGGCTTCCTCCCAGGAGGTCGTGCGCAAGCCGACCTTCGAGGTCTACGGCTTCGCCCAGGTGGACTTCATCCAGGATTTCCAGCGGGTGCGCCCCGACTGGAACGCGACCCTGCGTCCCACCCGCATCCCGACGATCGAGGGTCTCTACGGCGCGAACGGCGAGTCCATCCTGAGCGCGCGCCAGAGCCGGCTGGGCGTGCGGGGGTCCTTCCCCGCCGGCGAGTACGACCTGGCCGCCCGCATCGAGTTCGACTTCTTCGGCCTGGGCGAGGGAAGGCCGGACGCCGGCGGGCAGAACACGCTCCGGCTGCGCCAGGCCTACGGCCAGTGGGGCCCGCTCCTCGGCGGCCTCACCGCCAGCCTCTTCATGGACGACGAGTTCTGGCCCACCATCATCGACTACTGGGGCCCTGCCGGGATGGTCTTCTACCGGAACGTCCAGATCCGCTACACGCCCATCGCCGGCGAGCACACCCTGGCCGTCGCCGTCGAGCGCCCCGCCACCGACCTCGACCCCGTCGGCGGGCCGGCGAACATCGCGCCGCGCTCCCTGCTTCCGGACCTGACCGCCCAGTACCGGCTCTCCCAGGACTGGGGCTACCTCCAGCTCTCCGGAATCCTGCGCTGGCTCGGCTACGACACGCCGGGCGCAGCCGTCCAGACCAAGGGCGACGCCGTCGGCTGGGGTCTCCACGCCAGCTCCCAGGTCAAGCTCATCCCGGACAGGCTGAAGCTCCTGGTCGCAGTCGTCGGAGGGGCGGGGATCTCCTACTACATGAACGACGCCACCCCGGACCTCGCGTTCGGAGGCACGCTCGCTGCCCCGAGTGCGGAGGCGGTCCCGATGCTCGGGATCACCGCCTACCTCGACGTCTACTGGAGCAAGATGTTCTGCAGCGCGATCGGCTACAGCACGGCGATCATGTTCAACACCGGACTCCAGGGTCCTGAGGCCTTCAAGATGGGTCAGTACGCCTCGGTGAACTTCCTGGTGACACCCGTCCGCAACCTCATGGCCGGCCCTGAGTTCCTCTTCGGGATGCGCACCGACAAGGGCGGGGCGAACGGAACCGACACCCGCCTCCAGATCTCGGTGAAGTACAGCTTCACGAGCCTCGACTTCTGGAAGCCGGGATAGCCGCCGGCGGTGCGTCGGCCGACTATTGCATCAGGGCCACGATGACCGGTCCCCACGCGGTGAGCAGGATGTTCCCCACCGCGTAGGGCACCGTGTAGCCGAGCACCGGGAGCTTGCTCCCGGATGCGTCCTGCACGGCCCGGAGCGCCGCGGTCGTGCAGCCCGCCCCGGCCTCCGCCCCGAGCAGGATGATGGGATTCAGCTTGAGGACGTAGCGGCCGAAGAGCAGCCCGATGGTGTGCGGTACGAGGGAGACGACCAGCGCCGCCCCGATGATCCCGACGCCGGCCTCCCGCACGCCGGGCACGAATCCCGGCCCGGCGTTCAGCCCGACGATCCCGATGAAGGCCGCCAATCCCACCGTGTCGAAGATCCAGAGGGCCGACTCGGGGATGCGTCCGAAGGTGGGCCGGGTGGATCGGAGCCAGCCGAAGACGAGGCCGCTGATCAGCGCTCCCCCGCTGGTCGTGAGGGTGATGGAGACCCCGCCGACGGTCACGGCCAGCAGGCCGAACAGGCCGCCCAGGAAGATTCCCATCCCCACGAAGACCATGTCCGTGGCCGGCGAGGGGCGTTCCGCGTAGCCCATCTCCCGGGCCACCCGCTCCACGTCGGGCCGGTCCCCCTGGATGGAGAGCAGGTCCCCGCGCTCCAGGCGGGTGTTCGCGTCCCAGGGGATCTCCTGCCCGACCCGGACCAGCCGCTCCAGCACGATGCCGTGTCCCGTCTCCCGGGCCAGCTCGGCCAGCGTCCGGCCGGCCACCTCCTTGCGGGTGACGACGACGTCGAGGTGGGCGTACGGGAAGTCGAGGAGCTCGCGGTCGTCCACCTCCTCGCCCAGCCAGGCGAGTTCCTCGACCAGGACGGCCCGTCGTGCCGTGACGGCCAGCACGTCCCCGGACCGCACCGGGGTGGCCGGGTCCGGATCGCCCACCACGCCGTCGCGCCGCAGCCGTTCGACGAAGATGCGCCGCTCCGGGGCCGACGCCTCGATCTCCCCCAGCGTCTTCCCGACGGCGGCGGGGGAGACGCGGAAGGCGCGGGTGTCCCACTCGCCGTAGGCCGACCCGACGCCGGGCTCCGGCGCAGCCTTGCCGGCGAGCTTCAGCTCGAGCTCGCGGGCCTCCTTGCGGAGGTCGATCCGGAACAGGCGCGGCGCCATCGTGGAGAGGTACCAGACGAGCGTGGTCGTGCCGACGAGGTAGGTGACGGCGTAGGCCACCGGGACCCGGTTCACCATGCGGAGGCGCTCCGCCTCCGGGAGCGGCAGGGCCTGGATGGCCTCGGAGGCCGTGCCGATGATGGTCGACTCGGTGAACGCGCCCGCCAGCAGGCCTGCGGCCGTCCCCGCGTCGTAACCCATCAGGCGGGAGACGACGACGGCCACGACCAGGCAGGTGACCGCCACCACCACTGCCAGGATGAGGAGCGGAAGGGCGTCCCGGCGGAGCCCGCGGAAGAACTGGGGACCGACCTTGTAGCCGGTGCCGAAGAGGAAGAGGTCGAAGAAGACCACCTTCACGAGGGGGTCGACGGGCACTTCGAGCTGCCCGATGGCCACGCCGGCGAGCAGGCAGCCCAGCACGTTTCCCAGCGTGAAGTTGCCGAAGTGCAGCTTGCCGATCAGGAAGCCGATGGCGAGGGTCAGGAAGATCGCGAGTTCCGGGTGGGCCCGGAGGATTTCGGCGAGGCCCGAGAGCGCGGTCATGCGTGCATGCTAGACCCGCCCGGGCCGTTCACGGCGCGTCCATTCGGGGGCCCCTGCTCCGCCTGGAACCGGGGCCTCCGGGCCCCGTCAGCCGCCCTTCTTCAGGCTCGCGATGTCGATGACGAAGCGGTATCGCACGTCCGACTTGATGGTGCGCTCGTACGCCTCGTTCACCTTCTCGACCGGGATCACCTCGACGTCGGCGGTGATGCCGTGCTTGCCGCAGAAGTCGAGCATCTCCTGGGTCTCGGCGATCCCGCCGATGAGGGAGCCGGAAAGCGTCTTGCGCCCGAAGATGAAGGTCATGGCGTGGACCTTGGCCGGCTCGGGCGGCACTCCCACCAGCACCAGCGCCCCGTCCAGCTTGAGGAGGCCCATGTAGGCCTGGACGTCGTGGTTCGCCGAGATGGTGTCGAGGATGAAGTCGAACCTGCCGGCCAGCTTCTTGAACGTGGCCGGGTCGGAGGTGAGGGCGAAGCCGGTGGCCCCGAGGCGGCGGGCGTCGGCCTCCTTGGACCTCGAGGTCGAGAGCATCGTCACCTCGGCTCCCATCGCCGCTGCGAGCTTCACCCCCATGTGTCCGAGGCCGCCGAGTCCCACCACGGCCACCTGGTCCCCCTTCTTCACCTTCCAGTGACGGAGCGGGGAGTACGTGGTGATGCCGGCGCAGAGCAGGGGGGCGGCGCCGGCCGGGTCGAGGCCGGCCGGGATGGAGAGGACGAACTTCTCGTCCACCACCACGTCGGTGGAGTACCCGCCGTAGGTCGGCGTCTTCCGGTCCATCTCGGTCCCGTTGTAGGTGTAGGCCGCGCCCTTCTGGCAGAACTGCTCCAGGTCCTTCTGGCAGGCCGGACAGGTGCGGCAGGAGTCGACCATGCAGCCGACGCCCACCCGGTCGCCGGCCTTGAACCGCTTCACCTCGGCCCCGACGCCGACGACCTTTCCGACGATCTCGTGACCGGGAACCATGGGAAAGGTCGAATTCCCCCACTCGTCCCGGGCCTGGTGGATGTCGGAGTGGCAGATGCCGCAGAACTCGATGTCGATGGCGACGTCGCGTGGGCCGACGGGGCGGCGGTCGATCTCGAACGGGGCGAGGGGGCTCTTCGGGGTCTGTACGGCGTAGGCGCGGGTTCGGGCCATCGTGTCCTCCGGGTTGGGGGAGTAGACCTATGGAGCGGACGGGCGTGGCGCAAGCCCGCCCCGGTCATCGCAGGGCGTCGGCCTGGTCGCCGTCGTCGGCGCCGGTCCCGTGCGCCGGCAGCCTCCCGTCGAACCGCTCGGGAACGAGCACGTCGGCCCCCAGCGCCGGCGCACCGGCGGCGCGAGCCGCGAACCCCCCCGCGGCGATGCAGGAGTGGGGGGCCGCGTGACGCACCATCTCGATGGCCTCGCGCGCCGCGGGAAGCTGGTCGATGGTCGAGATGGCGATCCCCACCAGGCTCGGCTTCCGCTCCACGCAGGCCACCGCGAGTTGCACCGCCGGCGTGCTCGCGCCCAGCACCTCCACCGCGTATCCCTCCAGCTCGAGCAGGTTCGCGGCCAGGAGCAAGCCGACGGTGTGGAACTCGCCGGGCGCCCCGGCGAGCACCGCCTGACCGTGACCACGCGGGCCGGGAGCGCCCCAGGTGTCGGGGGCCAACAGCGCGAGACCGAGCGACGCCATCGCCGTGGCCCGGTGCTCCTCCAGGACGGTGACCTGGTGGCGCATCCAGGCCTCACCGACCTGGCGCTGCACCTCGGCGATGCCGAGCAGCGCCACCCGGACTCCGCGTTCCTCACGCCAGGCCTCGACGGCCGCCAGGTAGTCGGCGCGGTTCCCGCGAATCGCCGCCGTGGTCGCATCCCAGAGATCGATGCGCCCGCCGTGCACCGGCTCCTCCTCGGCGGCGATGCCGCCGGCGATCGCAGCGGCCATCCACTTCCTCGCCTCCGCCGGCAGTTCCATGAGCTCCACCCGGCCCGCGAGCGCGCGAAGGCACGCACCCACGCTCTCGTGCGGCAGGCCGGCAGCATCGTGCAGCGTCGCCACCCAGCGGGAGTGCGCCTGGAACACGGCGGGGCACCGGAGGTCGACGGCCGCGGCCAGCGCCCGGGCGTGGGAGGCGAACTCGGCGTCGCAGGCGCGCCGCTCTCCAGGCTTCCGCTGGCGCAGGGAGGGCGTGCCGGCGAGGACCTCCTCCGCGACGGCGTCGGCCTGGGCGAGGATCGCCGCGGCCACCTGTGCGTCGACCCGCGGGCGCATGGTGCACCTGCGAGAAACCTAGATCGTCGCGGCGAAGATCGCCACCCGCTTCCAGGCCCTCTCGAACCCCTGCAGGTCGAACCCCGTGCCCGAGGACATCCAGTCGAAATGGGGAGGAACGTGGTCGGGCTGGTGGTAGTGGCCCAGGATGTCGTGGTGGTCGGCCCAGGCGGCGGCAACCATCTCGCCGTGGATCTGCGAGAGGGTCGGCACGATTCCGTCGTTGGCGCCGGCATCCGGGATCCGCCCGTAGGCTCGCCGGAGCACCGCCGCGTGCTCCCGGTTGATGGGCGGCATGGTCCCGTCCGGCGTGGAGGCGGCCATGCGGTAGAGGGCCACGAAGAGAGCGTGGGTGACCTGGTGTGACGGGTCGAGGCCGGCGCCCCAGAGGGACCGCAGTCCGGGGGCGCGCGCCCTCGTCACCACCGAGCCGTAGCGCAGGCCGGGGCGATCCTGCGTCGAGGCGTTGAAGACCTCCATCCCGGCCGGCGAGATCTGCGAGACGAGCCCCTGGTCGCTCCGGACGCCCTCCAGGAACTGCTCCACGGCGCGCCTCCGCTCTCCCTCGAAGTCGCCGAGCAGCTCGAGGAAGATCTGGTCGACCGCTCCCACCGGACGGGACCTGGGATTTCGCAGCAGCCGGGCGAGCTTCAGCCCCACCGTGATGGGCAGCCTCCCGGTCCGGAGCGTGTAGATCGAGACCAGCGAGAGCAGGCGCAGGAACTGCTGCCCGATCATGCCCCCGAAGAACTGGGCGAGGGGTGTTCCCCGGTGCGGGGTCGAGACGGTGACCACCGACCGGACCGCGGCCACGCAGCGCTCCACGTCGGCGGGGGTGGGAATCACGGCCCCCGGCGTCACCAGCAGCCGTGCGTCGAGGCCGCCGCTCGAGTGGCCCACCAGGGTCACGCGGCCGGGAGACTCGTCGAGCAGCGTGGAGAGGGCCTCGCAGAGCAGCGCCGCACGCCGCGGGAGTGACGCCGTCGGTTCCGTCCGGGCCACGCGGACGAGCCCGTCGATTCCCAGCGCCGGCCCCTTCTCGGCGAGGAAGTTCCGGACGTGGCCGAAGTACGTGAAGTCGCCGAGGTTGGCGAAGCCGAAGAACCCCGGGACGAGGAGGATGTGGTGTGGTCGCCCCACGGGATCAATCTATCCCGTCGGGGGCCGCTTCGATCAGATCGTCGACGTCCCGTCCTGGGGGAAGATCGGGAGGGTCGGGCGCAACTCGTCCACGGGCGGGTGGCCCACCGGGAGCCGTTCGGACTCCACCGGAGGGTGCCCGGGCGGAAGGCGGTCGAGCCGTTCCACCTCGATGGGCGGGTGGCCCGGTGGGAGCTGGAGCAGGGGACAGGCCTCGACGGGCGGGTGGCCCGGCGGCAGGTCGGTTCCCAGGACCCGGACGGCGACTACCAGCGTGAAGGCCGTCATGGCCAACAAGGACGACCGCGCTACGGCAACGAAGAAGAGCTTGGACCGCTTCATGGCGCCTCCTCGGTCGATGGATGTCGACCTCTCGAGCCCTTAACGGCCCTCCCGGTCCGGCGCGACCTCGATCGGGTTGCGCCCAAAGGGCGAGGTCGTTCGGCGTAGGGGCGAATTGCGCTCGATCACGGCGAGGATTGAGCGGTCGGCTATGGTCGCGGCTCACTTCGGGGGGCGGATGGAAACGTCGTCGAGAAAGGGCTGGACCGTCACGCTGGCCGGCGTCGGGCTGAACCTGGCCCTCGGCATCCTCTACGCCTGGTCCATCTTCTCGAAGCAACTCACCGAACCGGTGGCGCGCGGCGGATTCGGCTGGACGCGGACCCAGGCCACGCTTCCGTACACCATCGCCATCGCCTGCTTCGCGTTCATGATGGTCCCGGCCGGCCGGCTCCAGGACAAGCTGGGGCCGCGGATCATCGCCAGCGTCGGGGCCGTGCTCACCGGCATCGGCCTCGTGGTGGCGAGCTTTTCCTCCCCTGGCGCCGCCTGGCCGGCCGCGGTCGGGTTCGGCCTGATGGCCGGCACCGGCTTCGGGCTGGGCTACGCGGCCGCCACTCCGGCGGCGGTCAAGTGGTTCCCGCCGCAGAAGAAGGGGCTCATCACCGGGCTCGTCGTGGCGGGCTTCGGGCTCGCGCCGGTGTACATCGCGCCGCTCTCGAAATGGCTGCTCGCCACCCACGGCGTGGCGTTCTCCTTCCGGGTCCTGGGCATCGCCTTCTTCGTCACCACCCTGATCCTCTCGCAGTTCATCGTGAACCCGGAGAAGCCGCTCAACGTCGCCGCCCCGGGATCGGCGGCGGCCAAGGCCGCCAGCGCCGACGTCACCTGGCGCGAGATGATCCGCACCTCCGAGTTCTGGCTGCTCTGGTTCCAGTACGCCTTCGGCGCCACCGCCGGCCTCATGATCATCGGCCACCTGGCCAAGATCGTGGCAGCGCAGTCGGGCAACGCCATCCAGACCGGTTTCGTCTTCGTGGCGCTGCTCGCGGTGTTCAACGCCGCCGGGCGCATCGTGGCCGGCGTGGTCTCGGACCGCATCGGGCGCACCGTGACGCTCGTCTCGGTGTTCCTGCTCCAGGCCTCGAACATGATCTTCTTCTCGGGCTTCACGACCTTCACCGGGTTCCTGGTGGGCTCGGCGGTGGTGGGCTTCAGCTACGGCGCCTGCCTGTCCCTCTTCCCGGCCACTGCGGCGGACCGCTGGGGCACGAAGAACCTGGGGCTCAACTACGGGATCCTCTTCACCGCCTGGGGAGTGGGCGGCGTCTTCGGGCCGATCCTGGCCGGGCGCATCGCCGACGCCACCGGTTCCTACCAGCTCGCCTACCAGATCGCGGCGGGCCTCCTCATGGTGGCCACGCTGCTCGCCATGTTCTCGTACGTGGGCGTGTCGGTGAACCTCCCGGAGCGGGAGATCACCATCAAGGTCGGGAAGAAGAAGCCGGCCGACCCGGCTCACAGTGCCTCCCGGCTTGCCTGAGCCCGTCGCGAGGCACACGATGCCGTAGGCGAGCCGGGCACCCGACGAGGGAGCAGGGATCGGGCAATCCGGGCGGCGCTAGGCCCAGGCGAGCGGGTAGCGTCCCCGCTCGAGGGTGGGGCCGACGATGGCCTCGCGCCAGGCCACCACGTCGCCGGGCTCCTCGTCGACGAGCCTTCGCAGGAGGGCGAGCGCGGTGCGCGCCTGCCCCGGGTCCTTCAGGGCCGCGAGCACCGCGGCCCGGGCCCGCTGGAACGCCCGCTGGTGCGCCTCCTCGGCGTACAGGCTCACGCAGGCCTCGGCCACCGGGTCGGGGCTGGCCTGGAGGGCGCGGGTCACCGCGCTGTCCACGGCGAAGGCTTCCATGGCCACGTCGGCGAGCGCCCCCATGACCTCCTGGTGGTCGCCCACCGAGGCCCCGAGGGCCTTCGCAGCCACCCCGGCGGCGTAGCCGAAGAGCAGCTTGTTCCGGTCGGCCACCCCCTTCTCGCGAGAGAGGCGCCCCGGACCGGCGGCCGGGAGGCCGGCCTCGGCGGCCTTCGCGGCGCGCTTCGCCAGGTCGAGGAAGGGGAAGCCGCCCTTGGCGGCCCGCTTGAGGAGCGTGCCCGGGATGAGGAGCCGGTTGATCTCGTTGGTGCCCTCGAAGATCCGGTTCACCCGGTTGTCCCGGTAGATGCGCTCGATGACGTACTCCTCCACGAACCCGTACCCGCCGTGGACCTGGATCCCCTCGTCGGCGGCCTGGGAGAGCGCCTCGGAGCCCCACACCTTCAGGATCGAGGCCTCCACGCTGTACTCCTCCACCGCCGCGATGCGGTCGATCTCGTACTCGTGCGTGCCCGGCGCGGCCCCGCCCGCGGCGGCGCGCCGGTCGATGAGCCCGGTGGTCCGGTAGCTCATGGCCTCGCCCACGTAGGCCAGCGCCACCATGCGGGCCAGCTTCTCCCGGATGAGCCCGAAGTCGGAGATGGGGCGGCCGAAGGCCTTTCGCTCCTTCGCGTACGTGGCCGACAGCTCGATGACGTGCCGCACGCCGGCAATGCAGGTGACGCCCAGCTTGAGCCGCCCGATGTTGAGGATGTTGAAGGCGATGCGGTGCCCCTTGCCGATCTCGCCGAGCAGGTTCCCGGCCGGGATGCGGGCGTCCTCGAAGACGAGGGGGCGGGTCGAGCTGCCGCGGATCCCCATCTTGTGCTCCTCGGCACCCGTGGTGAACCCTGGCGCGTCCCGGTCGACGATGAAGGCGGTGAACTTCTCGCCGTCGACCTTGGCGAAGACGATGAAGACGTCGGCGAAGCCGGCGTTGGAGATCCACTGCTTGGTGCCGTTCAGGATCCAGTGCTTCCCGTCCGGGGAGAGGACGGCCCGGGTCCTGGCGGCCGTGGCGTCGGATGCCGAGGACGGCTCGGAGAGGGCGTAGGCGGCGACCCACTCGCCGGAGACCAGCCTCGGCAGGTACCGGGCCTGCTGCTCGGGGGTGCCGAAGTAGACGATGGGGAGCGTCCCGATGCCGACGTGGGCGCCGTAGATCACCGACCAGGTGCCGAGCACGGTCATCGCCTCGGCCACCAGCGCGCTCGTGGTCAGGTCCTGGGCGAGCCCGCCGAATTCCTCGGGAACGTCGAGGGAGAGCAGCCCGAGCTCCCCCGCCTCGCGGAGGAGCCTGCGAACCGTGGGAAAGTCCTTCGCCTCGATCGCCGCTGCGGCCGGCAGCACCCGCTCGAGCGCGAACTTGCGCGCCGTGCGGTAGAACTCCCGCTGGTCCGGGGTGAAGGCGTCGGGGGTGTCGACGGCCCCGGCGCCGACCTCCGTGAGGAGGAAGCCCCCACCCGGGGGGAGCTCGGCGGCGGCTGGAGTGTTGCCTGCGGTGGTCTCGGCCATGGGGAACGGTCCAGCAACGGGGACGGCCGGTCAAGCACCGACGGCACACGCGGAGGCGGCACCCGGTCCCGGGAGGCCGGGGATGGCCGGAGGGTTGTTTTTGCTCGACATTCGAGGACTGTAAAGGTATGTGGAAAGTTCCGATCCCTCTCTGGGGTGGAGCCGCCCGGCACTTTCTGTCGGACGGATTCGGAGAAGAAACGAGCAAGAAGCGATGGGTACCGGCACCGTGAAGTGGTTCAATGACGCGAAGGGCTTCGGGTTCATCACGCAGGACGGCGGCGGCGAGGACGTTTTCGTCCACCACACCGCCATCCAGGCCGATGGGTTCCGTACCCTCGCCGAGGGCCAGAAGGTGGAGTTCGACGTGAACAAGGGGCCGAAGGGGCTCCAGGCAGCCAACGTCCGCCCCATCTAGTTCCACTTCACGCAAGCTGAAGTGGCGAGAGCCCGGCCGGCGGCCGGGCTCTTCGTCTTCAGAAGTTCTCGTTGATGTTGAGGTAGACGCCGTAGGAGCCGTCGAGCCCCACGCCTACCTCGACGAGCCCGTTGGTGCGGGTGGGCCTGTTCACGAGGACCCGGATTCCGGCGGTCATCGCCGGGTACCAGTACTGGTACAGGGGCGCGTTCTGCGGTTCGCCGGGCTGCCGGTTCTGGCTGGCCGAGTGGACGTTGAGTCCCACCACTCCCCCGATGAGGTCCCAGATGCGGAAGCGGTACTCCGCCTCGGCGTAGAGCAGCGACTTGCCGATGTGGCGCCCCTCGATGTAGCCACGCCCGGAGCGTGCGTCGGGGTCGGAGCCGATCGACGGCAGGCTCAGGTAAGGCGTGTTCCCGAAGGAGAACCAGCCGTAGGCCCATAGCGCGAGGACGTGCGGCCTGGGGAGGGAGAAGTAGGCGCGCCCGTCCACGTAGAGCGACTGCCAGTCGTAGGTGCTGCCCAGCCATCGGGGGAAGGCGCGGTAGGTCGCTGTCGCGTAGTAGCCGTGGGTTGCGTTGACCGGGTTGTCGCGGCTCTCCCAGAGCAGGTCGACCGAGATCCCCATGTTGTCGTACGGGCCGCTCGTCCCGTAGGGATAGGCCGTGAACGGGTTCACCACGCCCGGTTCCACGCCCCTCTGGCTGACCGCGTAGAAGCGGTCCCAGTAGAGCCCGGCCCCGATGTAGAGGTCGGAGAGGACGCGCCGGTAGGCGGTCTGCCAGATCCGGATCAGGCTCTTGTCGACGATGACCTCGTCCTGGTCGGGTGTGTTGCCGCCGAGGCCCCAGGTGGGTGCCGGGAAGATCTGCCAGTTGGTGTATCCGACGAGGCTCCAGTCCCCTCCCCCGAAGTAGATGCTCGTCCGCAACGGGATCGAGACCTGGTTCTTCACCGTGTAGAGGATGTTGGTGGCGAACTTGGAGAGCTTGGCCACGTCGTCGTCGAAGCGGAAGACGCCGGCGCCTGCCACCCCGAAGCCGAAGCCGATGAGGGGGCTCGTGAGGATGAAGGGGACGGCGTTCCAGTGGAACTTCTGCTTCCGGGCCGCCTCGGCCTGCTCCGGCGTGGGCGTCTCGTAGAGCCCGAGCCCACGCTGGATGACCTCGGCCAGGTCCGTGGTGGCCTCGGTGGGGTCGACCGCGGGCGGCTCCTCCACTGGCCCGGGGCGCGCCGCCGGTGGAAAGGCCGTCTCGAGATCGGGCGCCTTCTCGTGCCCGGGAGGGGGCGGAGCGTCTGCGGCTGGCCCGGCTTCGGCCGGCACGCCCCCGGTCCCCTCCGCCCAGGCAAGCACCGGCGCCGCTCCGAGGAGGGCGCCGGCGAGGAGTACCTGGGCGAGTGGGAGTCCGGCTCGGCGCGCCACGCGCGCAAGATACCAGCGAAGGCGCTACTTCGCGCTCGACTTCTTCGCCTTCTTCGGAGCCGGCTCGACCGCGACGGCCACGGTCTCGGAGTACTCGGCGAGGACCTTGTCGCCGACCTTCAGCTTCTCGAGGGCGATCTCCTTGCCGGCCTTCACCTTGTAGGAGCGCCCCTCCTGGCCGGTCAGCGTGACCAGGCGGGTCTTCATGTCGATCTTGGAAACGGTGACCGTGCCCTTGAGGCCCACCTTGACGCCGCCGGCCGGCTTCGCCCCCGCGGGAGCGGCCTCGCCGGTGGCGGTGACCGTCCCCTCGACCGGCGCGGCGCCGGGCGCCTGCAGGGAGAGGACGACGCCCTGGCTGAAGGTGACCCTCACGACGTCGCCGACCTTGATCTGGTCGAAGTTCTTCACCTCGGGGCCGATCTTGATGGTGTCGGTCTCCTTCTTGCCCTTCAGGGTCACCAGCCGGTTGGCGGCGTCCACCGCGGTGATGGTGGCGGTGACCTGCTCCACCCGTCCGCCGGAGACCACGCCCGCCTCGGTGGACTTGTGGACGGTGAGCGGCTTGTCGGCGTCGTCGGCGAACGTGGCAACGGGGGACAGCGCGAGGCCGAGGGCGGCCAGGGAGAGGAAGAGCTTTCGGTTCATCGTGCCTCCAGGGGCGTGGGAGTGGCGGGGGAGCATAGTCCTGCCCCGTCGAGCAGGCTTTGCTCATTCGGGTGGTAGCATCCAGAAGCTTGAACTTCCAGGGATCCACGAAGATGGCGCTCGCCGCGGGCTTCGTCGCGGTGGGGGCCATCCGGTCGACCGGCGACTCCTACTCCCGGTGGATCCTGCTCGGGCTCCTGCTCTCCGCCGCCGGGGACGCCTTCCTGCTGTCGGAGGCCCGGCGGGCCTTCCTGGCCGGGCTGTCGGCATTCCTGCTCGCCCACCTGGCCTACGCTGCCGCCTTCGCGCCGATCACAGACCCCGTGTCGCCCGCCCTGGCAGGGATCGCGCTCGCCACCCTGGCGGTGCTGGCCTGGCTCTGGCCGCGCCTGGGCGCGATGCGAGTGCCGGTTGCCGTCTACGCCCTGGCCATCGGGATCATGCTCTGGCTCGCCTCGGGCGTGGACCGCCCGTTCGTGGCGGCCGGAGCCCTGCTCTTCTGGCTCTCCGACCTGCTCGTGGCCAAGCGCCGCTTCGGTCCGACGTCCCCTCTCGACCGCGCGGTGGGGTGGCCGCTCTACTTCGCCGGACAGTACCTGCTGGCCTTCTCGATCGGTCAGCAGGGCGGGTAGCGGGCCCAGGAGCCGCACTGCCCGCCGTCGCAGGGGAGACTGCCCGCGCCGTAGTGCCGGTGCAGGTCGTCGGCCACCTGCTCGATGACGTCACGCAGCTCGAGCCGCGTGACCCAGCGGCGGGGGATGGCGAGCTCCCCCAGGGCGACCCCGAGCAGGCTCCCGGCGATGGCCCCGGTGGAGTCGCTGTCCCCGGTGTGGTTCACCGCGAGGAGAACTCCGTGCTCGAAGCTCTCGGCCGCCAGCGCCGCGTAGAGGCCGATGGCGAGGGCTTCCTCGGCCACCCACCCTTCCCCGAGCGACTCGACGTCGGCCGCCGATCCGCGGGGCGCCCGCGACAGCCAGAGCGCCTTTTCCACCGCGCCGGCTGCCTCCTCGTGACCGGGGTGGCGGCGGAGCACGTCGAGCGCGCGCACCGCTCCCTCGTCCAGGCTGGCGCCGTCGGCGACGTCGTGGATCAACTGGGCCAGGTAGCCGGCGGAGAGCCAACCGGTCGGGTGACCATGGGTGATCGCTGCGAGCTCGCAGCCGATGCGGAAGGGCTGGCCGGGCGCGAACCCGGCCGGGGCGATGCGCATCACCCCTCCGCAGCCCTTGCTCTCGTTGATGGGGTCCTCGGGCGTGCCCATCCGCCCCTTGCGCAGCGCCGACAGGCAGGTGTTCCCCGGCGCCCGCACGGCGTGCAGGTCGCGCATGCGCAGGAGCCAGCCGTCCTCGTCGGGAATGCCCCGGCGCTGCACCACGTCCCCCTGGGTCTCGAGCCAGCGCAGGTAGGCGTGCCAGGCCACCTCCCCGACCTGGGCGTCGGGAACGCGGTGGCGGAGGTGCTCGGCCCGCAGGAGGGCCTCGGCCGTGAAGAGGGTCATCTGGGTGTCGTCGGTGATGGCGCCCAGCCGCTTGTAGGCCATGCTGTAGTCGCGCAACCCGGCGGGCCCGAACTCGGCCCGGATCTCGGTGAGCGTCTTGAACTCGATGGAGGCGCCCAGCGCGTCCCCGACCGCACCCCCGAGCAGGCAGCCGCGGAAGTTGGCTCGGGTCCGTGCACCCCGGATCTTCCTGGCGTCGTTCACGTGCCTCCCCTCCCCGTCCCCGTCCGGCGCATCCGGCGGTGGGCATTCTGGCACAGGGCACCGACCGACTGTTCGTTCGGGTGCGCACATTCCGTACGAGGGCAACGATGTCTCCGCCCCGCGCACATTCTGCCCTCAGGTCGCGGGGTTGGCGAATCCACCCGGGTTCGGACCGCCTCACGGGGGCTGGGAGACGGGGGATTCCCAAGCCCCCGTGGCACATGCGTTTTCGAGCGACCCCGTGTGGCGCACCGGGTGCTGTTGAGATTGGTCATGATGACCTCCTCGCTCGCAGTGGCAGCCCTCGTCGCGCTCCTCGCGGGGCAGAGCGCCGCGGACCGACAGGCCTACCAGGCCTACCAGGTCCAGCTGGCCCGGGTCATGGCTGCCGACCGCACCCCCGTCACCCAGGGTTCTCTCACCGCCCCGGTCCAGGGGGGCTGCATCCTGGTTGCCGGCGCTTCCAGCACGGCCACGACCCGGGACTGCACCGCGTGCCACGCTTCCTTCGACGGAGGCCACTCGCACCCCGTCGACGTCGACCAGGACGCCGCTCGCTTCCGCTCCCTGGGGCGTTCGGGGCCGTCCCTCCGCTCGGCTGCCGAGGTCGTCAGGCGAGGCCTCTTCCTCCCGGAGGGTAAGGTCTCCTGCCTGACTTGCCATGACGGCAATTCGATCTGGAAGTACAAGCTGGCCCTGCCTCCAGATGCGCCGCTGAAGGAACCGGTGGTGGCGGGAAACCCGCAGACCTACGACCCCGCCCAGATGCGCCCGTCGGCAATGTCGGGCCTCGACGCGACGACGGGAAAACGGCTCCTTCCGGCCGGGACCGCGGTCAGCCCAACGCCGCTATGCAAGGTCTGTCACTCGTTCGACTAGGGCGGCGCCGGATCACCTTCGGCCCGTCCTCGCGGATGCCGCCGGGCGACGGTGCGCCCCTCTCCGCATCGCTGGTTCTCGCGACTGGCCGGATTCGCGATGGGTGAATGGTGCGGAGGTCGCTGCGGAGATGTGATGAACGGGGTCGTTCCCCTGATGCGGCGATAATTGCCGCATCGATCGGCCAGATCGAAGGAGGAACGACCCCATGGAGCACATTGGCATGGACCTGCATCGCCGCCAGAGCACTTACTGCGTCGTCGACGACACCGGAAAGGTCACCGCCCGAGGGAGGGTGGAGAGCACCCAGGAGGGATGGAGTTCGCTGTTGAAGCGCTGGCCCAGAGAGGCGATTGGGCTGGCGGTGGAGACGGGCACGCTCACCTGGATGGCCGTCGACTGCGCTCGGGAACTCGGCATCGAGCCGGTGGTGGTCGACGCGCGGCAATTCAAGCTGGTTGCATCGAGCAAGAAGAAGAGCGACCGGAGGGACGCCTTTCATCTTGCCGATGCGCTGCGAGCAGGGCTCGCCCAGCGGTGCACGGTGACGGTCCCCAGCGCGCGGGCACGTAGCGGGCGAGGGGTATTGCAGGCGCGGTCGACGGTGGTGAAGCAGTGCACGGTGCTGCGGAACGCCGCATGCGGACTCCTGCGCTCGATCGGCATCCAGGTGAGTGCCCGTCGGTTCGCGTCCGATGCGCACTGGGGGAAGGTGCTCGCCGAGAACCAGATCCCACACTTCATGCGCAAGGCCCTGGAGATCCACCGCAGCACCTGGAGGGCGCTCGAGGCGGCACGCAAGGAGTTCAACGATCTGGTCGAGGCCGAACTCCTGCAGTGGCCGGAGGCGGCCCGCCTGAAGGAGATCGCTGGGTACGGCGACGTGGTGACGCTCGCCGTCGCGAGCAGCATCGACGACCCCCACCGGTTCCGGGAGGAGAAGCAGGTTGCGAGCTACGCCGGGATGGTGCCCACCGTCCGGGACAGCGGGGACAGTACCTGGCGCGGCGGGATCACACACCAGGGACGGGTCTTGCTGCGCGTGGCGATGGTTCAGGCCGCCCACGCAGCGTTTCACAGCAAGAAGCTGAGCCCCGCGCTGAGGCGATGGGCGCTGCGGCTCCTGATGCGCAAGGGGCGCCAGGTGGCAGCGGTGGCGCTCGGGCGTCGCCTCCTCCTGCTCGGCTACAAGCTCATGCGCACGGGCGAGGTCTACGACCCGACATTCGGAGCGGAGGCGACTGCATAGGATTCGTCACGTTCATCAACTTGAAGGAGACCTTGACGTATCGGTAGCGGGACACAGCGATTCGAGGGTGGCGTTGCCCGACATTGCCTTGGTTGCCTGTACGGAGACCGTTGCGGAGATTGGGCGCGCCGCCCCCGAAACAAGAGCCTGAGCGCTCTCGACCACACCCATGTGACCGGCGAAGCTGAGCCGAGCACGAAGAGAAGCCTGAGTCGCTGCCCCGCACACCGTCTTGACAGGAACGACCCCGTTCAGAGAAGGCGATGTTCGGAGGGGCGACCGCGCCGGCTGGGACTGCCAGGGCCGAAGGCGACCCGAGCGCGCGGCCGTCGTGGAGGGATCGGGCGGGACTCTCCCCGTTCCGACCGCGGGACTCGCGGCGACGACCCTCCGCGAGGCGCCCGGGGTGGCCTCGGCGAGCGGAGCCTTCGCAGCGGCCTCGGATGACCTGCATCGCAGCGGAACGTTCCTGCCGCGAGGACAGCGGAGCGGAGACGAGGCGCACCCCGGGCGCCGGCCGACGACCGGCCGTCGCCCGCCACGACCCGCAAGGAAAACGGGAGAGAGCCCCGGCCGTCCACCGGAACCCTCTCCCACTGCGGCCTCGCGCGACCCTAGGGAGATCGCGCTCGGCACATCGAAGACTCAGGCCCTCCGCAGCCGCCGACGCATGCCGTGGCGCACCGGCACCGGGGCCGCCGCCCGCATCGTCCTCGCGGCCCGAAGGGTCTCCGCGAGGACGACGATGCCGATGGTCATGACCAGGAACAGCGTCGTCACGGCTCGTGCCTCCTGCCCCGGCTTGCTGCGTGGGCCTCGACCGATGGTAAAGCAAGCCGGGGGCCAGGCCCAGGCCCGGCCCCGACTGGTACACCGGGAGTGCAAGAGAGCGGGATCGCGGCGGGATCGTCCCGAGGACCCGGCGGGGGCTGCCCCCGGCCGGGAGCGCGACGGGGACCCCTGGGTGGCCACCGCCTCCGGCCCGGCCACCCGAAGGGGCTCCCATGCCCCCAGGTTGTGGTACCTTTTCCGGCCCGGCCCCGTCGGCCGGTAGCCACGATTCCGGAGAGAAAATGAGCACGAAGAAGTTCCGCGTCGGCGTCCTGGGCGCCACCGGCATGGTTGGACAGCGGTTCCTGTCGCTTCTCGAGGACCACCCCTGGTACGAGGTCACCGTTCTCGCCGCCAGCGCCAACTCGGCAGGCCAGAAGTACGCCGATGCCGTGAAGGGGCGCTGGGCGCTCGCCAAGCCCGCCCCCGCCGGGTACGCGGCTCTCACCGTCCACAACGCCTCCGACGTGGCGAAGATCGCCGACCAGGTGGACTTCGTCTTCTGCGCCGTCGACATGACGAAGGAGGAGACGGCGAAGCTCGAGGAGGACTACGCGCGCGCCGAGACGCCGGTCGTGTCCAACAACTCGGCCCACCGGGCCACCCCCGACGTCCCCATGATGGTCCCCGAGGTGAACCCGGAGCACGCCACGGTGATCGAGGCGCAGCGCAAGCGGCTCGGGACGAGGCGCGGCTTCGTGGCGGTGAAGCCCAACTGCTCGCTGCAGAGCTACGTGCCGGCCATCCACCCGCTCATGAAGTTCGGGCCCAAGCGCATCGCGGTGTGCACCTACCAGGCCATCAGCGGCGCCGGGAAGACCTTCGAGACCTGGCCCGAGATGGTCGACAACCTCATCCCGTTCATCAAGGGGGAGGAGGAGAAGTCGGAGAAGGAGCCCATGAAGATCTGGGGCTCGCAGAAGGACGGCAAGATCGTGCCGGCCGCCGAGCCGGTCATCTCCGCGCAGTGCATCCGCGTGCCCGCCTCCGACGGCCACATGGCCGCGGTCTTCCTCCAGCTCGAGAAGAAGGCGTCGAAGGAGGAGATCATCGACCTGTGGCGAGCCTTCGAGGGCAAGCCGCAGACCCTCGGCCTGCCCAGCGCACCCAAGCCCTTCCTCACCTACTTCGAGGAGGAGAATCGCCCCCAGACGAGGCTCGACCGGGATGCCGGTGGCGGCATGGGCGTGACCATCGGCCGGCTGCGCCCCGACGTCCTCTTCGACTGGCGCTTCGTGGCCCTGTCCCACAACACCGTCCGCGGCGCCGCGGGCGGCGCGGTGCTGACGGCCGAGTTGCTCACGAAGGACGGCTACATCGAGCCCAAATAGTCGGCAGGGTCCGCCTGGTCGGCTCCGGCGTGATCGGGGGATTGTGAGGATTTCCTGGGTGCCTTCACCCGGAGGCGGGGATCCGATCGGGTGACTTCCCCCACCTCCCCCCACTCGGATCGCGGAACCCTGCGATCCGACGGAAGTCGTCCCCTGGCATTCGCCTTGCTTTGCTGGCCAGGGAGACGTTGGCAGGGTTCGAGGCTGTCAGGCGCGCGCGGCGCCCGTCGGTCCCTCGTTTGGCGATGCCTGGAGGGGGATCTCCAAGCCGGGGCAGGCGTGGCGCGTGCCGGGCAATCCTCGTCCGTGCCGGCGCGCTCCCGAAGTGCATCTGCAAAGAAGGCCGCCACCCGAGGGAGGCGGCCTTCTCCATTTCCCGGGCGCGCGTGCAGCCTCGTCCCGGATACCCCTCAGTTCCTTCGCCCGCCGAACAGGTTGAGCAGCGACAGGAACAGGTTGATGAAGTTGAGGTAGAGGGACAGCGCGCCATTCACCGGGAGCGCCGCCACCCCGGCGCCGGCCGCCGCCATCCGGCGCAGGCGCTGGGTGTCGTAGGCGGTCAGCCCGGTGAAGACCACCACCGCGGCCGCAGAGATGACCCAGGAGACCATGCCGCTCTTCGTGAAGATGTTCACCACGCTGGCGATGACGACGCCGATGAGCCCCATGAAGAGGAAGGTGGACCAGCTGCTGAGGTCCCGCTTGGTCACGGTGGCGTAGAAGGACATGGCGAGGAACGTGCCCGCCGTGGCGGCGAAGGCGCCGGCCACCGACGCGCCCGTGTAGGCGATCAGGACCACGGACAGCGTGGCCCCGGTGAGCGCCGAGTAGAGGAGGAAGAGCGCCCCCGCCGTCCCGGCCGAGAGCCTGGTCACGGCGGCCGACAGTGCGATGACCAGGCCGAACTGGGCGATGATGAGCCCCCAGAAGATCATCTTGTTCCCGAAGATGGCCTGGAGCGCGCCCTCGGATGTGGCCACGTAGTACGCGACGCCCGACGTGACGAGCAGCCCGAGCGTCATCCAGCGGTAGACGGCTGCCATGAAGCGGCGCTCGACGTCGGCGGCGCCCCGGACCAGGACCTGCGAGTTCTCGAATGCGTTTGCCATCCGGAGATTCTAATCTCCGCCGGGCCGTTGGCCAGCACCGGGCGGGGCCAGGCGGTGCGGCCCTAATCGCCCGTGGTTCCCAGGCCTTCCAGCGCAGGGAGGACCTCCTCCGGGGAGGAGGCCCAGGCCCGGGGGTGGACGCGGGCCAGTTCGTCCCGGCTGAACGGGCCCCAGAGGGTGGCGACCGTGGCCACGCCGGCGCCGTTCCCGGCCACGACGTCGTGTGGGGAGTCGCCCACGAAGGCAGCCTCCTCGGGCCGTGCGCCGAGCCGCTCCACCGCGTGGCGCACCGGGGCTGGATCGGGCTTGTGGCGCTCGGTCGACTCGAGCCCGACGAGGAACTCGAAGTGGCCCGCCAGCCCGAGGAAGTCGAGGGAGCGGCGCGCCGAGGCCTCGAGCTTGGACGTGACGACGGCCATGCGCACGCCCCGCCCGGTGAGTGCGTCGAGCATCGCCGGGACGCCCGGGAAGGCGCGCACCATGGCGTCGTGGTTCGCCCACTGGTGCTCCTTGTAGCGTTCCTTCACCCGCTGGACGTCCGCCTCGTCCCCCGCCCAGCGCCGGATCATGGCGTCGAGCGGCGTGCCGATGAGCGCCACCCACTCGGCCACCCCAGGAGCGTTGGGGTGGCCGGCGAAGGCGTGGCGCATCGACGACACGATGAGCGGGACGGAGTCGATGAGCGTCCCGTCGAGGTCGAAGAGGACCACGCGGGGGAGCATCGAGCCGTTCCCGGAAGCGCCTACAGCATCCCCGGCTTCCCCGCCTTGAAGCGGTTGTACTCGGTGGTGAGGATGTCGACGTGCTCCCGCTCCTCGGCGGCCAGCTCCTTGTAGAGCTGCTGCTCCATCGAGCCCGGCACGCAGGCGGCGCCCTTCTCCGAGAAGTACTTCACCGCCCGCTGCTCGAACGCGATGGCGATGCGGAAGAGGTTGGCCGGGTCCTGCGGGTCGTTGGGGATGCCCGCGTAGACGGCGGCGCGCTCGGTCTTGAACCCCTCGGAGGCCTCGGCCACGTCCACGTGGTAGCGGCTGGAGAGGGTCTCCATGTGCTCCTGCTCCATCTCGGCGAACTTGCCGAAGAGCGTCTGGAGGTCGGGGTCCTTCGCCTCGGCGGCGGCCCTCTTGTAGAAGGCCATGCCGCCCAGCTCGATCTCGAAGGCGGTGCGCACCGCGTCGAGGGCCTTGGCGTCGCCGATGGAGCGGTCGCCCAGCGGCGCCAGCTTGCCGCCGCAGGCCGGGCACTGGCCGTACGGGAAGGCGAAGCCCTCGCTCACCTTGGCGCAGGCCTCACAGCGCCACTGGAGCTTCGAGTTGGCGCAGCAGATGTACTCCTCGTCGCCCTCGATGGGCTGGTGGCACTTCGGGCACGTCTTCCCGGCAGAGTCCACGCTGGCTGCTCCCTTCACGCTCGAGGTGTCGGCCGGAGCGCCCGCGGCGACCGGCGTCATGGGGACGAAACCGTCGAGGTCGGCCTCGGTGACCGGCCACTTCGACTTGCCACCGGCGAGCCAGGTGGCGATGCCCTTGGCGGCGCGGCGTCCGGCGCCCATGGCCAGGATGACCGTGGCGCCACCGGTGACGATGTCCCCACCGGCGAAGACGCCGGGGAGCGTCGTGGCCTGCGCCTTGTCGTCGGCCACCACGTTGCCCCACTTGTTCAGGCCGAGGCCGGGAGTGGCCTGGGTGATGATGGGGTTCGCCTTGGTCCCGAGAGCGTAGATGACCGTGTCACAGGCCAGGTCCTTGAACCGGCCGGTGGGGACGGGCTTGCGGCGCCCCTTCTCGTCGGGATCGCCGAGCTCCATCTCCTCGACCTTCATGCCGCGCACGTTGCCCTCGGAGTCGGTGTAGATCTCCACCGGCGCGTGGAGGAAGAAGAAGTCGATCCCTTCCTCCTTGGCGTGGCGCAGCTCCTCGATGCGGGCCGGGGCCTCGGCCTCGGTGCGGCGGTAGACGCAGCGGACGGTGGCCGCGCCGATGCGCTTCGAGACGCGCAGGCAGTCCATGGCGGTGTTGCCGGCGCCGATGACCACCACGCTCTGCCCGACGTTCACCGGGGTGTCGAGGTAGGGGAACCTGTCGCCGCCCATGAGGTTGACGCGGGTGAGGAACTCGTTGGCCGAGTAGACCTGGCCGGCGAACTCGCCCGGGATCCCCAGGAAGGTGGGCGCGCCCGCGCCGACTCCGAGGAACACCGAGTCGTAGCCCTTCTCCTTCATGAGCTGGTCGACCGTGAAGGTCTTGCCCACGACCTTGTTGGTCTCGAGCTTCACGCCCATGTCCTTCAGGCGATTCACCTCACGGTCGATGATGTCGCGGGGCAGCCGGAAGGAGGGGATGCCGTAGCGGAGCACCCCGCCGACGACGTGCAGGGCCTCGTAGATGGTGACGTCGGCCCCGTAGCGCACCAGGTCGGCGGCGGCGGCCAGGCCGGCCGGCCCGGAGCCCACCACGGCGACGCGGCCCAGCTTCTTCGCGAAGACCGGCGGGACGGCCGGAGGCGGCTTGGCGTTGTCCCCGACGAAGCGCTCGAGGCGGCCGATGCCCACCGACTCGACCTTCTTGTTGATGATGCACTGGGCCTCGCACTGCGACTCCTGCGGGCAGACCCGGCCGCAGATCGACGGGAACATGTTGGCGTCGTAGATGGCGGCGAGGGCGCCGTCGAGGTCGCGGACGATGAGGTGCCGGATGAAGCGCGGGATGTCGATCTGCACCGGGCAACCGGCGATGCAGGTGGGCTTCGCGCACTGGATGCAGCGCTCGGCCTCGCGGAGCGCGTCCTGGAGGGAGAAGCCCAGGTTCACTTCCTTGAAGTTGCGGGAGCGCTCGAGCGCGTCGCGCTCGGGCATGTGGACCTGCTTCGGCTCGAGCTCCTTGATCTTCTTGTAGTTGCGCTTCTCCTCCTCGAAGAGCTGCTTCTCGAGGTTGCAGACGTGCGCGTAGTCCTGGTTGGCCTGCTCCTCCTGCCCCTTGAAGCGCTTCTGCCGGGCGAGGAGCTCCTTGAAGTCCACCTTGTGGCCGTCGAAGTCCGGCCCCTCGACGCAGGCGAACTTCACCTGGCCGTCGACGGTGACGCGGCAGGAGCCGCACATGCCGGTGCCGTCCACCATGATGGCGTTCAGCGAAACCATGGTCTTCACGGCGAACGGGCGGGAGGTCTCCACGCAGCCGTACATCATGGGGAGCGGCCCGATGGCCACCACCATGTCCGGCTTCTCCTTCTCGAGGATCTCCTTCAGCGCCACCGTGACGAAGCCGGGCTTGCCGTAGCTTCCGTCGTCGGTGCAGACGATGAGGTCGTCGGAGTACTTCTTGAACTTGTCCTCCCAGAAGACCAGGTCCTTGTTGCGGAACCCGATGATGCTGGTGGTGCGGCAGCCGGCCTCCTTGAAGGCCCGAAGCTGGGGATAGACCGGCGCCACGCCGAGGCCGCCGCCGACGAAGACGACGTGCTTGCCCGCCTCGATGTGCTGGGGCATCCCGAGTGGCCCCACGAAGTCGGTGAAGGTGTCTCCTTCACCGTAGTTCTCCATCATCTCCTTCGTGGTCTTGCCGAGCGCCTGGATCACCATGGTGATCGTCCCGCCTTCGCGGTCGTAGTCGGCGACGGTCAGCGGGATGCGCTCGGCGCCCTCGTGGAGACGCAGCATCACGAAGTGGCCGGCCTGGGCTGACTTCGCTACGTCGGGGGCCTCGACCTCCCAGAGGAAGGTGGTGGGCGAGAAGACCTGGTGGCGGACGATCTTGTACATGGGCTTCCATTCCTCGTGCTGCGGTGGAGGGGCGCCGGGAGGGGTTTCCGGCGGGACGACGTTGGTACCAGCGACGTCTGTACCCGTCAAGGACTACCCGCCTGTGCGCCGGCGCCGAAAAGCGCGTGAACGGCGGGGGGTTGCGAGAGGGCGGGCTCTTCCGGGGAAGCCCCCTTGCGCCGACCGCCCGCCGGGCGCAGGAACAGGGGATGACGAGCGAGCGATCAGCCTCCCACCTGGCGCCCGGATTCCTGGTCGCGGCCCCCGGGCTGCGCGACCCGAACTTCGTGGGCTCCCTCGTGCTCATGACCGGCCACCGGAAGGCCGGGGCCATGGGATTCGTGGTGAACCGGCCCGCCCCCATCTCTGCGGCGGACATGCTCGCCTCGGTGGACGACCGGCTGGCTGGCCTGGCCCGCGCCTCCGAACACGGGCAGCGGCCGGTCCTCGTGGGTGGCCCGGTGGCCCCGGAGCAGGTCTGGGTGCTCTACCGCCGGGGAGGAGGTACCGAGGACGAGGACGCCATCCGTGTCGGCCGGAACCTCGTCGTCGGGAGCTCGCGGCCCGTGCTGGAGTCGATCCTCAGCAACGACGGGCCCGGCCCGGTCCAGCTCTTCGTGGGATACGCCGGGTGGGCGCCCATGCAGCTCGAGGCGGAGATCTCCCAGGGATCCTGGGTTCCCCTGGGTTTCGACGAGGAGCTGGTGACCACCGTCCCGGTACCCGATCGGTGGTCCGAGGCGGTGCGCCGCCTGGGTCTCGACCCGAATGGATTCATCGTCGGCGGCGGCGGGGCGATGGCGTGAGCGTCCCCCGGGGGGGTCGGTATCGAGTCGGTCGAGCACCTGCTGCTCGACTACTGCCTCGCGCAGGAGGTCCGGCAGGAGGCCCACGCCGAGGCCCCTCGACCCGCGCGGGAGCAGGCGCCGACGGCCACCCCGCCTTAGAGTACGGGCTCGACCCCACCCGAAAGGACACTCATCGATGGCCACCGTCACGCTGAAGGGCAACCCCATCCACACGAACGGCGACCTTCCCCAGAAGGGCACGCAGGCTCCCGACTTCAAGCTCACCGGCATCGACCTGAAGGACGTGGGTCTGGCCGACTTCAAGGGCAAGAAGAAGATCCTGAACATCGTCCCCAGCCTCGACACGCCGACCTGCGCCACGTCGACGCGCAAGTTCAACGAGGCCGGCGGCAAGCTGCCCAACACGGTGGTCCTCGTCTGCTCGGCCGACCTGCCCTTCGCCATGAAGCGCTTCTGCACCACCGAGGGGCTGGCGAACGTGGTGAGCCTCTCCATGATCCGCGGCAAGTCGTTCGCCAAGACCTACGGCGTCCTCATCGAGGACGGCCCTCTGGCCGGCGTCACCGCCCGCGCCGTGGTGGTGCTCGACGAGAACGACAAGATCGTCCACACCGAGCTCGTCCCGGAGATCGGGCAGGAGCCGAACTACGACGCCGCCCTCGCCGCCGCCAAGTAGCGGCGAAGCGGTCGATCGACCGCTGGACCGACGCCTCCAGTCCCTCGCCGCGTCCGGCGAGGGGCCGGGGGCGTCTGCGCAGGAGCGCGTCCGCTGGGGGCTCCACCAGGTGGCGCGCGCGGCGGCGCTCGTGGCCACCGATCGGGCGCTGCTGCGCTCGGCGCTCCTCCCCACCACCCTCACCTTCGTCGGATCGGCGGCGCTGGCGGCGTTCGTCGCCTGGCGACGGGAGGGGCGTTTCTTCGAGCTCGCCTTCGCCTCCTTCGTCGCCCTTTCCTCCATGCCCCCCACCGTGCTCTGGCCGCTCTGGACCCGGCTCGGGAAGGAGGCGCGGCGGGCGGTGGGAGGCTCCGCCGGGGAGGAGGAGCGGCCCGGGGAGAGCTACGGCCGCCTGCTCGTCCGGGAGACGGCCAAGGCGGTGCGCCAGGGCGCGGTCGTGGCCATCGGTCTCGCCCCGGTCTTCTTCGTCGTGGAACTGCTCCCGGGCGTCGGCCACTGGATCACGCTCTCGCTGGGCGCGGCCTGGGCCTGGTACTGGGTGGTCCTCGACGCGCTGGAGATCCCCGTCGAGCTGCAGCCCGGGCGGCTCGGGCCCGGTGAGCCTCCGTGGTTCGAGCGAGCGATGCGCCACCTGGGTTCGCGGTCCCGGTGGCTGCGCCCCCTCGGACTGGTGGGGCGATTCGTGGGCTGGCTGGCCCGGCCGTGGCGCCACCAGGCGGCATTCACGGAAGGTCACGGCTGGGAGTCGGCCGGCTTCGGCGTGGCATCGGTGGCGGTGCTCGCGGTGCCCGTCCTGGGCGTTTTCTTCCGGGCGGTGGCCATCACCGCCGCGACCGCACTGGTGGTGCGGTACGAGGCCGCCTCGCCTGGTGCCGGTCGCGAACTGGCGCCCGGGCCGGATCCTGTCTAGGCTCCTCCTGTCCCCCTCGGGAAAGGAAAGCCCATGACCACCATCCGCCGCTCGATCCTCGCTCTAGCCGCAGCCCTTGCCGTCGTCGCCGCTCCCGCATCCACGCACGCCGCCGAGACCTACCTCGCCCTGAAGGGCGGCGTCTGGGTGCCGACAGCCAGCGACGGATACGGGGCCATCGAGGGAGTCGTCAGCGGGAAGTTCCCCACCTCGGGCAACATCGAGCTCGCCTACGGCGCCACCATGGGCATCATCGGCGCGCAGATCGCCGGGGGCTACATGTGGTCGAGCCAGGACGTGGACGGTGGGACCGTGAAGGCGAACGCCGTCCCGCTCTACGTGCTCGGCCAGCTCCGCCTTCCCATCTTCTTCATCCAGCCGTATCTCGAGCTGGGCATCGGCGGCCTCGCGAACTTCGCCAGCGCGAGCGGCGGGGGCATCAGCCTTTCCGCCACCAAGTACTCGTTCCTCGTCGTCGGCGGCGCCGGCGTGGACTTCATCCTCGGGCCGATCCTGCTCGGCGCCGAGGCCCGCTACATGTACGTCACCGAGCAGACCTTCGACTGGGGCGCGATGAAGCTCTCCGGCGTGAACATCACCGCCAACGTCGGCTACGTCTTCTAGGGAGGCGGGACGGGAGGGCGGGGACACCCGCCCTCCGTCCGGTCGCGGACCGTCACCTCGCCTTGTCGGCCGCCTCGAGGATGCGCGCCGCGGAGGCCGGGTCGATCCGCGCGAGAAGCAGGAGCTCCTGATCGTAGTCCCTGTGGCGGATCTCGGTGGAGTTCGCCCGGTCGTCCTGGATCCCGTAGAACTGCACGAAGCAGCCGTCCGGCCCGGCCGGCTTGCCCTTGACGAGGAAGCGCAGCCCCTGCCCGTTGGCGTCGCTCTCCGCCTCGAAGATGCCATCGTCGTCCCGGGTGGTGGCGTGCCCGCGATTGAGGAAGCTGGTGATGACGCCCTGCTTCTCCTGGCCGGCCAGCTCGCGGTCGCTCCCCACCAGCCCGAAACCCTGCTCGGCGATGACCTTGAGCGCGTCCACCCAGAGCGCCTCGCAGGCCCTCGGGAAACGGTACTCCCTCATGGTGTCGCGGACGTAGGCGGGGCCCGCGCCACCCGCGGTGAAGCTGCTGCACGCCGTCGCCACCAGCAGGGCCGCAGCCACGAGCCAGAGTCTTCCGTTCCTCATCCGCATTCCTCCTCCAGCTTCCTCTTGAGCGCCTCGAGACCGGCCTGGTCGTCCGACCAGAGCAGGCCTACCTGCACCTCGCCGCCACCGGCTGCGGCGTAGCAGACCTTGAGACGCCAGCGTTCCTGCTCGCAGGCCTTCTTGATCTCGAAGCGCACGTCGCGCCCGTCGCGGCGTACCACCTCGAGCGCCCGGACGGCCTGTTCGGGAAGCTGCATGGCGGGACAGTAGAGCACAGGTCAGGCCCGGTGCGCGTCACAACGGAGCCGTCCGATGAGCGGGACGTGGTCGGAGAGGCCGGCGAACGGGCTCCTCCGATCTCCGAAGGGAGCCGAGCCCTCCAGGTCGAGGAACCGGACGCCATTGCCGAAGAACAGGTGGTCGAGATGCATGCGCATGCGCATGAACCCGGCCGTGGGCCAGGCCCGGGCGTCGTCGGCGGCGAGGTGCCCGAGCTCCTGCTGGGCGCTGTGGAACCCGACGCGCTCGGTGAGGTAGCGGAACACGGGGGAGCCGGGCGCCGAATTGAAGTCCCCGCAGATCACGAAGGGCTCCTCTCCGGCGTGATGCCGCACGAAGTTCGCGAGCGTTCGTGCCTCGTGGAGCTGGTTCACGCCCCAGCCCATGCGGGCCGGGTGGGTCCAGAAGCCACGGGCGAACGGGGTGGGAAGGGAGATGTGGGTGTTGAAGACGTGCAGGCGGCGTCCGGACGGATCGGCCACGTGGATGTGGGCGCAGATGCGCGCCTGCTTCCGGTCCCGGAAGCGCTCCACGTGGTGGTGGGTGATGTGGTGGGGAGAGTCGACGTTGTGCGACTCGACCCGCAGCCGGCGGGTGTTCACCAGGATGGCGAGGCCATGGGTGGTGATGTTGAGCCGGCGGATGCTGTTGGCGTGGGCGCGGAAGTAGAAGCCGTCGTACGGGAAGGGCTGCTCGAGCTCCTCGAAGACCTTCTCCAGGGCCGCCATGAACGAGGCCAGCTGCGTCTCGCCTTGAAGCGAGCGGCCGTGGGCCAGCCGGGAGCGGAGGGAGATGGTCTCGATCTCCTGCAGGCAGACGACGTCCGGCATCGGAGCCAGGGAGGCCAGGGCCCGCGCGATCCGATGCTCCGGGCCGCGCGTGCTGGCCAGCCCCTTCAGGGCGTGACCGAAGTAGCGGACGTTGTAGCTGACGATGCGGAGCGCCGGGGTACGTGGCATGGAGTCCAGTCGATCATGCGACCGGCGACGGAGGGCCGCAACGCCGAGTTCCGGAAAGGTGGTCCCGGGCCCTGCCCCTCGCGGGACGACCCCGCTGCGGTCCGTGCGCTGATAGGATGGGCGGATGTCCACGGCCGTCGGGCGCTCCGCGGAAGGAACCGAATCGTGGAGCCTCGCGCCGGCCCGGCCCGCTCCCGAGCGCCGCCCCTACCTCCTCGTCCTCTCCGGACCCCAGCTCGGCGAGATCTTCCCCCTCGCGCCGGACCGGGAGGTCGTCCTCGGCCGCGACCCCGCCTGCGAGATCCGTCTGCGCGACACGGGTGTCTCCCGGCGCCACGCTGGCATCCTGGCCGGGCCCGGAGGGGCACGGCTGCGCGACATGGGGAGCACGAACGGCGTCTTCGTCGAGGGGATCCGGGTCGCCGACTGCGAGCTCCAGGACGGACAGCGCGTCCAGATGGGCATGCACACGGCGCTCAAGTACTGCCTGTGCGACGACCTGGAGATCAGCTACCAGCGCCGGCTGGCCGAGGGGGCGCTGCTCGACCCGGAGACCGGCCTCTTCAACCGGCGCCACTTCGACGACCGGCTCTCCGCGGAGCTCGTCACCTCCTCGCGCTACACGCGCCCCATGTCGCTCCTGCTCGTCGACGTGGACGGCTTCCGCCGGGTGAACGAGGCCCATGGCAGGGCCGCCGGTGACGAGGCCCTCGGGCTCGTGTCGCGCCTGGTGAAATCCGCGGTCCGGCGCGAGGACATCCTGGCGCGGATCTCGGGTGAGCAGTTCGGAGTGGTGGCCAGGGAGACGCCGCTCTCGGCCGGGCGGGCGCTGGGCGAGCGGATCCGCAAGGCGGTCGAGCGCGGCCACATCACGGTGCGCGGGCAGGAACTCTCGCTCACGGTGAGCGTGGGAGTGGTCGGCCTGGACGCCATCGTGACCTACTCGGCGATGCGCACCGAGCCCGAGGTCCTCGCGCTCGCCGAGGCGGCGCTGCGCCGTGCTCTCGACGCCGGCGGGAACCGGGTGGAGGCCGAGGGGCCGCTCACGCTGCCGTAGCTGGGCTACTCGTTGACCTCGCCGAAGGCGCCGACGGCGTTGAGGAGCTTGAGGGTGGCGAGGTCGACGTTGAGGGACTCGGCGACGAGCCCGACCTCGGCCTGGCGGAGGGTCTGGACCGAGTCGGTGGACTCGAGGTAGGTGGCGGCCCCGGCCTTGTAGGCCACGTCGACGAGGCGGGCGTTCTCCTGGGCCAGGCCGGTGCGCTCCCTGGCCTTGGTCCGGTTGGCGAGGGCGCCCTGCAGGTCCAGCTGGGCCTCCTTCACCCGGGTCACCGCCCGGAGGTCGACCTGGCGCTTCAGCGCGTCGGCCTCGGCGATCCTGGCCGTGGCCTCCCGGATGGACGCCTCGCGCAGGCCGCCGTCGAGGATCGTCCAGGTCAGCCCGATCCCCACCTGCCAGGAGAAGGCGTTGGGGTTGAAGGTGCTCGTGCTCGCGTAGTTGTACGCCCCGAAGGCCCCGATGCTGGGCAGGTACTGCATGGTGATCCGGGTGCGCTCCCCCTGGGCCAGCTCGAGGTTCTCGGCCGCCGCCTTCACGTCCGGCCTCAGCTCGAGCGCCTGCTGCTCCAGGTTCGACCCCGTCGGCTGCGGCGGCGACTCGGGGATCACGATGTCGAAGTCGTCCGGACGGTCGAGCGCCGCCGCCAGCGCCAGCCGGGCCCGCTGGAAGTCGATCTGGGCCCTCTTCAGATCTTCCTCCGCCTGCGCCCGGTCGATCTCCGCCCGCAACAGCCCCACCTTGGTCCCCGTCCCGGCCTCGAAGCGCACCCGGGAGTCCCGCTCCCGCTCCTTCGTCAGCACCACCTGCCGCTCCTGCACGACGGTCAGCTCCTGCAGGCTCGCCACCCCGTAGTACAGCTGCGCCACCGCGAAGAGGATGTCCCGGCGCGCCTGCTGCACGTTGTAGTCGATGGTCTTCTCCGCCTTGTACGCGTTCTGGATGAGCACGATCGCCTGCGGCGCCACCAGCGCCTGCGTCAGCTTCACCTGCCCGCTGGTCTGCACCAGGGGCTGCACCACCGCCTCGTTCACGCTGCTCGGGTACACGATGAAGCTCGTCGGGTCCCCGGGAACCGCTCCCCCGGCGTCCGGTCCCTGCTGCGTCCCCGTGTCCCGCACCCAGTACCCGGACGGCAGCGCGAACGCGACCTCGTACTGGTTCCGCGCCAGCTGCACCCCCACGTTCACCTGCGGCAGGTACGCCGACCAGGCCTTCCAGGTCAGCTCCCGCGCCGCCTCCACCCGCGCGTCCAGCTGCTGGATCTCCAGATTCTGCGACCGCGCCGCCTCGATCGCCTCCCGCAGCGTCAGCACCTTCCGCCTCTCCACCGCGGCCGCCTCCCGCGCCCCTCCGGGCCCGGTCCGCTCCGCCGGGCTGGCCTGCGCGAGGACCAGCGCTGCGAGGATGCCGATGGATTTCATGGAACCTCCGGTTTGGACGCGAGGTCTAAACCGGGGCGACCCGCCGCGCTCGCGAGAATCGCCGGCTACTTCCCGCCCAGGTCCTCGATCTCCCGCTCGACGTCCTTCCTGTCGTCGGCGTCGGGGCGTTCGGCCAGGTACTTCCTGAATGCCTGGACGGCCTGCGCCTTCTGGCCGCGTTCCTTGTGCCAGTAGCCGAGGTAGAGGTGCGGCATGGGGTTGCCGGGCTCGGCCTTCGCCGCCTTCTCGTACCAGGGCACCGCCGCCCGGAGCCCCTGCGCCTCGTTCACGGTTCGTGCAATGAGGTAGTAGACGTCGACGCGCGACGGGTCGCCCCCGAGCGCCTTCTGGTAGTTCGCCACCGCCTCCGCGCTGCGACCGGTCCTGGCCTGGCAGGTGGCCAGGTCGATGCGCGCCGACTCCCGGCCCGGCGCGACCTCGAGCGCCTTCTGGAAATGCGGCGTGGCCTGCTTGCAGTCGCCGTTGAGCGCGAGGAGCCGTCCCAGGTGCTCGTACCCCTCCGGCGAGCGGGGAGCCGCGGCGATGGCGGCCCGGTAGGCCGCGATCGCCTCGGGGAGCTGGGCGGACCGCTCGAGGGCCTCTCCGAGCTCGACCTGGTACGGCGCCTCTCCCGGCGCGAGCTGGGTGGCACGGCGCAGCCGGTCGATGGCGGTCGAGGTCTCCCCCCTGGCGAGCAGGGCCTTTCCCAGCCAGAACTGGGCCTCGGCCAGGTTGGCGTCGAGGTTCGTGGCCTGGTCGAGCAGCTTCATCGCCTCGTCGGCCCGCTTCTGCTCGAGCAGCAGCGCACCGAGCCGCACGCGGGCCAGCGCACCTCGCGGGTCGAGGGCCAGTGCGGCCTCGAGGGCCTTTCGAGCAGGGTCGGGCTCGCCGGCGCGCCAGAGGGCCCATCCCAGGAGGAGCTGGGCCTCGGCCGATCCGGGGTCGGCGGCCACCGCCTTCTCGGCGAGCGCCCGGGCGCCTGGATCGTCCCCGCGGGCCATCGCCAGCCGGGCCGATCCGGCCAGGGCCGGGGCGCAGCCCGGGTCGGCGGAGAGAGCCTTGGCGTACGCAGCCTCCGCCGCCGCGGCGTCCCCACGCACGAACGCCAGCGCGCCCTGGGCGGCCAGCACCTCGGCCTCCGCCGGCGCCTTCTCCACCGCGACCTTGAGCTGCGCCTCCGCAGCCTCGAGGTCGCCCTCGATGGCGGAGAGACGGGCCAGTGCGAGCGGGGCCTGCCACCCGTCGGGAGCCTTGGCCGCCGCGCTCGCGAAGGCCTTCCGGGCCTCGGCGTACTTCCCCGCCCGCTGCTCCACCGTGCCCTTCACGAGGAGCAACCCGGGGTCGTCCGGCGACCGGCCCAGTGCGGCTTCGAGCGTGCTGGCCGCGTCGGCCGGCTTCCCGGCGGCGAGCTGGGCCCGCGATAGCAACGCCGAGGCCGCCGCGGACCTGGCTGCGGCGGGGATGGCCTCCAGCGCGGCGACCGCCTTCGCGGGCTCGCCGCGGCGCAGGAGCGAGCGCCCCAGCGCCACGCGTGCGTCGGTGGCGCCGGACCAGTCCTGCGCCGCCTGCGCGAGCTCGGTCTCGGCGCCATCGACGTCGCCGCGCCGGGTCAGCGCCCCGGCGAGGAGGATGCGCGCACGGGCCCGCTCCGCGGGGCCGAGGCGATCGATGCGGTCCTTCTCGAGGAGCGAGCGGAGCGCAGCCTCCGCGGCGGGATCACCGGCCTTCTCCTGGAGCGCGGCCAGGTCGAGCGCCGACGCGGCGTTCCCGGGATCCTTGGCGATGACGCCCTCGAGGAGGGCGCGCGCAGAGGCGTCGTCCCCCTTCCGCACCGCAATGGTGGCGCGGAGCCTCGCCGCGCGGACCGTTCCGGGAGAGGCACCGTCGAGCCGGTCGAGATACGACGAGGCCCCGGCGAGCTCCCCGCGTGCCAGCGCGGCTCGGGCGAGGAGGGCGAGGCTCTCCGGATCGGGCCGTTCGGGCAGGGCCTTCTCGAGGGCGGCTGCCGCCTGGATCGTGTCCTCGCCGGTGGCGAGCGCAGCGGCGAGCCTCGCCTCGCGCGCGGCGAGGGATTCCGGGGCATCGGCGGCCAGCGCCGCGGCGAGCTGGCGCGCCCGGGGCGCCTGCCCCTCGGCTCCACGGCCGGCGAGCGCGGCGGAGGCGCTGGCGAGCAGCCGGACCCCCTCCGGGTCATCCGCCCGGAGCGCCAGCCCCTGCTGCGCCAGCTGCAGCGCCCTCTGATCGGAAGCGAGCGCATCCTGGCCGAGCAGCTGCCGCCCCTCGGCCGCCAGCTTCGCCACCTCCGGGTTGCTCCTCGACCGGAAGACCTTCCAGAAGAAGGGCCCATGGCGGGTGAAGGCGCCGGCCGTCCCCACCGCCGCGACCAGGACGACGACGGCGGCGATCGCGCCCAGCGCGACGATCCTCTTGCGGGAGACTGGCGCGGCGGCGGCCACCTTCTCCCGGAACCCCCCCTGCATGCGCGGCTGGAACGGTGCAGGCACACCGCCCGGGCCAGGGGCGGCCAGCGGCGCCGACACCAGCGGGGCCTCGTTCATCTGCTTGACCGACGCCGCGAACGGAGCTGCCGCGCCGATGGCGATCCAGTCGTCCCCGTCGCCGGCCGAGACGTCCTCGGCCCCGTTGAGCTCCCCCTTCCCGAGCATCTCCACGATCTCGTTCTCCGAGAAGGGACCGAAGACGCGGCCGGACGGGCGACGGACCCGGAACCCCTGGGCTCCCGTCCTGCCGGGAGGCGGGGCCGGGGGCGGTGGAGGGACCTCTCCACCTGCCGTGAAGAGCATCTCCAGCTCCTCGTCGGGCGGCGCGGAGGCATCCGCCCCTCGCGCCGCGATCGCCGCGAACGGGTCCGGCGCCAAGCCGTGATCGAGCGGGACCTCGCCGAACGAGAGGGGCTCGGCGTCGGCGGGTGCTTCCTCGGATGCCGGATCCTCGGCGGAGAGCACCTCCAGCACGTCGGGCTCACCCGGTGCGAGCTCCTCGACGGTTCCGAACGGCTCCTCGACGGGGGCGGCCTCCTCGACGGTTTCGAACGGCTCCTCGACGGGGGCGGCCTCCTGGGCGGGGGCGACCTCCTCGACGGGGGAGGGGTCGTCCGACGCCACGGCACCGGCGAAGAGGTCCGGGTCCTCGGGAGGCGGCCAGCGCTCCTCGCTCCCCCCTGGGGGCGGAGCGGGAAGCGGGATGGCTCCGCCCGGACTCGCGAAGACCTCCGGCTGCGGCCCGGCGATCGGGGGCGCCATCCCGACCATGGTGATGCCGGCGACCGGGGCCGGATCCGGGGGCGGCGGAGGCGCGTTGCCCGGCAAGGGGACGGGGTCGTTCGACTGGATGGCGGGTGCAGGCGGTGGGGGAGGCGCCATCCCGACCATGGTCATGCCGACGGGCGCCGGCGGGGGCGGCGCGCCGACCATCGTCGGGACCGGGCCCACCGCGGGAGGCTGGCCGGACATGGTGGTCGACGTGGCCTGCGCGACCTTCACCGAGAATACGCGGTCGCACTGCGGGCATCGCACGCGCAGGCCACCGGCGGGGATCTTTCCAGGGTCGACGTCGTAGCCGGCCTGGCACTGCGGACACGTGATGCGCATCTTTGGACCCTCGAGCCCCGCGCTCTGGCGCCGAGGCGGCCTGCATGCTAGCTAGGAACCGGAATCGTACCGCCGCCCGTGAACCAAGCGCCACCAAACAGCGACGTGCTCGTCCTGGGCGCGGGCCTCGCGGGAATCTCCGCGGCGCTCGCGCTGGGCGGGGGTTACCGGCTGGTGGAACGCGAATCCCGCCCGGGCGGCCTCTGCCGCACCGACGTCCGGGACGGATTCTCCTTCGACGCCACCGGGCACTGGCTCCACCTCCGCGACCCGGACACCCGGGCCCTGGCGCACGAGGTGCTCCCGGGAGGCTGGCTCGAGGTCCAGCGGCGCGCGTCCATCCGGTCGCACGGGGTCTTCACCCGCTACCCGTACCAGGTGAACACGCACGGGCTCCCGGCGGCCGTGGCCACCGAGAACGTGCTCGGCTTCATCGCGGCCCACCTCGGAGACGGAGGTGCGGAGCTGCGGCAGCGGGTTCCGCGCAACTTCGCCGAGTTCGTCCTCCGGCACCTCGGTGCCGGCATCGCCCGGAACTTCATGTTCCCCTACAACGAGAAGCTCTGGACGGTCCCCCCGGCCGAGCTGACCATCGAGTGGATGGGGCGATTCGTGCCCCGCCCCACCCTGGAGCAGGTCGTCCGGGGCGCGCTGGGGCTGGAGGGGGATGCGGAGGGATACAACGCCACCTTCCTGTATCCGCGGGAGGGGGGCATCGAGACCTTCGTCCGCGCCCTCGTCGCCCGGCTCCCTCGCCCTCCGGAGTGTGGCGTCCGGCCGGTCTCCATCGACCCGCTCCGCAAGGTGGCGCTCCTCTCCACCGGCGAGGAGGTCCGCTACCGAGCCGTGATCTCCAGCGTCCCCCTCCCCGAGATGGTGGACCTGGTCGGTGGCGCCCCTCCGCCCGTGCGGGAGGCGTCCCGGCTGCTCCGGGGCGCGACGGTGACGTACGTGAACGTGGCCGCCCGCGACGTCGGCGGCCCGGCCTGGCACTGGGTCTACCTGCCGGAGTCGAGCCTCCTCCCCTACCGCGTGGGTTCCGCCTCCGCGGCGGTGGCCTCGCTGGCCCCCCCGGGGTGCCGGAACTTCTACGTCGAGATGTCCGGCCGCGAGCCCGTGCCGCCCGTCGAGGCCGAGCGGGCCGCCCTCGAGTCGCTCCTCGCGCTCGGCATGATCGAGTCCCTGGACGACGTGAAGTTCGCCGAGGTGCGCACCATCCCGCAGGCCTACGTGATCCACGACCGCGACTACGGATTGGCCCGGGATGCCGTGCGGAAGTGGCTCGGCGAGCAGGACATCCTCGTGGCCGGACGCTCGGGCAACTGGGAGTACTCGTCCATGGAGGACGCGCTGCTCGGCGGCAGGCAGGCGGCCCGCCTGCTGAAGCGGTGAGCCGGCGCCACCGCATGTCGGCGGCTTCCCCCGAGCTGAGCATCGTCATCCCCGTCTTCGACGAGGAGCGGATCGTCGCGTCGGCCTGCCAGGAGCTCATGTCGGCCCTCGACGCGCGAGGCTGGGACTACGAGCTGCTCCTCACCGAGAACGGCTCGCGCGACCGCACGCTGGAGATCCTCGAGGAGCTGGCGCGCGTCCACCCGCGCCTCCGGCACCTCCACTCCCCCGAGCCCAACTACGGGCTGGCGCTCCGCCGCGGCATCCTCGAGGCGCGAGGCCGCTGGGTGGTGGCCGATGAGATCGACCTCTGCGACCCCGGGTTCTACGACCGGGCCCTTCCCATCCTGGAGCGCGGCGAGGCCGACATGGTGGTGGGGTCGAAGCGGGCCGTCGGGTCGGTGGACGGGCGGCCGGCCTTCCGCCGACTCGCCACCTGGGTGCACAACACCGTCCTCCGCGTCGCCCTCGGATTCCGCGGCACCGATACACATGGAGTGAAGGCCTTCTCGCGGGAGCGCATCGCGCCGGTGGCCTCCCGCTGCGTGGTGGACCGGGACGTCTTCGCCAGCGAGCTCGTGCTGCGCTCCGGGCTGGAGGGGAAGCGGGTGGTCGAGATCCCCATCGAGCTCCACGAGAAGAGGGCTCCCTCCATCGGCCTGCTGCGGCGCGTGCCCAACGTGCTGCGGCAGGTGGCCCGCCTGTTCTGGGTCCTCCGGGTGAGCGCTCCGGTCCGCGCCGACCCGGGTGCCCCGCCCCAGTCGTCGAAGTCGCCTCCGGCGTGATAGATCGAGCCGATGGCGGGCATCGGCGAGGAGATCCAGGAACGGCTGCGGCGCTGGACGCTGGAGCTGGGCGGTCCCGGGACCCGGGAACGGCTGGAGAAGCTCACCCCGCCCCGCAACGAGTACGGCGTCGATCCCTACGGCTTCGACGTCGACTACCTCCAGGCCGCCGCCGCCCCGGTGCTCTGGCTCTACCGGAAGTACTTCCGGGTGAAGGCCATCGGCCTGGAGAACGTGCCCAACGAGGGGCCGGTCCTGCTGGTGGGGAACCACTCCGGCCAGCTCCCCTTCGACGCCGCCATGGTCGAGGCCGCCTGCCTCGTCGACAAGGACCCGCCGCGCGCCGTCCGCGCCCTGGTCGACAAGTGGGTCCCCACGCTCCCCTTCGTCTCCACCCTCTTCGCCCGCTGCGGCCAGATCGTGGGCACGCCGGAGAACTGCCGTCGGCTCCTCGCGGCCGGCGAGGCCCTCCTGGTCTTCCCCGAAGGGACGCGCGGGCTCAACAAGCCCTTCTCCCAGCGCTACCAGCTCCAGGGCTTCGGTCTCGGGTTCATGCGGCTCGCCCTCGAGAACGGCGTCCCCATCGTGCCGGTCGGCGTGGTCGGCGCCGAGGAGCAGGCCCCGGCCATCCTCGACGTCAAGCCGCTGGCCCGGCTGCTGGCCTTCCCCCACTTCCCCATCACCCTCACCGGCCTGCCCCTCCCCATGCCGGTGCGATACCGGATCTGGTTCGGGGAGCCCATGCGGTTCACGGGGAGTGCAGACGACGAGGACGCGGTGCTGGAGGGCAAGGTGGCCCGGGTCCGCGACGCCGTGGCCGGGTTGCTCGCGCGGGGGATCGCCGAGCGGGAGCACGTGTTCTGGTGAGCCCGATGCCCGCCAGCGTGGCCATCACCGGCATCGCCGGGAACCTGGGGCGCAAGCTGGCCCGGATCCTCCACGGCGAGACCCACGTCATCGGTTTCGACCGGCGCCCCCTGCGCGACCGCCCCAAGGACGTCGAGCACCACCAGATCGACATCCGCAAGGCTCGCGTGGAGGACGTCTTCCGGCGCAATGCGATCCAGGCCATCGCCCACCTCGGCCTCAAGCACGATCCGCGCGACGACGCCGCCGAGGCCCACAGCTTCAACGTGGCCGGGACCCAGAAGCTCCTCGACATCGCGGCGCGCCACGGCGTGAAGAAGGTGGTGCTGCTCTCCAGCGCCAACGTCTACGGACCGGCGCCGGGCAATCCCAACTTCCTGCCCGAGGAGACGCCCCTCCTCGGCGCCGCCCGCCTGCCCGGGTACCGCGACCTCATCGAGGTCGACATGTACGTCCAGTCGTTCATGTGGAAGCACCCGGAGATCGAGACGGTCATCCTCCGCCCGGTCAACATCGTCGGGCCCACGGTCCGCAACGCCCCCTCCAACTACCTGCGGCTGGAGCGTCCCATCACCGTGCTGGGGTTCGACCCCATGGTCCAGCTCATCCACGAGGAGGACGTCTGCCGGGCCATCGCGCTCGCGCTCCGCCCCGGGGTCCAGGGCGTCTACAACGTGACCGGCCCCGGGGAGGTCCCGCTCTCCGCTGCGCTCCGGGAGCTGGGGCGCGAGCCCCTGCCCCTGCCCCATTTCCTCGTCCGCCCCGTCGTGAAGCGCCTGTTCGAGGCGCGGCTCTCCAGCTACCCTCCCGGCGAGGTGGACTACATCCAGTACCTCTGCGCGGTGGACGGCTCGCGCTTCGTCCGCGACACCGGCTGGACCCCTCGCTACTCCATCCGCGAGACCCTGCGAAGCGTGCTCAGCGCCCGTTGACGGCCCGGGCGGGGCGCGGAGGCGGCCCCGCCCCGTCCCCGGTATTATCCTGGGTGACGTACCCCGGTTGCAGGGAGTCCCGCGTGTCACTCCAGTCGAGGCTCCTCGTCGCCACGGCCCTCTCCGCCACGGCGTGCCTGTCGGCTCCACCCGGCCGGTTGCTCCCCATGCGCCCGCCGGAGCTCTTCACCGGACCGCCGCCGGCCTTCACGCGCCAGGGGGAGATCCAGTACACCCCGTTCGGAACCGCCGGGTCGAGCGCGGCCTGGGACGCCCGCAGCGTGCGCGGACCCGCGGTGAACCTCACGCTCACCGACGGAGGGCTCTGGGGCGGCACCCTCCAGGACCGCGCGGTGCTGCTCCACGCGCGGAGCGGCCGCATCACGGGCGAGGGCGTCGACGTGTGGGTGACGCTGGACGGGTCGACCGTGCACGTGCAGGGGTTCTGGTTCGGGAGGTTCGTCGGCATCCACTTCGCGCCGGAGACGATCTCGGCGTCGCCCCTCACGGGGGTGTGCGCCGTGGAGCTCTCGCTCGCGCCCGACGGGCTCTGGCGGGGCTTCGGGGGATGTGGAGGGGTTCTCGACTCCATCTGGATGAGCCTGAAGGGCGTGGCCTCCGATCCGGAGCGGGAGATGCCGCAGTGGTTCTTCGCGTTCCTGGGAGCGCTCCCGGCGCCGCAGGTCTCCGTCTTCCGGCCCACGGGCGGGACCGCGGCTGCCGCGGCGGGACCGGGAAGCCTCGGCCATTTCCTGAATGCCGAGTTCCGCGCGGCCCGCACCACCGCTCCGTGACACCGGGGACCCGGCGGGATAAGTCCTCCCGGTGCCCCGGTTCCCCGCGCTCGCCCTGCTCCTCGTCGTCGCCTGCGCCTCCGCGCCCCGGGGCGTTCCCCTCGCCATGGGCGGGCCGGCCCCGACCAGCATCGACCTCGCCGGCACCTACCGCGCGGAGGGCGAGATCTTCGCCTCCTACGGGCGCGGCGTCGGGGTGACCAACTCCTACGGCCGCCACCGGGTCGTCGGCCCGAACACCAGCCTGTCGAGAAACCTGGAAGGCCGGTGGGGTGGGATGCTGGGCGGGAACTCCGTGCTGCTCGACGTCGGGGACGGACGGATCCAGGGGGCCGGGGTCGAGCTCACCGTGCGGCGCGACGGCGACGTGCTGCTCGTCGCCGGGCTCTGGCGCAACGCCCGCATGGACCTCGCCTTCCGCGTGGACGGCGTCGGCGGCACCCCCGGCGCCGGCTGTTCCCTCGACCTCCGCCCATCGGAGGGCAACACCTGGCGGGGCTTCCTGGCCTGCCCGAATCCCGACACGGCCCTCGTACGGTTCGACGGTGCGGCAGCGGAGTTCCCCGACGTGGCCATGCCCCAGTGGCTCTTCGCCTTCCTGGGTGCCCTTCCGGAGGGCTCGTGAAGGACCTCCTGCTCCGCGGCCTGGTCCGGGGTCCTGCCCTCCGGGTGATCCTGGTCGAGGCCACCGACCTCTGTCGCATGGCCCGGATGCTCCACGGACTCGCTCCCACCAGCGCGGCGATCTTCTCGGAGGCTCTCGCGGCCGGATTGCTCCTGGGGGCGCTGCAGAAGGAGCAGACCCGGGTCAATCTCTCGCTCGAGGTGGACGGGCCGCTCTCCGGCCTCCTCGTCGACGCCGACACCGAGGGCAACATCCGCGGCAGGGTCCGGCGCCCGGACATCCACTTCCCGGGCGACCCGTCGGTGGGACCGCGGGCCGCGCTGGGAGGATCGGGAACGCTGTCGGTGCTCCGCGACCAGGGCAAGGGCGAGTTCTACCGGGGCTCGGTGGAGTTCGTCCCGGGCACGCTCACCGAGAACCTGCGCCGCTACTTCGCCGCGAGCGAGCAGGTGTCCACGGCGCTCGACGTCCGGGTCCACCCCACCGACCGGGAGGCGCTCGGCGCGGTGGCCGGGATCGTGATCCAGAAGATGCCGGAGGGCAGCATGGAGGCCCTCGAGGAGGTCCGGCGGCGAATCGCCGCGGGTGCCTTCCGGGATGCGCTGGCGCAGGGCGCGGCCGACGAGGAGCTGGCTCGCTCGGTGGTCGGCGAAGGGCTCGACGTGCTGAGTCGCCAGGGTGTCTCCTACTCCTGCGGCTGCAATCGCGAGCGGGCCGTGAATGCGGTCTCGGCGCTGGGGCCCGAGGGGATCCACGCCGTCCTGGCCGGGGAGCGCCAGGTGGTCATCGACTGCGAGTTCTGCAAGAGGCGCTACGTGGTCGACGCTCCCGAGCTGGCCGAGATCGCCCGGAGGCTCGAGGGCGGGATCCCGGGCGGCGCCAAGGCTTGAGCGACAGGGCGCCTTCGTCGTGGTGACGGCAGGCCGCCGCGGCCGCCGCGTGCTAGATTCCCCTCTCCGGCCCGAGGGCCACTCCCGCGGAGGCTCGCCATCGCCCCCCCGAAGAAGAAGATGAGGAAGAAGACCCCGTCGAAGCCCGCCGGCCGCCCCGCCAAGGCTGCCGTCGCGCGCGCCCGGAAGCCGAAGCCGGCGGCGGCAGGCCGCAAGCGCCCTCGAGCCGAGCAGCCGCTCGGCGTCGGCGTGGGGGATGCCTGGGCCGTGGAGCGAATGGGTGGCGTTCCCGCCCCGGCCAGCGGCGGGAGCGGCGTCCGCGAGCTCACCTGGCTCGAGTTCGGCGCCGTGGTGCGCGAGCTCGCCAGCCGGATCTCGGCGCGATTCAAGCCCGACGTGGTGCTGGGCCTGGCCCGGGGCGGGATCTTCGTGGGAGGCGCGCTCGCCGCTCCGCTCCGTGCGGATTTCCTGCCGGTCCGGGTGGAGAAGCGATCCCGGGACAAGCGCGCCCCCCCGACCTTCCGCGTTCCGGAGGCCCGCGGGAAGAACGTCCTCGTGGTCGACGACGTGACCAACTCGGGCGACACTCTCGACAAGGCCAAGGGGCTGGCACGCCGATCCGGCGCCCGCGAGGTCCAGGCCGTCGCCCTGGTCGTCCGCCCGGGCGGCGCCCGGCCGGAGTGGTTCGCCATCGAGACCGCCCAGCTCATCGTCTTCCCCTGGGACTACCAGCTCGACGCGAGCGGTCCACCGGTCGACCCCGGGTCCGTGGGGGTTTGAGCCCGGGCAGGAGCACCCCGTGAAGCGCGTCGTCGTCGGCACCGCGGGACACATCGACCACGGCAAGACTGCGCTGGTCCGGGCCCTTACCGGCGTCGACACCGACCGCCTGGCCGAGGAGAAGCGGCGCGGGATCACCATCGAGCTCGGCTTCGCCCACCTGCCGCTCCCCAGCGGGACGGTGGCCGGCGTCGTCGACGTGCCCGGCCACGAGCGGTTCGTCCGGGCCATGGCAGCGGGAGCCAGCGGCGTCGATCTCGTGATGCTGGTGGTGGCGGCCGACGAGGGGGTCATGCCCCAGACGCGGGAGCACCTCGACATCTGCCGGCTGCTCGGGGTCACGCGCGGTGCCGTGGTGGTGACGAAGAGCGACCTGCTCCCAGGCCTGGGCGACGAATGGCTGCCGCTGCTCCAGGACGAGATCCGCGCAGCCTGCGCCGGCACCTTTCTCGAGTCGGCCGAGATCGTCCCGGTCTCGGCCCGCACAGGGGAGGGGCTCCCGCGGCTGGTGGAGGTCCTGGATGCGCTGGCCGCCGAGGTCCCCGAGCGTCCCGCCGACGGCCCGCTCCTCCTGCCGGTGGACCGGGCCTTCACGCTGAAGGGATTCGGAACCGTGGTCACCGGGACCCTCCTCTCCGGTACGGTGTCCGAGGGAGACGCGCTGTGCCTCGTGCCGCCCTCACAGGCGGTGGGCGAGCTGCGTGCACGGACCGTCCAGGTCCACGGGAAGGCGGCGCAGCGGGCCTCGGCCGGTCAGCGCACCGCCGTGAACCTGCCGGGCGTGGAGGCCGGGGCGATCTCGCGCGGACAGGCGCTCGCCCACCCGGGCGTGGTGCCGCCCACGTCCATCCTCGACGTGGAGATCGCGCTGCTCGAGGGCGCGCCCCGCCCGATCCGCCACCGGTCCCGGCTGCTCCTCCACGTGGGAACGGCCCAGGTTCCCTGCGCGGTGGCCCTGGTCGACGGCCGGGCCGAGCTTCCCCCGGGTGGCACCGCCCTCGCGCAGCTTCGCCTCGCCGCCCCGGTTGCGGCGCTTCCCGGCCAGCGCTTCATCCTGCGCGGATTCCGGACCATCGAGGGGCGCGGCAAGACTGTGGGCGGCGGCCGCATCCTGGCCATCCTGCCGCGCAAGCGGCGGCGCGGGAGGCCGGAGAACGCGGCCCAGCTCCGCATCCTCGCCGGGAGCGACGCGGACGCGCGGCTCGCCGTGGTGCTGGAGATGGCCGGGCCGGCCGGACTCGGGGCCGATGCGCTGGTGGGGCGGACGGCGCTCTCCCCCCGGGCGGTCCAGGCCGCGCTCGACCGGCTGGGGGCCCGCGGCCAGGCGCTCCTCTTCGACCGGGACCGCCGCGGCTGGGTCTCGGGAGTCGTGGCCGGCGAGCTCCGGGAACGGCTTCTCGCGGCGCTCCACCAGTTCCACGCCGCCCACCCGCTCGCCGCCGGCGTGGGGCGCGAGGAGCTGCGCGGCCGGCTACCACCCGTCACCGACCCCCGCCTCTTCCAGCGCCTCGCGGCGCAGCTCGCCGAGAAGGGAGAGCTGGTGCTCGACGGGGACCTGGTGCGGCTGCACGGCCACGTCGCCGCCTCGGGCGGCACGGGCGGCGCGCTCAAGGACCGGATCGCCGAGGTGCTGCGGGACGGGGCGCTGGCTCCTCCGCGGGTGGTCGATCTCCCCGCCCTGTCCGGCGCCTCGCCGGCCGACGTGGCCGCCGTGCTGAAGCTCCTCGCCCAGGACGGCACGGCGGTGCGCGTCTCGCCGGAGATCTGGTTCGACGGCGCCGCGGTGGCCGGGCTCCGCACCCGGCTGGTCGAGCACCTGCGCGCCCGCAAGGAGATCGACACCCAGTCCTTCAAGGACATGGTGGGCGCGACCCGCAAGCACGTCATCCCGCTCGCCGAGTACTTCGACCGGGAGAAGGTGACGCTCCGGGTGGGCGAGAAGAGGGTGCTCCGGGGAGACAGGTCGTGAGCGTGGACCACGCCCGGCTCCTCGACTCCCTGCCGGTCGCGGCGATCCTCGTCCGCGGAAACCGGATCGCCTACGTGAACCGCGCCGTCTGCGCGCTGGTGGGCCTCCCTCCCGAGGCCCTGCTGGGAAGGTCGTACGACGACTTCCTCTCGCAGGGAGAGGGGAGCCGGGTGCGCGGCCGGCGCGACCAGCGCCTGCGGGGGCGGGACGAGCCCACCCTCTACGAGATCTCGGTGGTGGCTCCGAGCGGTCGCACCGTCCCGCTCGAGCTGCACGTGGCGCCTCTCGGGGACGACGAGGTCCTCCTCCAGTTCGTGGACATGTCGGCGCGCACCGGCCACCTGGAGCGGCTGGAGGGGCTGGCCCGGCTCGGCGCCCGCGTCCAGCGCGAGACCACCCGGGAGGCCGTCCTCGACGCCGTGTCGCAGGGGCTCTCCGAGCTGGGACTCGCCTCCGTCCTGCTCCGCCAGGAAGGCGAGTCCATGCGCGTCGAGCGGTTCGACGCCCCCGGCCGCATCCTGGCCTCGCTCCGCTCCGCCGGATTCGAGGGCGAGCCGGCGGGGCGGCAGGTCCTTCCCCTCGTCTGGGTCTGGCGGGAGGGAGCGATGTTCATCGACGACGCCCCGGCCGCCTCCGAGCGCATCGTCGGGCTGCCGCCCGGGATCGGTGTGGCGGTCCGCGAGGCCGGCCTGGATCGGGCCATCGCGCTCCGGCTGGGCGAGCCGCCGGACGAGGCCCTCGCGGTGGTGGGCAGCTGGTTCACGCCGGCCGACGTCCCCGCCTTCCGGCTCTTCGCCGCCCAGGTGACCGCGGCCCTCACCTCGGCAGCGGCGCTGGCGGCCGTCTGGGCGCGGAACCAGCTCGTGGAGGTCTCGGCCACCGCTCCCGGGCTCGCCGACTTCTTCGCCCGCGGCAGCGCCGTGGTCCAGGAGGCCCTGGGCTGCGACGGGGTCGCCATCTGGTTGCACGACGCGGAGAGGGACGAGCTGCTCCTCGGCCACTTCCGCGGCGACGCGCCGGACCTGCTGGCCCCGTTCGCGCGGATCCCGGTCGCCAGCTCCCGCTACTTCGGCGGCCTGCTGCGGGGAGCCCGCCCGGAGCTCCTCCGGATCGAGGACCTGGAGGAGCCGGAGCGGCGGGGCTTCGGCCAGGCCGGGTTCCTCAGCTTCGCCACGGTGCCGCTCCGGATCCGCTCCCGCGTGGTGGGAGTGATGACGGTGGGCTTCCGGCGCCGGCGCGGGGAGCACGAGCCGGTGGTGACGACGATGCGCGGCCTTGCCGGCCCGTTCGCCGCGGCCGTGGAGACCCAGCGGCTCGTCGACGACCTGAGACGACGCGTCTCCGAGCTGGAGCTCATGAACGTCACCGCCGTGGCCTCGGCGTCCATGAACCTCCGGTCGCTGCTCGGGGAGGCGCTCGGACGCATGCTCCAGACCTTCGGGGCGGAGGTGGGTGGCGCCTACACGCTCGAGGGGGACGTGCTGGTGAACCGGGCCCTGGCCGGCGCGATCGGAAGCGCCACCCGCGAGCTCCTGGCCCGCGCCCCGGCCGGGCGTGGCATCGCCGGCGACGTGCTCCGCTCCCAGAGGCCCATCAGCGTCCCCGACACCAGCTCGGCCTCCGGCATCGCGCGGACCCTGCGGGAGCAGGAGGGGGTCGAGGCGCTTGCGGTCGTCCCGCTCGTCGTGAAGCAGCGGGCGCTCGGGCTCTTCGCGCTGGGGCGGCGCCGCCCGGTGCCCTTCCGCGAGGTGGAGCTGCAGCTCCTCTCGGCGGTGGCCTCCCAGCTGGGCGTGGCGGTGGAGAACTCGCGCCTCTTCGAGGACCTGACCCGCAGCTACGCCGACCTGGGGCGGGCCCAGAAGCAGCTGGTGCACCGGGAGCGGCTGGCCGCGCTGGGGGAACTCTCGGCGGTGGTGGCCCACGAGGTGCGCAATCCACTGGGGGTGATCTTCAACTCCCTCGGGTCGCTGCACCACCTGCTGCGGCCGGAAGGGGATGCGCGGCTGCTCCTGGAGGTGATCCAGGAGGAGGCCGATCGCCTCAACCGCATCGTCGGCGACCTGCTCGACTTCGCTCGGCCGGCGGAGCCGGCCATCCGGGCCGAGCCGCTCGACCGGCTGCTGGAGGACTCCCTGGTGGCGGCGCTGGCCCAGGTCGAGGGAGCCGTCGAGGTTCACCGTGAGTACGACAGAGACCTCCCTCCCGTGCCGGTCGACTCCCACCAGGTGAGGCAGGCGGTGCTCAACCTGACCGTGAACGCCCTCCAGGCGATGCCGCGCGGGGGGGTGCTCACCGTCCGTACCCGATCCGAGGGGCCCTTCGCCGTGGTCGAGATCGGGGACTCCGGCCCGGGCATCCCGGCCGAGCTTCGCCGGCGCATCTTCGAGCCCTTCTTCACCACCAAGGCCACCGGCACCGGGCTCGGCCTGGCCGTGGTGCGGCGCATCGCCGAGGGACACGGCGGCTCCCTGGACCTGGCGCCGCCCGGCCCGGCCGGGGCGACCTTCCAGCTCAGGCTTCCGCTCGTCCCGGCGGGGCGCGATAGGATGGACGGGGCCCCCGGCCCCTTCGATCCATGACCACCTCCGAGATCGCTACCGCGGCCCCGTCCGCCACCATCGGCCGCGTGCTGGTCGTCGACGACCAGCGCAACATGCGGGTCACCACCGCCATCGTGCTGCGCCAGGCCGGCTTCGAGGTTGCCGAGGCCGACAGCGGAGCGGCGGCGCTGGAGCGGCTCGGCGCCGAGCCCTTCGACGTGGTGCTCACCGACCTGCGCATGGGGGGCGTGGACGGAATGGACGTCCTCCGGGGCGCACTCGAGATCTCCCCCTCGGTGCAGGTCATCGTCATGACCGCCTACGGGAGCATCGAGTCGGCCGTGGAGGCGGTGCGACGCGGCGCCTACGACTACCTCACCAAGCCCTTCAAGGAGGAGGAACTGCGGGTCCGGGTGGAGAAGGCGCTCGAGAAGCGGAGGCTGCTCGGCGAGGTGAGCCTCCTGGCCGGGGATTTCCGCCGGCGCTACGGGCTGGAGAACGTGGTGGGGCGCTCGCCGGCCCTGCGCGAGGTGCTCGACCGGGCGGTAAGGGTGGCGCCCACCGACGCCACCGTCCTCCTCACCGGCGAGTCCGGGACCGGCAAGGAGCTCGTGGCCCGGGCCATCCACGCCGGGAGCCGCCGCTGCGCCCACGCCTTCGTGCCGGTCAACTGCGCCGCCATCACCGAGACGCTGCTCGAGAGCGAGCTCTTCGGCCACGCCAGGGGCGCCTTCACCGGCGCGATCCGCGCCCGCGTCGGCCTCTTCGAGGAGGCGACCGGAGGGACGCTCTTCATCGACGAGATCGGCGAGACCACGCCGGGCTTCCAGGCCAAGCTGCTCCGGGCGCTCCAGGACGGGGAGATCCGCCGGGTGGGCGAGTCGGCGCCGGTGAAGGTGGACGTCCGGATCATCGCCGCCACCAACCAGGACCTGCGCCGCGCCATCGCCGAGAAGCGCTTCCGCGAGGACCTCTTCTACCGGTTGAACGTGGTGCCCCTGCGCATCCCGGCCCTGCGAGAGCGGCGGGAGGACATTCCGCTCCTGGCCCGCCATTTCCTGGAGCAGCACAACCGCCGGAGCGGCGTCCAGAAGCGGTGGACGGTGGACGCGCTGGCCCGGATGCTCGAGCACGAGTGGCCGGGAAACGTCCGCGAGCTGGAGAACGTGGTGGAGCAGGCGGCAGCCCTCTCCGAGGGAATGGACATCCGCCCCTCCGACGTGGCCTTCGGCACGGACGGGCGCGGGGCCGCCAGGACGGCCACGCTCGCCGATTCGGTCGCGGGGGCGGAGCGGCGCGCCATCGAGGCCGCCCTGGTGCGCTGCGGCGGCGATCAGGGCCGGGTGGCCCGCGAGCTCGACATCTCCGCCACCACGCTGTGGCGCAAGATGAAACGGCTGGGCATCGAGGGCGCCGGGGCGCGGGACGCGTGATCGCGCAACTGGCGAGGGGCGCCATGAGGGCCGGCCTGGCGCTGGTCGTCGTCCTCCTGGCGGGTGCGGCCGCCCGCCTCGCCCCGTGGCGCCAGGTGTTCACCCGCGACGGCGTCCGGTTCCTCTACGACACCGACCCCCTCTATCACCTCCTCCAGGCCCAGCGCGCCCTCCGGTCCGGCTTCTCGCCCACCTGGTTCGACCCCTTCCTCTCCTGGCCGGCCGGGGCCCCGGTGCTCTGGCCCCCGCTCTGGGACCTCGTCGTGGCCGCCTCGGCCCGGCTCGCCGTCGGTCCCTCCCCGGCTCCCGCCCAGCTGGAGCGGGTCGCGGCCCTGCTGCCCGTCGCGGTCGGGCTCGCCACCCTGCCGGTGGTCGCCGCCCTGGGGCGCCGCCTGCTCGAGCCGGGGCGCGCGACGCTGGCCGCGCTGCTCGTGGCCCTCCTCGGGGCCTCCACCTCGGTCTCCGCGCTCGGACGTCCCGACCAGCACGCGCTCGAGATCCTCCTCGCGACGCTCGTGATGGCCGGCTTCGCCCGCGCGGCGACGGAGGAGGAGGCCTGGCCTTCCGGGCTGGGCGCGGCGCTGATGGGTCTCGCCACCGCCCTCTCCTTCTGGAACTGGCAGGGAAGCGCGGTGGCGCTGCTCGTCCCCGGCCTGGCCGCAGCGTCCGGCCACCTGGTCCTCGACAGGCCTGCCGCCGCCCGGCTCGCCCGGGCGCTGCTCCTCGGCTCCGGCTCCGCGGCGCTCCTCCTGGTCTCGAGCATCGCCGCCTGGGGGCCTCCGGGCGCCCTCTCCCGCGGCTCGCTCTCCGGGATCTCCCTCCTGCACGTGGCCATCGCCGGGTCGGTCGCGGCGTTCGGGGGTGGGCTGCTCGTCGCCCAGCGGCTCGCTCCCCGCGCGGGGCTGGCACGCCGGGCCCTCGAGCCTGCCGTGCTCTCCGGCGCCATCGCCGTCGCGGTCCTGGCCGGGTCCGCCTCCATCCGTTCCGGTGTTGCGCACGGACTCTCGGCGCTCACCGTCTCGAGCGCCTGGTACGCCTGCATCAGCGAGTACCAGTCGCCATTCCTCGGGTGCCAGTTCCCGTTCGGAACGGAGGTGAGGAACTTCCTCTCCGCCTTCGGTCTCGCGGTCCCCTTTGCGGCCCTGGCCGTGGCCTCCCTGCGGCGACGGTGGCGCGAACCGGGCTCCCGGATGCCCGTGCTCCTGCTCTGCGTCTGGGCCGCGACCTTCTTCGTGCTCGCGATGGCCCGCGCGCGCTTCTCGGCATACCTCTGCGTTCCGCTCGCGCTCCTCGCCGCGGAAGGGATGGGGTCCGCTGCAGGCTGGATGCTGGGCCGGGTCGGGTGGGCCCGGAAGCTGGGTCGGCCCGCACTGCTCGCGGTGCTGACGGCCGTCGTGGTGGGCCCCAGCGTGGTGACCCTGGCCGGCCCAGCCCCCGAGGGGAACCCGGAGGCGACCGAGGCGGCTCGCTGGATCGCGGAGCAGCCCGTCATCCAGGGGCGCGAGGGGGTGCTCGCGCCCTGGCCCACCGGCCACGCCTTCCTCTATCACGCGGCGCGCCCGGTCGTGGTTAGCCCCTTCGGCACCGACGTCGGCGACGAGCCGATGGCCTTCGCGAGCGCCATCCAGCTCTCGAACGATCCGGAGCAGGTGGAGGACGCCCTGCAGCGACGCCGCGTCGGATACCTCGTGGTGGGCGACCCCATCGTGAACCTCCCGCTCGACCAGGTGCTCGCCCCCGGCGCGCCGCGCCTCGCCACCGTCACCTGCGACTGGTGGGAGGGCCCGACGATCGCCTACACCCCCGCCGCCCTGCGAACGGCCGGGGCGCGCCTCGCGAACCTCGACGGAGGCCTCCAGGATGGAGGAGGGGTTCCCTTCACCCGGTTGCGCCTGGTGCACGAGTCGCCGGCCTTGGGCCGCCCCGGTCCACCCCGGACGTCGCTGAAGGTCTTCGAGGTGGTGCCGGGAGCGATCGTGCGGGTCACCGGCGCGACCCCCGGCGCGCCCGTTCGTGCCGTCGCAACGGTCCGCACCGACTCGGGCCGCACCTTCCGCTGGGGCGCGGCGGCGGCGTCGGGACGGGACGGCGTGGCGGTCCTCCGGGTTCCCTACGCCGACGGGCAGAACGGGGGGTCTGCCGCGGAGGTCTCGGTGAGCGACGGCACCCGATCGGTGCGCGCGCCCATCACCGGGCCCGACGTCGGGACGGGACGCCTCCTCGACGTGTCGCTCCGACCCTGACCGCGCTCGAACCTACATCCCGAGCACGGCGGCGCGCGCCCAGGCGGCCAGCGGCTCGGGCGAGAAGCCCACCGCCACCACCACCAGCGCGGCCACCGCGATGGCGACCACCACCGTGGCGGGAGCCGCGGACGGCTCCTCGACCTCGGCCGGACGCATGTACATCGCCACCACCACACGCAGGTAGTAGTAGGTGCCGAGGATGCTGGTGAGCACGCCCACGACTGCGAGCCCCCAGAGCTTGGCGGAGGCGGCGGCCTGGAAGACCGAGAGCTTGGCCACGAAGCCCGCCGTCGGCGGCACGCCGGACAGGGACAGCATGAAGATGGCCATGGCGAAGGCGAGCCAGGGGCGGCGGCTGGCCAGCCCCGAGAAGCGGGAGATGTCCCAGGCGTCGCCGGAGCTCACGTCCGGGTTCGGCTCCTTCCGCTCCAGGACGGCCAGCACCGAGAAGGCGCCGATGACGGTGAAGGCGTAGGCGGCGAGGTAGACGAGCACGGCGGACAGGCCCTGGGACCGGCCTCCCGGCGTGGACGAGGCGATGACGCCGACGAGCAGGTAGCCCGCGTGCGCGATGGAGGAGTAGGCGAGCATGCGCTTCACGTTCCGTTGCGGGAGCGCGAAGAGGTTGCCCACCACCATGGTGAGGACGGCCAGCAGGCCGAGGACCCCCCCCAGCTCGGTTCCCACCGCGAAGGGCGTTCCGGCCACCATGGCGAGCACGCCACGGGTGAGGAAGGCGAAGGCCGCAGCCTTCACGCCCGCCGCCATGAAGGCCGTCGCCGGGGTGGGAGCGCCCTCATACACGTCGGGCGTCCAGGCGTGGAACGGGACCGCGGCGACCTTGAAGGCCAGGCCCACGAGCACGAGCGCGAGCCCGCCCGCGAGCAGCGCCCCTCCCCCGCCGTTCATGGCCGAGAGCTGCGTCGAGCCGGTGGCTCCGTAGTAGAACGCCGATCCGTAGAGCAGGATCGCCGACGCGAACGAGCCCAGGATGAAGTACTTGAAGGCCGCCTCGGGCGCGCGCTGACCGCGCCGCGGGTAGGCCGCCAGCGAGTAGACGGCGAGGCTCATCACCTCGATGGCGATGAAGGCCAGGAGGAGATCGGTGGCCATCCCCAGCAGGACCATGCCCGCGGCGCCGAAGAGCGCGAGCGCGTAGTACTCGCCGCGCTCCATGTTGCGGGAGTTGAGCCAGCCGCGGCCGAGCAGCGCGGAGAGCACGAGCCCCGCGCAGACCACCACGGTGACGAAGCCGGCGAAGCCGTCGCTCACCGCCTGGCCTCCGAAGAGGACGCGCTGGGGAGCGAAGGGGACGGCGACCGCGGCCGCCACGCCGAAGGCGATGGTGAGGCTGGACTGGTAGCCACGCCCGCCGGAGGTGAGGAAGACCTCGGAGAGCATGAGGACGAGCCCTCCGAGGACCAGGAGGATGAAGGGCAGGAGGGCCGCGATGTCGAGGCTCGACGGCATGTCAGTGGCTCCCGTGGGCGGGGGCGGGGGCGGCGCCGCCGGGAGGAGGGGCCTCCGGCGCGGCGGCCGGGATCGCCGGCGGACGGGCGAAGGCCATGGCCGCGGGCTCGGTACCCACCTGCGGGCGGAGCGTCGGGTCGTCCTTGCGCAGCCGCTGCTCGGCCGCCTGCATGCGCGCGATCAGCCGGTCGACGGAGGGCTTGGCCTGCACGAGGAAGGGCTGGGGAAAGAGCCCCATGACCACGATGAGCAGGATGACCGGGGTGATGACGAAGGCCTCGCGCACGGAGAAGTCGGGGAGGTGCCGGTTCTCCGGGTTGGTGATCTTCCCGAAGAAGACCTTCTGCACGAGCACCAGCATGTAGACCGCGCCCAGCACGACGCCGGTGGCGCCGAAGGCGGCGTACCAGCCCGGCGCCTGCAGCCGGCTGAGCCAGGTCCCGGAGAGGATGAGGAACTCGCCGATGAAGCCGTTCGTGCCGGGGAGCCCGATGGAGGAGAAGGTGACCACCAGGAAGGCGGTGGCGATCCAGGGCACCTGCTTGGCCAGGCCGCCGTAGTCGGAGATGAGCCGGGTGTGGCGCCGCTCGTAGAGCATGCCCACCAGCAGGAAGAGCCCGCCGGTGGAGACGCCGTGGTTGAGCATCTGGTAGACGGAGCCGGTGAGCCCCTCGGCCGTGATGGCCATCATGCCGAGCATGACGAAGCCGAGGTGCGACACCGACGAGTAGGCCACCAGCCGCTTCATGTCGGTCTGCACGAAGGACATGAGCGCGCCGTAGGCGATGCCGAAGGTGGCGATGGCGGCGATGGTGCCGCGGTACTGCAGCGCCGCCTCGGGGAAGAGGGGCATGGCGTAGCGGAAGAAGCCGAAGGTGCCCATCTTGAGGAGCACGCCGGCCAGGATGACCGACCCGGCCGTGGGGGCCTCGGTGTGGGCGTCGGGCAGCCAGGTGTGCAGCGGGAACATGGGGACCTTCACCGCGAAGGCCAGCGCGAAGGCCCCGAAGAGCAGCGCGCCCATGGCGGGGGTGACCTGGAGGGCGCTGCGCGCCACCACGTAGTCGAACGACTTTCCGTCGTTCATCCACACGTAGAGGATGGCGACCAGCATGAGCACGCTGGCCGCGAAGGTGTAGACGAAGAACTTCACCGTCGCGTAGACCCGGTTCGCGGAGCCCCACACGCCGATGAGCAGGTACATCGGGATGAGGATGGCCTCGTAGAAGACGTAGAAGAGGATCAGGTCGAGCGCGGCGAAGGTGCCGATCATCGCCGTCTCGAGGAACAGCAGCGCGATGAAGAACTCCTTCACCCGGTCCTGCACCGCGTTCCACGCCGAGAGGATCACGATGGGCGCGAGCGCCGTCGTGAGCATGACGAGGAGCAGCGCCACCCCGTCGAGTCCGACGTGATAGCCGATGCCCAGCGAGGAGATCCAGGGAAGGCTGGTCTCGAACTGGAACTCGGGCGCGCCGCGGGACGGGTCGAAGCCGAACCAGAGGCCGAGCGAGGCGAAGAAGACCACCAGGCTCACGGTGAGCGCCCAGGTCTTGTGCTGCGCGCCCTCGCCCCGGGGCAGGATGGAGGCCACGAGCGCGCCAGCCAGCGGGAGGAAGAGGACGACGTTGAGGAGGGTCGCCATGGCTAGTTTCCCCCCGCGCCGAGCACCGCCCAGAGGACGACGGCCGCGCCGATGGCGATGACCGTTGCGTACCTCTGGAGGTTGCCGTTCTGCCAGCCGCGCATCACGTCGCCGATGGCGAAGACCGCCCTCGGAACGCCGTTCACGAAGATCCCCTCGATGACGAAGACGTCGACCGCGCGCCACAGGCCATGGGCGATCCGCCCGATGGGGCCGAGGAACAGGAACTCGTAGAGCTCGTCGACGCGGAACTTGTCGGCCACCAGCCGGAAGAAGGCGGGGAAGGCGGCGACGAACCGGTCGGGGAAGCCCTTCATCGAGCCGGCGTACATCTGCCAGCCGAGCCAGCCGGGGATGACGGCCACCACCCAGGCCACCGCGTACGGCCAGATGACCGAGTGCTCGGTGATGCCGAGCACCTTGTAGGCGCGCCCGAAGACCGGATTCGTGAACTGCTGGAAGAGCTCGGCGTAGTGGTGGCCCACGAGCCAGGGCGGGAGGCCGAGGACGAGCGCCACCACCGAGAAGAAGGCCAGCACCCAGAGCGGCAGGGTCATGGTCCAGTCGGATTCGTGGGCGTGCTTCGCGGTGTCGGTGCGGGGCTTCCCGGCGAAGGCCAGGGCGAAGGCGCGCATCATGTAGAAGGAGGTGCCGGCGGCGGCGATGGTGCCGAGCACGTAGGCCACCTTGCCCACCCCCGGCCAGGCGGCGTTGTGGCTGAAGAGCGCGCCGGCCAGGATGGCGTCCTTCGAGAAGAACCCGGAGAGCGGGACGATGCCGGTGATGGCCAGCGTGCCGACCAGGAAGGTCTTGGCCGTGGACGGCATCTTCTGCCAGAGACCCCCCATGTTCCGGATGTCCAGGTCGTCGTGCATGGCGTGCATGACGCTGCCGGCCCCGAGGAAGAGGCAGGCCTTGAAGAAGGCGTGGGTCATCAGGTGGTACACGCCGGCCGCGTAGGCGCCCGACCCCACCCCGATGAACATGAAGCCGAGCTGGCTCACCGTGGAGTAGGCGAGCACGCGCTTCAGGTCGTACTGGGCGAAGGCGATGATGGCCGCGAAGAGCGCGGTCGCCGCGCCGATGAAGGTGACCACCGCCATGGAGGTCGGCGCCAGGACGAAGAGGAAGTTGGTGCGGGCGACCAGGTAGACGCCGGCGGTCACCATGGTGGCGGCGTGGATCAGGGCCGAGACCGGCGTCGGACCGGCCATGGCGTCGGGCAGCCAGACGTAGAGCGGGATCTGCGCGCTCTTGCCGGCGGCGCCCACGAAGAGTCCCAGGGTGGCGAAGGTGAGGGCGCCCTGCATCGTCCATCCGGCGAAGATGCCCGAGGTGAGCACCCAGTCCGGGCGGACGGCGAGCGTCCTGGCGGCCAGCTGGCCGAACTCGGCGGTGCCGAAGATGGAGTAGATGGCGAAGAGCCCGAGCAGGAAGCCGAAGTCGCCGACGCGGTTGGTGACGAAGGCCTTGCGACCGGCGTAGGCCTTCTCGTCGTCGGTGTACCAGAAGCCGATGAGCAGGTAGGACGCGAGCCCCACGCCTTCCCATCCCACGAAGGTGAGGACGAGGTTGTCGCCCATGACCAGCGTGAGCATGGCCGCGATGAAGAGGTTGAGGTACGTGAAGAAGCGCGCGTAGCCGGCGTCGTCCTCGTGGGACATGTAGCCCACGGAGTAGAGGTGGATGAGGAAGCCCACCCCGGTGACGATGAGCAGCAGCGTGCCGGAGAGCCGATCGACGAGCAGCCCCCAGGGCACCGCGATGGGCGCCCGCCCACTCGGATCGACGACCCGGAACCACCAGTCGCCGACGAAGTGCAGGTTGGTCCCCCCCGCGACCCAGGCGAAGGCCACGCAGGAGAGCAGGAACGATCCGCCCACCATCGCGAGGCCGATCAGGCCCACGTTGCCGCGGCCGAGTCGCCGGCCGAAGAGCCCGTTGACGAGGGCTCCGGCGAGGGGGAGGAGAATGATGGCCCACAGGTAGCTCTGGGCCGCAGCCGGATTGTCCAGGAGCGGGGGCATAGGGAGGCGAAAGGATTACCTTCTTCGAACAAGGGAGGCAATCACCTTGTGAATGGCTATCATCGCCCCGTGACCGACCGAGGGGACACCGCCGCCGAGGCCAGGAAGATCCCCCGGGCCGATCGCCTGCTCGCCGCCGCTGAAAGGTCCGGCTGGGTGGTCCGGTTGGGGCACGCCCCGATCATGGAATCGGTCCGGGCCGCCCTCGACGAGCTCCGGCTGGCCGTGCTGGCAGGCACCCCCTGCCCTCCCGCCGAGGAGGTGGAGGCGCGGCTCCTCGACCGGCTGGCGGCGGGGCTCCGCGGCACGCTCCGGCCGGTCGTGAACGGCACCGGGGTGGTCATCCACACCAATCTCGGCCGGGCCCCCCTCTCCCGGGGGACCGTGGCGGCCATGCAGGAGGCCGCCGGCTACGTGAACCTCGAATTCGACCTGCCTTCCGGCGAACGGGGCGACCGCTACGGCCACGCGACGGCCGCCCTCTGCCGGCTCACCGGCGCGGAGGCGGCGGTCGTGGTGAACAACTGCGCCTCGGCGGTCCTGCTGGCGCTCTCGGCCCTCTCGGAGCGGCTCCCGGCCCGCCGGGAGTCGGCCTCCCAGCCGGTGGCCGATCCGGGCGCCGCGGGACGCCCCGAGGTGCTCGTCTCCCGGGGGCAACTGGTGGAGATCGGAGGGGGATTCCGGGTCCCCGACGTGCTCCGCCGATCCGGCGCCGACCTGGTCGAGGTGGGCACCACGAACCGGACCTATCTCGCCGACTTCGAGGGAGCGCTCTCGCCCCGGAGCCGCATCCTCATGTCGGTGCACCGGTCCAACTTCCGGATCGAGGGATTCGTCCACGACGCCACCCTGGCGGAGCTGTGCGACCTCGGGCGGCGCGCCGGTCTCTGGGTGGTGGACGATCTCGGCTCGGGGGCCCTCTTCCCCACCGCCCCCTTCGGCCTCGGCGACGAGCCCACGGTGGGGGAGCGGGTCGCGGCGGGGCCGGACGTGGTCTGCTTCTCCGGCGACAAGCTCCTCGGGGGGCCGCAGTGCGGGGTGCTGGCCGGACGGCGCGAGGCCGTCGACGCCTGCCGGCGCCATCCCCTGCTCCGGGCGCTGCGCGTGGACAAGGTGACCCTGGCCGGGCTCGCCGCCACCCTTGCCCATTACGAGCGGGGCGAGACCCTGCGGGAGGTTCCGGTCTGGCGGGCCATCGCCCTGAGCCCGGAGGAGTTGCTGGCCCGCGCAACCGCCTGGAAGGATGCCCTGGCCCTCCCCGGCGTCGATGTGGTGGAGGCCCGCTCCGCGGTGGGCGGCGGCACGCTCCCCGGGGTGACGCTCCCCACCTTCGCGCTCGCCCTGCCGCCGGGCGACGCCGACGCCATCGCCGCGCGGCTCCGCTCCGCCGACCCGCCGGTGGTGGCGCGGATCGAGGGCGGACGCGTCCTGCTCGACCCGCGGACGGTGCTGCCCGGCGAGGACGAGGCGGTGCTGGCTGCGGTGCGGGGCGCGTTCCCGCCCGTCACCCGTTGAAGCGGTAGCCCACCCCGCGCACGGTCTCGAGCCACCGCGGCTTGTCGGCGTCGTCCCCGATGTGGGCGCGCAGCCGGGCCACGAAGTTGTCCACGGTCCGCTCGGTGCCGATGTAGAGAGAGCCCCACACCGCGCGGGTGAGCTGCTCCCGGGAGTAGACGCGGCCGGGGTGGGCCACGAAGAAGGCCAGCAGGTCGAATTCACGTGCGGTGAGATTGGCGACCTCGCCTCCCACCGTGACGCGCCGTTCCCCCAGGTCGATCTCCACCATGCCGAAGCGCTTCATCTGCCGGGCTGGCCCGGTGGCCCCGGTGGCCCGTCTCCGCCGCAGCGCGGCCCCGATGCGGGCCAGGAGCTCCTTCAGCCCGAACGGCTTCACCACGTAGTCATCGGCGCCCAGCGCCAGCCCGGCCACCTTGTCCTGCTCCTGCCCCTTGGCCGAGAGGATGAGGATGGGCATGTCCGGGTCCTCCTTGCGCAGCTCCCGGATGAGCTCCAGGCCGCCCAGCCGGGGCAGCATGACGTCCACGATGAGCAGGTCGGGACGCTCGGTGCGGGCGATGCGCAACCCCTCCTCGCCGTCGGCGGCGGTGCGGACCTTGTAGCCCTCCATGGCCAGGTTGAGATCCAGGCCGCGCAGGATGTTGGGGTCGTCCTCCACGACCAGGATCCGCTCGCCGCTCATGGCTTCCGCGCCTCCGAGGCCGGGAGCAGCACCGTGAAGGCCGCGCCCTTGCCGAGCTCGCTCTTCACGCTGACCTTCCCTCCGTGGGCCTGGACGACGTGCTTCACCATGGAGAGGCCCAGGCCGCTGCCCTCGATGGTGCGCTCGAGCGGGTCCTTGCCCCGGTAGAACTTGTCGAAGATGCGCTTCTGGTCGGCTCCCGGGATGCCCGGGCCGTTGTCCTGGACCACGATCTCCACCGACCCGTCGGCCCCCCGGGCGGTCACCGCGATCCGCTTGTCGGCTCCGGTGTACTTGAAGGCGTTCTGGAGCAGGTCGACGAGCGCGTCGGAGAGCGCGTCGCGGTCGGCGTAGACCATCGGCAGGTCGTCCGGGACGTCGCGGCGGACCTCGGCGGCGGACTGGATCCGCTGGGGCTCCATGGCATGGAGGGCGTCGTCCACGATGGGGCCGAGAGGCTGGCGGCGGAAGTCGTAGCTGCGCTTTCCCGACTCCATGCGCGCCCAGTCGAGGAGCCGGGAGATCAGGACCGAGAGCCGCTCGGTCTCCGCGGCGATGATGCCGAGCGCCTCCTTCTCCTGGGCCGGGTCGGCGATGCGCCCGAGCTGCAGGGTCTCGACGAACATGCGGATGCTGGTGAGCGGCGTGCGCAGGTCGTGGGAGACCTTGTTCACGAAGTCGGTCTGGAGCCGGGAGACGTAGGCCTCGCGGTAGAGCACCACCAGCATGCCGATGGTGCCGAGGATGGTGGTGCCGACGAGCGCCAGGATGAGGGTGCCGAAGACGTAGTCCTGCTTCTGGCGCCCGAAGACCAGGATCAGGATGCCCACGGTGAGCATCATGGCCGCGGGAACGACCACGAATCCGATGATGAGCGGGTAGACGCGCCGGAGCTTCACCGGGAGATTGTAATCGAAGAGCCCGCCGCCTCTCGGCGACGGGCTCCATTTCTTCAAGGGTCCCGGGGACGGATCCCCGGGACCGCCGTCTTCAGGCTACTGGGCCTTGAGGGCCGGGACCGGCTGCGTCCCGTTCAGCGCGTTGATCTCGGCCTGGGTCATGTTCTGGCCGCCGCCGAAGCCGCGCATGTGGGCCATGGCGTCGCCGGCCGTGTGGCAGGAGCCGCAGGTCGCGAACCACTTGGTGGTGCGGAGGTTCTCCGCCGCGGTGTTGCCGAGGACCGTCGTGGTGCCGTTCTGGGCGGCGCGAGGAGCGAAGTACGCCGTCGAGGAGTCCACGTGGCAGGCCTGGCAGTTGGCCAGCGGCATCGGGTACGTCACCTCGGAGTAGTCGTGGACCGACCCGCCGAATCCATAGACCACGATGTTGGCCGTGTGGATCTCGTGGATCATCGTCTTGAAGTCGATGGGCACCTGGGTCTTGCCATCGACGCCCGGGCCGGGCTTGGGACGGACGATGTAGTCGGTGGCCTCGGTGTTGTGGCAGGCCGTGCAGAGGTCGAGCTGGCCCTGGCGGTTGTTGCCGTGGAGGCTCAGGTTCTTGTGGCAGTCATTGCACTTGGCCACGTCGATGACCGCGGTCGCCGATGTCGCCGTCACGTTCTGCGCGGTCGGGTTGGCGTTCAGGTTCCAGTACGAGACCGTGTTCGGAACCGGGATGCGGGTGCTCGCGTAGAGCGGCGCGTCGGCCGGGATGGCCGGATGGCCCTCGACGGCGACGAGGATCGGGCCGCCGGTGGCCTCAGTCGGGATGGCGACCGTCGAGGTCACCTTGAACTCACCCGGATTGCCCGTAGCCACGGACGTGGTGAGGGCATTGAGCGAGATCACGTTGCCGTTGGTGTTCTGCGTGCCGCTGATCGGGGTGACGGCCGCGCCGGCGTTGGTGTAATTGCCGGTCCTCCAGCCGATGTCGACGGAGAGGCGGCTCGCGCCCGTGGCCGTCTGCGTCCAGTACTTGCTGGTCTTGATGTTCGAGTCGGTGGCGTTGTTCACGCGGAACGTGACCACCGGGAACTGGCCGACCGCCGTGCTCTTGACGCTGGTGATCGTGTACGAGAACTGCGTCGCCTCGACGGCGCCGGGGATGGCGTGGTTCACGTCGATGCTCGCCGGCGTGTGGCACTGGGCGCAGTTGTCGGTGATCTGGACGCCGAGCACGTGGACCGTCTTCCCCGCGACGGGGGCCGGGAGGAAGGTGATGTTCTCGTGGCAGGCCGTGCAGGCGGCGACGCCCGGCATGTCCTTGTAGAACGTCGCCTGCGTGCCCTGGTGGCAGGTCGTGCAGTTGCGGACGTCCTGCGGGTAGGTGAACTGGGCGTCGACCCCGCGGACCGAGTAGTTGAGGTTCATCTGCTTCGCGGCGTGGAGGCCGTGCACCATCACCGAGAAGTCGACGCTGACCGCGTCGCGCTTGGCCTGCGAGGTGTGGCAGGTGGTGCAGTACTGGGCCTCGACCCGGCGGCCGTGGATCCGCAGGAGGCCGTGGCACTGGTTGCAGGCGTCGGTGGTGACGACCTCGCGGTTGTTGGCGGTCGCCGTCGTGTAGCCCGGGGTCACGAGGTTCGTCGTGCCGTTCGCGTAGAAGGTCACGAGGGAGCCCGTGGCCGGGTTGACGACGGAGTAGCCGCTGCCCATCTGGATGCCGACCCCGAGCACCTCCGTGGACGTGGCGGGGTCGAAGAGGGACTTGAGCACGGGGCGGGTGCCGAACGTGCAGGTGAACACGCCCGTCACGGCAGGCACGGCCGGGGTGCAGCTCGAGGAGCTGGGGTTGGTGCCGCTCAGCAGCACCGACTGGAACTGGTAGTTGCCGGGCGTGTTGGACGACAGCACCTGCTTCGCGGCGGCGAAGGCGAAGGCGTTCACCCAGGCGGTGCCGGTGGTAGCGGTGAAGGCCGGGGTGACGGGCTGGCCGGCGGCGTCAAACACCGTGAAGGTCACGGTCGGGACGCTCGAGTCGCCGGACGTGGTGGTGGTCGCGTCGGCCCAGGTCACGCTCTGGATGGCGATCGAGCCCTTGTACAGGGCGTTCGAGGCGGCGTCGTCGTGGTACCAGTTCTGGTTGACGGTCACGCCGTTGCCGAGGACCGCGGCGGTGGGCGACGTGAACACGGCGTTGTTCTGGTTGTGGCAGAAGGCGCAGGTCTCGGCTGCGACGGCGGCAGGCCCGGTGGGGCCGGTGGGGCCGGTCGCGCCGGTGGCGCCCGTCGCGCCCGTGGGGCCGGTGGGGCCCGTTTCGCCGGCGGGGCCGGTGGGGCCGGTTGCGCCGGCGGGGCCGGTGGGGCCGGTCGCGCCCTGCGGACCGGTGCTGCCCGAGCAGGCCGTCAGGCCGAGGCCTGCCGCGACCAGCACGGAGAGAGTCATGAGCTTCGACGTTCGCATTGTTTGCTGCCTCCTCGAGAGGACCGACTTGACTGCAGATGAGACGAAGGTTCGTCGCGCGCTTCACTGAAAGGTGAACTCGTGGAGAGGGACACTACACCGAACGTTGCGGGATCGGGAGAAGTCTGTCTGTCCCTCTTGGAGCCTGCCGCGTTCAGCGACGTTGCCGGAGGGGACACTCGGATGGGGGTCACGGAACCCGCATGAATCCTGACCAATATGCGTTTCCGGCCGGCGCCGTAATTTCACTTTAAGTCATATCCGGCAGCACCGCGGAGCGCGCAAGGATTTCGCTCCGGACCGTCTCCAGGCCTCGTCGCCCGCCTGGATTCTCCTTGTCGCCGCTCTGGCCGCTGGATCAGGCGAGCGGTCCGCGGCCACGCCTGAAATCGACTGCATCGGTCGATGATCCGACAGGACTCGCACCCGCGCTCGCGCTTCTCGCGTCCTGTCGCGGGGATAGGCTCGGGAGCCGGATGACACGCGCAGTCATGGCCGTCACCGCCCACCCCTGGCGAAGCGCGCCGTCGTCCCTCCTGCCGGCCCGATCGTTTTCGAACGGGCGAAGGATCATCCCACGGTCAAGGGACGGTGGGCCTTCCGCAATTCCTGCGCGCAACCGCGACCAAACATACCCAAGAGGGACGTCCAGTTTTCACGCCGGTCGCCCCCGAAGTGGGGAGGAAGCGGCCGCTTCATTCGTGGAACGGCCGGCTAGCAGCTCCCCGCTCGACCAGGAGCGGGGCGGGCTGGAAGCGCAAACCGAAGCGCCCCTCCAGGCGGCGCATGCGCTCCAGGATCCGGCCGGTGCCCTCCGCATCCACCCACCGGAAGGGGCCGCCCCGGAAGGGCGGAAACCCGAGGCCGAAGACCGCGCCGACGTCCCCGTCGCGCGCGCTGCGGAGGATTCCCTCACCGAGAGTGAGAGCCGCCTCGTTCACCATCTGGAGGACGCAGCGCTCGACGATCTCCTCGCGGTCGATCTTCTTGCGCCGGCGTCCGCCGGGGAGCGCGTCGTAGACGGTGGCGTCCACCCCCTTCTTCTTCGGATCGCCGTAGGTGTAGAAGCCCTTCCCGTTCTTTCGGCCGAGCCTCCCGGACTCGAGCACCTTGCCCATGGCCTCGGGCACCGACATGCGCTCGCCGAAGGCGCCGTGCAGCACCTTGGCCACCTTGGCCCCCACGTCGATTCCCACCTCGTCGAGGAGGGTCATCGGCCCCACCGGGAATCCGAAGCCGGTGAGCGCCCCGTCGATGTCCTCCACCGGGGCGCCCTCGAGGAGCAGCATCACCGCCTCGTTCATGTACGGGGCGAGGACGCGGCTGGTGTAGAAGCCCGGCCCGTCGTTCACCACGATGACGGTCTTGCCCTGCTTCTTGCCGAGCGCCACCGCGGTGGCGGTGACCTCGCCATCGGTGCGCGGGGTGACGATCACCTCGAGCAGCGGCATCTTGTTCACCGGCGAGAAGTAGTGCATCCCGAGCACGGTCTCGGGGTGGCCGGACGCCGACGCGATGTCGCCGATGGGGATGGAGGAGGTGTTGGTGGCGAAGATGCCCCTCGGGTTCAGGGTCTCGAAGGTGCGCAGCATCTCCTGCTTGAGCTTCAGGTCCTCGAAGACCGCCTCGACCAGGACGTCCACCCGCTCCATGCCCTCCCAGCCGGTGCCGGCGGTGAGAAGCCGCATGCGGGAGAGCTTCTCCAGCCGGTCCATCGAGCGCTTCTTCACCCGCCCGTCGTAGATCCCGGCCACCGCCGCGAAGGCGCGCGCCACCGCGGCGTCGTCCCTCTCCCGGATGCGCACGGGGATGCCCGCGTTCGTGGTGACGTAGGCGATGCCCGAGCCCATCAGCCCTCCGCCCAGGATGCCCACCGACTCGACCTTGCGTCCCTTGACCGACGGGTCGGAGGTGCCGTTGTCCTTCTTCAGCGCGGTGGTGGCGAAGAAGATGCCCATGAGCTGCTTCGCCACGGGTGAGACGGCCAGCTCGCCGAAGAGGCGGGCCTCGGTCTCGAGGCCGATCTCCGTTCCCTTCTCGACCCCGGCCTGGATGGCCTCGAGGGCCGCGACCGGCGCGGGGTAGTGCCCCCTGGTCTTCTCGAGAAGCTGCTTCCTCGCCTGGCGGAAGAGGACCTCGCGGCCGAGGAAGTTCTCCTCGAGGGCGAGCTTCTGGAGCATGGCCTGGGGGTCCTTCTTCAGCCGGTCCACGAGGCCGGCCGCGCCCGGGCGAAGCCGCTCGCCGTCGGCGAGAGCCAGGGCCCGGGTCCGCGCGACCTCCAGCAGGAGCGGCGGCGGGACCGACTCGTCCACCAGCCCGATGGCGAGCGCCTTCCTCGGCTTCAAGGTCTTGCCGGCCAGGATCAGGTCGAGGGCGGTGGCGATGCCCACGAGGCGGGGCATTCGCTGCGTGCCGCCGGCGCCGGGGATGACGCCCAGCTGCACCTCGGGGAGGCCGAGCTGGGTCTTCCGGTCGTTCGCGGCCACGCGGTAGTGGCACGCCATGGCCCACTCCAGCCCGCCGCCCAGGCAGGCGCCCTGGATGGCCGCCACCACCGGCTTCGGGTAGCCCTCCAGCCGATCGAAGCCGGCCTGCCCGTCGCGGGAGAGCTTCTCCGCGGCGGCCGCGCTCCCCACGTCGCGGAGCATCTCGATGTCGGCGCCGGCCACGAAGCAGTCCTTCTTGGCGCTGGCGAGCACCACGGCCTTCACGGCCGGATCCCTCTCCAGGGACTCCAGGATCGCCCGGAACTCGGTGCCGACTCCCTCGGTGAGCGTGTTGACGGGCGCGTCGGGGACGTCGATCCACACGGTGGCCACGCCGCCCTGGATCTCGATCCGGAAGTTCTTCCAGTCACTCTGGGTCATGTCAGGCCTCCGGTCCGTCGAGGACGACCGCGGCGCCCATTCCGCCGGCGGCGCAGACGGTGAGCAGCGCGTGGCGACCCTTGCGGCGGGCCAGCTCGCGCAGCGCCTGGGTGATCATCCGGGCCCCGGTGGCGCCGAACGGATGGCCGAGCGGGATCGAGCCGCCGTTCGGGTTGAGCCGGGCCGGGTCGATCTCGCCGAGCGGCCCGGGGCGCCCCAGCCGCTCCTGGGCGAACTTCGGCGACGCGAAGGCCTGGAGGTTTGAGAGGACCTGGGCCGCGAAGGCCTCGTGCATCTCCACCACGTCCATGTCGGAGAGCGACAGGCCGGCCCGGTCGAGCGCGACCGGGGCCGCGTAGGCTGGCCCCTGCAGCAGCTGGTCGCCCGGGTCGGTGGCGGCGTAGGCGTAGGCCCGGAGGAAGCCCAGCGGCTTCACTCCCAGCTCCCGGGCCCGCCCCTCGGCCATGAGGATGACCGCGGCGGCCCCGTCGGTGAGGGGCGACGAGTTGCCGGCGGTGATGGTGCCGTAGCGCCGGTCGAAGACCGGCTTCAGCGAGGCCAGTGCGTCGTAGGTGGTGTCGGCGCGGACGTTGTTGTCGACGGCCGAGACCTTCAGGTACCGGGGCGGGACCTCCACCGCCATGACCTCCTCGGCGAACTTGCCGCTGGCCCAGGCGTCCGCGGCCTTTCGCTGGCTCTCGACGGCGTAGCGGTCCTGGGCCTCGCGGGAGATGCCGTTCTCCCAGGCCATCTTCTGGGCGCTCTCCCCCATGGTGAGGCCGGTGGTGGGCTCCTTCAGCGCCGGCGGGACGGGGGCCACGTCCTTCAGGGAGAGCCCGGCGAAGGCCCGGACCTTCTCGGCGACGCTGCGGGCCCGGGAGGCGTTCACGAGCGCCTGGGCCAGCTTGTGGGAGGCGAAGATGGGCGCGTCGGAGAGGGACTCGGCGCCGCCGGCGATGACGGTGTCGGCGTGGCCGAGGAGGATCTGGTCGGCCGCCTCGGTCGCGGCCTGGAGCGAGGTTGCGCAGGCGCGGGACGTGGTGTGGGCCGGAAGGGTCCGCGGCAACTCGGTGCGGAGGACCACCTCGCGGGCGATCAGCGAGGAGAGCTGGGAGGGGACCACCTGGCCGAAGATGAGCTCGTCGAACTCGGAGAGCGGCAGGCCGCTGCGGGCCACGAGCTCGTTCACGAGGAGCGCGCCCAGGTCGACGGCCGAGAGGTCCTTGAACTCCCCGTTCGACCGGACGAACGGGGTACGTAGACCGGCCACCACCGCCACGCGGGGAAGCGGAGCGCCCTCGGACGGAGTTCGCGTGTGGTGGTGCTTGTGCTTCCGGTGATGGGACATGACGACCCCCGGGGTTGATTCTCGAATCAGCAGCTTATCGCGATGATTAGCCCTCTCGACGCGCAGCGTCAAGTCGTGGGGACTCCCTGCCGGATGGCCCGCCTGGCGTTAGGATCGGGCATGGCCGTGAAGCGAAGCCGCGAGCTGCGACCCCTCTCGAGCGAGCACCACCAGGCGCTGCTCGTCGCGTTCCAGCTGAAGAAGGCGCTCGCGGGGCACGCCGAGACGGCCGGGGCCCCGCGCGACCTCGACGGGCTGGTCGTGCTGGTGAAGCGGTTCGAGGAGTCGGTCTTCCTCGCCCACATCCAGGCCGAGGAGGAACTGCTCGGCCGCCACCTGTCCCCGGCGGACGCGAAGCGCCTGAAGCGGGAGCACCGGGATCTTCGCGACCTGCTCGTCGAGGCGCGCGCGGCCCGCCAGGCGAGCCGGCGGGGGCCGTTGCTCGCCTTCGCCGACCTGCTGGAACGTCACGTCCGGTGGGAGGAGCGGGAGCTCTTCCTGGCGTGCGAGGAGTCGATCTCTCCGGCGGACCTGGCCACGGTCGGGCACGAGCTGGAGAGGCGGCTGGTCATGGGAGGCAAGGGGAGCAAGCGACCCGGCGCGTAGGGGGCGATCTGGTATCTTCCCCGCCCCATGGCCCGCGCCCGCGCCCGAAGCCGCGTGACGGTTCCCCCGGCCGCGCCGGGGTCACGGGCGTGGACGGGAATGGCCGCGGTGCTCCTCCTCGGGGCGCTCGCCTACTCCAACTCGCTGCGCGGCGCGTTCGTCTTCGACGACCTGTCGCAACTGGTGGAGAACCCGGCCATCCGGGACCTCGGGTCGTTCGTCGGCCCGGCGAGCCGCAACGTCCTGCCGAACCGGTACGTGGCCTACCTCACCTTCGCGTTGAACTACCTGGCCGGCGGTCTCGATCCGTTCGGCTGGCACCTCCTGAACCTGGCCGTCCACCTCGCCAGCGCCACCCTGGTATGGACGTTCGTCCGGCTCGCCTTCCGGACGCCCCGGCTGCGCCCCTCGAGGCTGGCCCCGGCCTCGGGAGCCATCGCCTTCGCCGCGGCCGCGCTGTTCGTCGCTCACCCGCTCGCCACCCAGGCGGTGAGCTACGTGGTGCAGCGGATCACGTCGCTCGCGACCCTCTTCTACCTCCTCGCCGTCGTCCTCTACCTGGCGTGGCGCCTCTCCAGCGGGTTCCGGGCCCGGCTGGCTGCCTACGTCGGCCTCCTCGTCGCGGCGCTCCTCGCCTTCCGGACGAAGGAGATCGCCTTCACCCTCCCGGCGGCGATGGCGCTCGCCGAATGGGCCTTCTTCGACGGAGGCTGGAGACGCTGGCTTCCCGTCGTCCCGGTGGTGCTCCTGTCGCTCCTCATCCCGCTCTCCCTGGTCGACCTGGGGAGGCCCGTCTCGGAGGTCCTCGCGGCGGCCGACGCCTCGACGCGGGTGACCGCCCCGCCGGCCGGGCGCCACGACTACCTCCGCACCCAGGCCGTGGTCGTGGCCCGCTACCTCGGCCTGCTCGTCCTGCCTGTCGGGCAGACCGTCGATCACGACGTGGCCATACGCCGCTCCTGGCTCGCCCCCGACGTGGCCGGGAGCGCGTTGCTCCTCCTCGCGCTGGCCCTCGGCGGCGCCTGGCTGGCCTGGCAATCGACGCCCCGCGGACGGCGCCCCGCTCTCGATCCGGGAGTCCGGCTCGTGGCCCTGGGGATCGGCTGGTTCTTCGTCACGCTGTCGGTGGAGTCGAGCGTCATTCCCATCGCCGACGTGATGAACGAGCACAGGGTGTACCTTCCCTCGGCCGGGCTCTTCCCCGGGGTCGCCACGGGCCTGGCCTTCCTCTTCCTCCGCCTCGATCCGGCTCGGGTCGCCCGCGACACGGCCGTCGCGGCCGGCATCGCCGCATCGCTCCTCGCCGGGGTCACCTGGAACCGGAACCGGGTCTGGCGGTCGGAGGTGGATCTCTGGTCCGATGCGGCGGCCAAGTCGCCGGGCCACATCCGGGCCCTCTCCAACCTGGGAGCGGCCCTGCTCAAGCAGGAGCGCTTTGCCGAGGCGGCGGAGGCCTTCCGGCGCGACACCGAGGTGCACCCGAGGTCGGTCGCCAGCCGGGTGCAGCTCGGCGTGACGCTCTACCTGGCGGGCAGGCCGGTCGAGGCCGAGCAGGAGCTGCGGCGGGCGGTCGAGCTCGACCCGGACGACCCGGATGCGCTGCTCAACCTCTCGGTGCTCCTCCGGGCGGTCGGGAAGGCGCCGGAGTCCCGTCAGTACCTCGAGCACCTGCGCCGGGTCGCCAGGACCGCCGAGGATCGGGAGTGGGCGGAGGCCCGGCTGGCGGAGTGACCCCACCGTGGGCCGGCGCCCGCGGGTGCGCCTCGTCGCAGGGGGCGCTTGTCCTCGCGGCGCGTCCAGCGTGGGCGAGGAAATCGAGCCGCCGCTGCGGAGGCGCCCCGCGCCGAGGCCACCCCGGGCGCCTGGCGGAGGGGCGGGCCCCTCGATGCGAGCAGGCCCGGGCCGCCATCGGCCCGTGCCCTCCCGGCCCGGCGGCGATCCGCCCGACGAGATCCTATTCGGCCTCCGCCGCGCCGCCCCCGCTCCGCGCCACGTCCTCGCTCCTGATCTTGGCGGGATCCATCCCGGACGCCCGGCGCGTCATCTGGGCGAAGAGCTCGTCGAATCCCGGCGGGTCGCCCTTCACGAACCGCAGCGGGTTGACGCGCGCCACCACGAAGTTGCGCAGGTACGGGGAGTCGAACCCGCGCTCCTTCAGGCGGGCCACCGCCGCGGTGACCGCCTCGTCGAAGGCCAGCACCAGGTTCGCGCGCCGCTCCCGCTCCTCCACCGCGGCGGAGAGCTTCCGGTCGAGGAAGGCGTCGACCTTGCGCAGGATGGGGTGGTAGGCGCCGCCGGAGAGGCGCGGACGCTTCTCGTAGGCGAAGCCCAGCGTCGCGAGCGCCGGCTCCTCGAACTCCAGCGCCATCTCGGTCTCGCGCGCATCGCTCGACGCCGCGAGGTCGCGGTACATCCGGACCACCTCCTGGGCCCGCTCCCGGAGGTTGTGGGCCTTCTCGATGTTGAGCGCGAGGATCTGGTAGGCCACCGCCTTCTCCGGCACGACCAGCGCGAGCACCGCCCTGGCGCCCAGCTCCTTGAGCGCGGTGAGCCGGTGCCCGCCGTTGGGCGTCAGGTAGTGGTCGCCCTCGCGGACGGCGATGATCGGGTCGAGGTAGCGGCGGGTCCTGTCCATGGCCACGGTGAGCCTGCGCACGTGACCGTCGGAGACGTCGCGCTGGAAGCCCGTCCGCTCCACCTTCTCGATTGGAAGGGAGGCGAAGAGGAGCGCGTGGCCGCCCAGCGGCTCCCGGTAGGCCGCCAGGACGGCCCCACCGTCGGCCTCGATGGCCCGGGAGAGCTCCACCACCTCGGGCGGCGGGTCGACCAGGCGCAGGTCGGCGGCGCCCAGCGTGGTGGGCTCGAGCTTCACGCCCCGGCGCCGCCGGGGGCGTCCGGTCTTCGTTGCGGGACGCTTCTTCGCGGCCACGTCGTGCCTCAGCCCGTGGCGGGCAGCTGCGGGGTCTTCACCAGAAGTGTCGTGTCGTAGGCCTGTGCGCGGAGCCGGCCCAGGATGGCCTCGTAGGTGACGGCGTCCATCTGCGGCGTGCGCGAGAGGATCCAGAGGTACTCGCGGCTGGGGTGACCCACCACCGCCCACTGGTAGTCGGGGGAGAGGTCGATGACCCAGTAGGACCCATGGAAGGGCCAGAAGAACCGGACCTCCAGCTTGGCGTTGGACGGGTCTACCGACCAGGCCTTGCCCGTGGCGGAGCGCTCCGGCCCGTCGAGCGTCTCCTTGCGGCAGGTGTTCACCACGTCCACGTCGCCGTCCGGACGGAGCGTGTACGTGGCGGTGACTCCCACGCACCCCTTCTGGAAGGACATGGGGATGGTGGCGATCTCGTACCAGCGCCCCATGTAGCGCTGGAGATCGACGCGCTCGACGGTCCGGAGCGGCGGACCGGACGGGGTGTGCGCGCAGCCGGCGAGGACGGTGGCGAGAAGGGCGACTCTTCGCATGGAGGTCTCCCTAACCATTGCCGCTCCTCGCGCACGGCCTTATCGTGGCCTGCCGTGATCGAGGTCCGCGAGCTGCGCAAGGAGTACAAGGTCCACCGGCGCCAGCCGGGCCTCGGCGCGTCGATCCGTTCGCTCTTCCGCCGTCGCTACGAGCCGATCAGGGCCGTCGACGGCATCTCCTTCTCCGTGGGCGCCGGGGAGCGGGTCGGGTTCCTCGGCCCGAACGGGGCTGGCAAGACCACCACCCTGAAGGTCCTTTCCGGGCTCCTCCACCCCAGCGCCGGGGAGGTGCGGGTGGCCGGCTTCGTCCCGGCCCGCCGCGAGAACGCCTTCCTCCAGTCGATCACCCTGGTGATGGGGCAGAAGCAGCAGCTGCTCTGGGACCTGCCGCCGTCCGAGACCTTCGCCCTGAACAGGGCCATCTACGAGATCCCGCGCCCGGAGTTCGAGGCCCGCATCCGCGAGCTGGTCGACCTGCTCGACCTGGGCGGCGTCGTCGACAAGCCCACCCGGCAGCTCTCGCTCGGGGAGCGGATGAAGTGCGAGCTGGCGGCGTCGCTCGTCCACCGGCCGCGCGTGCTCTTCCTCGACGAGCCCACCATCGGGCTCGACGTGACCATGCAGGCCACCGTCCGGGAGTTCATCCGCTCCTACAACGAGCGGCACGGGGCCACCGTGCTCCTCACCAGCCACTACATGGACGACGTGCTCGCCCTCTGCCCGCGCGTGGTGGTCATCGACAAGGGGCGGCTCATCTACGACGGCGACCTGCAGCAGCTCTCCCGCGAGGTCCGGCCCGACAAGCGGGTGGTGGTCCGGCTGGGCCAGCCGGTGGCGGAGATGGATCTCTCCCGGTTCGGCGCCCTGCTGTCCCACGCCGACACCCAGGCCGTGTACCGCGTGCCCGGCGACCAGGTGGCGAGCGTCGTCGGCCGGCTGCTCTCGTCGCTCCCGGTCACGGACCTCACCGTGGAGGAGCCGCCGCTCGAGGAGATCATGAGCGAGCTGTTCCAGGGGCGGCGCGCCGCGGCGCCGTGACGGTCGGGCGTCGTCGCGGGACACCGTCCGTGATGCCGGCGGTTCCGGATGGCCCGCGTCGCTGGGGGCGCCGGGTCCTCGGGGGCAGAGCGAATCCGGCCGGACTGCGCCGCCGAACAGCGTGATTCGAGTGGCACCGTTGCGGCGCCCCCTGCGGAAGCGCCCCGCGCCGGGGCCACCCGGCCCGCCTGACGGACTGACGGGTCCCGCGACGACGCCCTCCACCCGGATATCACTACGAGGCGAGTGCGCCCGGGTCGCCTTCGGCCCGTGCCGTCCCAGCCGGCGCGGTCGCCCCTCCGAGCATCGCCTTCTCTGAACGGGGTCGTTCCTGTCAAGACGGTGTGCGGGGCAGCGACTCAGGCTTCTCTTCGTGCTCGGCTCAGCTTCGCCGGTCACATGGGTGTGGTCGAGAGCGCTCAGGCTCTTGTTTCGGGGGCGGCGCGCCCAATCTCCGCAACGGTCTCCGTACAGGCAACCAAGGCAATGTCGGGCAACGCCACCCTCGAATCGCTGTGTCCCGCTACCGATACGTCAAGGTCTCCTTCAAGTTGATGAACGTGACGAATCCTATGCAGTCGCCTCCGCTCCGAATGTCGGGTCGTAGACCTCGCCCGTGCGCATGAGCTTGTAGCCGAGCAGGAGGAGGCGACGCCCGAGCGCCACCGCTGCCACCTGGCGCCCCTTGCGCATCAGGAGCCGCAGCGCCCATCGCCTCAGCGCGGGGCTCAGCTTCTTGCTGTGAAACGCTGCGTGGGCGGCCTGAACCATCGCCACGCGCAGCAAGACCCGTCCCTGGTGTGTGATCCCGCCGCGCCAGGTACTGTCCCCGCTGTCCCGGACGGTGGGCACCATCCCGGCGTAGCTCGCAACCTGCTTCTCCTCCCGGAACCGGTGGGGGTCGTCGATGCTGCTCGCGACGGCGAGCGTCACCACGTCGCCGTACCCAGCGATCTCCTTCAGGCGGGCCGCCTCCGGCCACTGCAGGAGTTCGGCCTCGACCAGATCGTTGAACTCCTTGCGTGCCGCCTCGAGCGCCCTCCAGGTGCTGCGGTGGATCTCCAGGGCCTTGCGCATGAAGTGTGGGATCTGGTTCTCGGCGAGCACCTTCCCCCAGTGCGCATCGGACGCGAACCGACGGGCACTCACCTGGATGCCGATCGAGCGCAGGAGTCCGCATGCGGCGTTCCGCAGCACCGTGCACTGCTTCACCACCGTCGACCGCGCCTGCAATACCCCTCGCCCGCTACGTGCCCGCGCGCTGGGGACCGTCACCGTGCACCGCTGGGCGAGCCCTGCTCGCAGCGCATCGGCAAGATGAAAGGCGTCCCTCCGGTCGCTCTTCTTCTTGCTCGATGCAACCAGCTTGAATTGCCGCGCGTCGACCACCACCGGCTCGATGCCGAGTTCCCGAGCGCAGTCGACGGCCATCCAGGTGAGCGTGCCGGTCTCCACCGCCAGCCCAATCTCCTCTCTGGGCCAGCGCTTCAACAGCGAACTCCATCCCTCCTGGGTGCTCTCCACCCTCCCTCGGGCGGTGACCTTCCCGGCGTCGTCGACGACGCAGTAAGTGCTCTGGCGGCGATGCAGGTCCATGCCAATGTGCTCCATGGGGTCGTTCCTCCTTCGATCTGGCCGATCGATGCGGCAATTATCGCCGCATCAGGGGAACGACCCCGTTCATCACATCTCCGCAGCGACCCCTGCACCATTCACCCATCGCGAATCCGGCCAGTCGCGAGGACCAGCGATGCGGAGAGGGGCGAACCGTCGCCCGGCGGCATCCGCGAGGACGGGCCGAAGGCGATCCGGACTCACGACACTCATGGCACGGGCCGCCCGGCCGCTGCGATCACCCGGACGTCGGACTCCTGCGAGAGACGCAATCCGTCCCCGCGCGGCTCCACCGACGTGACCTCGACGACGTCGCCACGCAGCAGCCCATCGAACGCCCGGTTGCGCTGCGTCACGTCCTTCTCCTGCAGCGCGAGTCCCTTGCGTCCCTCCGGCCCGCAGCCCATGTAGCGCAGCCGCCCCTTCGACGGCAGCGGCTCGGAGACGATCCGGAAGGTGATCCCCGCCGGCGGTTCCCGCCACCCCTCCCCCTTCGGCGCCAGCACGAGGTAGCTCATCTTCACCGCCTCCTTGCGGAGCCCGGCCCGCCTGCCGATCTCGTCCACGAGCGGGGGCGGGGCGATCGGCCGCTCGGCGTGGCACCAGTCGGTGGGGCGGACCAGCGCGGGGCAGGCGCCGCGGAACAGGCAGGGCGCGCGCACCGCCACGCCGCGCGCCACCAGCAGGTCCCTCACCTCCAGCAGCTCCCTGGAGGTCTCCCGCAGCGCCGGCTCGATCACCACCAGCGACCCGCCGGGCGCGAGCAGGTCGAGCGCCTGCTCGAGCAGGCCGGCGCGCCGCGCCGCAGCTCCCTCTCCCTGGAAGACCTCGTTCACCACGTGACCCAGGGTGACGAGGTCGAACTTGCGCCCCCCGGCCAGGCCGGAGAGGTCGCCGCGCCGTTGCGGGTCCCACTCGCGGGTGGAGAGCGGCTCGCCCATCCCGGCGGCGAGCCGGCGCGCCGCGGCCAGCGCCCGGGCCGACCGGTCGGCGGCCACCACCTCGGCGGCGCCGGCGTCCAGGGACGCGAAGGCCACCGGCCCGGGCCCGCTGCCCAGGTCGAGCGCCGAGCGGGGGCGGCGGGGCAGCTCGGAGAGTACGCCGCGCGCCTGGAGGTAGGAGACCGGCCAGTAGAAGAGCAGGTAGGCGCCCAGCAGCCGGTCGTCCTCGAGGTAGCGGGCCCCGGCCAGCTTGCGGTCCCGGGTGAGCCCGAGCGAGAGGCGCTGCACCGCCGCGGCCACCTCGCGCAGCTCGTCGGGAAGGAGCTGGTCGGGCGGGGGGCGCGGACCGCGGCGCACCTCCCGGCGCAGGCCGCGCCAGGCCGCGAGCAGTCCGGGGATCCAGCGCTGCAGGTCGTCGGCGGGCGTTCCCACGTTCACTCCGGGTAAGGCATCTCGAGCACCAGCCCGTCGCGGGCCACCTCGACGGGGCCGGCGAACTCCTCGGTGGCCTGGGCGAGCAGCGGCGCGGGCTCGGTGTCGTAGCGGGTGGAGAGGTGGGTGAGCACGAGCCGCGCCACGCCCGCGTCCCGCGCGACGCGGCCTGCCTCCCTCGCCGTGGAGTGGGTGGTCTCGACCGCACGGGCCGCCTCGCCGTCGCCGAAGGTGCACTCGTGAACCAGGAGATCGACGCCCCGCGCGGCCTCGACCGTCTCCGGGCAGGGACGGGTGTCGCCGGTCACCGCCACCCGCCGCCCGCGGCGCGGGGCGTCCACGATCGACCCGGGGTGCACCACCCGCCCGCCCGGCAGCGTCACCGGACGCCCGCGCTGCAGCTCGCCCCACAGCGCGCCCTCCGGCACCCCGGCCTCGCGGGCCCGTTCGGGGTGGAAGCGCCCCGGGCGCCCGTCCTCGTGAAGCACCCAGCCCACCGAGGTGATCCGGTGTCGGGTGGCCCAGGGGCGGAGCGTCGCGCCGTCGCGCCGGATGGCGTCGCCGGGGTTCACCTCGTGGATCCGGACCTCGAATGCCAGGGGATCGGTGCCGCGGAGCAGCAACTCCTCGAGGAACGGCCGGGCCGGCGCCGGGCCGTAGACGTCGAGGGCCCTCCCCCGCCCCAGCATGGAGAGGGTGCGCACGAAGCCGATGGCCCCGATGTAGTGGTCGGCGTGGAAGTGGGTGAAGCAGATGGCGGTGACGTCGAAGCCGGTGCCGTACCGGATCATCTGGCGCTGGGTGCCCTCCCCGCAGTCGATGAGGTAGTGCTCCCGCCCGTGGCGCACCGACAGCCCCGACAGGTTGCGGGCGGCCGTGGGCATTGCACCCGAGGTGCCGAGGAAGGTGAGCCGGAGCATGGCGGTGGCTAGGACGAGGCCGAGGTATACCGCGCGATGGCCCGCAGCCAAACCACCCGTGCGGAGGCAACGAAGGCCAGCGACCCGGCCACCGCCGCCACCACCGCGATCGGCCGGATGCGCCCGAGCAGGGCCTCGGCCGGAAGGGTGGTCATGAGGGCCAGCGGGACGACCACGGTGAAGAGGAATCGCCAGAAGCCGGTGAAGACCGACACCGGCCAGCGGGCCGCGTCGAAGATGGAGAGGAACAGGAAGGAGAGGTTGTCGACCTTCACGACGAAGAAGGCGGCCGACACCACCAGGATCCAGAGCGAGTAGAGGACGGCCACGGCGCAGACGGTGAGGAGCAGCGCCGCCGAGAGCTGGGCCGGCCCCGGGACCATGGCCAGCCGCGAGAGGGCCCAGGCGATGACGCCCACCCCGGCCGCCACGTCCACCACGTGCCACGGCGCGAACTTGGCGGTCGAGACCAGGAACTGGGCGTCGGCCGGCTTGAGGAGCACCAGGTCGAGCGTCCCCTTGCGGATGTGCTCGACCACGCTCGCCAGCGACGGGTTCACCGCGCCCTCCAGCACGCCCTTCATGGCCAGGAACCAGCCCATCACCACCAGCGCCTGGTCGAAATCCCATCCGGCCACCCGGTCGCGCGTGCCGAAGACCACCAGCAGCGGGACCACCGCCCACGCCATCCAGAAGAAGGACATGGCTCCCTGGACCAGGAAGTCGACGCGGTACTGCATCGAGGTCTGGAGCGAGGCCCGGAACTGCACCGCGAGGAGCCGGAGGTAGCGCATCATCCGGGTGCCTATCCCCCGAACGCCGCGAAGCGCCGCGTCCCCAGCCGCCACATCCCGGCCGCCGCCCCGAACAGGACCAGCACGAAGACCTGCTGGGCGGCCAGCTGGGCCAGCGCCTGGGAGCGGGTCAGCCCCCCGGTGACCAGCTCCACCGGGAAGGCCAGCATGTAGCGGAAGGGCAGGAACCAGGAGACGTCATTCACCCATCGTGGATAGAGCTCGAGCGGGACCAGGTAGCCGGAGAAGATCCCGAAGAGCCCGAGCCACACGTCGAAGAGCGAGGTGGCCGACTCGAACCAGAAGGCCAGGCAGCCCACCGCGGCCATGGCCAGGTAGGTGATGAGCCAGGCCGAGAAGACCGTCACCGGGAAGAGGGCGAGGAGCAGCGGGTCGTGGGTGACGTGCTTCCCGCCCAGGATCCACAGGGCGACGAGCGCCACCGGCAGGGAGATGGCCAGGCGCACCGGCATGGCCGCCACGTTCTCGGCGGCGTAGGCCACCAGCGGGTGGACCGGGCGCAGCATCCGGAAGGCCAGCGTCCCCTGGCGGATCTCGAAGTTCAACTCCCAGACCACCCAGGCCCCGGTCATGAGCCGGACCACCAGCGCGGCCAGGTAGTAGGCGGTGAAGTCGGCCTGGGTGAAGCGGCCCACCGGGCCGTCCCGCGCCACCGCGCTCCAGAGCGCCAGCATGACGAGCGGCATGTTGGTGGAGAGCAGCCAGACCAGGAACTCGGCCCGGTAGGCCACCGCCTCGGAGAATCCCACCCGCAGCAGGGTGGGCGCGGCGCGCAGCGTCCGGCGCACGCTCACCCCCACGACTCCAGCTTGATCCGGTCCTCCGGGAAGCCGGCGTCGCGCAGGGCGGCGACGGCGGCCTCGAGGAAGCGGGGCTGGAGCTCGACGCCTCCGGCCCTGGCGGCCGCCTTCTCGTGGGGCCCGTTGGCGGGGCCGCAGGCGTACACCAGCGCCGCCCGGGGGTCGGGCACCAGGTCCCTGAGGGTGGCGGCGTTGAGCCGACCCTTCCAGACCCCCTGCGAGACCGGGGTGACCGGATCGCGGGTCAGGAGGTTCACGACGCGGAGGCGCGACGGGTGCCTCCGCTCCAGCTCGGCCAGCTCGTCGCGGAAGATGACGTCCTGCCAGGTCTTGTTGGAGCAGACCCAGGTGTGGCAGATGGACGGACAGTGAACGAGGGCCCACTTGACCATGGCGTAGTTGGGCACGGCGCCCGACCCGGCCACCACGTGCACGACGTGGTCGGTGCGCTGCTCGACGTCGTCGGGGAGCACGTAGGGGCCGGTGAAACCGGTGATGAGGAGGCGCATTCCGCGGGTGGTGCGCCTCACCAGCAGCGGGGAGAGCAGCGGCGGGTACCGCGTCAGCCCGGAGACGTAGCGCTCCTCCTTCACGGTGACGGCCAGGTAGCGCTCGTGGGGCGCCGACGACATCGAGTAGGCGCGCGAGGCCTCCCTCTTCCCCTTCACGTCCTCGAAGAAGGCGATGAAGCGGTCGAGGGCCTCGAACTGGTGCGGGTCGATCGTGAGGAAGTGGCCGGCCTTGTACTCGAGGTGATCGTTGCCGGTGAAGAGGATGAGGGTGACGGTGTCGTGGGTCTCCACCCTGGCCTCGGCCACCATCACCTCCATCTCCTTGATGCGGCGGCGCGGACCGGTCTCGGTGGTCCGGATGTCGGTCTCGTTCATCGGCTCACGCTCCCGTCGACAGCCAGCGCTCGAAGGGCGCGAAGCTCGCGTCCCGTCCCAGGAAGTCCCGGACCAGCTGGGCCGCCGGCTTCGAGCCGCCGGGCTCGAGGACCGCCGTCCGGTAGCGCCGGGCCGGCCCGGGCGCGAGGATCCCCTCGCCCTGGAAGACCGAGAAGAGATCCTTGGCGATGACCAGCGACCACATGTACGTGTAGTAGAGCGCCGAGTACCCGTCGAGGTGGCCGAAGGACTCGTGGAAGAAGGTCCCGGGCACGTGGCGGAAAGGGGTGTACCTCTCCATCAGGTCGGCCACCAGCGCGGTGGTGTCGAGCCCCTCGGGGTCGCGCCGGTGCAGCTCCAGGCTGACGGCGGCGTAGAACATCTGCTGGCGGACCGTGAGCCCCTTGCCGAACTCCTCCGAGGCGTCGAGGCGGCGCACCAGGTCCTCGGGGATGGGCTCGCCGGTCTGGACGTGGCGGGCGAAGCGGCGGAGCACCACCGGGTCGCGTACCCACTCCTCGAGCAGCTGGGAGGGCGCCTCGACGAAGTCCCACTCGGTTGCCACGCCGGAGTGGGCGCTCCAGCGGGTGTGGCCGCCCAGCACGTGGTGGAGGAGGTGGCCGAACTCGTGGAGGAGCGTGCGCACCTCGGAGAGGTCGAGGAGCGCGGGTGCATCGCCGGGCCGGGGGAAGTTGCAGACCAGCACGCCCTCGGGCAGCCGCCGCCCGGCCTGCCCGTTGACCCTCGTGAACTGGGCGAAGTGCTTGTACTTGCCCTCCCGGGGGTGCATGTCGAGCCAGATGCGGCCCAGGACGCGCTCCCCCTCCACCACGTCGAACGCCTCGACGTCCGGGTGCCAGGCGTCATCGAAGTCCACGCGCCGGTAGGCGATGCCGAAGAGCGTTCCGGTGAGATCGAGGATCCCGTCGCGCACCGCCCGGTACTCGAGGTACGGGCGGGCGGCACGGGCGTCGGCGCCGAAGCGCTCCGCCTTGATCCGCTCCGAGTAGAAGGCCGAGTCCCAGGGGTCGACCCCTTCGGCGCCGGGCAGCTCGCGCATCTTGCGCGCGAGCAGCTCGGCGTGGTCGCGCCGCATGCGCGCCCCGGCCGCGTCGGCGATGCGCTCGATGAAGGCGGCAGCCTGGGCCTCCCCGCCGATCATCTTGTCCTCGGTGGCGTAGGCGGCCCAGGTCGGGTGGCCGAGCAGGCGGGCCAGCTCGGCGCGGCGGGAGAGCATCCGCGAGAGCACCTCCAGGTTCTCCGGGTGGGCCCGCTGCCGCTGCAGGCGCCAGAGCTGCTCGCGCAGGGAAGCGCTCTCGGCCCAGGTCACGACGGCGACGTAGTCGGTGGGGTCGGTGGTGACCGCCACCTTGCCGTCGGCGCCGGGGGGCCGCGCCCGCAACCAGTCCTCCGGAAGCCCGGCCAGCTCGGCCGGCTCGACCCTCAGCTCCTTCACGTCGTCGCGGACGTTTCGCCCGAACTCCTGCCCGATGCGCACCAGCTCGTCGCGCAGCTCGCGGACCCGCGCCCGGGTGGCGTCGTCGCGGTCCACCCCGGCGCGCCGGAAGTCGCGCAGGGCCTTCTCGACCATCCAGCGGGTGACGGCGTCGGCTCCGGCGAGGTCGACGCGGGCCAGCGCGTCGTACAGGCCCCGGTCCAGCGAGAGCCCGGTCTGGAAGGCGTCGATCTCCTGCTCCTCCCGCTCGGCCGAGTCGCGGACCTCGGACGACGGGTGGACGTTGCGGAGCAGGCTCGCCTGGGCCGCGGCGTTCCCCAGCTCGGCGAAGGCGTCGTCGAAGAGCCCGAGCGCCTCGTCGCGGCCGAGCGACGGATCGGAACGGAGCCGTTCGACCTTCTCCGCGGCGACGCGGATCGCTTCCCGGGCGGACACCCTAGATCTCCGCCTTGGTCTCCCGGGTCATGAGGTCCACCACCGCCTGCTTGGGCGTGAGGTCCTGGTGGAGCACCCGGTAGACCACCTCGGTGATGGGCATCTCGACGTGGAGCCGGTGGGACAGCTCCCGGACCGTCCGGGCGGCCACGACGCCCTCGGCCACCTGCCCGACCTCGGCCTGGACGGCGGCCAGGGTCTGCCCCTTCCCGAGCCCGAACCCCACCCGCCGGTTGCGCGAGAGATCGGACGAGCAGGTGAGCACGAGGTCGCCCACGCCGGAGAGGCCGGCCAGCGTCATGGGGTTCGCCCCCTTGCGCACCGCGAGTCGCGTCACCTCGGCGAGGCCCCGCGTGATGAGGGCGGCCCGCGCGTTGGCGCCGAACCCGAGGCCGTCCGACATGCCGGCGGCGATGGCGATGACGTTCTTCACCACGCCACCGAGCTCGTTCCCGGGGATGTCGTTGGAGGTGTAGGGCCGGAACCAGCGGGTGTGGAAGGCGTCCTGCACCGACTTGGTCACCCGGTCCCAGCGTCCTGCCACGGTGACCGCGGTGGGCATCTGCTGCACCACCTCGCGGGCGAAGGAGGGGCCCCCGATGTAGGCCAGGTACGGGTGCATGGCCACCGGCAGCACGTCCTCGAGCACCTCGGCCATGGACATGAGGCTGCCTTCCTCGATGCCCTTCGCCGCCGAGACCACCGCCGTCCCGGCGTGGAGGTGGCGCTTCGCCTCGATGGCCACCTGCCGCATCCCGGAGCTGGGGACGGCGAAGACCACCAATTCGGCGCCCTCGAGGGCCCGGGCGAGGTTCGGGGTGGCCCCGAGCGACGGGGGTAGCTTGATTCCGGGCAGGTAGTGCGGGTTCTCGTGATCCTTCAGCACGGCGTCGAGCACCGGGGCGTCCCGCCCCCAGAGCGTCACCGGAAAACCCTTGCTGGCCAGCACCGAGGCTAGCGCGGTTCCCCAGGACCCCGCTCCGAGCACCGTCGAACGCATTGTCGCCTCCGATTGAAGGGGCTCAGTTAATCACGGACCGGCGCGCTTGCGCTCGATTCTCGCGACGCGCGCGTCGATCAGCCCACGGCGCCGGCCACCAGCGCGTCGAAGAGGCGCGGGGCGCGGCCCAGCCACCGCACCGCGGCGCGTCGAAGGCGCGGGCGTCGCGCCATGGACAGCACGAGCCGGGTCACCGCCGCGTGGCGCCGGTGCCGGTTCCGGACCGCCTGCTCCCAGGGGAGGAGCGCCTGCCGCGTCGCACCCCGGGAGAGGGCGTCCGGCAGGAGGTTCCCCAGCAGGACGGCCTCCTCGAGAGCCAGCGACACCCCCTCGCCGGTGATGGCGTCGACGTAGCCGCCGGCGTCCCCGGCGAGGAGCAACCGGTCCAGGACGCGCGCGGAGGCATCCCGCCCGAGCGGGCCAGCCCCGGCGAGCGCCGAGTCGAAGGGTGCACCGGCCAGGCGGGATGCGAGCGACGGGAAGCGCGCCATCAGGCCCTCGAAGTCGGGTGCGGCTCCCTCCTCGAAGAGGAAGGCCAGGCCGACGCGCCGGGGCCCCACCGGGGTGACGTAGGCCTCGACGCCGCGCGAGAAGTGGACCTCCACGGCGTCGGTCCAGGGGGCGAGGGCGAAGTGGCGCCGGAGGCCGAAGCGGCGAAGGCCGCGAGCGTGCCCCGAGAGCCCTTCCCGATCCCGGATTGCCGAGGCGAGCCCGTCGGCGGCGACCAGGACGCGGGCGCGGAACTCCTCGCCGGACGCGAGGACGACGGTTCCGCCGCCGGCGTCGCGCCGGTGCGTTTCCACCGGGGCCCCGTCGCGGACCTCGGCGCCGGCCTCGCGCGCCCGCGCGGCGAGGGCCGCGGAGAGGGCCAGCCGGCGGATGCCCATCCCCCCGGGTCCGGGCAGCCGCGCCTGGGCGGAGGTGCCGTCCTCCTGGACCCAGCGGATGGCGCGCAGGGGGGACCAGCCGTCCGGGTCGAGGTGCCGCGCCGCGCCCAGGGCCTGGAGGGCCCGGACTCCCCCGGGGAGGAGTCCCTCCCCGCAGGCCTTGTCGACGGGAAGCGCGCGCCGCTCGAGCACCAGCGCGTCGAGCCCCCGCGCCGCGACGGCCGTTGCCGCCGCCAGCCCCGCCGGGCCCCCCCCGATGACGATCACGTCCCGCACGTCACCTCCGGGCCCGGGCGCGGGCGAGCCGGCCGGCCAGGACCTCCCGCGCCAGCGAGAGCACGTTCACCTTGCGCGGAGGGAGGAGCTTCCCGGCCTGGAAGCGGCGCAGGGCCTCGCCGCGCCGCATCTTTCCGCTGGAGGTGCGCGGAAGGGTCCCGGGCTCGAGGATTCGCACGGTGTGGGGTCGCACGCCGGTCCGCGACGACACCGCGTCGCGCACCGCCTCCTCCAGGGCCGCTCCTCCGCCGCGCGCTCCCCGGGCCCGCTCGGCCAGGACCAGGAGCTCCTCGCCGTCCCCCCCGTCCGGCAGGAAGCCGAGCGCCACCGCGCACCCCGCACGCAGCCCCTCGATGCCCGCCAGGCAGGCCTCGAACTCCTCCGGCGCGTGGTTGGCGCCGCGCACGATCACCAGGTCCTTGGCCCGTCCGTGCACGAAGAGCTCCCCGCCGGCGTGGAAGCCCAGGTCCCCGGTGTCGAGCCAGCCATCCCGCAACGCCCGCGAGGTGGCGGCGTCGTCGCCCAGGTAGCCCTGCATGAGCGAGGGGCCTCGCACGTGGATGCGCCCCAGGCACCGCTCCGGGAGCGCGTCGTCGTCCTCGCCCCGGACCTCCACCTCGACCCCGGGAATGGGAGCACCCACCGAGACCACCTCCCGCCCGCCCGGCGACACCTGGCCGGAGCGGAGCGCCCCCGGGTCGATCCGCTCGGCGAGCGGCGGCCGCCCGCGCGGAGAGAAGGTCACGGCGAGGGAGGCCTCGGAGAGGCCGTAGACCGGCATGAGGGCGCCGGGGTCGAGGCCGAAGGGGGCGAACCGGGCCGCGAAGCGCCGGAGCGCGCCGGTGGTGACCGGCTCGGCGCCGTCGAGCGCGATGCGCCAGGAGGCGAGCGAGAGTCCCTCCAGGTCGGCCTCGCGGACCCGGTCGGCGGCGTAGGCGTAGGCGAAGTGGGGCGCGGCCGAGATGGTTCCACGGTGGCGGGAAAGGGCGCGCAGCCACAGGGCCGGGCGGGCCAGGAAGTGCTCTGGGGCGATGAGCACGAGCGGTCCGGGGTAGCTCACCGCGCCGAGCAGGCAGCCGATGAGTCCCATGTCGTGGTAGAGCGGCAGCCAGGAGACGAGGACGTCGGCGGCGCTGGGGGCGATGAGCGCGACGAGCGCGTCGACCTGCGCGCCGAGGCTGGCGTGGGAGAGCGCCACGGGCTTCGGGTCCACCGTGGAGCCGGAGGAGAACTGGACCAGCGCCAGGTCGGGGCCGCTCCGGGGAATCGAGACCTCGCTCCCCCGCAGGAGGCCGGCCGCGTCCAGCACGCCGAGGTCGAGCCCCGGTCCGGCGGCCGCGACCGCCCGGCCGATCACCCGCGACACGCTCCCCGACGTGACGAGCGCTCGGGCCCCCGAGACCCGCAGCATTCGGGCGGTCGCCTCGGAGTACTCGTCCATGCGCCCGAGCCGGACCGGCGGGTAGAGGGGCACCGGCACGGCGCCCGCGTGGAGCGCGCCGAAGAACGCGTCGAGGAAGGCCGGCTCGGTCCGGAGCACGATGGCCACCCGGTCGCCGGGACGGATGCCGCGGGCCACGAGCGCTCCGGCGGCCCGGCGGGCGCGCGACTCGACGTCGGCCCAGGACAGACGGGTCTCGTCCTCGCGGAGTCCCACGAAGGTGACGCCGGACGGGTGGTGGGCCGCCGCGGAGAGCATGGCCGCCATCGAGACGTGGCGTGGCAAGGGTGCGGGCGGTCCGAGGAGCCGCGTCACGGGACGACCTCCGGCCTGGCCCGGGCGGCCACGATGCGCGCCAGGTCGGACAGCGAGCGCGCCGAGCTGGCGTCCTCCTCGGTGAGGACGATGCGGAAGCGGTCCTCGACCGCCACCACGAGCGAGAGCAGCGCCAGGGAGTCGAGGCGGGAGGCCAGCTCCTCGTCGTCGCCGAACTCGGTCCGGGCGTGGAGGTCGTCCCGGACGATGCGCCGGATCTCCGCGGCGACCTCCTGCTCGCGCGAGATGGCGGCGTCGCCCTCCGTCATGGCACGAACCTCCCCTTCCCCTCGAAGGCCTCGGCCCACCTGGGGCCGAGGGCGCGCTCCTCCTCCCGGATGCGGAACCACAGGATCGCCGCGTTCCCAAGCGTGAACAACAGGGCGAGGCGCCACATGCCCCAGGCGAGGGGAAGGCAGGCCATCTCCAGGATCACCGCCAGGTAGTTGGGGTGGCGCAGGTACCGGTACGGACCGCCGGTCACCGGCTCCTCCCCCGGGACCACGATGACGCGCGTGCTCCACCGGTCGCCCAGCGTCCGCACCGCCCACCAGCGCAGCGCCTGGGCGGCCAGCACGCCCGCCACGGCGAGCCAGGCCCAGGCCGGCGGCGGCTCGCGGTAGGCGACGGCGCCGAGCGCCAGCGCCGGCAGGAAGACGGCGTGGAACGCCACCATCACCTGGTAGGCCCGCCGGCCGGTCTCCTTGCCGCCGCGGGCGAGCAGCCGGCGCGCGTTCCGGGTCGAGACGGAGAGCTCGAGTCCCCGCTCGACGGCGACGAGCCCGAGGAGCACCAGGTATGCGTGGAGCGCGGTCACGTGCGGGCTCCCTTCACCACCGGAGCAGGACCATCTCGGCGCAGAAGCCGGGCCCCATGGCCACGACGATCCCGAGGTCCCCGGGGCGGGGCTCCCCCGACTCGATCAGGTCGCCGAGGACGAAGAGCACCGACGCCGACGAGAGGTTGCCCACCTCCTCGAGGGATCTGCCAGGAGCGGCGGAGCGCCCCGTCGGGGAGGCCGAGCGCGGACTGGAACGCCTCCAGCACCTTGGGACCGCCGGTGTGGGCGATCCAGTGGCGCACGTCGTCGCGCCCGAGCCCCTGCGAGGCCAGGAAGCCGTCGACGTCGCGGCCGATGTTCTCGCGGGTGATGCGGGGGACCTCGGCCGAGAGCACCACCTGGAAGCCGGTGTCGCGGAAGTCCCAGCCCATGACCCACTCGGTGTCGGGGTAGAAGGCGGCCCGGGTGGCGACGACGCGCGGTCCCGGCGTCCCGTTCACCTTTCGTGATCCTCCTGCCAGCACCACGGCCGCCGCGCCGTCGCCGAAGATCCCCGAGGCCACCGCATTCGCGACCGACAGGTCCTCGCGCTGCAGGGTGAGCGAGCAGAGCTCCACCGAGAGGAGCACGCCCACGTCGCCGGGGAACCCGGTCAGGAGGTCGGACAGGCGCGCCAGCCCGGCCGCTCCGGCCACGCAGCCCAGCCCGAAGACCGGGACCCGCTTCACGTCGCGCCGCAGCCCGAGCCGGTTCACCAGCCTGGCGTCGATCGAGGGCGTGGCCAGGCCCGTGACGGTGACGAACACCAGCTGATCCACGTCGGCAGGCCGGAGCCCGGCCGCGTCGAGGGCCCGGGTGACGGCCTCGGCGCCCAGCTCCTCGGCGACCCGGATCCAGGCGTCGTTCGACTTCTTGAAGGTGTCGAGCGGAGGGTACTCCGCCAGCGGCAGGGCGAGGTGGCGCCCCTTCACCTTCACGGCCCGGTGCAGCTCCTCGAGCCGGTCGGCGTTGAAGTGCTGGCGGGCCCAGTGGGCGCGCAGCGCCGCGGTGAGGGTCTCCTGATCGGCGTAGTTTCGGGGCAGGGCCCGGCCCATGGAGAGAACGGATGGCGGCGTCGCGCTTCGAGGAGAGGGATCGGACACCTCCCCAGCCCTAATGCCCCAAACCGGCACTTGCCATGCATGCTCGGGTACTTAGGCTCTCGAGGTATGCGACCCGAAAAGCTGACCGTGAAGGCCCAGGAAGCCCTGCAGGAGGCCCAGGCCGAGGCCCGCAAGCGCGAGCACCAGGCCATCGACCTCGAGCACCTGCTCCTCGCCCTGCTCCACCAGCAGGAGGGCGTGGCGAAGCCGCTTCTCGAGCGCATCGGCGCCAACCCCGGGCAGGTGGAGGACCGGCTCGAGGACGAGATGCGGGCCATCCCGAAGGTGAAGGGCGGCGGCGAGCCCTACTTCGGCAACCGGCTGCAGAAGCTGCTCGACCGGGCCGAGCAGGAGGCGAAGCAGCTCAAGGACGAGTACGTCTCCACCGAGCACCTGCTCGCGGCCGCCGCCGAGGACAGGAGCCCGCCGGGCGAGGCGCTGCGCTCCGCCGGCGCCACCGCAGACCGCATCCGCGGCGCCGTGAAGGACATGCGCGCCGGCGCCCGGGTCACCAGCCCGGAGGCGGAGAGCCAGTACCGTGCGCTGGAGAAGTACACGAAGGACCTCACCGAGCTCGCCCGCAAGGGCAAGCTCGACCCGGTGGTCGGCCGCGACGAGGAGATCCGGCGAACCATCCAGATCCTCTCGCGGCGCACCAAGAACAACCCGGTGCTGGTGGGCGATCCGGGCGTGGGCAAGACCGCCATCGTGGAGGGGCTGGCCCGCCGGATCGTCGACGGCGACGTGCCCGAGGGGCTGAAGGGCAAGAAGATCCTCTCGCTCGACATGGGCTCGCTGGTGGCCGGCGCCAAGTTCCGCGGCGAGTTCGAGGAGCGGCTCAAGTCGGTGATGAAGGAGGTCATCGCCTCCGAGGGGCAGATCGTCCTCTTCATCGACGAGATGCACACCATCGTGGGCGCGGGCGCGGCCGAGGGGGCCATGGACGCCGGCAACCTGCTCAAGCCGGCGCTGGCCCGCGGCGAGCTGCACGCCATCGGCGCCACCACCGTGAACGAGTACCGCAAGCACATCGAGAAGGACCCGGCGCTGGAGCGGCGCTTCCAGCCGGTCTTCGTGGGCGAGCCCTCGGTGGAGGACACCGTCTCCATCCTGCGCGGCCTGAAGGAGCGCTACGAGGTCCACCACAAGGTCCGCATCCAGGACGCGGCCCTGGTGGACGCGGCGCGCCTCTCCAACCGCTACATCACCGACCGCTTCCTCCCCGACAAGGCCATCGACCTGGTCGACGAGGCCTCGAGCCGGCTGCGCATCGAGATCGACTCGATGCCCACCGAGGTGGACGAGATCCGCCGCCGCATCGCGCAGCTGGAGATCGAGAAGCAGGGGCTCAAGAAGGAGAAGGACGACGCCTCCCGCCGGCGCCTCGCCGACGTCGAGAAGGAGATCGGCGGGCTGAACGAGACCTTCGCCGGCCTGAAGGCCCGCTGGGACCGGGAGAAGGGGCTCATCCAGAAGCTCTCCACGCTGCGGGCCGAGCTCGAGACCGTGAGGAACGAGCAGGCCGACGCCGAGCGCAGGGCCGACTTCAACCGGGCCGCCGAGGTGAAGTTCGGCAAGCTGCCGGCGGTGCAGGCGGAGATCGACCGTGTCCAGAAGGAGCTGGCCGAGGCGCAGAAGGGGGGCGCCATGCTGCGCGAGGAGGTCACCCCCGAGGAGATCGCCGAGGTGGTCTCCAAGTGGACCGGCATCCCGGTCGCGAAGCTCATGGAGGGGCAGAAGGAGAAGCTGCTCTCCATGGAGAAGCGGCTCGCCGAGCGGGTCGTCGGGCAGGAACTGGCGGTGCAGGTGGTCTCCGCGGCGGTGCGACGCTCCCGTTCCGGCATGCAGGACCCCAACCGCCCCATCGGGTCCTTCATCTTCCTCGGCCCCACCGGCGTGGGAAAGACCGAGACCGCGCGTGCGCTCGCCGAGTTCCTCTTCGACGACGACGACGCGATGATCCGCATCGACATGTCGGAGTACATGGAGAAGCACGCCGTCTCCCGCCTCATCGGTGCGCCCCCCGGCTACGTGGGGTACGAGGAGGGCGGGCAGCTCACCGAGGCGGTGCGCCGCCGTCCCTACTCGGTGGTGCTCTTCGACGAGATCGAGAAGGCCCACCGCGACGTGTTCAACGTCTTCCTCCAGATCCTCGACGACGGCCGGCTCACCGACGGGCAGGGGCGCACGGTCGACTTCCGCAACGCCGTGCTGATCATGACCTCCAACGTCGGCTCCGAGCACATCATGCGGCTCGGTGCGCGCAAGGATGCGGGCAAGGAGATGCGCGAGGCGGCCATGGACGCGCTGCGCGCCGAGTTCAAGCCGGAGTTCCTGAACCGCGTGGACGACGTGGTGGTCTTCCGCCCCCTCTCGCGGGAGGACCTCTCGCACATCGTCGAGATCCAGCTCGCCCGGCTGCGCAAGCTGCTCGCAGAGAAGCAGATGACGCTCGAGCTGGGCGAGAAGGGGCGGGAGGCGATCGCCGACGCCGGCTACGACCCCGTCTACGGAGCCCGGCCGCTCAAGCGGGCCATCCAGCGCATGATCCAGGACCCCCTCTCCACACGCCTGCTCTCCGGCGACTTCGTCCCCGGCGACCACATCGTGGTCGACGAGGGCAAGGACGGCAGCCTCGAGTTCAGGAAGGGGAAGCGGCCGGCGTAGCGAAGGGCTCGAGGGCCGGGCCGTGGTCCCTCCAGAGGGTCTCCGGCGCCTCGACCCTCCGTCCCTCCAGCATCGAGCGGAGCTGGATCGCGTTCACCACCTCCTGGCCGGCGAAGTGGTTGTTGGTGACCACGTGGACGTCGGTCACCCCTGGTGAAGCGGCGATGGCCCTGGCCCGCTCCGCCCAGGGACGCAACTCCTCCGGCGTGTACAGGTAGTCGTAGCGCTCGTCGCGGGTGGCCTCCCGGCGGAACCAGTCGCGCGCGTTCCGCCCGTGGATGCGCACGTAGCCCACCTGCGCGGTCGCCACCGCCGACGGCGCGAGCGAATCCCGGAAGAGCGGCTGGTCCAGGTTCACGAAGCCGATGCCGTGCTCGAGGAGCGACGCGTACAGCTCGGGCACGTTCCAGGACGCGTGGCGCACCTCGAGAACCAGCGGGAGTCCCCGCAGCGCGCCGGCAACGGCACGCAACCACTCGCGGTTCGCCCCGTCCCGCTTGAAGGACCACGGGAACTGCAGGAGCGCCGCCCCGAGCCGACCGGCGCCGGCCAGGACGTCGAGCCCCTCGCGCGCGGCGCGCACCTCGGCGGCCGTGAAGGGCGTGCGTTCATGGGTGAACCGGCGCCACACCTTGGCCGTGAACCGGAAATCGGGGTGTCCCTCGACCCGGGAGAGCCAGGACCGCGCCGTCCTCGCCGGCGCCGGCCTGTAGAACGTGGAGTTGACCTCGATGAGGTCGAACCATCCGGAGAGCCAGGAGAGCGGGTCGAAGCCGCGGGGCGCGGGCACCGGATAGACCGGACCCTTCCAGTCCTCGTAGTCCCAGCCAGCGACCCCGACCCGGATCACCCGCGAACCATAGCCGGCCCCCCAGGCGCCGCGTGGGGAAATGGGGCGCACCGGGGCGCCCTGCCCCGTTTCTCCCCGGCGGGTGCGTGGTTTCGAGGCAGGCCCGATTTTCAAACCCTCGTCATCACTGGAACTTGCCCGCCCGGCGATTCGGCACGCCCCCTGCTCATTGCCGGGTGCCGGCCATGGGCCGGGTCGATCCCTTCCAAGGAGGCCGAGTAGACGCGAACCCTCCCAAAGCCCAAGACATTCGAGGCCGGTGGCGACTGCCGCCGGCCTCGTCGTTTCCGGCGGAAGCAATTCGAGGGAGAATCCCCCCCGCCGGCCGGTGGTTCAACGATCGGCCCCGGGAGGACCCATGGAATCCGAGAGACCCCGCACCACGATCCGTCCGCCGAGCCCCGCCCCGCTGGTGCTCGTGGTCCTCGCCGTGGTCGCGGCCGCCGCGGGAGGCCTCTGGTGGTACCTCAAGACGGCCCCCACGCCTCCCCCTCCCCCGGTTGCGGCCGCGCCGACGGCGGTGGAAGCACCCGCGGCGGCGACCGGGCCGGCCGTGGATGCGGCGACCCAGCGCTCCCTCGTCGAGGCCATCTCCGCGAACCCGCTCCTGCGCGGGCTCCTCGGCGCGCCCGAGCTGGCGCGGCGGTGGGCCGTGGCGGTGGAGAACCTGGCCAACGGCGTCGTGCCCCGGAAGCAGGTCGAGCCGTTCGCCCCGGCCGGGAGCTTCGCGGTGGTGAGGCGGGGGGCCACGGCCTACATCGACCCCCGGTCCTACCAGCGCTACGACCGGGTGGGGGACGCGGTGGCCTCGGTCGACGTGGACAAGCTGGTCATCGCCTACGCCGCGCTCCGGCCCGCTCTCGAGGCCGCCTACCGCGCCCTCGGGTACCCCGACGGCTCGATCGACAAGGCGGCCGCGCGCGCGCTCCACCGGATCGAGATCGCCCCGGTCCGCGACGGGGAGGTCGCCGTGGTGGAGGGGACGGGAGCCACCTGGGCCTACGCCGACCCGGCGCTGGAACGGCTCGGCGAGGTGGACAAGCAGATCCTGCGGATGGGGCCGCGCAACGGCCGGATCCTCCAGGCCAAGGCCCGGGAGATCTCGCAGGCGCTCGGGATGGGGCCGGCGGGGCGCTGAGCCCGCCATTCACACATCGTAAAATACCTCGTCGAGCAGGAGCCCCTGGGGCGGCGCGGTGCGGCCGGCCCGCGTCCGGTCCCGGCCGGCCAGGAGCTCCGCCATCGACTCCGCGTTCCGGGCCCCCAGTCCCACCTCGACCAGCGTCCCCACCAGGTTGCGCACCATGTGCTTCAGGAAGGCGGTCGCCTCGGCCACCACCTCGATGCGCCCTGCGCCGTCGGGGAGCACTTCGAGCCGGCGGAGCTCGCGGACCGCATGCGCCGCCTCGCAGTCGGCGGCCCGGAAGGCGCCGAAGTCGTGCCGGCCGAGGAGCGACCTGGAGGCGGCCTGCATGGCGGCGACGTCGAGCGGCCGGAAGACCTGCCAGGCCTGCAGCCGGGTGAGCGGCGAGCGGGTGGGCAGGTTCTCGATCCGGTAACGGTAGCGCTTGCCCCGCGCGTCGCGCCGGGCGTCGAAGGGCGCCTCCCGGACCTCGGCGGTTCGGATCGCGACGTCCTCCGGGAGGAGCGCGTTCATCCCCTTCACGTAGGCCGACGCCGGGAGCGGGCGCTCCACGGCAAAGCTCGCCACCTGCCCCAGCGCGTGGACGCCGGAATCGGTGCGTCCTGCCCCGGTGACGCGCACGGGCTCCTTGTGGAGCGTCCCGAGCGCCCGCTCCACCTCGGCCTGGATCGACGGGCCGTTGGGCTGGACCTGCCACCCCACGTAACGGGTGCCGTCGTAGGAGAGGACCAGTTTCACCCAGGACACGCGTCGAACCTAGCACGCCGGGCCCGTCGATCCAGGGCGGCCCCGGTCAAGGCTGCAGGGTGAGCGTGAGGCCGATGGCCACGTCGGGAGCGTTCGAGTCGTAGAACCACCTCGGCCCCAGGTCCGGCACGTGGCCCACCGTGAAGTCCTCCTGGAACCAGAGGGTGAGCGGCCCCCAGCGCACCCCGCCGGTGATCTGGTTCTGCGAGAGGGTCACCGCGGTCGTCGCGCTCGACTGCAGATTCCACTCCGGGTTCACCTCGACCCAGGCCCAGCCGTACTGGAAGGGGGCGCTCGACCAGCGGTCCTCCAGCAGGATCGAGAACTCGCCCAGCAGGACCACGAGCGAGATACCGGCGCTGGCTTGCCAGGGGCGCGGCTGCAGCGGGAGGTCGCCCGGGATGGGGGACCAGAACGAGCCGCTGACGACGGCGTGGCCGACGAGCCAGGAGGTGGCCTGCCAGGTGCCGAGCAGGCCGATTCCCACGTCCCACCCCCCGGAGCCGCCCATCCGGGAGAGCGATCCGGTGGGGATCTTCAGATCGAGCCGGGCCGAGACGCCGGCCCGCGCAGCCGGCCCCTCGCGCAGTGGCTCGCCCCCCTGCCAGAGCAGGAGCTGGTTGCGCAGGACCACGTCGCCGAAGGCGAAGGTGGCCTGGTCGATCTGGACCGGGGATTCGCGGAAGGCCGGGTGGAGCGCCAGGTGGATCTCGTTCGGGGGAAAGGCCGGGCGGGCGAAGTCGTTGTAGGCGAAGACCTTGTGCCAGAGGTCGATGACGCCGTCGCTCCACCCGCCCCAGTGCAGGGTGCCCCGGATCTCGAGCGCGGTGGCCAGCCGACGCAGGAAGGACTCCTCCGGCGACCCCAGGACCACCCCCCAGGGCACCCGGAACGACGCGGTGAGCGAGTCGCTCTGCTCGTCGAGCCGGACCTGGACCGGCTGCCCGTTCCGGGCGAGCGTGGTCGGGGTGCTCCAGTCGTTGGCCATCGACCAGCCCACGTCGAGCCGCAGGGCGGGTACGGCGCGCGCGTCCCACTGCACCACGTCGAGGAAGAGGTCGCGGAGCGTGCCGGGGGTACGCACGCCGAGCGGCCCCTGCGCGGGCGATGCTGCCGCGGTCCCGCCGGAGGCGAGCAGCATCACGGCGAGCAGGCGTGGGAGGCGCGAGCGCAGGAGGGCAGGCTAGGCCAAGTGGGGGCCCGGGTCGACCGGCGGGTGCATTCGTTGACCCGGTCGACGGCGGCGCGCTATATCGCGCCGTCGATGGAGAACGACGACCTGGTCCGCGAGCAGCTGGAGGACGCCGCCCGGCGCGGCGCCCGGCCGGAGAAGGCCCAGGCCGCGCTCGCGCAGGTCCCCCACCTCTTCGACGAGCTCGGCGCCCTCGAGGCGCAGCTCACCCGCGCAACCGCCGACGCGGAGGCCACGCTCCAGGCCGCGGCCCGGCACCTGGTCGCGGCGGGCGGCAAGCGCATCCGCCCCACGGTGGCGCTGCTCTCCTGCGGGGCCTGTGGCGGCGAGATGGCGGCCGCGGTCCCCTTCGGGGTGGCCGCCGAGCTGACCCACTCGGCGACGCTCCTGCACGACGACGTCATCGACGACGGCCCCGTCCGGCGCGGGATGCCCGCCTCTCGCGTGATCTGGGGCAACACGGTGTCGGTGCTGGCGGGCGACTGGCTGCTCACCCGGTCGCTCGAGATCACGGCCGCCCACCCCGCCGCGGCCCGCGCGCTGCCGGCACTGCTCGCCACCATGCGCCGCCTCGTCGAGGGAGAGGTGAAGCAGCTCTCGCTCCGCGGCGGATTCCGCGCCACCGAGCAGGACTACTTCGAGGTCATCGAGGGCAAGACCGCGTCGCTCTTCGGCTGGGCCTGCGCGGCGGGCGGCTGGGCCGCCGGCCTGGACGGCGCGGTCCCGGCGGCGCTCGGGCGCTTCGGCGAGGGCATCGGAACGGCCTTCCAGCTGGTGGACGACGCCCTCGACTACGCCGCCGACCCGGAGAAGCTCGGCAAGCGGCTCGGGGCCGACCTGGTGGAGGGGAAGGCCACGCTCCCGCTCATCCGGGCCCTCGTCGCCGAGCCCGCGCTGCGCGCCCGGCTCGCCCCCATCGCCGACGGCGCCGACCCTACCGACGAGGTCTGCCTCGAGGTGATCGCGGCGGTGAAGCGCACCGGCGGGGTGGACGCGGCGCGCGCCCTGGCGCGGGAGCACACGCGGAGCGCGCTGGCCGCGCTCGAGACCGTTCCCGACGGCGTGCACCGCCGTGCGCTCTCGGAGGCGGCGGTCTCGCTCACCGAGCGGGCGTTCTAGCGAGCGTCGGGTCCGGGCACGCACTTTCCGGAAACGACCCTTTGGGGGCATGCTAGCTTCGGGGGCATGCGCTTCTCCGCCCCGTTCCGGATCGCCACAGCGTCAGCCCTCCTCCTCGCCGCCACCACCGCCGTCGCCTTCAACAGCAAGGTGAAGGGGAAGCCGGTGCCGTACCAGGGCTACGCGGCGCAGGGACCGACCGGGCTCCGCATCGTGGCCTACGAGATTCCGGTCTCTCCGCGTGCCACGGTGGGCGTCTCCTACCGGGCCGGCTCGTCTGACGATCCACCTGGCAAGGAGGGGATGGCCCACCTCGCCGAGCACCTCGCCTTCCGCGGACGACCGGGTGGCGGCCTGCGCCTCTGGGACCGGCTGGAGGCAGCCGGCGTCGAGTTCAATGCCTACACCACGGCGGACCACACGACCTACTACGCGGTGGGGCGCACCGACCAGCTCTCGGCCATGGCGGAGGCCGAGGCGGCGCGGCTTCGCGATCCGCTGGCCGGGATCGGGAAGGAGGAGTTCGAGACCGAGCGTGACGTGGTCCTCTCGGAACTCCGGCAGCGCCAGGACCACTCCCCCACCACCGTGCAGGTCGAGTGGCTGGTCGCGCTCGGGATGGGGAACCACCCGTACGGTCGGTCGATCGCCGGGACCGAGGCCTCGCTGCGGAGCATCACGCTCGAGGACGTCCGGCAGTGGATGAAGAAGCACTACACCCCGGCCGCCGCCGTCGCGGTGCTCTGCTCGCCGCTCCCGGCCAGGGACGCTGCACAGGCATTCGCCAGCCGCTTCGACGCCCAGTTCTACGGGACCGGTCCCTCGCCCGATAAGCTGCGGGCCGTCGCCCGCGTGCCGCCCCCCGTGCCCACGCTCCCCGCCGACCTCCCCCTCCTGAGGCGGACGGGCCCCGTCGAGCGGCCGACGCTCTGGCTGGGCTGGATCCTGCCCGGTCTGTACGCTGCGGAGAGTGCCCGGGCGATGGCGTCGACCTCGTACGTCTCGGCGCTGGTGAGCCAGGCGCTTCGCAGCTTCAAGGACGGAAGCGGCGAGCGCTTCGTCGACGGGATCGACGCCGGACTCTGGGAGATGGACGGGGCCACGCTGGTCTACGCGCGGATCGAGCTTCGCGAGGAGGCCGACGCCCAGTGGGCCCTCGACAAGGTGAAGGGCACCCTCTTCCAGGTTCACGATGCGTACGGGCTGATGGGCCAGTTCGCGCGCGACGAGATGCTCGTCGATCACTACACGGCGCTCGAGGGGACCGCTGCCGTGGGCGCGATCGCTCAGCACCTGCGCGTGCACGGCGACCCCGACTACCTGGGCGGGTGGCAGAGGCAGATCGCGGCCCACCTCACCGGAGGCATCCACGACTTCGTGCGCGAGCACTTCCTCGGGGAGCGTACCTTCGGGATGCTGGTCGTCCCCGACCAGAACCCGAGGCTCTCCGCCCCCTCCACCGCCCAGGGGGACTTGCCGCCCCCCTCCCTCGACGGTGCGTGGACCCCGCCGACCCGGGGCATCCTGGAGGTGGCGCGCGCTCCCGGCTTCGATCGGGTCCAGCGGCGCCGGCTCACGAACGGCCTGGAGGTCGTGGTGGCCCGCCGGGGCGCCGCGCCCGTGGCCGAGGTGAAGCTCGCCTTCCGGACCGACATGGACGGAACGGCCGCCTACCCGGCCGGCACCGCCGCGCTCGCCCTCGCCACCCTCACCACCCCGCGCCTCCTCGAGGTGGAGAAGGTCCAGTACGGCATCTCCACCTGGCAGACGCGCGCGCCGGGACGGCTCGTCCGCACCGAGCGCGGGTCGGCCGGCAACCTCGACAAGATCCTGGAGTTCGCCGGGCGCTGGGCACGGAACTCGTCCATGGGCGACCGGCTCGGTCGGATGAAGGACGAGTACGTCCGCTCCCTCTCGTACACGCGGATGCGTCCCGCGGCCCTCGCCCAGGAGGAGTTCCTCGCCACGCTCTTCCCGGGGAGCCCGCTCGGCGCCAGCATGACCGAGGCGACCGTCCGCACGGTGACGTCGGCCCAGGTCGACGCCTGGGCCGAGGCGAACCTCCGGCCCGAGCGCGCCACGCTGGTCGTGGTGAGCAGCGTCGAGCCCGACTCCGAGCTCTGGGACGCCATCGAGAGCGAGTTCGGCGGCTGGAAGGGCTCGGGGAAGGCGAAGGAGCCGGAGGCGATCGAACCGGCTCCTCCGGCGGGCCGCACCATCGTCCTCGTCGACCAGCCGGGCGCGACGCAACCCCTCCTGCAGGTGGGCATCGCCTCACCGGCGAGCGCCGCTCGCGACGACGCCGCCCGGGAGACGCTCTCGACCTACCTCTCCTGGACGCTGCAGCGCCACCTGCGCATGGAGAACGGCGTCACCTACGGGATCTCCGCCCGCTGGCTCGACCGCGGCACCGCCGATCCGCTCACCCTGGCCCTGGCCGTCGCCGACGGCGCCCTCGTGCCTTCGCTCCGGGTCATCCTCGACACCATCGCCGCCACCGCGGCGAGGCCCGCACCCGCACTCGAGGTCCAGCGGGCACGGTGGCAGGTGGCGCGCGAGCTCACGCTCGGCTTCGACACGGTTCGCTCCTCCGCGGCCGAGCTCGCGGACATGGCGCTTCGCCGGAGGCCGGCCGACCACTGGGAGCGCTTCCCGGCGTCGCTCGCGACCGTGGACCCGGCCCGCGTGCAGGCGGCCGCGAGAGCCCTCTCCGTGGGGCGGGAGGCCATCGTGATCACCGGGGACGCGGCGCGACTCCGGCCCCTGCTCGAGGCGGCGGGGTTCGAGGTGGGCCGGGTGGTGTCGGCACCGCTCGCGGGGACCGGGCCGACGGCCGGCCGCTGAGCGTCGACCGTCACTCCCGGGGCTCGCGGCCCGGCAACCCGTCGTCGAGCGGGAGCGCGTGCGCCTTCCGGCCGCCCCGCGCGATCTCGCCCGGTGCGGCCGCCTGGGCGACGAGCGCCGTGGCGGTCTCCACGGCCCGGGCGGCCAGCATCTGCGCGCCCTCCCGGAGCTCCGTGCTCTTCATGACGTAGTCGACGTTGTGCTCCATGTCCTCGGCCGACCAGCCCCGGCTGTGGGCCACGAAGGGGAACTGGGGGAACTGGCAGCCGATCTCGCCGAAGAACGCCATCATGGAGCCGGCGACGGCCTGCACGTTGTCCTGTCCGCCCGTGATGATGAAGGCCGCCACCTTGTTCCGGAGCAGCACCCGGTTGGCGATGGTGACCTGGTTCTGGATGCAGTTCATCCGCTCCACCATCTTGAAGTAGAGCGAGCTCGCCGCCCCCCAGCGGATGGGCGTCGCGACCAGGTACACGTCCGCCCAGTGCACGAGCGCCTCGTAGACCCGGTCGAGCTGGTCGCCCGGGTCCATCTGCGTGATCGAGCAGGGCCAGGTGCAGGCCCGCGCGCTCTTCGAGTAGTAGCCCTCGCAGTGGCGGAACTCGAGCTCGGCCAGCCGGATCGTGCGGGTCTCCGCGCCCAGCGCGGTCTCCGCGTACGAGGTCGCCACGCCGAGCAGGGCGTCGGAGGTCGAGTAGCGGGGGTTCTTCGCGTCCATGTTGGTGGTCGAGATCCCGACCACCCGGATCCGGCCGGGCGCCCGCTCGGGCCGCCGGGCCAGCGGGTGGGGTTCGTGGTGCCCCTTCGTCCGCGGCGTCGCGGAGTCGAGATCGACGAGGAGACGTCCGGACTCCACCCGGACCCGGAGGCTGGGCACGGCGTCGGACTCGAACCCCGGCTCTCCGAGACCGGTGACCGCGTGGTACTTCCACCCGTGCCACGGGCAGACCACGTACTCCCCGTCGCAGCGCCCCTCCCCGAGCGGTCCCCCCACGTGGTTGCAGGTCCCCGAGATGACGCCGAAGCGATCGCCTAGCCGGGTGACCGCGTACCGGGCCTTCCCGACCGTGACCGGCGTCAGGGGCCGGGAGAACTGCTCGACGGGACCCAGGTCGTGCCAGGTGGACATCCCGGGGATCTATCGCCGGGGCCCGCGGCCGCCAGGAAGGGGAGGACCGCTATGCTGCGAGCCTCGCCGCCCAGCGCTGCAGCTCCTCGAGAAGGCGGCCCAGGTGCTTCCGCGTGGCCTCGTCGGAGAAGGCCCCCGAGGCGTCCCGCTTCTGGTGCGCCTGCGATACCAGCACCTCCGGCGAGGGCACCACGATCGCCCCCATGGCCGTGAGGATGCGCCGAAGGTCCATCTGCGCTCGGGCCGTGCCGAGCGCTCCCGGAGACGCCCCGGTGATGGCCACCACCTTTCCCCGGAAGGCCGACTTTCCCGGAGGGCGCGCCGCCCAGTCGAGCGCGTTCTTCAGCACGCCGGGCACGGAATGGCTGTACTCGGGGGTGACCACGAGGACCGCCCCGGCGCCCCGGATCTCCTCGTTCATCGAGGCGACCGGCGCCGGAACGCCCTTCTCCTCGACGTCGCCGTCGTAGAAGGGCAGGCCCCGCAGCCCCTCCCACGCACGGATGACCATCCCAGCCGGCGCGACCTCCTGCGCGGCCCGCAGCAGCGCCCGGTTGTGGGAGTCGCGCCGGAGGCTTCCGGCGATGCCGACGACGTCGAGTTCGGCCACGTGCTCCTCCTGTCGGTGCGCCCCGGCCGGCGGTCAACCTTGCGCGTCGTCCCCGTCCACCGGCGGCGCGTAGACCGGCACCGGGAAGACCGCCTCCGCGCGTGCCCCGGCCCGCCCCTTCACCCGGAGTTCCCAGCGCCGGGCCTGGGGGGCGCCGAGCGCGGTGCCGAGCTCGCGCTCCGGACCGGGCAGCTCGAAGGTGACCTCGGTCTCCCCGGACGGGAGGATCACCTGGCAGGCCCGGTAGACCTCCACCTCGCCCCAGGTCCCGCCACCTTCCTCGGGACGCCTCTCGATGCAGACGATCGAGACCTCCACGGCGCCCCTTCCATCGGCGCCCGCGTCGAGGACCAGCACCGCCTCGAAGGGCTCTCCGAGGAAGAACGGGAATCGATCGAAGCGGAGCCGGGCCGCTCCGCGCCTCCGCCAGGCGCGGCGCATCCAGGCGCCGCGCAGGAGGAGCGCCGCGGGGACCAGGTCGAGGAGCGCCACCACTCCCGGCCAGAGCAGGTCGGGCCGGCCCGCCGAGAGCGCGTTCCACGGGAGCAGGACCGCCGCCGAGGCGAGACCCCACCAGAGCACGCGGCGGCCGCGGCGATCGAGGTCCCCGGGCTCGCCGGCCGGGTCCCACGGTCGATCGTTGCGCCAGGGCTGCGCGGTGGCGGCGGCCAGCAAGGGATCAGCGCTCCTGGAACTCCGGGGTCACGCGGGGGACGAGCCCGAGATCGGCAGCCTCGGAGAGGAAGCGGCGAACCGCCTCCTTCCCCTCCGGGCCGGCGTCGCGGGTCCAGTCGTTCACGTACATGCCCACGAACCGGTCGGCCTTCTCGCGGTCGAGGTCGCGTGCGAATCCCATGGCGTAGTCGAGCGCGACGTCGCGGTGGCCGAGCCCCCAGGCCACGGTCTCGGCCATGACCCTGGCCAGCGTGCGGCGCAGGGGATCGGGGAGGTCGCGCCGCAGCGCGTTCATGCCCAGCGGGAGCGGGAGCCCGGTGCGCTCCTTCCAGCTCGCCCCCAGGTCCTCGACGACGCGGAAACCGTCCTCGCGGGCGGTGAGCTGCCCCTCGTGGATGACCAGGCCGGCCTCGGCCTCGCCCTGCTTCACCAGGCGTCCCACGTCCTTGAAGTCGACGAATATCGGGGCGAAGCCGGGGATGCGCATCCGGAGCGCCAGGTAGGCGCTGGTCCACTCCCCGGGGACGGCGATACGCGCCCGCCCGAGGTCCTCGAGCCGGCCGGCCCGGGAGGAGGGGTTCACGATCACGGTGGGGCCGTACCCGTCGCCGAAGGAGGCCCCGGCGTCCAGGAGGACGTACCTGTCGTGGACATGGGCGTAGGCGGCTACGGAGATGGCGGTGATGTCGTAGGTCGCCTTCCGCGCCTCGTGGTTGAGCGACTCGATGTCGCCGGTCCGCTGCTCGAAGGCGAGCCCCTCCGACCGGACGGGGCCGTTGAAGAGGCCGCAGAACATGAACGCGTCGTCGGAATCGGGGCTGTGAGCCACCCGGATCGTTTGCGGCATGGGCGCACTCATATCTTTCAGCAATCATTGAAACAAGGGGTGGAAGGGAGTAGATCCGGCCCTCCCATGGCCTACCGGTCCCTGCGTGATTTCCTGGAGAGGCTGGAGCGGGCCGGCGAGCTCGTCCGCGTTCCCGAGCCCGTCGACCTCAAGCTCGACATGGCGGCGCTGGCCGATCGCGCCGCCAAGCAACAGGGCCCCGCGCTGCTCTTCGAGAAGCCCTCGTCCGGCGTGATGCCGGTCGCCATGAACCTCTTCGGCACCCGGCGGCGCGCCGCCTGGGCGCTCTCCTGCGAGGACCTCGATGAGCCCGCGAACGAGCTCCGGGCGCTCCTCAAGATGGCGCCTCCCCAGGGTCTCTGGGACAAGCTCAAGATGATCCCGAAGCTGGGCAAGCTCGCCTCGCTTCCCCCGAAGCACGTCTCGTCGGGACCGGTGCAGGAGATCGTCGACCGGGAACCGGACATGGCCTCGATCCCGGTGCTCACCACCTGGCCCCATGACGGCGGCCCGTTCATCACGCTGCCCCAGGTCATCACCCGCGACCCGGAGACCGGCATCCGCAACGTGGGCATGTACCGGTGCCAGGTGATGGGGCCCCGCAAGGTCGGGCTCCACTGGCAGCTCCACAAGACCGCCAACGCGCAGTGGCGCGCCTACCGGAAGCGCGGCGAGCGCATGCCGGTGGCCATCGCGCTGGGCGGGGACCCGGCCCTCACCTACTGCGCCTCGGCCCCGCTCCCACCGGGAATCGACGAGTACCTGTTCGCCGGCTTCCTGCGGAAGGAGTCGGTGCACATGGTGAAGGGCGTCACCGTGGACCTCGACGTCCCCGCCGACGCCGACGTGGTGATCGAGGGCTACGTCTCCGAGCAGGGGGTGGTGCGGGAGGGTCCCTTCGGCGACCACACCGGCTACTACTCGCTCGCCGACGACTACCCGTTCCTCGAGGTCACCGCCATCACGCGCCGCCGGGACGCCGTCTACCCCGCCACCGTGGTGGGGCCGCCGCCCATGGAGGACTACTGGATGGGCACCGCCACCGAGCGGCTCTTCCTGCCCATGCTCCAGCTCGTCTTCCCGGAGGTGGTGGACATGGCCTTCCCGCCCGAGGGGGTCTTCCACAACCTCTGCTTCCTCTCCATCCGGAAGGACTTCCCGGGCCACGCGAAGAAGCTCATGCACGGCCTGTGGGGCTCGGGGCAGATGTCGGCCACGAAGACGCTGGTGGTCTTCGACGAGGACGTCGACGTCCACGACTTCTCCCAGTGCGCCTGGCGCGCCTTCGCCAACGTGGACGCGAAGCGCGACATGGTGGTGGTGGACGGCCCGGTCGACGTCCTCGACCACGCCTCCACCGCCTTCGGCCTGGGCGCCAAGGTCGGCATCGACGCCACGAAGAAATTCGTCGAGGAGGGCGGGCGGGAGTGGCCGGAGCCCTGCGTCCACCCGCCCGAGGTGCTCGCCCGCATGGACGCCCTCTACGAGCGGCTGGTGCCCGGCGCGCCCAGGCCGGTGCGCCCGCGCATCGCGCCGCCGCCGGCGGCCAGCTGGATCCCGCGCCGCGGAGGCGGGGCATGAGCGACGTCCCCCTGCCCGGGCAGGGCGAGCGCGCCCAGGCGGTGCGCGCCATGTTCGACCGCATCGCCCCCACCTACGACCTGCTCAACCGGGTCATGACGCTCCGGGTGGACCAGCTCTGGCGCCGCCGCGCGGTGCGGACGCTGCGCCTCGCGCCGGGCGAGCGGCTCCTCGACGTGTGCGCCGGGACGATGGACGTGGCCGCGGAGGCCCGCCGACAGTACCCGCAGGCGGTCGTGCTGGGGAGCGACTTCTCCATCCCCATGCTCTCGCGCGGGGCCGCCAAGACGGGCCTGCCCGCCGCCACCGCCGACGCGCTCCACCTTCCCTTCCGGAGCGGCTCGGTCGACGCCATCACCGTCGCCTTCGGCGTGCGCAACCTCGACAGCCACGAGGTCGGGCTCTCCGAGATGGCGCGCGTCATGAAGCCCGGCGCCCGGCTCGCGATCCTCGAGTTCTTCCGGCCCGAGTCCACCGGCACCCGCGCCTTTCACGGCGCGTACAACCGGCTGGCGCTCCCGGTGATGGGCCGGCTGCTCTCCGCCGACGCCGGCGCCTACCGGTACCTGGTGGAATCGATGGAGCGCTTCGCCTCGATGCCCGAGTTCCTGGAGGCGGCTGCCCGGGCGGGTTTCCGCGAGGTGAAGGGGGAGCTGCTCTTTCCCGGGGTCTGCGGCCTCGTAACGGGGGTGCGCTCGTGAGGATCGTGGTCGGCGTGGGCGGGGCCTCCGGCTCCCCGTACGCGAAGCGGCTCCTCGACTTCCTGGCCCGCGAGGGGCCGGCCGCCGGCGTGTCGGTGGACCTCGTCTACTCCACCACCGCCCGCCAGATCTGGGCCCACGAGATCGGCTCGCCCCCGGACTACCCGTTCAAGGTCTGGAAGAACCAGGACCTGACCGCGCCCTTCGCCTCGGGAAGCGCCCGCTACGACGCCATGGCCATCGTTCCCTGCTCGGCGGCCGGCCTGGCCCGGGTCGCCTACGGCGTCTCCACCGACCTGATGGGGCGCGCCGCCGACGTGATGCTGAAGGAGCGCAGGCGGCTCGTGCTCCTGCTCCGCGAGACGCCCATCTCGCTCATCCACGCCCGCGCCATCGCGCAGGTGGTGGAGGCGGGCGCCTTCGTGATGCCGGCCTCGCCCAGCTTCTACTCGAGGCCCACCACCATCGACGCGCTGGTGGATACGGTGGTCTCCCGCGTCCTCGATCGCCTGGGCATCCCCAACGAGCTGATGCGCCGCTGGAACGGGATCTCCCCGCGTCCCGACGACGAACCGACGGAGGAATGATGCTCTCGTCCCTGGCACACCGCGCCCTGGAGCGCGACGGGCTCGGCCCCATCCGCGACAAGGTGCTCTCCTCCGAGCGGCTCACCGAGGCGGAGGCGCTGGCCCTCCTCGAGGCCCGCGACCTGGCCGCCCTGGGCGCGCTCGCCAACCACGTGCGCGAGGCCCGGCACGGCGATCGCACCTTCTACAACCGCAACGTCCACCTGAACCCCACCAACGTCTGCGTGGCCACCTGCAAGTTCTGCTCGTTCGCGCGCCCCGACGACAGGCACGCCAGCGAGGGCTACACCATGTCCCTCGACCAGGCGGTGGAGCACGTGGTCTCGAAGCGGGCGCTGGGCATCACCGAGGTGCACATCGTCTCCGGGCTTCACCCCGACCTTCCCTGGGAGTACTACCTCGAGACGGTTCGCCGCATCCGGCAGGCCTGGCCGGAGCTGCACATCAAGGGCTACACGGCGGTGGAGCTGCACTTCTTCGCCGAGAAGTTCGGGAAGACGCTCGAGCAGGTCCTGCGCGAGCTCATCGACGCCGGCCTCACCACCATCCCGGGCGGCGGCGCCGAGATCTTCGCGTCCCGGGTGCGCCGGAAGATCTGCGACGACAAGGCCACCGCAGAGCAGTGGCTAGAGGTGCACCGCACCGCCCACCGGCTGGGGCTCAAGTCGAACGCCACCATGCTCTACGGCCACATCGAGACGCTGGCCGAGCGGGTCGACCACATGGCCCGGCTGCGCGAGCTTCAGGACCAGACCGGCGGGTTCCAGGTCTTCATCCCGCTCGCCTTCCACCCCGAGCACAACATGATCGGGAAGGCCTTCCCCAAGCCCACCGGGTACGACGGGCTGCGCACCTACGCGGTGGCCCGCCTCTTCCTCGACAACTTCGACCACGTGAAGGCCTACTGGATCTCCCTGGGCGAGCGGCTGGCGCAGGCCTCGCTCTCCTTCGGCGTCGACGACGTCGACGGCACCGTGCTCGAGGAGCGCATCTACCACATGGCCGGCGCCACCACGCCGCAGGCCCTCTCCGAGGCCCAGCTCCACCGGATGATCCGCTTCGCCGGGCGCGTGCCCGTGGAGCGCGACAGCCTCTACAACGTGCTCCGGGTGCACGACGCCGTTGCGCCCGTCCCCGCCACGGCCACCGCCGGAGGATCGCGATGAAGCTCCGCGCCGCCGCCGTCTCCTTCCTGAACGCGCGCCCCCTCACGGCGGGGCTCGCCGGAAGCCCGCTCATCGACCTGGTGCTGGCCGAGCCCTCGCTGTGCGCCTCCATGCTCGAGGCCGGCGACGTGGACCTGGCCCTGCTCCCGGTGGGGGCGCTCCCCGGCCGCGACTGGGAGGTCGTGCCCGGCATCGGCATCGGCGCCGACGGCCCGGTGCAGACGGTGGTCCTGGCCGGCGAGCAGCCGCCCGAGACCTGGGACGAGGTCTTCCTCGACACCGCCTCGCGCACCTCGCAGATCCTGGCCCAGCTCGTGCTGCGCGAGCGGGGGCTCACCCCCCGCTACACCCACATGCCGGCGCTGGAGGGGCTGTCCCGCGCGCTCGGGCCGAAGGGCGCGCTGGTCATCGGCGACCGTGCCTTCGACGTGAAGAAGAAGGTGGTCCTCGACCTCGGCCGCGAGTGGAACCAGCTGACGAAGCTCCCCATGGTCTTCGCTGTGTGGGCGGCCCGGCCCGGCGTGCTCCGCCCCGAGGACGTGCAGGAGCTGGCCCGGGGGGCCCAGGTGGGCCTCGGCATGCGCACCGAGCTGGCCCAGGAGTTCGCCCGCGAGACCGGCGGCGACCCCGAGCGGTACCGGCGCTACCTGACGCAGAAGATCCGCTACGGGCTCGGCCCCCACGAGCTCGACGGGCTGGAGGCGTTCCTCTCCCGGGCCACCGAGGCCGGGCTCGCGCCCCCCGCCGCACTGCGCTTCGCCGACGACGTGGTGCGCAGCCGCCGCATCCGGCGAGCCGTGTCGGTGGACACCGCGCTCCAGAAGGGCGCCGACGGCGAGCGGCTGGACGCCGACGAGGCCGAGGCCCTCGACGAGAAGGCGCCCCTGCTCGAGCTGGGCCTGGCCGCCGACATGCGCCGGCGCGCGCTCCACCCCGAGGGCATCGTCACCTACATCGTGTCGCGCAACATGAACTACACGAACGTGTGCACGACGGCCTGCTCCTTCTGCGCCTTCTACCGGCCTCGCGGCCACGGCGAGGCCTACGTGCTCGACCGCGGCCAGATGGCCAGGAAGATCGAGGAGACGCTGGCGCTGGGCGGCATCGAGGTCCTGCTGCAGGGCGGGCTCCACCCCGACCTGGGCATCGAGTGGTACGAGGACCTCTTCCGCTGGGTGAAGACCACGTACCCGGCCATCAACCTGCACGCGCTCTCGCCCGAGGAGATCTGGCACATCGCCCGCACCAGCCAGCTCTCCCTCGACGCCACCGTCGACCGGCTGGTCGCCTCCGGGCTCGACTCCATCCCGGGCGGAGGCGCCGAGGTCCTCGACGACGAGGTGCGCCGCCGCATCGCGCCGCTCAAGTGCTCGACCGACGAGTGGCTGACGGTGATGCGGGCCGCGCACGTGAAGGGGCTGAAGAGCACGGCCACCCTGATGTTCGGGGTGGGCGAGGAGGCGCAGCACCGGGTGAATCACTTCCTCCGGCTGCGCGAGCTGCAGGACGAGACGAGGGGCTTCACCGCCTTCATCTGCTGGACCTTCCAGCCGGAGAACACCCGGCTCGACCCGTCCGACAACAGCGCCCACGCCTACCTTCGAACCAACGCGCTGGCCCGGCTGGTCCTCGACAACGTCCCCAACTTCCAGGCCTCCTGGGTGACCATGGGGGGCGGCGTGGCCCAGGCCGCCCTGCACATGGGCTGCAACGACTTCGGCAGCGTGATGATCGAGGAGAACGTGGTCTCCGCCGCCGGCACCACCTTCCAGATGGACTCGGAGGAGGTGGAGCGGCACATCCGGGACGCCGGCTTCCGCGCCGCGCGCCGGAACATGCGGTACCAGCTCGTCGGGCAGGCGGCCTGAGCAGGGTCGGGATGGCCGTCCGCGTCGTCGCCGCACCCTGGGTGCTTCCCGGACCGGACGCCCCGCCCGTCCGGGACGGTGCGGTGGCGCTCGACGGCGACGTGCTGGTCGACGCCGGACCGCGCGCCGAGGTCGAGGCACGGCACGGACCCGCCGAGCCGATCGACGCGGTGATCCTGCCGGCGCTCGTGAACGCCCACCTGCACCTCGAGCTCTCCCACCTGGCCGGGAAGGTCCCCGGCGGCCGGGGGCTCGTCCCCTGGATCGAGTCGCTCGTCGCGCAGCGGGCGCGGGGCGGCGACGTCGAGGAGGGCATGGTCCGGGGGGCAGCCGAGCTGCGGGCGGCGGGCGTGGCCGCGGTGGGCGAGGTGACGAACGGGCTCGCCTCAGGCCGCCACCTGGAACGGGAGGGGATGGCGGGAACCCTCTTCCACGAGATCTACGGATTCACCGAGCGCAGGGCGGGCGAGGCCATGCGGGCCGCCGAGGACGTGCGCGCCCGCCTCGGACCACCCGGCCCCGGGCTCCGGGTCGCGCCGAGCCCGCACGCGGTCTACTCCACGCACCTCGCCACGGCCGCGGAGCTGCTCGGCGACGGGCCCGCGTCGATCCACCTCGCCGAGGTTCCCGAGGAGCGGCGCTTCGTGGCCGAGGCGGCCGGTCCCTTCGCGGACCTGGTGCTGCGGCTCGGCCTGGAGCCGGGCGCGCTTCGCCCCTTCGCGCGATCCTCCGTCGACGCGGTCGCTCCCTGGCTGGGGCCGGAGACGCTGGTCGTCCACGCGGTGGACCTCGACGACCTGGACCTGGCGGCGCTCGCCCGGTCGGGTGCCACCGTCGTCCTCTGTCCGCGCTCGAACCGGCACGTCTCCGGGCTCCTCCCCGACCTGCCCCGGCTGCTCGCCGCGGGCATCCCGCTCGCGGTGGGCACCGACTCGCTCGCCTCCTCGCCGTCCCTCTCGCCGCTGGAGGAGCTCTCGGTCCTGCACCGGGACCATCCCGGGGTTCCGGCGGCGAGGCTGCTCGCGCTCGCCTGGAACGGCGCCGCGGTGGGGGCGCCCGTGGTGGGACGGCTCCGGGCGGGCGCCGCCCCCGGCGTCCTCGCCGCCTCGCTCGACGGCGAACGGCCCGCCGACCCGTCGGCCTGGCTACTCGAGGGCACGGCCCCCCGACCCCTCCGGTGGCTCGCGCGCCACCGCCCGGAGACCCGCGCATGACCGTCGGCGCCGTTGCACGAATGGTGAAATTCTCCCACTCCCTCTTCGCCCTGCCGTTCGCGGTCTCGGCGGTGGTCCTGGTGGCCGGCCAGGCCCGCCTCGAGCCGGTCCGCCTGCTGCTCGTGGCGATCGCGGTGGTGGCGGCGCGCACCGCCGCCATGGCCATGAACCGCATCGCCGACCGGCGGTTCGACGCCGAGAACCCGCGCACCAGCGCCCGGGAGCTGGTCACCGGCGAGGTCTCCCCGGCGGCGGCCTGGGCGCTTCTCGCCGGCTCGAGCCTGGCATTCGCGACCGCGGCGGCCCTCATCTCCCCGCTCACCGGATGGCTCTCGCTCCCCGTGCTCGCCATCCTGCTCGGCTACTCCTACGCCAAGCGCTTCACCTGGGCCTGCCACCTCTGGCTGGGGTTGGCCCAGGCGCTGGGACCCATCGGCGTGGCCATCGCCCTCACCGGCTCCGCCCCGCCCTCGGCGCTCCTCCTCGGAGCCGGCGTGGGCGCCTGGATCGCGGGCTTCGACGTCTTCTACTCGATGCAGGACGCGGAGTTCGACCGGTCGCGGGGCCTCTCGTCCATCCCGGCCCGCTTCGGGATCGGCGGCGCGTTCACCTGGGCGCGCGGGCTCCACGTGCTGGCGGTGGCCCTGCTGCTCGGGGCGGGCGCCCTGGGGCGCCAGGGGCCGTCCTGGTACCTCGGCACCGCCATCCTGGCCGCGGTGCTGCTCGCCGAGCACCTCTACGTGGCGCCCCACGGCGAGCTTCACCCGGAGCGGATCGGCAAGGCCTTCTTCGACTTCAACGCCTTCGCCTCGGTGGCCTTCGCGCTCTGCGCCATCGCCGGCGTCGTCCTGCGAGGCCATTCATGAGCGGCCCGGGAAGCGCCGCCACGCCCCTCGCGCCGCCTGCCTCCGCCCTGCGCCGCGCCGAGCAGCGGGCCGCCGACGCGGTGGGCGCGCTCCTCGTCCTCTGGGGCTTCAAGCGGCAGATGGGACGGGTCTGGACGGTGCTCTTCCTCTCCGATCGGCCGCTCACGGCCGCCGAGGCCTGCGAGCGGCTGGGAATCTCCACCGGGCTCCTCTCCATGACGCTCGCCGATCTCCGGTCCTGGGGAGCGGTCCGGACGGTGAACTTCCCGGGGGAGCGGCGCGATCGATACGAGGCCGAGGTGCAGGTGTGGCGGATGGTGCTGCGCGTGCTCGGGAGCCGGGAGCGGGGAGCCCTCGAGGAGGCGCTCCGGGCCTTCGAGGCCTCGCTCGAGGAGGCGCGCTCCTCGATGGTGGATGCCGACCCCGAGGTGCGCGCGGCGGCCCGTTTCCGCGCCGACCGGCTGGCCCGGCTGGTGGCTCACACCCGGGGAGCGGCCGGGCTGCTCCGGATCCTCACCGAGGCGATCGCCGGACGGCGGCGGGGTTGAGGCGGGCGCTATCAGTCCGCCAGCGCCCGGCGGGCCGCCTCGACCGCCTTGGCCGAGACCTCGACCGGATCGACGCCGAGCGCCACGCCCTCGCGCATCCGGACCTCGCCGGCCACGATGACCCAGGACGCCGGGGCCCCGGCCCAGAGCACGGCCGCGTTGCCTCCCCGACCCTCCGGCTCCACTGCCGAGGGGCGCCACTCCAGGATGGCGAGGTCGGCGGCCGCTCCCGCCTCCACGACGCCGAGGCGCGTCCCGAGGAGCTGCCCGGCCAGCAACGCCCCGGTCGGCCAGGCGGACTCCTCCAGGAACCCGGCTCCCGGCGGTGGCGCGGATCGCCTCCTGCGAAGATGGGTGGCGAGCTCCACCGCCTCCCCGGCCAGGTCGGAGAACAGGCCGTCCGTGCCGAGCGCGAACGGAACCTCCGCGGCCGCGGCCAGCTCGAGGCTGGCCGGTTCCACGCCCCAGTAGCGGGCGGCGCGCAGCGGCAGGACGAGGGCCGCGTCCGCCACCCGGAGCGCCTCCGCCTCGGGGGTCGAGAGGGTGGAGACGTGGGCGACGAGGGTGCGGCTCCCCAGCAGCCCCGAGTCTTCGAGGAGCTGGAGCGGCCACTTCTGCTCGAGCCCCCAGGCCCGCTCCAGATCCGAGCCATCCTCGCCGATCGAGGCGTGGATGCCGAACCGGGCGGCCGTGCCGGAGAGCGCGTCGAGGGTCTCCCGGGTCGTGGCGGCCAGGCCGTCGAGGCCGGCCATCCCTCGTACGAGCGGGTCGGCCGAACGCGGCGCGGCGAACTCCTCGGCGGCCCGCGCGGAGGCCCGCCCGCGCTCGATGCCGCCCAGGTCGCTCGCGCCGTGGGCGAGGAGCGCCCGGATTCCCACCGAGCGAACCGCTCGCTCCGCCGCGCACAGGGTCGCGAGCTCCTCGCCGGGAATGCCTCGCTCCAGGGCCACGACCGTCGTCGTGCCGGCCCGGAGTGCGGCCAGCGCCGCGGCGCTCGCGAGCGCCTCCACGTCGACGGGTGCGAGCCGATCCTCCACAGGGCGCCGGAACCCCTGCCGGAGCGCCCGCGGCGAGCCGGGGTAGCGCGCCGGCAGCCCCGCGAAACGCAGCAGCGCCCCGACCGCCAGGTGGGTGTGGGCATCCACGCCTCCGGGGACGAGGAGGCGACCGTCGGCGTCGATCTCCCAGTCGCCCGGCTCCGGGGCGACCGGCTCCCCTTGCAGAGCGACCCGGGCGATCCGATCGCCCTGGACGACCACGGTCGCAGCAGCCGTGGGCGGGTCACGAACCAGTCGGGCCTTGCGGATCACGATTCGTGTGGACACGCGCGCCATCCTCACCCGCTCGCTTCTCCTCGTAAAGCCTGGGGTTTTCGAGTGCGCCCCATCCGGGACTTGCCGTATGACATCTAAATGATATCAATTCGATGTCACCCTTGGGAGAACACACATGATCCGCGAAAAGGAACTGCACCCCCCCTCCGGCATCGCAGTCCTCCTCTTCCTCGTCCCGGCCATGATCGGCGCCGTGGCGATGCTCGTCCTCGCCGCGAGGATGCGCCACCCGGTCCTCATCGTGGTCTGCGCGCTGGTCGTCGCGCTCCTCGCGCTCCTGTCCGCGGGGCTCTTCGTCGTGAACCCGAACGAGGCCAAGGTGCTCCAGCTCTTCGGCCACTACTCCGGCTCGGCGCGCGAGCCCGGGCTGCGGTGGGCGAACCCCTTCTACACGAAGAAGAAGGTCTCGCTCCGGGTGGTCTCCTTCGAGTCGGGCAAGCTCAAGGTGAACGACCTCGACGGGAATCCCGTGGAGATCGCGGCCATCGTGGTCTGGAACGTCGTCGACAGCGCCCAGGCCGCCTTCCAGGTGGACGACTACGCCGAGTACGTCCGGGTGCAGAGCGAGGCGGCCCTTCGAGGCCTGGCCTCCCGCTACCCCTACGACGTCCACGACGAGGAGAAGACCTCGCTGCGCGGCTCGACGGCGCTCGTCGCCGAGCAGCTGCAGAAGGAGGTCCAGGAGCGCGTGGAGGCCGCCGGCGTCGAGGTGCTGGAGGCCCGCATCAGCCACCTCGCCTACGCCCCGGAGATCGCCCAGGCCATGCTGCAGCGGCAGCAGGCCGCCGCCATCATCGCGGCGCGCACCCGGATCGTGGAGGGCGCGGTCGGCATGGTGGAGATGGCCCTCGACCGCCTGCTCCGGAGCGGCACCGTGCAGCTGGACGAGGAGAGGAAGGCCGCCATGGTCTCGAACCTGCTCGTCGTGCTCTGCGGCGACCGGTCCACCCAGCCGGTCATCAACGCCGGGACCCTCTACTAGGCGGAACGGGCGCGGACGTGGCCGAGCGGAAGCCCTTCCTGCTGCGAATGGACCCCCGGGTCCTGGAGGCGCTGCAACACTGGGCGGACGACGACCTGCGCAGCCTGAACGGCCAGATCGAGTACCTGCTCCGGCGCGCGCTCCAGGACGCGGGGCGTCCGCCGCGAGCCGACGGCGAGGGCGGGCCAACCTTGCCCCCCGGGCCGCCCGGGGGTAAGTAACCGCACCCATGCTGTCGCCCGAGGTCCTCCACAAGCTCGAGTCCATCGAGCGCCGCTTCGAGGAGCTGACGCACCACCTCTCCGACCCGGCCGTGGCCTCCTCCGGCGAGCGCTTCAAGAAGGTGTCGAAGGAGCGGGCCGGGCTGGAGCCCACGGTCTCGGCGCTTCGCGCCTGGCGCGCCCTCCAGCGGGAGATCGCCGACAACGAGGCGATGCTGGCCGAGAAGGACGAGGGGATCCGCGAGATGGCCAAGGAGGAGCTGGCCGCGCTGCGCCCCCGGGTGGAGCCCGCCGAGGAGCAGCTCAAGGTCTTCCTCATCCCCCGCGACCCCAACGACGACAAGGACGTCATCGTGGAGATCCGGGCCGGCGCCGGAGGCGACGAGGCCGGCCTCTTCGCGGCCGAGATCCTGCGCATGTACCTGCGCTACGGCGAGCGGCGCGGCTGGCGCTGCGAGATGCTCGACGTCTCCGGCGGCACGCTGGGCGGGGTGAAGGACGCCACGGTCACCATCTCCGGCGACGGGGTCTACTCCTGGCTCAAGTACGAGTCGGGCGTGCACCGGGTCCAGCGCGTCCCGGCCACCGAGGCCCAGGGGCGCATCCACACCTCCACGGTCACGGTCGCGGTCATGCCCGAGGCCGAGGACATCGACATCCAGATCAACCCCGCCGATCTGGAGACGGACGTCTTCCGCTCCACCGGGTCGGGAGGACAGAGCGTGAACACCACCGACTCGGCGGTGCGCATCACCCACAAGCCGTCCGGGATCATCGTGAAGTGCCAGCAGGAGAAGAGCCAGACCAAGAACCGGGCCATGGCGATGAAGATGCTCCGGGCCAAGCTCTTCGAGATCGAGACCGAGAAGCAGCAGAACGCCCGCGACGCGGCCCGCAAGAGCCAGGTGGGAACCGGCGACCGGTCCGAGAAGATCCGCACCTACAACTTCCCCCAGGACCGGCTCACCGATCACCGCATCAACTACACCCGCCACAACCTGCCCGCGGTGATGGACGGCGACCTGCAGGACGTCATCGACGCCTGCCGCACCCACTTCGCCGCCGAGGCGCTCAAGGAAGCCTCGCGCAGCGACTCCTCCAGGGCGGCCGAGAAGCGGGCGTGACCGACGAGGCCTGGACCCCGCTCCGGCTCATCGCCTGGACGCAGGGCTTCTTCGCGAAGGGCGGCGTCGACGCACCCCGCCTCACCGCCGAGATCCTGCTCGCCCACGCGCTCTCCTGCGACCGGGTGCGCCTGTACCTCGACTTCGACAAGCCGCTCGGGGCGCCCGAGCTCTCGGCCTTCCGGGAGCTGGTGCGCCGCCGCGCCGCCGGGGAGCCGACCGCCTGGCTCACCGGCCGGCGCGAGTTCCTCGGCCACGTCTTCCGGGTCGGGCCGCAGGTGCTCGTGCCCCGGCCGGAGACCGAGCTCGTGGTCGAGGCGGCTCTCGCGCTGCTCCCGCCGGGAGGCGCGCTGCTCGACCTGTGCACCGGCTCGGGGTGCATCGCGATCTCGGCCGCGCTGGCCCGGCCCGACGCCCGGGTGACCGCCACCGAGATCTCGCCGGACGCGCTGGGGGTCGCGCGGGGGAACGCGGAGGTGCTCGGAGCGCGGGTGGAATTCCTGGAGGGGGACCTGGATGCGCCCGTTCCCTCCGGAGAGAGGTTCGACGTCGTCATCTCGAATCCGCCGTACGTTCCGGCCGGGGAGATCCCGGGGCTGGCGCGCGAGGTGCGAAGGGAGCCGCGGATCGCCCTGGACGGGGGCGTGGATGGATTGGACGTCCTGCGGCGCATCGTGTCCTGCGCGCCGTCCCGGCTCCGCCCGGACGGCTTGCTCGTGGTGGAGATCCACGAGACCCACGCCGTTCCCCTTCCCTCGCTGTGCCTGGCGGCGGGCTTCGCCACCGCGGAGGTGGGGCGGGACCTGGCGGGGCTCCCGCGCTGGGTGGTGGCGCGCCTCCCCGGCCCGGCCTAGAATCCCCGGCTCCGAGAACCCCACCGATGGACAAGATCCTCATCGAGGGCGGCGCCCCGCTCCGCGGCACGGTGCACGTCTCCGGCGCCAAGAACGCCGCGCTCCCCGTCATCGCCGCCGCGCTGCTGGCCGAGGGCGACCACGTCGTCCGCAACGTCCCGGACCTCGCCGACGTCCGCACCATGGGACGGCTGCTCGCCCACGCCGGGTGCACCTTCGAGCGGGCGGGCGGATCGCCTGCCGCGGTGACGGTCCGCACTCCACGGAGCGTGAAGCCGGAGGCCCCCTACGAGCTGGTCCGCACCATGCGCGCCAGCGTCCTCGTGCTGGGGCCGCTGCTGGCGCGCTGGGGCCAGGCCCGGGTCTCGCTCCCGGGCGGATGCGCCATCGGCGCCCGGCCCATCGACCTGCACCTGAAGGCGCTCACCGCGCTGGGGGCCGAGCTGACCCTCGAGCACGGCTACGTCGAGGGGCGCGTCCCGGGCGGACGGCTGCGGGGCACGACCTTCACCTTCGACAAGGAGACGGTCACCGGCACCGAGAACGTGATGATGGCGGCCGCGCTCGCCGAGGGGCGCACCGTGCTCGAGAACTGCGCCCGCGAGCCGGAGGTGGGGGACCTCGCCGCCGCCCTCGTCCGCATGGGCGCGCGCATCGAGGGGGCCGGCACCCACCAGATCCGCATCGACGGGGTCGACTCGCTGCGTCCCCTCGAGCACGACGTCATCCCCGACCGCATCGAGGCCGGCACCTTCCTCGTGGCCGGCGCCCTTCCCGGCAACGACGTCCTCGTCGCCGGCGCGCGCCCCGCCCACCTCGAGTCCCTGGTGGAGAAGCTGCGCGCGACCGGAGCCGCGGTGTCCGAGGTCCCGGGCGGGCTGCGCGTCGCGGGAGAAGGGCGGCCTCGTCCCGTCGACCTCCGCACGGCTCCCTTCCCGGGATTCGCCACCGACATGCAGGCCCAGATGATGGTATTGCTCGCGCTTGCCGACGGGTCGTCGGTGGTCACGGAGACCGTCTTCGAGAACCGGTTCATGCACGTGCTCGAGCTGCAGCGCCTCGGCGCCGAGATCGCCGTCGACGGAAAGGTCGCGGTGGTGAAGGGCGTTCCCTCGCTCTCCGGAGCGCCGGTGATGGCGAGCGACCTGCGCGCATCGGCGGCGCTGGTGCTGGCCGGGCTCGCCGCCCGCGGCACCACCGAGGTCCGCCGCGTCTACCACCTCGATCGCGGCTACGAGCACATCGAGGCCAAGCTCGGTACGCTGGGCGCCCGCATCCGCCGGGAGGCCGCGTGACGGCGTCCCCCGCCGTCGAGCTCCTCTCGGTGGCCATCCCGAAGGGACGGCTGCTCGGCGAGGCGTCGGAGCTCTTCGAGCGCGCGCTGGGCGTCTCCCCCAAGCGGCTGCTCGAGAACACGCGGAAGCTGGCCGCCGACGCGCCGGACCACGGCCTGCGCTTCATCTCCATCCGCGCCGCCGACGTGGCGAGCTACGTGGAGCACGGCGCCGCCGACGTGGGGGTTGCCGGGCTCGACGTCCTCCGCGAGGAGCCCCGCGACCTCTACGAGCCGCTCGACCTGGGCATCGGCCGGTGCCAGGTGATCGTGGGCCGTCCCCGGAACGCCCGGCCCCTGCCCCGGGGCGTGGCGCCGCGGGTGGCCACCAAGTACGTCAACCTGGCCGCCCGCCACTTCGCGAGGAAGGGCATCCCCGCAGAGATCATCCCGCTGCACGGCTCGATCGAGGTCGCACCGTCGCTGGGGCTCGCCGACCTGATCGTGGACATCACCGAGACCGGCGAGACCCTGCGGGCCAACGGCCTCGTCATCGAGGAGACGGTCCTCGAGGTCTCGGCCCGGCTGGTGGTCAACCGGGTGGCGCTGAAGCTGCACGCCGAGCGGCTCCGCCGCCTGGTGGAAGCCCTCCGATCGGTCGCGGAGGCCTGAGATCGCTCGACGGACGTTGATCCGCGGCTCCCCTTCTCGTTATCATCACCCACCCCCCCATCCAATGCGTCACCGGTCCTGGAGGAGGACCAATTCTCATGGATTGCCCACGTTGCAGTGTCGAGATGACGGAGATCGCCGGTGACGACAGCGTCATGCAGAGGTGCTCCGACTGCGGTGGGCTCTGGGTGGACAGCTCGGACGTCAATAGGTTCCTGGTCCACGGCAACCTGCCCGCCCTCACCGCCATCGGTGGATGGCTCAACGCCGACGTCATGGCCGGACTGTGCCCGGCCTGCCAGGTCGACCTGGTGGAGATCGAGGGGGGCGAGAAGAAGTCGCTCCACTACGACACCTGCGAGTCCTGCGGCGGCATCTGGGTCGATGGCCCCGAGGAGGGGGACATCGCCGAGACCATCGGGTGGAAGGACGCGGCGAAGGAGATCGTGGGCTTCTACAAGCGCTTCGCGAAGAAGTGACGGTGGCCCTCGCCGGGCCCGCCGCGCGGCGACGTCACCAGTCGCGGTCGTCCCGCCACGGCCAGGCCGTGTTTGAGTAGCCCCGGATCTCCCAGTAGCCGCGCCGATCGTGGGGCATGAACTCCACGCGCCGGACCCACTTCGCGCCCTTCCACGCCCACAGCTGGGGCGTCACCACCCGCACCGGCCCGCCGTGCTCGGTGGGAAGCGGCTCGCCGTCCACACGGTGCGCCAGGATCACGTCCTCCTTGAGGGCCTCCTCGAGCGGCAGGTTGGTCGAGTAGCCGTCGTAGGAGTGGAACATGACGTGGGTCGCGGCGAGCGTGGGACGCGCCAGCGCCGCCAGCGTCTCGAAGCGAACGCCCTCCCAGCGCATGTCGAGCCGGCTCCACCCGGTGACGCAGTGGAAGTCGGAGACGTCCTCGGCCTGGGGGAGCGCCAGGAAGTCGGCCCAGTGGAGGCGCAGCGGCACCTCGACCTCGCCCTCCACCCGGAGCTCCCAGCGCTCGGTCCCGACCACCGGCTGGTCGGCGCAGTCCAGGACCGGCCAGGTGGAGAGCACGTTCTGGCGGGGTGGAACCTGCGGCATCCCGTGCCGGTTCCGCGGCCCCGTCCCCTGAGGGGCGTCGTCGGCCAGCGACGGGGTGGCCTGGATGGCATCGCCGAACCGCTTCCGGAGCGCGGCACGCCCTTCCTCGATCCGCTTCTCGATGTCGGTCACCGTACCCATCTAGCGCCGCCCCGCCCCGTCCGCCGCCGCCCTTTCGGATGCCACGCGCCTCATCTCCTTCGCGGCGGCCCGGATCTCGACCAGGTCGCGCTGCATCTCGCTCCAGCCGTACCAGAGGCTGTGGTCCGGGCTGTCGTGGAATGCCCCCTGGAAGGTGCGCATGCGGTGCTCCATGAACATGACGAAGAGCCTGAGCTCGACAGGGCTCCCGGAGTCGTGGAACTGGAGGACGTCGGGGTAGTCGGAGCGCTGCTCCTTCGACTTCCGGAGCAGCCCGTCCCGGTAGAGTCCGGCCACGATCTCGATGGCCTCGGCCATGACCCGGTCGGCTTCCCGGATGGTCTGGTCGCCGCGCCGGAGCTGGGATCGCACGAACCCCTCCGCGTGGCACTGCTTGCAGGTCCCGATCATCCGGTCGCGCTGGAGCTGCCACTCCTCCTCGGTGACGCGCGCCACCTTGGCCCCCTTCACGACCTCGAGGAAGGTGGTGGGCTTGCCCGACGGGTCGAGCACGCCGAGCGCCTTCAGGATGGTGACCTGGTCGGCTCTCCACTGCGGATCCTCGGGCAGGGGCAGTCGCACGGCGAGGAAACCCCAGCCGGTCATCACGCCGTGATCGCCCTCCGGCATGTGGCAGGTCTGGCAGGTCGGGGCAGCGGCGTCCTTCGGGAGGGCCCCGAGCTGGACCAGCTCGTGGCGCACGCCGTGCTTGGAGGAGTCGTACATCTCCCACTGCGCGTGGTCGAAGCCCATGTGGCAGCTCTTGCACGCCTGCGGCTCGCGGGCCTCCTTCACCGAGAAGGTGTGGCGGGTGTGGCAGGAGTCGCAGCTTCCCGACCCGTAGTTGCGCCCCGACTCCTTCGCGATGGCCTTCTGGTCGGCCTCCTCCTTGAGGCCGATGGCGTGGCAGCCCCCGCAGCCCTTCCGGCCGTCGGTCATCACCGGCGGCTGGGCGTGGAACGTCGGCATGGCCATCATGGCCGCCCAGGCGAGCGCGTGCTTGGACCCCTCGTACTGCTTCACCTGCGTGGCGTGGCAGCGGGCGCAGGTCGCCGGGGTGGGGAGCCCGGCCTTCGCGGCGTCGGCGGCCGTCCCGTGGGCGGTCCCGTGGCAGGAGTCGCACCCCACCGACACCGCTGCGTGGCGGGAGAGCCTCCAGTCGGAGACGATGCCCGGCGTCGACCTGGAGTGGCACTCGACGCAACGGGCGCTGGCCGCGGGCGGCGCGACGGGACGGGCCAGGAGCAGCGCTGCGACGGCGGGGAGGGCGGCGAGCATCATCTCGGGTCTCTCCTACCGGCTGATGGGCTTGTAGCGGAGGCGGTGGGGCTTCGCCCCCTCCTCGCCCAGCCGCCGGCGCTTGTCGGCCTCGTACTCCTGGTAATTGCCGGCGAAGAACGTCCACTTCGAGTCGCCCTCGCAGGCCAGGATGTGCGTGGCGACGCGGTCGAGGAACCACCGGTCGTGCGAGATCACGAGCACGCAGCCGGCGTACTCGAGGAGCGCGTCCTCGAGCGCGCGCAGGGTCTCCACGTCGAGGTCGTTCGACGGCTCGTCGAGGAGGAGCACGTTGGCGCCGGTCATCAGGGTCTTGGCCAGGTGGAGCCGGCCGCGCTCCCCGCCGGAGAGCGTCCCCACCACCTTCTGCTGGTCGGCCCCCTTGAAGTTGAACCGGCCGATGTAGGCGCGGCTGGGCATCTCGTAGCGCCCCACCTGCATCACGTCGCGCCCGCCCGAGAGCTCCTCGAAGACCGTCTTCCCGGAGGAGAGGTCCTCGCGGCTCTGGTCGACGAAGGCCAGCTTCACCGACTTGCCCACCACCACCTTGCCGGAGTCGGGTTGCTCCACGCCGGTGATCATCTTGAAGAGGGTCGACTTGCCGGCTCCGTTGGGCCCGATGATCCCCACGATGGCGCCGGGCGGGATGCTGAAGGACAGGTCGTCGATGAGCAACCGGTCGCCGAAGCCCTTCGACACGCCGTGGAACTCGACGACCTGCTCGCCGAGCCGCTCGGCCACCGGGATGAAGATCTCCTGGGTCTCGTTCCGCTTCTGGTACTCGACCGAGGAGAGCTCGTCGAAGCGGGAGAGGCGGGCCTTGCTCTTGGCCTGGCGCGCCTTGGGGTTCTGGCGCACCCACTCGAGCTCCATCTTCATGGCCTTGATGCGGGCGCTCTCCTGCTTGGCCTCCACCTCGAGCCGCTGCTCCTTCTGCTCGAGCCAGGAGGAGTAGTTGCCCTTCCAGGGGATGCCCCGGCCGCGGTCGAGCTCGAGGATCCACTCGGCGGCGTTGTCGAGGAAGTAGCGGTCGTGGGTGATGGCGACGACCGTCCCCGGGAAGCGGGTGAGGAACTGCTCGAGCCACTCCACCGACTCGGCGTCGAGGTGGTTGGTGGGCTCGTCGAGGAGCAGCATGTCCGGCTTCCCGAGCAGCAGCTTGCAGAGGGCCACCCGGCGCTTCTCGCCGCCGGAGAGGTGCTTCACCGAGGCGTCCCAGGGCGGGAGCCGCAGCGCGTCCGCCGCGATCTCCAGCGCGTTCCCGGTGTCGGCGCCGGCGTTCTCGATGACGGCCTCGAGCCGGGCCTGCTCCTCGGCCAGCTTCTCCATGTCGGCGTCGGGCTCGCTGTAGGCGGCGTAGACCTCCTCGAGCCGCTTCTGCGCGGCCGCCACCTCGCCCTGCGCCGACTCGACCTCCTCGCGGACGGTCCTCGTCGGATCGAGCACCGGCTCCTGGGGCAGGTACCCGATGCGGAGACCCGACTCGTGGGAGAGCTCGCCGTCGAACTCGGAGTCCTGCTTCGCCATGATGCGCAGCACCGTGGACTTGCCGGACCCGTTCAGGCCGAGCAGCCCGATCTTGGCGCCGGGAAAGAAGGAGAGGGAAATGTCCTTGATGATCTGCCGCTTGGGCGGGACCACCTTGCTCACGCGGTGCATCGTCATCACGTACTGGGCCATGTGGGGCGTACTTTCCACGAAGACGCGGCTTCCGCAAGGGACTCAGGCGCCCTCCACATTCCCCGAGCCCGTCGCGAGGCGCAGGAAGCCGTCGCCGAGGTGGGCACGCGAGGACCGAGCAGCGCAGGCGTAGCTGGAAGCTCCGTCGAGCCGCGCAGGGACGAGCCTGCCCGCCGCAGGCAGGCAGCCTGCGCCGCAGCAGGGATCGGGGGAAGTGGCGGGCGCCATCAGGCGCCCCGCTTCCGATCCCGGGAAGGATCCGCTAGTTTGCCGGGTTCACGAGCGCGGGACGTCGAATGGGACTCTGGGATTCGCTGGGAATCGGACGGAAGGCCGGGGGCGCGTCGGACGCGCCGGCTCGGCCGGCGTCCGTTCCCGCCCACGGCGCCCACGGCGGGGTCTCGTGGGCGCCCAACATCGACGCCGGCTCCTGCCGCGGCTGCGGCACCTGCCTCGACGAGTGCCCGGCGGGGGTCTTCGCCATGGGGCGGCACGACAAGGGGGCCCGGGTGGCCCGGCCCCAGGACTGCCGCGCCACCTGCGACAAGTGCGCGACCCGCTGCCCCGAGGAAGGGATCTCCTTCCCCGGGCGGCAGGGGTAGCCCGGCCCGGCGGCCGCGGCCTTGTAGCGCCCGCGCTTTTACGCCGACGCCCCCTCGAGCAGCTCCCGGTTCTTCCGGAAGGCCACCCAGCCCCAGGCCAGGAAGGCCAGCTCCACCAGCGCCGTGATGAGCATCCACATCACCACGGGTGAATCCCCCATTCCGTAGGAGTGCATGCCGGTGGTGAGCACGAAGTTCACGCCCAGGTAGGTGAAGAGGATGGTCTGGAAGGCAGCGATGCTGACGGCCGCCACGCCGAACTGGCCGATCATCTTGTCGACCTTGGCGTGGAGGATGGCCATGTAGCAGAGGAAGGCCACCAGCGACCAGACCTCCTTGGGATCCCAGCCCCAGTACCGTCCCCAGGAGGAGGCGGCCCACATCGACCCGGTGAGGATCCCGGCGATGAGCAGGATCGAGCCCACGAACATGTACCAGTAGAGCAGGTCGTAGAGCCGGTCGATCACCTGCACCTTGGCGGGCGCGAAGATGGTGAAGCCGATCTGCATGTGGGCCACGACCAACCCGAGCGCCAGCACCGCGTAGCCCACCATGATGATGGGCACGTGGATGGCAAGCCAGGGCGTGCCGGAGAGCACCGGCGCGATGGGGTGGATGAACCGGTCGATGGGGAGCAGGTCGGTGAGGGCCATGGTGAGCGCAGCCATCACCGCGGCGTTCAGGACCACCACCCGGTTGCGCATGAACGCATAGGCGATCACCGCGAAGAACCCGACGCCCCAGGCCAGGAAGAGCATCGACTCGTACATGTTGGCGGCGGGGATGCGGTCGCCGGCGTCCCAGCGCAGCAGGATGCCCCAGCTCATCATGGCGAACCCCGCCAGGAGCAGCGCGAACGAGATGCCGTCGAGGAGCTTGCTCCCGCGCACCATGGCCACGATGGAGACCACCAGCGCGGCCAGCAGGATGATCCAGGACAGCCGCACCGGGTTGACCTCGTTGTAGCGGATCTCGACGTCGATCTTCTCGGGCGTCGGCCATCCGGGCAGGCGCGGACCGGAAGCGATGGCGAGCAGGCCCTCCGCGGTGGGGGTCGGGGGAAGGCCCCACTTCGCGTTCGGGTTCCCGGCCACCGGGAAGACGCGGATCGCCTCGCGCGAGAGGAACGCCTGGAGCGCCATCAGGCGGGGCTCCAGCTTCTCGGCGTCCTGGACGACGCCGGTCCGCGGGCGTCCCTGCTGCTCCCACTCGCGGGCCTGCTCCATGAGCTGGATGGCCCGCTGGGAGCGGACGATCTGGAGGAAGGACGCGTGGGTGGTGCCGGCGGGCAGCCCGATCTCCCGGGCCAGATCCGCGCTCCCCACGTTCACGATGGAGGCGTTGGCGGCGGCCTGCGGATCGGTGAGCCAGCCGGTGACGGTGAGCACCGGGTCCTCGCCGTGCCAGCGATAGGCCCCGGTGACCTTCCAGACCGCCTCGCGCGCCTGGGTGTCGAGCGGCATGCTCCGGCCGTCGTGCTGCACCGGCAGCCTCCGCAGGGTGTCGGCCGCGCTGGCCGGTGTGGCCGCCTGCGCGGTGCCGGCGAGCAGGGCGAGGAGCACGGCCGCCGCGACCCTGGCGCCTCCGGATCCGGCCTCCCGGGCCTCGAGCGCGGCCCTCTCGCGGGACTGCCCGACGCGGGTGAAGAGCACGATGATCATCCCCAGCACCATCGTGATGTAGCCGGCGAAGACGATGTTCTGGCCGGGGTCCTTGGCCACCGACAGCACCGTCGCCTCCCGGCCGCGGTCCTGCTGGTAGCTCGACTGGAAGAGCGTGTATCCCCGGTACTCCAGCGGGTTGTTCATCCACGTCCGCGCGTCGTAGACCTTGCCCGTGTCCCGGTCGGTGACCTTCACGATGCTCAGGAAGCCCGACGGGCGCATCGTCCCCGGGTAGGTCTCGAGCACGAAGTCCTGCAGCGTCACCGAGAAGGGCAGGTCGTGCGTGCTCTGCACCCGGTTGTCGGGGCCCCGCTGGACGATCTGGAAACCGGTCTCGCCCTCCCAGAGGAAGAGCTGCCCCTCGGTCTTGAAGAAGTAGGTGACGGCCGAGCCGGCGAAGATGAGCAGGAGCGAGGCGTGCAGCACGACGAAGCCGATCCGCTTCTTCCCCCAGGGGAAGAGGTCGGCGATCGAGAGCGCGACGTTCACCGCGAAGATCCCTTGGAGGATCAGGAACCACCAGGAGTAGTAGACGAGCCGTCCCGCAACCTCGACGCCGGCGCGCGATTCGACGATGGTGCCGGCCGAGAGCCCGACCAGCAGCAGGACGAGCAGGATCACGGCGAGCTTCAGCGAGGAGAGGAAGGCGAGGAGCGACTTCATCGTGACCGTCCTGAGGTGCGAGATGTGCGGAGAGCGCCCCAAAGGGGGCGTACCGGGCGGCGGATTCTCGCACCGGGAACCTCCGGCGTCGAGGGGTTAGTCCGGACATCAGCGGGCAGAATTGCGCCGGGTGCCCCCGCCGGCCGAGGCGTGGATGAGCCGGAGAACGGGGCGCATCGCCAGGGCCCAGAAGAGCAAGACCACCACGACGGGGATGTAAGGAGACGCGAGCTGGAGAATCATGGCTCCCTCCTTCTGTCCTCACCCGCCGGTGCGGTGGGCATGGCCACCCGATTGGAATGCATCGCCTGGACCAGACGCGAAGTCCGGCCAAGCGGGCGGATTCACGGGATCGCCGCTTCCGGGGACCGGGGAATTCCGCCCAATTTCGGAACGACCTGACTGAAACCGTCCAGGAACACCCGACCCGGGTCGGGGCGGACACTCGCCCGATCGGAGGTGGGGACGAGCTTCGACTTCCGGAGCCCTCCTGTGCTCTGCTTCGCGGCGCGGGAAGGAGGACGCATGCAGACCTGGGACGCGGTCGTCGTCGGCGCCGGGCACAACGGACTCGTCGCCGCCGCCTACCTGGCGCGCGCCGGCCAGAACGTGCTCGTTCTCGAGGCCCGCGACCGGGTGGGCGGGGCGGCGGTCACCGAGGAGACCTGGCCGGGCTATCGCGTCTCGACGGCGGCCTACGTCGTGAGCCTCTTCCGGCCGGAGATCGTTCGCGACCTCGATCTCGCCCGCCACGGCTATGCGCTCCTGCCCCGCAATCCGTCGTCCTTCACGCCCTTCCCGGACGGCCGATCGCTGCTCATGGGGCCAGACCCGGCGCTCAACCGGCGCGAGGTCGCGAAGTTCTCGGCGCGCGACGCGGAGCGGCTCCCCGCCTACGAGGCCATGCTGGAGCGGATCGCCCGCGCCATCGAGCCCACGCTGCTCGAGACCCCACCCGATCCCTTCTCCGGGCGCGCCCGCGACCTGCTGCGGCTCGCCCGCACCGGGTGGCGCTTCCTCGAGCTCGGCCGCGACGGGCCGCGGGCGGTGGAGATCCTGACCGCGCCGGCCCGCGCCATCCTCGACCGCTGGTTCGAGTCGGACGAGGTGAAGGCGACGCTCGCCACCGACGCCATCATCGGCGCCATGGCCTCGCCCTCCACCCCGGGCACGGCCTATGTCCTGTTCCACCACGTGATGGGGGAGTGCAACGGCGCCCGCGGCGTCTGGGGCTACGTGAAGGGAGGGATGGGGTCGCTCCCGGAGGCCATCGCCGCCGCGGCCCGGAGGCTCGGCGTCACCATCCGGACCGGGGCGCGGGTCGCGAAGGTGAAGGTCGAGGGTGGGCGCGCAGCGGGGGTGGTCCTCGAGGACGGCCAGGAGGTGCCGGCTCGACGGGTGGTCTCGAACGCCGACGCCACGGTCACGCTGCTCGGCCTGGTCGGCACGGAGCACCTGGAGCCCGAGGTCGTCGAGGCGGTCCGCGCCATCGACTACGCGAGCGCTTCGCTCAAGGTGAACCTGGCCCTCTCCGAGCTGCCCAGCTTCACGGCCTTCCCCGGCCACGATGCCGGACCGCAGCACCGCGGCACCATCCACGTCTGCCCGGGGCTCGACTACATCGAGCGGGCCTTCGACGACGCGCGGGCGGGGCGACCGTCCGCCTCGCCCGTGCTCGAGTGCACCATCCCGTCGGTGGTCGATCCGGGCCTCGCGCCTCCCGGGCGCCACGTGATGCAGATCTTCGTCCAGTACGCGCCCTACCGGCTCGCCGACGGGACCTGGGACGGGCGCAAGGAGGCCTTCGGCGACCGCTGCGTCGACCTGCTGGAGGAGGTCGCCCCGGGATTCCGCCGCAGCGTGCTGCACCGGGAGGTGCTCTCGCCGCTCGACCTCGAACGGCGGTTCGGACTCACCGGGGGCAACATCTTCCAGGGGGCGATGGGGCTCTCGCAGCTCTCCTTCATGCGTCCGATCCCGGGCTACGCGAACTACCGCACGCCGGTGCGCGACCTCTGGATGTGCGGCGCCGCCACCCACCCGGGCGGAGGGGTCATGGGGGCCTGCGGGTACAACGCGGCGCGGGAGATCCTGCGAGCCGGGCGGAGGGCCTAGCTCACCCGTGCCGCGCCGCAGATCCGGTCCCCGGAGAGGATCACCCGGAAGACCTGGCCGTTCTGGATCCCGTGGAGCGGCCAGGCCGGCGACGACGGCCGGGGCATCCCGCTCAGGTGCTCGGCCAGCAGCGCCCGCATCGCCCCGCCGTGCATGACGACGAGAACTGGCCCGGGGAGCCGGGCCGCGGCGGAGGCCACCGCGGGGATGAGCCTGCCGAGCAGCTCGTCCCTCGACTCCCCTCCCGGCGGTGCTGGTCCGGGGTCCTCGAGATAGCGCGCCCAGGCCTCGGGGAAGCGGGAGGCCACCTCCTCCCGCGTCAGCCCCTCGAAGCAGCCGAACCTGCGCTCCCGCAGGGCCGCGTCCAGGTGGTTCACGGTGAGTCCAAGCTCGGCCGCGGCGATCTCGGCGGTGACTCGCGCCCGCAGGAGGTCGCTCGAGGCGATGGCCGCGAGCCCCATGCCGCGGAGCCTTTCACCCACCTCCCGGGCCTGCTCCCGGCCACGCGGGTTGAGCGGGACGTCGGTCTGGCCCTGCCAGCGCCCGGCCGCGTTCCAGTCGGTCTCGCCATGCCGGACGAGGTAGAGGGGGGTGGATCCGTGCATCGGGGCGGCCATCGTACTAGACCGGTCCCATGGCCTACACGCTCTTCATCGGGAACAAGAACTACTCGTCCTGGTCCTTGCGCCCGTGGCTCGTCCTCCGCCAGGGCGGCATCCCCTTCCAGGAGGAGCTGGTCTCCCTCCAGGACGACCCCGGCAAGGCGGCCCGGTTCGGCCGCCTCCCGGCCGGGCGGGTTCCGGTGCTGGCCGACGGCCAGGTGCTGGTGTGGGACTCGCTGGCCATCTCCGAGTACCTGGCCGAGCGTCACCCCGGGCTGTGGCCCGCCGATCCGGTGGAGCGCGCCTGGGCCCGCTGCATCTCGGCCGAGATGCACTCCGGGTTCACGGCGCTGCGCTCGCAGATGTCGATGGACGTCCGGGCGCGGCGCCCCCAGCGGCGCCGCTCGAAGGAGCTCCTGGCGGACGTCGCGAGGGTGGAGCGCATCTGGACGGACACCCGGTTGCGCTTCGGCGGGAGGGGCGAGCTGCTCTTCGGGACCTTCACCATCGCCGACGCCTTCTACGCGCCGGTGGCGTTCCGGTTCCAGACCTACGGCGTCGCGCCGGGAGGGGTGGCCGGCGAGTACCTGCGCGCGCTGCTCGCCCTGCCGGGGATGCGCGAGTGGGAGGCCGCCGGGGCCGGCGACGAGAAGCTCGCCGATCACGACCTCGACCTTCTCTACCCGGACGATTGACGGACGGGACGACGGCGCCGGTCAGCGATCCGGCGGGTGCCGCCACACCGAGACGTAGAGCTGGCAGTCGGCCTCTCCACTCGCCGTGTAGCCGCGGCGGCCGTCCAGGCGCGCCATCACGGCCTCGAAGTCCATCCACCGCGGGTCCTGGTGCGACGCGTCGCCGATGACCGCGTGGCCGACCTCGTGCACGAGGACCGTCTGCTCGACACAGGAGAACGGGAAGGCCGGGTCGCGCGTGCTGAGGCGGATGTCGCCGTCGAAGCAGCCGAAGGCCCCGGCGTGGGTCCCGCAGGTGACGGTCTGGCTCCCCTCGAAGGTGATGGACCGGCCCGCCAGGTCGTCCCAGCTCCCGCCCCAGTACTCCAGCGCTGCGTCGAGCGTGCTCTCCACTCGCGCCGGGAAGTCGGCCGCCCGCGTGAACGGCTCGCTCGATCGGAGGACGACGGCCACGTCACGGACGGCGAAGTCGGGCTGGTCGACGGCGGCGGTCGCGGAGCAGGAGGCGAGGGCCAGCGCGGCGGCGTACGTCGCCACCCGACCGACCCTCGACACTCCGACGGAGAACCGCTCCTGCATGTGCGGAAACGTACAGACAAGGCGACGGGCTGCCTACCCGGGGATCTGGGGACACACACCCGGGCGGGGGCCTGTACCCAGATCGAGCGACAGCGCTTCCGGACGGTATCGCCGGTGCTCAGCGACCCCGCCCCCGGAACCACCCGTGAAGACGGTGCGGCCAGGAGGCGCCGGGCAGCACCATCATGGGGCAAAGATCCTGGATGGGTGTGACGCCCCGGGCGGTGCACGCGGCGAGCGCCTCCGGACTGGCGCTCCCCTTCCCGCCTCCCCGGTGAAACCAGATCCGGCGCACTCCGGCGTCGAGGCAGTCCCGGGCCACCGCTTCCGCCATCGAGGGCGGCACCAGGACGAGCGCAGCCTCCACCGCTGGTTCGATGGCGCCCACGCGGGGGTAGGCCCGGCGGCCGCCCAGCTCGGTCGCCTCGGGGTGGACCGGCACCACGTCGTAGCCGCGCTCCCGGAGCTGGGCGTCGACCATCCTGCTGAAGTCCTTCGGGTTCCGGGAGAAGCCCACCAGCGCGATGCGCCGGGAGGAGAGGAACTCCTGGACGGTTGGCTCCATGGAAACTTCATATACCCCATCGGTGACAGGACGGAGACACGGCGGGCCTAGATCCGGATCCATGCTCTACCCCGAACTGTTCCGCTCCCTCGAGGAGGCCCGCTGGAGCCTCTCCGCCGACGTTCCCTGGGATCGCTTCGACCCGGCGCTGCTCTCCGACGAGCAGGCCCTCACGGTGAAGATGAACGCCATCACCGAGTGGTCCGCACTGCCGGCCACCGAGATGTTCCTCCGCGACAACTCCGGCGACGCCGACTTCTCGGCATTCATGTCGATCTGGTTCTACGAGGAGCAGAAGCACGCGCTCGTGCTCATGGAGTACCTGCGCCGCTTCCGGCCCGGGCTCGTTCCCACCGAGGAGGAGCTGCAGGAGGTCCGCTTCCCCTTCGACCCGGCGCCGCCGCTCGAGACGCTCATGTTGCACTTCTGCGGGGAGCTGCGGCTCACCCAGTGGTACCGGCGCGCCGCCGCCTGGCACACCGAGCCCGTCCTCCAGCACGTCTACGGCCTCATCGCACGGGACGAGGCGCGACATGGCGGCGCGTATCTCCGCTACATGCGCCGCGCCCTCGAGCGCGACGGCGACGAGGCGCGCCGCGCCTTCTCCCGGGTGGGGGTCCTCATGGCGAGCGGCGGCCGGGCCGGGAAGCCCCTCCATCCCACCAACCTCCACGTGAACCGGGCCCTCTTCCCGCGCGACACCGTCCAGAGCCGGCTGCCCGACCCGGGGTGGCTCGACCGCTGGCTGGACGAGCAGATCCGATTCGACGCGGAGTGCGAGCAGGGGGTGGTGCGGGCCATCCTGGCGAACCTCTCCACCCTCCTCGAGGTTCCCATCCACACGGTGCGCGAGCTCTCCCGGTACCGGAAGGCGCACGCGGCGGCGGAGGGGCACCCGGCTTAATATTCCGGGCCATGCCCACCCCGTCCGCCGCCCTCCTCGCCCTCTCGCTCCTCGCCGCCGACCGTCCCTACACCGAGCTGCCCTACACGCCCGGGCTCGACCCGGCCGCCATGGACCGCTCCGTCGATCCCTGCGTCGACTTCTACGCCTTCTCCTGCGGCGGCTGGCAGAAGCGCAATCCCATCCCGCCCGACCAGTCCTCCTGGAGCGTCTACGGGAAGACGGCCACCGAGAACTTCCAGTTCCTCTGGGGCCTCCTCGAGGCCGCCGCCACGAAGCCCGACGCGGAGCGGACCCCGCAGGAACGCCAGGTGGGGGACTTCTTCCACGCCTGCATGGACGAGAAGGCGGTGGAGGCGGCCGGGGCGAAGCCCATCGCCGCGGACCTCGCGGCCATCGACGCCCTGAAGTCCAAGGCCGAGATGGCGAAGCTCGTCGCCCGGCTCCACCTCACCGTCGACGGCGGCATGCTCTTCGGCTTCGGGAGCGAGCAGTCCTTCGAGAACTCGGAGGAGGTCGTGGCCTGGGTGCTCGCGGGCGGCCTGGGACTCCCCGACCGGGATTACTACGTGAAGACCGACGCCCGCTCGAAGGAGATCCGCGAGAAGTACGTGGCCCACGTGGCGGAGGGGTTGCGCCTCTCCGGGGTCCCCGCGAAGAAGGCCGCCGAAGGGGCCCGGACTGTGATGCGCATCGAGACGGCGCTCGCGAAGGCGTCTCTCACCAACGTGGAGAAGCGCGATCCGAGGAAGATCTGGCATCGCACCCCCACCGCGGGTCTCGTGAATGGCTCGAAGTCGTTCCGCTGGGCCGACTACCTGGCGGATTCCGGCGCCCCCGTGTCCCCCTGGGTGAACGTCACCGAGCCCGCCTTCCTGGCCGAGCTCGACCGCCTGCTGGCGAAGGAGCCGCTCTCCGTCTGGAAGACCTACCTGCGCTGGCACCGGGTCCGCGCCGCCTCTCCCTACCTCTCCTCTCCGTTCCAGAAATCCAGCTTCGGCTTCTACGCCGCCACGCTGCGCGGGGCGAAGGAGCTCGCGCCCCGCTGGAAGCGCTGCGTGCGCTGGACCGACGCCGACCTGGGCGAGGCGCTCGGCCAGGTCTTCGTCGCCAAGGTGTTCCCCCCGTCGATCAAGGGGGACGCCGACGCCATGGTGAAGTTCGTCCAGGCCGCCATGGCGAAGCGCATCGACGCGCTCGACTGGATGTCGCCCGCGACGAAGGTGGCGGCCCACGAGAAGCTCGCCGCCATGAAGAACAAGATCGGCTACCCGGAGAAGTGGCGCGATTACTCGTCGGTGGTGGTGAAGCGGGACGACTTCGCCGGGAACGTGGCCCGGGCGACCGTCTTCGAGACCCGGCGGCAGCTGGCCAAGATCGGCAAGCCCGTCGACCGGTCGGAATGGGGCATGACGCCACCGTCGGTGAACGCCTACTACAACCCGTCGATGAACGACATGAACTTCCCGGCCGGCGTGCTGCTCCCGCCCCTGTGGGATCCGAAGATGGACCTCGCCCCCGGCTACGGGAACACCGGCGGAACCGTGGGGCACGAGCTCATCCACGGGTTCGACGACGAGGGGCGGCAGTTCGACGCGAAGGGCAACCTGCGCGACTGGTGGACCGAGGCCGACGCGAAGGAATTCGAGAAGCGGGCCGCCTGCGTCGCCGACCAGTACGCCCAGTACACGGTCGTCGACGACGTGAAGATCAACTCGAAGCTGACGCTCGGCGAGGACATCGCCGACCTGGCCGGGATCCTGCTCGCCTGGGACGCCTGGAAGCTCGCCACCGCCGGGCAGAAGCTCGAGCCGAAGGACGGCCTCACCCCGGAGCAGCGCTTCTTCGTGGGCAACGCCCAGTGGGCCTGCGCCAACATGCGCCCCGAGGACATGCGGGTCCGGGCCGCCACCGACCCCCATTCCCCCCCGGTCTGGCGGGTGAACGGGCTCATGCCCAACGTGCCCGAGTTCGCGAAGGCCTTCTCCTGCAAGCCCGGGCAGCCCATGGTGAAGCAGAACGTCTGCCGCATCTGGTGAGGCGGGAGGACCGACCTTCGCCTTGACGGCGGCCCGAGTCTCGGGCAGATCTGCGAACCGGAATGCGGGAATAGCTCAGTTGGTAGAGCATCAGCTTCCCAAGCTGAGGGTCGCCGGTTCGAATCCGGTTTCCCGCTCCAGTTCAACGGCCGGTGACTCCTCGGGATTCTTCGAGGAGTCACCGGCCTTCTTCTTCTCCCCCGGCACCGCCCGTGGCAATCATGCAGGGGTCCGTCCGAAAGTGGATGGAGGCGGGAGCTCCCGGATCCTCGCCACCTTCGGCCATCGGCAGGTCGAAGGCCGGAACGCGGTCACCGGGACTCGGCTGGCACCCCTTCCGCGGCCGCCACGATCCAGCCCTCCTGGAGCCAGCTCGAGAGAGCTCCGTGCGCCGCCGAGGCAGGATCGTCCTGATCGTTGAAGGAGGCGCAGATGCTGGCGAGCGGGTGACCGGCAACCGCCCCCTCTAGTGCAACCGCCTCGTCGAGCAACAGCGGGCTGTGGAAGACGTCGAATCCTCGGCGCCACACCGCCACCGCGGACGGTCCGGGCGACGGTGGATCGGGCTTCTCGTCCGCCTCGAGCCGCGACCACAGGAGCGCCGCGGCGTGGTCGAGCACCAGCACCCGGACAGCCGGCGAGATCACGAGCGACGTGCGAGCGAAGGCATCCGGGGCTAGGGCCGTGAAGGCCTCGGGTCCGACCGGCTCGGCCGGCGGGGCGAAGAAGACCTGGTGACGGGCCCATTCGAGCTCCGCCAGGTCGGCGAGATCCGGGCGTTCCGGGTCCGGATGCTGGCGGAGGAAGCGGGCGAGGCGCCGGCCCACCTGCCCGATGTCGTGATGCTCCGACGGGTTCCGGCGCACGTAGTCCTCGGCGAGCGCAGCGAACCGATCGTCCCCCAGGTACCGGTGCAGCTTCGGAAAGGTCTCCCGGAGCGCCTCGGTGAGACGCCAGAGGTACATGCTGGCGTAGATCGCTACGCGCTCGGAGGGCGGAAACTCCGGCGTGCCGGCGAAGCAGGCGTCGATCCTGTCGGTCGCGACGGGCTCCGGGCCGGTCAGGATCTCGTGGAAGAGGGCCTGGGTCTCGGAAAGCGTCATGACGCGAGTCTCCGGCTCGTGGGACCGAGCTCCTCCGCCTCGATGGCGGCTGCACGCCGGCTCTCGGCCACGACGTCCTCCAGGGGAGGAATCGCGTCGTCCCACTCCACGAGCGACGGGACGCGCCCGAAGCGCCGCACCGCCTGCCGGTAGAGGTCCCAGACCGGCTCGGGTACCGAGTGGTCGTGGCTGTCGAGGAGGTACTTCCCCTTGTCGGTGTGACCTGCGAGGTGGAAGTACCCGACGGCTTTCACCGGGATGCCATCGAGGTAGGCGACGGGGTCGAAACCGAAGTTCCTCGAGCTCACGTAGACGTTGTTCACGTCGAGGAGGATCCCGCAGCCGGAGCGCCAGGAGAGCTCGGTGAGGAACTCCCACTCCGCCATCGTCGAGTCCTTGAAGGACACGTAGGAGGAGGGGTTCTCCAGGAGGACCTGCCGCCCCAGCCGCTCCTGGACCTGGCTCACCCGGGAGGCCACGTGGTCGAGCGACTCCTCGGTGTAGGGCAGCGGCAGGAGGTCGTGGACGTACTGCCCTCGGTGCGTTCCCCAGCAGAGGTGATCGGAGACCATCGCCGGCTGGATGCGCTTCACGATCCTGGCGAGCTCGTCGAGGTAGGTCTCGGAAATGGGATCGACGGACCCGATGGCGAGCGACACGCCGTGGAGCACCACGGGCAGTTCCCCCCGCACCTTCTCCAGGACCGAGACGGGGCGCCCGCCCGGCGCCATGAAGTTCTCGGTGACCGCCTCCACCCAGTCCACCGCGGGGCGCTCGGCCATGAACCGGCCGAAGTGCCGGGTGCGAAGGCCGATGCCGTGTCCGAGTGCGGGGATGGGAGTCTTCATGGCGCCTGTCCCGGGGCCGGCCTCTCGACCGGCCCCGGGCTCCTGTCCGGGTTCACGCGCTACATCTTGGCGACGACGACCTTGCCGCCCTTGTCCTTGCACTCCTTCTCGCTCTTCGTCTCCACCCAGCCCTTGCCCTTGCAGGAGTTCTGGGCCTTGCAGGCGTTGTCGGCTCCGGCGCAGCTGCCGGTCCCCTTGCAGGAGTTGATGCCGGCGCAGTGGACGGCTCCCTGCTTCGGCTTCTCGTCGGCTCGGGCGTTCCCTGCGACGAACATGGAGCAGACGGCGGCGGCGACGGCGGCACCCTTCATGGCATTGCGGATCATGGTGTTCCCTTTCGGTGTGTGTGCTTCGTTCGGTGCTTCGGCTGGTGCTGCGCTGCGTGCTTCGTTCACTTCGTCCTGGCGAAGAGGGAGAGGTCGACGGTCCCCTCCTCGGCGACCACCTTGGCGAGCGACTGGACGCGGGCCAGCCATCCGTCGGTGTGCCTGGGGCCGATCCGGTAGGCGTCGCGGTTGAAGGACGCGAGGTTGGCCCGGATCCGGATGGTCTTCTTCTCGCCGTACGCTCCGGGCGGGAAGAGAAGAGCCGTTCCCGTGACCTTCTCCTTGCCTCCGTCGTTCCGGCCGCGGCCGCAGACGGTGAAGGGGATCTCGGCGGTGAAGGGGGCCGGCTTCTCCGGCGACAGGGGGCCGATCTTCACCCCGCTGAAGGTCGCCACGAACGAGCAGTCCTTCGGCTCGCTCTTCTTGTTCGTCGCCCACTGCTGGAAGTGGTCGCTCTTGGTGTCGTCGGCGTCGACCTTGATGGAGGTGAGAGGGACCGAGCAGCGCCCGGAGGCCAGCCCCGTCTTCTCGTCGTAGGTCACGTCGCAGCCGACGGCGGAGCTGACTGCGTTGATCCGCTCGCCGAGTGCGGCGTCGAAGACTGCCGAGAAGGTGCTGTTCCCGGCGTCGGGGTTGACCGTGAACTCCTCCCCGAGGGCAGCGGGGGCGGCTGCGAGGGCGAGAAGGGCGACGGTGGTCCGGATCATGTGAGTGGGTCCTCGGGGTTGTTGGATTGGGCCTCGCGGGCCGCTCCACGATTGACGTCCGTCAATTCGATTCGTTACAGGCGGAACCGATGCGCCCCATCTGGGGCGCAAGCGGGCCAGGAAGTCCGGGGAATGCCTCAGGAACTCGTCGTGCAGCGCGGGGGCCGAGCAGGAGGCGATACGAACCTCCATGAGTCTCGGAGTGACGATGGCGCTGGCGCTCGACGGGCTCCAGGGGCGCGGGTTCAACCCGGGCTCGCCTCCCTCGGAGGCGATGCCGGCGCAGGTCTCCTCGTCCGCGGAGAAGGGCGAGGAAGCCTGGGTTCAGTCGATCTGGAAGTCGCCGTAGCCGGGCAGCGGAACCGGCGGGTGCCGGCCCCTGCCGCCGCTCGAAGCGACTCGCAGGGCGCCGCTCCGCCGGTGAGGGGGAGGGCGCCCAGGCCCGGTCACTTCGCCGTGTAGCCCTTCCCCTCCATGCAGGCCGAGAACCCCTTCTTGAACTGGTCCAGCTGGGCCTGCCCGGCCGCCTGCGCCTGCTGCTGGGCCTGCTGCTGGGCCGCGGCGGCCTGCTTCTTCTGGTCCTTCCGCCCCTTGACGGCGCCCACCGTGGCGCCGATCGCAGCGCCCTCGCCTGCATCCCCGGCGATGGCGCCCACCGCAGCCCCTCCGGCTGCGCCCTTCGCCGCACCCTTCACGGCTCCGCCCTTCTTCGCCGGCGCGGGCGCAGGCGCAGGAGGCGGCGGGGCGGCCGGGTCGAAGCCCGTCTGCTGCTTCGACCAGCCGTAGCATTCGGACTCGTCCTTTCCTTGCTGCTCGGCGGTCTGCCCCTTGGCAGGGAAGACCATGACTCCGAGCGACTGCCCCACCGTCTTGCTTGCGGGTGGGGGCGGGGAAGCGGTCGGTTGCTGCGCAGCGGCGCTTCCCGCGAGGAGCAACAGCACTGCGGCGACGAAGCAGGTACGGATGTCACGAGTGGTCATCTGAGCCTCCATGTCTCTCATAACCTGCGCAAATGGTCGGGGATGGGGGGAGGTGGACAGTGCGGCGGACCCCTACTTCCTGGCCTTCTCCAGCTTGATGGCGACCGCCTCGACGTACGTGGCGAGGAGCCTGTCGCCGACCTTCAGCTTCTCGAGCTGGACCTTGGGACCGGCCTTCACCTGGTAGACGTTTCCGCCCGGGCCCGTGAACGACACCAGCCGCTTGGCCTTGTCGATCTTGGTCACGGTCACGGTGCCCCGGACTCCGGCCGCCGCCCCGGCGCCGGGCGCCTGGTCCGTCCCGGCGCGGCCGCCGGTGGCGGTCGCGGTCACCGGGACGTTCTCCGACCCGGCGGGCTGGAACTCCAGCGCGAGCCCCTGCTCGTACTCGATCCTGATGACGTCGCCGACGGCGAACTCGTCGAAACGCTTCACGTCCGGGCCGACACTGAACGTCTGGGTCTCACCGGACTTGGCCTTCAGGGTGACCGTGCGCGCGGAGGCGTCGATCGCCGTGATGGTGGCGGTGGCCTTGGCGGTCCGCCTGGCAGTGGCCTTGCCGGGGGTGCCCGTGTTGTCCACCTCGACCGGAGCCGCGGCGGCTGCGCCCGGGGCCGGCGCCTTGCCGGGGGACTGGGCGCTGGCAACCGTGGCAGCCAGGACTGCGACGAGGGATGCGAGCAGCAATCTCATGTGGGGCTCCGTTCTGCGCGGGTGGGGGACGGTCAGAAGTGGAACTCGGGGGAGGCCAGCAGCTGGAGGCCGCCGATCCAGTAGCCGTCGTAGCCGCCGCCCTCGAGGACCAGGTCGAGGCCGATGCCGAAGCGGCTTGCGTTCAGGAACGAGGCGCCGCCGCCGATGCGGAACGCGCCGCCGATGGTGGAGTTGGGACCGATGTACATGCCGCCCCCGATGCGGAAGCGGCCGACCGTGTCCTGGGACGGGGGTCCGAACTTGGCGACGTAGTCGATCGTCGGCTCCCAGAGGGTGACGCTCCTCGAGTCGGTTACGTCCCGCGCCCCGTCCCAGTAGGTGAGCGATGCCGATCCCATGGCGACGGTGAATCCGACGCTGAGGTTGTTCATGCCGCCCAGGTTGAAGTCGATCTGCGGGCCCACCATGAAGGGGATGTAGCTCGCATACGATCCCGAGGAGCAGCTGTAGCCGTACCAGTAGTAACAGTTGGCCCAGCCCGAGTTGTAGAACCCCACGCCCAGGTTGACGCGCGCCACGTTGTTCCAGAACTGGAGCTGCTGCACCGGCTGCGGCTGCTGGCCGGGCTGGGTGAAGGTGTACTGCGCCGCGGCGGGTGTGGCGAACGCCATGGCGGCTGCGAGGACTGCCATCCGGATTCCGTTGTGCATCGGTGCTCCCTGGTGAATTCTTCGAGTGGAACTTCAAGTATGACCGACTTGCGCCTGGCGTTCCTTCCTCACCGCGCCGATACCATCGCCCTGCATGGTAGCCCGCCGGACACGATCCGAGCCTTGAATCCGTTCTTCGATCGCCAGGTTCGAGCGGAAGTACTGCTCGTTCGCCACGAGCAGCCGCGCCGCGCACGACGCGCCGCCTGCGACGCCGCCGACGATGACGACCTTCAAGGTTCCTCCCTCGCGTGCGTGATCGACTCCGCGAAGCTCGACGCGAAGAGGCGGTCGACCGCCGGGAGCAGGTCGGTGGCGATCGCCCGCTTGAGCACGAACTCGTCGGCGCCGGCCTTCAGGGCCGCGAGACGCACCGATTCCTCGTCGTGGACGCTCAGGGCGATCACCTTGACGCCCGGGCACCGGGTCCGAACCTCCATGAGCCAGCCGAGGCCACCCTCCCGGGCGAGCGACACGTCCACGACCGCCACGTCGGGCCGGAGGCGGAAGGCGACGTCCTGGAGCGATGCCCTGTCGGCGACCATGACGACGGTGCCGAAGACCGTCTCGAGAAGTCCACGCACGCCCTCCACGAGACCGTGGTGGCGATCGGCGAGCAGGACGCAGTTGTGGGGTCCCCCGGGCACCCGCGGAGGCTAGAGGAAGCGCAACGGGCCGTGACCTGGGAAAACTACGGGGCCAGGCGCTGTGGATCTACGAGGATCCCGAGGGGGCGATGGATCAGGAACCGACGAGCCCGTTCTTGATGGCGAAGTGGATCAGCTCGGCCCCGGTGCGGAGACCGAGGGTCTCCATCATCTGATACTTGTGGAACTCCACCGTCCGGGGCGAGATGGACAGGCTCGATCCGATCTCCTTCGCCGAGCGCCCCTCCGCCAGGAGCTGGAGGACCTCCAGCTGTCTCGGCGTGAGCGAGGCGACGGGATCCGCGACCCGCTGCGGTCCCTCCTTCATGGCCTCGAGAACCTCCCCTGCGAGCTGCGGGGTGAGGTAGGTCTTGCCCTCGAGAGCCGCGCGTATGGCGAGCACCAGCTCGACGGACGCCGAGTGCTTGAGGACGAATCCGGAAGCTCCTGCCTCGAGCGCGCGCCGGGCAAAGCTCGCGTCCCGGTGCATGGTCAGGAAGACGACGGGAACCTGGATCCCCTCCTGCCGGAGCCGGACGAGCGCGCCGATGCCGTTCAGTCGCGGCATGGTGACGTCGGCGACGATCACGTCCGGCCTCAGCTTCCGGGCGGCCTCGATCATCGCGGCCCCGTCCCCCACGACGCCGATCAGGTCGAACTCCCTGGCGAGAAGGCTCTTCAGCGCCTCGGCCACCAGGAGGTGATCGTCGGCGAGCAGCAGGCGGGGCCGCCTCGGACCGGTCACGTGGACGGTCCCCCGTCGGGGACCCAGGCGACGATCGCGGCGCCGCGGCCGTGGGCGCTCTCGATGTCCAGGGTGCCGTTCACGAGCCGGACGCGCTCCCGCATGCTCGCCAGGCCGAGGCTCCTGGGCGGCCGAGGTCCAGCCGTGTCGAAGCCTGCCCCGTCGTCTCGCACCGCGAGGAGGACGCCCCCGTCCATCTGACGGAGCGTCACGCTCACCGACAGCGCGTGGGAGTGGCGAGCCACGTTGTTCAGGGCCTCCTGCGCCACCCGGAACAGGCAAAGTCCTGCGTCCTTGCCCGGATCGACGACGTTCGGGTCGAGATCCAGGGAGACCTCGACGCGGCTCCGGCGCCTCAGTCGCTCGCAGGCGGTCCGGAGAGCCTCCCCCAGGCCCAGCTCCTCGAGGACGGACGAGTGGAGCTGGTAGGCGAGCGAGTGGACGTCCTCGCTGATGCGCGAGAGCTCCTCCCGGAGAGACCGCAAGGTGCCGGCCTGCTTGCCGTCCGTCGCCGCTTGCTCGGCGCGGCCGGCGTCGATGGCCAGGACCGCGAGGCGTTGGGTCACGTCGTCGTGGAGCTCGCGGGCGATCATCGCCCGCTCCTCCTCCTGGGCACGGATCAGTCGGCGGCTCAGGTCGGCCAGGTCCTCCTCCGCCCGCATTCTCTCGGTGATGTCGCGGAAGGCGCCGTAGGAGACGGCCAGGCGGCCGCTGGCATCCCTCCTCCTGACCCCCGCCAGGTGGTGGATCCATCTCTGCTCCCCGCCTGGATGGAGGTAGCGATACTCGGTGGAGAAGCATTCCAGGCGCCCATCGTGCAACCGCTCCCGCATGTCGAGCACGCGGGGGCGGTCCTCCGGATGGAGATGGTCCATCCAGAAGGCGAGCGCCTCGAGGCCGCCTCGAGCGTCCCGGGGAATGCCGCAGATGTCGTAGAAGCGGTCGTCGGCGACGGCGACGTTCCTGGCATAGTCCAGCTCGTAGTGGGCGAGGCCGGCCAGCTCGGCTCCAGCCTTCAGGCGGGCCTCGGCGTCGCGGAGGCCGGCGAGCATGGCATTCCGTTCCAGGCACCCGACGAACAGCTCACCCAGCAGTCGGACACGGGTCACGAGCGCGTCGGGCCAGTCGTGCTCGCGATGCACGGTGTGGATGGAGATCAGGTGGCGGACCTCGCCACCCGTCTCGACCGGGAGCACCAGGCTGGACCGGATCCTCATCGCCTCCCAGCTGGGCCGCTCGGCCCTTGCCTCGGGCGGAAGGTCGTCGAGGCTCGAGATGCGAACCGGCAGGCGTTCGGCGAGCAGCCTGCGGCTCGCCCACGGAAACACCTCGACCAGGTTGACCTCGCGCGGCACCGGGGCGACCTCCTCCGAATAGGACGCCAGGCGAACGCTCGCCACCTGGCGCGGAGCGCTTACCTGGAGGAGGGCGCAGCGGTCGGCATCGAAGAACGTCCGGACGCGGTCCAGGGCCTGTTCAACCGCCCGCTCGGCCTGCTCGGGTGAGGCCCGCATGAGCGCGGCGGAACTGTCGGCGATGAGCGTCTCGAACTCGAGTTGGTCCGTTACGTCGACGTGCGCGTGGGGCGGGACATCGAGCATGGCGGTCGCGCTCATCATAGCGCGCGAGGTCTCCCGGTGGGCCGGGGGGTCGATTGCCGCGGAGCATGCCCAGGGCATGCCGGCTCGTGACCTGGGAGATCTTCGAGGGGGTCCTGGGCTCCAGCGCTACCCGTCCATTCCCGCTCCCTGCAGGATCTCGTCGCCGGAGAGCTTGCGCCACTTCCCCGCCGGGGTTGGGCAGAAGATGCCGTGGACCTTGAGGGGAATGCGGGAGGATCGCGGGTCGAGCTCGTGGTGCAGCGGGAGGTTGAAGTAGTAGAGGCGCGTCGCCGTCCCGAACCGCAGGCGGTGGAGCGGCGCGCCCCCGAAGTCGTCGAAGGAGAACTCGGAGAGCGCCACGTTCCCGAGCTTGTGGCGGGGGCCGATCACCGCCGAGGATACCCCGTACGCCCCGTGCCCCTCCCCGCCCTCCACGTGGCTCTCGTCGGAGCAGTTTCCGAAGACCGTGACCGTGTCCCGGACGCCCGGCGTGTCCTCCAGGTACTCGCCGTAGAAGCCGGAGAGCACGTCCCGGTAGGCCCGGTGCTCCGGCTTGGGGTTGGCCTGGATGACGAAGAGGGCGTCGAGCCCCTGGCGCGTCCGGAAGAAGTTCTCGTTCGCGTGATCCACGACGCGGCTGATGTTCGAGGCGAAGAGGTCCCGGTAGAGGTAGTCGAGGCAGATCAGGACCATGAAGTTGAACGACGACGTGCCGCGGAAGTGGTGGACGACCCTTCCCCGGTACAGGTCGTGGCTCTTGTCCAGGTACTCCTCCCCGTGAAACGGGTGCCCCTTGGCCTGGAGGAAGACCCGCACCTTCCCGTCGTCCTCCCGGACCACCACGCAGGAGAGGTTCACGGGCATGGTCGGATCGCTCCCCGACTCGAGGTCGTTCTCCACCCATTCGAGCGCGCGGGCGTTGTCGGCGCGGAAGCGAAGGAGCAGCTCCCGGAAGGTCCCGAGCGGGACGTGCTCGAGCCCGAACATCGTCACCGTGCTGGAGTGGAGCTGCCGCTCGATCGAGGCGAACATGTCCTCGAGGTGGGAGAGCGGAAGGCACCCCTCGGGGAAGACCAGGAAGTGGAGCTTGCGGAAGCTGCCGTTCCCCTCGGTCACGAGGTCCAGGACCGACCGGACCCGGGCCCATTGCTCCTCGGGCCGGGGCACGACGTATCCCTGGTCGCTGCGAACGAGATGGTCCGGGATCTGGGCGACCAGGCAGTGCGGGTGCTGCCCCAGCGGCAGGCTCAGGTTCAGGGGGGTTTCGATGATTTCCAGCATGGTGGGCGAGGGTATAGCCTAATCGGGCCCCTCCTGACGCGCCGCGTTAGGACGCCTTTCGGGCCTCTGGCCATACGGGTCGGCGGGAGGGCCGCCGGAGAGCGCCGCCTCGTGGCGCGCCCGCACCGACGGCAGGATCTGCGGGTGGGTGAAGACGTAGAACCGGTCTTCCTGGACCGCCTCGAAGGTCGTCCGGGCGACGTCCACCGCCCCGATCTTCCCTCCGGCCACCGCCTTCTCCACCGCCGAATGGGCCCGGGCCTGGGACGGGGTAGGCGGAGCCTCGTCGGCGAGGTCGGGAGGGCGGTTTCGCTCCGAGCGGGCGATGCCGGTTGGGACGAAGGCCGGGCAGAGCAGCGAGACGCCGATCCTCGAGCCGGCCAGGCGAAGGTCGTGGAACAGGGTCTCGGTGAGGGCCACCACCGCGTGCTTCGAGACGTTGTAGACGCCGAGCATGGGAGTGGCGAGCCAGCCCGCGATCGACGCCGTGTTCACCACGTGGGACTCGATGCCGCGCGCCTCGGCCTCGAGCATGCGGGGGACGAAGTGGCGCAGGCCGTGGACCACGCCCATGACGTTCACGCCGAGCACCCAGCGCCACTCCTTCTCGCTCGTCTCCCAGACGAAGCCGCCGCCACCCACGCCGGCGTTGTTGACGAGGAGTCCCACGTCGCCGGTCTCGCCGAAGGCCAGGTCGGCGAGACGCGCCACCTGGTCGTCGTCGGCCACGTCGGTCCCCTGGCCCAGGGCGAAGCCTCCGGCGGCGCGGATCTCGTCGACGATCCGCCCGAGCGGCCCGGGCTCGACGTCGGCGAGGACGAGGCGCATGCCCATCGCGTGGGCAAGGCGAGCCATCTCGAGACCGAGGCCGCTCCCGGCCCCGGTGATCACGGCGGTCCTGCCTGCGAGGTCATGCATCGTCCCGGGAGGATATCCCGGCCCGGGACCTGGGTGCGCCTCGCATCCAGTCCCGGACGTGCGCGTAGACGTCCGGCCGGTCGAGGAGGTCGAGGTGGCCGGCTCCCCAGGCGATGAAGCGTCCCGAGGCTGGAAGGGCGAGGGTTCTCGCGGGGTCCGGATGGCGCCCCAGCGCGCTGTCCACGGGGACGAGCCCGTCGCCCCGCGGCGCCCTGACCGGACCCTTCGAAGCCGAGGCGGCCACCGCCAGGCACTTCACCCTCCGTGGGAGGGGAACGTGGCGCCTCCGGTCGGGCCCCCGGCCGAACCGGTCCCTGCCCTTCCAGTCCTCGTCGAGAAGGCTTCCGTGGCGGAGGTCGGTGACCCCGGCACTGCGGATCCGCGGCAGGCGCGCCAGCGGGCCGGTGAAGGGGGCGGCGCCGAGGACCACGTTCACCCAGTTCCCGATCCGCTCCGCCGGCGCGCCGTGGTGCGGCGTCCCCAGGAAGACCATCCTCCGGAGGCGGCGGGGCCAGCGCCGGCCGGCCTGCTCCGCCTGGTGGCAGGCGCTCCGGGAGACCAGGCCGCCCATGCTGTGGGCGAGGATGGCGAGCTCCACCACCCGGACCGGCCAGGCGGCGACGAGCTGCTCGAGGAGCGACGCCAGCTCGCGCCCGTTCTCGGATACGTGGAGTCCGCTGTCGTAGTGGAGGTGGAGGGCGGTGTAGCCCAGGTCGCGGGACAGGGCCGCGCCGTGCTCGTGGCCGTTCCGGTTCCAGAGGAGGTCGTTCATGCACGAACCGTGAACGAGGACCAGGATCTTCCCGCCCGCTCCGGGAATCGCGGCCGCCAGGCTGCGTCGCCGGAGCTCGAGCGGCACACCTTCCCGGCGCAGCCGCATGGGGATGGCGAGCGGGTTTCCGGTGGCGGCCAGGTGGTCCCCGACGACCCCGTTCAGCACCGCCAGGGCGGCCTGCATCGCCGGCCGGGAGCGGGTCTCCCCGAGGAGCGGGACGAAGGGGGCGAGCATCGCGTCGACCCCGCCGCCCACGAGGCGGGTGACGCCCCGGATGCCGCGGTGGACCAGGCCGGCGATGCCGAACGTGGGTCCCTGCATGTCCTCGACGATGCCGGCCACCCCCTCGGTGGCCTCGACGACGAGCCGGGTGGCGCCGCGCAGGTCGGCCACCGCGTTGCGGGTCGGGCGACTCAAGCGTCTCGCTCGCCGCCCGTCCTGCGCAGGAGCGCGACCAGCGCGTCCACCCAGGCCGGGCTGGCGTTCAGCGACGGGACGAGCGTCAGGCTCTCGCCCCCGGCGGCGACGAACTGCTCCCGCGCGCGCATCCCGATCTCCTCCAGCGTCTCCAGGCAGTCGGCGACGAAGGCCGGGCAGAGGACGCAGAGCCGCTTCTTCCCCGCCTTCGCGAGCTCGTCGAGCACGACGTCGGTGTAGGGCTTGATCCAGGGCGTCCGGCCCAGTCGCGACTGGAAGCAGATGGTCCAGCTTCCCGGCGCGAGGCCGAGCCGGGAGGCGAGCCCCCTCGCCGTGGCGTGGCACTGGGCCCTGTAGCAGTCGCGGTTGGCCGGGCCGATGGCGTCGCAGCACCCCGCCGACTGCAGGCAGTGGCGCCCGGAGTGGTCGGAGGCCTTCACGTGCCGCTCGGGCAGGCCGTGGAAGCTGAAGAGCACGTGGTCGGGCCCCTCCCGGGCCAGCACGGGCGCGCCGACCGCGGCGAAGGCATCGAGGAACCCCGGGTCTTCGTGGAAGGCCGGCAGCACGGAGACCGGCGGGACCACGTGGTGCCGGGCCAGCTCGGCGAAGACCGCCTCGAGGGAGGACCCGGTCGCCGAGGACGAGTACTGTGGATAAAGCGGCGCGACCACGAGCCGGGTCGCACCCCCCTGGCGCAGCCGCTCCAGCGCCTCGGGGATGGACGGCCTGCCGTAGCGCATCCCCAGCTCCACGAGGTGCTCCGGTCCCAGGGCGGCCCGGACCGCGGCCGTGAGCTCCCGGGAGAGGGTGAGGAGGGGCGAGCCCTCGGTCCCCCAGACCTTGGCGTAGGCGGCCGCGCTCTTCCTCGGACGCAGCGGGAGGATGACCAGTTCGAGGAGCAGCTTCCGCGCGACCGGGTGGATGTCGATCACCCTCGGATCGGAGAGGAACTCCCGCAGGTAGCGGCGGACCGCGGCCGGCGTGGGAGCGTCCGGCGTGCCGAGGTTGAGGAGCAGGAATCCGATCATCGGGTCCGTGTACCCGCGGAACGCCCCTGGCGCCAGCGTTCCACGAGGGCCAGCTTCTCGGAACGGGAGAGCCTCTTCACGGCCGCCTCGCGCCTCAGGGCGCTTCCGCGGTCCCGCACCCGGACCGACCAGGCCAGCTCCACCGGGAGGCGCGACCGGGTGTAGCGGGCTCCCTTGCCCGCGGCGTGGCGCACCAGGCGGGCCCGCAGGTCGTTGGTCGCTCCGGCGTAGAGGGTTCCGTCACCGCAGCGCAGGAGGTAGACGTGCCAGCCGCGGCGCGCCTGCGCCACGTCTCTCAGCGTCCGCGCTGCGAGGCCCGGCGCGCCTGCGCCTGCTGGGCCGCGACGAACGGGTTGGTGGGGCGCCCCCCGTGCTTCGGCACGACCGGCTCGGCCACCTGGCCCGCGACGGGCTCGGCGGGCGCTGCCTCCCTGGCGGGCGCTGCACGGTGGACCGGCTTTCCGTCCTTCTTGCGCTTCTTGCTCACGGGCATCGCTGTCTCCTGGCGCGCATCGGCGCCGTGCCGGGACTCTATCAGGCCCTGGAGCACGGCGCCCTCGCGCCCTCACGGCCCGGACCGGGCCACCCGCTCGGCCTGCACCCTCCGCTCCATCACCGAAGCCGGGACGGCGACGGCGAAGACGAAGAACGTGAGAGCCAGCATCCAGACCAGGGCGACGAGCGTGGGTCCACCGCGGCGCGGCCGGGCGCGAGGGCCGGAGAGGACGGGGAACGCCGGACGGGGCGCGGCGTTGCCAGGGCTGGACGGGGCGAGTATGGAGGCGTGGACTTCGTTTCGGACGGTCATGGACGGCTCCTTTCGCCCGCAGAGATAGACGTGCCGAGACCTCCCCGGAAGGCGCAGAAGGTCGACCCCCCCGCGCAGGAACGCGCGGGTCGGCTGGAGTGGGGGCACCTGCGCTACTTCCTCGAGACCGCGCGCTCCGGGAGCGTCTCGAGCGCGGCGCGCAAGCTGGGCGTGGACCGGAACACCGTGGCCCGGCGCATCGCCGCCCTGGAGGCCGAACTGGGGCTCCAGCTCTTCGAGCGCGGGCCGCAGGGGTGGACACGGACGGGAGCCGGGCAGGATCTCGCCGAGCTGGCCTCGCGCGTCGAGGTCGACGTGCTCGCGCTGGCTCGCCACGCCGATGCACGCGACCCGTCGATCGAGGGGAGCGTCCGGCTCACCACCGCCTCCCACCTCGCCGCTTACCTGATCGTCCCGGCGCTGCCTCGCCTGCGCGAGCGCCACCCGGGCCTGGTGCTCGAGGTCTCCGCCAACCAGCGCACCTTCGACCTCTCGCGCCGCGAGGCCGACCTGGCCCTGCGCATGGGCCGCCCGCGCGACGCGGGGCTCGTCACCCGCAAGCTCTCCGACGTCGCCTACCGGCTCTACGCCTCCCGGGATTACCTGGATGGACGCCGCCCGGAGGTGGACCTCGAGAACGACCTCTTCGTCGGCTTCGACGACAGCCTGGCCTCGGTCCCCCAGGAGCGCTGGCTCGCGCGCGTCGCGCCCGACCGGCGCGTGGTCTTCCGGTGCAACAGCACGGCGTCGCTCCACGCCGCCGCCCGGCTCGGGATCGGGGTGGCGGTGCTGCCCCGATTCGTCGCCGACGGCGATCCGGAGCTGGTCCCGCTCGACGGACCCGAGCCGGTGAACCACGAGCTCTGGCTCCTGGTGCACGGCGACCTCCGGAGGACGCCACGGGTTCGCGCGGTGATCGAGTGGGTCGACGAGCTCGTCGCGCGGGCGCGGCGGGCGCTCGCGCCGTGACCGCTACCCGGCCCTGCGGACGAGAGCTTCCAGGTAGCGCGACCGCACCTGCTCGGTGGCCGCGAGCCGCTTCACGGGCGGCAGCTCGAGGACCGCGCCGAGGAAGGCGGCCAGCGCCCGGTGGCTCCAGAGCAGCCGGTTGTCGAACACCAGCTCCTGGAGCTTCCCGCGCTCGAGCGCCATGAGCACCGCCCGGTGGGCGCCGTTGAGCGGCGTGAGCCTTCGCTTGCCTCGCTCGGCGAGCGTGAGGGCCTCCTCGCGACAGGCGCGGACGCAGACCCCGCACCCCAGGCAGCGATCTGCATCCAGCCGGGCCACCGTCCGCTTCGGCCGCTTCGGGTCGTTGGCCGAGACGGCCGAGAGCGCCTCGACCGGGCACTTGCGCACGCAGCGCTCGCAGCCCGTACAGGCGCCCTCGTCGATCACCGGAAGGAAGTGGGTGGTGTGGATGGGGTGGGCGGCGGCGAAGCGGCGCGCCGCGATCATGGCCTCGCAGCAGCACCCGCAGCAGTTGCAGATGAAGTTCACGCTCTCGCGGACGTTCTCCCCGAACTGGACGAGGTCGAGCTCCTGGGCCCGGTGGAGGAGCTCCAGGGCCTCCCCCACACCGACCTCCCGGGCGTGGCCGTGCCGGATGAGCGAGGAGGCCGAGGTGTTGAAGGTCATGCAGATGTCCTGCGGCGCGGCGCAGGCCTTCCCCACGTGCTCCATCTTGTGCCGGCAGTAGCACAGGGAGACTCCACGGTGGGTGGCCGTGCGGATCACCTCGCTGGCCCGCTCGAAGTCGAGGACGTGGAGGGCGTCGTCCGGCGAGAGCACCGCCTCCTGCACGAAGGCGCGCCCGAGCTGGGTCTCGCCCCCGGCGAAGAGGGTCCGGACGAAATCCTCCTCGACGTTCAGGTACTGGTGGAAGAGCTCGGCGAGCGCCTTCTGGTCCAGGTCGCTGCGGACCCGCATCATCGAGAACTCGAAGAATCCGGCCATGGGCGGCGGAAGGACGTACTCGGTGCCGTCCTCGCCCTCCCAGTCGACGAGCAGGGCCCGCGATGCCAGCTCCTCCAGCGTGCCGCGAGCCTCCGCCTCCGGAACCTTCCAGATCCCGGCGGCGCGGGCCGCCGTGAATGGTCGGATGGGCAGCGACGCGACCAGGGCGGCCTCCCGCTCGCTGAAGAGCACCTTGAGGATCTCGAAGAGGCTCTCCGACGGCGGCGCACCCTGCGGGAAGCGATTGAGCCGCTCGGTGAGGCGATCGTAGACGGACCGGGACCTGTGGTGGGCCATGGCGCTCCGGGAGGCACGATACCGCGGAATTTGTTACATTTCCCCCCGGTTTTTGCGCCGGGCCCGTCTCGGGCCCGGTATCTGGGGGGTCGATGGACGCAACGCGGTCACACCGCTTCACGGGGCTCGCCGCCGCGCTGGCCGTCGCGCTCGGCACCTCCGGGTGCTTCGGCGGCAACGAGCACGAGGTCACACCCTCCCGACCTGCCATCGTCTCCTTCACGGCCTCTCCGGCCTCCGTCTCCCCGGGAGGCTCGACCGTCCTCTCCTGGACGGTCACCGGCGCCGCCAGCCTCTCGATCTCCCCGGGCCTCGGTGCGGTCAGCGGGACCAGCGTCACCGTCAGGCCGGTGGCCACGACCACCTACACCCTCTCGGCCACCAACGCAGGAGGTACCTCCACGAGCAGCGTCACCGTGACCGTGGGGAGCGCCCCATCCCCACCGGCTGGCCTGACCTACTCCCAGAACCCCGCCACGTACGCCACGAACGTGGCCATCACCCCGAACATCCCGTCGAGCACCGGCGGCGCCATCACCTCCTACGCGGTCAGCCCGGCCCTCCCCTCCGGTCTCACGCTCGACGTCTCCACCGGAGTGATCTCCGGGACGCCCACGGTTGCCGCCGCCACGGCCGTCCACACCGTCACCGGATCGAACGCGGTCGGGAGCACGACCGCTGCGCTCACCCTGACCGTCACCGCGACCAGCCTCCCCACGATCGTCTCCTTCACCGCCGCGCCCGTCGCCATCGCCGCCGGGGAGTCGAGCGTCCTCTCCTGGGACGTGATCGGAGCCACGCTGATCTCCATCGACAACGGGGTGGGAACCGTCGTCGGCACGAGCACCACCGTCACGCCCGCGGCGACGACCACCTACCGCCTCTCGGCCACCAATGCGGCCGGGACGGTCACCGCGACCACGACCGTGAGCGTGGGAACCGGGGCTCCGGCCAACCTCTCGTACTCGAACGCCACCTACGTCGTGGGGACGGCCATCGCGCCCAACGTGCCCACCAGCACCGGCGGCGCCATCCTCGCCTACGCGGTGGCTCCCTCCCTTCCCGCAGGCCTGTCGCTCGACGCCACGACCGGGGTGATCTCCGGAACCCCCACCGCCGTCACCGCGAGCGCGACCTACGTCGTCACCGGGACCAACCTCTCGGGGAGCACGACCGCGAGCGTGATCCTGGCCGTGGTGGCCGCGCCGCCCCCGGGATTCCCGGAGATCCGGCGTTTCTCGGCGACGCCTTCCTCGATTCCCGATGGGAGCCCGACCGTGCTCTCCTGGGACGTCGTGGACGCCACGACACTCGTCATCGAGCCGCTCATCGGCGAGGTGACCGGGATGACGGAGCTCGAGTTCTCCCCCACCGCCACCACCACCTTCACCCTCTCGGCCACGAACGCCGTGGGGACGACCACGGCCACCGTCACGGTGACGGTGACCTATTCACCCCCAGTTGATCTCGTCTACGCGACCAACCCTGCGACCTACCTGGTGGGCTCCGCCATCGCCCCCAACACGCCCTCCAGCGGCGGCGGCGTCGTGTTCTCCTACGGCGTCGCGCCGGCGCTTCCGGACGGCCTCGCCCTCGACACCACCACCGGCATCGTCTCCGGGACGCCGACGACCGCCACCGCCACGGCAACCTACACGGTCACCGCCACGAATCCCGCCGGGAGCACCACCGCAGCGCTGGTCGTCACCGTGGACCTGCCGCCCCTGGTCATCACCCGCCAGCCGGCCGACCAGAGCGTGCTTCCACCCGGTACCGCCACCTTCTCCGTGGAGGCAACCGGGCTCGACCCGCTCACGTACCAGTGGCGCCGCGACGGCGTCGCCATCCCGGGTGCCGTCGCCGCGTCCTACACCACCCCTTCGCTCACCCTCGCAGACGACGGATCCGTCTTCGACGTGGTGGTCACGGACGCCTCGACCCGGAGCGTCACCAGCGTCGGAGCGGTCCTGACCCTGCGCGGGTTCTTCCCCACCGGCTCGATGCTGGCCGCGCGCACCGGCCACACCGCCACGGAGCTCCCGAGCGGAAGGGTCCTGATCGCCGGAGGGAGCTCGGGCACCGGCTCCCTCCAGAGCGCCGAGCTGTACGATCCCATCTCCGGGACGTTCTCCGTCACCGGGACCATGAACGTCGCCCGCGAGGGACACTCGGCCGTGGAACTCGCCGACGGGCGGGTCCTGATCGTGGGTGGCTGCACCGCCGGCCCTACCGGCTGCACGACCTACCTCGGGAGCGCGGAGATCTACGACCCGGATACGGGCGTTTTCCAGCTCACCGGCTCCATGGCCACTCCCCGGACCGATTTCGCCGCGGCCCTCGTCGGGACGAGCGTGCTGGTGGCGGGAGGCTTCTGGTACGAGCCGGCGACCTTCACCGAGCACTACCTCGCCGAACGCCGAGCTGTTCGAGCCGTCCCTCGGCACGTTCTCCCCGGCGTCGCCCATGGCGCGACGCCCGGCGCTATCCCATGACGGCGGTCCTGCTGGACGGCTCCGTGCTGGTGGCCGGTGGCGCCAACGCCGTCGCCGGGACCCTGGACTCCGCGGAGATCTACGACCCGGCCGCCACCACCTTCACTCCCACCGGCGCAATGCCGTTCCCGCGGCAGTGGGGCACGGCCACCGTGCTCTCCACGGGGGACGTGCTGCTGGCGGGCGGGCTGGGCACCTCGCTGCTGGCTGGAGCCGATCGCTACGACCCCGGCACCGGGACCTTCTCGCCGACCGGCGCCCTGAACGTCGCTCGCGCCCTCCAGACCGCGACCCTGCTCTTCACCGGGGAGGTGCTCGTGGCCGGCGGCACGGGGGGCGGCGCGAGCGCGGAGGTCTACGACCCGGTGACCGGCCGGTTCGCGATCGCGCCCTCCATGTCCGCGGCCCGGTCGCGGCAGACCGCAACCTTCCTCCAGGACGGGACCGTGCTGGTCGCCGGCGGAACGGGAAGCAGCGGCACGCTGTCCTCCGCGGAGCTCTGGGCCCCGGCTCGTTGAGCGGGGCCGGCTGCCCACCGCTCCCCCGCTCCGTCAGCCCACCCTCTCCGGAATCTTCGCGACGGCGGCCAGCCCCATCCCGTCGCCCGTGAAGACCGGCCTCCGCTTCTCCAGGAAGGCCTTCTTGCCCTCCACGTAGTCGGCGCTCTCGAAGACGGCTCGCCGCAACGCCTGGATGCGCTCGAAGGTGTCCGGGGAGATCGGGTGGCTGCGCTGCAGGATGCGCAGCTGCTCCTTGCAGACGCCCACCGCGAGTGGCGAGTTCTCGGCGATGCGCCCCGCCATCGCGAAGGTGAAGGACTCCAGCTCGGCCACCGGGACGAGGTGGTTGAGGATGCCGATCTGGAGGGCCCGCTGCCCCTTGATGGGCTCGGCCGTGAAGAACATCTCCCGGGCGACGCGCGGCCCCACCAGGTTGAGGAAGTGGAGGATCCCGCTGCAGTTGTAGGGAACGCCCAGCTTGGCCGGGGTGATGGCGAACGAGGAGGTCTCGCAGCCGATGGCGAGGTCGCAGACCGTGGCCAGGTCGCAGGCCCCGCCCCAGACGCTCCCCTCCACCATGGCGATGATCGGCACCGGGAAGTGCTCCACCTGCCGGATGACGTGCTCGAGCGGATCCGAGTAGTCGAGCGGATCGCGTCCGGGCTCGGGCAGGCTCTTCACGTCGAGTCCGGCCGACCAGACCTTGGCCCCGGGACGGGCGCGCAGCACGATGGCGCGCACCTCCTCCTCCCCGGCGAAGGAGACCAGGCCGGAGGTGATGTCGGCGAGCATCTCGGGCGAGAGGCAGTTGCGTCGACCGGGGTCGTCGAGCGTGAGGATCCCGACCCGGTCCCGGATCTCGGCGGTGGCGAAGGGCATGTGCTTCCTCCGCGGCCATCCTATCCGCATCGGTAGTCGGGCCGGGTGCCGAGTGGACGGACCACCCGGGGCGTCCCGTGCGGAGCGGCGTCGGTGGCCCCACACCCAGGGTGCGCGGGATCGTGCACCCCGACCCGGATCGGGCCGCCCAAGCGCCCGGTGTCCGGGCGGCTTTCACGTCCCGCCCCGGGAGGCTCGCGGATCGTCTCTTGCACGATCGCCCTGCAACCCCGCGGAGGTCAGATGCACGCTCGACCCGATCGGACCGGACGGCTCCCGCTCCTCCTGCTCGTCGCCCTTTCGCTGCTGGTGACGGGCCCCGGGTGCACGAGCTCGGGATCGGGCGGCGCCGCGCCGCTGAGCGACATCCCCGATCCGGTGTTCACGGACCCGGTCGCGAAGATCGCCCGGACCGGCGACGTCGACGCGTTCTCCCGGACGCTCTACGACCAGTACGTCCACCAGGACACCGGCCTGGTCGACTCGGCGGTGACCCTCGACGTCTACATGACCTTCTTCGGCGGCCCGAACAACCGCGGCCGGGCGCTCGCGTTCCTCGACAGCACCAACTGGGTCGGCGGGAAGGGCAACGTTCCTCCGAGGGCGAAGGCGAAGGCCATCTGGATCATGGGCAACGGCGACTGGCAGTACGCGGCCTACCGGCTCGCCAACGAGTCGGAGCGCTGGACCGACCGTGCAGACCAGGAGAAGGTGGCCCCCGGAAACCAGGTGAAGCTCCACGGCCAGGTCTTCACCGATCCGTTCCCGGTCACCGCCGACCAGGACGCGAGGATCTGGCAGAACTACTCGGCCGCCTACGCCGCCATGGCGAAGCTCCTCCACGGGAGCGGTCGAACCGTCCGCGCGCGGGCCTTCGCCCAGGGCGCGAGCCAGCGGAGCGCCTTCTGGACCGAGTGCCGGGCGCTCCACCAGCTCGTGGCGGCCGGGCACGTGGCCGACTTCAAGTGCGCGGCCACGGACTTCCCGGTCTACGACGAGCCGGACGACTGGACCGATTGTCCCGCCGACTGCAGGCCCGCGCCGTAGCCCGCACCCTCCGGCCGCCCGTCAGCGGGCCGCCTCCGGCTCGAGCCCGAGCTTGCGCTTGAGCGGATCGACCGACGGCGCCCTGCCCCGGAACTTCACGAAGAGCTCCATGGGATCGACCGAGCGCCCCTTCTCGAGCAGCTCGCGGAAGGCCCCTGCGGTGTCCGGGTCGAAGAGCCCCTTCTCCTCGAAGGCGGCGAAGGCGTCGGCGTCGAGCACCTCGGCCCACTTGTAGCTGTAGTACCCCGCCGCGTATCCGCCGCCGGGGCCGAAGATGTGCTGGAAGTACGTGGTCCGGTAGCGGGGGACGATGGTGGACGGCATGCCCATGCGCGAGAGCGCGATCCGTTCCAGCGTCGAGGTGTCGGGCTCGGCGGGGGCCGAGAGGGTGTGCCACTCGAGATCCAGCAGCGACGCCGCCAGGTACTCGGTGTTCTTGAAGCCCTGGTCGAAGCGGGCGCTCTTCCGGATCTTCTCCACCAGAGCCTCCGGGATGGGAGCCCCGGTCTTCCAGTGGCGCGCGTAGGTGGCGAGCACCTCCGGCTGGAAGGCCCAGTTCTCCATGATCTGCGAGCCCAGCTCCACGAAGTCCCGCGGCATGGGGCCGTAGCCCTCGTAGCGCCGCTTCGAGAGGATGGAATGGAGCCCGTGGCCGAGCTCGTGGAAGAGGGTCTCGACCTCCTCCTGGGAGAGCAGCGCCGGCCCGTCTCCTGTCGGGCGGGTGAAGTTGCCGGCGTTGGTGACGATGGGGCGGATCTCCCTGCCGTCCTTCACCCATTGTCCACGCAGCCCGCTGGCCCAGGCGCCCGAGCGCTTGCCCGGCCGGGGGTGGTAGTCGACCAGGAAGACCGCGAGGTGGGAGCCGTCGCGGTCCTTCACCTCGAAGGCACGGACCTCCGGGTCCCAGCGCGGGAAGTCGCGGAGCTCGGTGAAGGTGATGCCGTACAGCCGGTGGGCCACGTCGAAGGCCCCGGCGCGGACCTGGTCGAGGGCGAAGTAGGGACGCAGCTCGTTCTCGTCGAGATCGTAACGGGACTTCCGCACCTTCTCGGTGAAGTAGAACCAGTCCCAGGGCTCGAGCGGATGGCTCTTCCCCTCGGCGCGGATGGCCTCCTCGAGGAGCCGGGCCTCGCGCGCCGCCGCTGCCTTGGCCGGACCCCAGAGCTGGGCGATGAGCGCGTAGACGGCCGCGGGCGTCCCAGCCATCTGGTCGTCGAGCACGTAGTCGGCCCAGGTCGGGTGGCCGAGGAGACGCGCCTTCTCGACCCGCAGCGCCGCGGTGCGGGAGGCCACCGCCCGGTTGTCCCACGGGCCGTCCTGGTCGCAGCGGGAGGTGTAGGCCTCGAAGGCCCGCCTCCGCAGCTCGCGGTCGTCGGCGTACTTCAGGAAGGGCCAGAGGCTCGGCCCGTGGAGGGTCACCACCCACTTCCCCGGCAGGCCCGCCTTCGTCGCCGCCTCGGCCATGGCGGCCACGTGACCCGGGGGGAGGCCGGACAGCTGCTCGGGCCGGTCGAGCTCGAGCCTCCACCCGTTGGTGGCGGCCAGCAGGTTGTCGCCGAACTTCACTCCGAGCGAGGTGAGCTCCCCGTTCAGGACCTTGAGCCGCTCCTTGCTCGCCGGGTCGAGCCGGGCCCCCGAGCGGACGAAGGTCTTCCAGGTCCGCTCGAGCAGGACCTCCTGGTCGGGGTCGAGCCCGAGGGCGTCGCGCCCTTCCCAGAGAACCTTCACCTTCCGGAAGAGGCGATCGTCGAGCAGGGTTTCGTCCCGGTGACGGGTGAGGCGCGGGGCCATCTCCCGCTGGATGGCCTGGATCTCCGGGGTGGTCTGAGAGGAGACGAGCGTCCCGAACACGGCCTGGACGCCGGCCAGCCGCTCCCCCGACATCCCCAGGGCCGCCACGGTGTTCGCGAACGTGGGGGTTGCCGCGCTGGTCGCGATGGCCTCCACCTCGGCCCGGTGCGCGGCCATGGCGGCCTCGAAGGCAGGCCGGAAGTGGGCCGCCTGGATCTCGCCGAAGGGGGGGAGCCCGAAGGGCGCCGTCCACTCGGCGAGGAGCGGGTTCACGACCGGTACGTCGGGAGCCGGGGAGGCGGTGAGCGCGAGCGCGAGGGGAAGGAGGGCGGCGATCATGGATTCTCCGGGATGCGGTGCGTGTCGTCAGCGGGGCGTCTTGCTTCTCGAGTCGATGTACCCCAGGACCTCGGCGGCGATGCCCGGCGCGAGCCGCCGGACCGCCTCCGCCTCGCGCCGGGCCGCGGCGAGGTCGCCGAGCTGCGCCAGGGCGAGCGCGAGCTGGGCCCGGGCGACCGGGTGGTCCCGGATGACGTCGCCGGCGCCCGCGAGCACCCTCACCGCGTCGGCCGGACGGCCCAGGCCGTTCCAGCAGGCCCCCAGGTTGGCGTAGGCGTCGGCGTAACCCGGGCGGCGGGCGACCGCCTGCTCGAGGAACGGGATCGCCTCGGCATAGCGGCGAGAGTCGAAGCGCAGGGTCCCCAGGTCGTACCAGGGCGCGGCGGCCTTCGGGTCGAGCTCGATGGCGCGCCGGAAGTGGGACTCCGCCTCGGCCGGCCGGCCAGCGTCCGACAGGGCCACGCCCAGGCTCTCGTGCCCCAGGGCGTAACCGGGGTCGAGCCGTACGGCCTCCCGGAGCAGCGCCATCGCCTCGGCTCGCCTCCCCAGGGCGTTCAGGGCCACGCCCAGGTTGTGGCGGGGCCGGGCCTTCCGAGGCGTCTTCTCCACCGCGTCGGTCCAGAGCGCCACCTCGCTCGCCCACGCCTGGTTCCGCCTCCAGGTCAGGCCGCCCAGCAGGGCGGCGACGAGCAGGCCGACGGCGGCGGTGAGGGCCGCCGTGCGTCCAGGCGCGATGCGACGGACGCCGAGCGCCAGGACCGTGGCCACCGAGATGGAGAGCCCGGCGAAGGGGAGGTAGACCCGGTGCTCGTACATGAGGTCCACGATGGGGATCACGCTCGATTCGACCGAGAGCGCCAGGAAGAACCAGGCGATCCCCAGCGCGGCGAGGCGCACGGCCGGATCGAGGGGGCGCGCGCGGCCAGGCGAGGTGCCGAGGAGCAGCCCGGCCGCCGCGGCCGCGAGGGCGAGGAGCAGCGCGGCGGAGCCCAGGACGGCCGGGTCCGCCAGAGAGGTCCGCAGCGCCACGTCGTGATCCACCGTCTGGCCCACCGGCAGCACCAGGAGGCCGAGGTAGCGGGCGACCACCGTGAACTGGGTGAGAAGGTAGTCGAGGCGCGCCATGTCGGTCTGCACGCGCGTGGGCTCGATGACGTCCTGCTCGAAGGCCAGGGCGGGCGCCGAGGAGAGGAGCAGGGTGGCCGGGATGAGCGCCATCGCCGCCAGGAACGGGGCGAGCCCGAGGATCCGCCGCCGCCACGGCCCGTCGAAGAACACCGCCTCGAGGAGCAGGAGCGCCAGCGGGAGGGTGAAGGCGATCTCCTTCGATCGCATGGCGAGCAGGGCGGAGAGGAGCGAGCCTCCGTAGGCCAGCCAGGAGCGCCAGCCGGCCTCCCCGCCGTCGCGCGCGAGGCGCCACCGGACGTAGAGGACCGCCGCGAGCAGGTAGAAGAGGGTCGCGAGCGACGTCAGCCGTTGCACGACGTAGGTCACCGCCTGCGTCTGGATGGGGTGCGTGGCGAAGAGGAGGCCGGCGACGAGTCCCACCGCCCAGGCCTGCGGGGCGAGGACCGAGCTCCGCACGCGGGGCGTTCGGAAGCCGGAGAGCACCAGCGCCAGGACCAGGAGCGCGCTGCCGAGGTGGATCGCCAGGTTCACCCCGCGGTGGAAGCTGGGGTCGTTCCCGGCGATGGCCCGGTCGATGGCGAAGGTGGCGAAGGTGACCGCGCGGTTGGGCTGGGTCGACCACCCCGGACCTCCAGGGAGGAAGTCGGAGAGCCTGTCGAGCTGGCGGTTGCGCGAGACATTGGGCGCGTCGTCGAAGACGAAGGCCCCCGGGAAGGCGCTCCCGTAGGCGAGCGCGCCGGCGAGCACGATGGCGGCCGGCGCAAGGAGACGGGCGCTTTTCATGATCTCGCCGCCCGTTGTGCGCGAGGGGCCGCCTCCTCGACGAACCCCTGGCAGGTAGCCCATGCCTGGGCCACCTGGGAGAGATCCCATCCAGCCTGGCAGTCGCCGTTGGCCCAGGGCTCCAGATCCCGGCACATCCGGGGCCGGCCGGTGAACGGAAGCCGGCACCCGGCCTCCCCGAGGAAGACGCAGGCTGCGGTCTCGGCTCCCTCGTGCACTGCGCCCGTGGCGCGCTCCACGACGGTGGCGGGGCGGGCGTAGCGGATGCCGGCCAGGCTGGCCAGGACCCAGTCGCCGGACGAGAGGGCGCTCGCCAGGGATGCGGCAGGGTCGGGTGTCGAGAGAAAGCGCGCGGGATCCTCCGCGCCGGGTCGCGTCCGGCAGCACTCGCCGCAGGCGGCGCAGATCCCGGGCCGCTCGTTGCTCATGCGGCCGTGGCGAGCAGCGCTTCGCCGGCCGGGTCGGAGGGTCGGTTCATGTGCCGCATCTTATCCGTCACCCGCCGGCGGGCTATGATCCCGGACGTGTTCTTCGTCCTCTCCAAGGTGTTCGACCTCCTGCTCGCTCCCCTGACCTGGGCGCTGCTGCTCTTGCTGGGCGGCATCCTCTGGCGGAGGCGTCCGGCCGGCCCCTGGCTGGCCGGAGCCGCCGGCGCGGTCCTCTACCTCTTCTCGGTGGAGCCGGTGGCGAACGAGCTGACCCGGGTCGCCGAGGCGGGCGTTCGCTCCACCCTGCGACCCGGCGTCGTCTACGACGCCGCAATCGTGCTCGGGGGCGGCATCGACCCGGCCGCGTCGAAGGGCAGCGGGGAGACCGAGCTGAACCCCTCCGGGGACCGGCTGGTGGCCGGCTACGAGCTGCTCCGGTCCGGGCGCGTCCATGAACCTCCTGCTCTCGGCAGGAGGTCCCGACCCCAGCGAGCCCGTCGAGGCCGACTGGGGCGCCACGCTCTGGCGGCGCCTCGGCGCACCGGGGGACCGCATCGTCCTGGAGCGCGAGAGCCGGAACACCCGCGAGAACGCCACGGAGAGCGCCCGCATCGTCAGGGAGCGGGGCTGGAAGTCGCTCGTCCTGGTCACGAGCGCCATGCACATGCCGCGGGCCGCGGCCACCTTTCGCAAGGCCGGGCTCGAGGTGGACCTCCTGCCGGTGGATCGCCGGTACGGCTCCAAGGATGGGAGCTGGCTGCCGCGCGCGGAGTCGCTCGAGCGGAGCAGCTGGGCCTTGCGGGAGCTGGCGGGCCGGCTGGTGTACCGGGCGGCGGGCTACGCCGGTCAGTGAGTGGGAGCCGGGCCCAGCCGGTGGTTCGGCAACCCCTTGCCGCAGAACCGCACCACCACCCGCCGGAGCTCCGCCAGGCCGAACGGCTTCTCGAGGAGGAGGTCGGGTGGGGACCCGGCGAGCAGCCCCACCACCCCGTCGGGGTCGGCGGTCATGACCACGACCGGGATCCGTGCCACGTCGCGGTCGGACTCGGCACGGAGCGCGGCCAGGAACAGGTCGCCGCCCATGCCCGGCATCCAGAAGTCGACGAGGACGAGGTGCGGCCGCGGTCCACGCCGGATCGAGTCGAGCGCCGTGTGGGCGTCACCGACCGTGTCGACCGCATAGCCGAGGTCCACGAGGACCTGCGAGAGCAGCTCGCGGTGGTCCACGAGGTCGTCCACGACCATGATCCTGGGCGACGTGTCGGTCATCGAGCGTCTTCAATGTATCCGACCCACGGACGTTTCGTCCGCGGTTAACGGTTCGACACGTTCGACTCCGGGTTAGGATGCCCGGGTGCTCGCACTCCGCGACCTTCACAAGCGGTTCGGCGACCGCGTCGCGGTCGACGGCATCTCGCTCGAGGTCCGGCGCGGGGAGATCCTCGGGCTGCTGGGCCCCAACGGCGCGGGGAAGAGCACCACCCTCCACATGGCGGTCGGCCTCCTCGAGCCGGACCGTGGAGCCGTGGACATCGACGGGCGCGGTTCGCCCCGGAATCCCGCGGTCCGGCGCCTGCTCGGGGTGGCCCCGCAGGCGATCGCCCTCTACGAGTCCCTGACACCCGAGGAGAACCTCCGCTTCTTCGGCCGGGTCCAGGGCCTGTCCGGGACGGCTCTCGCCGAACGGGTCGAGTGGGCGCTCACCTTCGCGGCCCTCGCCGACCGGCGCCGCGACCGGACCGAGGAGCTCTCGGGGGGCATGAAGCGGCGGCTCAACATGGCGGCGGCCCTGGTCCACGACCCCGCGCTCATCCTCCTCGACGAGCCCACCGTGGGCGTGGATCCCCAGTCGCGCAACGCCATCCTCGACCGCGTGGTCGAGCTGCGAGGAGCGGATCGGGCCGTGGTCTACACCACCCACTACATGGACGAGGCGGCCCGCATCTGCGACCGCGTCGCCATCGTGGACCAAGGGCGCGTGCTGGCGCTGGGTACGGTGGCCGAGCTGGTGGGTCGCCACGGGGGCGATCCGACGCTGGTGGTGGTCGAGGGCGGCGCCGAGCGGCGGATTCCCACCCGCGACCCGGCCGGCGATCTCTCCCTCGTCCTGGCCGGCGGCCGGGTCGACGATTTCCGCGTGGAGCGCGCCGACCTCGAGGCGGTCTTCCTGCACCTCACCGGCCGGAGGCTCCGCGACGAATGAGCGCCTCCCGCACCCGTGCCGTCCTGGCGCTCGCCGGAAAGGACCTGCGCCTCCTGTCGCGCAACCGGGCCACCCTCTTCTTCGCGCTGGCCTGGCCGGTCCTGATGGCCCTCTTCTTCGGCTACGTCTTCGGGGGCGGCGGGGAGAAGGGGCGGATCCCGGTGGTCGTCGCCGACGAGGACCGGACGGCGGAGTCGGCCCGGCTCGTCGCGCGGCTCACCGCAACCGCCGGGCTTCAGATCACCTCGGCCCCGCGGGAGGAGGCCACCCGCCTCGTGCGCCAGGGCAAGCGCTCGGCGGCGGTGATCGTGCCGAAGGGCTACGGCGAGGCGGCCGACCGGCTCTTCCACGGGGCCCCCCGGCGCCTCGAGCTCGAGGTGGACCCGGCGCGGACCGCCGAGGGCTCGATGCTGGAGGGGATCCTCACCGGCGCGGCCATGGAGTCGATGCAGGAGCTCTTCACCGATCCGGCCCGGACGCGGACCCTGGTCGACCGCTCCCTCGGAGACCTGGAGGCGGCGCCCGACTCCCCGGACCGGGACGCCATCCGCAGGCTCCTCGGCGAGCTGCGCCAGTTCGTCGACCGGCCCGGCGAGGCTGCAGGGGTCCCGGGCTCCGGGCGGCAGCAGGGCTGGAAGCCCCTCGAGATCGAGCGGCGCGAGGTCAAGAGGGAGAAGAAGGGACCGCGCTCCGCCTTCGACTTCACGTTCCCGCAAGGCATCCTCTGGGGCGTCATCGGCAGCGCGCTGGGCTTCGCCCTCTCCCTCGTCACCGAGCGGACCCGCGGGACGCTCATGCGGCTCCAGACCTCGCCCCTCTCCCGCCTCGACGTGCTGGTCGGAAAGGCACTGGCCTGCTTCGCGACCATCGCCGCGGTGGAGCTCCTCCTGCTCCTGCTCGGAGTGGCGTTCTTCGGGATCCGCCCGGCCTCGTGGCTGCTGCTCGCGGCGGCGGCTCTCGCGGTGGCCGTCTGCTTCGTGGGAATCATGATGGCCGTCGCCGTGCTGGGGAAGACCGAGCAGGCGGCCGGCGGCCTGGGCTGGGCCATCATGATGCCGCTCACCATGTTCGGCGGCGGGATGGTCCCCCTGTTCGTCATGCCCGCCTGGATGCAGGCGGTGAGCAACGTCTCCCCGGTGAAGTGGGGAATCCTCGCGCTGGAGGGAGCGACCTGGCGCGGGTTCAGCGCCGCCGAGATGGCGCTGCCGGTCGGGGTCCTCGTCCTGGTTGGGGTCGCGGGCTTCGTGCTGGGGGTTCGACTGTTCCGCGGCGGCGAGGGCTAGCGGACTTCTTCACTCCCAGGAAGACGACGTGGCGCGCCCCTCCCCCGCCGATGCCACGGGCGGGAACGGTGACGGCCTGCGCCGTGAGGCCTGCCTTCTCGAGGCGTTCCAGGTAGGGGGCGTCGGGCCCAGCCGACCAGACCGCCAGGACCCCTCCCGCCGAGAGCGCCGCGGCGCAGGCGCGCACCCCGCGTGGACCGTAGAGCCGGTCGTTCCCGGCCAGCACCATGGAGGACGGGCTGTTGTCCACGTCGAGCAGGATGGCGTCGAAGGCGCCCGTCGCCTCGGAGATCCGGGCGACCACGTCGCCGACCTGCAAGCGGGTGCGGGGATCGTCGAGGGGACTCCCTGCCAGGTGGGAGAGCGGCCCGCGGTTCCAGGCCACGAGCTCCGGGGAAATCTCGGCCACGACGGCGCGTGCGTCCGGCCCGATGCGGTCGAGCGTGGCCCGGAGGGTGTAGCCGAGCCCCAGGCCTCCGATGAGCACCGTGCGGGCGCCACCGGGGCGCTCGACCCTCTCGAGCGCGAGCGTGGCCAGGGCGTCCTCCGATCCGTGCTGCCGGCTCGACATGAGCGTGCGGCCGTCGTTGCGGACCACCCACTCGTCGCCTCTCCGGGCCAGCACGAGCTCGGTGCCGCCGGCGACCTCTGCTCGGTCCACCGTCTCCCAGGGCTGCATGCCGCCTTGGTACCACGGCCGGGACCGGTACGCCCCCCCTGGCATCACCGGCCCCCTTTCGGTTAAGGATCCCGCATGGCCCACACCGTCCGGTTCGCCTCCACGACCCAGGATCGAGACCTCGCCTACGAGCTTCGCCGCCTGGTATTCGAGGTGGAGCAGGGAGTGCCGCGTCCGCTCGACAGGGACGCGTACGACTTCAACGCAGACCACGTGGTGGTGTTCGACGAGACGGGCGCCTGCGTGGGAACCGGCCGCGCCGTCCGCCTGGACACCCGGACCGCCCAGATCGGACGCATGGCCACCGCTCCGTCCCAGCGGAAGTCGGGAGTGGGCGCGGCGGTGCTCGAGGCGCTGGAGCGGATGGCCGAGCTGCGTGGGCTGCGGGAGGTCTTCGTCCACTCCCAGTTGCCGGCGGTGAACTTCTACGCCCGGCGCGGATACGTCGCCGAGGGGGACACCTTCCTGGAGGAGGGCGTCCCCCACGTGAAGATGCGCAAGGTGCTCCCGGTGCGCTGACGGTGCGCCGGAACGGCGCGGGCGCTACCGCGTCAACCGGATCGGCAGGACCACCCAGAGCGCCGTGGGCTTGCCCTGGGCGTCGGCTCCCGGAACCCAGGTGCACGCCTGCACGGCGCGCCGTACCGCGTCGGAGATCCTGGGGTCGGCCACCTGTCCCATGATCTGGACGGTCGAGGCCAGGCCGGTGCTCGAGACTGCAACCCTCGCGGTGACCGTGTCCGGCATCGCCGCGCCGAGCTGGGACGGCAGGCGGAGGTTGTCGGAGATGCAGTCCCGGTCGGCGAGCTGGGGGGACTGGAAGCCGTCGCCGGCATAGCGCGGGGCGTCGGCGATCTGGGTCGGTGGAGCCTCGGAGGGAACCGGGGCGGCTGCTGCCGGGGCGGGGGCAGCGGCAGGAGCGGCGGCGGGCGGAGTCGCTTCGGGCGGCGCGACCACCGGCTCGGCGGCCGGTGGTTTCTGGACTGGGGCGGGAGCAGGTACGGGGACGGCCGGGGCCGCTGCGGCCGGCGTTGGGAGGGCCGTCTCGACCGGCGTCTCCTTTCGAGGTAGCTCCGGCGCGGGTGCGGGCGATCTGGCGGGGGCGGCGGCCGGCTTGGCCGACGAGGTGACTGGCCGCGGCGCAGGGGGAGCGGCCACCGGCTCCGAAGGCTGGGGCACGGCCTCGACCCTGGGCGACGGCGGCGCGGGCACCGGGGCGGAGGCGTCCTGCTCGGGCACGGCCGGAGCGGAAGGAGAACCGGCCTGCGGGGCCGGTGCCACGGGCTGCGGCGCCGTGACCGCCGGAGCAGGCGCAGGGTCGGGAGCCTTGCTCCTCACGAGGAACCAGTACCCAGCACCCAGGGCGAGGAGGATCACCGCGCCGACCAGCAGGAGCGGAACCGACGACTTGCTCGGGGCTGGCGGAGTGATGCCGGTCCTGGAAGGCCGGGATTCCGCGGGGTGCGGAGCCGGCGGCGGTGGAGGCGATGGCGCCCTCGTGACGTCGGCGATCTCGATCTCCTCCTCGAGCCCGGGAAAGGGATCGGCACCGGGATCGTGGTCCAGGGTAGGAGGGGGTGCGGCGCTGACCGGTGCGGGCGTGGGTGTGAACTCCGAGGGGGGCGGCGGCGCCGGGGGGACGGTCACGCCGGCGGCACCGGCGACCTCCTCGAACGGGGTCGCGAGCGGGTGCGGCTCGTCGGGTTCGACGCGAGGGGCGGGGGCTGCATCCGGGGTCCGGTCCGTCGCCGGAGGCGGAGGAGGAGGTGGTGGTGGTGGGGCGGCCTCGGCGGGTGCCGGCGCTTGGGGCACGACGGCCCCGGGCGCGGGCGAGGAGGGGCGGACCACGATCAGGTGGCCGCAGCTCTTGCACTTCATCTTGAAGGCGCGGCCAGCCAGCTCGTCTCCGACGGCATAGGCACGGCCACAACTTTGACAGGCGAAGCGCACGGGTCCCTCCAACCCAGGCATCCTATTGGGGATCTGACGGGGGCGCGAATTCACGGCATTGGACTTCCTGTACCCCGATGGGGCTTGCGAGTGGGAGGTCGCATTGGTAGTATTCCTATCTAATTACTAGGCATTGACCGATGCGTTTCAGCCTCAAGTCCGAATACGCCCTCAGGGCCGCCCTCGACCTCGCGCTGCAGGGATCGACATCCAGGCTCGCGCGCACGTCGGAGGTCGCCCTTCGCACGGGGGCTCCGGCAAAGTTCCTGGAGGCCGTCCTCGGGCAACTCCGCCGGGCCGGGATCGTGGAGAGCGAGCGCGGCTCCCGGGGCGGCCACCGGCTCGCTCGACCGCCCTCGCGAATCGGCGCGGGCGACGTGGTCCGCGCCGTCGAGGGGCCCCAGGCCCTCTCGGTCCGGCCGACGCAGCGCCGCCCTTCGCCAGGGGCCACCGTCGCCAGCGCCCGTGCGCTTCACCACCTTTGGACGGAGACGGAGCGCGCCGTGGCGGCGTCGCTCGACGGGGTCACGCTCGAGGACCTCGCGCGTCGCGTCCAGGAGACCTCGGGCGTACCGGACTTCAACATCTGACGGGCGGACACGCCCAGGAGAGAACGCCATGCCGATCTTCGAGGACAACAGCCGCTCCATCGGGAACACCCCCCTCGTCCGCCTCAACCGCATCTCGAAGGGGCTCCCGGCCACCATCGTGGCCAAGATCGAGGGGCGCAACCCGGCCTATTCGGTGAAGTGCCGCATCGGCGCCGCCATGATCTGGGACGCCGAACAGAAGGGAATCCTGAAGCCCGGCTCGCGCGACGTCACCATCGTCGAGCCCACCTCGGGCAACACCGGCATCGCCCTGGCCTTCGTCGCCGCCGCGCGCGGCTACCCGATCGTCCTGACCATGCCCGACACCATGTCGGTCGAGCGGCGCCGCATGCTGCGCGCCTTCGGGGCGGACCTGGTCCTCACCGAGGGAGCGAAGGGCATGAACGGCGCCATCGCCCGGGCCAGGGAGATCGTGGCGAGCGACCCGAAGAAGCACTGGATGCCCCAGCAGTTCGAGAACCCCGCCAATCCCCGCGTTCACTTCGAGACCACCGGGCCGGAGATCTGGAAGGACACCGACGGCAAGGTGGACATCTTCGTGGCCGGCGTCGGAACGGGAGGCACCATCACCGGCGTGACGAGGTACCTCAAGGACGAGAAGAAGAGGAAGGTCTGGACGGTCGCGGTCGAGCCGACCCACTCCCCGGTCCTCTCCCAGATCCGCGCCGGCGAGCCGCCCAAGCCGGGGCCGCACAAGATCCAGGGCATCGGCGCCGGCTTCAAGCCGGACGTGCTCGACCTCGGCGTCGTCGACGAGGTGGTGCAGGTGACGAACGACGAGGCGGTGGAGATGGCGAAGCGGCTTCACCGGGAGGAGGGCATCACCTGCGGCATCTCCTGCGGCGCGGCGGTGGCGGCCTCGGTGAAGGTGGCGTCGCGAGCGGAGAACCAGGGGAAGCTGCTCGTCACGGTCCTGCCCGACGCGGGGGAACGGTACCTCTCGTCGGTCCTCTTCGAGGGCATTCCCGCGTAGGCCACGCCGCCGCATCGCGTGCCGGCACGCGATCGCACCCGGCGTGACGGCCGTGACCGGTCAGGCGGCCACCGCCGTCCGTTCCGCAGACCCTGCGGGCAGCCGGGGCGAACGACGGCGGTGGTCCGGGGTGGCGGGCGGTCCCCGAGGGGCCCGATCGAGCGCGGGCATTGCGCCGCCTCGAGTAGGCGCTGCATCCTCTCCAAATGGCCACGCTCACCGCTCTCGCCTCGGCGCTCGGCATTGCCTGGTCGTCGAGCGTCAGCCTCTACGCCACGGTCGCGTTCACGGGCCTGGCCGGACGGCTCGGATGGGTGGTGCTTCCCGAGGGGCTCCACGTCCTCGAGAGCTCCTGGGTGATCGGGGTCGCTCTCCTCCTCACCGGAGTCGAGATCGCCGCGTCGCTCGTGCCGGGGGTCGCCACCGCCTGGGAGGCGGTCCACCTGGCGGTGCGCCCGGTCGCGGCGGGGGGGCTGGCCGTGCTCGCCACCTGGGGAGCGAACCCGGCGCTCGTCGTCGTGGCCGGCCTCCTGGGCGGATCGCTGGGTGCGGCGACCAGCGCGACGAAGCTCAAGCTCCGCACGGCCATCGACGCCTCTCCCGAGCCGGTGTCCAACGCCGTGGCGACCGGAGCCGAGGTCTCCACGGTGGCCGGGATGGCCTGGCTGGTGTGGAATCATCCCTGGATCGCGCTGGGTCTCGCCCTCACCGCCCTGGCGGCCCTCTTCCTCCTCGCCCGGGCGTTCTGGCGGGCGCTCCGGCGGGCCGCCACCTGGGCACGGGGCGGCTGAGCCCCTCGCCCTTCCGGGGGTCGACGACGCATCGAGTCCACGACGGCTCGTCTTCCATTTCCGGCTGCCCCGTTTCGCCTTGACAGGGTGAACCAGAATTGGTGTCTAGCAGGGCTCCAAGAGCCATCCCGGGGGTGAACGGCGTCGGCGCAGAGATCGGGTGCTCCGAGCAGTCGCGGCAGCAAGCTCCATCTTCCCGCCGGTGATCCCGGCGGGCACCGACGCGTGGCATCTCGTGCCTCCCGGGCACCGGAATTCGCCGAACAGGAACGAAGCACCAGACAAGGAGACGGAATGACGACCAAGACGTCGAAGATCATCTGGACGCAGATCGACGAGGCACCCGCGCTGGCGACCTACTCGTTCCTACCCATCGTCCAGGCCTTCACGAAGGGCACCGGCGTCGAGGTGGAGACGCGCGACATCTCGGTGGCGGGCCGCATCCTCGCCAACTTCCCCGAGAAGCTGAAGCCGGAGCAGAAGGTCCCCGACTTCCTCGCCCAGCTCGGCGAGCTGGCCAAGACGCCCGAAGCCAACATCATCAAGCTCCCCAACGTCTCGGCCTCGGTCCCCCAGCTCAAGGAGGCCATCGCGGAGCTCCGGGCCCACGGCTACGACGTTCCCGAGTATCCCGAGAGCCCGAAGGACGACGCCGAGAAGGCCATCCAGCAGCGCTACGCGAAGTGCCTGGGCAGCGCCGTCAACCCGGTGCTCCGCGAGGGCAATTCCGACCGCCGCTCCCCGCCGGCGGTGAAGAACTTCTCGAAGAAGCACCCGCACAAGCTCGGCGCCTGGAAGCCCGACTCCAAGGCCCACGTCGCCCACATGACCGAGGGCGACTTCTACGGGAACGAGAACGCCCTCACCATCGAGAAGCCCACCGACTACCGCATCGAGTTCGTCGACGCGGCCGGCAAGGTGACGGTGCTGAAGAAGAAGGCCTCGCTCCTCGCCGGTGAGATCATCGACACCACGAAGATGAGCGCGAAGGCGCTCCGCAAGTTCTTCGCGGACCAGATCGAGGACGCCAAGAAGAGCGGCGTGCTGCTCTCGCTGCACCTCAAGGCCACCATGATGAAGGTCTCCGACCCCGTCATGTTCGGCCACGCGGTCACGGTCTTCTACAAGGACGTCTTCGAGAAGCACGCCGACGCTCTGAAGCAGGCGGGCGTGAACCCGAACATGGGGCTCGGCGACCTCTACAAGAAGATCCAGTCGCTGCCCGCCGAGAAGCGAGCCGAGATCGAGGCCGACATCAAGGCCGTGTACGCGAACCGGCCGGCGCTGGCCATGGTCGACTCGGACAAGGGCATCACCAACCTGCACGTGCCGAGCGACGTCATCGTCGACGCGTCCATGCCGGTGGTGGTCCGCGAGTCGGGGTCGATGTGGGGGCCGGACGGCAAGCTCCACGAGACCAAGGCCATGATCCCGGACCGCTGCTACGCCACCATGTACCGGGAGATCATGGACGACTGCCGGAAGAACGGCGCGCTCAACCCGGCCACCATGGGCAGCGTGCCCAACGTCGGCCTGATGGCCCAGCAGGCGGAGGAGTACGGCTCGCACGACAAGACCTTCGTGGCCGCCGGCACGGGGACCATCCGCGTCGTCGACGACGCCAGCGGCGCCACGCTCCTCGAGCAGAAGGTCGAGGAGGGCGACATCTTCCGCATGTGCCAGGCCAAGGACGTGCCCATCCGCGACTGGGTGAAGCTGGCGGTGAATCGCGCCCGCGCCACCGGATGGCCGGCCATCTTCTGGCTCGACCGGAACCGCGCCCACGACCGGCAGGTCATCGCCAAGGTGGAGAAGTACCTGAAGGAGCACGACACGAGCGGGCTCGAGATCAAGATCCTCGCCCCGGTCGATGCCATGAAGCTCACGCTGGAGCGGGTCCGCAAGGGCGAGAGCGTCATCTCGGTCACCGGGAACGTGCTCCGCGACTACCTCACCGACCTCTTCCCCATCCTCGAGGTCGGCACCTCGGCCAAGATGCTCTCCATCGTCCCGCTGCTGGCCGGTGGCGGGCTCTTCGAGACCGGCGCGGGCGGCTCGGCCCCCAAGCACGTTCAGCAGTTCGTGAAGGAGGGCTACCTGCGCTGGGACTCGCTGGGCGAGTTCTCGGCGCTGGGCGCCTCGCTCGAGCACATCGCCGCGGCGACCAAGAACGCCAAGGCGGCCGTGCTCTCCGAGACCCTCGACGCGGCCATCGCCAAGTTCCTCGACAACAACAAGTCGCCGGCCCGCAAGGTGGGCGAGATCGACAACCGGGGCAGCCACTTCTACCTGGCCATGTACTGGGCCGAGGCGCTGGCGGCGCAGACGAAGGAGCCGGAGCTCGCGGCCCGCTTCGCCAAGGTGGCGAAGGCGCTCCAGGAGAACGAGGCCAAGATCAACGCCGAGCTCATCGGCGCGCAGGGCAAGCCGCAGGACCTGGGCGGCTACTACCAGCCGGATCCGGCGAAGACGGGGAAGGCCATGCGTCCCAGCCCGACCCTGAACGCCATCATCGACAGCATCGCGTAGGACCCGTAGCAAACCCACCCAAGGAGACGACCATGGCAAGGAAGAAGATTGCGTTGATCGGCGGCGGGCAGATCGGTGGCGTGCTGGCCCAGCTCTGTGCGCTGCGCGAGCTCGGTGACGTGGTGCTGTTCGACATCGTCGAGGGCCTGCCCCAGGGCAAGATGCTCGACATCGCCGAGGCCGCCCCGGTCGACGGCTTCGACGTGAGCCTGAAGGGGACCAACAGCTACGCCGACATCGCCGGCGCCGACGTCTGCATCGTCACCGCCGGCCTGCCCCGCAAGCCGGGCATGAGCCGCGACGACCTCATCGCGGTGAACTCGAAGATCATGACGGCGGTTTCCGAGGGCATCAAGCAGTACGCCCCCAAGTCCTTCGTCATCGTCATCTCCAACCCGCTCGACGCGATGGTGACGCTCTGCCAGCGCCTCACCGGCATCCCGCACCACATGGTGGTGGGCCAGGCCGGCGTGCTCGACTCGGCCCGCTTCGCCGCCTTCATCGCCTGGGAGCTGGGCGTCTCGGTGAAGGACGTCAGCGCCGTCACCCTGGGTGGCCACGGCGACGACATGGTCCCGCTGGTCCGCTACACGTCGGTCTGCGGCGTCCCGGTCACGGAGCTGCTCGAGAAGAAGTACGGCGACGCCGCCAAGGCCAAGGAGGTCATGGCCGCGATGGTGAAGCGCACCCGCGGCGCCGGCGGCGAGGTCGTGGCGCTGCTCAAGACCGGGTCGGCCTTCTACTCGCCGGCCTCGTCGGCCATCGCCATGGCCGAGTCGTTCCTCAAGGACTCGAAGCGCGTGCTCCCCACCTGCGTCTACCTGAACGGCGAGTTCGGCGTGAAGGGGATCTACGTGGGCGTGCCGGTGGTCATCGGCGCCGGCGGCGCCGAGAAGATCCTCGAGCTCAAGCTCGACGCCGAGGAGCAGGCCATGATGGACAAGTCGGTGAAGGCCGTGAAGGACCTGGTGGCCGTTCTCGACAAGCCGCCCGCGCCTGCGGCGTAGTCGTTCACACGGTTCGGTGATTCCAGGGGCCCCGGTCGCGAGAGCGACCGGGGCCTTCGTCACACCCACGCGTTGTTCATCACCTCGCCGAGGCCGCCGGCCCCGGGGACGATGTAGTCGTGGTCGTTCAACCCCTTCTCCTCGTCCCAGAACGTCCCCGGTACGGTGCCGTTCACCTTCTCCGGCGAGAGGCCGCGGTCGAGCCGCACCGCGTAGACCACCACCTCCGGGTGGTCCTTCTTCATGCGGCGCAGGTACTCGGGCGTGACGATGAGGTGCAGCGCGATGATCTTCCGCGGCGTGCCCGGCACCTTCTTCTTGTAGGTGTCGAGCGCCATGGAGAGGGACGACCCGGTCGCGCCCATGGGATCCGGGAAGAGCAGGAAGGCCCCGTCGACGTCGCCGCCGATCTTCATGCCGCCGATGCCGGCGCCCACCACCTGGTCGGCGTCGCCCAGCATGCGGCTCATGATGATGTGGTCCTGGCGCACCAGCTTCGGCACGAGGACGGTGTTGAGCAGCCCGTAGACGGTGTGCGACGGAACGGCGCCGGCACGGGCGATGTTCACCGTCACCGCGCGGGTCTCCGGCTCGAGGATCTGGCCCCTCCAGACGCCCTCCGGCGTGTGCTCGACCATCCGGGTGGGCACCTCCACCACCTTGCGCGGGAACTCGGCGTTCAGCACCACGCGCGAGAGCCCCCGGTAGATGTCCACCACCAGGTTGTTCACCGTGGGTTGCTCGGTCTCCCTGGCCGCCAGCTTGGCCAGCAGGTCGAGCATGAGCGGGTCGGCGAGCAGGTGGACGTCCGGACCGTAGCGGTGCTCGATCTCGGGAACGCGGAAGGGGACGTTGTCGTAGAGGGTGTCGCGCACGGGCGCACTCTGCCCGTGGGCGCGCCGGGGTGCAAGGCGTTCGGGCGTCAGTGGAACAGGTAGCGGAGCGCCACGACGCCGACGAGCACGAAGGCGAGGGTCACCTTGAGGACGCTCCCCACCAGGAATCCCAGGAATGCGCCCACGCCCGCCCTGAGCGCCCGCTCGAAGTTCGGGTCCTTGGCGTACTCGAAGGCGAGCGCCCCCACCGCCGGCCCGAGGATGATCCCGGGCAGGCCGAGGAACAGCCCCACCCCGAGGCCCACCGCCGAGCCGATCAACGCCCACTTCGACGCGCCGAAGGCCTTCGCCCCGAGGATGCTCGCCGCCCAGTCCACGGCGGTGATGGCGAGCCCCGTGACCCCGGCGAAGGCCACCGTGCCCCAGCCCAGGATGGCGAAGTCGCCGGCCCAGGCGAGGGAGATGACCCCGAGGACGAGCAGCACCGCTCCCGGGAGGACGGGCAGGACGAGCCCCGCCACCCCCGCAGCGAGGAGCGCCACGCCCACGACGTAGAGGACGATCGACATGCGACCCTTTGTCCCAGAGTCCGCGACCCGGACGCAACCGTCCGGCCTTGCGCTAGAGTCGTGGCGTCCCCCTGCCGGAGGTCCCCGTGCTCCTCGCCATCGCCCTTTCCACCGTCCTCGTCGCTCCCCCGTCGCCGCCTGCCGCGGTGCCCGTCGCCGACGCTCCCCCTGCCTGGGCCCCGGCCGTGGCGAAGGCCCAGGAATCGGGGCGTTCCTTCCAGAAGGCCCTGCAGGCGCGCCTCGGCGCGGCCATGTCGCAGGGAGGCCCCCCGGCCGCCATCGAGGTGTGCGCCACGGACGCCCCCCGGATCGCCGCCGAGGCGGGCAAGGCCGCGGGCGTGAAGCTGGGGCGCACCTCCGACCGGCTGCGCAGCGGCGCGAACGCCCCGCCGGAGTGGACGCGCGCCTCCCTGCAGGCCGCGGCGGGCAAGAAGGGCGCGGACGTGAAGCCGCTGGCGGTCGACCTGGGGACGAACCTGGGCGTCCTGCTCCCCATCACGGTCGGATTGGCCTGCCTCGGCTGCCACGGGCCGGCGGCCTCCCTTCAACCCAAGGTGAAGGAGGCGCTGGTGGCCCGCTACCCGGCCGACCGGGCGGTCGGGTATTCCGAGGGAGACTTCCGCGGATTCCTCTGGGTCGAGGTGGCGAAGTAGCCCCGCCCGACCGGGCGGCGTCGCGGCTGCGTTCCCTTCCCTGGGATGCGCTCGCCGGGCTCGCCAGCACCCTCGAGGCGCCGCTCGGCGCGGTGCTCTCCGGCTCGGCCGCGGAGCGGGTGCTCGACCGCTTCCTCCGCTCCCACCGCGACCTGACCGCCGATGGCCGGCAGGCCGTCGCGGAGTCGGTCTTCGGCGTGGGGCTCTGGCGGCGCCGGCTCCGCTTCCACGCCGGAGAGGACGCCCCGCCCCTCGTGCTGCTCGCCTCCCTGCTGCGCGACCTGGCAGGCCGCGACGACGCCGAGCGGCTGTGCGGCCTGCCCGCCGCCTCGCTTCCCCCCGAGGTCGAGCCGCCCGGCGACCTCGCGATCCGGTACTCCCTCCCCGACTGGCTCGCGGCGACCCTGGTGCGCGAGGCGGGCGACGAGGCGCCTTTCCTCGCCGATGCCCTGTGCGCGCCCGGCCCGGTGTTCCTGCGCGCGAACCGGGCCCGCATCGCCCGCGACGTCCTGGCCGCCCGCCTCCTCGCGGAAGGGCTCTCCACCCGCCCCACCCGTCTCGCCCCGGATGGACTGGAGGTGCTCTCCGCCCGCCCGAACCTCCTCGCCCTCCCCGCATGCCGGGAAGGGCTCCTCGAGGTGCAGGACGAGGGGAGCCAGCTGCTCGGCGAGGCCGTGGGGGCGCTTCCCGGCGAGACGGTCCTCGACCTCTGCGCGGGGGCGGGGGGAAAGACCCTCCAGCTCGCCGCCGCCGTCGGCCCAGCCGGCACGGTGCACGCCTGCGACCCGGACGAGGCGCGTCTCGACCGGCTGCGCGCCCGCGCGGCCCGCGCCGGCGCGACGGTGAGGGTCGACGGCCCCGAGGCACGGTCGGGCCTTCTCGCCGACCGGGTCCTCGTCGACGCACCCTGCTCCGAGCTGGGCGCGCTCCGCCGCGGCCCGGACCTGCGCTTCCGCATCGACCCGGCGTCGTTCCCCGCCTTCCCCGCCCTCCAGCTCGGGATCCTGGAACGCGCCGCCTCCCACGTCCGCCCCGGGGGGCGGCTCGTCTACGCCACCTGCACGCTGCGCCGGGAGGAGAACGAGGAGGTGGCGCGGGCCTTCGAGGAACGCCGCGCCGATTTCACCCGAGGTGACTCCCTCCTGCGCCTGTGGCCCCACCGTCACGGCACCGACGGCTTCTTCGCCGCCACCTGGACCCGCACCGGTTAGTGCCCCGCCCCAGGCGAGGTGACGTTGCGAGAGCGCCGAGACCGAAGCGAGGCGGGCGCCCGAGGAGGGAGCAGCGGAGGCGCAGCAGCGCTGCGTCGAGCAGCGCACCGACGAGGCCGCTCGCCGCAGCGAGAGGATCGGCGCTCGCAGCAGTCATCTTGCCTGGGGCGGGGCACTACGCCTTCACAGAGACCTCGGCCAGGTCGCGCGCGAAGGAGCGCACGTCCTCCTCGGTGGTGTCCCAGGAGCACATGATCCGCGCCCCACCCCACCCGATGAAATCGTAGAAGTGCCAGCCGCGCGCGTGCATCCCATCGCGGACGGCCGGCGGGAGCGCCAGGAAGATGCTGTTCGCCTGGCGCGGGTAGCGCACCTCGACGCCCGGGATCCCGCTCACCAGGGCGTGCATCAGCTCGGCCATGGCGTTGGCGTGGCGGGCGTGGCGCAGCCACGCGCCGTCCTCCAGCATCCCCACCCACGGCGCGGCCAGGAAGCGCATCTTCGACGAGAGCTGACCCGCCTGCTTGCACCGGTAGTCGAACTCGCGGGCCAGGTTCCGGTCGAAGAAGACCACCGCGTCGCCCACCGCCATGCCGTTCTTCGTGCCGCCGAAGCAGAGCACGTCGACCCCGGCCTGCCAGGTGATCTCCTTGGGGGCGCAGCCCAGCGAGGCCACCGCGTTCGCGAAGCGGGCGCCGTCCAGGTGGATTCTCAGGTCGTGCGACTTGGCCCGGGCCCAGATGGCCTTCAGCTCGTCGGGCGTGTAGACGGTGCCGAGCTCGGTGGCCTGGGTGAGGCTCACCACCCGCGGCTTGGGGTAGTGGATGTCGGTGCGGCGGCGCACCGCCCACTCCACCGCGGAGGGATCGATCTTTCCGAGCTTGCCCTCGGCGGTGAGGACCTTGGTCCCGTTGGAGAAGAACTCGGGCGCCCCGCACTCGTCGGTCTCGACGTGGGCCGTCTCGCTGCAGACGATCGAGTGGTAGCTCTGGCACATGGAGGCCAGCGCCAGCGAGTTGGCGGCCGTGCCGTTGAAGACGAAGAAGACCTCGCAGTCGGTCTCGAAGAGGTCGCGGATGAGGTTCGCGGCACGGGCGGTCCAGGGGTCGTCGCCGTAGGACTGGACGTGGCCGACGTTGGCGCGGGCCATCGCGTCCCAGGCCTCGGGACAGATGCCTGCGTAGTTGTCGCTCGCGAACTGCCGCCGCCCGTCGGTCGTCGTGCTCATGGGCGGCGGATTGTAACCGCGACCTACCCCCCGGTCGCGCCCTTCGTGGAGATCCTGCAGCCGTCCAGGGAGGAGATGGCCTTCAGGATCTCCCGGCCCAGTGACGACTTGCCGCCCCGGAAGGCCAGGCCGACCACGCTTCCCCCGATCCGGGATCCCTTCGCCTCGCGGACCTGGCCGCCCAGCGAGACGGCGTCCTTGCCCACCCGCCCGTCGGCCTCCACGACCACGTCGCCGCCGATGGCCACGGCGTCCTTCCGCACCTGCGCGCCGGAGCGCACCGTGACCGACCCGCCAACGGCCACCGCCTTGTCCACCACCGCACCCTCCTCCACGGTGACGTCCCCGTTCATGGCGATGGCGTCGTCCACCTGCTCGCCGGCGCGGATGACGAGCGGCGCCCCCTTCGACACCCGGTCGTTCGGACCGGGCTCGACGTCGCAGTCGCCGGCGCGTGCGGTGGGAGCGGCGAGGAGGACGACGGCGGCGAGGACGGCGGGTGCGACGGAAAGGCGCATGGTGGAACCTCCGGGGTCCCGCCTCCTACGTCCCGGACGCCGGCCTATTTCGGCCCGGCCAGCGCGTCGGCCAGGACGGCACGCACCTGGTCGGGGGTGTAGGGCTTCTGCAGGAGCCACGTGCCGGACACGGTGAGCGAGGGATCGCTCTCGGCCGTGAATCCGGAGGAGAGGATGGCGCGCACGCCCGGGTTCACCTCCCGCATCCGCCGCAGCACCTCGCGGCCGTCGGAGTCGGGCATCATGACGTCGAGCACGACCACGTCGAGATCCCGCCAGTGCTGGGCGTAGAGGTCGATGGCCTCCTTGCCGCACTCCGCGAGCGTGACCACGTGGCCGTCGCGCTCCAGGACCCGCTGCAGCGCCCGCCGCACCACGCGCTCGTCGTCCACGACGAGGACGCGCGAGACGGGAGGACGTTCGGGGTTGGGGGCATCGACCATCCCCGCATCGTACGCGGCCCCCCGCCCGGGGCAAGGTTCACATCGGGGTGCACCCCGCCGACGGCCAGGTCTTGCGGGCGATCCGCCACGCGAGGTAGGCGAAGGGAGGGGCTGCGAGCACGTCGACGGCGTAGTGGACGTGCTGCACGAGGACCAGGAAGGCCACGCTCACGGTGCAGGCCAGGAAGAAGGCCCTGGCCGCCCGTCCAGGGACCGCCAGGAAGAGGAGGAACATCGTGGACGTGTGGCCGGAGAAGAAGAGGTCGCGGGTGAGCGCCTGCGAGGCGCCTCCGAAGCCCTGCACCAGCGGGTCCTCGAGCACGATCATGCCCGGTGGAGGATCGAGGGGGGTCGCCCACATCACGACGATCCGGAGGAGCGCCATCACCACGTAGGCCTGCACACCCAGCACGAGCCGGACCGGCGTCCGGACGAGCCGGACGACGGCGATCAGGATGCCCACGTAGATGAGGGTGAAGACCGGCCAGGTGACGTCGCGGGGCGCGAGGAGCGCCAGCACCGGGTCGGCGAGGATCGCGCCGGGCCGTCGCTCGACCCACTTCACGAGCGCGGCCAGGGCCGACAGGGTACCGATGAGCGCCGGTGGGGTGAGGAGGACCCGCCACCGGAAGCCGTGGTCGGCCCAGGCCTGGCGCCAGGTGGCGTCGAGGGAGAGGGAGGCCATCGCGGATGGCGCTACTGCTGCCCCACCTGCCGGTCGCGGAAGGCGAGCTGCCCGAGCAGGGCCGAGATCTCCGGGTCTCGCGGCGACAGCTGGAGGCCGCGGCGCAGGAGCCCGATGGCGGTCGAGATCTCTCCCATGGACACCGCGGAGACGGCGAGGTCGAAGCACTCCTGGGCCTCGGGCGACCTGACCACGGGCGGACGCGGCGGCGGCGGCACGGGCGGCTGCGCCTGGGCGGTCGGAGCGGGTGGTGGGGGTGGGGACGGACCGGGAGCGGGGGCCGGGGCGGGGCGGGCAGCAGCAGCGGCAGGGGGGCGCGGCGCCGGACCCTGGACCGGCTGCCTCTCCCCGCGGGGGGCCTCGAATTCGGCCAGGGCCGCCTTCCACTTCCATGCCGGGGCTGCCTCGCCGAGCGAGAGCGTGATCACCCGCTGCTCGAGCAGGGCGAAGACCATCCGCGCCACCTGGGACGCGGGGAAGGCCCCGTTGCGGACCAGGTTCGCGATGGTGGTGCCGTCGCCGAGCGCCTTGAGAAGCGCCACCTCGTCCGGGCCGAAGTCGAAGATGAACTGCGGGGGCGGCCTCAGGAAGAGCTTCGTCTCCATGGGGAGCCGCTCCGGAATCCTCCGCATCGACCCTTCGATTCCAGGGTGGCTGGCGAGGAGCTTCTTGAACCAGCCCGCCGGGTCTCCATCGGGCTGCCGGGCGGCGAAGACGATCCCGGCCCGGATGCGCCCCTGGTCGGCCACCCAGGCGACGGAGCCGAAGACCGACAGCGGCTCCGAAACCTGGGGCGCCTCGATGATCAGGCGGGCGACCTCGCCTACCTGCATGGGTCGAGGAGTGACGATCTGGCACCCGGTGGCGGAGAGGTCGAACGTCTCCGCGGACCAGCCGGCGCCGCCGTGGCTCACCACCACGCGGTACTTCGCCCGGATCCTCGGAAACTTGCGCGGGTTCTGTACGAACGTTCCGACGCTCGACACGGGACCGTTCCTCCTGGGTTTCGGGACAGTAACAGGGCGCGCCGACGTCGCGCCAGGGAAGCGCTACCCCGCGGCCCGGATCGTCTCGAAGAGGAAGGCGGTGAAGAGCGCGACCATCATGACGGCCACGGTCCCGCCCACGACGAGCCCGCCGATGACGGCGGCTCGGCCGACGGGCGACTCCGGGAGGACGATCTCGGTCTTGATCAGCCGTCGGACGGGGCGCACGGCGCAAATGTAGCAGGCGAAATCTCCCCGCGCCCGCCCAAACAGGTGCCCCCGATCGGGGTTGAACGAGTACGCGACCGGGCCGGGTAGACTCCGGCCCCGTGCCGATCCCCGTCGCGATCCTCCTGGCGCTGGCCGCGGCGCTCTCCGCCTGCGAGCGGCCTCCCCCGGCCACCCGCGGGATTCCCCCGGCCGCCGGGGAGGTCGTGCGCGGATGGCTCGCCGGGGCGACCCCGGGGGGCGCACCCACCGTGGCTCGTCCCGCCCTGGACCGGGGCTTCCTGGCGCTGGGTGCCGAGGTCTACCGGCTCCGGTGCATCCCGTGCCACGGCGTGAACGGCAACGGCAGGGGCATCCACGCCGCCCGGCTTTCCGTCCCCGCCCGGGATTTCACCAAAGGTGTCTACGCGTTCCGCTCCACGCCATCGGGGGCGCTTCCCACCGATGGCGACCTCTTCCTCACCGTCTCCCGCGGGGTGCACGGGACGGCCATGATCCCCTGGAGCTGGCTCGGCGAGAACGAGCGCTGGGCCGTGGTGGAGCACGTGAAGTCCTTCTCGCCCCGATTCCGGGAGGAGGGCGCCGGGGTTCCGGTCGCCGTGCCGGCCGCCCCGGAGGAGACCCCCGGGCTCGTCGCGCTCGGCGCCGACGCCTGGATCCGGAACGGCTGCGCCAAGTGCCACGGCGAGACCGGCGAGGGGGACGGGCCTTCCTCGCCCACGCTTCGGCGCGACGACGGCACGGCGGTCCGTCCGCTCCCCTTCTCGGCGCGGCGTTTCCTCCGGGGAGGGACGCTCCCCGACCTGTGGCTCACCCTCGCCACCGGACTCGACGGCACCCCCATGCCTTCCTACGACTCCGTTCCGGCGGACGAGCTCTGGGCGCTGGCAGCCTGGATCCGCGCCCGGGCCGGACTCCCGGCCGCCGACGGACGCTCCCTGCCGCCCGACCCCGAAGAGCAGCTCGGATGGCAAATCGACATCGAGGGACGGTAGGGCCGACCCCGCCTGGCCTCTTTTTTTGGGCACCCTGTTGCGCTCGCTGCCGCATCGCGTCAAAATATTGATTCTTGAATCAGGAGGATTCCGTGCCCGACAAGAAGACCGCCAGCTACGTCCAGTCCCTGTGCATGGGCGAGATCGAGGAAGAGATCATCGTCCCCTTCCCCGAGATGGCCGAGGCCGAGAAGGAAACGCTCGGCCAGGTGCTCGCCTCGGTGCGGCAGCTGCTCTCCGGGCGCGAGAAGGAGTTCAGGGAGTGGGACGCGAAGGCCGAGATGCCCGGAGCCTTCCTCGAGGAGCTGCGACAGTTCGGGCTCTTCGGGCTCGTCATCCCGGAGGCGCACGGCGGCATCGGCTTCGGGTCGACGTCGTACTCGCGGGTGCTGCAGGAGATCGCCACCTTCGACGGCTCGGTGGCCCTCACCGTGGGCGCCCACAGCTCCATCGGCATGCGCGGCCTGCTGCTCTTCGGCACCGACCAGCAGAAGGCCCGCTGGATGCCGAAGCTCTCCACCGGGGAGATGATCGCCGCGTTCTGCCTCACCGAGCCGGGAGCGGGCTCCGACGCCGCCGCCGTCCGCACCACCGCGAGGCGCGACGGCAACGACTGGATCCTCAACGGCGAGAAGATCTGGATCACCAACGGCGGCATGGCCGACTTCTTCACGATCTTCGCCAAGACCCCGGACGTCCAGTCGAAGGGCAAGGCGGCGCTCACCGCCTTCGTCGTCACCCGCGACCTGCCCGGCGTCTCCACCGGACCCCACGAGGACAAGATGGGGATCCGGGCCAGCTCGACCACAACCGTGCGGCTCGACGAGGTGCGGGTCCCCGGCGACCACGTGCTGGGCGGCGTCGGGCAGGGCTTCAAGGCCGCCATGAAGATCCTCAACTCGGGCCGCACCGGCCTGGGCGGCGGCGCGGTGGGCGGCATGAAGCGGCTCATCGGGCTCTCCGCGAAGCAGGCCGTGGAGCGCCAGCAGTTCGGCCGTCCCATCTCCGAGTTCGGGATGATCAAGGAGAAGGTCGGCCTGATGGTGGTCGACGCCTACGCCTCCGAGTCGGTGGTGAGCCTGGTGGCGGGCCTCATCGACCAGGGCTACGAGGACTACGCCGTGGAGGCGGCCATCTCCAAGGTCTTCGCCACCGAGGCCCTCTGGCGCACCTGCGACGAGGCCCTCCAGATCGCCGGCGGCAACGGCTACATGCGGGAGTTCCCCTACGAGAAGGCGATGCGCGACAGCCGCATCAACAGGATCTTCGAAGGGACGAACGAGATCCTCCGCCTCTTCATCGCCCTCACCGCCATGAACGACGTGGGGCAGCAGTTGAAGGATCTCGCCGGGGTGGTGAAGAACGGCGTGGCCGATCCCATCAAGGGCTTCGGCGTCCTCTCCGGATACGCCCGCAAGCGGGCCTCGCTGGCCACCGGCCTGGTCGGCGACCGCCGCACCTTCACCCTGCTCACGCCTCCGGTGAAGAAGGCGGCCTCGGTCGTCGAGGAGGGCACCCGCGACGTGGCGCTGGCCGCCGACCGGATCCTCCGGAAGCACGGCGGCAAGGTGGTGGGGAAGCAGTTCGCCACCCACCGGCTCGCCGACATCCTCATCGACCTGTTCGTCCTCTCGGCCGTGCTCTCCCGGGCCAACTCGGCCGTGGAGGGCAAGGGGGAGGAGGCCGCGGCGCAGGAGCTGGCCATCCTCGAGATCTTCGCCGGACGGGCGCGCCGCCGGATGCGCAGCAACCTGAACCGCATCGACGACAACGACGACGAGCTGGTGAAGCTGGTGGCCGACCACGCCTTCGAGAAGGAAGGCTACTCCTGGGACACGATCTGACAGCGCCCTCCACTTTCCCCGAGCCCGTCGCGAGGCGCAGGAAGCCGTCGCCGAGGTGGGCACGCGAGGACCGAGCAGCGCAGGCGTAGCTGGAAGCTACGTCGAGCCGCGCAGGGACGAGCCTGCCCGCCGCAGGCAGGTAGCCTGCGCCGCAGCAGGGATCGGGGGAAGTGGCGGGCGCTATGAGGGGAGAGCGGTCTAGCGACGCGAGCAGCGCGCGACGGCCCGGTCGAAGGCCGCCCGGCTCCCGGCCGGCTCGAGCGATGCCTGGTCCATCACCTCGCCGCAGGCCATCCCGGGCGCGTGGCTCGCCAGGGTCTCGGCGGATACGGCACGCAGCGCGGTGTCCGGAGCGGCGCGCAGGACCGGCGCCAGCGCGGCACGGAGCCGTTCGGGAGAGAGGATCCGCCCCAGCACCCGCACCGCCGTCTCCCGCACGGTGAGCGGGGCGCCGTCGGAGTCGACGAGGGCGCGGGCCAGCGGCTCCGCCCGGGCCGGATCCACCGACGCGAGCGCACCGAGCGCCACGGAACGCCTCGAGGGCATCTGGTCTCCGGACGCGGCCACCTCGGCGAGCACCGTCACCGCCCCGGGGCCGAGCGACCTCCACCTCCCGGCCGGGACGGGACGGTCGATGGTCCCGAGCAGTTCCTCCACCCGGCCTCGCACCTCGGCGTCGGTCATGGAGGCGGAGGAGAGGAGCACGGCGGCGAGGAGCGCGAGGGAGGCGTGCATGGGAGGCTCCTATCGGACGGCCGGGCTCGCCCGCATGATGCTCGCCTGCTGGGCCGAGAGGGTACCCGTCGAGAGCGTCTGGCTGACAAGCCAGAACATGAGGTTGTCGCCGCCGCCGCAGGGGTTGGCCGGGTCGATGAGCTGCTTCGAGCAGTCGGAGTTGATGACGTCCTGCTGGCCGGGAGCGCACAGGCCCAGCTGGCAGACCGGCGTGTCCTTGACCGGGTCGAAGAGGGTCCCGAGGCTCTCGGTCACGTGGTAGAGGCCGAGGAAGTGGCCCATCTCGTGGGCGCCGATGTAGGCGGTCAGGTCGGCGCCGCACCCCGACAGGCTGACGTCGCCCTGGCAGGACGTCGGACTGACGGTGAACGTCAGGTTGGCGATCGAGACCAGCGCTCCGCTCGCCACCGTCCCGCCCACCGACGCCGGGCCGGGGATGGTTCCGTCCTGGCCGACCACCGTGTACCCGCCCGTCTGCGAGTTCAGGCTGTTCACGAGGAAGAGGCTCATGGCGTTCCCCGGCTCCGCCAGCCGGAGCACGGTGGCCACCTCGCCGCAGGGGGTCAGGTCGTCGACGCTGACTCCCGCCGCGTAGCGGGCCTTCACCGTGACCGGGACGTCGACGAAGCTCACCGCGCCGAGGGTGATGCCGGCGCGGGCCAGGTAGGTCGCGAGCGTCTGGCGCATCCGGGTCATCGATGCGTCCGCCCCGGCGCTGGCCGCGGTGTAGCGATCCGTCACCAGGTAGAGGTTCACGTCCATGGTGCCTGTGGAAGCCACCGGCCCGGGCTTGATCAGCACCTGCACCTCGTACGTGCCGGGCGGGTAGGTGGTGGTCCCGTCCCCCACCACGCAGCCGGGAGCGCCCATGGCCTGGCACTCCGCGGCGTAGTCGTTCACCACCACCGACCAGGTCCCTGCGGGCACGCCGCCGCTGGCCGCCACGTAGTTGAGGGCGTTGGTGGTGTTGGGGACCGTCATGGCCCCGGTCCAGGGAGAGGGGATGTAGGAGTAGATGGCGCCGATCCCGGTGCCGTCCGGCGATCCCCAGTCGGCGGGGTCGTCGGGGGGGATGATGGTGTCGTCGAAAAACTTCGTGCCGTCGATGCTCACGGTGAGGGGAATGACGGTGTTGTCGAGGAGCGTGCCGCCCCAGGTGACGGTGCGGGCCGCCAGTTGCTCGGTTCCCTGCTGGAGGATGGTCACGCTGCCGGTCGCGGCGGGGACCGGGAACGTCACGGTCTCGCCGACCACGTGGGTCCCGAGCGAGAGCACCTGCGCGGTGGGCAGCGCGCTCGGCTGGGGCGTGTTCAGCAGGCAGATGGGCACCGCACCCACCTGGACCGTCGCCGTGCCGGAGCGGGTCCGGTCGACGTTGCTCCTCGCCACCACGTGGTAGGTCCCGCTCGCCGGCGGGGCGGTGTAGAGACCGGCCGCGGTGATGGTGCCTCCGCTCGGCTCCTCCACCGACCAGCTCACCGACTGGTTGACGATGCCGGCGACGGTGGCCGTGAAGAGCTGGGTGTTCCCGGGCTCGACCGTGGCGGTGTCGGGCGTCACCGTCACGACGACGGTCGGGCCGGTCGCGCCCTGGTCGCAGCCGGAGGCGAGGGTCAGGAGGGCAACCAGGCTGGCGGCTCGGAGCGTCGTCCGGGACATCCGGCGACTCTACCCCGACCGGCCGCGGCGCGCCGCTGCCTCCTGGGGGAGGAGGGCTGCGTAGAGGAACCGGTGGAGGGGGATGCTCGCACCCGCCGCCTCGCCGAGGCGGACCACCGCCCCGGTCTGCTCGTGCAACTCGGAGGGTCGCCCCGAGGCCACGTCCCGCTGCATGGAGGCGGTGGCCTCGGCGGGCAGCTCGTCGTAGCGCGCCAGAGTGCGCGCCACCGCATCGGCGGGGAGGGCCACTCCGCGTGCGGTCGCCACCGCCGCCACCTCCTCGACCGCCCCGACGAGCAGGGCCCGTGTCCGGGGCTCGGAGCGTGTCACCCCGAGGGGAGCCCGGGTGACGGCGCCCACGCTCCCGAACGGATCGATGAAGAGGAACTTCTCCCAGGCCGCGGCGACGACGTCGGCGGCCAGCACGGCCCCGGCGCCGGAACCCCGGATCGCCTCGGCGAGCCGCGTGAGCCTCGGGCTCACCGGGCCTCCCAATTCACCCAGGGTGATCTGGAGCGGGGTCCCGGTGGTTCGCACCTCGCCCGGCCCCTCGCGCCAGGCGAAGACGTGGCACAGGCCGCCCGCCACCCGGTCGGCGCCGAGCTGCCCGGCCAGGATCCCGGCCGCCTCGACCCCGTTCTGGAGCGGGACCACCACGGTGTCCTTCCCGACCAGCGGCCCGATCCGGCCCGCGACCTCCTGCACCTGCCCGGCCTTCACGCAGACCAGCACGGCGTCGAAGGGAGCCCCGTCCGCCAGGCCCGCCGGCTCCTCCGCTGCGGCAGGATGGACCACGTGCGTCCCCCAGGGACCGTGGACCCGGAGGCCGCTCGCGCGAATGGCCGCCAGGTTCTCGCCGCGGGCCACGAACGCGACGTCGTGCCCTGCGTGCGCCAGCAACCCTCCGAACACTCCCCCCACCCCCCCGGCTCCGACGATGGCGATTCGCATGACCCTCACCTGGTGGCCCGCTTGCGGGCCTCGTCCTCGACCGCCGCGATGACCGACGGGACCTGCGACTTGTTCGCCATGTTGACGATCCAGCTGGCCACGCTGCCGCCCGGGTCGATGTCGATGCGGTAGGTGAAGCGGGTCGTCCCCTCGGGACCGGGCGATATCTCCCAGGCACCCGTGTTTCGGACCATGTGGACCGATCCCTCGGGGGGGGCGCCGCGGCTGTCGTCGAGCTCCCAGCGCAGCTCGAAGTCACCACCGTGGTCGACGTCGTCGACCGCGACCTCCATGCGGAAGGCGTAGTCGCGCGGGCTCATGAGCGGGGGCTCGTACCGCTCGTAGACCCAGACCTTCCTGCAGCTGGGCAGATCCCTGCCTCCGTCGCGGCAGCCCTCGGCGTGGAGGACCTTGCGGTGGGCCAGGTAGGGGGAGAGCCGGTCGCTCTCGAAGGCACGGAGCAGGACGTCCCGGACCGCCCAGGCCGGCGCCTGGAGGCGCCCCTCGGCCCGCAGCGCGACCAGGTCGGACTCCTCGCGCTCCATGCGGAACAGCTTCCCCTGCGGGAAGGTGGACACGAGCGCCCAGGCGGCGACGGCGAGTGCGAGGCGCATGGCGTCCTTCTAGTCGGATGGCCGCCGCCGCGCTAACTTGGCCTCCCGTGCCCACCTCCCGCAGCGCTTCCCCGGCCCGCGGCCTCCCCTCCCGGATCCTCGGCGCCATCGACGTCGGCACGAACGCCGTCCGCCTGGAGCTCGCGAGGCCCCTTCCCGACGGGTCCTTCGAGCTCGTCCACACCGAGCGCGATCCGGTCCGCCCGGGCGAGGGGGTCTTCAAGACCGGCCGCATCCCGCGGGAGGTGGAGCAGCGGCTCGTGTCCACGCTGCGCCGGTACGCGGCGCTTGCCCGGCGGCACCGGGCGCGCGTCCGGGCGGTGGCGACGAGCGCCGTGCGTGAGGCGAAGAACGGCCCCGACGTCGTGGCCCGGGTCCACGCCGCCACCGGGCTCGAGCTCGAGGTCATCTCGGGCAAGGAGGAGGCCCGCCTCATCGCGCTCGGGGTGCTGCGCGGGCAGCCTCCCCGGGCCCGCAACCTGGTGGTGGACATCGGCGGCGGAATCCACCGAGCTCGCGATCGCCGTGGGGGACCACCCGACCAGCCTCTTCAGCGTGGCCATCGGCTCGGTGCGGCTCACCGAGACCTTCGACTCGATGGGCAAGGTGCCGCGCAGGAGGCTCGAGCTGATGCGCACCTTCGCCGCCGAGGCGTTCCAGCGCTCCCTCCCGCGGTTCGCGCACCCGCGCCGCGCCCTCGGCAGCTCGGGGACCATCGGCACCATCGTCTCGTACGCGGCGGAGGGCGGACGCCGGATGGCCACGCGCAAGCGCATCCGGCGCGCCGTCGAGGTGCTCGCCGGGATGGGTCTCGACGAGCGGCGGCGGATCTTCGACGCCCGGCGCGGGGAGATCGTCGTCGCAGGGGCGGTCGTGCTCGAGGCGGTCATGGATCGCCTCGGGCTGGAGAGCATCACCGCCGTGGAGACCGGCCTGCGGCAGGGATTGCTCGTGGACATGCTGGAACGACAGGGCCGCGAGGCACCCGACCCCAGCACCGGCGAGGCCTCCCGGGCGCTGGGGCGTCGCTTCGCCTTCGACGAGGTGCACGCCGACCAGGTGGCCAGGGTGGCGCTGGCCCTCTTCGACGACCTGGCCGGGCTCCACGCATTGCCGGCGGCCGCGCGCCCCATCCTGGAGTCGGCGGCGCTCCTCCACGACGTGGGAAGCGCCGTCTCCTACGGCAAGCACCACAAGCACACCCACTACCTGATCGCGAACGGCGACATCCCCGGCTTCTCCGACCGGGAAAGGCAGCTCGTGGCGCTGGTGGCCCGCTACCACCGCCGTAGCCCTCCGGACCGGGACCGACCCGACCTGTCGCTCCTCCCCCCTTCCGACTTCCGGATGGTCCGGAAGCTCGCCACCCTGCTCCGCCTGGCCGACTCCTGCGACCGCAGCCACCACCAGCTGGTCCGGAGTGCCCGGGCCAGGGTCACGCGGGGTGCCGTCCAGCTCGCCCTGCGCTCCCGCGGCCCGATCGACCTCGAGATCTGGGACGCGGAGCGCGAGGGGGCCCTCTTTCGGCAGGTTTTCGGTCGCCGGCTCGAGCTGGCCGTCCGGACCGGCTCCAGGGGGTAACCCCTCGGAATCGTGGCGCGAGGCCTGGATTTGCGCTAGACGAGCCCCACGTTTCCCCCCCACACCGGCCTTCCCGGTGAAATAAGGTCGCGCTCCCTCCGTTGGGGCGTCGGTCCGCAACGGGAGCCCAATGTCCGCCGACCGTCTCGCGCAATCCCCGCTCTTCCACCCCACCACCCAGCTCCCCCGCGCGGCGGAGCAGCGCCTCTACTGGGTCCCGCTGCTGCTCGCCACCGCGGCCGCGCTGCTCTTCTCCATCGTGGCGGTCCCGCGCATCGACTTCGAGCGGGCCGCGGCGGACGCCATCGACCGGTCCGAGGGCGCGGCCCAGATGACGCCGCACGACCGGGAGGTGAAGCTCTCCCAGGCCCGCAAGGTGGCCGCGCTCGCCGCCTACACCGGTGCCGCCTTCGGGACGGGATTGTCGGCGCTCGTCGCGGCGCTGGGGGTGTGGCTCGCCTTCCGGGTGGTGGGCACGAAGCCCGGGTTTCCCCAGACCTTCACCGTGATGTGCTGGGCGCTCCTGCCGGGAGCCATCGAGTCGGTGCTGAGCATCCCGGCCCTGATCGTGCGCGGGACGATCCCGGTGGAGCAGCTCGCCTCGATCTTCCCGGCCAACCTGGGCACGCTCCTCCCGGTGGGGACGGAAGGGCCGCTGGCCAGCTTCCTGGGAGCCGTGGACCTCTTCTCGATCTGGTCGATCTGGCTCGTGGCCGTCGGCATGGCCGGCGTGGCCAAGGTCTCGGGCCGGCGGGCGCTCATCACCATGATCGTCCTCTGGCTCGCGTACGTGGCGGTCTTCCGCGTGGCGCTCCCCACCCTCGGGGGCGCGAGGTAGTCATGCACCCCATCCTCCTCCTGCTGCCCCTGGCACTGGCCTCGGCCGACGCGCCGCCGATCACCCTCGACGAGGCGCTGGCCACGGCGGCCCGTTCCAACGTCGAGCTGAAGATCGCCGGCACCGACCGCGCGCTGGTGGGCGTCGAGGAGTACGCGAGCTGGGCGGGCGTCCTGCCCCGGCTCGACCTCTCCGCGAGCTTCGGGAACGTCTACACGGCGCCCAGCGTGCAGAACATCTCGGTCCCCTACATCGTCACGAACCCGGACGGCAGCCAGACCATCGCGTACCAGCTGTCCCTGGAGGACATCCCGGCCAACGACGTCGAGAACTACACGCTCGGGCTCGTGCTGAGCGTCCCCATCTTCGACGGCATGCGCAACTGGGCGACCATCGCCCGGGCCAAGGCGTTGCTCCGAGCCGCCGACAAGACCTACGACGAGGCCTCGCTCAACGTGGCCTTCGACGTCACCCGGCGCTTCTACGAGGTGCTTCGCGCCGAGCGCAGCCTCAAGGTCCTGCAGGAGGCGGTACGCCGCAGCGAGGAGCTGGTGCGCCGCTCCGACGCGCTCTACGAGGCCGGCCGTGCCCCTCGCAACGAGACCTGGGCCGCCCGGGTGACGCTGGGCAACGACCGGATCTCCGCCGAGCAGCAGCTCTCGCGGGTCGCGGACGCCCGGGTGGCGCTCGCCATCGCCCTCGGACGTGGCGCCGATCCCGAGCTCCGCGTCGTCCCCCCCGCCGACCTGGACCGGGTCGCGTTCCGGGAGCCGCCGTCTCAGGAGGCGCTGGTGGACGTGGCGAAGCGAAAGCGCCCGCTCCTCAACGCCAGCGAGCAGCGGATCCAGGCCACCGTGGAGGGCGTCCGATCGGCACAGGCGGGCTACTACCCGACCGTGTCGGCCCAGGCCAGCTACAGCCGGCAGGGGCCCTACATCGCCGGCACCCAGGGCGTCTACGGCGACCCCACCGGCCAGTACGTCGCGAACTTCGGCATCGTCGTGAACTGGAACCTGTTCGAGGGCCGGATCACGTCCGCCAACGTCCAGCGCGCCCGCCTCGACGAGGAGCGCTCCAAGCTCGTCTTCGAGCAGAACTTCCTCCAGGTCACGAGCGAGATCGCCCGCTCCCGCGTCGGCTACCTGACCCTCTCCGCGTCGGCCGTGCTGGCGGAGGAGAACCACAAGTCTGCCCGGGAGAGCCTGCTCCTCGCCGAGCGCCGCTACGACGCCGGCGCGGGGACCCAGGTCGAGGTCCGCGACGCGCTTCTCAACCTCACCCGGGCCGAGCTCACGCTGCTCGCCGCCCGCATCGACGCCATCATCGCCCGCGCCGACCTGAACCGCGCCGTGGGCGGCGCGCTGTAGCCGAAAGGAAAGAAGGACCATGTCCTGGACCAAGCGCATCATCGCCGCCGTCTTCGTGCTCGCCGTCGTCGGCATCCTGATCGCGTCGCTCATGCCCAAGAAGGAGCCGCCGGTGACGGTGCAGACCTCGACCGTCCGGAAGGGCCCCATCACGCGCAAGGTGTCGGCTGCCGGGAAGCTCCAGGCCGCCACCCAGGTGAAGCTGTCGTCCAACCTCTCCGGCGACCTGCTCGACCTGCCGGTGCGCGAGGGCGACACCATCAAGAAGGGTCAGTACATCGGGCGCATCGACTCGCGTCGATACGAGGCCCAGCTCCACCAGCGCGAGGCCATGGAGCAGAGCGCTCGTTCCGACCTGTCGGTGGAGGAGGTGAACCTGGCCCGTCTCGAGGCCGACGTGAAGCGGGTGGAGGTGCTCGTCCAGCAGGACAGCGCCAGCAAGGCCGAGCTCGAGAAGATCGTGGCCGAGCGCGACGGCGCCGCCGCCAGGGTGCAGTCCGCCAAGGACCGCATCCGGAACGCCAGCGCCAGCCTGGCGGAGGCCCGGTTCCTCCTCTCCTTCACCACCCTCACCGCACCCATCGACGGCATCCTCACGTCCCGCCTGAAGCAGGTGGGCGAGCGGGTGCGCGGATCCGACTTCAACGAGGACCCCATCGTCATCATCGCCACGCTCTCCTCCATGGAGATGAAGGTCGAGGTCGGCGAGCACGAGGTGGTCCACCTCCACGAGGGCGACCCGGCCGAGATCGAGATCGACGCCTTCCCGGACAGGCGGTTCCCCGCGCAGGTGATCGAGATCGCCAAGAACGCCACGGTGAAGAACGCCGGGACCGAGGCCGAGGTGACCACCTTCCCGGTGCGCATCGCCCTCACCGTCCCGGTGCCGGGAGCCCTTCCGGGCATGAGCGGCCAGGCCACGATCTCCACCGAGACCCGCGACCAGGCCCTCATCGTCCCGCTCCAGGCGGTCACCGTCCGCACCGAGAAGCAGCTGGCCGCCGGCAAGGAGAAGAAGGACGGCGAGCCCCCGCCTCCCGAGCCGGGCGGGATCGCCGCCAAGAAGCCGACCCGGGAGCCGATGCAGAAGGTGGTCTTCGTGGTCGAGGACGGCAAGGCCAGGGTGCGCCGGGTGGAGACCGGGCTCGCCAGCGAGAACGACATCGAGCTCGTCTCCGGCGTGAAGGAGGGCGAGGTGATCGTGGAGGGCCCCTACAAGCTCCTCTCCCGCGAGCTCGCCGATGGGAAGCCCGTCAAGACCGAGAAGCCCGAGAAGGAGAAGGAGAAGTCCGGGCCGAAGGTCTCCGGCGACGCCAAGTCCAGGAAGGAAGCGAGCGGGTCGTGACCGAGGCTCCGCTCATCTCCGTCGAGAACCTGACCCGGTACTACACGGTCGGGGAGGAGGAGGTCCGGGCCCTGGACGGCGTCTCGTTCGACGTCCGGCGGGGCGAATGGGTGGCGGTGGTGGGCCAGTCCGGCTCGGGCAAGTCCACGCTCATGAACCTCATCGGCGCGCTCGACACGGCCACCGGCGGCTCCTACCGGATCAACGGCCACGACGTGGAGAAGATGACCGACGACGAGCTGGCCGACCTGCGGAACAACGAGATCGGATTCGTCTTCCAGACCTTCCAGCTGCTCTCGCGGTCCACCGCGCTCGCCAACGTCGAGCTCCCGCTCGTGTACCGCGGCATCCCCCGCAAGGAGCGGAAGGAGAAGGCGGTCAAGGCGCTCGAGGCTGTGGGGCTCGCGAACCGCATGCACCACAAGCCCAACGAGCTCTCCGGCGGCCAGCGGCAGCGCGTGGCCATCGCCCGGGCGCTGGTGGGGAACCCTTCCCTGCTGCTCGCCGACGAGCCCACCGGCAACCTCGACAGCGCCACCGGCGAGGAGATCATCCGGCTCTTCGGGGAACTGAACCAGCGCGGCCACACCATCCTGCTCGTCACCCACGAGCCGCGCCTGGCGGCCCGCTGCCCGCGCGCCATCCGTCTCTCCGACGGCAAGGTCGTGGCCGACGGCCCCGGCGCCGAGGTGGCGACCATCGGCGCCCCCCCGGTCCAGTCTCCGCATCCGGGAGCGGCCGCGTGAAGACCGTCCGGCGCGCCCTGGCCGAGCTCGTCGAGAGCTTCCGCATCGCCTTCGGCGCCCTCTCCGGCGCGCGCCTGCGCACGTTCCTCACCACCCTGGGGATCGTCATCGGGGTGTCCACCGTCATCGCCATCGTCGCCATCATCCAGGGGCTCAACAAGAGCTTCGAGGAGCAGATCCAGTTCCTGGGGGCGCACACCCTCTACGTGGACCGGCAGCCCTGGATCCAGAGCGACGACACCTGGTGGATGTACCGCAACCGCAAGAAGATCTCGGCCACGGAGCTGAAGGCGGTGCAGCGCGAGTCGCAGCTGGCCCTCTCGGTGGCGCCCATGGTGGGCATCCGCGGGAAGGTGGCCCGCGGGGGCATCGAGCTGGAGAGCGTCGTGGTGCGGGGCACCAGCGAGGAGTACCTGAACGCCAACGGCGGCGCGGTCCAGGCCGGACGGTTCCTGGTGGCGAGCGACGTCGAGCTGGCCAGGCCGGCGGTGGTGCTCGGCACCGACGTGATGGACCGGCTCTTCCCCGACGAGCCCGCCACGGCCGTGGTCGGCAAGAAGGTGCTGATCGCCGGCAGGCCGTTCCAGGTGGTGGGAGTGCTGGAACGGCAGGGGCAGCTCCTCGGCATGCCGCTCGACAACGTCGCGGTCATGCCCTACCCCACCTTCGGTCGCATCTTCGGAGCCCAGCGCAACATGGTGCTGTCGGTGGCGGCGCCACCCGGGAAGATCGCCGAGCTGGAGAGCGAACTCACCCCCATCCTGCGCCGGGCCCGCCACGTCCTGCCCGGCAAGGCCGACGACTTCGCCTTCAACCGACAGGAGCAGTTCCTCAAGCTCTACAAGCAGCTCACCGGCGCCCTCTACGGCATGGCGGTGGGGGTCGGGCTCATCACCCTCGTCGTGGGCGGCATCGGCATCATGAACATCATGCTGGTCTCGGTCCACGAGCGTACCCGCGAGATCGGCGTGCGCCGGGCCCTGGGAGCGCGGCGCAGCACCATCCTCATGCAGTTCCTCATCGAGTCGGCGGCGGTGGCCGCGCTCGGAGGCGCCTTCGGCACGGCGGTCGGATTGGGGGCGGCGCAGCTCGTCGCCCTGCTCTCCCCGCTCGCCGCGGCCGCGACGCCGTCCGCCGTCGTGTTCGGCATCGCCTTCTCGACCGCCACCGGGCTCATCTTCGGCATCTGGCCGGCCTGGCGTGCCGCCAACCTCGATCCGGTGGAGGCGCTGCGCTACGAATGAGGGGCTTCGTCGACAACCTGGGCCTCGCCTTCAGCACGCTGAGGGGAAACCCGCTCCGATCGCTGCTCACGCTGCTCGGCATCGTCATCGGCGCCGCCACCGTGGTGGCCATGATGTCGCTCGTGGAGGGGTTCCGAATCAGCGTGAACAAGGACCTCGAGGGGCTCGGCGCCGGATCGTTCCAGGTCCAGAAGTGGCCCGCGGCCTTCGGCCACGTGGACCGCGCCAAGTACGCCAAGCGCCCCGACCTCACCCGCGAGCAGGGGGAGGCGCTCCGGTCGCTGCCGCACGTCGGGCACGTCTCCATCGAGGCCTACCACGGCGGCCGGCGGGAGCGGATCGCCACCCGCGACCGCGCCACCAAGCCCAACGTGGACATCTGGGGCGGCCAGCCCGATTACCAGTACGCGAACGCCATCACCATCGCCGACGGCCGCTTCTTCACCGACACCGACATCGCCCTGGGCGGTCGCGTGGCGGTCATCGGCGCCGACGTCGCCGACGTCCTCTTCCCGGGCGGCGGCGCCGTGGGCGAGGAGATCCGCGTCCGCTCCTACCCCTTCACGGTGGTCGGGGTGGCCGAGCGGCGCGGCAGCACGCTGGGCGGGAGCCAGGACGGCTGGGTGCTTCTGCCCATCGACCAGTACTACCAGGTGCGCGGGAAGGTCACGAACCACAACATCGCCATCCAGGCCATCTCGCCCGAGCACTTCCAGAAGGCCCAGGACGAGGTCATCACGCGGCTGCGCTCCATCCGCGGACTGCGCGGCCTGCAGGAGAACAACTTCGACATCTACAGCAACGAGACCCTCACCGGGACCTTCAACCAGTTCGCCGGGGTGGTGGCGGCCGCGACCTTCGCGGTCACCCTGCTCGCGCTGGTGGTGGGCGGGATCGGGGTCATGAACATCATGCTGGTCTCGGTGGCCGAGCGGACCCGCGAGATCGGCGTGCGCATGGCGCTGGGCGCCCGCCGCCGGCGCATCCTCTCCCAGTTCGTCATCGAGGCCGTCACCCTGTCGCTCCTGGGCGGGGTGCTGGGGGTGCTCCTCGGCGGCGGAGGCGCCATCCTGGCCCGCGAGGTCTGGTCCATTCCGGCGAGCGTCCCGGCCTGGGCGGTGCTACTGTCCCTCCTCTCCGCATCGGGGGCGGGCATCGTCTTCGGCATCTACCCCGCCATCCGCGCCAGTCGCCTCGACCCGGTCGAGGCCATGCGCACGGAGTGAGGGAAGGGGCCGTCCGACATCGTGGACAAGGCGAAGGTCAAGCGCGAGATCCAGGGCTGGGTCATCACCATCCTCGCCGTGCTCGCATTCCGGACGTTGCTCTACGAGGCGGTCTACATCCCGTCGGGGTCGATGATCCCGACGCTGCAGATCGGCGACTACGTGGTGGTGGAGAAATGGGCCTACGGGTTCAGGCTTCCATTCACCGATCGTGCACAGTTCCTGTGGTCCTCGCCGGAGCGGGGCGACATCGTGGTGCTGCTCGCGCCCCGCGGAAACCCGCGCAACGACGATCTCATCAAGCGGGTGGTGGGCGTGGCCGGGGACACCGTGGAGGTCAAGGACGGCGCGCTCTGGCTCAACGGGAAGCCCGTTCCCCGCCGGGCAGTGGAAGGCCCCTGCACCTACGAGAACCGGATGGAGGGCGGCCCCTGGCGCACCGAGCGGTGCACGGCGGCGGAGGAGCAGCTGGACCGCCACCGTTACCTCACCTACTGCACGCCGGGCGCGGAGTGCGGCGACGTGCCGCCCACCGTCGTGCCCGAGGGCACGGTCTTCCTCGTCGGGGATCACCGCGACCACAGCGCCGACAGCCGCGTCTTCGGGCCGGTACCGGTGGACCGCGTCAAGGGGCGCGCGTGGAATGCGCTCTTCTCGTGGGGGCCGGGCGGGATCCGGACGGACCGCATCGCGCACGACGTCTCGCACTGACGGGTCGCCTCGCGTCATCCTCTGCCCGCCGGAGGCGGCCTGCACCTGCTGCTATCTGCTGCCGCGGACGGCGAGCACGCGCGCGGGAAGCGTGAACGCGCCGGCGGGGCGGCCCAGGATTTCCCGGCATTCGTCCCGGATCTCCGCGCGCCGCCTGGTCGACTGGCGCACCAGGTAGTCGCCGGTGGGGCCGACCCCGGAGGCGAAGGGCTCCCAGAAGTCGTCGAAGTCCGCGTACCCGGCCTCGAGGGCGATGCGACCGGCCTCCAGGTCCCGGAATCCGGCGGAGTGGAAGAGCGCCAGGAGCTCCCCCTCCTTCCGGAACGGGAGGTGCGCGTCGTCCGGAGCCGCAGGGTCGAACCGGAGTGCTGCCCGCCAGAACGTGGCCGACACCGCGAGGCCGTCGGAGGCGAACATGCAGGCCGCGACGGTTCCCCCGGGCCGGACCACCCGCATCGCCTCCGCCATGGCGCGCGGCGCGTCGGCAAGGAATGGGAGGACGAGCTGCGCGAGCACCGCCTCGAAGGTCGCCGGGGCGAACGGCAGGGCCTCGGCCCGGGCGAGACGGATGTCGGCGCCGGGCACCCTCGCCTGGCAGGCGGTCACGAAGGACTCGGAGGGATCCACGGCAGCGACGCCCTGCGCACCCAGCCGCGACGCCAGGGCCAGCGTGAGCCCCCCCGGCCCGCAGCCCACGTCGAGGACCGGGCCGTGATCGACCCCGCCGAAGTCGATGAAGCGTGGGGCCAGCTCGCGGGAGTAGCGCCCGATGTACCGGTCGTAGACGTCCCCTGGCACGGTGAAGCTCACGGTCGCCCATATGTCGTCCCGGGGCCACCGTGGCAAGCGGGGTGGCGCCGGGCCGAGCTTGCGTCCGGGGGCAATGGTCTTAGGCTGGGGTGTCGATGCTCTCCCGTCTCCGCACCTTCATCGCCATCGGCGGCGCCCTGATGGTCACCATCCTGTCGCTGGGACGGGTGCGCGTGAACTGGTCCGGCCGTCCGGCAGCCCTGGACGGGGCGGAAGACCCGGCACGCGCGGCCGTGACGCGATCGAACCGATGAGCACCGACCGCGCACCCGGCCTCCCCCATCCCATCCGCGCGCTCCGGGCACCCGACCGTCGCGCCGCATGGGGCGAGGCCGCCGGCCTCCTGGAGTTCCCCCGCCTCCTCGTCCGCGCTCCCGCGCTCGCGCGCGCTCCCCGCGGCGACGGTGCCCCGGTGATGGTGCTCCCGGGCTTCGCCACCGGCGACGGCGCCACGGCCATCCTCCGCGCCTACCTCTCGTTTCTCGGGCACGACGTCCACCCCTGGGGCCTGGGTCGGAACGACGGCGACGTGCCCAGGCTGCTCGCGCTGCTGGTCGCACGGGTCACCTCCCTCGCTCGCGCCACGGGGCGCCCGGTGCGGCTGGTGGGCTGGAGCCTGGGTGGTTACCTGGCGCGCGAGGTCTCCCGGGAGATCCCCGCCGACGTGGACCGCGTGGTCACCCTCGGTGCGCCGGTTGTGGGCGGCCCGAAGTACACCCTCTCGGCCCGCGCCTACCGCCGCCGCGGCGTCGATCTCGACGCCATCGAGGCCGCCGTCGCCGCGCGCGAGGCCGTCCCGCTGACCCGGCCGGTCTTCGCCATCTACTCCCGCAGGGACGGCGTGGTCGCCTGGCAGGCCTGCGTCGACCAGCGAAACGGCTGCGTCGAGCACGTCGAGGTCTCCTCCACCCACCTGGGACTGGCCTTCTCGCCGGACGTCTACCTGCTCGTGGCGTCGCACCTATCACGGAACGTGATGTAGTCGTCCGACGCATATCGGCACCGGAGGTGGCGGCTTCCTTGGAGTCAGCCCTCCTTCCCGGCCTGCGGAGGTCCGTGTCGCGGTACGGATCGTCGGGGAGGCCACACCATGTACCGACAGCCGCCGGAGCCGGAGAGCGATCCAGGACGTTCGGGACTCCTCGAGACCATCGCCGAACGATACGCCGAGGCGGATGCGGCCCGCGCGGCCTGGCTCGACGCGCGCATCCACGAGAGGCGCGGGCGAGGGCGCGCCGCCTGCTCCGGGTGCGGCCTGAAGAGTGGGCATCACCCGCAGTGCGCGAGGCGCGGGCGGGACGACGGCGCGGAGGCCCCGCAGTAGTTCGCTCGTCGCGAGGGGCGCCTTCGTTCCCACCTCGCGTCTGCCGCCGGGCGCCGGGTCACCCCTCTCCACGGCGCTGGTCCTCGCGGCCGACTGGGTTCGCGCTGGGTGAACGTGCCCGAGGCCGCTGCGGAGGCGCCGCTCCGAGGGGCGCCCGCGCCGGCTGGGACGGCACGGGCCGAAGGCGACCCGATCGAGCTTGCATCCCGCGGCCCCGCGAGGCGGCCCGCCGCGCGCCATGCACGGGAGATGCGCCGCAAGGGCTTGCCTCGAGTCGTCGACGGGAGCGATCGCATCTCGCGCGCCTCGCGGGCCCGCCCTTCCGCCAGGCGCCCGGGGTGGCCTCGGCGCGGGGCGCCTCCGCAGCGACCTCCGCACCATTCACCCATCGCGAATGCGGCCAGTCGCGAGGACAAGCGCCCCCTGCGACGAGGCCCACCCACGGGCGCCGGCCCACGGAAGGCCCCGCGAGGCGGCCCGCCGCGCGCCATGCACCGGAGATGCGCCGCAAGGGCTTGCCTCGAGTCGTCGACGGGAGCGATTGCATCTCGCGCGCCTCGCGGGCCCGCCCTTCCGCCAGGCGCCCGGGGTGGCCTCGGCGCGGGGCGCCTCCGCAGCGACCTCCGCACCGTTCACCCATCGCGAATCCGGCCAGTCGCGAGGACCAGCGCCCCCTGCGACGTGGCCCACCCACGGGCGCCGGCCCACGGAAGGCCCCGCGAGGCGGCCCGCCGCGCGCCATGCACGGGAGATGCGCCGCAAGGGCTTGCCTCGAGTCGTCGACTGGAGCGATCGCATCTCGCGCGCCTCGCGGGCCCGCCCTTCCGCCAGGCGCCCGGGGTGGCCTCGGCGCGGGGCGCCTCCGCAGCGACCTCCGCACCGTTCACCCATCGCGAATCCGGCCAGTCGCGAGGACCAGCGCCCCCTGCGACGTGGCCCACCCACGGGCGCCGGCCCACGGAAGGCCCCCGCGAGGCGGCCCGCGAGGTGCCGGCCGCGACCCTACAGCCGCCCGTCCTCGTCGACGACCAGCCGGTACATGGCCTTCGCGTCCGGAGCCTCGAGCAGCGCCCTTCGGACCTCCGGTCGCTTGAGCAGCCGGCTCACCCGCGCCAGCGCCTGGAGGTGCTCGGCCCCGGCCCGCTCCGGCGCGAAGAGCGCCACGAAGATCCGGGTGGGCTTTCCGTCGAGCGCCCGGAAGTCGATCCCGTCGACGCTGCGCCCCAGGGCGGCGGTGAGCGCACCGAGGCCGGGGACCTTGCAGTGCGGCACGGCAACGCCCTCGCCGATCCCCGTCGACCCCAGCCTCTCCCGGGCGGAGAGCCCAGCGGTGAGCGACCCGGCGTCGAGACCGGAGGCCGCCGCCACCGGCCGGGCCAGCTCGGCGAGGACCGAGGCGACGGAGGCCCCGGAGAGTTCGGCGATCACGCAGTCGGGGCGCAGGATGTCGGCGATGTGCACCAGCCACGGGCTAGCATGGCCGCCCGCGCGTTTCAAGGAACGCGGGCGGCCGGACACCTTGGCTGCCGGGCCTCGCTACGAGGGCTTGGCCTCGATCATCCCCAGCTTCCCGTCGTCGCGGCGGTAGACCACGTTGATGCCGCGGGTCTTCTCGTCCTGGAAGACGTAGAACCGGCTGTTCAGGAGGTCCATCTGCACGATGGCCTCGTCGAGCGACATGGGCTTGGCCTGGAACTTCGAGGTCGAAACCAGGCGCGCCGACGGGGCGTCCTTCGGCTCGTCGAGGACGTCGTGGCGGATGTCGACCGGGGCCCAGTCCTTGGGGATCAGGGTGGCCTTGTGGTTGCGCACCCGCTCCTTGTGCTTCTTCAGCTGCCGCTCGATCTTGTCGGCTGCGGCGTCGATGGAGGCGTACATGTCCTCCGACTTGCCCCGTCCCCGCACCGAGAAGGGTCCGGCCTTCATGGTGATCTCGGCGTGGTGCGACAGGTTCTCCAGGTGGAGCACGGCGTGGGCCTCGCTGGGCCGGTCGATGTAGCGCTGGATGTGCGCGACCTTGTCCTTCACGTGGGCCTTCAATGCTTCGGTGGGCTCGAGGTGCCGGAACGTGATGTTCACCTGCATCGTGTCCTCCTGGGTGCTGCGCGGGATGCGAAAATGAATCGGCCGCGGCGCGCCGGAGCCCTCCTCGCGAGGGGGACCGGCAGGTCCGCGGCCGACGAACTGCATGTCGCATGAAGCGTCACGCGTTCTTCCGCCATAATACCAGATCAGAAGAACTTCTTCCGCTTCGAGCTGGGAAGAATGCCCAGCACTTCTCGGTACTTGGCAACCGTCCTCCGGGCGATCTCGATGTTCTGCCCCTTCAGGAGCTCGACGATCTTCTGATCCGAGTGGGGGCGCTTCGGATCCTCGGCCGCGACGATCTGCTTGATGTGGCTCTTCACCGCCTCGCTCGCGATCTCGTCACCACCGGTGCGCGCGATGGCCGAGTTGAAGAAGAACTTGAGCTCGTAGATCCCCTGCGGCGTGTGCACGTACTTGTTGGTGGTGACGCGGGACACGGTGGACTCGTGCATCCCGATGTCCTCGGCCACGTCGCGGAGGATGAGGGGTTTCAGGTGTGCGATGCCCTTGTCGAAGAAGTCCTTCTGGAACTTCACGATCGACTCGGTGACCTTGTAGATGGTGCGCTGACGCTGGTGGATGGATCGGATGAGCCAGACCGCGCTGCGGAGCTTGTCCTGGATGTATTCCTTGGCGGCGCCGGCGCTGCCGTTCTTCAGGGCCTGCCGGTACATCCCGGAGATGCGCAGCTTGGAGAGCCCGTCGTCGTTGAGCACGGTGACGTAGCGGTCGCCCACCTTCTGCACCTGAACGTCCGGGGTGATGTACTGCGCCTCCTCGCTGGTGTAGGCGCGGCCGGGCTTGGGCTCGAAGGCGGAGATGACCTTGACCGCCTTGACCACCTGGTCGACGGGGATCTTGAGATCCCGGGAGATGGCCGCGTAGTTCTTCGATTCGAGGTGCTTGAGGTGGTGCTCGACGATGGCCACCACCTCGGGCAGGTCGGCGTTCAGCTGCCGGGCCTGGAGAAGCAGGCACTCGCGCAGGTCACGGGCGGCGACACCGGGCGGGTCGAGCGACTGGACCTTCTTCAGCACCATCTCGGCGAACTCGATGCCCACCCCGGCCTCGAAGGCCACCCGGACCAGCGGGTCGCGCACCGCCGAATCGTCGTCCTCGCCCTCCACGGCGGGCATGCGGAAGTAGCCGTCGGGGTCGAGGTTCCCGATGATGAGCATGGCCACCTGCTCCTCTTCCGCCGTGAACGCGGAGAGGCGCATCTGCCAGACGAGGTGGTCACCCAGGTCTCCCTTGCGGGTCAGGCTGGCCTCGTAGCCGGGGAGGTCCTCATCCCCCATGTTCTTGTTGGAGGGGGCGGTGTGGCCCTGCAACTGGTAGTGATCGAGGTACTGGTCCCAGTCGATCTCGTTCGTCCCCTCCTCGCCCTTCACCTCCTCGGCCTTCTCGGTCTCCTTGGGGGCCGGCTCGAGCCGCTCCAGGCTGGCCTCGGCGGGGCTGGCGCCCTCGGCGCGCTCGTCCTCCTCCGGCGCCTCGTCGAGGAGCGGGTTCTCGTTGATCTCGGTGCGGATCAGGTCGACCAGCTCGAGCCTGGAGAGCTGGAGGAGCTTGATGGCCTGCTGCAGCTGGGGAGTCATCACCAGCTGCTGCGTCATCTTGAGGTGCTGCCTCAGCTCGAGGCTCATGGGCGGACCTCGGGACGGTGGTCGTCGTCCAGCCGGAACTTCTCGCCCAGGTAGACCGCCCGGGCCCGGGCGCTGCCGGCGATGTGGGTGGGGGTTCCCTCCTCCAGGATCTGGCCCGAGGAGAGGATGTAGGCGCGGTCGCAGATGCCGAGTGCCTCGCGCACCGCGTGATCGGTGAGGAGCACGCCGATGCCCCGGGTCCGGAGCGAGCCGATGAGCCGCTGCAGCTCGCCCACCGCGATGGGGTCGACCCCGGCGAAGGGCTCGTCGAAGAGGATGTAGCGAGGGTCGTTGAGGAGGCTGCGCGCCACCTCGGCGCGGCGGCGCTCGCCTCCGGAGAGCTGCTCGCCCAGGCTGGCTTCCACCGTGCGGAGGTGGAACTCCTCGAGCAGCTGGTCGGCGCGGCGGTCCCGCTCGGCGCGACCGTGGCCGAGCGCCTCCAGCACCGCCGTGAAGTTCTGGCGGACGGTGAGCTTGCGGAAGATCGAGGCCTCCTGCGGCAGGTAGCCCACGCCGCGCCGGGCCCGAAGGTGCATGGGCAGCCGGGTCAGGTCCTCGTCGCCGAGGCGAACCGTGCCTCCGTCGGGGCGGACCAGCCCCACCACCATGTTGAAGCTCGTGGTCTTGCCGGCGCCGTTCGGGCCGAGGAGCCCCACGACCTCGCCTGGGGCCACCCGGAACGAGACCCCGTCCACGACCTTCCGGCCGCGGTAGCTCTTCACGAGCCCGATGGCCTGGAGGACGGCGGTCACGGAGCCGGCTCCTTCTTCTTGCGGGGCTGGAGCTCCAGACCCGGCTGGGGAACGACGGTTCCCTTGGCAGCCGTCAGCGTGGCCCGGTCCTCGGCCAGGTCGTACGCGAGGACCTCCCCGCGCATCACGCTCTCGCCGTCCCTGAGGACCGGGTTGCCGGTGCAGGTGACCCGGGCCGACTTCTCCTCGTAGGTCGCCGTCTCGCAGGTGATCACCCTGGGGCCACGGGTGAGCTTCACGTCGCCGGTGCAGACGGCGCGGCGGATGCGTCCCTCGGCGTCGTTCTCGGCCACGAGCTTCCGGCAGGTGAGCGTGGCGTCCTCCCGGGTGAGCGTCACCAGCGGCTTCCCGGTGAAGACGACCTTGCCCTCCCTGTACAGGTACTGGACCTCCTCGGCGACCACCGTCACCGGGGGTGATGGGGGCGCGGGCGGCGCCACGGTGAGCGCCAGCGCGAGGCACGCGGCGATCACGGGCGGGACCCTCCGGCGACCAGGCGAACTCCGCCCCGGATCTCCACGTCGCCGCTCCGCGGGTCGGCGGTGAAGGCGGGTCCGGCGAGGCGGTACGAGGGCCCGGTGACCTCGACCGGCTCGTCGCCCCGCACGATGCCATCGGCTTCGGCCCACCGGGCCGTGGGGGTGCGGGCGACGGCGTCACCGCGGGTGAGCACGACGCCGCCCCGGGCCGCCCAGGTCCGCGCTCCCAGGTCCCCTTCGAGTTCCGGAGCCGAGACGGCCAGGTCGGGCAGACCGGGGCGAGGCACCGTCACCTGGGCGGCGAATGCGACCAGCTCGCCCGAGTCCCGACGGTAGACGGCCCGATCGGCGGAGCCCGAGGCGGTGAGGTCGGAACCCCGCCAGGCACGGAACTGCACGCTTTCGAGGCTGACCTCGGGGGGAGCAGCCTTGGCGGCCGGTGCACCTGCATCGCAGCCCGTGCCAAGGAGAATTGACGCGGCGCAAGCCAGGAAGGGCCGGTGCCATCGGCACCAGCCGCTCCTGCGATCGGTTTGGTAGGGTCGGTTCAAATGGCACAGCCCTTGCTAAAACCGACGATAGCTGGCGGAAACCGGTGCGACAAGGGGTTTCGGCATCAACCTTGCGTATCGGCAAAAGTTGCCATTATTCCGATGGCTTGGTCTTCCAGCGGCGATGCATCCACACCCACTCCGACGGGGCTTGACGGATGGCTTGCTCCATCCGTGCCGTGCACACCGTGGTGATCCGGATGGCTTCCGCGTCCTTGTCGGCAGGGGCCGGGTCGTACACCACCGGTTCCACCTCCAGGAGGTACCCGTCCCCCGCCCTCGGCCCCCGGCGGCGGGACCACCCCACGAAGACCGGGCACCCGAACCGGAGCGCCAGGTCGGCGGCTGCCCGCGGGGTCGACGCCAGATGGCCGAAGAACGGCACGAATACGCTCTGCACCTTGGTGTCCTGGTCGATGAGGATCCCGAGCGCCTTCCCGTCGCGCAGCGCCTTCAGGAGGGTGCGACCGCCGCTCGGGTCCTCCCGAAAGAGGGTGGGCACCCCTCCGCGGAGGCGAAAGGCCTCGACCATGTCGTCGAGGCGCCGGTCCCAGCTGCGGGCCGCGATGACGATCGCCGGCACCCCGGCCCGGACGATGCGCCGGGCCAGCAGTTCCCAGCTGCCCAGGTGACCCGTCACGAAGATGAACCCCTTGCCGGCCTGGCTCGCGCCGCGGAGCATCGCCTCGCCCTCCCCGGCGAAGGCGATGTACCGCTCGAGGCCGCGGTCGAGCCGGTCCATCTGGGCCGCCTCGGCGGCGCCGTGGCCGTAGTGGAGGAAGGTACCGTGCGCGATGGCCCGGCGCTCCTCCTCGGACTTCTCGGGAAAGGCCAGGGCCAGGTGCTCGAGCGCCAGCTCCCGGTCGCGCCGACCGACCCACCAGGCCACCTGGCCGATGAGCCCACCCACGGCCCAGACCAGCCGGAAGGGCAAGGCCGCCCCCAGCCGGAGACCGGCGCGGATGGCCCAGATCCGGGCGGTCCGGCGGGCCCGCTTGGTCCAGTGGACCTCGCTCACGGGCGTGCCGGCCCCCGCGCCGCCAGGATGAGCTCGCAAAGCTCCCGGACGGCCCCCCTCCCACCGGGGAACCGGGAGACGAAGTGGACCGCGGAGAGGACCTCGGGAAAGGCGTCGGCCGGGGCGGCCGAGAGCCCCACCCGGCGGAGCAGCGGGATGTCGTTCACGTCGTCGCCCATGTAGGCGACCTCCTCGTCGGCGAGCCCGAGGTGGCCCAGCGTGGCGTAGCCGTCGAGCTTGTCCCGCTGGGAGAAGATGAGGTGCTTGAAGCCGAGCTCCTCCAGCCGCTTCCGCGTGGCCATCCCGGGACGCCCGGAGATGACGCCGAAGTCGACCTGGTCGCGGAGCCGCACGATACCGTGCCCGTCCCGCACGTCGAAGGCCTTGAGCGCCTCCCCCTCCGGGCCGAACCAGATGCGGCCGTCGGTGAGCACCCCGTCGACGTCCAGCAGCACGAGCCGGATGCGGGCCGCCCGCGCGACCAGGTCGGCGGCCGCACTCACGGCTGACCCAGCGCCCGGCGGATGCGAAGGAGGTCGACGAGGAGCCGGTCGGCCATGTCGAAGTCGAGCGAGTTGGGGCCGTCGGATCTCGCCGTGGCCGGGTCCTCGTGGATCTCGGCGAAGAGCGCGTCGATGCCCACCGCCACCGCCGCCCGGGCCAGCGGGGCCACGAACTGCCGCTCGCCGCCGGTGACGTCGCCGCCCGCGCCGGGCAGCTGCACCGAGTGGGTGGCGTCGAGGCAGACCGGCACCCCCAGCTCGCGCATGATCACGAGCCCGCGCATGTCCACGACCAGGTTGCCGTAGCCGAAGGAGGCGCCGCGCTCGGTCAGGAGCACGTTCTCTGCCCCGGCCTCGCGGCACTTGGCCACGGCGTGGCGCATGTCGCGCGGCGCCAGGAACTGCCCCTTCTTGACGTTCACGGAACGTCCGTGCCTGGCGCAGGCCATGACCAGGTCGGTCTGCCGGCACAGGAAGGCCGGGACCTGGAGGACGTCGACCACCCGGCCCACCGGCTCGGCCTGCCAGGTCTCGTGGACGTCGGTGAGGGTGGGAAGCCCGGTCGTGGCCTTCACCCGGGAGAAGACGCCCAGGCCGGCCTCCAGCCCGACGCCGCGGAAGCTCTTGCCCGACGACCGGTTGGCCTTGTCGAAGCTGGCCTTGAAGATCACCGGCAACCCGTGCCTCTCGGCCAGGTCCTTCACCCTCCGGGCGTGCGAGAGTGCCTGGGCCTCCGATTCGATCACGCAGGGGCCCGCGATGAGGAGCAGCGGGCACCCGTCTCCGACGTCGTGCCCGCCGATGCGGGCCCGGACCTTCTCCATGGGACCTCCTCGGCGCCGCGACCGGCGGGGCCCGGGCCCCGCCGGCGGTCAGGCGCCCTTGCCCACCGGCAGCTTGGTGACCTCGGCGCCGCCCTCGCGGGCGCGGGCGTCCCGCCAGGCCATCGACGCCTTGACGAACCCGGCGAAGAGCGGGTGCGGCTTGAACGGCTTCGACTTGAACTCGGGGTGGAACTGGCAGCCCACGAAGTGCGGGTGGCCGGGCAGCTCGATCATCTCCACCAGCCCCAGCTCGGGATTGGTGCCGGAGATCACCATGCCGCCGGCCTCGTACCTCTCGCGGTAGGCGTTGTTGAACTCGAAGCGGTGGCGGTGTCGCTCCTGCACGAGCTCCTGGCCGTAGAGCTCGCGGGCCCTGGTGCCCTTCTCGAGCTTGCAGGCGTAGGTGCCGAGCCGCATGGTGCCGCCCTTGTCGGCGATGCCGCGCTGCGCCTCCATGAGGGTGACCACCGGGTGCGGCGTGGCCTCGTCGAACTCGAGGGAGTTGGCGCGCTCCAGCCCCAGCACGTTGCGGCCGAACTCGATGGTGGCCATCTGCAGCCCGAGGCAGATGCCGAAGAAGGGAATCTTCATCTCGCGGGCCAGGCGGACGGCCAGGATCTTGCCCTCCGTCCCGCGGATGCCGAAGCCGCCCGGGACGAGGATGCCGTCGACCTTGTCGAGGGCGGAGAGGTCGCCCTCCTCGAGCTTCTGGGCGTCGATGAACTCGAGCTTCACCTTGCAGTCGTTGGCGATGCCGCCGTGGACCAGCGCCTCGTTGAGGCTCTTGTAGCTCTCCACCAGCTCGACGTACTTGCCCACCACGCCGATGCGCACCTCGCCCTGCCGTGGACGGGTCACCTTCTCGACGATGGTCTCCCAGCGCTCCAGCCGCGGGGCCCGGCTCCAGATGTTGAGCAGCTCGGCCAGCTTGTCGTCCAGCCCCTCGCGGTGCAGCGCCAGGGGAAGCTCGTAGATGGATGGAACGTCACGAGCGGTGAATACCGCGGAAGGGTCGACGTTGCAGAAGAGCGCGATCTTGTCCTTCATCTCGCGCGAGATCTCCCGGTCGCTGCGGGCCAGCAGGATGTCGGGCTGGATGCCGATCTCGCGCAGCTCCTTCACCGAGTGCTGGGTGGGCTTCGTCTTCAGCTCGCCGGCCGCGGCGATGTAGGGCACCAGCGTCAGGTGCACGTAGACCAGGTTCTCGCTGCCCACGTCGTACTTCATCTGCCGGATGGCCTCGAGGAAGGGGAGCGACTCGATGTCGCCCACCGTGCCGCCCACCTCGACGATGACGATGTCGGCGCCGTCGGCGGCCTCGCGGATGACCGCCTTGATCTCGTCCGTGATGTGGGGAATCACCTGGACGGTCCGGCCCAGGTACTCGCCGCGACGCTCCTTGTTGATGACCGCCTGGTAGATGCGGCCAGTGGTGTAGTTGTTCTTGCGGGTCATCTTGGCGCTGGTGAAGCGCTCGTAGTGCCCGAGGTCGAGGTCGGTCTCGGCCCCGTCGTCGGTGACGTAGACCTCGCCGTGCTGGAACGGGCTCATGGTGCCCGGGTCCACGTTGATGTACGGGTCGAGCTTGAGGTGCGTGACCTCGAGGCCCCGGTTCTCGAGCAGCGCGCCCATGGAGGCCGCAGCGAGCCCCTTGCCGAGAGAGCTCACCACCCCGCCGGTGACGAACACGAACTTGGTCTTCTTTCCCCGAACCATGCCGTTCCCCTTCCCTCTATCGGCCCGAGCCGACCAGCGCCCGGGCCCGCTCCAGATCCTGCTCCGTGTCCACCCCGAATCCGCTGTAGCTCGTGTCGACCACCCGGATGCGGAAGCCGTGCTCGAGCGCCCGCAGCTGCTCGAGCCGCTCCTCGCGCTCGAGGCGCCCCGGCTCCAGGGCGGCGAACCGCTCCAGGAAGGCCGGGGTGTACGCGTACATGCCCACGTGCGCCCGCGCCAGCGGCGACGGCCCCGGCGTCCGGCGCGCCGGGATGGGGGCGCGGGAGAAGTAGAGGGCGTTCCCGCTCCGATCGGTCACCACCTTCACCACCTCGGGCCGCTCCCACTCCCCCGCGACCAGCGGGCGGGCCATGGTGGCCATCTCCGGCCCCCCCTCGTCCATGGCGTGCACCAGCGCCTCGATGGCCGCCGGCTCGATGAGCGGCTCGTCTCCCTGGAGGTTCACCACGATGGTGGGGCGAGGGAGCATCACCCGGGCGGCCATCGCCACCCGGTCGGTGCCTGTCTCGGCCGGTCCGGTCAGGATCACCTCGGCTCCTGCCGCACGGGCGGCCACGGCGATCCGCTCGTCGTCGGTCGCCACGACCAGGACGTCCACCCCGTTCGCCTCGCGTGCGCGCTCCACGACGTGGGCAACCAGCGGTTTTCCATGGATGTCGGCGAGGGGTTTCCCGGGGAGGCGACTTGCCCCGAACCTTGCGGGGATGATGATCGCGACGCGCCTCACGCCGGGAACCCGTTGTATGCGTCGCCGCCGCGATGGTCAACGACCACCTCCGGAAAAGAGAGGGCGGGTGCGGCATGACATGGAAGACCTGCGATGACGGGCACTTCCCGGACCCTCGCGGGGGCTGTATGTTCCGCCGCCATGCCGGTCGTCCGGGTCCCGTTCACGGTGGAGGCGAACTACGCCGGATGGCGGCTCGACCGCTACCTCCAGGAGAAGATACGGCGCCTCTCCCGGGAGCGCATCCAGCGGCTCATCGAGACCCGCATCGAGCACGAGGGCCCCGGCCGCCTGAAGCCCGCGACCCGGGTCACCGCCGGGATGCGCTTCTCGATCCTCAAGGACGCCGACCCGGAGCCGGAGACCCCCATGGCGTTCGGCGTGATCTTCGACGACGCCCGCCTCCTCGTCGTCGACAAGCCGGCCGGCCTGCCGGTGCACCCCACGGCCCGATACGCCGAGCACACCTTCACGGCGCTCGCGAAGCTCGCCTTCCCGGCGCGCAAGGTGGACCCGGCCCATCGGCTCGACCGGGAGACCTCGGGCCTCATGGCCTGCGGCTGCGCGCCGAAGTACACGAAGGCCCTCAAGGCCTCCTTCGCCGCCGGGCGGGTGACGAAGGCCTACCTGGCCCTCGTGCAGGGCGATCCCTCCCGGAACGCCTTCGAGGTGGAGGCGCCCCTCGCCCTCACCGGGGCGAGCGGCGTGAAGGTCCGCATGCACGTCACGGAGGGAGGGCTTCCCTCGCGCACCGACTTCGAGGTCCTGGGGCGGCGCCGGGCTGCGGACGGGACGCCGGTGGCGCTCGTGGCCTGCCACCCCCGGACCGGGAGGCAGCACCAGATCCGGGCGCACCTGCACCACGCCGGGCTGCACCTCGTGGGGGACAAGATCTACGGGCCGGACGAGATGATCTTCGATCGATTCACGAAACGTGAACTGAGCGAGGCCGACCACGCCCTGCTGCGGCTGCCGCGGCAGGCGCTGCACGCCTGGCGACTGTCCCTGCCGCACCCGGAGACGGGCGCGCGGGTCGACCTCGAGGCGCCGCTGGCACCCGACCTGCAAGCGTTCTGGGACGGGTGCACGGCGGACTAGTGCCCCGACCCAGGCGAGGTGACGTCGCGAGAGCGCCGAGACCGACGCCAGGCGGGCGCCCGAGGAGGGAGCAGCGGAGGCGTGGCAGCGCCACGTCGAGCCGCGCACCGACGAGGCCGCTCGCCGCAGCGAGAGGATCGGCGCTCGCAGCAGGCATCTTGCCTGGGGCGGGGCACTGGCGCGCCGGATGGGGGCCAACGGCTTTTTCCCGTGCCACGGCGCTCCATCGGGAGAAGGAGGCGCGTCATGGCCTCCTCCCCTCGGCTCGTCGTCCGCGAACTCCGCGTCCGCCCCGTGGTCGTGCCCCTTCGCCTGCCACTCGAGACCAGCAGCGGCACGATCCGGACCGCTCCGCTCGCCCTCATCGACCTCCAGACCGAGGGGGGCGTCACGGGATCGACCTATCTCTTCTGCTACACGCCGCTGGCCCTCCGTCCGGTGGTGGCGGCCCTGACCGAGCTGGCCGCCGTGATCCGGGGCGACGTGGTCGCCCCCCTGGAAATCGGCAGGAAGCTCCAGGCCCAGTTCCGGCTCCTGGGGACGGGCGGAGTCGTGGGAATGGCGATGGCCGGGATCGACATGGCCGCATGGGACGCACTCGCGCGAGCCCAGGGCCTCCCCCTGGCGAAGCTGCTGGGCGGGAGCACGCGGCGGACGCCCGCCTACAACAGCTGCGGGCTGGGGATGATCGGGCCCGGGCGGGCCCCCGAGGAGGCCGGCCGGCTCGCCGCGGCGGGGTTCTCGGCGATCAAGGTCCGGCTCGGCTATCCCGACGCCCGGGCGGACCTCGCGGTCGTGCGTGCCGTGAGGAGGGCGATCGGCGACGACGTCCGGCTGATGTGCGACTTCAACCAGGCCCTCTCCGTCGCCGAGGCCGTCTCCCGCGTCGAGGCGCTCTCGGGAGAGGGGCTCGCGTGGGTGGAGGAGCCGACGCTCGCCGACGACTTCGCCGGTCACGCGCACATCCGCGGCAAGTCCTCGATCCCGATCCAGATGGGCGAGAACTGGTGGGGGCCGCGGGAGATGGCGCGGTGCCTCGCGGCCGGGGGCTCCGACCTGGGGATGCCCGACGCGATGAAGATCGGCGGCGTCTCCGGCTGGATCCAGGCGGCCGCCCTCGCGGCGACGGCGGGCCTTCCGCTCTCCAGCCACCTCTTTCCCGAGGTCAGCGCCCACCTGCTCGCCGTTTCCCCGACGGCCCACTGGCTGGAGTACGTCGACTGGGCGGACGCGATCCTCCGTGCGCCGCTGCGCATCGAGGAGGGGCAAGCGGTGCTCCCCGACGCTCCCGGCTCGGGCATCGAATGGGACGAGGACGCGGTCCGGAGGTTCGCGGCGGCCTGAAGCGCCGGCGATCCCGTCGCCTCGTCGGAGGTCGGCCCTTCAGCGCCCGATTCCCGGGGGCGCCTCGGGCTCGCCCAGCTTCCGCTGCACCGCCCGCAGATGTCTCCGGTACTCCGGGAGGAGGCGGTCGTTGGCCACCTCAGCCAGCTCGACGGCACGCTCGTAGGCGATGGCGGCCTCCCTCGACCGCCCGGTGGCCTCCAGCCCCTCGCCCAGGCTGTCCTGGGCGTTCGCCGAGCCCGGGTAGCGCCGCACGTTGGACTGGAACGCGGCGACCGCCGCCGTGGACTTCCCCTCCGCGAGCAGCGCGTACCCCTTCGCGTTCACGATCCCCTCCGGGGGAAGGACCTCGTAGCCGAGCCGGGTGGAGAGCCGCTGGTAGTGCGCCTCGAGGTCGTCGAGCGAGCCCGCGTACCGGCCGGTATCCGGGTCGAGCGGCGGGAGGTACCCGTCGAAGACGAAGGGCAGGCCGCGGAGGGTGGTGGGAAGCGGGACGAGGCCGTGGGCGTCGTCGGCGAAGCGGGCCGACTCCCAGCGGAACCCGGGCGGCGAGGCGGCGCGCAGCACCGTGCGCAGCGACTCGAAGGCGGGGAGCATGGCCTTCTCGTTCCCCAGGCTGACGTAGAGGGACCGGTCGAGCCGGGGCGACTCCTCGAGCCGGCGCCGGAGCTCCTTCACCACCAGTTCACCATCCCACTGCGCGCTGGGGCTGGCGGCCAGGTAGGCGTCGAAGGACCCGGGAGCGGAGGCCAGCACGTGCAGCGCGAACAGCCCTCCCAGGGAGTGGCCGGAGAGGATGCGGAAGGGCTGGGTGCGGAAGTTGCCATCCACCACCGGTACGAGCTCGTCGCGCAGGAAGCGCAGGAACCGGTCGGCCCCTCCCGAGGCCGACGGCGGCGACCCCGGTGCGGGGGTGGCGCGGGACGGCGTGAAGTCGCGGTTCCGGTCGACGTTCCACACCGACACCACGATGACCCTCGGCATGACCCCGGCCCGGGCCAGCTGGGCGGCGGTGGCGGCGGTGTACTCGAGGTGCTCCGGCCCGTCGAGCACGTACACCACCGGATAGCGGCCGGTCCCCGTCTCGTATCCGTCCGGAAGACGCACCTGTGCCACGCGGGGCTCCCCCAGGACCTTGGAGTGGAGGCCGATCTCCCGGAGCCCGCAGTCGGGGCAGCCGGGGGGCGGCGCGGCAGCCGCCAGGAACGGCGCGGCGGCGAGGAGCGCGACGAGTGTGGGGCGGCATGGCATGGGCCGGATTGAATACCCGGCGCCCTGGTTCCGTTCATGGGGAGTGGGCGCCGTCCCCGGCTCGGGGTTCCCGGCGCCTCGGAGACCCATCCGTGCGTCGACCTGCACCGGTCGTCCTGCTCGTCGCGTTCCTCGCTGCGCCGTCCGCGGCGACTGCGCAATACCTGTACCCGCCTCCTCCTCCGGTTCGCGTCGCGCCGGTTCCGTACCCGCCGCCACCGCCGGCGTACGTCGCCCCGCGTCCGCCGGCGCTCAGCCCCTTCTATTTCAATCTCGGGATCGGAGGCGGATGGCAGGGCTTCTACGATCCCTACGGGTACGTGACCGTCGGGGGGCTCGCCTACAACGTCGAGGTCGGCGCGCGGCTCGCCCCGCAGCTGCTCCTCGGATTCGGCCTCGCCGGATTCACGGTGTTCGGGGATGCCTACTACGGGACCCCGAGCACGACGGCGCTGGACTACGACCTCGTGCTGACCGTCTTTCCCTTCGTGCGGGGGTTCTTCCTGAAGGCCGGCGGCGGGCTCGCCTCCCTCACGGTGACACCCCCGTTCGAGCCCGGCTTCACCCGCCTCGGAGCGAACGTCCTCCTCGGCGGGGGCTGGGCCATCCCCGTGGCCGCTCCGCTCCACGTCACCCTGGGCCTCGACTGGACCCGGCAGTTCTTCGGAGGCTACGACCTGGCCGATACGAACATCTGGATGATGCGGGTGGGACTCGGCTTCTACTAGACTCCCGGGATGGCGAAACGGCGAATCGGAATCCTCACCGGCGGTGGCGACGTCCCGGGCCTGAACTCGGTCATCAAGAGCGTGGTCTACCGCGGCTGGGAGAACGGCCTCGAGGTGGTGGGCATCCGCAAGGGCTTCGAGGGACTCACCCACGTGAACCTCGACGACCCGGCCAGCCGGGCGAGGTACGTGCTCGAGCTCAACCGCGAGAACTGCCGGACCATCGACCGGCACGGCGGGACCGTCCTCCACTCCAGCCGCGTTGGACCGGCCAGCGTCCGGGACCTTCCCCCCCACCTGGTCGGCCGGAACCTCCCGGCGGTCAGGGGCAAGGGAGGCATGACCTACGACCTCACCACCCAGGTCCTCGAGAACCTGGAGAGGCTCGAGATCGACTCCCTCATCGCCATCGGAGGCGATGGGACGCTCAAGTCGGCGGCCCAGCTCGAGCGACGGGGCGTGAAGGTGATGGGGATCCCCAAGACCATGGACAACGACGTCCAGGGCACCGAGTACTGCGTGGGCTTCTCCACCGCCATCACCCGGGCCACCGCCGCCATCGATCGGCAGCGCACCACCATCGGCTCCCACGAGCGGGTGGGCATCTTCCGGGTCTTCGGGCGGGACGCCGGCTTCACCGCCCTCTACGCGGCCCACGTCACCTCCAACCGCTGCGTCATCCCCGAGTACCCGGTGGACCTCGAGAAGCTCATCCACCTGCTCCTCACCGAGAAGCGCGACAACCCGTCCAATTACGTCCTGGTGATCCTCTCCGAGGGGGCCACCTGGAAGGGATACGAGGTCCAGGAGTTCGGACGCCCCGACGCGCTGGGTCGCCGCAAGAAGGCCAGCGTGGGCGAGGTGCTCGCCGACGAGATCCACATCCGCACCGGCGAGGAGACCATCGTCTCCGACCTCACCTACGACCTCCGCTCCGGGGAGCCGGACTTCATGGACAAGCTGGTGGCCTCCACCTTCGGGACCATGGCGCTCGACGCCATCCTCGACGGGGGGCACGGCCAGATGAGCGCGGTGGTGAACGGGTGCTACGAGCTCGTTCCCATCCCCGACCCGGCCCTGGGTCCGCGCAAGGTCGACGTGGCCACGATGTACAACGTGGACCGCTACCGGCCGCTGTACGGGGACAAGCGGCACTGGCCCATCTTCCTGACCCGGGTGGGCCCGCAGCCGGGCTAGTGGGCTAGTCCACGGGCGGATCGAGATCGGACAGGTCCCGTTCCGGGTCGTCGTGGTGGAGAGTGAAGCCGGCCAGATCCTCGGGCCAGGCCTCCTGGCCGAAGGTCGATCCCTCCAGCCGCGAGAGCCACCCGTCGTCGACGAAGAGGGCGAAGGCGGCGCCGCCCGGGAGCCCCGGGATGTCGGCGTGGAGGTCGTCGAGCACCACCCGGGACGCGGCGACCGGGGCGCGCGGCGCGGCAGGACCGGGGCGGAGCACGGTGGAGAAGGTGGTCGGCGTGGCGATGCGGTGGACCACCGAAAGGCCCTGGAGCTGGTCGTGCAGGGCCTCGAGCGCCGGATGGTCGCCGTCGAGAAGCGCGTGGAGGACCGCGTGCTCCAGGTGGGTGAGCTCGCTCATTTCGGCCAGGGCGATGGTACTGCGCACCCCCGCCGCCCGCCCTAGGAAAGCAGCCGTGCACCGCTTCCTCCTCGCCGCCCCGCTCCTCGCGGCGGCCTGCGCCTCGACGCCTCCGGCTCCCGCCGGGGGGGTCGCCCTCCACTCCGAGACGCGGCCGTCGATGTCCACGCTGGTCACGGTCGCCGTGGCGGCTCCGGGCAGCCCGGAACTGGTGGCCGCCGTGGAGGCGGCATTCGCGGTCTTCGCCCGGGTGGACGAGACGATGAACGAGTGGCGCCCCGGCTCGCCCCTCTCCGCGCTCAACGCCGCGGCGGGATCCGGATGGCCGGTTCCCCTTCCCGGCGACCTCTGCCAGGTGCTGCGGGCCGGACGGGACGGGGCGGAGCGCACCGGGGGGCTCTTCGACCCGACCTGGGCGGCATTGCGGGGCGTCTGGCGGTTCGGCGACGGGCAGCCGCCGAGGGTTCCTTCCGATGCGGAGGTGGCCGCCGCCTGCCCGCTCGTCAGCTGGCGCGATCTCGAGATCGAGCCAGCCGCCACGCCGGGGTCCGACGCCCCCTGCGCCGCCCGGCTCCGTCGCGCCGGCATGCAGGTGGGGCTGGGCGGCCTCGCCAAGGGCTGGGCGGTGGATCGGGCCGCCGCCGTGCTCCGGAGCCGGGGATTTCGGGACTTCACGATCCAGGCCGGGGGTGATCTCCTCGCTTCGGGGACCCGATTTGGCCGCCCCTGGCGCCTGGGAGTGCGCGATCCTCGCGGCGCTCCTGGTGCGCCCTTCGCCTGGGTCGAGGTCTCCGATCTGGCCTTCTCCACCAGCGGGGACTCGGAGCGCTTCTTCGTCGTGGATGGAAAGCGCTACCACCACGTCATCGACCTGCGCACCTGCCGTCCGGCCACGGCGAGCCGCCAGGTGACCGTGCTGGCGCGAAGCGCGCTCGAGGCGGAGATCCTGGGGAAGGCGGTCTTCGTGCTGGGAGGGGAGGACGGCCTCGCCCTCGCATCGCGAAACGGCGCAACGGCGGTGATCGTGACCTCGGTGAACCGCGTGGTCGCCTCGCCCGGGATCACGCTCGAGGGGGTACGGCCTCCGACCCCGTGAGTCCCCTGGACCGCGATTCTCCGCGGGTGGGGGGCAGGACCGCCGCGGCGAGGAGCAGGAGCCAGGCGAGCATGGTGGCCTCGAGTCCCACGAACGCCGCCACCTTGAGGGGGGCGAGAGCCGGCCAGGCGAAGCGGATGACGAAGCCGGCGCCGATCCCCACCGCGGCGCAACACCAGGTGATCCCGGCGAGCAGGGCGAAGGGGCGCCGCCGTGCGCCGAAGGCGAATGCCACGAGGTGGAGCGTGACGAAGAGGAGGAGTGGCACGGCGAGCAGGTGCGGGACCGCCACCTCGAGCAGCCCGGCCAGGGATCGCGGCGGCGCGAAGGCGGCCTCCGAGCCCAGGTAGAAGGCGCGCACGTGACCGCCGTCGAAGCCCATCTTGCGGGCGAAGAGCACCGCTCCGGTGGCCATCACGATCGCGATCATGGCCGAGAATGCCGCGATGGGGGCGGAGAAGCGGGCAATCCGGGGATCAACCATTGGGCCGCCTCGCTTCGCGGCCGAAGGTGGCCCATGCGACGGCGACCGCGGCGAGGAGCGCCGTCAGGGCCAGACCGAAGGCGCCTATCCGAAGCGCGGCCCAGCCCGGGAAGCCGGGCCATGCCACGGGCAGGAACGGGGCGAGCAGATCGACGAGCGCCCCGGCCGTGGCCAGTCCGACGAGGGTGTTCCGCAACCCCGGCCCGACCGGGCAGACGACGAGGAGCGAGCCCAGCGTGAGGAGCAGGAAGCCATAGAGGAAGGCCCCCTGGTGGACCTCCTCCCAGAGCGCGAGCGGCCCGAACCGCTCACCGGGCGAGGGCTCGAGGATCCGGGCCAGGCCGTCGGGCGTGAGCGCGCCATGTGCGGCCCGGGAGGCCGCCCAACCGACGAGCAGGAGCGCGGAGAAGGCCAGGAAGGCCCGCACCGGGGGGCGCGCCCGATCGATCACGCCCGGGCCGGGTTGCACGAGGAACCTCACGGAACCCTCCTCTCCTTGCGCGCCATCTGGAGGGCCTGGAGCAGCCAGCGCGACTGCTCGGCGACGCCCCGCGCGGAGAGCGTGGAGCCGGAGATGGCGGCGAGGTCGTCCCCCACCGCCAGCCGGTCGGCCGTACCCTTCCCGTCGAACTGCCCGAGCCATCGCTCGGAGGGCTTGTACTCGGGGGGCTCGAGGAACGAGAGGACGACGATCTTCCGGATCCGTCCGTCGGGCTCGAAGGCGACGAGCAGGGTCTCCCGCTTGGTCCGGACCACGTGACCTTGCAGCACCGCGTATCCGAGGACGGTGTCACCCTGACGAGCCGCGTAGAAGGTGACCATCCGCTCCGGGATGCGCGACCGGGCGAGCTCGTCGAGCCGCCTTGCCATCTCGTCGGAGAGGAGCACGTCGGTGGCGTCGAAGCGCTCCGCGTCCGGGAAGGCCGCGCGCAAGGCGTCGGGGGGGGCCGCGCGAGCGGCTCCGGACCAGGCGAGGAGGGCGGCGACGAGGAGTCCCTTGCGCATCGGCGATCCTAGTAGACGAAGCCCACGCCCAGGTCCCACTGCTGGAGGGTCTGCGACGCCATGGTGGTGACCTGCTGCCAGTCGGCCTTCACCACCACCTGCGGAATGGGCTTGAAGTCGATCCCGGTGGTGACGACCCGCCGGTCGAAGGCCGGGTTCTTCACCCCGAGCCCCTCCACCGCGGCCTGCGTGTTGAGCGCCTCGAAGCGCAGGAAGGGGGAGAGCGACATCTCCGAGCCGACGAGGGTGAGGACGTCGAATCCCGCCTCGACGTAGCCCCCCCATGCACGGCTTCCGATGTACTGATCGGGCGCCAGCGCCAGGATCTCGGAGACGGTCCCGGCCTGCGAGAGCGAGCCCCACGCCATGATCCCGCGCGCCGTCAGACCCCTCCATGCCAGGAGCGCGTGGACCTCGCCGATGAGCACGGTCGGCGACACGACGGCCCCGTTCGCGTCGCGCTGGCCCTGCCCGGCGTCTCCCCCGTAGAAGCTGCCGCCGAAGGTGGCCGGCCCCAGGTCGGCGTTCAGGCTCGCCACCCCGGCCCAGGTCCTGGCCGGCCCGAAGGCGCCGGTGCGCGCGTTGCGCACCCAGGTGCCGGCCTGGAGCGCCTCGTCGCCGAAGGCGTCGAGGCCGGTGAGGAGGTAGGCCTTGTAGCGGACGGGCCCGAGGTCGCCGTAGATGCCCACGCCGTTCTGGTTCCAGGTGGTGGGGATGACGAAGCGGTCCACCAGCGGCCGGTAGACGCCGTAGAAGAAGATGGGCTCGTGGTTCTCGTTCAGGAAGCCGACCGGGACGAGCACGTTGCCGACCCGGAGCGTCAGCTGGTCGAGGAGCGTGAAGTCGAAGTAGGCGAGCTCGATGCCGATCTCCCGTGCCCCGTGCTCGAACTCGACCTCGGAATTGAAGACGATCCGGTCGTTGAACCGGTACCCCACGTAGAGGACGAGCCGCAGGACCTCGGCCAGGTCGGCCCGGTCGTCGGTGAAGTTCGTGTAGACGAACTCTCCATAGCCCCCGATGGAGAGCCCCTTCGGCTGGAAGTGCACCTTGGAGGCGCCCATGCCCATGCCGGCGTAGGAGCCGAACTGGACCACGTCGGGGACCGACATCTCGAGCTTGAGGCGGCGGACCTCCTCGGCCAGCGCCTTCACCTCGGCCTGGGTGGCCGGGCGGTCGGCGGCGGACGTGGCTGGCGCCGCGGCGGCTGCGGGAGCGGCGGCCCCGGAGGGCTCCTCGGCCAGGGCCGGAAGGGCGAGCGTGACGATCAGGAACGGGACGAGCAGTCGGTTCATGGGGTGCGGGGGGCCTCTTCGATGTTGAGAACGATTCTTATTATCATACCTGACATCGGCCGGACAAGGGGGATCCGGAGGCGCCCGCGCGCACCCTCCTTGCCTCCGGAATGGGTCCTGGATCAGCGCCGGTGACGCGCCCGGCGGTCGGCGACCGCCTCGGCCTTGGCGATGCGCGACCGCTGCTTCACGGCCAGCACGTAGAAGCGCTGGCGCAGCTCCTCGGCCTCTCCCTCCGGGAGGTCGCCGTGCCGCCCGCGCTGCGATTCGCGCCGGTCGATGGCGCGGGAGAGGCTCACCGCCGCGGCCACCGAGACGTTGAGCGACTGGGAGAAGCCGCGCATGGGGATGGCGAAGCGAGCGTCGGCCATGGCGAGCGCGTCGTCGGAGACGCCCTTGCTCTCGTTGCCGAAGACCAGCGCCACCGGGCCGGAGAAGTCGAGCTCGGCGAGCCCGACCGAGCCCTCCCCCAGCCAGGTGACGTGGATCGCGAAGCCCCGGGCCTTGAGCGCGGCGAGGCACTCCCGCGTCGAGGTCCAGCGGGTCACGTCCAGCCACTTGTCGGCGTTCTGCGAGATCTTCTTGTTCCGGTCGAATCCCTTCATGGGACCCTCGACCACGTGGACCTCCTGCACGCCGAAGGCGTCGCAGGTGCGGAGCACGGCGTTGACGTTCTGTGGATCGCAGAGCGCCTCGATCACCACCGTGAGCGTCCGGGTGCGGCGCGAGACCACCTCGTCGATGCGCGCCTTGCGCTCCGGGAGGAGGTAGTCGCTCACCGCGCCGCCTTGCTCCGCGGCTTCCCCACCTTCTTCTTGGCGAGGCGCTCCTTGCCCGGCTCGTCGCCGCGCAGCGCCCTGGCCACCGCGTCGAGGAGGGGATCGATTCCCTCCCCCGTGACCGCCGAGATGGCGAGGATGGTGGGCTTCTTCTTGCGCCGGGCGAAGCTCTTCTTCAGCTCGGCGAGCTTCTCCTCGGCCTCCGGCACGTCCATCTTGGTCACCGCGATGACCTGGGGCTTCTTCGCGAGCTCCTTCGAGTAGAGGGCCAGCTCCCGGTCGATGGCGTCGAGGTCGGCGCGCGGCCCGCGCCCCTCGCCCGGCGCCAGCGGGTCGACCAGGTGCACGAGCACCCTGGTGCGCTCCAGGTGGCGCAGGAACTGGTGGCCGAGGCCGGCCCCGGCGTGCGCCCCCTCGATGAGGCCGGGCACGTCCGCGACCACGAAGCTCTTCCCGCGCCAGCCCACGACGCCGAGGTTCGGCGTCAGCGTGGTGAAGGGGTAGTCGGCAATCTTGGGGCGGGCCCGGGAGATGCGGCTGATGAGGGTGGACTTGCCGGCGTTGGGGTAGCCCACGATCCCCACGTCGGCGAGCAGCTTCAGCTCGAGCTGGAGCTCCTTCTCCTCCCCCTTGGTGCCGGGCTGCGCGAAGCGCGGGGCCTGGTTGGTGGAGGTGGCGAAGTTCATGTTGCCGAGACCCCCGTGCCCCCCCTTGCAGACCACGAAGCGGGGGCACGCGTCGCCCATGTCGGCGAGCACCTCGCCGGTGGAGGCATCCTTCACCAGCGTGCCCGGGGGCACGCGCAGCTCGAGCGCCGGCTGGGAGAGGCCGTTCTGGTCGGAGCCGCGGCCGTGCTCGCCGTTCCTGGCCCGGTGCTCCCGGACGTAGCGGTAGTCGAGCAGGGTGTTCATCTGCGGGTCGACCACCAGGACCACGTCGCCGCCCCAGCCGCCGTCCCCACCGGCCGGGCCGCCGCGGGGGATGAACTTCTCGCGGCGCCAGGCCACCGCGCCGTTGCCGCCGTCGCCGGAGGCGACCTTGATCCGGACCTCGTCGACGAACTTCACGGTGCCTCCATACGGCGAACGCCGCGGGCCAGAGGGCTCCGCGGCGCTCGCGACATCCAGCCTGGGCCGGGGATCAGGCCTTCGGCAGGATCTTGACCACGCGGCGGTCGCCGCGCGTCTTCTCGTACTTCACGGTGCCGTCCACCTTGGCGAACAGCGTGTAGTCCTTGCCCATGCCGACGTTCTGGCCGGGGTGGAACAGCGTGCCGACCTGGCGGACCAGGATGTTGCCGGCGACGACGTTCTCGGAGCCGTAGATCTTCACGCCGCGGCGCTGCGCGGAGGAGTCGCGGCCGTTGCGGCTGGAGCCCTGTCCCTTTTTGTGAGCCATTGCGTGCTTCCTTTCCTTCGGGGCGGACTAGCCGCGGACCTCGGTGATGACGACCTCGGTGTACGGCTGCCGGTGGCCGCGCTTCTTGGTCCAGCCTTCCTTCTTCTTGCGGAAGTGGACCACCTTGGCGTGACGTCCCTGGGCGACGATCTCGCCCTCGACGGCCGCGCCGGACACGGTGGGCTTGCCCACCTTGGCCTCGCCCTCGCCGCCGACGAGCAGCGCGTCGAACGAGAGCTTCTTGCCCACGTCCCCCTCGAGGAGCTCCACGCGGAGCTTGTCCCCCTTGGAAACGCGATACTGCTTGCCGCCGGTCTGGATCACCGCATACATCGAGCCGCTCCTTCGTGAAAAACCAACGGAATGCTCTCGGGTTCGTTCCCCGGCGCGAGCTCGCGCATCGGGGCCTAAGCCTCCGGAAGGGCGGTTCTATACGATCGGTCCCCCCATCCTGTCAAGGAAACCCGGAGGTTACCGCCACGCGGCCGTGCCGTTTGTCGGGAATTTGGTTACCGTAGCGAACCCAGGAGGATGGCGGCGCTTGCAGCAGGGAACCCTCGAGGTCGAGCCGGGAATCCGGATCCACTACGCGGTCCGTGGATCGGCGGGGCCGGCGCTCGTGGTCCCCAACGGCTCCTGGGTGGCCGGGCCGCTCCGCCCCCTCGGGAGCGGCCGCCGCATCGTCTCCTACGACCTCCGCGGGAGGGGGCTCTCCTCGCCGGTGGAGGACAGGAGCCGGCTCGGCGTGGCCTTCGACGTCGCCGACCTGGAGGCGCTGCTGCGACATCTCTCCCTCGAGCGCCCGACCCTGATCGGCCACTCCTACGCGTCGGCGGTGGCGCTCCTCCACGCGCTCGACCACCCCCACACGGTGGGCGGGCTGGTCCTGGTGGGGCCGTTCGCGGCGCGCCGGGTTCCCTGGCACGACTCCGAGCTTCCCACCCTCGGCGAGATGATCCGCCCCCCTGGCTCGACGCGGCTCGGTGCGCTCCGCGCCGGGAAGGTCCACCGCACCGACCCGCGCACCTACGCCCGGGAGTGGATGCGCCACTACCTCCTTCCCCAGCAGGTGGCCCGCAAGGAAAACGTCGACCTCGTCCCGCTCGACGCCTGCGACCTGCCCAACGAGTTCCCGGAGAAGTGGATCCCCGACTGGCTGGAGCGGGTGTATCCCTCGCTCGGCGACTGGGACTGGCGGCCGCGGCTGCCCTCGCTGGACCTCCCGGTCCTGCTGGTCTGGGGCGAGACCGACCGGGGACCGCCCGAGGTGGAGCAGGAGTGGCTCGCCGGGCTGCCCCGGGGGGAGATGCTCAGCGTCCCCGGCGCGGGGCACTGGCCCTTCTGCGAGAACCCGGAGGTCTTCTTCCCGGCGGTGGAGCGGTTCCTGGGGCGCTAGTCGAGACCCGGCAGCTCCGAGCGAAGCAGCTTTCCTGCCTCGTTTCGAGGAAGCGACGTGACGAAGCGGAAGGTGGTCGGCACCATCCACGGCGGCAACTGCTCGCGGCAGAAGCGCCGGAGGTCGTCCTCGGTCGGGTGCGCTCCTTCCCGACCCACGACCCATGCTGCCGCCACCTCTCCCTTGAGGGGGTCGGCCGCTCCGACGATCGCCACCTCCTCCACGCCTGGATGACGCGCCACGACCTGCTCGATCTCGAGCGGGCTGACGCGATGGCCACCGATCTTCAGCATCTCCTTGCTCCGCCCCCGGTGAAACAGGAAACCTTCTGCGTCGCGGGTGCCGAGATCGCCCGTCCAGAGCCAGCCGTCGTGCAGGATGGCGGCGGTTTCCTCCGGATCGTCGAGGTAGCCCTGCGTGACGTTGTCGCCCCGTGCCACCAGGTGGCCCACCTCGCCCGGCGGCAGCTCGCAGCCGTCGTCGTCCACGACCTTGAGCTCCACGCCGGGGATCGGGATGCCGATGCTCCCCGACTTCTCCTCCGCCCGGTCGGGGGGCAGGTAGCTCAACCGCGCCGTCGCCTCCGTCTGGCCATACATCACGAAGAGTCGCGCGGGCCTGAACGCTTCCCGAACCCAGGTGACGGTCTCGGGTGACATCGCGCCTCCCGCTTGCGTCAGGTAGCGGAGGCTCGGGATCGAGAGCGAGCCGACGTCGACCTTGCGGCGGATGATCTCGAAGGTCAGCGGAACGCCGGCGAAACCGGTGCACCTCTCGGCGCCCGCGTTCTCGAGGACGACCCGCGGGAAGGCGAACCGATCGTCGAGGAACACCGAGCCGCCAGCGTGGAGATGGGACTGCAGGACGCTCCGCCCGTAGCAGTAGTAGAGGGGCAGGACGAGGAGCGCCCTGTCCTCCTGCCCTAGCCCCAGGTACTGCACGATGGACCGCGTGTTCGCATGGATGTTGCGCCAGGTCTGCACCACTCCCCGCGAACGGCCAGTGCTGCCCGAGGTGTAGAGCACGAGCGCGGTGGCGTCCTCGGAGAGGGTCACTCGAGGGAGGGAAGGCCCCTCCCCCAGTGCCGGATCGACCCGACCGTCCTCGAGGACGAGGGTGTGGGGAGCGCCCCGCAGCGCATCGACCATCGCCGAGGAGGGAGTTCCGGTGTGGGTGATCCAGAGCCGCTCGAACGGCCTCCGCGCGTGAGCGTCGCCCCAGGCACGGGCGTCCCGGCCACGGATGAATGCGACACGGACCCCTGCCTGCTCGGCGATCGCGGAGTTCACCTCGGGGGTCCACTCCCTGTTCACCTCGACCGGCGTCGCACCGACGGTCTGGATGGCCAGGCTGGCGACCACCGTCGAGGGCGAATGGCCCAGGGCCACGAGAACACGCTCTCGCTCCCTCACCCCGGAGGCGGCGAGGTGCCTGGCGAGGACCTGAACGCGCTCGGCGAGGTCCCGGTAGGTGAGGCGGGCCGCAGGGCTATCCACGGCCGGGGCGTCGGGCCGGTGGAGCGCGTGCTCCAAGACCCAATCGGTCAGGAACGGCGATCTCACGGACCTGCACGCCCCCGGCCTGGATCCCTCATTGGGGCGCGGGCCGTCCGCGACCGCCCTCCCCGGAAAAGGATGTGTACGAGCAGGCCGCTGGTGAACATGCGATGGCTTCCGGCCGCCGGGTGCAGAAGCGTGGGCGGGGGTCCGGATTGTAGAACCTGTCCGCCGGGGCAAGCTATCACCTGTCCCGGGTACGCAGCCCTCGGCGTTCGAGCGGGACAATGCCCCCAGGGCGTGCAATGAGGCCCCCTCTTCCCGTAGGCTGACCGTCGAGAGGGGGCACGATTGTTCCACTGCAACGTCCTGGAGATTGACGCGACCGCCGAGGCCGCTCGCATCGAGGAGTCCATCCGCCATCAGGTACTCGCAGTCCTTCGCCGCCGCGGTGCCGTGGTCGGGCTCTCCGGAGGCATCGACAGCTCCGTCGTGGGCGCCCTGTGTGCGCGCGCGCTGGGGCCAGAACGCGTCATCGGCTTGCTCATGCCCGAGCGCGACTCCTCTGGCGATTCGCTTCGCCTCGGGCGCATGCTGGCGGAGCGCCTGGGCTTCCGCCACGTCGTCGAGGACATCGCGCCCGCGCTGGACGGAGTGGGTTGCTACCGGCGGCAGCTCGAGGCCGTCCGCCAGGTGTTCCCGGACTTCGCCGATGGCTGGCGCTTCAAGATCGGGGTCCCGTCGATCCTCGAGGGCGAGCGGCTCAACCTCACCTCGCTGACGGTGGCGGACCCGGAAGGGCGCCAGCAGTCCGCCCGCATGCCGCACGCCGCATACCTCCAGCTGGTCGCGGCCACCAACTTCAAGCAGCGCATGCGCAAGATGGTCGAGTACTACCACGCCGATCGCCTGAACTACGCGGTGGCTGGCACTCCGAACCTGCTCGAGTACGATCAAGGCTTCTTCGTGAAGCAGGGCGACGGGGCAGCCGATTTCAAGCCGATCGCCCACCTCTACAAGACCCAGGTCTTCGCGCTGGCGGAGGCGATCGGGGTGCCCGAGGAGATCCGGGGTCGCCCGCCGACGACCGACACGTTCTCCCTGGCACAGACCCAGGAGGAGTTCTACTTCGCGCTTCCCCACGGACTCATGGATCTCTGCCTCTGGGCGCACGACCACGCCGTGCCAGCCGAGGAGGTTGCGCCCGCGATCGGTCTCCAGGCCGACCAGGTGGAGCGGGTCTTCCGGGACATCGAGGCGAAGCGCCGGGTGAGCCGCTACCTGCACCAGGTCCCCCTTCTCGTTCCAGGAGCGGCGGGAATATAGCGATGTGCGGCGTCGCGGGCATCGTCGCACTCCGCGACGACGTGGAGCCTCCCACGCCGGAGGCGATCCGGTCGATGGTGGGCGCGCTCCGGCACCGCGGACCGGACGAGTTCGGCCTCTATCGTGACCGCCGGGCCGGGCTCGGCCACGCCCGGCTGTCCATCATCGACCTGGAATCCGGCCAGCAGCCGCTCTGCAACGAGGACGGCACGATCTGGATCGTCTTCAACGGCGAGATCTACAACTACATCGAGCTGCGCGAGGACTTGCGCGCAAGAGGACACCGGTTCCGGACCCGGAGCGACACCGAGGTCATCGTCCATGCGTTCGAGGAGTGGGGTGAGGAGGCGTTCCCGCGCTTCAACGGCCAGTTTGCCCTGGCCATCTGGGACACGCGGACCGGGGCACTGGTGTTCGCCCGGGATCCCACGGGGATCTGTCCGCTCTACCTCTGCGAGCACCGCGGGAGGGTCGTCTTTGCGAGCGAGGTGAAGGCCATCTTCGCGGCAGACCCGGGAATTCCTCGCGCCTTCGACCCCGCCGGACTGGCCGAGACCTTCACCTTCTGGACGGTTGTGCCTCCCCAGTCGGTGTTCCGGGGAATCGAGGAACTCCAGCCCGGCCACGTGCGCACCCTGCTGCGCGGCCAGGTCCGGGACCACGCCTTCTCCCGTCCCCGCTACCCGGAGGGGCCAGACGCCGGCTTCCCGGGGTCGTTCGAGGATGCGGTCGTGCAGGTGCGCGCTTCACTGGAGCAGGCCGTGCGGCTCCGCATGCTCCGGGCCGACGTCCCGGTGGGGAGCTACCTCTCCGGCGGCCTGGACAGCTCCCTCGTCGCGGCCCTCGCTCGACGGGCGACGGACGCCAGGTTCAGCACGTTCTCCGTTCGCTTCGAGGACGCCGCCTACGATGAGACCGCGTACCAGCGGGCCGCGGCCGAGCGGATCGGGAGCGACCATCACGACATCGTGGTCAGGCGATCGGACATCGTCGAAGCCCTGCCCGCCGTTGTGGCACACGCCGAGCGACCGCTCCTGCGGACGGCCCCCGCTCCCCTGTTCCTCCTCTCGCGCCTCGTGCACCAGGCAGGGATAAAGGTGGTCCTCACCGGTGAGGGGGCCGACGAGATGTTCGCCGGGTATGACCTCTTCCGGGAGGCCAAGGTCCGCCGATTCTGGGGGCGTCAGCCGGAATCGCGCCTCCGGCCCCGCCTCCTGGAAAGGCTGTACCCGTGGCTGGCCCGCTCTCCGGTGGCGGCTCGATCGATGGCCAGGGAGTTCTTCGGGGCGGGTCGAGGGGCCTGGAGGGCGCCCGGGTTCTCCCACCAGCTTCGCTGGCGCTCGACCGCGGCGCTCCAGCGCCTCTTCACTCCCGAACTTCGCGAGGAGGCGAGGATGGCGGACGTGGGCGCCCGCCTCCTCTCCTCGCTGCCCCCGGAATACGCGCGCTGGACTCCGCTGGGCCAGGACCAGTACCTCGAGGTCCGGACCCTGCTCGCCGGCTACCTGCTCTCTTCCCAGGGCGACCGGATGCTCATGGCCCACTCGGTGGAGGGGCGCTTTCCCTTCCTCGATCCCGAGGTGATCGCGCTGGCCGACTCGCTCCCCCCTGCGTACAAGCTCCGCGTCCTCGCCGAGAAGCACGTGCTGAAGCAGGCCGCGGTGGGGCTCGTCCCCGACACGGTGATCGGACGCCCGAAGCAGCCCTACCGTTCGCCCGACGCACTCTGCTTCGCCGGTGGCGCCGCGCCCGACTGGGCGAGGGAGATCCTGTCGGAGTCGGCTGTTGCCGCCGCAGGCGTCTTCGACCCGGGCGCCGTGTCGAGACTCGCGCGCAAGATCGCGGCGGCCCCGGTCACGGATTCCGCCTCCAACGCCGACGACATGGCACTCATCGGGGTCTTGACCACGGGGCTTCTCCACGACAGCCTCATCCGCCAGTCCCCGCAGGCCGCGGGCGCCGTCACCTTTTCCACCAACGTCGATCGCCTGGTCGGGCCCGCGAGCAGCACGGGAACCAACCGTCGGTCGGAAGCGAGTCCACTGCCATGAGCGTGCGGGAGCGGGTGCGGAAATTCGTCGTCGACACCTTCTACGTGAGCGACCCGAAGTCCCTGTCCGATGACGACTCCCTCATCGTCGAGGGAATCGTCGATTCGACCGGCATGCTCGAGGTCATCGGCTTCCTCGAGAAGGAGTTCGGGATCTCGGTGGCCGACGCAGAGACGACTCCGGACAACTTCGAGACCATCGGCAGGATCACCGGCTTCGTGGAACGCAAGCGGGCTCCCGCGGACCCGGGGCGTGCCTGACGAGCACGTTCACCGGCAGGACGGGCTCCTACCCCACGAGCCCCCGGATGGCCGGACCGTAGGGAGCCCGGAGCACGCCCCGCTCGCAGACGATGGCGGTGACGAGATCGGCCGGCGTGACGTCGAAGGCCGGGTAGCGGGCGGGGACGCCCTCCGGGGCGACGAGGCGGCCGAAGATGCGCACCACCTCGTCGGAGTCCCGCTCCTCGATGGGAATGCCCGCGCCGGTGGCGAGCGACGGGTCGAACGTGCTCCAGGGTGCCGCCACGTAGAACGGAATGGCGTGGTGGCGGGCCAGCACGGCCAGTCCGTACGTGCCGATCTTGTTGGCGACGTCCCCGTTCCCGGCGATGCGGTCGGCCCCCACCACCACGCAGGAGATCTCTCCGCGGGCCATGAGCCAGCCCGCCATGCCGTCGGTGAGCACGGTGACCGGGATGCCGTCCCGCTGCAGTTCCCAGGCGGTGAGGCGAGCCCCCTGGAAGAACGGGCGGGTCTCGTCGGCGTAGACGTGCTCGAGCTTCCCCGCCTCCCGGGCGGCCCTCACGATCCCGAGCGCGGTTCCGTAGGCGGCGGTGGCCAGCGCGCCGGCGTTGCAGTGGGTGAGGACCCGGGCCTCGGGCGGAAGCAGCGGGGCCCCCAGCGCTCCGATGCGGCGGCAGGAGGCCTCGTCCTCGTCGCGGATGGCGTGGGCCTCGGCCAGGATGGCCGCCGCCGGCTCGCCGATCCGGCGCGACATGCGCCTCACCGCCCATTCCAGGTTGACCGCGGTGGGTCGCGCCCGGGCGAGCAGCTCCGCGGCCTCCCGCAGCCGGTCCGGCGTGGCGCCCCGGCGGGCCTCGACCGCGAGCCCGTAGGCGGCAGCCACCCCGATGGCCGGCGCGCCCCGCACCGCCAGCGTGCGGATGGCCTCGGCGACCTCGTCGGCGGTGGTGAGGGCGACCCAGGTCTCCTCGCCAGGGAGCAACCGCTGGTCGAGGAGCCGGACCTCGTCCTGCCGATCGGCGTAGACCACCGGGCGGAGCACTTCACGTTCCGTCACTAGCGATCCCCTCCCCTTCGCCCCAGCCGCCCGGTGGCGCGCAGGCCGAAGTAGATCGTGCCGGCCGCGGCCACGCCGGCCGGGAGCCATTGCCGGTCGACGATCAGCACGACGGCCACCACCCCGGAGGCGGCCAGCAACAGCACCAGGAACCAGCGGCTCGGACCTCCCGCGGACCCCGCACCGGCCGGTCCCGCACCCCATCCCGCCCAGGCCATCAGCTTCCGCCTTCGAGCTTCTTCTTGAGCACCGCGTTCACCACCGCCGGATTCCCCTTCCCCTTCATGCCCTTCATCACCTGGCCGACCAGGAAGCCGATGAGCTTCTGGTTTCCGGCCCGGTAGCGCTCCACCTCCGCGGGGCTGGCCGCGATCACCGCGTCCACGGCGGCCTCCACGGCCGCCTCGTCGGACACCTGCGCCAGCCCGCGGGCCGCGACCACCGCGTCGGGATCGCCACCGTCGCGGAAGAGTTCCTCGATCACCTGCCGCACGCCGGGGCCGCCGATGGTGCCCGCCTCGGCGAGTCGGACCACGCCGGAGAGCGCCTCCGGTGTCAGCTTTCCTCCTGCCGGACCGAGCCCGCTCTCGTTGGCGACCCGTGCCACCTCCCCGTTGATCAGGTTGGCGATCCGCTTTGCCGCCTCGGCCCCGCCCCCGCGCGCGGCGAGGGCCGCGTCGAAGAGCTCGGCGGTCCCCCGATCGGCGGTGAGCACGCCCGCGTCGTAGGCCGAGAGCCCGAGGTCGCGCTGGTAGCGCGCGGCGCGCGCCCGGGGAAGCTCGGGAAGGGTCCGGCGCACCTCCTCGACCCAGGAGGCAGGCACCCGCACCGGGGGCAGGTCCGGTTCGGGGAAGTAGCGGTAGTCATGGGCCTCCTCCTTCGATCGCATCGAGCGGGTCTCGCCCCTCTGCGGGTCGAAGAGGCGGGTCTCCTGCACGACCTTCCCGCCGCCCTCCAGGATCTCCACCTGGCGGCGCATCTCGTACTCGATGGCCTGCCGGAGGAAGCGGAAGGAGTTCATGTTCTTCAGCTCGCAGCGGGTGCCGAGGACGGTCGAGCCCACCGGCATGACCGAGACGTTGGCGTCGCAGCGGAACGAGCCCTCCTCGAGGTTGCCGTCGTTCACCCCCAGGTACATGAGGACGGCGCGCAGCGCCTTGAGATACTCGACCGCCTCGTCGATGGACCGGATGTCGGGCTCGCTCACGATCTCGAGGAGCGGGACTCCGGCGCGGTTCAGGTCCACGCCGGAGGAGCCGTCGGCGGCCACGCCGTGCAGGCTCTTCCCGGCGTCCTCCTCCATGTGGATGCGGGTGAGGCGCACCCTCCGCCCGGCTCCGTCGAGCGCGAAGTCGACGCCACCGCCCAGGCAGATGGGCAGCTCGTACTGGCTCACCTGGTAGCCCTTGGGGAGGTCCGGGTAGAAGTAGTTCTTCCGCGCGAAGACGCTCTTCTCCTGGATGGCGCAGCCGAGCGCGAGCCCGGTGCGCACGGCGAACTCGACGACCTGCCGGTTGAGCGCGGGGAGCACGCCCGGCATGGCCAGGCACACCGGGCATACGTGGGTGTTGGGCTCGGCGCCGAAGGTGGTCGGGCAGCCGCAGAAGATCTTGCTCCGGGTGAGGAGCTGGGCGTGGACCTCGAGGCCGACGACGAGCTGCCAGTCGGTGGGCGCCATGCGTGCTACCTCACCATCCGGCCGGAGCCCCCGCTGGGGAGCGGCTGCACGGCGTAGGCCGCCCAGCGCGCCTCCGAGGGGAAGAGGGAGACCAGCGCCGCCACCGCCACTGCGCTGAGCAGGTAGAGGAAGGGATCCCCGGTCACGAGCTCCGCGACCAGCGGGAACATGGCCGCTCCCTCCAGGATGGCCCAGGCCACCACCAGCCGGGTGAAGGCCAGCGTGTCGCGCGGACCCTGGTCGCGCGGGAGGATGCGCAGCGGCAGGAGCCGGGAGAGCGCCACCCCGAGCCCCACCATGGCCCCGGCCATCCAGAAGAACAGGCCGGAGAGCTCGGGCGAGCGCAAGTCGTTCGGCGCCACCGCGACCAGGGTCATCGAGGCGAAGAGCAGCGGTGCGGCCAGCATGCCGCCCCAGACCACGACCGCGACCTTTCGGCGGGGCGCGCTCATCCGATGGCCCCGGGACCCGGCGAGGGGCCCATCTCCCGCTCCAGCGCACGGGCCGCCCGAAGGAGGGTGGGTTCGTCGAAGGGGCGGCCCACCAGCTGCAGGCCGATCGGCAGCATGGACTCCGGGTGAAGCCCGGCGGGGACCGAGAGCCCGGGAAGCGCCGCCAGGTTGCAGGAGATGGTGAAGACGTCGGCCAGGTACATCTGCAGCGGGTCGGCCACCTTCTCGCCGAGCCGGAAGGCCACGGTGGGCGAGACCGGGCCGGCCACCAGGTCGCAGCGCTCGAAGGCCCGGTCGAAGTCGCGCCGGACCAGCGTGCGGACCTTCTGCGCCCGCAGGTAGTAGGCGTCGTAGTAGCCGGCCGAGAGCGCGTAGGTGCCGAGCATGATGCGGCGCTTGGGCTCGGCCCCGAAGCCCTGGTCGCGGGTCTCCCCGTACATGTCTCCGAGCGAGCGGGACGGCGCGCGCAGGCCGAAGCGCACGCCGTCGTAGCGGGCCAGGTTGGACGAGGCCTCGGCCGGCGCCACCAGGTAGTAGGCCGCCACCCCATACTTCGAGTGAGGGAGATCGACGTCGACCAGCGTCGCCCCCATGGCCTCGTAGGCCGAGAGCGCCTCGCGCACCCGCCGCTCCACGCCGGCCTCCGAGCCGCCCTGGAACCACTCGCGGGGGACGCCGATGCGCAGGCCCTTCGCGCCCTCCTCGAGCCCGGCCAGGTAGTCGGGCACGGGCAGGGAGGAGGAGGTCTGGTCGCGCGGGTCGTGGCCGGCCACCGCCCCGAGCAGCGCCGCCGCGTCCGGGACGGTGCGGGCGATGGGCCCGACCTGGTCGAGCGAGCTCGCGAAGGCGATGACGCCGTAGCGGGAGACCCGGCCGTAGGTGGGCTTCACGCCCACGACGCCGCAGAGCGAGGCGGGCTGCCGGATCGAGCCGCCGGTGTCGGTCCCGAAGGCCCCGAAGACCTGCCGGGCGGCCACCGCCGCGGCGCTGCCGCCCGAGGAGCCGCCGGGCGTGCGCTCGAGGTCCCAGGGATTGCGGCAGGGACCGAATGCGCTGTTCTCGTTGGACGAGCCCATGGCGAACTCGTCCATGTTGAGCTTGCCCACCACCACGGCCCCGGCCGCCTCGAGCCGGTCCACCACCGTGGCGTCGAAGGGGGGGACGAAGCCCTCGAGGATGCGCGAGCCGCAGGTGGTCTCGAGCCCCCGGGTGAGGAAGATGTCCTTCAGCGCGATGGGCACGCCGTCGAGGCGCGACCGCGCCTCCCCCCGCGCTCGCCGCGCGTCGGAGGCCCGCGCCGCCCCGATGGACCGCTCCGGCGCGACCCGGAGGAAGGCGTGCAGCCGGCCGTCGGTGGCCTCGATCCGGGAGAGGCAGGCTCCGGTGACCTCCTCGGAGGAGACCTCCCGCCGCGAGAGCGCGAGGGCCAGGTCGGTGAGCGACCGGTCGAGGAGGTCGGGCGCGCTCACTCGATGATCCGGGGGACCTGGAAGCAGGTCCCGGCTCGGGCGGGCGCGTTGGCGAGAGCATCCTCCGGCGACAGGCCGGGGAGCACCGCGTCCTCGCGAAACGGGGTCTCCTCCGCCGCCAGCGCGTGGGTCATGGGCTCCACGCCCGACACGTCGAGCTCCTCGAGCTGCCGGACGTAGTCCAGGATGGCCGAGAGTTCCCCGGCGAGCCGGACCTCCTCCTCGGGGGAGAGCCGCAGCCTGGCCAGCGCCGCGATGCGCCGGACCTCTTCGATGGACAGCGCCATCCGTCCTACTTCTGGCCCGACTCGGGCGAGAGCCAGTTTAGGATTGCCGCCACCACCCCACGCCGCCCCTCGTTGATCTGGCGCTGGAACGTCTCGATCTCGTGGGCCTCGAGGAAGATCCCGTTGCAGGCGAAGCAGACGTCCACCCCGACGCCTCGCAGCTTCACCTCGTGCATCTTCTGGCCGCAGCCCGGGCAGTGCCCCCGGTGCAGTTCCTTGAGTCGCCGGGCCTCGTCCGCCGCCATGTCGTGGCGGACCTTGAGCGCGAGCTTGCGCTTCTTCTCGGCGTCCTCCTTCGCGAAGTAGTCGTCCTCGGTCTGGGAGGGCTTCACGGTGTCGGACATGTCTTTCACTCCTTGAGCTGGCTGATGAGCCGCCGCGCCGCTGCGGCGTCGTCTCCGGTGGGCCGAACGGCCAGGAACCTCTCGTAACCGGCCACCGCGTCGGCCTTCCTTCCCATGTAGCGGTAGGTCTCGGCCAGGCCGAAGAGCGCATCGGCGCTGCGGGGGTCGGATTCGAGGGCCTCCTCGAAGCTGGCCTCCGCCTGGCGGTACCGCGAGAGATCCAGATAGCACGCCCCGCGCCCGGCGAGGGCGGCGGCGTTGCGCCCGTCGATGGCGAGCGCCTGGCCGTAGAGGTCGAGCGCCGCCTCGCAACGCCCCCGGTCCCGCTGCTCGCGAGCCCGGGCCAGGACGGTCCGGAGGGCGGAGGCCCCGTCGTCCGGCGGGGCGGCCGGGACGGTGGCCTTCGGCGCGGGCTGCGCCTCGGCCAGTGGCATTGGCCCGGTAGGGGACGTGGCCGCCGGTGCGGGTTCCGGGACGGGCCCCAGGGTGGGAGGGGAGGCCGCAGGGGGTTCGGCGGCCGCAGGAGGGGGGGCCACCAGCTTCGGCTCGGGGGCCTTCTCGACGGCCGGCGTCGGAGCCGCCACCACGGCGGCTGGTGGGGGTGCAGGGACGATGGCCTGCGCGACGACGTCGACCTCGGCCTTGCGGCGCAGGTAGACCGTGCCGGCCGCGACGCCGAGAAGCCCCAGCGCGAGCAGGGCAACCCAGACCACGCGGCGCTTCGGCCTCGGCGCGGGGGCCAGCGACCGCGTGGTCCGGCGGGGAGGCGAGGCCGGGTCGTGAGCCCAGGCGGGGTCCTCCATCCCGGGCGTCGGCCGGATCTCCGGCGAAATGGGCTCCGGCCGGGGCTCGTTCTCCCGGCTGGCCTTTTCCACCACCAGGAAGAAGCTCCGGAGCTCGGGGATGTCCCCCAGGCGACGCCAGGCCTCCTCCTCCCGGCCCGAGGACACCTCGTCCTCCTGCGAGGCCTTTCGCTCCACGATCCAGCGCTGCAGGGTGGAAAGCTCGCGGAACGGGAAGACCGCTCCCGAGGCCTGCCGGAGCCGCCAGTCTCCCCGGTCTGCCCCCTCGCCCGCAGGGCCAACCGCCCCGGCGGCGGGGGCGAGTTCGGTGACGGGGAGCGGGACGTCCCCGTCCCCCGTTTTCAGGGGCACGGCCACCGCGAGGACCTTCTTCCGGAGCAGGAATCCGTGGCCGCACTGGGTGCACGCGGCCTTCACGCCCGCCTCGGGTATCCGGGCGTCGTCCACGACGTAGTTTGCCCGGCAGCGCTCGCAGCGGACGTCCATGGGAGGCCGTCCAAGGTAGCCCCGATGCACGGACCCGCGCAAGCCACGGATCCCGGCGGAAAAATTGACCCTTCTCGACCCGACGATATCGTCGGCTCCGGGGCCGTCCGCGCCCCCACACCCGCGATATCGCCGAGGATCCATGGGAAAGCAGAAGGGCAACCGGAAGTCCGAGAATCGCCGGGACGGGGGCTCCGGAAGGACGGGCATGGGGCGCGACGTCCTCGCCGTGGCCCTCCTGGCGCTCGGCACCGCGCTCGCCATCGCGCTCGTCACCTTCTCGGCGCTCGACGGCCAGCTCATCGCCCACGGGGTCGCGCCCGCCTCGAACCTGGTCGGCCCGGTGGGGCACCACGTGGCCCGGGCCCTCTTCCAGGTTCTCGGCTTCTCCGCCCTCGTCCTCCCGGTGGCCCTCGTGGTCACCGCCATCGCGCTCTTTCGCGGCCAGTCGCCCCGGGTGACCCTGGTCGGTTCCGCCGCCTACGCCGTCCTCACCCTCTCGATCGCCACCCTCGCCCACCTCTTCCTCGCCGGGCGCGGGCTCTCGAGCTTCCCCCCGGGCGGGCTCGTGGGCCGGCTGCTCTGCACCCGCGCCGAGTCGCTCATCGGCCCGGTGGGAACCGCGCTGGTGGTGGGCGCCGGCGCCGTGGTGGCGCTCATCGTGGCCACCGACGTGAAGGTCCAGAAGGTCTGGGGGGTCACTTGGGCCGCCCTGCGTTCCGCATGGGCCTGGTCGGTCCACCGGATCGCGCTCTCCATCGACCGGCACCGCGCCGCGGTGGCCGAGATGCGGGCCGAGCAGGCATCCGAGCGCGCCCGCGAGGAGGAGCTCGAGGCCTCCGCCGTCGTCGAGGCCGCCTCCGGCGACGAGCGGGAGGGGCGCGCCATGGCCGGCGCACTGGTCCGCGAGAAGAGGCGTGGCCGGCTAGACGACGAGCCCGCCTGGGCCACCGCCGAGGAGGAGGACGAGCTTCCCCGGCGCCGGCGCCGCGGCAAGGAGCAGAAGGGCGAGGAGCCGCTTCCCACCCCACTCCCGCTCGTGGTCGCGGCGGTCCCGCCCGAGCCCACGCCCGACCCGCTGACCCTCGAGTCCGGCCCGGCCCGGCCCGAGATCATCGTCTCGGCGGCGATGCAGGAACGCGGCAAGAAGAAGAAGTCCAAGGACGCCCCCGAGTTCGCCTTCATGCAGTCGGGCGAGGTCTTCCAGCTGCCCTCGGTGAGCCTGCTGACGCGCCACGAGCAGCCCAAGGGCGAGCTCGACGAGGCGGGCATGCAGAAGGTGGCCGAGATCATCGTCTCGACGCTGCGGCAACACGGCGTCGACGGCGCCATCCGCCACATCCGGCCGGGGCCGGTGGTCACGCTCTACGAGTTCATGCCGGTGGCGGGGGTGAAGCTCTCGAGGATCGAGAACCTCGACAAGGAGCTCACCATGGCGCTCTCGGCGACGCGCATCCGCATCATCGCGCCCATCCCCGGCAAGGGCGTGGTGGGCATCGAGGTGCCGAACCGCGACCGCGCCACCGTCTACCTGCGCGACGTCATCGAGTGCGACGCCTTCGACCGCGCCACCGGGCTCCTGCCGCTGGCGCTCGGCAAGAACATCGAGGGCATCCCGTACTGCGTCGATCTCCAGCGGATGCCCCACCTCCTCATCGCCGGCACCACCGGCGCCGGCAAGTCGGTGGGCCTCAACACCATGATCCTCTCGCTCCTCTACCGGCACGCGCCGGATCAGGTGCGCATGATCATGGTCGATCCGAAGATGACCGAGCTCTCCATCTACGAGGACATCCCGCACCTGCTCCTCCCGGTGGTGACCGATCCCCAGAAGGCGGCCCGGGCGCTGCAGTGGGCCGTCGACGAGATGGAGCGGCGCACCCAGATCCTGGCCGACACCGGCTCGAAGGACCTCAAGTCCTACAACGCCAAGGTGGAGAAGCTGCGCGCCGAGGGGCGCACCTTCGGCGATCAGGACGAGCCGCCGCCCAGGAAGCTGCTCGTGGTCGACGTGACGGAAGGCGAGACCGAGGAGGAGGCCCAGGCGCGCCTCGCCCGCGAGGAGCAGGTCCCCCTCTTCGAGGACCCGACCCGTCCCCCCGTCCCCGGCGAGAAGAAGGCCCCCCAGAAGCTGCCCTACATGGTGGTGGTCATCGACGAGCTGGCCGACCTCATGATGACCGCTCCGCGCGAGGTGGAGATCTCGCTGGCCCGCCTGGCCCAGAAGGCCCGGGCGACCGGCATCCACCTCATCGTGGCCACCCAGCGACCCTCCACCGACGTCATCACCGGGATGATCAAGAACAACTTCCCGGCCCGGATCAGCTTCCGGCTGGCATCGCGCCACGACTCGACCACCATCATCAACGGCCCGGGCGCCGAGGCGCTTCTCGGGGACGGCGACATGCTGGTCCTCACCGCCACCCAGCCGGTCACCCGCGTGCAGGGCGCGTTCGTCTCCGAGGAGGAGATCGCCGGCGTGGTCGGGTTCCTCAAGCAGCAGGGGCGGCCGGTCTTCGACGACTCGATCCTCAAGGCCCGCGACGGCTCGGGCGACTCGCGTCGCGACGACGACGAGGACGACCCGGTCTACGACGAGGCGCTGGCGCTGGTCTCCCGCATGGAGGAGGTCTCGGTCTCCAAGCTCCAGCGGGAGATGCGGCTCGGCTACAACAAGGCCGCCAAGATCGTCGAGCGCATGGAGCGCGAGGGCGTCGTGGGCCCGCCGAACGGCGTGAAGCCGCGCCAGGTGCTCATCCGTCCGGCGGGCGAGATGAGCGCGATGCCGAACGTCTAGCCGCCAGCCGCGACTCCTCGCCCCGCAGCATGCGGCGGATGTTCGACTGGTGGCGGACGACGATGACGAGGAGCACGACGAGCGCCACCTTGGTCACCGGGGCGTCCTTCCCGTGGACGAGGGCGGCTCCGGCCGCCAGCGCCGCCGCCGAGGTGAGCGAGCTCGCCGAGACCACCTTGGTGGCCGCGAAGGTCACACCGAAGACCAGCGCCGCGAACTGCGTGAGCCACGGCGTGAGCGCGAGGAAGGCTCCCAGGGCGGTGGCCACCCCCTTCCCTCCCCGGAAGCGCAGCCAGACCGGGAACACGTGCCCGAGGAAGGCGAAGAGCCCAGCCGCGGCCGGCCACCCGGAGTCGTTCGGCACCCCGAGCACCCACCCCGTCAGCCCCACGGCGACGGCACCCTTGGCCGCGTCGAGGACGAGGGTGAGCACGCCCAGGCGCCGCCCCGCGGTGCGGGCCACGTTGGTGGCCCCGATGTTTCCCGACCCGGCGGCCCGGACGTCCACGCCGGCGAAGAACCGCCCCAGCAGCAGTCCGAAGGGGATCGAGCCGACCAGGTAGCTCGTGGCGACGAGGAGGAGGCCCAGCTTCTCGGGGCCGGTCACGGGGCGCCTCGCGCAAGGCCCGCCCGGAGCAGCATCCACGCCCAGTTGAGGGCGGCCGCACCCACGACGCCCACAGCCATGGTCCTCCAGGCCCTCTGGGAGAGACGCGGCCAGGGGATTCCCGCCGCCACCCGCACGAGGTCGAGGAGGGCGTAGAGCCAGGCGCCCCCGGCGAGCACCGCGCCGAGCGGGCTGGCCGACCAGGCGCCGCCAGCGTCGCCGCTCGCCAGCGCCACGAACGCATGGGTCATGCCGCAGGAGGCGCAGGGGAGCCCGGTGACCGCCCGGAACGGACACTCGGAGTGGAAGGCGAGGACCGGGAGGAAGCGGGCGACCGCGAAGGAGGCCGCGGCGACGAGGGCGAAGGCCTCGGGGATCCCGGGTCGTCGGCCTCTGCGCACGTCCGGCGGCACCTATCCCCCGTGGATCTTCAGGCTGGAGACGCCGGTCATCATCATCCAGGCCCCGGCGCAGCAGCAGGCGCAGACGGCCAGGAAGGGGAGGAGCAGGGCCGTCCAGGCCTTTCCGTTCGTGGTGCGCTGCGCCTCCCGGAAGCCGATGGCGGCGGCGAAGCCGAACCAGACGGCGCCCACCAGGTTGGCCAGTCCGGGCACCGGCGCGGCGCCGATGAGAAGCGCTCCCGAGGCGTAGCCGACGACCGTGAGGGTGGCCTCGAAGCCACGCGAGGCCGCCCCGAGCACGAGCAGGCAGACGTGGTAGAGGGCGGCCCAGAGGAGGATCCACACCGCCGAGACGAAGGGCGCCGCGACGAGCTGCGCCAGCGTCCCCACGACGGTGGCCCCCGAGATCCACTGCACCATCCAGGTGTCCTGGAACTGCGAGCCCTGGGGCACCTGCTTCAGCATCTCCTCGACCATGCCCCGTGTGGCTGCCCCCATGAGCGCGCCGTAGAGGGTCTGGAACCAGCTGGCCACGGTCATGGCCACGACCCCGAAGAGGACCGCCGAACCGGGGCTGCCGATCTTCACCGAACGGAAGAACTCGGCCGGCTGCAGGCAGGCGAGCTTCCAGGTGGAGACGTAGGCGCGGAGGAATCCCAGCGAGGCGCGCTGCGCGAATGGGGCGTCGGCCTCACCCACGGTCCAGGGCGCCCCGGGGGGGGAGGCGTCCCGGGCGGGGGAGGCGCCCCGGGCTGCGGCGCGCTCGGGTCGGCGAGGTGGACCTGCTGACCGCAGTGGGGGCAGGGCTGCACCCCGAAGCGGTCGGTGTCGAAGGTCTTCTGGCAGAAGGCGCAGCGAGCGAGCATGGGGCGGACAGCTTACCGCTATGTCCCTGCCCCGTCATCGCATCGGCGGGGGCGCTACAGCGAGGCGAGCTGGACGAGGAAGCCGACCTGCAGGACGATGGCGAAGGCGACGATGGCGAGGTTCTTCATGGCGTTTCTCCTTGTGTCCTCCCGTACGGCGGCCCGTCCGGCCTATTTCAATGCGCCCCCCACTTTCCCCGAGCCCGTCGCGAGGCGCAGGAAGCCGTCGCCGAGGTGGGCACGCGAGGACCGAGCAGCGGAGGCGTAGCTGGAAGTTACGTCGAGCCGCGCAGGGACGAGCCTGCCCACCGCAGGCAGGCTGCCTGCGCCGCAGCAGGGATCGGGGGAAGTGGCGGGCGCCATCAGCCGCTTCCCCTTCTGCTAACCTCCCGACCCATGGGCATGGACGGGTACAGGCGCCTCCTCGACTCCAACCAGCGCTGGGTCGCCGAGCGCACCGGCGAGCAACCCGACTACTTCGCCCGGCTGAAGGACAACCAGGACCCCGAGTACGTGTGGATCGGCTGCTCCGACAGCCGCGTCCCGGCGGAGACCGTCACGGGCTGCCAACCCGGCGAGCTCTTCGTCCACCGCAACGTGGCGAACCAGGTGGTCCACACCGATCTCAACATGCTCACCGTGATCTTCTACGCGGTGGAGCGGCTGCGGGTCCGGCACATCATCGTCTGCGGCCACTACGGCTGCGGCGGCGTGAAGGCGGCGATGTCGAGGCAGGATTTCGGGCTCATCAACCGCTGGCTCCAGAACATCAAGGACTGCGCCGAGCGTCACCAGGAGGAACTGTCCGCGCTCCCCGACGAGGAGGCACGCTCGCGCCGGCTCATCGAGCTGAACGTGGTGGAGCAGGTGGATCACCTGGCCAAGACGTCGGTGATCCAGCGGGCCTGGGCGACGGAAGGCCGCCCCTGGCTGCACGGCTGGGTCTACGACATGAGGACCGGACGTCTGAAGGAGCTCGTGCTGAGGACCTCGACCGACCTGCCTCACCCGGTCCACCGCTTCGAACCGTGACCGGCCGGGATTGGCAATTTTCCGGCTGACCCGTTAGGGTCCTGACGTACCTTGCCCAAACGACACGAGCCGGATTCGCCTTGGAATGCCCGCTTGCGTCATGTGCGGTCGGTCGTGAGATATTGACGAGTCAGTTCGATAGCTTGGAGGATTCTAAGGTGCGGTTTGGTTGCGGCAGCTGCGGCAGGACGTACGTCGTCTCGGCGGAACTCTCGGGCCGTGCCTTCAGGATGAGCTGCAAGACCTGTGGGGAGCCCATTGCGGTGCGTCCGGTGTCCGTCCAGGCGCCGTCCCGAGGCAGTCTGCCCGTCGCCAGGGTGGCGCCACCCCCCGCGACCGCTCCGGCGCCGGCAACGCCCCCAGCTCCCGCTCCGACTCCAGCTCCCGCTCCGGTCCCGTTGCGCCGGGCTCCCGCCGTCCAGATGGAACCCGACGTCCTGGCGGGGCTCGTGGCGGAGGTCGATCTCGGCGAGATCGCTCCGGCGCCGAGGAAGGTCCCGGTCGTCGTCCGCGCGCCGCCCGCGAGAACCCCTCCGGTCGCGCCGGCGATCGCCCCTCCCATCCTCGCCGAGACTCGTGCCCCGCGCCCCCCCCGCGAAGGCGGTCGCGGCGAGCCGACTTCCGCCAAGGAGGCCGATCCTCCACCGCCGAGGCGTCGGCGGAGGATCGTGCCGCGCAGGGCGTCGCTCGTCCCCACCTTCGTGCTGAGCGCGGTCCTGGCGCTGGTCGTCGCCGCCTCGGTCTACTTCGGCCGGGACCCCGTGCCGGAAGCGCAGCAGGCCCCCGGCCAGCGCCTCGCCGGAGAGCCTTCCATGCGCCGCGACGACGACACGGGCCGGGAACGGCCTTGACCGCGCCCCTCGCCTGTCCCGCAACCGGCGGCTAACGGTCCCGCAGGACCTCGACCTCGTCCACCGACACCGTCCCGCGGGAACGGTAGACGGCGATGACGATGGCGAGCCCGACGGCCGCCTCGGCCGCTGCCACCGCGATGACGAAGAAGGCGATGGCGTGGCCGGACATGGAGCCCTGCTGGCGGGCGAAGGCCAGGAAGGTGAGGTTCGCCGCGTTGAGCATGAGCTCGATGCACATGAACACGATGATGGCGTTCTTCTTCACGAGCACGCCGGCGAAGCCGATGACGAAGAGGAACGCTGCGAGCGCCAGGTAGTTGCTGACGGGCACCATGGCTAGATCTTCTCCTTGGCCACCACCACGGCGCCCACGATGGCCACGAGGAGGAGAACGCTCGTGGCCTCGAACGGCAGCAGGTACTGGGTGAAGAGGATCCTTCCCACGGCCCGGACCGTCCCGAAGTCCTCCCCCACCGCCTTCATGCCGCGGGGACCGGACTGGACGATGGCGGTCACGAGGAGGGAGAGGAACCCGGCCGTCCCGACGATTCCCACCACCTTGAGGGCGGTGATCTTCTCGAGGCCCAGCTCCGCGTCGGTGAGCGAGAGCAGCATCACCACGAAGAGGAAGAGCACCATGATGGCGCCGGCGTAGACGATGATCTGGACGAAGGCGAGCAGGTGCGCGGTGAGCAGCACGTAGATGCCGGCCAGCCAGAAGAAGGCCGAGACGAGGCTCATGGCGGCGTAGACCGGGTTGCGGGCCATGATCACGCCGGCCGCCGACGCCATCAGCGGGATGGCGAAGATCCAGAACAGCACCTGCTCGGCTGTGATGCCCATCGCTTACCTCACCGCGTGACGGTTGCCGCCCACCAGCGCCTCGCGGGACTCACGCGAGACGCCCCATCCGGTCTCGCCGTGCTTGCAGCCGCGCCCCTCGATGTGCTCCACGAACTCGTGGCGGAACTTCTTCACGAAGCTCTGCACCGGCATGGCCGCCGCGTCGCCCAGCGCGCAGATGGTCTGCCCCATGATGTTCCCGGGCAGCTGCTCGATGAGAGCCAGGTCCTTCATGGTGCCCTCGCCCCGCTCGATCTTCTCGAGGATCTTCCACATCCAGGGGGTGCCCTGGCGGCAGGGGGTGCACTGGCCACAGCTCTCCTCGGCGTAGAACATGGCGATGCGCGCCAGCGCCCGGACCATGCACACCGAGTCGTCCATGACGATGACGCCCCCCGACCCGGACATGGTGCCGGCCGCCTTGATGGCGTCGGGCTCGAGGGAGACGTCGATCTCGTCGCCGCGCAGGACCGGCGAGGAGGAGCCGCCCGGGATGACCGCCTTCACGGGGCGCCCGCTCGCGGTCCCGCCGCAGTCCTCCATGATGAGCGTCTTCAAGTTGTAGCCGGCGGGCTTCTCGTAGACCCCGGGGCGCTTCACGTTGCCGGAGACCCCGAAGAGGCGGGTGCCGCCGGTCTTGCCCGCGCCCAGGTCGGCGAAGGCCTTGGAGCCGTGCTCGATGATCCAGGGCACGTTGGCGAGGGTCTCGACGTTGTTGATGATGGTGGGCTTGCCCCACAGGCCGATGATGGCCGGGAACGGGGGCTTGAAGCGCGGGTAGCCCTTCTTGCCCTCCACCGACTCCATCAGCGCGCTCTCCTCGCCGCAGATGTAGGCGCCGGCTCCTCGGACCACGTGGATCTCGAGCGGGAAGTCGGCCTTGCCGAGGAGCTTCGGCCCTCCGAAGATCCCGGCCGCCAGGGCCTCCTCGATGGCCTTCTCGAGACTGCGGGCCTGCTTGGCGAACTCGCCGCGGATGTAGATGTAGGCCAGGTGGATGTCGAGGGCGAAGCAGGAGATGGCGATGCCCTCGAGGAGCAGGTGCGGGTCGTACTCGCAGATGTACCGGTCCTTGAAGGTCCCGGGCTCCGACTCGTCGGCGTTGATGCAGAGGTAGCGGGGGCGGACGTCCTTGGGGAGGAAGGTCCACTTCAGGCCGGTGGGGAAGCCGGCGCCGCCGCGGCCGCGGAGGTTGGAGGCCTTCACCTCGTCGACGATGGCGCCGGGCGCCATTCCGATGGCCTTCTCCAGGCTCCGGTAGCCGCCGTCGGCACGGTAGCCGTCGAGCGACGGGTCGTTCTTGGGCCAGCGCCTCGTGAGGATGAGGGTCTCGCTCACTTCAGGCCTCCCAGGATGCGGTCGACGGACTGGGGGGTGAGGCTCTCGTGCATCTCCTCGTCGACCAGCATGGCCGGAGCAGTTCCGCAGGAGCCCAGGCACTCGACCTGGCGCAGCGTGACCCGTCCGTCGCTGGTGGTGCCGCCGTTGTCGACGTCGAGCGTCTTCTTCAGATGCTCGAAGAGATCGTACCCGCCTGCCAGCGAGCAGGAGACGTTGGTGCACACCTCGACCACGTGACGACCCACCGGACGCGTGTGGTACATCACGTAGAAGGTGGCGACCTCCTCCGCCCTGGTCGTGGCGGTTCCCAGCCGGGTGGCGACGAGCTTCTGCGCCCCCGGGGAAAGCCAGCCGAAGATCTCCTGCGCACGGCGCAGGGCGGCGAGCATCGCCGCTTCCTTGTGATCGGCGGGATACCGCCTCAGGATCTCGGGCAGCGCGGCGTCGAACCGGGCCACCTTCTCCTTCGGCAGATCCGCGATCTCCTGCGGCCCGCGCTCCGCGGTCGAGTCGTCGTGATGGGACATAAGGGTCGGAGATGCCTCGAAAAAAGTCATCGCAGGCTACGGATCGGGTCCGGGGTTGTCAAGGAAGATCCGGGTCGCCGCCAGGGCCCGGAAAAGCGTGAGGGCCCGCCGGATCGCGTCCGGCAGGCCCCCTGGGACGTCGACGACGGTTGCTACTTGCTCTTCTTGTTGAAGGCGTCCTTGAGACCCTTCGCCGGGGCGATCTTGACCACCGTCTTGGCGGCGATCTTGATGGCCTCGCCCGTCGCCGGGTTGCGGCCCATGCGCGCCTTGCGCGCCTGGAGCTTCACGGCCCCGAGGCCGCCCAGCGGAATCTTGCCGGCGGACTTGAGGCTCTTCATCACGACTTCCTCGACCGCCGTGAACACGGCCTTGGCCTGGGCCTTCGAGATCCCGGCCTTCTCGGCAACGGCGGTGAAGAACTGAGCCTGCGTCATGCTCATGTGCGACCCTCCTTGGGGCACCGCCGGGAAACCGCCGCAAAACCGCGCCGGGCCGGCGAAACGTGCGTCCCGGATATCGCTTTCGGATCCCCGAGTCAACTGGGGACTAGGTGATTTTGCCCGTCAAATGGGCCTGATCCGTCGATCGACCCACGGAGAAGATCAAAAAAGCCCCAAAACCCGGCCCTTTCAGGGCGTCGAGGCGCCTCCGGGTCGGCGCCTCAAGGGCGCCAGAACGCCCAGAGGATCTCCCAGGCGATGAGGACGATGATGGTGAGCTCGAGCAGCTCGGCGCGGCGCGTGTCGGCGCCGTCGGAGAGGACCCGGTTCACCTCGGCCAGCATCCCGTGCTTGCGCAGCACCGACTCCTGCCAGTCCGGCAGGCGGAAACGGCGGACGGCCGCCTGGTAGAGCCGCGCCAGGTAGAAGTCGCCCACGACCTTCACCGCGTTCCCCACCCGATCCACCATCTCCGACATGTCGACGAGCAGCGCCGCGGTCCGCCGCATCAGGCGGCTGTAACGGCGGGTGAACAGGCCGGCGTTTCCGGCGCGCTCCACCTCCCCGCGGATCCCGGCCAGCTCCCGGTCGAGGAAGGCGTCGTACCAGCGCAGCTCGAGCAGCTGCGCGGTGGCCAGCTCCAGCAGGTCGGGGACGTCGGTGGAGCCGGTTGGCTCGTGGACGAAGGCGCTGTTCCAGTCGACCACGGCGAGGTCGGTCTCGAGATAGGCGAAGTGGTGCTTCAGGACGTCGGCCCTCTCGCCAGCGGAGAGCGCCACCGGGTCGGTCTCGCCGAGGAGCAGGCGGTCGAGCGGGGCCCGCTCGAGGAGCTCGTTCCCGGTCACGCGCCGGTCGAAGGCGCGCACGAAGAAGACCGTGTAGGTCTCGATGCCGTCCCACTTGTGCGGCCGGTAGAACGCCGGGGCGAGTGACGACGAGAGGTCGCCGGCGATCGCGCGCGCGACCTCGTCGAGCTCGGGCGTGGGGCGCTCGAGGAGCGCCTCGGCGAGGGGCACGAGCTCTTCCATGGCCGTGCCAGGGGTGACCGGCAGCTCGAAGAGGAAGCTCGCCACGCCGTAGTCGAAGAGGCTCACCTGCACCTCCACCCGCCTCGACTCCCCGGCGATGCGCACGTCGCGCGCCGCCAGACCGAGCCGGAGCGGCGGGTGGGCGATCTCGATGGCGCTCCGGGGGCTCGCGAGCCTCAACCGCGACTTCGGGGCCGCGGCGAGCACCTCGGCGCTGCCCAGGTCGATCCCGTCGGCCACGTCGAGGATCCGGTAGATCCGGACCGAGCCGTCCTTCACGAGGAGGGGCGCGGGCTCCATGGCGAGGAGCGTAGCGCGGAACGCACCCGGAAGAACGGGTCAGACGTTGCGGGGCGTGGGCTCCCGCCCCCGGCGGAGCGTGAGCTCGGCCACGGCCACGACCCAGATCACCACCACCGGGAGCGCCTTCACGGCGTAGGGGTGGATGTAGCGGTCCCGGAACCCGCCCGACACCAGGTCGGAGTAGCTGACCGACACGAGCAGGAAGGCCAGCCAGAGGAGCGCCCGGCGCACGGGAGTGCCCTCCTGCGAGAAGTACCAGAGCGCGATCCCGGCCATCGCGATGACGAAGGTGGGCGACTCGCTCAGGTGGTTGAAGGCGATCATCCACATGAGGATCGCGCCCAGGAACACGGCGCGGAACTCGAGCCGGGAGAAGGCCTCCGGACGGGTGAGCGGGAGCAGCATCGCCAGTCCCCCTGCACCGAGCAGCGCCATCCGCGGCGGCTCGAGGCCGAACCAGGACTGGAGGATCCCGGCCACGGAGAGCTGCCCGATCCCGGCGGCGTGGTTGCTCGTGGTGAGCAGGCGCCACCAGTTTCCGTACTGCCAGGCGAGCTGCTCGGGGGAGACGAAGAGGAGCGGCAGCGCGGCCAGCGCCACCATCCATGCCGCGGTCCAGAGGACGAGCCGGATCCGCTGCGGGTACACGAGGAAGAGGAGCCCGGCGGCGAGCGGGAAGATCTTCACGTAGCCGGCGAGCGCGAGGAAGAGCGCGGCGGCCCACTCCTTCTTCCGCTCCGCCATGGCCAGCATGAGGAGGAGGAGCCCGACGATGGCCGGGTTGGTCTGGGAGTGCTGGGCCGAGCCGATGAACTCCGGGAGGACGAACCAGGTGAAGAGCGCGCGAGATCGCGTGTCGAGGCCGGGGACCGAGCGGATGCCGGCCACCATCACCGCGGCGACGGCGAGATCCCAGAGGACGAGCCCCAGCCAGGCGGGAAGCGGCGCGAACGGCGCCATGAGGACCGCGAAGGTGGGGCTGTAGAGGAAGTTGTCGAAGTGCTCGGCGGGGAAGTACCGGTAGAGATCGCGCCCCTCCACCAGGTGCACGAAGGCCTGCCGGAAGATGACGAAGTTGTTGTAGTGCGTGTGGCCGCCCGGGAGCGGGGAGCGGCGGGTCTGCAGGAGCATCTGCAGTGCCGCGATCGACGCCACCAGGAGCGGCGCCGCGAAGGCGACTCGCGGGTCGAGGAAGAAGTCGGCGAGGCGGCGGCGCAGGCGGCCCACGGCACCGCTCACGACGAGGCCTCCGTGGGGCGGACCAGCCGCACCCCGGCGGCATGGCAGTCGGCGGCGAACCGATCGGACTCGAGGTGCCGCAGCTCGGCGCCACGGGCGGCGGCCACCGGGCCCTCGCCGGGAAGCCCGGGGTGGCACATGACGAGCCCACGGTCGGCCAGGTCGCCGAACCATCCCCGAAGGAGATCCGGGAAGTCGGAGCGGGCCGACAGGTCGTAGACTCCCGCGAAGTCCGGGTTGTGGGCGATTCCCTCCGCCTCGAGCCGGCGGAGCAGCGGGCGCGCTCCCAGCCCGGCGACGATGGCCGCCTTGGCCCCGCGCGGACGGAGCGGCACCACGTTCCGGACGTAGGGCGCCCGGTCGCCGTAGCGCGCGCGCAGCACGCGGAGGAGCGCGTCGCGCACCGGGCGGAGCTGGTGGACGTGGTGGTGGCCGTCGACGAAGGCGGGCGGCGTGCCCGCCGCCTCCTCGAAGCGGTCGAGCTGCGCGGCGATCCTCTCCGCGACCTGGTCCTCGTCCACGAGCCCCAGCGCCGCGCGCGCGGCGAGCGCGAGGAGCTCCGCGGCCGAACGCGTGCCCAGGTCGAGGTGGAGCCCGGCGTCGGCCCGGCCGGCGACTCCGGGGAGCGCCCGTGCCCCCTCGCGCCAGGCCGGCATGTCGACCATGCAGGTCACCGCGGTGACCCGGCCGGCGGCGGCCAGGCGGAGGATGCCATCGTTCACCGAGGGTTCCATCCCGAAGTCGTCGGCGCAGAGGACGATCCTGCGCTGCGGGGCACCGACCGTCGGGTTCATCCCGCGATTCGCCCTTCCCGGGGCGGGATCCGGCCGTGGTCCAGCTCCTCGGCGACGAGGAAGTTGGGACGCCGTTTGGCCTCCTCGAACACCCGGCCCAGGTATTCCCCGATGATGCCCAGCGAGAGGAGCTGCACACCGGAGAACAGCATGATGGAGACGACGATGGTCGGGTAGCCGGGCACCCGGGTCCCGTACACCATCTCCTCGACGATGACCCAGGCTCCGTAGCCGAGCGCCACGATGGAGACCAGAGCGCCCACGACCGACACGGCCCGGAGCGGCAGGGAGGAGAAGGACGTGAGCCCGGCCAGCGCGAGCCGGAACAGGCTGCCGAAGCCGAAGGAGCTGCGCCCCGCGCCGCGCGGCCCCGGCTCGTACTCGATGGGCACGGAGCGGAAGCCCACCCACGCGTAGAGGCCCTTCATGAAACGGGCCCTCTCGGGAAGGCGGCGGAGCGCGTCCACCACCCGCCGGTCGAGAAGCCGGAAGTCGCCGGCGTCCGGGGGGATGTCGACGTGGGCGGCCCAGGCCATCCCGGCGTAGAAGGCGGCGGTGCAACTGCGCTTGAGCCAGGACTCGTCGCGGCGGTGGGAGCGCACCGCGTAGACCATGTCGGCGCCTTGCCTCCAGTGGACGAGCATCTCCGGGATGAGCGCGGGCGGGTGCTGCCCGTCGCCGTCGAGCAGCACGACGACGTCGCCGCGCGCGGCGTCGAGCCCGGCCGAGAGCGCGTTCTCCTTCCCGAAGTTCCGGGAGAGCTCCACGTAGTGGACCGCGCATTCGGCGGCGACCTCGAGGACGCGCTCGCGCGTGTCGTCCTCGCTGCCGTCGTTCACGACGACGATCTCGAAGGCGTCGGAGAGCGCGCCGAGCTGGTCCCGGAGGGTTCGCAGGAAGACCGCGGCGTTCCGTCCTTCCCCGTACATGGGAACGACTGCCGAGATCCTGGGGCGGGCCTGCGGGCGGTCCTGGACGGGGATTGAGTCCATTCGGGGCGGCCGATTGTCGCACACCTGCCCGCCGAGGCGCGCCCGGCCATTCGACCCCTTCCCCCTCACGCCCCCACGAGACGGAGCGGAGCCTGCGACTTCGGCTTGGGGAACTCGATCAGGTAGTCGCCGGAGAAGCAGGCGTCGCAGTAGCGCGAGCGCTCCTCACCGAGGGCCGCGTAGAGCCCGTCGGGCGACAGGTAGCCGAGCGAGTCGGCGGTGATGTAGCGGGCGATCTCCTCCACGCTGTGGGAACTGGCGATGAGCTCCTGCCGGTTGGGCGTGTCGATGCCGTAGTAGCAGGGCCATGCCGTGGGCGGCGACGAGATGCGCATGTGCACCTCGGTGGCCCCGGCGTTCCGGAGCATCTTCACGATCTTGCGCGAGGTGGTGCCGCGCACCACCGAGTCGTCCACGACGACCAGCCGCTTGCCTCGCAGCATCTCCTTCACCGCGTTCAACTTCAGCTTCACCCCGAAGTGGCGGATGGACTGGGCCGGCTCGATGAAGGTGCGACCCACGTAGTGGGAACGGACGAGCCCCATGGCGAAGGGGATCCCGCTCTCCTTGGAGTAGCCGATGGCCGCCGGCACGCCCGAGTCGGGCACGGGGATGACCATGTCGGCCTCGGCGGGCTGCTCGACCGCGAGGCGGGCCCCGAACGCCGCACGGGTGGCGTAGACCGACTTCCCGAAGAGCACCGAGTCGGGGCGCGCGAAGTAGATGTGCTCGAAGACGCAGCGACCGGCCCGCTCCGGGCCCGGGCCGGCGAAGAGCCGATCGGTGTGGAAGCCGGTCTCGTCGATGACCACCATCTCGCCCGGCTCGACCTCGCGGATGTACTCGGCCTCGATGAGGTCGAGGGCGGTGGTCTCGCTGGCGAGCACGTAGCTCCCCTTCAGCTTCCCCAGCACGAGCGGCCGGAAACCCATCGGGTCGCGGACGCCGACGAGCGCCTTCTCGGTCAGGACCACGAGGCTGTAGGCGCCCTGCACCTTCGAGAGCGCCTGACGGAGCGCGGCGAGCAGGTGCTCGCGGGTTCCCGGCCGGTGCTCGGTGCGGGCCCGGGCCATCAGGTGGACCACCACCTCGGTGTCGCTCGTGGTCTGGAAGATGGAGCCGGCCGCCTCGAGGTCGTTGCGCAGTTGCTCGGCGTTCACCAGGTTGCCGTTGTGGGCCACCGCGAGGGCGCCGCCCGCATACTGGATGGCGATGGGCTGGGCGTTCTTCAGGTGGCTCGCGCCCGCCGTGCTGTAGCGGACGTGGCCGATGGCTGCGCCGCCCTTCAGGGTGTCGAGGACCGGCGCCGTGAAGATGTCGGCCACGAGTCCCATTCCCCGGTGAACGTGCAGGGTCTTGCCATCGGTGGCGACGATGCCGGCGGACTCCTGTCCGCGGTGCTGGAGCGCGTGCAGGCCGAGGTAGGTGAAGTTGGCCGCGTCGAGGTCGCCCCCGAGCGCCCAGATCCCGAAGACCCCGCACTCGTCCTTGAGCTTGTCGAACGCCTCGTCGTAACCCATGAGGCGTCGCAGTATAACGGTTGGGTGCTGAAAAAGCTCACCGGGTGGACCGCAGCCGCGGTCGGCGCAACCCTGCTTATTCTCTCGATATTTCCGGTTCACGGTTCCCGCGAACTGGCGCCGCCGCGCGTCGTCTCGGCGGTGCGAGGGTCGGGCGCGCTCGCTGCGGGAGCGGCCGCCGTTCCCCTGGAGACCCCCACCGGCGTGCCGATCGGCGGGTATCCACGCCTCCGCTACGCGAGCCAGGGGGTCGAGGACCCGCCCATGGCCCGCGCCCTGGTCCTCTCCAAGCCTGGGCTCTCGGTGGCGCTCGCCTCGGTCGACGTGCTGCTCGTCCCGGCGGCCCTGCGCGATAAGGTCGAGGAGCGACTGGCCGACCTCCGCCTCGACGCGGTCCTCGTGGCCGCGACCCACACCCACTCCGGCCCGGGCGGCTTCTGGGACGACGCGCTGGGAGCCCGCTTCGGAACGGGCCCGTACGACCCGGCCCTTGAGGACGCGCTGGCCGGCCGAATCGCCGACGCGGTTCGGGCTGCCGCAGCGGCCCGAGCCCCCGCGCTGGTCTCGGTGGCCCGATCCCGTCGTCCCGACCTGGTCCGGAACCGCGACGGCGGAGAGCGCGGCGGCCAATTGCTCGCCATCCGCGTGGAGCGCCCGGACGGCGAGGCAGTCGGACAGGTGGTCGTCTTCCCTGCCCACGCCACCATCCGCGAAAGCCGGAACCGGCTGCTTTCCGGCGACTGGCCTGGGGAACTCGCGCGGAGCCTGCCCGGGGTCACGGTCTTCCTGCAGGGCGCCGAGGGCGACCAGACCTGGTTCCTCCCGGAGCCGCAGCCCGGCCCGGCGCACCTCGCCTACGGTCGGCACGTCGCCGCGGAGGTCCGCCAGCTCCCGTACCCGCCGGGCGACGGGGCGCCGGAACTGGCAGCGGCCGCCGCAGAGGTCTCCCTGCCCGCGCCGTCGTTCGGAGCGGTTCCACCCTTCCTCGATCGGCTCCTCGCCAACCTGCTCTGGAACTGGATGCCGGAGCGGACCCGCGTGGTGGCGCTCCGGGTCGGGCCGGCCACCCTCCTCGCCGTCCCGGCCGAGCCGGGCGCGGCGGTGGGAAGCGCCTGGCGGGAAGCGCTCGGCCCGGGGGCCGAGGTGGTCTCTCTCGTGGGGGACTACGTCGGGTACGTGGAGACGGCGGAGGGCGTGCGCGCGCGCACCGGCGAGGCGAAGAGGACCTATCTCGGTCCCGAGCTGTCGCGGGTGCTGCTCGACGGCCTCGCAGCGGCGAAGGGCGCGATCCCTCCCCCGCCCGCGGGCCGCTAGAAGTCGGCTAGAAGCGGATCGCCAGTCCCCCGGGCGCCACCTCGACGGGTGAAGACGGGGCGAGGATCCAGAGCACCGTGGCCCCGGCGCCGAGAATCAAAGCGCTCCCTCCCGCGATCCAGGCGTTGCGACGCTCCGACTGGTAGGACGCGGCAGCCGAGGCGTAGGCCGCTGGGTCCACTCCCGGGGCGAGCGTTCCGTCGGGCTGGAGCATGCCTTTCGCCTCGGAGTAGGACCCTGCCGCCGCAACGCCCTGCCACGTTGCGAGCCCGGCGGCGGTGACCGCGAGTCCGGTTGCCACCCAGGCGGTCGGACGCATCCAGCTCCCCGGAGGAGACGGGTCGAGGTCGAGCGGCGGCGGGGGGGACTTCGCCACGAGGTCGGGAACCGGGGCGGGGGCGACCTTCTCCAGGGTCACCACCTCGTCGCTCGCGAGGTGGATGGTGACGGTCTGCACCCGCCCGCCGACCACCGCACCCACCCGGTAGGACCCGGCCGGCAGCCTCGCCTCCGCCGGCACCGCTCCGATCGGGCGACCCTGGAGCCAGGCCTCGCCCTCCCCCTCGCGTGTCGTCACCCGGAGCCGGAATTGCGGACGGGCGGCGACCCGGCTCCGGGCCGCCTCGAACTCCCGCCGGAAGGACGGGGAGTAGAGCTCCGGATCGAGCCGGGCCGACGGGTCAAGGGCGAGCACCCGCTCCATGGCCGCACGCGAGGCGTCCCCGTTTCCGAGTGTGGACTCGACGACGGAGAGCTGGAGGAGTGCACGGGACCAATCGGCCTCGGGCGCCTCCGTGACCGGCCGCCTCTCGAGCTCGGCCAGGATCGCCTGATATCGGCGAACGGCGGAGCGGTAGTCGCCGGAACGGACCGCCGCCTCTGCGGCGACGTGCGCGGCCTCGATGTCGGGCGAGGCCGGGGCCGGCGTCGTGGGACCGGCCCGGGCGGCCGGTGCAACGAGGAGGAGTGCGATGAGGGTGGCGAGCATCGGCTGGCGATTCCACCCGATTGCTCCTGCAATCGGCGTGGGATCGGGACCGAGGCCGATCGCGACATCATCGGGCGCCCTTGAGGTCCGTGCCCCGGACCGGTGGTCCGCGGATCGACCGTACCGGGCCGCGAACTGGCCTGTCCGGTACAGGAAAATGTCTCGGAATACCCTTCGCATGTGTGGGCCGTGAACTCCGGATCGAATCCGATTAATGACTACTTCTGTCTACATCTAACGGGGTATCAATTGGACACAAGCCTGACGGGTCGCAGCGCCCCAATCGTCCTGTTCTCGGTCGTCGTCGCTCTCTCGGGATGTGGGGATCTGCCCGAGCCCGCGAGCTGCTCGGACTCCGCTCCCTGCCCCTCCGGCTCCTGGTGCCGGTCTGGCATGTGCGTGGCGAACGCGGCTCCGGTCGCGATCATCGAGCCTCCGTCCTCCGCCGGAACGAACCGGCCGCTGCTCTTCCGAGGCAGCGCCAGCCACGACGACGATCCCGGCGACGCCGTCTCCGGCTGGTCCTGGAAGGCCACCTCGCCATCGGGCACCTCGGGCTGCGAACCCCTCCCCGTCACCGGGAGCGGCGTCGACTTCACGGTGGTCTTCCCGTGCGCCGGCGATCACGAGGTCTCGCTCACCGTCGTGGATTCCCTGGGCGCCTCGAGCGCGGTTCGAGTGCTTCCCGTGAGGGTCGATGCGACGATCGACCCGCCCTCCGTGACCATCGCGGGCGACCTCTCGATCGAGCACCTCTGCAGCGGAGCACCACTCTCCTGCACTCCCTGGGATGGACTCTCCCGGGAGGTGGCCCTGTCGGCGATGGCGACGGGGCCGGCGGGCGTCGGATTCGCCTATCGCTGGTCGGTGGAGCTTCCTCCCGAGCTCTCGGCCCAGACGGCCCCGACGATCACGTTCTCTCCCGGCGACACCGCCGCAGAGCCCAGCGTCCGCATCGAGACGGACGGAACCGCCATCTCCGGCCGGTACACCTTCGTCGTCGCGGCCACCGACTCCCGAGGAATGGTCGCGGTGGGGCGACAGCGGGTCGACGTCGGGAATCGCCCGCCCGTGGTCTCGGGGGGCGGTCGGGTCTCGTTGCCGCACGGATTCGACACCGCCACGCGCCAATTCGTCGCGACCGGGGAGACTCCGGCCGCCACCTGGAGCGATCCCGACGGCGACCCGGTCACGGCTCTCGGCTTCACCTCCGAGAGTTCCGGGGACGGGGGCAACGTCTTCGACGTGCAGGGGCTCGTCGACCGCGCCCGGATCACCATCGTCGTCCCCTTCGCGAAGGCCTCCGATGCCGCCCTGCTCATCGGCCCGGACGTGTCCCGGCGGGTGGAGCTGGTCGTGGCCGACGTGAACGGTGCCCGCTCCTCGGCGGGCTGGGAGGTGGAGGTGACGAACCGCGCGCCGCGCCTCACCACCCCCGTGACGACGGCATCGGTGGACCACGGCTACGAGGCCTCGTTCCAGCGGTATGCCGCCCAGGCCGGCCTGTCCACCTGGGCGGACGACGACGGCGACCCGCTCGTCCTCTCCGTGGGAGACGACCCGGCCTGCTCCGACGTGGTGGAGCGGCAGGGCACGGCCTGGGTGACCTGCGCCACGCCGTTCACGGGGCGGCCCGATCCGGGCCTGCTCGTCGGCTTCCATTCCCTCACGGTCTCGGCGGCCGACCCGTTCGAGGCCGGGCCTGCGCAGTTCACGGTCCTCGAGGTCCGGAACCGGGCCCCCAGGCTGGCCGCAACGACCGTCGTCATGAAGATGTCCTGCGAAGTCGATCGGGTCGGTTGCTGCATCTCGGACCCCGGGAAGGGCACCTGCGTCGAGCGCGACCTGCAGTTCCTGGAGACCTCGCTCGCGGCCCCTGTCGTCGTCGACGACGACGGCGACCCCCTCGACCTGGTCACCGCGGCCTCGGGCGGTTGTCTCTCGGCTGGGGCGGTGCCGCAGCCCTGCGTGGGACCGAGTTGCTCCCCGATCCTCACGATGTGCGGGAACCGATCTTTCTGCGGCGAATGGAGTCCGGGTGGCGCTCTCTCGGTGACGGCGAGCGACGGCCTCGGAACCCTGGCCGGGTCGATCCCGGTCGAGGGGAACTGCGGTCCCTGATCGCGACGCGCGGCTACCCGCTCGTCGGGACGAGCCGCTTGCGCTCCAGGGCCGCGTCGGCGGCGGCGGCGAGGTCCTCGGGACCGAGCGCCTTGTCGAGGACGGCATCGGCTCCGGCCGTCTCCATCCGCTTCTCCAGGGCGGCGTCGAGCGTCCCGGCGATGACCACGATGGCGAGTTCCGACTCGCCTCCCGCTCCGCGGATGGTGCGCACGAAGGTCTCGCCGTCCATGGCCGGCATGCGCACGTCGGTGACGAGCAGGTCGAGGGTGAGCAGCTCGTCGGCGACGATATGCAGCCCCTCCTGCCCGTCCTTGGCGGTCAGCACCTCGAAGCCGCGCGCCTGCAGCGAATCGGTCAGGGCGCGCAGGATGAGCGCGTCGTCGTCCACGACCAGCGCCCGGCGTGGCCGCGCCGAGATCCGGGCCAGCACCGCGGCCAGCTTCTGTCGGCCGTCCTCGTCGAGCTCGATCTTCACCCCCACGCCGCGAGGATTCCGGAACATCACCGTGGCGGGTGCGCGGAGCTGCGTGCCGCCGGGGAGCCGCATGTCGAGGGTGAGCCTCGTCCCCTCCGGAAGGGCCGCGCCGGTCCGAACGAAGGCGCCACCCTGCGACAGGTTCTCCACGTAGTCGTCGGCGAACTCCTCGGGATTCGCGTACTCGAGCCGGGCGGTCGGCCCCTCCTCGGCCTGGACCTTCACCGGGGCGTTCACCGCGTACCGCGGCGCGACGCGCGAGTTCGCGCCCGGGTCGTGGATGCTCGTGGCGTGGGTGGCGAGCGCGGCCGCCAGGATGGGTTGGAGGCCGTCGAAGGAGAGCCCGAAACCGGCCGGCTTGCCGGGCGCCGCGTCCCTCTCGTCGCGGACCTCGACGACGCGCGCGCGGGCCTCGAGCGGGCGATCCATCCGGGGTACGCGCAGGAGGACGTTCACGACGTCGCCCAGGGGGGGTGCGCTCACCCCGGGGATGAAGAGACGGTGAGCCGCCGGGTCCCAGGTGACCGCGGCGAAGGCAGCGCTGCCGGCGTCCATGGAGAGTGTGGGGTGGGCGTCGGAGGCCGGGCGGCGGTCGGGCGGCGCCCCGGCCACGCTGGCGATCCGGGCGGCGGCCTCGGGCACGTTGCGGGCCTGCACCTCCACCGAACGGATCTCGCAGCGGGCGGCCCGCTCCTCGAGGAAGCGGCGATCCTCGGGCCTGCAGGTGCTCAGGTTCCAGGGCATGCCGCCGGCCCTGGCGCACCAATAGTGAAATCTGGCCTCGGCCGCGGGCGCGAGCCCGCGGGTCCGGATGACCACCAGGAAGGAATGGGTCGCCGGGCTGTAGCCCAGGTCGGCGTTCTCGAGCGCGCCTCCCAGGATGCTGGGCAGCCAGGCGGTGAGCCGCTCGGCAGCCAGGAGCCGGTCACCGATGGTGCGTTCGAACGATGCGGCCAGGAGCTGATGTTCACCATCGGGCACGGTTGATCCTCTCCGACCGCGGCCGGCGGAGGCCGGGAGGTCGTGTCGCCGATTGTAGCGCCCCGGACGAGCCCGCGGCGACGCACCACCCGGGGCGCACTTGTGGTGGAGGTGGAGGTGGGACGGATCTGGCCCGTTTGGGGCGCAAGGGCGCATCTCGATGCGCTCTAGGGACGGCGGACGTCGATGGTCTCGCCGACCGCGAGCACCCGGACGCGCTCCGGGGCGATGGACCTCCGGGCGCGCTCCGCCTCGAGCCGGACCGGGGGCTCGTCGAGCGGCTCGTCGGACTGCTTGAAGGTGCCCCAGTGCATGGCCACGAAGGTGCGCGCGCCCAGGTCCTCGAAGGCCTGCAGCGCCTCCTCGGGGTCGACGTGGACCGGTTGCATGAACCAGCGCGGGTCGTACGCGCCGATGGGAAGCATGGCGACGTCGATCTCCGGGAAGCGCCGGCCGATCTCCTTGAAGCCCGAGAAGTAGGCGGTGTCCCCGGAGTGGTAGAGCGTCGCCGACGACCCCTGGATCACCCAGCCGCCCCAGAGCGTGCGGTCGCGGTTCCCGATGCCTCTCCCCGAGAAGTGCTGCGCCGGGACGAAGGTGATGGTGATCCCGCGGAACGTCTTCGATTGCCACCAGCCCATCCCAACGTGCAGGAGCCTTTCCCGGACGAGCGGCCCTTCGGTCCCGAGTCCGGCCAGGACCGGCGCCCCGACCGCGCGGAGCGTGGGCACGTCCATGTGGTCCCAGTGGTCGTGGGAGACGAGGCAGAGATCGACGTGGGGCAGCTCCTCGGCGCGAAGCGGGGGAGGGACGTTTCGCCCCACGACTCCGGCAGGCCCCATCCGTTCGCCGAGAACCGGGTCGACGAGCAGCGACACGCCGTCGAGCTGCACGAGGAAGCTCGCGTGGCCGAGCCAGGTGACGCGAGCCCCCTCTCCGGGCCCAGGCGGCCGGCGCAGCCGCTCCCGGTCGGGCTCGACGGTGGGAACGGGGGCACGGTCGGGAGTCGACCGCTTCGAACCGTCGACCCGGTCGAGGATCTGCCAGCGGAGGAGCCCTCCGAGACCGTGGGTCACACGCGGATCCAGGTTGAGGAAGCGACCCTCCTCGTCGCGCGGCTGCGACGGGGCGGCGGCGAGCGCCGCGAGCAGGAGCGGAGCTGCGGGGTTCATCCGAGCGCGAGGATCTGCCGGGACATGTCGTGGAGCCACTCGCCGCGGTGGGCCACCGGAACGGGATCGGCGCGCAGGCCGAGACGCTCGACCGTCCGGTTGTAGCCGAGCGCGGCGAGCGCCTGGAGGTTCACCGCGTCGTGGAGGTTGTACTCGACGAGGAGCCGCAAGGCGGCCCGGTCGCCGTTCTCGTGCCGCCTCCAGAGCAGGACCGCGTCCCATCCCCCCAGACCGGCGAGATGGGGCGGTCGGCCGATGCCCTGCGCGGCCTCGAGGAGCTTCAGGCCCCCACGGTGCCCGAGCCGGGCCCAGAGATGGCGGAGGTCGACGTGCGCTGGAGGCGGGCTCCATCCCGGGAAGGCCCTGCGCAGCACCGGAACGTCGAAGGAGAGTCCATTGAACGTGACGAGGAGCTTCCAGTCCCGGCTCGCGGTGGGGAAGTCGTCGAGGTCCCGGCCCCGCAGGAAGACGCGAGGTCCATCGCGGTCGAGGACGGCGACGGCGGTGACGGTGTCGCCCCCGTCGGTCTCGACGTCCAGGAAAGACGCGTCTGCGGCGAAGGTCGGCAGGAGCCGCCAGCGCTCGCGCGCCGGCATCATGGCCGCGAGCGCCCCGGCGTCGCCGCGGGACACCGCCCCGCGGGCGCGCTCCACGGCCTCGAGCAGGCGCCCGTCCAGGCGCGATGCCGCGGCGCCACGGCGGGCCTCGAGGTCGTCCCAGGTGGCGACGCCCTGCGACCAGAGCTGTCGCTCGCGCCAGGGGCCGATGCCGCTCGTCAGCTGGAATGTGCGGCGGAGCACGGGACGAGCGTAACCGAGTGCGGGGGTGAGTGCAGCGGGGACGCCCGTTGTCGCCCACCGATGGCCGGCGCCCGGGGCGGCCTCGTCTCCGCGCCGCTTGTCCTCGCTCTCCGGGGTAGGCGGGGTCGCGGCGACAAGGTGGAGCATCCGCCCCGGGGCCGCGACGACAGGGGACCCCGATGAGGTCGCTGCGGAGGCGGCGCCCGACGCGGCCATCCCGGGCGCCTGGTGGATGGGCGGAACCGCGGCGCACCCGCCGTCGCGTCGGCGCCCGGGCCTCCCCTCGAGCCGCCCACCCGCGTCGCCTTCGGCCCCAGGCGTTCTCCAGCCGGCGCGGTCGCCCCTCCGAGCATCGCCTTCTCTGAACGGGGTCGTTCCTGTCAAGACGGTGTGCGGGGCAGCGACTCAGGCTTCTCTTCGTGCTCGGCTCAGCTTCGCCGGTCACATGGGTGTGGTCGAGAGCGCTCAGGCTCTTGTTTCGGGGGCGGCGCGCCCAATCTCCGCAACGGTCTCCGTACAGGCAACCAAGGCAATGTCGGGCAACGCCACCCTCGAATCGCTGTGTCCCGCTACCGATACGTCAAGGTCTCCTTCAAGTTGATGAACGTGACGAATCCTATGCAGTCGCCTCCGCTCCGAATGTCGGGTCGTAGACCTCGCCCGTGCGCATGAGCTTGTAGCCGAGCAGGAGCAGGCGACGCCCGAGCGCCACCGCTGCCACCTGGCGCCCCTTGCGCATCAGGAGCCGCAGCGCCCATCGCCTCAGCGCGGGGCTCAGCTTCTTGCTGTGAAACGCTGCGTGGGCGGCCTGAACCATCGCCACGCGCAGCAAGACCCGCCCCTGGTGTGTGATCCCGCCGCGCCAGGTACTGTCCCCGCTGTCCCGGACGGTGGGCACCATCCCGGCGTAGCTCGCAACCTGCTTCTCCTCCCGGAACCGGTGGGGGTCGTCGATGCTGCTCGCGACGGCGAGCGTCACCACGTCGCCGTACCCAGCGATCTCCTTCAGGCGGGCCGCCTCCGGCCACTGCAGGAGTTCGGCCTCGACCAGATCGTTGAACTCCTTGCGTGCCGCCTCGAGCGCCCTCCAGGTGCTGCGGTGGATCTCCAGGGCCTTGCGCATGAAGTGTGGGATCTGGTTCTCGGCGAGCACCTTCCCCCAGTGCGCATCGGACGCGAACCGACGGGCGCTCACCTGGATGCCGATCGAGCGCAGGAGTCCGCATGCGGCGTTCCGCAGCACCGTGCACTGCTTCACCACCGTCGACCGCGCCTGCAGTACCCCTCGCCCGCTACGTGCCCGCGCGCTGGGGACCGTCACCGTGCACCGCTGGGCGAGCCCTGCTCGCAGCGCATCGGCAAGGTGAAAGGCGTCCCTCCGGTCGCTCTTCTTCTTGCTCGATGCAACCAGCTTGAATTGCCGCGCGTCGACCACCACCGGCTCGATGCCGAGTTCCCGAGCGCAGTCGACGGCCATCCAGGTGAGCGTGCCCGTCTCCACCGCCAGCCCAATCGCCTCTCTGGGCCAGCGCTTCAACAGCGAACTCCATCCCTCCTGGGTGCTCTCCACCCTCCCTCGGGCGGTGACCTTCCCGGCGTCGTCGACGACGCAGTAAGTGCTCTGGCGGCGATGCAGGTCCATGCCAATGTGTTCCATGGGGTCGTTCCTCCTTCGATCTGGCCGATCGATGCGGCAATTATCGCCGCATCAGGGGAACGACCCCGTTCATCACATCTCCGCAGCGACCTCCGCACCATTCACCCAACGCGAATCCGGCCAGTCGCGAGGACCAGCGATGCGGAGAGGGGCGCACCGTCGCCCGGCGGCAGACGCACTTCGGGGCCGAAGGCGCCCCGCGGCCTCTACTCGCGCTCCCAGGCGGACCTCCAGGCACCGGTCTCCTGCGCGTGCCGCACGAACGACTCGTAGAACGGGTGCCGCGCGACCGTGGCCGAATCCCCGACCACGACGAGCTTCTTCCGGGCCCGGGTGATGGCCACGTTCATGCGCCGCACGTCGGAGAGGAATCCCACCTCGCCCAGGTCGTTGGAGCGGACGAGCGACACCACCACCGCCTCCTTCTCGCGCCCCTGGAAGCCGTCGACCGAGTCGACCTCCAGCCCCTCCTCCACCCTCGTCGCGAGCAGCTGCCGTAGCCGCTGCACCTGTGCGTCGTACGGGGAGATCACGGCCACGTCCCCGGGAGCGACGCCGAGCGCGAGCACCCGCTCCACCTCGCGGGCGACGAGCGCCGCCTCTCCCTCGTTGTGGCGCGACTCCGAGCCCTCCGGCGTACCCTCCTCGTGACCGGTTCCGGCGGTGTCCACGAGGAGCAGGGGCTCCTCGTCGAGACTCCACCCCGCCACCGAGGGGTGGGCCCGCAGGAGACCCCCGTACACCGCCTGGGAAGGGAAGCGCATGATGGCCTCGTTCATGCGCCGCTGCTCGGCGAGCGTGACCATCATCGACTCTCCGTGAATTGAGGCCAGCCGCTCGAAGAGCGAGACGCCGAACCCGCCCTGGGCGGCGGCCTCCGAGATGACCGTGGGTGGAAGCTGCAGGTGGTCGCCGGCCAGCACGGCGCGCTCGGCGCGGAGGAGCGCCAGTATGGCCGCCGGCTCGACGGCCTGGGTGGCCTCGTCGACGGCTGCGAGCGCGAAGCGGCGCCCGGAGAGCACCGGCGCATCGACACCCGTCAGCGTCGCCACCACCACCTGCGCCCGGTCGAGCACTTCCCGCTCGGCCCGGTCCTCGAGCCTCCGCGCCTCGGCGAGCAGTTCCCGGGCCCGGCGCTCGGCGTCGCGAGCCTCGCTGAAGCGCCCAGGCCCCCGCCTCTCACGCCGCTTGCGTGCGTCCCGGCGGAGCGAGAGCGCCTCCTCGACGATCCCGGCCGCGATGCGCGCCGACTCGTGCCCCTCCACCCGGGCCTCGAGCGTGCGGTCGAGCAAAGCGGGAACCACCCTCGCCGGGTGGCCGACGCGCACGCCGTCCACGCCGGCCGCGACCAGGCGCTCGAGCAGGTTGTCGGCGGCCAGGTTCGACGGCGCGGCGGCCAGCACCTTCTCCCCGCGCGCCACCGCGCGACGGATCACCTCGACGAGGACGGTGGTCTTCCCGGTGCCGGGCGGCCCGTGGACCAGCGCCAGGTCGAGCGAGCGGTCGGCGAGGTCGAGGGCTGCCTCCTGTTCCGGCGCCAGCGAGGAGGGGAGGAGCGGCCCGCGCGCGCGGGGGAGGAAGCGCGGCGCTTCCCCAGCGAGCAGCGCGTGCCAGCGCCTTCCTTCCTCCGAGGCCACCCGCCGCAGCCCGGCCGAGAGCCGCTCCCAGGTGACCGGCGACGGGACGAGCTCGAGCGAGACCCGCCCCGACGTCGCCCATTCGGGGGGCGGGTCGTCGAAGGCGACGGAGACCCGGTCGCGGCTGCGGCGCGCCACCACGCCAGAGGGAGCGTCATCCCGCTTCTCCCGACGGAGGTCCACCCGCACCAGCGCCCCCACCCCGATGCGCGAAGCGCCGAGCGGCCGCCCCGGGCGGCCGTAGGCGACGAGCGACCTGCCGGCCAGGACGGTCTCGTCGAGCGCCTCCACGTCGGCGAGCGCCAGGCCGCGCGCCTCCCGCTCGCCGAGCGAGAGCCGGGAGGCCGCGTCGGCGAGCCGCGCCTTCTCCTCCTCCCGCTCCGCGGCGAGGAGGGAGGCGAGACGGGCCAGGTGCTCGTCGAGGGTTACCAGGCGATGGCGATCCCGCCTGCCGCCGGCATGAGTGCACCCGGCTGCGGCGCCTCTCCTGGCTTGCGGGGGCGGTGGAAGAGGAAGGGCACGGCCCATCCGACGAGGCTACCGACCGCGGCACCGGCGAGGACGTCGGTCAGGTAGTGCTGGCCGGCCGCCATGCGCAGGTATCCGCCGAAGGTCGCGAGCGCGAGACCGCCACCCAGGACCCACCCGGCGCCGGGCATCCCCTGCATGAGGAAGAGCGTCCCCGCCGAGACCACGACGGCGAACGCCAGGGTCGTGTGCCCGGAGAAGAACGAGAGGTTCTCGTCCTTCGGGTCGCCATAGAGGCCGGCCTGCCCCATCCAGACGTAGGGCCGGGCCCGGCCCACCGCATACTTCACGATGACGTTGGCGAGCAGGGCGATGCTCGTGGCCTCGGTGATGAGCAAGGCCGAGGACCACCCGGCCGCCGGGTCGCCGGCCCCGTAGCCCTGGGCGACGCCGTAGGCCATGACCGCCAGCGGCAGGATGAACTGCCCCACGTCGGACATGGTGTTCGCCGTCCCCGGGCTCGACCACATGACCGAGCGCGCCACCTCGCCGTCGATCTTCCCGGGCGTGCACCACTTGCACTCGAGCGGCGCGAGGTCGTTCTTGAACAGGTGGAGGGCGATCACCGTCGCCGCCGTGACGCCGGTGACGACGCCGTCGGCCGTCCAGTCGTACGACAGCGGCGTGAGGGTCGTCTGCTGGCTCGCCGCGGGCGTCGCGAGGGACAGGGCGATGAGCGCCACCAGGGCGCGAGCGTGTCGCATCGGTGCAGTCTATCATCGCGACCATGGAGCACCGCCTCCCCATCGACGGGTCCCTCGACCTGCACACCTTCCGCCCCGCGGACGCCGCCGACGTGGTGGCCGACTGGCTCGACGCCTGCGCCGAGGCGGGACTGCGCGAGGTCCGCGTGGTGCACGGCAAGGGCACCGGGGCGCTGCGCCGCACGGTCGAGGCCGCGCTGAGGCGCCACCCGCTCGTCCACTCCTTCCGGACCGCCGGGGAGGACGCCGGCGGCTGGGGCGCCACCCTCGTCACGTTGCGTGAACCAGGCGGCGCCACCGGCTAGGGAGTTTCAGGGCAGGATCCTCCGCAGGTAGGGAACCACGAGCCCCATCGTCGCCCCGTAGAGAACGTGGAGTGCGAGGATCGCGAGGCCCTTCCCCTGCCCCGCCTGGTAGAGAAGCGGGTCGAAGACGTGCACCACGCCCAGCCAGGCCGGGAAGTAGAGCACGCCTCCGTAGATCGCCCCCACTCCGATGGCCCGGCGCGGCGGCGCGGCCGGCCGCAGGATGGAGACGAACACGAGCCCGTAGGCGATGGCGGCGAACGCGACCAGGAGGGCGCCCACGAGGGCCGGCAGGCGGACGTTTCCCGGTTCGAGCGCGAAGGGGCCGAAGAGCGTCGCCGCCACGAGCCGCAGCGGGTGGAGGCCGCCGGTTCCCTCCGGCAGGAGCACCATGGCGACACCCCAGGCCACCAGGCCTCCGGTCAGCCCGGCCACGGCGCCAGCCGCCACCTCGCTCGAGGCCGGCTGGCGGGCCGGGAGCGAGTCGCGCCAGCGAAGCGGATCTCCCAGGTCGATCGCCATCCGCTCACCCTCCCTGGACGCGCACCGCCGCCGCCGCGAGCGCCTCGTCCAGCCGCTCCCTGGCCGGACCGCCTCCCTGGGCGAGGTCGGGCGCTCCGCCGCCCTTGCCGCCCAGGAGCGCGGCCGAATCGCGCACGAGCTCGCCGAGATGGGCGCCCGGACCGCGCGCCCGAGCGAAGCAGAGGTGGGCCCGCTCGCCGTCGGCGGCGCCGAGGAGCGCCACCCGGCCAAGGGCCGCCAGTGCCTGGGCCACCGACTTCATCCCGGCAGGCGTGCCGAGCGCCCCCTCCAGGCGAAGGGCCACCGGCGAACCCGCGGGGACACTGCCGTCCAGACGTCTAGCCTCGGCCTCGGCCAGCGCTTCGAGCAGGAACCCGAGCTCCTTGCGCCGCGCCTGGCCCTCCTCCGCGAGCTTCTCGACCGCGCCGACCAGTTCCGCCGGCGCGCAGCGCAGCGCGGCGCTCGCCCGGGAGAGCCGCTCCTCGTCCCGGTGCAGGAGCGCCAGCACCCGACCGCCGCAGGCGAATTCGACCCGCGTTCCCGGGCCCCACTTCTGGGACCGCAGCACCGCGATCGCCCCGACCTCCCCCGTCCGGCGCGGGTGCGTTCCCCCGCAGGGTGAGGCGTCGACCACTTCCCCGGCCCCGGGGCCGAAGACGACGGCGATTCGCGAACCCTTCACCGCGTCCTTGCGGAGAGGGAGCGACGCGAGCTCCTCCGGCGTCCGCTCCCTGGCCTCGATCGGGAGGTCGGACCACACGAGGCGGTTGGCCTCGGCCCCGGCGGCGGCGAGCGCCTCGGGGGGAAGCGCGGCGGGCGGCTGGTCGAGGTCGATCGTGCAGGACTCGGCCCCGAGGTGGAACGAGACCGTGGCGGCCCCTCGGAGCCTCTGGAAGGCCGCGGAGAGCAGGTGCTGCCCGTGGTGCTGCTGCACGTGATCGAAACGGCGCGTCCAGTCCACGGCACAGGAGACCCGGGTCCCGGGACCCGGGGCGTCGCCATCGCCGAGGAGGTGGACCACCTCACCCGCCTCCTCGACGACGTCGTCGACCCGCAGCCCACCGATGCTCCCGCGGTCGGCCGGTTGTCCCCCGCCCTCGGGGTAGAAGGCGGTCCGGTCGAGCACCAGTCCCACCCGGCCCTGGTGGACTCGCGCCTCGATCACGGTGGCTTCGAACTGCGAAAGGTAGGTGTCGGAAAGGTAGAGTTTCTCGGTCACGGACGGTCCATTATCCGGAACCCCCTGTCATGTCTCGCCTTTTCGGAACACTTGATCGGACCGTTGGAACCTCGCCCCGTTCGAGGGTATTGTCCGCGCGCTTTCACCGCCCCGGGGAGACGCAAGTGTCGATTCTCACGAAGCTCATGCCGAAGACGGACGCCTTCTTCGACGCCTTCGAGAAGCAGGCCGCGCTCACCGTCGAGGGGGCACGGCTCCTCAAGGAGCTGTTCGAGGACTTCCGGGACATCCCGCGCAAGGTGAAGGAGATCAAGGACGTCGAGCACAAGGCCGACGACGTCACCCACGCGGCCTTCGAGCTGCTCTACACCCAGTTCATCACTCCCTTCGATCGGGCGGTGATCCACCGGCTGCTCTCCGCCATCGACGACGTGCTCGACCTCACCGACGCCGCAACCGAGCGCATCGGCCTCTACGACATCCAGACCCTGATGCCCGAGGCCCGGGAACTGGCCACCGTGCTGCTCGCCCAGACCCGCAAGATGCAGGAGGCCGTGCACGGGCTCCGCAACATCAAGGACTCGAAGAGGATCCTGGACGCCTGCCTCGAGATCAACTCCCTCGAGAACCAGGCCGACTCGCTGCTCCGCCGCGCGCTGGCCGACCTCTTCCGCAGCGGGGCCGACCCGCTCACCATCATGAAGTGGAAGGAGATCCTCGACCTGATCGAGACCGCAACCGATCGGGCCGAGGACGTGGCCAACGTGATCGAGAACGTCGTCCTCGAGAACACCTAGCGCGGTCTCTCCGCGACCCCGCCATGCTCCTCGCCGTCGTCATCGGCCTCATCGTCGTCGCCCTGGCCTTCGACTTCATCAATGGCTTCCACGATGCCGCGAACTCCATCGCCACCATCGTCTCGACCCGCGTGCTCTCGCCGGTCGCAGCCGTGGCCTGGGCCGCGTTCTTCAACTTCGTGGCCGCCGCCCCGGTCTTCTTCGGCGGCGAGCTGCGAGTGGCCCAGACGGTGGGCAAGGGAATCATCCAGTTCGACCTCCTGAAGGCCCAGGGCGTGGAGGTGGTCCTGGCCGTGATCTTCGCGGCGCTCATGGGCGCCATCGTCTGGAACCTGCTCACCTGGTGGCTGGGCCTACCGTCCTCCTCGTCCCACGCACTCGCTGGCGGCATGGTGGGGGCCACCCTTCCCGCCCTCGGGGCGAAGGGCCTGGTGGTATCCGGGATCCTGAAGATCTCCGCCTTCATCGTGCTCTCCCCGCTCATCGGGATGGCTCTCGGCTCGAGCCTCATGATCCTCACGGCGTGGATCGTGCGGGGCTTCCGTCCCGGGCGCGTCGACGGCTGGTTCCGCAAGCTGCAGCTCCTGTCGTCGGCCATCTTCAGCTACAGCCATGGCTCGAACGACGCCCAGAAGGTCATGGGCATCATCGCCGTGATCCTCTACGGGACCATCTGGACAGACCGACCCTTCCACGTGACCTGGTGGATCGTTCTGCTCACCCACTCGGCGATCGCCCTCGGCACCTTCTTCGGAGGGTGGCGGATCGTTCGCACCATGGGCTACGGCCTGACCAAGCTCCAGCCCATCGGCGGGTTCGCCGCCGAGACCGGCGGTGGCGTGACCATCCTGTTCCTTTCGCACATCGGCATCCCGGTCTCGACCACCCACACCATCACCGGCGCCATCGTCGGCGTCGGGGCGACCAAGGGGTACCGCGCCGTCCGGTGGGGGCTGGCCGGCCGCATCATCTGGGCCTGGATCTTCACGATCCCGGCCTCGGGCCTGGTCGCCGCCGTGATCTACCTGATCGTCCGAGCAGGCCTCCACCTGGGTTCCTGACCCACCGCAACCCACCGCGGATTCCCGTGTTCGAGGATGTGGATGGCTCCGGATCCCGACGCGGCGCTGATGGTCGCGTTCCAGGGAGGTGACGAGGCGGCGTTCCGGGCCCTTTTCGAGAAGCACGGACGCGCGACCATGGCCTTCTGTCAGAGATTCGTGAAGGATTCCGCCAGGGCCGAGGAGCTCGCGCAGGACGTGTTCCTGAAGCTCCACCAGAGCGCCGATCGGTACCAGCCGAGCGCCCGCTTCACCACCTTCCTCTACCGGATCGCCACCAACCACTGCCTGAACGAGGTCCGGCGCGGTGAGTACCAGGCCCGTCCGGAGATCGACCCGAACGCCGAGGACGGGGCGCCTCTCGACCCCGACGCGCTGGCAGGCCCGGCGGCCACGCCCGAGGAGATGGCCCGCGGCAACGCGCTCTCCCGCGACGTCCAGGCGATGCTGGCCCGGTTGCCGGACAACCAGCGGGCCGCCTTCGTGCTGGCCCGGTTCGAGGGGCTCGCCTACGAGGAGATCGCACAGGTGCTGGGAACCACGGTACCCTCGGTGAAGTCGCTCGTTCACCGGGCCACCGTCTCGGCGGCGCGCGCGCTCGAGCCCTGGTCCGGGAAGGGAGCCGAGGCGTGAACCGCAACGAGACCCACGTCGCCGACGACCTGACCGCGCTCCTCGACGGCGCGCTCGACCCCGGCCGGCGCGCCGAGGTGGAGGGGCACCTGTCGGCGTGCGCCGGTTGCCGCGCCGAGCGCGACCTGATCGCGCGGGCCCTCTCCGCCGTCGCCGCGCTTCCCGCCCCGCCCCCGCCGCGTCCCGGCTTCGAGCAGCGCTTCTACGCGCGGCTGGCTCGCGAGGCGCCGCGCCGCCGCACGTTCCTCGAGCGGCTCTCCGCGCACCCCTTCCGCTGGCTCGTTCCGGCCACCGGCCTCGCTGCCGCGCTCGCCGTGGGGATCTGGGTGCGCCAGGCGGGGGAGCGGACCGACCTCGAGATCGCCCGCCACCTCGACCTGCTCGAGAACTACGTGGAGGTCGCGAGCCTCGACGTCGTCGAGACCCCCGAGGACCTCGAGGTGGTCGCCCACCTCGACGAGCTCCAGGAGGGCCGGCCGTGATCGCACGCTCTCTCCTCGCCGTCCTCCTCCTCTCCGTGGCCTGGGTCGCACCGGCACAGGAGGGCTCCAGCACCGCTCCCGGGGCCTCCGCGAGTCCCCCCTCCGCTGCCCGGGAGCGGTGGGAGCAGCTCTCGCCGTCGGACAAGGACGCGCTCCGCAAGCGCTGGCAGGCCTTCCAGGAGATGACGCCGGAGCGGCAGGCCGAGCTGAAGGGCCGGCTCGACCGCTGGCGCTCGCTCCCGGCCGATCAGCGCGCCGACATCACCCAGACCTGGAAGCGCTTCCGGCAGCTCGCCCCCGACGAGCGGCGGGAGGTCCTCCAGCTCTTCGGCCGGTACCGCGAGATGACCCCGGAGCGGCAGGGACAGGTCCGGCAGCTCTTCCGCAAGATGGTCGACTCGCCGCCTGAGGTCCGGCAGCGCTACCTCGACAACGTCCAGCGCTGGCGGCAGATGACTCCGGCCCAGAAGGACCAGGCCAGGGAACTGTGGCGCCAGAAGGGGAAGAAGCCTTAGCATCCGCCGGTGTCGTCCCTCGCGCCCATCCTGGCCGTGCTCCTCGCCTCGGCCGGGGACCTCCCGGCTTCCGCCGACGTGCTCGCGCTGGAGCTGGACTCGCTCGACGAGCCGCTCTGGGTGCGTGCCGGGCTCGCAGCCCGCTACACCGGACAGGCCGCCATCCCCTCCACCCAGGTGCTCTTCGACGAGGCCGGCCAGGTCTTCGCGACCGGCCTCTACCTCACCCCTGGGGCCTCGGAGGGTTACGCCTCCGGGCTCGTCTTCGTCTCGGCCGGCTGGGAGGCGACCTCCTGGCTCGGCTTCCGGCTCGACGTCGACTCCGGCCTGGTGCGCGCCCAGAGCTTCCCGACCACCGTGGTGGTCTGCACCTCGTCCACCTCCCCTTCGGGCCTCGCTCCGGAATCCACCGGCGCCTGCACCACCACGGCGCGCCTCGCGCTCGCCACCACCACGGATGGACCGAGCGAGGTCACCTCCAATGGCCTGACCTTCCCGGAGGAGGCGAGCCAGACCGCATTCATCCGGCAGGTCTACGCCGAGGTCACGGCTGGACGCGCCGGGGCCTTCCACGCCCGGCTGGGCCGGCAGCGCCTCCGCATCGCCGACGGCTTCGTCTACGACGACTGGGGGCTGGGGCTCGACGTCGACCTCGACGTGGGGGCCTTCGGGCCGCCGTTCGCCTTCTCGGTGTCGGCGTTCTACCCGTCCCGCGCCTGGCCCACGGGAACGGCCTGGAAGTACCCGGCGGTGGCGGCCACCGCGGAGTGGACGCCGTCGCTCGGGGAGTGGGTCGGCCTCTGGGGCGCCTGGTCGAGCGACGCCACCGGCGACGCCGCATCGATCCTCCAGCAGGGACTCGTGGAGGGGCAGGTCGTGGAGCTCGAGGCGACCGCACCCGGGTCGGTCGCCTACCGGGCCGCCTCGCGCCGGCTGGCGGTCCTCCTCAACAGCCCGGGCAGCGGCACCACCAGCCTGGGATGGGCCGGCGTCTCGGGCAGGCTCGAGCTCTCGTCCTGGAGCGAGGTGCGCTTCACCGCCGGCGCGGCGTTCGGGACGGTGGGCACCACCACCGCGGAGAGCGCGGGAACCGCCGTTGCGGTGGAAGTCCCGGCGCTGGGCTGGCTCCTCTCGGCGCGCCTCACCGGCCAGCCCGGATCCGGGTTCACGGTGAGTCCGTTCTTCGTCTGGCTCACCGGGGACTCGCCCCCCTCCAGCCAGCAGATCGCGTCCGGGTCGGGCACCTGGGGCGGATTCCTCGCCATCTCCCCGTACATCACCGCCACCAACCTCTTCTTCCAGGGCGGCATCGCCGAGTCCTACGCCGACCGGCGCGCCAGCGGCTCGGGGGTGAACGCGCGCGGCGTGATCGCTCCCGGCCTGCAGGTGGGGTGGACGCCCGGGCACGGCTTCGACGCCACGATCAAGGCCGCCTGGCTCTGGGCCGACCAGCCGAGCGGGTTCGGCGGCTCGTCGTACGGCCCGGAGGTGGACCTGAACCTCTCCTGGTCCCCGTGGCACTGGCTCTCGGTCCTGGCCGAGGCCGACGTGCTCGCCATGGGGGACTTCTTCCCGGACCAGGGACTGGCCCGCAAGTTCATCCTGGGAGTGAACGTCTCGACGCCGTGATCCCGCTCGCCGCCATCGCCGCCGCGGCCGTCCTCGCCGTCGCCCCGCCTCCGCAGTCCAGCGAGAAGGACGGGAAGGCCCCGGCTCCCGACCCGGATGCCGAGGTCATCGAGAACCTCGAGCTCCTGGAGCGGCTCGAGCTCCTGCAGCACCTCGACGTGCTCGCCCCACCGGCGCCGTCCCCTGCGCCGGAGAAGTCCACCGACGAGCCGCCCCCCGAGGAGCCGCAGCCCGCCGAGAAGAGGAAGGGGCCCTGATCAGCGTGGCGTCGAGGCCAGCATCCCGCAGGCGGCGTTGCGGTCGTGCCCGCCGGAGTACCGGCGCACGATGGGCTGCCCCGGAAGGTGTCGCGCCAGCGCGTCGCGGAAGCCGTTCCACTCCTCCTCGGTCGGGGGCCGATGACGGCCCGTGTCGTCGTTGACCGCGATCGGGTTGAGCCGCACCGGGATCCCGGCGAGCAGCCTCCCCAAGGCGACGGCGTCCTCCTCCCCCACGTTCACCCCGGCCATCATCACGTACTCGAGGGTCACCCGGCCCCGCCTCTCCGCATGCTCCCGCACCGCGTCGACGAGCTCGTCGAGGGGGTGCCCTCGCTCGACGGGCATGAGCGCGGCCCGCTTCTCCGGGATGGCGGCGTTGAGCGAGACGCAGAGCCGGAACTTGTGCCCCTCGGCGGTGTAGCGCCGGATCATGGGGACGACGCCCGCGGTGGAGATCGAGATGCGCTGGCCGTCGACGCGGCCGCCGGCCGGGTCGCAGAGCACGTAGGCTGCCCGGATCACCGCATCGTAGTTGTGGAAGGGCTCCCCCTGGCCCATGAAGACGGCGCCGGTGATGGGGAGCACGCTGTCCCGGCGGACCTCCATCCACTGCCCGACCATCTCCCAGGCCTCCAGGTTCCGGGTGAGGCCGAGCCGTCCGGTGGCGCAGAAGGAGCACGCCAGCGCGCAGCCCACCTGCGACGAGAGGCAGAGCGTGTGGTGGGTGTCGAAGAGGGGGATGCGCACCGACTCGACGCGCGCACCGTCCCGGAGCTCGAAGAGGTAGCGGCGGAAGCCGTCGGAGGCGTCCTCCCGGTGGGCGAGGCGGAGCCGCTCCTGGGAGAGCGTGGCGCTGGCGCGATCGAGGATCTCGCGGCGGACGTTGCGGGCGTCGCGCAGGGTCCTGCCTCGCGCCACCGCCGCGCCCAGCAGCCGGCGGGCGTCGGCGAGCTCGACCCCGAGCAGCCGGGCGAGGCCGCGGGCGTCCTGGTTGGCGACGTGCTCCACGGCCTGGTCCTATGCGGAGTGGGCCTCCCGCGCCGCCTCCGCCACGGCGCGCCGGGCCGAACGCGCCGCGCGCCTGCGCCCCACCCGTTCTCGCGCATCGTCGAGGAGCGAGTAGACCACCGGAACGATGCCGAGCGTCAGCACCGTGGAGGTGATGAGGCCCCCGATGATGGCCACGCCCATGGGCACGCGGGTCTCCGCGCCGTCGCCGCGGGCCAGCGCCACCGGGATCATGCCCGCGATCATGGCGACCGTGGTCATGAGGATGGGGCGCAGCCGTATGGGGCCAGCTTCGAGCAGGGCCTCCCGTGTCGACTTGCCGGCGGCGCGCAGCTGGTTCGTGAACTCGACCAGCAGGATGCCGTTCTTGGTGACGAGCCCCATGAGCATGATGAATCCGATCATGGCCATCATCGACATGTACTGGCCGGTGAGGAGCAGGCCGGCGATGCCGCCGATGATCGCGAAGGGGAGCGACATCATGATGGTGAAGGGGTGGATGAGGCTCTCGAACTGCGCGGCCAGGATGATGTAGACGAGGACGATGCCGAGCAGCAGCGCCAGGACGAAGGCCTGGGCGGCGTTGCCCAGCTCGCGCCCCTGCCCCTCGAAGTCGGTGACCACCGAGGGCGGCAGCTCCTTCCTCGCGAAGTCGCCCAGGAAGCCCATCGCCTCCCCCAGGGAGTAGTTGCGCAGGTCGGCGAGCAGGGTCACCTGGCGCATCTGGGCCTGGTGCTCGATCTGGGACGGGCCGAGCGACTCCCTCACGCTGGCGATGTTGCGGAGCTCGACGAGCTGGCCGCTGGGGGCGCGCACCGGGATCGCTCCCAGGGCCGCCGGGTCGGAGAGCACCTCGGGGGGCAGCCGGAGCTTGATGTCGTAGGTCTCGAGACCCTCGTGGAAATCGGCGATCTTGTCGCCCGCCATGAGCGCGCGGACGTTCTGCCCGATCGCCGCCGCCGGGATGCCGAAGGCGGCGGCCCGCTCCCGGTCGATCTCGACGTCGAGCTGGGGCTTGCCGCTGCGCCAGGTGGTGTCGACGTCAACGAGCCCCGGGTTCTTCCTCATGGCCTCCCGGGTCTTTTCCACCGCGGCGAGCAGGGCCTCGGGGTCCGTGCTCCGCAGGTTGAACTGGAGCATCTGCGGCCGGTTGCCGCCTCCGGCCACCGGCGAGAAGTCCTGGACGGCAAGCTGCGCCGAGGGGCTCACCCGCAGCGTCTTGCGGAGGTGCTCCTTCAGCTCCGCCTGGCCGTAGCGCCGCTCCGAGATGGGGACGAAGTTGACGATGATCTCCCCCTTGTTGACCTCCTCCTGCGGGCCCCCGCCGGCGATCGAGAAGGTGTCGGTCACGCCCGGAACGTCGCGCAGCTGGACGGAGAGCCCGTCGAGCTGGCGCTGGGTCTCGGCGAGCGCAGTGCCAGCCGGCATCTCCAGCGTGACCTTCACGACGCTCATGTCCTGCTGGGGCATGAAGGTGAACTTGAGCTTCGTGGCCAGGAAGACGGTGAACACGAGCACGAGCAACGCGGCGGCGACGGTGATGCCGCGGTGGCCGAGCAGCCAGGCGAGGGCCCCACGGTAGGCGCCCTCGATGGCCCGCAGGACCTTCTCGATGGCCTGGGAGACCCGCCCCTGCCCGACGTGCTCGTTGAGGACGCGCGAGGAGAGCATGGGAGTCAGCGTCATCGACACGAAGTAGGAGATGAGCACCGCCACCGCGACGGTGACGCCGAACTGGTAGAAGAAGCGCCCCATCAGCCCTTCCATGAAGGCCACCGGGACGAAGACCGCGACGACCGCCAAGGTCACCGCGAGAACCGCCAGCGCGATCTCCCCCGTCCCCTTCTCCGCCGCTACCTTTGGGCTCTCCCCGTGCTCCAGGTGGCGGACGATGTTCTCGATGACCACGATGGCGTCGTCGATGAGGAGACCGATGCTGAGCGTGAGAGCCAGCATGGTGACGACGTTGAAGGTGAACCCCAGCGCCTTCATGACCGCGAAGGTGCCGATGATGGCGGTGGGCAGTGCCACCGCCGAGACCAGCGTCGATCGGACGTTGCGCAGGAAGATGAGGACCACGACCACGGCCAGGATGCCGCCCAGGATCATGTCCTCCTGGACGGCGGCGATGGACGACCGGATGAACTTGGCGCCGTCCATCACCATGACCACGCGGCTGCCCTCAGGCAGCTGCGACTCGACCCCGGCCAGGGCCGCCTTGACCCGCTCGGCCACCTGCACGGTGTTGGCGCCGGACTGCTTGCGGACCGTGAGGCCGATGGCGGCCCGGTCGCCCAGGGCCGCCGAGCTGCGGGCCTCGGCGGGCCCGTCCTCGACCCGGGCCACGTCGCCGAGCCGGACCGGGGTGCCCATGGGGCTGGCCAGGATGATGGCGCGCAGCGCCTCGACCGAACGGGCCTCGGCCGCCACCTTCACCGAGCGCTCCACGCCGATCTCGAGCGTGCGGCCGCCGGGCACGTCGATGCTCTGCGCCCGCAGCGCCTGGACGACGTCGGCGGGGGTGAGGCCGTAACCCTTCAGGGCCTTGGGCTCGACCACCACGGTGATCTCCCGCTTGCGCCCGCCGGAGAGCTCCACGGCGCCCACGCCGGGGATCTGCTGCAGGGCGGGCTTCACCACGTCCTCGGCGACCTGCGTCAGCCGCTCGATGGGCAGCGGAGCCGAGAAGGCCAGCGTGGCCACCGGCGCGGCGCCGATGTCGAACTTCTCCACGATGGGGGTCTCGATCTCGCGGGGCAGCTTGGAGAGCGTGGCCTGCACCCGGTCGCGGACGTCCTGGGCCGCCACGTCCACCTTGCGCTCGAGGTCGAAGCGGATGACCACCTGCGAGACGTTCTCGACGTTGATCGAGCGGAGCGTGTCGAGCCCGGGGAGCGTGTTGAGCGCCTCCTCGAGCGGCTTGGTGACGTTGGTCTCGATGGTCTCGGGGTCGGCGCCGGGGAGGATGGTGGTGACGGTGACGATGGGGAACTCGACCTCGGGGAACTGGTCCACCCCGATTCGCGGGTAGGCCACGACGCCGAAGACGACGAGCACCAGGGTGAGCATCCCGGTGAAGACCGGGCGGGCGATGAAGGTGCGAATGGGGTTCACTGGGTACCCCCCTCCACGATCGGCACCACCACGTCGCCGGGCCGCAGCGAGCCCGGGTCGAGGATGACCAGCGCATCCGGCGCGAGCCCCTCCGTCACCAGCACCGTCCCCGGGTTGAGCGGCGCCACCCGGACCGGCCGCTCCTCCGCCTTGCCCCCGGCGGCCACCAGCACGTGCGTCCCCCTGGCGTCCGTGCGCACCGCGCCGGCCGGAAGGTAGAGCCCGTCCCTCTCGCCGAAGCCGCCGAAGTCCACGTTGGCGAGGCTGCCGGGGCGGATGGCGGCTCCCGGGGTCTTCAGCACGTCGGCCAGCACCTCGATGGTGCGCGAGTGCGGATCCACCACCGATCCCTTCATCCGGATCCGGGCCTGGAAGTGCTGGCCGGAGGGGGTGAGCACGCCCTCGATGACCTGGCCGGCGCGGACGAAGCTCTCGATGGACTCCGGGGCGGCGAGGCGGACCTCGAGGTGGTCCACGTCGGTGACGGTGAGTATGGGGGTGACCGGCATGAGGGTCACGGTGTCGCCGGCGTTGTGGAACTTGGCGGTGACCACGCCGGCGAAGGGGGCGGCGATGACCGTGTCGGCCAGCATCTGCCTCGCCCCGGCGAGCGCGGCGCGGGCCTGGTCGAGCTGGGCGGCGGCGACCTCCCTGCCGGTCTTCACCCGGTCGTAGCCGGCCTCGGGCAGGCTCTGCGCCTCGAAGAGCATCTTGGAGCGGGCCACCTCGCGGTCGGCGACGCCCAGGTTGGCGACGGCGAGCCGCTCGGCGGCCTGCGCGTTCTCGACCGCGATGCGGGCGTTCACGGGGTCCATCTCCACGAGCGGCGCGCCGGCCCGGACCCGATCGCCCACGGCGACGAGCACCCTCTTGATCTGGCCACTCGCCTTGGCGGACAGGACCGCCTCCTCCTTGGCGCGGATGGTACCGGTGGCCCGGGCGAGGCCGGTCTCCATGCGGGTGGCCGCCTTCGCCACCCGCACGGCGCGACCGCTCGGGCCGGCCTCGGGGAGGTTGACCTTTCCGGACCCGGAGCCGCAGGCGGAGAGGAGAGCCACCGCGAGCGCTGCGGAGAGGTGCGAGGCGATGCGATTCATGCGGACACTCCGTGCAGGATGAGGTCGGCGACGAGGTTGGCGCTCTGGGCGGCCGTGGAGCCGACCGGGCTGCGGCCGTGGTGGAGGGCGAGCAGGATTCCGGCGGCGACGCGTGCGGCCAGTGCCGGGGGAACGCGCAGCTCCGACCGCGCCACGTGCTTCCGGAGCCAGGCGGCGACGAGCCCCTCCAGGTGGGCCTGTCGCTCGCCAGGGTCGCCGTGGGACGCGAGCAGGCCGAGCGTCTCGCGCCGTCCCTCGGCCAGGCGCTGCAGCGCCTGGAAGAGGGCGGAGAGGCGGTCCGGGAGCGGGAGGCTCCGGTCCACGGGCGCGTCGAACGCCTCCTGGACCTCGGCCGAGATCATCTCGAGGAGGCTCTCGAAGATCTCCTCCTTGCTCTCGAAGTACCGGTAGAGCGAGGGGGCGGCGTAGCCGGCGGCTTCGGCCAGCTCGGCGAGCGTCGCGGAAGCGTAGCCGCGCCGGGCGAAGACACGGGCCGCGGACTCGAGGATGTCCCGGCGGGCGCGCTCGTGGGCGCGCGCGCGACGGGCGGTGGAGGTGCGGACGGGCATCTACTCGTTGACCTCGCCGAAGGCGCCGACGGCGTTGAGGAGCTTGAGGGTGGCGAGGTCGACGTTGAGGGACTCGGCGACGAGCCCGACCTCGGCCTGGCGGAGGGTCTGGACCGAGTCGGTGGACTCGAGGTAGGTGGCGGCCCCGGCCTTGTAGGCCACGTCGACGAGGCGGGCGTTCTCCTGGGCCAGGCCGGTGCGCTCCCTGGCCTTGGTCCGGTTGGCGAGGGCGCCCTGCAGGTCCAGCTGGGCCTCCTTCACCCGGGTCACCGCCCGGAGGTCGACCTGGCGCTTCAGCGCGTCGGCCTCGGCGATCCTGGCCGTGGCCTCCCGGATGGACGCCTCGCGCAGGCCGCCGTCGAGGATCGTCCAGGTCAGCCCGATCCCCACCTGCCAGGAGAAGGCGTTGGGGTTGAAGGTGCTCGTGCTCGCGTAGTTGTACGCCCCGAAGGCCCCGATGCTGGGCAGGTACTGCATGGTGATCCGGGTGCGCTCCCCCTGGGCCAGCTCGAGGTTCTCGGCCGCCGCCTTCACGTCCGGCCTCAGCTCGAGCGCCTGCTGCTCCAGGTTCGACCCCGTCGGCTGCGGCGGCGACTCGGGGATCACGATGTCGAAGTCGTCCGGACGGTCGAGCGCCGCCGCCAGCGCCAGCCGGGCCCGCTGGAAGTCGATCTGGGCCCTCTTCAAATCTTCCTCCGCCTGCGCCCGGTCGATCTCCGCCCGCAACAGCCCCACCTTGGTCCCCGTCCCGGCCTCGAAGCGCACCCGGGAGTCCCGCTCCCGCTCCTTCGTCAGCACCACCTGCCGCTCCTGCACGACGGTCAGCTCCTGCAGGCTCGCCACCCCGTAGTACAGCTGCGCCACCGCGAAGAGGATGTCCCGGCGCGCCTGCTGCACGTTGTAGTCGATGGTCTTCTCCGCCTTGTACGCGTTCTGGATGAGCACGATCGCCTGCGGCGCCACCAGCGCCTGCGTCAGCTTCACCTGCCCGCTGGTCTGCACCAGGGGCTGCACCACCGCCTCGTTCACGCTGCTCGGGTACACGATGAAGCTCGTCGGGTCCCCGGGAACCGCTCCCCCGGCGTCCGGTCCCTGCTGCGTCCCCGTGTCCCGCACCCAGTACCCGGACGGCAGCGCGAACGCGACCTCGTACTGGTTCCGCGCCAGCTGCACCCCCACGTTCACCTGCGGCAGGTACGCCGACCAGGCCTTCCAGGTCAGCTCCCGCGCCGCCTCCACCCGCGCGTCCAGCTGCTGGATCTCCAGATTCTGCGACCGCGCCGCCTCGATCGCCTCCCGCAGCGTCAGCACCTTCCGCCTCTCCACCGCGGCCGCCTCCCGCGCCCCTCCGGGCCCGGTCTGCTCCGCCGGGCTGGCCTGCGCGAGGACCAGCGCTGCGAGGATGCCGATGGATTTCATGGAACCTCCCTGGGGTCCGTCAAAGTGCGAATGGTCATTCGCGCGGTGTAATGGATCGTTCGCGACGACGATGCAAGCGAATCTTTCGCGACGACGCCCAGGGGCTCCCGGCGAGGACGAAGCGCCAGGGGCGGAGCGCCCAGGTCCCGGCGTACCCCACCCCCACCCGGGGCGTGCGCACGACCCGGCCGGCCCGGCCCCCTCCGTCCTCGATCCAGATCGGTCCGCTCTCGAGGTCGATCCCGGAGTGGCGCCCGGCGTCGATTCGCAGGGCCCGGCAGAGGTTGCCCGGGCCCCGGGTGGAGTGGAGGCAGCCCTCGAGCGGCTCGGCGGCCCGGAGCAGCACCGCCGCGGGGAACCCGTCGGGCCCGGTGACGACGTTCACGCAGTGGTGCAGGCCGTAGACCCGGTAGACGTAGGCGTGGCCGGGAGGACCGAACATCACCGCCGCCCGCGGCGTGGGCCCGAAGCGGGCGTGGGAGGCCCGGTCGGAGGGGCCGTGGTAGGCCTCGGTCTCGACGATCCGGGCGGCCCGCCGGGTCCTGCCGTCCTGGTGCACCAGCACCTTTCCGACCAGGTCGCGCGCCACCACCCGGGTGTCCCGTTCGAAGAAGGTGCGAGGCAGTCGGGCTCCCATGCGGGGTCGAAACGGTATCGGGGAGGCGCGGCGGCCGCAATCGCGGTAGATCTGCCGGACCGTGCGCCGCGCAAAGATCGTCTGCACGCTGGGCCCAGCCAGCGAGTCCCCCGACGTCGTGCTGAAGCTCCTCGAGCTGGGCATGGACGTCGCCCGCCTCAACTTCTCCCACGGCACCCACGCCGACCACGCCGGCTCGATCGAACGGATCCGCGCCGCCTCGCGTCAGCTGGTCCGGCCCGTGGCCATCCTCCAGGACCTCCAGGGGCCGAAGATCCGCACCGGTCCCCTCCAGGCCGGCCGGGCCGGCGTTCCGCTCGCGACCGGCGACACGCTCGTCATCACCACCGAGAAGGAGATCCTCGGCGACGAGCACATGATCTCCACCACCTACCCGTTCCTGGCCCAGGACGTGCGCAAGGGGGACCGGCTGCTGGTCGACGACGGCCTGCTCGAGTTCAAGGTCACCGACACCGACGGCGTCCGGGTCACCGCCGAGGTGCTCGAGGGCGGCCGCCTGAAGGAGCACAAGGGCATCAACCTGCCCGGTGTGGCCCTTCGGGTCTCCGCCCTCTCCGAGAAGGACCGGGCCGACCTGGCCTTCGGCGCCAAGCACGGGGTCGACTTCGTGGCCCTCTCGTTCGTGCGCACGGCCGGCGACGTCGAGGAGGCCCGCGCCGAGCTCCGGGCGCTGGGGCGGGTGGTGCCGATCATCGCCAAGATCGAGAAGCCGGAGGCGCTCGAGAACATCGACGAGATCGCCGAGGCGGCCGACGGGCTCATGGTCGCGCGCGGCGACCTGGGCGTCGAGGTGCCGGCCGAGCGGGTGCCAATTTTACAGAAGTCGATCGTCGACCGGGGCAACCACCTGGGCAAGCCGGTCATCATCGCCACCCAGATGCTCGACTCGATGATGCAGCACCCGCGCCCCACCCGCGCGGAGGCCAGCGACGTCGCCAACGCGGTCTGGGACGGAGCCGACGCGGTCATGCTCTCCGGCGAGAGCGCCAGCGGCCGCTTCCCGCTTCTTGCCGTCCAGACCATGGACCGAATCGTGCGCGAGGCCGAACGGAACTACTTCCTCTCCCGGCTGCGCCCGGTCGAGCCCCCGCCGCCCCCGGTCCCCTTCAACGACGTGGTGGCCTCGGCCGCGGTGCGCGCCGCCCTCGACGCCAGCGCCCGCTGCATCGCTTGCTTCACGGTGGGTGGAACGACGGCCCGGCTGCTCAGCCGCTACCGGCCGCACGTCCCCGTCGTGGCCTTCTCCCCCGAGCAACCCATCCGCCGGCGCATGGCCCTCTACTGGGGCGTCCAGCCCCGCATCATGGAGCCGGTCCGCGACCCGGACTCGATGGCCCGCCTGGTCTCGGAGCGGCTCGTCGCCGATGGCCTCGCCGGTCCGGGCGACCGGGTCATCATCGTGTACGGCTCGCCGCTCGGCGAGCCCGGAAACACCAACTCGATCCGGCTGCACCAGATCCCGCTCGAGCCGCCCCCGGGCAAGCGGTACCGCGTGCCCATCTAGGAGGTTCGCCCCGTGGACATCCCGGCCCTGCAGCGCGCCATCGCCAGCCAGGAGCTCGACGGCTGGCTCCTCTACGACTTCCACGGCCAGAACCCCACCGCACTCGGTGCGCTGGGGCTCGGAGGCCACATGCTCACCCGCCGCTGGGCCTACCTCGTCCCGGCCCGGGGCGAGCCGCGCCTCCTCGTCCACGCCATCGAGCTGGGCTCGTTCCCGGCCCACGTTCCGGGGCGGCGGGAGAAGTACGCCTCCTGGCAGTCCTTCCGCGCCGGCCTGGAAGGCATGCTCGCCGACCTCCCCGGCCGCCGCCTCGCCATGGAGTACTTTCCCATGGCCGGGATCCCCTACCTGTCCCGCGTCGACGCCGGCACCCTCGAGCTCGTTCGCTCGCTGGGGGCGGAGGTGGTGTCGTCGGGCGAGCTGGTGCAGCAGTTCCTCTGCCGCCTCGACGACCGGCAGATCGAGAGCCACGCCCGGGCCTGCCGCGCCATCGACGAGGCCAAGGACGAGGCATTCGCCCGCGTGGGCGAGGAGCACCGGCGCGGACGCGAGCCGGCCGAGCACGAGATCCAGGACCTCCTCATGGCCCGCTTCGCGGAGCGCGGGCTCCTCACCGACCACCCGCCCATCGTGGCGGTGAACGGCCACGCCGGGGATCCCCACTACGTCCCCTCGAAGGAGCGCCCCACCCCCATTCGCCGGGGCGACCTGCTCCTCATCGACCTGTGGGCCAAGGAGCCGCGCGCCGACGACCCCTACGCCGACATCACCTGGATGGCCTTCTGCGGCGACCGCCCTCCCCCCAAGGTGGAGGAGATCTTCCGCGTGACCGCCCAGGGGCGCGACGCCGGCTTCGGCCTGGTGGAGCGGGCCTGGAAGGCCGGCGAGCGGCTGGAGGGCTGGCAGGTCGACCGGGTGGTCCGCGACCACATCGCCTCCAGGGGCTACGGCGACCGCTTCGTCCACCGGACCGGCCACTCCATCGGCTTCGCCTCGCCCCACGGCGACGGGGCCAACATGGACGACCTGGAGACGCACGACACCCGCGAGCTCCTCGAGCGCACCGCCTTCTCCATCGAGCCGGGCATCTACATCCCCGAGGAGGGAATGGGGGTCCGGCTGGAGATCGACGTCGTTCTCACTCCAGGTGGACCCCGGATCTTCTCCAGGCTCCAGCAGGAGCTGGTGCGCATCGAATGAGCGAGGCCCTGCCCGGGATGCCGCCTCCGCCCCCGCCGGCACGGGCGCGCCCGGCCGCCGCGGTCATCCTCTGGCGCGAGGGGCCGGAAGGGCGCGAGGTCTTCTGGGTCCGGCGCGGGGACGGGCTCCGCTTCGCCGGCGGCTTCCACGCCTTCCCGGGCGGGCGCGTCGACGAGGAGGACGCGCGGGTGCCGGTGGCGGGGCTCGAGGGGGAGGCGGCGGTCCACGTGGCCGCGGCCTGCCGCGAGCTCTTCGAGGAGGCGGGCGTGCTGCTCGCGCGCGGCGCCGAGAGGCTGCCGCCCGCGGTGCGGGACGAGGCCCGCCGTGCGCTGCTCGACGAGCGGGTCTCCTTCGCCGACCTCCTCTTCCGGGAGGCGCTGGCGCTCGACCCTTCGCTGCTCGAGCCGGCGGGCCGATGGGTCACGCCGGAGGCCTTCCCGGTGCGGTTCGACGCCCGCTTCTACGTGGCGCGGCTCCCGGCCGGGCAGGAGGCCTCGGTCTGGCCCGGCGAGCTCTCCGGTGGCGAGTTCGTGGCGGTGGGGCGCGCGCTCGCATCCTGGGAGCGGGGCGATGCGCTCCTCCACCCGCCCAACTGGTGGGGCATCACCGCCATGGCCCGTGCGGCTCCGCCGGAGGCGCTCGAGCTCCTGCGCAACCCGCCCGACGACCTCCTCATCGAGTTCCAGCGCGGGGTGGTGCTCTGCGCGCTGCGAACCCCCACCCTGCTCCCGGCCACCCACACCAACTGCTGGATGCTCGACCTCGGTCCAGGGGACGGGGTGGCCGTGATCGATCCCGGTCCGCCCGAGCCCGCCGAGCAGGCCCGCCTCGATCGCGTGCTCGGCATCCTCTCCGCCGAGGGGCGACCGGCGCGCGAGGTGTGGCTCACGCACCACCACGTCGACCACGTCGGCGGCCTCGGGCCGCTCGTCGCCCGCGGACTCCCGGTCCGGGCCCACCCGGAGACGGCCCGGCGCCTCCCGGGCGGCGCGTCGTTCCTGCCGGTCGAGGACGGCGAGCTGCTCCACGGCCGCTGGCGGGCTCTTTTCACTCCGGGTCACGCGCCAGGTCACCTCTGCTTCCTCGACGAGCGCACCGGCGCCCTCGTGGCCGGCGACATGGTGAGCACCCTCTCGACCGTGGTCATCGACCCGCCGGAGGGGGACATGGGGCTGTACCTGTCCTCGCTCGAGCGGTTGCGCGGGTTGCCGGCGAGGACGCTCTACCCGGCACACGGCTCCCCGGCCCCCTCCGCGGCCGCAAAGCTCGACGAGTACCTGGCCCACCGCCAGATGCGCGCGGCCAAGGTCGAGGCGGCCCTGTCCCCGGGCGGTACGCTCGCCGAGGTCACCCGGACTGCCTACGACGACACGCCTCCGCTGCTCCTCCCGGTGGCCGAACGAAGCTGCCTCGCCACCCTGCTCTGGCTGGAGCGTGTCGGGCGGGCCCACCATTCAGGGGATACCTGGCGGATTCCTTGAACCCTAAAGGGTCCAGTTTCGGGAAGTTTTACCGAGGCCGGACCGTTTTCATCTGGATGGGCTGGGATCTTGGCGCCCAGGTGGGTTATCTAACCCGCTGGGATCGATCTTGAGAACTCTTCGCGCCATGGCCGTCCTCGCCGTCGCCTTCCTCGTGGGGGCTGCCTCCGCCGAGGGAATCGTGCGCGCCAGGACGTCCCGCTCCGTCGAGGCCTCCTCCAGGGACGGCTCGATCGGCGAGCTCATCTCCTTCGAGGTCCGCAGCGAGGACGGAGCCACGATCGCGAAGAGCCGCCTCGTCAGTCCCGAGGGCAAGCTCGCCTCGGTGGTCGTGCGCGACCCCGCGACGCCGGCCGCGGTTCGCATGGTGCTCCGGGTGACGACGTCGCGCGAGCTGTCCGGAAGCGTCTGCGTCAACTACGCCGTCCAGATCCCCGAGCTGTCGCTGTCCAGGTCGGGTCGGGTATGGGTGAAGCCGGGCGTCGAGTCGACGCTTCCCATCGGCCACGACCTGATCGCCGTCTTCACCGCGGTGCCGGTCCCCTCGAAGGCCTTCGACCAGCTCATCGAGTCGGAGCGCGCGCGCAAGGCGCCGCGCGCCAGCTAGGGCTTCCCGCGGATCTGCTCGTACTGGATCTCGCCCAGTGGCTCGCCCTGCTCGTTCCACGTGACCCATCGACCGCACTGCAGGCCGAAGCAGAAGGTCCCCTCGATCCGCTTTTTCCCGTTGCGCCACCACTGGACGAATCGCCCGTGGCGCCGCCCCATGTCGAAGGAGACCTGCTCCTCGATCGCTCCGCCCTCGTACCAGTAGGTCCAGGGGCCGTGCTTCTCGCCCGCGCGGTAGAGCCCCTCCTTGGCCTTCCGGCCGTCGCGGTGGCGCTCCAGCCAGGGACCGTCGAGCCGACCGTCCCGCCATGTTGACTCGACGTGAATGAGGTCGACGTCGTAGTAGTCGCGGGCCGGTCCCTGGCGCCTCTTCGCGCCGCTCCGGTCTGGCCCCTCGCACCACTCTGCGTTGCCGAAGGGCGGAGGCAGTCCGGCCGGCAGGCTGCCGGGCGGGCAGGCGAGCGGCGCGGCCAGCAGCGCGGCGAGGAGGAGCGCGGTCATCGCCGCCCGTCCTCGGCCGTCTCGCTCCAGGAGGCGAGCCAGCCGGACACGACCGGGAAGACCTCCGCCGCGGCATTCCGCCCGACGAGCAGGTCGGTGTGCCCGTAGTCGGCCGAGTAGCCGGCGTCCCGCTTGAACTCGACGTACGTCCTGGGTCCGCCCCACGCCGCGAAGCTGGCCCGCACCACGGCTGGCGGGGCGAGCTCGTCGCGCGGCGCGGCCAGGAAGAGCGCCGGCTGCCGGCAGGCGGAGAGCCCGGCCCGGTAGTCGCGGGTGCCGTCCGCCGAGCGGCAGACGTCCTTCGTGACCCACTCGTGGAGCTGGCGGAAGAGCGGTCCCGGGACGTCCTCGATGCCGTTCGCGAGCAGCCGGCGGAGCACGGGCCGGTCGACGTTCCGGCCGTTGATGGCGAGCTCGGCGGCGGGCGGGTTCGCGAGCCCCGCCCAGGGCGCCACCATGAGCGCGAGGGTCCGGTTGAAGCGGCCGTCGACGAGCGCGCCGCGCCGCAGGTAACGGGCCACCGTTCCGTCCACGTCGAAGCTGGTGGGCCCGGCGATGGCGACGATGGCCGCGATCCGCTCCGGGTGGAGCTGGCAGGAGACGAGCCCCGCCACCGCGCCGAGGCTGTGGCCGACCCAGAGCACCCGTTCCTCGCCGGTCTCCCGCCGGATGGCGTCGAGCGCCGCAGGAATGTCCTCGTTCACGTAGTCGTCGAAGGTCCAGGAGCCGGCGCCGGGGGGTGCCCGGCGGGAGTCTCCGTGGCCACGCAGGTCGAGGGAGAAGGTCCGGAAGCCGGCGCCGCAGAGGTGCGCGGCCAGCGAGACCGACTCGACCCCCGAATCGAGCGCCCAGCGGTTGGTCGAGAGCCCGTGGACGAGGAGGACCGGGGGTCGCCGTTCCTCGCCCCGGGGACGGCGCAGGCCGAGCGCCAGTTGCCACCCGTCGCGAGTCCTGGCCGGCACGATCCCGTCGTCCCGGATGGGCTGCCGGAGACGACGGCTCCAGAAGGCGTGGTGCCCGACGGCGAGCACGCCGAAGACCGCCACTGCGGCAACGGCGGCGAGCACCCATTCCATGCGCTGGAAAATCTACCGCAAGGTCGGGCAGTAGGTCCTCGAAATCCCCGATCGCCCTGTGGCCCGCCGGTTGCAGCCTTCCCTCCCGTTGCCCGGCGCCGGCGCCTCGGAGGGGCTCCACCTTGGTCCAAGACGCCGGACAGGGTTTCGATGCAAGGTCGTGGAACCGGACGCGTGTCCGGAAAGCGAGCAGAGGCAAGCCCGGTTTCCGGGCAGATGCGGGTGAAGCATGCACGCCGAGCCGGGCGGTCCCCGGCGCTTGACCGATCGCGTCGCGGAAGCGTAGCGTCGGAAAACTTCAACATCCACAGGGGTGCGCCGTGAAGAAGGTCGAAGCCATCATCAAGCCCTTCAAGCTGGACGAGGTGAAGCAGGCTCTCTCCGAGATCGGCATCGCCGGACTGACCGCGACCGAGGTGAAGGGGTTCGGCCGCCAGAAGGGGCACACCGAGCTCTACCGGGGCGCAGAGTACGTGGTCGATTTCCTGCCCAAGGTGAAGGTCGAGGTGGTGGTCTCCGACGCCCTCGCCACCAAGGTGGTCGAGGTGATCGAGCGGGCCGCCAAGACCGGGCGCATCGGCGACGGCAAGATCTTCGTCGTTCCGGTCGAAGAGGTGATCCGCATTCGCACCGGCGAGCGCGGCGAGGACGCCCTCTAGCGCCGGGTTTCCGGCAACGCAGGGGGCGCCGTGTCCCGAGCCGGCAAGGCTTCGCCACTTCCGGCGGCACTGGCGCGCGGTGCGATCGATTCCATCGGTGACCCGGTCCTCCTGGTGGGACCGGACGGTGGGCTCGTGCACCTCAATCCGGCCGCCGAGGAACTCTTCGACCGCAGCCGCGAGCGGTCGGTGGGGCTTCCCGTGCGCGCGCTCCCGGGCGGATCGCCGCTCGAGGCGCTCGCCGAGCGGGTCCGGCGCGAGCAGGAGGCCACCGGCGCCGACTTCGCGTCCCCGCGCGACCCGTCGGTCCCCCTCAAGGTCGAGGCGACCCCTCTATTCGAGGGCGCATCCTGCGTGGGGACCGTCCTCGTCGTCCGGTCCCGCAAGAACGGGGAGCGCCACCTCGACTTCGAGGCGCTCGCCGCGGGTCTCGCCCACGAGATCAAGAATCCACTCGCAGGGTTGCAGGGCTCGGCGGAGCTTCTGGCCCGCGAGGCGGACGGGGCGGTCCGCGAGTACGCGCTCGTCATCGCGCGGGAGGCGAGGCGGGTGGACGGGCTGGTGCGCGAACTGCTCGATCTGGCCCGCCCGGCCTCGCTCCAGTCCGGCCCGGTCAACATCCACACCGTCCTGCGAGACGTCATGCTGATCGCGAAGGGGCTTCCCGGGGGCGATCGGGTTCTATTCTCCCAGCGTTTCGACCCGTCCCTGCCGGCGATCCTGGGCGATCAGGAGAAGCTCACGCAGGTCGTGCTGAACGTCCTCCGCAACGCCGTCGAGGCGGTCCGCGAGACCCCGGGGGCGGAGGTGTGCATGGAGACCGGAGTCGCGCCGCTCCGGCTCCGGCAGGCCGGGGGCAAGACGGTTACCCTGGCCCGGGTCGCCGTCCTCGACAACGGGCCGGGCATCCCCGTGTCGATGCTGGGGCGGCTCTTCACCCCGTTCGCCACGTCGAAGGCCCAGGGCACCGGGCTCGGCCTGGCCATCTCGCGACGGATCGTCGAGGCCCACGGCGGTCGCATCGAGGTCCGCAACCGTGCCGGGGGGGGTGCCGAGGCCGCCCTGTACCTGCCCCTCACCCGGGCCTAGGAGCGCCCCGGAGGGGACTGCCGCCGATCCGGTCATGCGACCTGCCCGTGGAGCGGGCATAAGAGGTGCATGACCGAGGCACCGATGCGAAAGGTACTCATCGTCGACGACGAGCCCTCGGTCCGTTTCGTTCTGGCCCGCACCTGTGAGCGTGCGGGCGTTCCCCACGTCGAGGCCGGGAGCGCCGAGGATGCGCGGGAGGAGCTCGCCCGCCAGGGAACCGGCCGCCACGGCGGTATCGGCCTGGTCCTGCTCGACGTGCGCCTTCCCGGCGACGACGGGTTCACGCTTCTCGGCGAGCTCTCCGGGCGCGCCGACTCCCCCTTCGTCGTGGTCATGACCGCCGAGGACACGATGCGCTCGGCCGTGGAGGCCATGAAGCGGGGCGCCGCCGACTACCTGGGCAAGCCCTTCGACCTGGCCCGCGTCGAGCGCATCATCCGCGATCTCGCCATCGGCCCCGAGCCCGATCACGACGACCGCGCCGAGCGCGGAGCCGCTCGCGCCCCCGAACCGGAGCGCAAGAGAGACGGCGCACCCATCGAGTCGCTCATCGGCCGCTCCCCGGCCATGGTCGAGGTCTTCAAGGAGATCGGCCGGGTGGCCCGCACCGAGATGACGGTCACCCTCATGGGCGAGAGCGGAACCGGAAAGGAGCTCGTGGCCCGGGCCATCCACTCCAACTCGGCGCGGGCCCGCGGACCGTTCATCACCGTGAACATGGCCGCCATCCCGAGGGACCTCATGGAGAGCGAGCTGTACGGCCACGAGCGCGGGGCCTTCACCGGCGCCGCCGAGCGGCGTCCCGGCAAGTTCGAGCTGGCCAGCGGCGGTACCCTCTTCCTCGACGAGATCGGGGAGATGCCGGTCGAGCTGCAGGCCAAGCTGCTGCGCGTGCTCCAGGAGCGGGAGATCGACCGGGTGGGCGGATCCCGTCCACTCCCGGTGGACGTCAGAATCGTCGCCGCCACCAACGCAGACCTCTCCCGATCCGTCGAGGAGGGGCGATTCCGGCGGGACCTCTTCTACCGGCTGGCGGTGGTTCCCATCCGGCTCCCGCCGCTTCGTGAACGGGACCACGACGTGATCCTGCTGGCTCGCCACTTCGCCGTGAAGTACGGCGAGCAGCTGCGCGGCCGGGCTCTCACCCTGGCGCGCGACGCCGAGCCGCTCCTGCTGGCCCACTCCTGGCCGGGCAACGTGCGCGAGCTGCAGAACGTGATCCAGCGGGTCCTCCTCTCGCTCCCCGGCAACCGGATCACCGCGCGAGATCTCGGGCCGCTGCTCCCGGCCGGCGCGGTCCGCGAGAAGGGGCTCACCGGCTTCGTCGAGAGCTTCCTCGACGGCCCCGATCCGGAGGGGGGCCGGTACCAGGCGGCGCTCGCCGCCGTGGAGGCCCCCCTCATCGCCGCCGCCATGGACCGCACCAAGGGCAACCAGCTCAAGGCGGCCGAGATGCTGGGCATGAACCGGAACACCCTGCGGGAACGGATGCGCTCGCTCGGTCTCAAGCCGCGCGACTGACTGCACCCCTGACCAGCCCGGTTCCCGGGCAGTCAGTGCCTGTTTTTTGGGCACCCCCACGAAAGGGATGCCCGATCACCGGTCGATCGGAGTAGATCCGGCTGGCACACGGCGTGCTAATCCGGAGCCTCGTCAACCCTCCGCCCCACCAGGAGACATCTCCGCAATGGCCACGATCACCCCGAAGCAGGCTCTCGACCTCGCCAAGCAGAACAAGGCGCAGTTCGTCGACCTCAAGTTCAACGACTTCCTCGGAATCTGGCAGCACTTCACCATCCCCATCGACGAGCTCAGCGAGGCGGTGTTCGAGGAGGGGCTCGGCTTCGACGGGTCCTCCATCCGCGGCTGGCAGGCCATCCACGCCTCCGACATGCTCGTGATGCCGGACGCCAACACGGCGGTGATGGATCCCTTCATGTCGCTGCCGACGCTGTCGCTCATCTGCAACATCGTCGAGCCCATCACCAAGGAGCCGTACTCGCGCGACCCGCGCAACATCGCGGTGAAGGCCGAGAAGTACCTCAAGTCGACCGGCATCGGCGACGTGGCCTACTTCGGCCCCGAGGCCGAGTTCTTCATCTTCGACGAGGTCCGCTACGAGGTGGGCGTCAACCAGTCCTTCTACAAGGTGGACTCGGTCGAGGGGCAGTGGAACACCGGCCGTGAAGAGCCGGGCGGCAACCTCGGCTACAAGCCCCGCTACAAGGAGGGCTACTTCCCGGTCGCCCCCACCGACAGCCAGCAGGACATCCGCTCCGAGATGTGCGCCGTCATGGAGGCGATGGGCATCAAGGTGGAGCGGCAGCACCACGAGGTCGCCACCGCCGGCCAGGCCGAGATCGACATCCGCTTCGACGCCCTGCTGCCCATGGCCGACAAGCTGATGTGGTTCAAGTACATCATCAAGAACGTGGCCCGCCGTCACGGCAAGACCGTGACCTTCATGCCCAAGCCCCTCTACGGCGACAACGGCTCGGGCATGCACGTGCACCAGTCGATCTGGAAGGGCGGCAAGCCGCTCTTCGCGGGCGACGGGTACGCGGGCATGTCGGACCTCGCCATGTGGTACATCGGCGGCGTCCTGAAGCACGCCCCGGCGCTGGCCGCCTTCTGCAACCCGACCACGAACAGCTACAAGCGGCTCGTGCCGGGCTTCGAGGCTCCGGTCAACCTGGCCTACTCGGCCCGCAACCGCTCGGCGTCGATCCGCATCCCCATGTACTCGCCCTCCCCCAAGGCGAAGCGCATCGAGTTCCGCTCGCCGGACCCGGCTGCCAACGGGTACATGGCCTTCGCGGCCATGCTGATGGCCGGCCTCGACGGCATCGAGAACAAGATCAATCCCGGCCAGCCGCTCGACAAGGACATCTACGGGATGACGCCGGAGGAGCTGAAGGACGTTCCCAAGCTGCCCGGCTCGCTCGACGAGGCGCTCGAGTGCCTCCGCAAGGACCACTCCTTCCTGCTCAAGGGCGACGTCTTCACCGAGGACGTGGTCGAGACCTGGATCCAGTACAAGTACGACAAGGAAGTGAACCCGATCCGCATGCGTCCGAGCCCGCTCGAGTACGCCCTCTACTTCGACACCTAGAGAACCGCGCGAGAGCACCGCATCACGACGGCCGCCCTCCGGGGCGGCCGTCCTCGTTTCGGGTTACAACGGGCGCGCCGTGATCCGTTCCGCGTCCCCCCTGCGCGCCACCCTGCGCGATCTCCTCGGTGGCCTGCCGCGCTCCTACTGGGCGCTCTGGGTAGGACTGCTGGTCAACCGCGTCGGCAGCTTCGTGGTGCCGTTCCTCTCGCTCTACCTGACCCGGGAGCGGGGGATCTCGGTGGCGGAGGCGGGTGGGCTCGTGTCCCTCTGGGGGCTCGGAGCGATCGGCGCCGGGCCGGTCTCCGGGGTGGTCTCCGACCGGCTGGGGCGGCGGGCAGCGCTGTTCGTCTCGTTGCTGGGAGGCGCGGTCCTCACCATGGCGCTCGGTTTCGTCTCCTCGCCGGCCCTGCTCGGGCCGCTGGTCTTCGGCGTGGGGTTCATCGGGGAGATCTACCGCCCGGCCTCGCACGCCGTCATCGCCGACGTGGTGCCCCCCGAGGATCGCGTGCGCGCCTTCGGCCTCCTCTACTGGGCCGTCAACCTGGGGGTGGCCATCGGCCTCGCCCTGGCCGGCCTGATGGCCTCGGTGAGCTACGTGCTCCTCTTCGTGGGGGACGGGATCACCTCCCTGGTCTTCGCCTGGGTGGTGTGGCGCTTCGTTCCGGAGACGCGACCGGCGTCGAATCCGGAGACCGTGCGCCAGGTGCTGCACGGGCTCGTGGTCCCGCTGCGGGATCGGGTGTTCCTGCCCTTCCTGCTCCTCCACGTCGCGCTCGCCACCATCTTCTTCCAGTTCCAGCTGGCGCTCCCCGTGGACATGGCCGATCACGGGGTGTCGCCGGCCGGCTACGGCTTCCTCATGGCGCTGAACGGCGCCATCATCGTGGTGCTCCAGCCGCTGGCGGCGCGCTGGATCTCCCGGCGCGACCCGGGCCGCATCATGGCGGTGGGTTGCGCTCTCATCGGCCTCGGCTTCGGGATGAACGCCCTCCACCACACGGTGGGCTGGTACGCCTTCGCCATCGTGGTCTGGACCGTCGGGGAGATCGCCTACCTGCCGGTCATCTCCACCGTCCCGGCCGAGCTCGCACCCGAGGCCCTTCGCGGGCGCTACCAGGGAGCCTACTCGCTGGCGTGGTCGGTGGCCGCCTTCGTCGCCCCGGCCCTCGGCGCGTGGGGGCTGGCGCGGTTCGGGGCGCGCGGCGTCTGGGGGGCTTGCTTCGTCGCCGGGCTCGCAGTGGCGGCGGGGCAACTCGCGGCGGGGCCGGCGCGGAGGCGGAGGCTGGACGTGATCCGGGGACAGCGGGCGGCGTGACCGGAGGTGCCTTCGGCCCGGAAGGTCGGCTGCCGCCGGCGGGTGGGTCGCGCCGCTCCGAGCTGCAAGTCCTCGGGCGAATGGGTGGGCGGCTGGATGGCGTCGAGGTTCGCCGGGCGCTTCGGCCCGGCGCCTCGACTTGCCCTGCGGGCAGCTCGTCGCTGCGCGACCCCCGCCGGCTGCCCTCGCCGGGGGGCCGAAGGCGACCCGGTCGCGCTCGCTCCGTGAGGACTCGCGAGCGACGACTCGCGGGCGGCGGCGGTAGGATGGCCGCGTGGGCGAGCTCGGCGTCGCACTCTTCCTCGGCTTCTTCGCGCTGCTCGCCATCGGGGCGGCCGCCGCGCAACTCTACGGGCTGACCGGCCGCCACGAACGACGATCCCGGCGACCTCCGGAGTGAACGCCGGTCGCTCTCCGTCCCAGGCGCCCGGGGTGGCCTCGGCGCGGGGCGCCTCCGCAGCGGCGACGGGAGTTCCCCGCCCACGCCGTGCGCGCCGCGAGGACAAGCGCCCCCTGCGACGAGGCCCACCCCCGGGGCGCCGGCACGCGGCAGGGGCCGCCCGGCGTTCACTCCCCGAGGTACGCCTTCCGGACCTCGGGACTGGCGAGCAGGTCTTGCCCGCTGCCCTGCATGACGATCGCACCGGTCTCGAGCACGTAGGCGTGGTGCGCGACCTGGAGGGCCATGTTGGCGTTCTGCTCGACGAGCAGCAGCGACACACCCGCCTCGTTGATCTCCTGGATGACCTGGAAGATCCGGTCCACGAACTGCGGCGCGAGGCCCAGGGACGGCTCGTCGAGCAGGAGCAGCGTGGGCCGGCTCATGAGTGCGCGGGCCACCGCCAGCATCTGCTGCTCGCCACCCGACAGCGTGCCCGACACCTGCCCGCTCCGCTCCTTCAGGATGGGGAAGAGCGTGTAGGCCCGTTCCCGGTCGGCGTCGATCCCGGCTCGGTCGCGACGCCGGTAGGCCCCGAGGTCGAGGTTCTCCTTCACGGTGAGGTTCAGGAAGATCCCACGCCCCTCGGGCGCATGCGCCACGCCCTTCGCCACGATCTCGTGCGATGGGAGCCCGGCGATGGAGCGCCCCCGGAACTCGACGGACCCGGAGGTGGGCCGGAGCATCCCGGAGATGGCCCGGAGCGTGGTGCTCTTCCCCGCCCCGTTCGCGCCGATGAGGGCCACGATGCGCCCCTCCGGCACCTCGAGCGAGATCCCCGAAAGTGCGCGGATGACCCCGTAGTGGACCTCCAGGTCGCGGATCGAGAGCAGGGACGCACTCACGTCGTTCCCCCCGGGACGTGCGGCGGCCGGAGGCGGAGCTTCCCGTCACCCAGGTAGGCCTCGATGACCTTCGGATCGCACCGGACCTCCTCGGGCCGTCCGTGCGCGATGGTGCAGCCGTGGTCCAGAACCAGGACGCGCTCGGACACTCCCATCACGAGCCGCATGTCGTGCTCGATCACCAGGATGGCGAGCGCGAACCGGTCGCGGATGCTCCGGATGAGCTCCATGAGCGCCACCTTCTCGGAGGCGTTCATGCCGGCGGCCGGCTCGTCCAGGCAGAGGACCTTCGGACCGGTGGCCAGCGCGCGGGCGATCTCCAGCCTCCTCTGCTCCCCGTAGGGGAGGTTGCGCGCCAGCTCGTCGCGCCGGTGGGAGAGCTCCATCACCTCCAGGAAGTTCCCCGCCCGTTGCCGGATCCGGTCCTCCTCGGCGTCGTGGGTGGGCGTGAGCATCCAGGCCGACGTGAAGCCGCTCCGCGATCCGGCGTGGCAGGCGACCCGCACGTTGTCGAAGGCGGTGAGTTCCTTGAAGAGGCGCACGTTCTGGAAGGTGCGGGCCACGCCCAGCTCGCAGATCTGGTGCGGGCGCAGGCCATTCACCCGCCGTCCGGCCACCGTCACGTCTCCCTGGCTGGGGGCGTAGACGCCGGTGAGCGCGTTGAATGCCGTGGTCTTCCCGGCGCCGTTCGGGCCGATGAGACCGACCAGCTCGCCGCTCCGCAGCGAGAGGTCGAATCCGGAGAGCGCGGTGAGCCCGCCGAACTTCATCACCACCCCGCGGGCCTCGAGCACGGGGGATTCCGGGGGGCTCACGTGGCGCCTCCGTCTGGCCTGCGCCGGAGCCACCTCGGCACCGCCTCCCAGATCTCGCGCGTGCCGAAGATGCCTCTCGGGCGGGTGAGCATGAGGACGATGAGCAGGAGGGAGAAGAGCACCATCCGGTACTGATCGGCCGCCTGCAGCGACTCGAGGGCCACGGTGAGCACCGTGGCCGCCACGATCGACCCGGTGATGGATCCCATGCCGCCGAGGACCACCATCACCACCACCTCCATCGACTTCACGAACGTGAACATGCGCGGCGTGACCAGCTGGATCTTGTGGACCAGCAGCACGCCCGCGAGCCCGGCGAAGGCCGCGGAGATCACGAACGCCCGGACCTTCCAGCCCACCGTGTCGACGCCCATGGCCTCGGCGGCCACCTCGTCCTCGCGGATGGCGAGAAGCGCCCGTCCCTGCGTGGAGAGGAGGAGTCGCCGAGCCATGACCACGGTCGCCACCACTCCCATGCCCGCCCAGACCACGTTGGTGTAGGCGGGGAGCCCGGAGATGCCGGTGGCCTGTCCGAGCACCCGGGTGTTCTCGATGACCACGCGGATGATCTCGCCGAAGCCGAGCGTGACGATGGCGAGGTAGTCGCCCCGGAGCCGGAGCGACGGGGTTCCCACCATCAGGCCCGCCAGCGAGGCCATGGCCATGCCGGCGACGATCGCCAGGAAGAAGACCACCGCATCCGAGGCGCCGAGCGGCAGCCCGGCGATCTGGAAGGCCTCCATCCCGGTGGTGACGAGCGCCGCCGTGTAGGCCCCCACGGCCATGAAGGCGGCGTGGCCGATGGAGAACTGGCCCGTGAATCCGTTCACCACGTTGAGCGAGACCGCCAGGATCACGTTCACCGCGATGTTGATGAAGACGAACGAGTAATAGCTGGGCAGCGCGCCCTGCAGGAGCCACAGGATCGGGAGCGCCGCGAGGAGCGGCGCAACCGGACGCAGGACGAGCCGGGCGCGCCCCCTCAGGACGCCCATCACACCTTCTCCACGGTGACGCGCCCGAGCAGCCCCTCGGGGCGGAAGAGCAGCACCAGGATGAGCATGGCGAAGGCGATGCCGTCCCGGAAGGAGGATACCGCGTAGCCGGCCACCATCTCCTCGGCCAGCCCGAGGACGAGCCCTCCCAGCATGGCGCCCGGCACGTTGCCGATGCCTCCGAAGACCGCCGCCACGAACGCCTTCAGCCCCGGCATGAGCCCCATGATCGGGTCGATGCGGGGGCGCGAGCCGGCGACGAGCAGCGCCGCCACCGCAGCCAGCACGCTGCCCAGCACGAAGGTGGCGGAGATGACCCGGTTCACCGGGATGCCCATCAGCCCCGCCACCCTGGGATCGAATGAGACGGCGCGCATGGCCGTGCCGAACCGGGTCCGGTAGACGATCCACTGGAGGCCGAGCATGAACCCGACGGCCACCAGGAACGAGACCACGTCGTAGTTGGAGATGTGCACCCCGCCCAGCACCGTCCAGTCGATCCGGGTGAAGGGTTCGGGGAAGAAACGGGGTGTCGGGCCGGGCGGAAAGCTCGAGGGGAGCACGCCCACCAGCGCGTGGAGCCACCCCGGCACGCCCCAGCCCCAGCCGCGCAACACCTCCTCGAACGTGCGCCCCTGGGCCTGGAGGCTGGGGAGCTGGAATCCGAACTCGAGCAGGAACGAGATCCCGATCGCGGTGATGAGGGTGGCGAGGCGTGGCCGGTTGCGGAGCGGACGGTATGCGAACCGCTCGATGGCCCAGCCCAGCGCCCCTGCTGCCGCCATCGCTCCCAGGAAGACCACCACCGCCTTGCCCAGGGTCGGGTGGTCCCGGACGTCGAGGGCGGTGGCGATGTAGAAGCCGGCGAAGGCCGCCGCCATGTACACGTCGCCGTGGGCGAAGTTGATGAGCTTCAGGACGCCGTAGACCATCGTGTAGCCCAGCGCGATGAGGGCGTAGATGGTCCCGAGGGAGACACCGTTGACGACGTGCTGGAGGAGTTCGGTCAAGAGGGCGTCGGCCGGTGACGAGGGCTCGTCAGGGGGCGACGGTGGTGACGTAGGACGACTTGCCGTCCTTCACTTCCAGCACGACCGCGGGCTTCACCGCATCGTGGTTCGCATCGATGGTGATGATGCCGGTGACGCCGGGGTAGTCCTTGGTGGCGGCGATCGCGTCGCGGATGGCGGCTCCCGATCCGTCGACGGCCCGGTTCATGGCGTCGAAGCCGACCATGGCGGCGTCGTAGCCCATGGCGGCGAGCCCGTCCGGGACCCCGCCGAAGCGGTCCTTGTAGGCCTTGACGAACTCCTGGATGCGCGGGCTCTGGTCGTCGGGGGAATAGTGGTTCGAGTAGAAGGAGCCCTCGATGGCCTTCCCGCCGATCTCGTAGAGCTTCGAGGAATCCCAACCGTCGCCGCCGAGCAGCGGCTGCTTCATCCCCAGCTCGCGGGCCTGGCGGGCGATGAGCGCCACGTCGGTGTAGTAGCCGGGCACGTAGATGGCCTGCGGGTTCTTGTTCTTGATGGCGGTGAGCTGGGCCTTGAAGTCCTGATCACCGGCCTTGTAGCTCTGGTCGTCGACGATGGTCCCGCCGAGCTCCTTGAACTTGGCGAGGAAGTAGTCGGCGAGCCCCATCGAGTAGTCGTTGCCCACGTCGCGCAGGATGGCGACCCGGTCGATCTTCTTGTCGTTGCGGGCGAACTTGGCCATCACCGTTCCCTGGAACGGGTCGATGAAGCAGACCCGGAACACGTAGGGCCGGACCTTGTCCTTGTCCCTCGTGACTCGCGGGTTGGTGGACGAGGGCGTGATCATGGGGGTGCCGTTGCCGTCGGCGACCGGCGCCATGGCCAGCGAGCGCGACGACGCGACCTCGCCGAGGAGCAGGTTCACCTTGTCGTTCACGATGAGGCGCGTGGCGGCCACCGCCGCCTCCTCCGGCTTGCCCTGGCTGTCGTAGGTGCGAAGCGAGATGGGCTTGCCCTTCACGCCGCCCTTGGCATTCCACTGCTCGATGGCGAGCTTGATGCCGTTGTCGGTGGACTGGCCGAAGGTGGCCTCCGACCCCGTCATGGAGCCCACGTGGCCGACGAGGATCCTGTCGCTCGCGGGAGCGGGAGAGGCGGCAGCCTTGGCCGGTGCTTCCGCCTCGGGCTTCTTGCTCTGGCAGGAGATGACGGCGAGGGATGCTGCGAGGAGTGCCACGGCACGGACTGCGCGCATCGGAACCTCCAGTCGAGAAGGCAAATCAGCGATCTAGCACACGGCTCTGCGAGGGGGAAAGTGTGCCCGACTTCGCCGCCGCCGTCATGCAGCGGTCGGGTCCGGGCCAGCCACGGGACCGGGCAGGCGGGCCGCCAGGGCCAGCGCCTCGGGCCGCCGGAGCAGGGATCGGGCCAGGGCCGGGTCGCCGGGGGGGGCGGCCCAGGACAGGAGCCGTGCAAGGCGCCCCCGGGCCTCGTCGAGGCGTCCCTTCGACACCCTTCCCTGCTCGACCGCCCGGCGCAGCAGGTCGACGGCACGGTCCTGGACGTCGGCACTGTGGCAGACGAGAAGCCCGTCGACCCCGGCGGCGACCGCACCCGGAACCACCTCCTCGAGCGGGAAGTGGGCGGCCACCGCCTTCATCTCCAGGTCGTCGGAGAGCGCCGCACCGTCGAACCCGCAGGAGTCGCGCAGGAGCCTCATCACGGCAGGTGAAATGGTTGCGGGACGCGCCGGGTCGAGCGCCTCGAAGACCACGTGGGCCGTCATCACCGAGGCCACCCCGGCCCGGGCCAGCGCCCGGAACGGCGCCAGCTCGACCGCCTCGAGCCGCTCGAGCGGGTGGGTGAGGCGCGGGAGATCCACGTGGGAGTCCTGGCTCGTGTCCCCGTGGCCTGGAAAGTGCTTGGCGCAGGCGGCCACCCCGCTCGACTGGAGTCCGCGCGCCAGCGCCCCTCCCATGCGGCCAACCCGATCCGGGTCCCCTCCCAGCGAACGATCGCCGATGACCGGGTTCCGGGGATTGGTGTCCACGTCGACCACCGGCGCGTAGTCCTGGTCGATGCCCACGGCGCGCAGCTCGCGGCCGAGGAGAGCGCCGACCTCGAAGGCGGTCCGCTCGTCGCCGGTCTCCCCCAGCGCCCGCATCGGGGGCAGCTCGGTGAATCCGTGGCGGGCCTTGAGCCGCGCCACCCTCCCTCCCTCCTGGTCGATGGTGACGAGGAGCGGCCGGCCCGCGGCGCGCTTCAGCGCGGCCGAGAGCTCGGCCACCTGCTCGGCGCTCTCCACGTTGCGCGCGAAGAGGATGACCCCGTACACGCCGCGCCGGATGAGCCCGAGCAGCTCCGGGGTGGGGACGAGGCCGTCGAACCCCACGCAGAGGAGGCTGGCGCAGGCGGCGTCGAGTCGGGACGTCATGGACCGGCCATGATGGGGGCGGGTCAGCCGAGGAGCAAGCCTTCGGCGAGGAAGGCGGCGACGGCGAGGAGGAGGAGCCAGGACCAGAGCGGCACCTGGCGCGACCCGGCCTGCTTCCCGTCCGAGGCCACCCGGGCGAGCGCCTCCCCGCCGAACCACGCGGTGAGCTCGGAGGGCTCGAGGCGGCGGGTGTCCGACTCGCGCGGATCCGGCCAGGCCGCGAAGGCGAGGGCCGGGTCGATCCGCTCGCCTCCGGTGGCGAGGTCCCGCACCTTCACCTGCCAGAGCCCGGGCCGGTCGGGGGTCACGACCGGCAGCGTGTCCTTCCCGGCCTCCCGCGCCGCCCCCTCCCGGCGCTCCCGGCCGTCGGGGCCGACCACCGCGGCGAGCGCGAGCCCCGCGGGCAACTCCAGCGTCCGGGGCGCGCCCACCAACCCGGGCACCGATCGCCGCTCGTCGAGGGAGCCTGCCAGCCACGCGGCGATGCGCTGCATGGCCGGGAGGAAGCTCGTGCGGATGGTCCAGTCGGACCACTCCGGGTCGAGGGTGGAGGCGAAGAGCATCACCCGCCCCCGCCCGCGCCGGGACTCGACGAGCGCGGTCGCGCCGTCGTCGTAGCGGGCCAGGACCCGAGCCCCTCCGTCCTTCGCCCCCGGCTTGAGGAGCATGTAGCGCCAGGCCCGCACCGACTCGAGCCCCTCCCGCGCCTGCCCGGTGAACACCCGCAGCGCCGGGTGGTCCCAGTCGATCTCGGCGAGCCGTGCCGCCTTGCCCTCGGCGCCGGGCGTGCCGCGCTCGGCGGCGGTCTTCACCACGTGCAGGGGGGCCGGGAGCAGCTCCTTCGCCTCGGCGTCCCAGCGGTCGGGGTCGACGTCGTCCCCCATGGCGACGAAGAGGCCGCCTCCGTCCTGGACGAACGCCGAGAGCTCGGCCGCCTTCGGCCCGGGCGCGCGCAGGTCGAGGAGCATCACCACGTCGAAGTCGGCGAGGCGGGTCCTCGCGAACCCCTCGGCATCGACCACCGTGGGGCGCACCGGGGAGGCGGGGCCGGCCAGCGCCGCCTCCAGGAAGTAGGCAGCGTCCCGGTGGCGGATGGCCGATGGTGCGCCGTTCACGACGAGCACCTTCACGTCGCGGGGCACGTCGACCACCAGGGTGAGCGCGTCGTCCCCGGGGAGCGCGTCGGGCGGGAGCGCGACCGTGACCACCGCAGGCCCCCCGGCTCCGAAGTCGTGGGCCAGCGCCTTCCGCGTGGTGCCCGATGCGGGAAGCTCGAGGAGGGATCGCACCGCGGTCCGCTCGTCGTTGCCGGTTCCCACGCGGAGCGTCAGGGGAACGTCCCGCTCCGCCTCCACCTCCTCGCCGTTCACGGCGACGGCGATCCGGTATCCGTGGCTGCCGGCCGCCGGTTCCGGCTCGGCCACGAGAGCCGAGACCCAGCGGTTGCCGAGCCGTTCCCCGCGTGCCGCGTCGAGCAGCGACACCTCCGGGCGCTGCGCCCCTCCCGGCATCGGCACCACCGGCGCCGGGGCATCGAGCCTCCAGGCGCTGGCGGTGAGGTCGGTGGCGACGACGAGCCGGCGGCGCGACGAGGCGGCCGCGGCCGGATCCCCGAGGGCGCGCACCGCGGCGGTGACGCAGGTGGTGAGGTCGGAGTGGGATTGACCCTGCACGGCCTCGGCGACCGTGCGCCGCAGGGCCATCCGGTCGAAGCTCGGCGGTTCGGCGACGGTCGTCGCGTCTCCGCCGCAGACGACCACGGTGGCCGGCTCGTCCGGGGCGAGCGAGGAGAGCACCTCGAGTACGTCCTCGCGCGCCCGGTCGAGCAGCGTCCGGCCGCCCAGCCGGTAGGCCATGGAGGCGGAGGTGTCGAGGACGATGGCGGTGGCCGCCGGCCCGGCCGGCCCGGCCGCCGCCCGGGCCTCCGGGGACTCCAGCCGGGGCCGGGCGATGGCGAGGGCCGCGGCGGCCAGGATCGCGGTGCGGGCAACGAAGAGGAGCACGCGCCTGAGCTTGAGCCGCCGCTCGGTCTCGCGCCGCGCCTGCATCACGAAGTCGATGGCCGGGAAGGGAACCGACCGCGGGCGGCGCCGGTAGAAGAGGTGGATGGCGAGCGGGATGGCCGCCGCGACGAGCCCCCAGAGGAGCGCCGGGTTCAGGAAGGAGAGGTTCACGGCGCCCTCATGCCGCGCTCCGCTCCCGCCGGGCCAGGAACGGCACGAGCACCTCGTCGAGCGGCTGGTCGGTGCGGACCCGAACGTACTCCACGTCGCTCTCGCCGCAGGCCCTCCGCGCGTCGGCGAGCCACCTGCCGAGGAGCTCGAGGTAGCCCTTTCGGACGTCGCGCCCGCGGGCCTCCACGCTGCGTCCGTCCTCCATGGAGAGGAAGAGGGTCGGGTCTTCGAACGGGAAGTCGAGCTCGGCGGGATCGAGCAGGTGGAAGACCGTCACCTCGTGCCTCCGCCGGCGCAGGTCGGCGACGAGCCGCAGCACCCGCTCGTCCCGGTCGAGGAGGTCGGAGAAGACCATGACCACCGACCGGCGGCGGGCCCGCTCGGCCAGGAACTGGACGGCCGCCTCGACGCGGGTCTCGCCCCCGGCCTGGAGCGACTCGAGCGTCTCCAGGATGGCGTTCACCTGGGAGGGCTCGGCCCTCGGGGTGAGGGCGTTCGTGACCTTCCCGGAGAAGACGGCGAGCCCGGCCGCATCCTGCTGCCGCACGAGCAGGTGCGCGAGCGTCCCGGCCAGCGTGGACGCGTAGCCGAGCTTGGTGAGCCGCTCGTCGGACCCCCGGTAGCCCATCGACCCGGACGCGTCGACCACCAGCCAGGCCCGGAGGTTGGTCTCCTGCTCGAAGCGCTTCACGTAATACTTGTCGAACTTCCCGTAGGCCTTCCAGTCGACGTGCCGGAGCTCGTCGCCGGGCGCGTATTCCTTGTGCTCGCTGAACTCCACCGACTGCCCGTGGTGGGGGCTGCGGTGCAGCCCGGAGAGGATCCCCTCGGCCGTGGCCCGCACACGGAGGTGCAGGCCGGCCAGGCGCGCGAGCACCACCGGGTCGAGGAGTCGCTTTCCGGCCTCCGTCACTTCACCTTCTCGAGCAGCCGGTCCACCACGTCGCGGCTCGACACGCCGTCGCTCTCGGCCCGGAAGTTGGCGATGACCCGGTGCACGAGCACCCGGCGGGCCAGCGCCCGCACGTCCTCCTCCGAAGCGGCCACCCGCCCGTCGAGCACGGCCCGGCTCTTCGCGGCGAGGACGAGGTACTGGCTGGCCCGTGGCCCGGCGCCCCAGGCAACGTAGTCCCTCACGAAGTCGGGCGCGCCCGGCTCCTTGGGGCGGGTGGCCCGCACGAGGTCCACCGCGTAGCGGACCACGTGGTCGGCGGCGGGGACGCGCAGCACCAGCTCCTGGAGTTGCCGGATGCGCGCCGGGGAGAGCACCCGCCGCAGCGCCGGTCGGGTCGCCGACGTGGTGGCGCGGACGATCTCCACCTCCTCGGCGGCCGATGGGTAGTCGACGTCGACGTAGAACATGAACCGGTCGAGCTGCGCCTCGGGCAAGGGGTAGGTGCCCTCCTGCTCGATGGGATTCTGGGTCGCGAAGACCAGGAAGGGCAGGTCGAGCGGGTAGGTCCTCCCGCCGGCGGTGACCCGGTACTCCTGCATGGCCTGGAGGAGCGCAGCCTGGGTCTTCGGCGGGGTCCGGTTGATCTCGTCGGCCAGCAACAGGTTCGCGAAGATCGGCCCGGGCACGAATCGGAAGGCCCGCTTCCCCGTGGTGTGGTCCTCCTCGAGGACGTCGGTCCCGGTGATGTCCGAGGGCATCAGGTCGGGGGTGAACTGGATGCGGTTGAAGGAGAGATCGAGGGCCTCGGCCACCGTCGAGATGAGGAGCGTCTTCGCCAGGCCCGGCACGCCCACGAAGAGGGTGTGACCGCGGGCGAAGAGCGCCACGAGCAGGGAGTCGACCACCGACCTCTGGCCCACGATCCGCTTCTCGATCTCGCCGAGAAGGGTCCGGCGCGCCTCGGCGAGCTCGTCGACCGCGGCGAGGTCGGCCTCGCGCGGCGGGGTTTCCAGGGTCTGCCGGTCGTCCATGTGCTCCTCGTCGGTCTCGGCGTTCACGGGTGCGATCCGCCGGTCAGTATGGCCGCGAAGCGCCTCTCGCGCGATGCGGTGTTCCCGTCGCCGAGCGCCTCGGCGGCGCGCGCCAGGCCGGCGTGGATCTCCGGGTCGAAGGGGTCGGTGCGGTTGGCGAGGAGGAAGCTCTCCCGCGCGCCGGCCCAGTCCTGGCGGGAGAGGCGCACCCGGCCCATCTGCACGTGGAGCGTGCCGGCGTCGGGATGGGCCTCGAGCGCCTCGGCCAGCACCCGCTCCGCCTCGGCGGCGTGACCGGTCATGAGCGAGGCCTGAGCATAGCGCCCGGCCAGGGTGGGCGAGCCGGAGCCGCCGCGCTTCGCGGCGCGGGCGTACTCCTGGCGGGCCGGCTCCCAGCGCCCCCGCTCCCGGAAGATCTCGCCCAGCCGGGCGTGGCCGCGCGCCTTCTCGTCGGCGATCTCCGACCACTCCGAGTACGGCCCCGGGTCGCCCTGGAAGCGGAGCTTCCTCATCTGGTGCTCGCCACCAGCCGGCAACGGTCGCTCCAGCATCCAGCGCTTCCAGTCCTTCTCGAAGGTGGCGAAGGGAACGCCCAGCGCGGCCGACACGGCCTCCTCTGCGGAGTCGCCCCGGGCCACTCCCTCGAGCACGCGCCGGACGGCGCCGGATTCCCCCCGCGCCCGCATGGCCTCGATCGCCACTGCCACCTCGGCGAAGGCCAGCGCCGCCGTCTCCTGGCTGGGCAGCTTGGCCATCGACGGGTGCATCTGTGCGAAGGTGACGAGCTTTCCGGTCCGGGCCGCGTCGCGGAGCATGGCCGCCGACCACGGGGAGAGGATGTCGCCGCCCGGGCCGCGCCACCGCGACTCGTACCAGCGGGCGATCCCCTCGTGCAGCCAGATGGGCGTCGCGTTCCGGGTGAGCCGGGTCACCACGTGGTGGACGTACTCATGGGAGGCGGTGTCGAGCCAGTCGTAGCCGTGGAGGAGCGCCTTCGGCGAGGTCAGCATCATCTTGTCGAACTTGCAGATGGCGATGGTGCCGGTGTTCTTGATCTCCTTCTCGGTGAGCGTCGAGAGGCGCGCCAGCTGGCGGGTGTCCTCCACCACCTCGATGACCACCTTGCCGGGCGGCACGGTCCCGAAGTCCTCCACCAGCGCGGCCCGCTGGGCCTCGAGCGCCTCGAGGAGGTAGGGGACGAGGACCTCTTCCTTGCCCTTCGGGTGGCTCACCACGAAGTGCTCGCTCTCGGCTCTCAGGTGGTTCCGGGTGACGTCCCGGGCGGCCTTCGCCTGGTCGAGCCAGTCGCGCCCAGTTCCCGCGGCCGCGGCCCTCTCGAGGAGCACCACCGACTCGTCGTAGCGCTGCTCGTGGAAGCGGAGGACCCCCAGCGCCAGCGAGAGGGCCGGATCGCCCGCGTCCGCGCCGGCGAAGGGGGCGAGGGCCTGCCGGGCCCCGTCCACGTCCTCGTCGGAGAGGTGCTCGAGCGCCTGGCGGACCGCCGCGCGGGCGTCGGTCCGGGACGGCGTCGAGGACTGGCCCGCGGCCAGTGCGAGAGCGAGGAGGATGGAGACGGGGATCACTTCACGAGCTCCTCGTAGTAGCGCTTGACCTCGCCCTGGTAGGGCTCGGGCGTGCCCTGCTTCATGGCCTCGAGCAGGTCACGCCGGAACTGCTCGCGCGTCTTCGAGGCGTCCGCCTGGGGTATCTCCACCTTCTCGCGCGACGGGTCCCCGTCCATGCCCTCGGCGTGCGGGGATCCCGAGGAGGCGTAGGGGAACGGGAACCCTCCACCCCCCTTCCCTCCTCCCTTCCCCATCTCCTCGAGCCCCTTGCGAAGCCTCTCCAGCGAGCCGAGCGCCTCCTGCTGCTGGCCGACCCCGCGCTGCGGATTCTTCTGGCCGAGGGAGCCCGCGGCCGCCTGCATGTGGCCGCGCCCGTCGGCGAGGTCCGTCCCGGCCTGGGGCGGGAAGACCGGGGCCTCCTGCGAGATCTGGTCGAGCTTCTGCTGGAGCTGCCCGGCCTTCTGCTCGAGGGCCTGCTGCTCCCGGGCCAGCCGGTCGAGCTTCTGCTGCTCCCCCTGCGGCAGGACGGTCCGGGCGTCCGGGAAGAGCTTCTCGAGCTCCTCGCGAGCCTGGCGGACCGGAGGCAGCGCGTTCCGGGCGTGCTCGGCCGCCGCCCGCAGCTCGGCCGGTTCGCGCTTCTGGAGCTGGGGGAAGCGCTCCGCCATCGCCACCTCGTCGTCGAGGCCCGCGGCGAGCCGCTGGAGCGGCGGCAGCGCCCTCCGGGAGGCGTCCAGCGCCGCGTCGAGGTCCCGGGACGACAGCGCCTTGCGCAGGTCGTCCACCCGGTCGCGCGACTGGGCGAAGTCGTCCTCGGAGCGCGGCGACGTCCCCGCCCGCGACTGCCGCAGCTCGGCCTCCGCCCGCTTCGCCAGCTCCTCCACCTTGCGCAGGGCCGGCTCCGCCCTCTTCAGCCGCTCCTGCGCCGCCTTGCGGTATGCGTCGCGCACCTTCTCGGTCTCGGCCGCCACCTTTCCCTGCTCCTCCTCCACCGACGCGAGCTCCCTCTGGAACTCGCGCAGCTGCCGGGAGAGCGCGGCGGTGCGCTCGTCGGGAGCCCCTGCCGTTCGCTCCAGCGATGCCATCATCTCCTGGAGCGTGCTCCCGAGCGCGTCGAGCTCCTTCAGGGCGGCGTCGACGTCGTCCTTCGCGAGCAGGTCCTCCACCCGCTCCATGCCCTGGGCGACGTCCTTGCCCTTCTGCATCTCGGCCATGGCCTCGGCGTTCATGTGGGCGTCGGAGACCCCGCGGGCCAGCTCCCCCATCTGCCGCAGCATGTCCTGCATCCGGTTGCGAAGGCGCGCCACCTCGGCGAGGAGCTGCTTCTTCGCCTGGTCGGTGGGGGCCTGCTTGTACTTCTCGATCAGGGAGGCCAGCTCGCGCCGGCGCGAGGCCAGGTCCTTCGCCATGCGCACCAGATCCTCGGCGCGCCGCTTGTCGAACAGCTGCTCGAGATAGAGGATGTCCTTCTCCAGCTCCCGGTCCAGCGCGTCGTCGAGACCGTCGACGCGCCGGGAGACGGACGCCGCCTCGCCCGGCCGGCCGAACTGCATCAGCCGCGCCAGCGTCTGGCGCGCCGCGGTGGTGACGGCCTCCCGCTGCCGGATGCCCTGCGCCACGTTGGCGAGCCCCGCCGGGATCTCCTTCGGGGCCGCCTTGTCCTTGCGCATGGCCTGGGCCGCCTCGCGCATCCGCTCGTGCAGCTGGCGGGTCCGGGCGTCGAGGGCGAGCCCCTTCTGCACCCGCGCCGCCTCGGGCGGCTCCCCGCGCGGCAGCTGCTCGAGCCGGTCGCCCAGGATGCGCACCATCTCCTCCCAGTGACGCCGGGCCTCGGCGAGGATGCGCTGGTGGTGCTCGGCCTCGCTGTGGATCTTCACCGCGCGCGTGGGCGAGGCGGAGCGCTTGGGGCCGGAGACGGTGTCGTTGTCCTTCACCTCCAGCCAGTAGAGGAGCCGCTCCCCCTCGGCGAGCCGCATGGGTGCGAGGTCCAGCTCGAAGGTGCCCGCGTCGCGCCGGCCCGGCGCCAGCGACCGCAGCACCCGCCGCTCCTCGTCGCCGCCCGGCGCCTTCAGCACCAGCGTCAGGTCGCCGAGACCGAAGTCGTCGGAGGCGCTCCACTCGACGTGGACGCGGGCGTCGGCGGCCACCTCCACCTCGCCGGACGGGGCGGCGATGGCCACCTCCGGGAAGGCGTCGGGCTCCACCGTCACCGGGATGGGCGGGCCGTTCACCGCCACCCTCTCGCCCTCGGTGAACTGGAAGCGGTAGCTCCCCGGCTCCTCGACCAGGAATGCCCCGGAGAGCTCGCGGCCTTCCTTCACCGCGAGCGCGACGACCCGGCGCGACTTCGGATCCGCCCCGTCGACGGCGACCTGCGCACCCTTCACCGGGCGGTCCGACCGGGTGGTGAGGAAGACCTCCGTGCCGCGCGGCGCCTGCACCGAGCCATCGCTGCCCGGGACCTTGCGCTCGGCGCGGCCGGTGTATGCCGGGAAGCGGTAGGTCAGCTCGACGTCGCCGGTGATGGGCTCGGCGCGGGGCGGGCCGGCCGGGGCGGCCACCCCGGCGACGAGGCGCGACCAGCCACGACCCAGGTTCGGGCCGAGCGCCAGGGCCGCCGCGGCCCAGGTCGCGAGGACGGCGGCGAGCGCCCAGCCAGCCAGACGCGCCGGGCTGTCCGGGACGGCGACCCGCAGGTCGATTCCCTGCGCCCGGGCCCCGGTCCGGACCATGTGCTCGTCGGCGAGCGCCGTGGAGAGTCCCCGGGCCTCGAGAGCAGAGCGCTCGGCGGAGAGTTCCACGGCCGTCAGCAGGGCCGAGCGCAGCGCCCCGTCGCTCCCGGCCACCGTGGCCACGATCTCCCTGGCACCCCAGGCGGTTCGCCAGAGCGTCCACCCCGCCCATCCGACGGCTGCTGCACCCGAGACCACCGCCAGGGCGAGAGCGGAGGGGCGGAGCCAACCTCCCGAAACCGTTGGGCCCACTCCAAGGGCGACCGCCCCTCCGAGCAGGACGGCACCCGCGGCGGCAATGCCCCAGCCGAGCGCGGCGGTCAGGACGACCGCGCGCCTGCGCCGGCGGGCGCCCGCGAGCACGCTGTAGATCTCGGAGTACGGCCCTTGCACGTGTTCCCGGAACAGAGGAGACGGGGTGCGAAATCCGCGAAACTCCGCGAAACTACGCGTACCCCGTCCGAGGCACAAGGTCCCGAGCACCCCCGACCGGGTGTGGTAGCTTTCCCGGATCGGGGTGAATTTCCCCTTCTTCGCCCCGTCCTTCCCATGGCTCTGCCCGATCTCGAACTCGTGGAAAGAGCCAGGGGCGGCGACCCGGAGGCATTCCGGGACCTCGTCGTCCGTCACCAGCGAAGGGTCTACGCCGTGGCGCTCGGCATCGTGAAGGACCGCGATCTCGCCTGGGACGTCTCCCAGGAGGCCTTCGTGCGCGTGCACCAGCACCTCGCCGAGTTCCGCGACGAGGCCTCCTTCCCCACCTGGGTTCACCGCATCACTGCACGGCTCGCCATCGACGTCCTCCGCAAGGAGCGGCCGTCCCGGCGCAACGACGTCGCCGACGTCCCCGAGCCGGTCCTTCGCGAGGCCGCGCCCGGCGTGCTCGCCACGGCGCTCGGAACCGACCCCCAGGAGACGGTGCTCCGCCGCGAGCTCTCCGGGCGGCTCACCGAGGCGCTCGCGCGGCTTCCCGACCTCCACCGCACCATCCTCGTGCTGCGCGAGATGGACGGCCTCTCCTACGAGGATCTGGCCGAGCGGCTCGGGGTCCCCAAGGGCACGGTGATGAGCCGTCTCTTCCACGCCCGGAAGAAGATGCAGGCCCTTCTCGCGGACTACGCCGGCATCGACGCGCCCGGCGGCGAGGACGCACCGTGAAGTGCGCCGGCGCCGCTCCGCTGCTGGGATCCCGCCCCGGCGAGCTCGACCCCACCGAGGAGGCGCTGCTCGGCGCCCACCTGGCGACCTGCCCGGCCTGCCGGGCACGCCAGGCCGACGTCGAGGCCCTCTCCGGCCTCGTGAAGGACGGCCTCCTGGTCGAGGCGGCCCGGCGCGACTTCTCCACCTTCGCCGACGGGGTCATGGCCCGCATCCCGGCCTCGGCCTGGAAGGGCATCCCGGTGGGGCCGGTCGGCCGGCTGCGGGATTTCCTCCGTCGTCACCGGGCCCTGGCGGCGGCGTCCGCGCTCGCTCCGGCGCTGGCCGCGGTCGCCCTCTACCTGTACATTGACCGGGCCGGTGGAACCGGTCCTGTGGAGCTCTCCGTCGAGGTGACCTCGGAGAGCCTGGCCGCGGTGGTGCTCGAGACGAGCGACGGCCCGGTCATCCTGCTGGGCGAGGGCTCCGAAGGGACCTGACGGAGGGCGCATGCGGAGCACCTGGATGGTGGCGTGGGTGGCGGTGGCGGTGCTCGCGTGCCTGCCCGCCCGGGCGGCCGACGCACCCTTGCCGGTGCGCATCCGGCTGCTGCAGGGCTTCCGCCAGGGTCCGCCCGGCCTCCCGCCCGGCCTCGAGGACCTGCGCGGCCAGCTCTCGTCCACGGCCTACGTCCGCTGGGAGCAGGCCGGCGAGGTGCAGGCCTCCATGCAGCCCGGCAGGGCGCAGTCGGTGTCGATCCCCGGTGGAGGATCGGTGTCGGTGAAGCTCCTCGACTCCCGGAGCGGCGCAGCGACCTTCGAGGTGAGCGCCCCGGGCTCGCGGACCCAGTCGCGGTTGACGGTGCCTCCGGGCAAGCGCATCGTGCAGCAAGTCTCGGCCGAGAAGGGCGGGAGCGCCTGGTTCGTGACCATCAAGGCGGGGGGGTAGGCTCGCTGGTCGGGCGAGGGATCAGGCTCCCTGCGTCCGGATTGAATGGCCGGCGAGCGAATCCGCCACGGGCCGGCAAGTTCGGGGTCGTGGACGCCGTGGTCGCAGCGGCCTTGCTGGGCGCTGCAATCTTCGATCGCCTGGACTGGGCCCGGCTGGCGCAATGGCGAGAGGATCAGGCCACCAACCTGTGGCTCGGCTTCACCCACGGCTTGCTGGATCTCCCGGTTGGGCTGATCAGCTCGGTGGGAACGCCCAATCCGAACGGCATGCCGCTGCTCGGCATCCCGCTCTCACGCCTGCCGGGGCTATTGTCCGTGAGTTGGACCTTGGGGGCTATCCAGGCCACGCTCGTCGTCGCGCTGTGCTTCTCTCTGACGCTCGAGCGGTCGGCGCGAATGGCGCTCGCCCTGGCGCTCCTCTCCGCCGTCCTGCTGAGGGCATCGTCGGTCGAGTTTTGGAACAACTGGATCCTCACCAGCGTGAACCTCGCGTTCACTGCCTCCGTCATTCGGTATCTTCGTCGGCCCAGCTGGGCCTGGCTTCCGGCATGGAGCCTTCTCGTCCTCCTGGGTCCCTCTGTCTACCTCGCCGGACTGGTCAATGGCCTCGTATTCGCGGCAGCGGCGGTGGCGCTCTTGCGCTTCCATCCCCCAGCATCGTCGCCACATGTCCGGACAGCCGCGGTGGCAGCCAGCCTCCTCCTGGTGATCGTTTCTGGGTGGGTCACCTGGGCACCCTTCTTGAGGGAGGTCGGCATCGCGGGCATCGCGACCGCCACGTCGGTTGACCTCCCGACCAGAGCCCTGGGCGGCGCCACTTCCCTCGTCGGGTCGCCGCTCTGGTGGCCGTTCACGTGGGTGGCCTCGTCGTCGTTCGTCATCCTCCAGTCGAGCCGTGAGATCTTGTCGCCAGTCGCGCTGCAGGCGCTCGAGGTAGCCGGTGCCCTTCTTGCCGCCCAGTGCGCGACCGCCCTGACGGCCTTCGTGATCTTCGCGTGGCAAGGACGCACCGTTCACCTCGCCAACCCGGGCACCGTCCCACCGAGGGCAGGGTTGGGCCTCCGGGAACCCGCCTGGATCGGCGGGATGGTCGCCGCTGCTTACGTGGTCTCGCCGCTCCTCGGGGGGCCCGCATGGGCTCACGGTGAGCGGATGGAGATGGCGGTCCAGTGGTTTCCGATGCTGTTCGTCGCGTGGTTCACCGGAGGGCTCGCTTTCCCTCTGCCCCCACGCGCCCATCGCTTGGTCCGCGCAACCACCCTCGTTGTGGCTCTCCTCTTCTCGGTAACGAACGTCGTCCTTGGAGAGGCCGTCCGGGACTCCTACTCGTCTTATCGGGGCTCCGTCCTGATCCCCGCGGACGTCCCCCTCGCCGACAAGGTGGCAGCAGTGGATTTCATCGCAATGGACTGGCGCCGGCGTGGTGGGGGAGTTGCCGTCCCGGTGGACTACGACTTGGGCGGCGGGGCCTGGGATTGGGTTCCGGTGTTCGGGGCCGGTCTCACCCGGTGGTACCCGGCCCCGATGACCCTTGGGCGCGCCTTCGACTACGAACTCCTCCGGCGCCACGGGCTGGCGAACGACCAGGAAGGGCGCATTCGAGTTCCCCCAGGGACCGGACAATACGTGGTGGGCTACCTCGGCTTTCCGCCTCTGCTCACGCCCGGACGCTCCTTCCGGGAGGTTCCGATCGGTCGATTACGGGTGAGCGTGGCGGATCCCTAGGGAGGATCGACAGCCGACCTTGCCATGACCATTTGGCCTGTCCGGAAGGTCGTCGAGTGCGCGACCGGGGCCCCTTCAACGGCGTCACCTGACCGAGGACGCTATGCTCCTTGCCTGCGGAGACCATCAGGAGGGCGCTCGCAGAGAAAGCTGTAGAGGCGCCCGGGCTCGGGGCGTTCGAGAGAGCGCCTTGCGCGACGCTCCGCCCCAGGGAGCGCCAACGCAAGGCGTCCCAGAACGCCCCACCGCGACAGAAATCGAGATCGTGCGAAGCCGGGGATCTCGGTGTCGGCCTGGACGGCCGGGAACGCGTTGATGACGCTGTCCCAGGGCCCCAGTGTCCCGATCAGGTGAAGCCCCGATTCACCGATCGCGTCGAGATACTCCCCGAGCGAGAACGCATTCTCCCCGCCGGCCAGTTGGTGAACCGGGTGGTAGTCGAGGAACGCCCTGAGTTGCTCCGGGCCATCGACCACGTGCTCGCGCGTCGCGAGAAGGAGCCCTCCGGGCCGGAGGACTCTGGCGCATTCCCTCAGGAGCCCGGGCAGGTCGCGCGCGTGATGAAGGACCTGCCTCGCGTAGACCACATCGACCACACCTTCCGCCAACGGGATCTGCTCCCCGTAGCCGCTCAGCGAGAGCACCCCGGGAAGGCCCTCGCACACCCTGGCGATGGCACCCCGACCGATCACGGGGCTCGGGTCCGGCTCCAGCGCGACGACCCGGGCCGCTCCTGCCCGGGACAAGGCCCTTGAGGCAATCCCTGTGCCGGCACCCAGATCGAGCACGGTGGCACCTGGCAGCCGATCCCCGACGATCGCCCGGACGGCGGCGAACTCTCCTGAGGCCTCAAAGCGCCTCGCCGCGGCCGACGTGTCCTCGTCGAGATAGGAGTCCCGCATCACGTGTTCCCAGCGGGGATCCTCTCGAAGGTGCAGGACGGCTTGCTCCGTGGTCATGGCCATTTGTGCACCGCGCTCGTGGTTCAGGTCCCCAGGCTCGCCCCTGGCCTCAGGGCTCGCGCGGTCCGGATCGTCGCGATGGCAACCGGGATGGCCGCGAACGCGGCGTAGGTGAGGACGGTCGCAGCGATGACTCCAGAGGTCCCGTATCGGCGGGCCAGGAACACCGAAAGTCCGATGTTCGCGAGCGCCGTCACGATTCCCGTGTAGGCCTGTACTCCGGTCTTGCCGTTGGCGTTCAGGAATGCGGCCACGGCCTGGGCAGGGGTGAGCATGAAATACCAGGCGGCCATCCACCAGAGCAGGGCACGGGTTGGCACCGCTTCCGGCCCGGCCCAGGCGCGAATGATCGGTTCGCCAAACAGGGTCAAGGGCAGGAGCAGGAGTGCCGTCACCGCAGTCCCGACGAGGAGGCTCCGTCGCAGCATTCGGGCCATCCAGCCCACGTCTCCTCGCGCCAGCGCCTCACCGTAGGCCGCCCAGAGGTAGGGAAACGCTGCCGTGGTGAGGACCTGGGTGAGGCCGAGCAGGCTCCAGGTGACGCTGTACGGTGTCACCTGTTCCGCGCCCAGTACCCTCGCGATGATGATGTTGTCCGTACTGTAGAGAACGAGAGCCGCGACCTGGACGAGGAAGAACGTGCCCCCGCGCCGCAGGAGCAGTGTGGCCGTCCTTCGGCTGACGGCGCTCCATCCGGGCCGGAGCACCGGCCGGTGGGCGAGAAAGAGCCAGGACGCGGTCACCCCTTTCACCACGAGTGGGGTACCGGCCATGGCGGCGACGAGCGCCACCAGGCCGCCCCGGGTCCGGGCCGCGAGAAGCACCGCGACCAGGGTCGTCACGTTCCCGGCGATGGCCCAGGCGTTGGCCGTGGCCCCCCGCTGGAGGGAGACGAGCACCCGGTCGACCACGGAGAGTGGAAAGGCGAGGCAGAACAGCGCGAAGGCGAGCCCCATTGCCGGTCCGACCTCGGCCACGGCCTCGGGGCTGCGGACATTGAATACCGCCGGCCAGTCGACCAGCCTCCAGGTCAGCGCACCCGCGACGAGCACGATGGCCGTCACGGCGAGGAGGAGCCAGAAGGCGCTGGCGATGGCCCGGCGCACTCCCTGCTGGTCGTCACGTCCGACGGCCTCTGCGAGCAGGTTGTTCAGTTCGTTCCCGAGCCCCAGGTCGGCGATGGTCACCCAGGCGAGCATCGAGAAGATCGCCATGAGCGCCCCGTACCGCTCGCCACCGAGGTAGCCGACGGTCACGGGCACGGTGAGGAGGCTCACCACCATTCCAATCCCGCGCGCGCCCAGCGCCGTGAGCGCGCCACGGGCAATTCCCACGTGCCGCCGCTCGGTCGGATTCCCCGCGTGATCGAGACCGATCATCACGCGAAGCGCGCGAACGGCTCCGGGAAGCGGGCTCTCGTCCATCGGCCGATTCCTACCATGCCGCCTCCGGGCCTGCGCGAATCCGGTCCAGGAAGGCCAGCCACGCCTTTGCTCGTCGTGAGCACCTGTGGGACAAATCCCGTGTGGGAAGCCCTCTCCGGGTATGCATCGACGCACGCATGGGCCCGGCGGGCGCAGCGGGGGGCGTGCAGCAATTCGTGCTCGGCCTCGCGGCCGGGCTTGCCGAGCTCGGGGGGGACGGTGAGCAGTACCACTTCCTCGTGGACTGGCAGACTCATGCCTGGCTCGGGCCAGTCCTCCGAGGTCCGTGCGTCCCGCTGGTCGCCGAAGGATCTCCGCGTCCCGCCACTTCCGGTTGGAAGCGGACAGTGAAGAGGATCGTGCCGCGACCGGTCATCGAGCTCCCCTTCCGGGCGCTGGCGGCGGCGCGGGCGGCGAGGCCGTTCCGGATCCCCGTCTCGGACGGATCCATCGAGCGGGCCGGAATCGAGGTCCTGCACCAGACCGTGCAGGACGCCTTCCTCACGACCATTCCAACCATCTACACCCCGTACGACCTGCAACACGTCCACCTCCCGAAGATGTTTGCGCCCCGCGATCTCCGCCGGAAGGAGGTCTCCTATGCCACGTTCTGCGAGGCCGCGGAGGCGGTCATCGCCATCTCCCGTTGGGGCAAGGAGGACCTGGTCCGGACCCTCCACGTCGCGCCCGGGAAGCTGTGGGTCGTCCACCTCGCACCCGCAGTGGACACCTATGCAGAGCTCGATGCTGCAGCGGCGGAGGCGCTTGGCCGGCGACTCGGACTCCCGGCAAGCTTCGCCCTCTACCCGGCTCAGACCTGGCCCCACAAGAATCACATCCGGATGCTCGAGGCGCTCGCCCGGCTCCGCGACAACGACGCGCTCCCGGTGCCGGTCGTCTTCACCGGGCACCGGAACGACCACTTTCCAGTCATCGCCCGCCGCGTGCGGGAGCTCCGCCTCGAGGGGCAGGTGTCCTTCTCCGGCTTCCTCGCCCCGGCCGAGCTGAAGGCGGTATACCGGCGGGCGCGCATCCTCGTCTTCCCCTCCAGATTCGAGGGGTTTGGCATGCCGATCGTCGAGGCGTTTCGCCTCGGCGTGCCGGTGGCTTGTTCCGAGACGACCTCGCTCCCGGAAGTTGCCGGCGATGCCGCAGAGTACTTCGATCCCGACGACACGCCTTCCATGGCTTCCGCGATTCGTAGGCTGTGGACCGATGAGGCACGGCGCCGGGAACTCGCGGTGCGGGGCGAGGAACGGGCACGCCACTTCTCCTGGACCGGAACGGCTCGACGGTGTCGCGCGCTCTACCGCATGGTCGGGCGCCGGCCACTGGACGAGGAGGACCGGCGGCTTCTCGCGGAGATGCTCTAGCCCGGAGGAACCGGCCGGGTGACGTTCTCTCCCAGGATGGACGAGAAGACTTCGTCGAGGCCTCGGCGCGCACCCTCCAGTCCGAAGCGCTCCGCTGCAATCCGGTGCCCCGCCGCCCCGAACCGTTCGCGAAGCTGCGGATTCCCGAGGAGCTCATCCAGGGCCCGGGCAAGAATGTCGCTCCGGCCCGGCTCGACGAGGCGGCCACTCACTCCGTCGTCGACCACCTCGCCCAGACCTCCGATTCGCGAGGCGACGACGGGGCGCCCCGCGGCCATCGCCTCGAGCGAGACCAGCCCGAAGGTCTCCTCCTCCGTGGCCGGGTGGACGACGATCGTGGCGAGAGGGAGCAGGTCTGGTACGTCGTTCCGTTGGCCGAGAAACCTCACTCGCCCGGTGAGCCCCATCCGCTCAACCTGGGCGTGGAGCTGCGCCTCGTAGCCTCGATCCCGATCGAAGAGAACCTCTCCCACGATGTCGAGCCTGAGCCCGGGGTAGCGGGCGATCAGCGACGCAAACGCCTCCACGAGCACGTGCTGGCCCTTCTGTGGCGTGAGTGCTCCGACGGCCAGGAGCGAGGGAGCCTCCCCGGCCGGCCATCGCGCCGGAAGCGGCCCGACGCGAATTCCATTCAAGACGATGCGGCACTTGTCCGTCGAGAGGCCAAAACGAAGGAGCCGGTCCCTGGAATGGCGGGACACGCACACGATCGAGCGGGAGAGAGCCCCTGCTGCGCGGACGATCGGAACGTGGCGCGCCCGATGATCGAGCATGTCGTGCGCGTGCCAGACGAGGGGGACACGCGCAAGCGCCGCCGGCACGCCAGCGATGAGGGTGGAGGCGAGGCCGCTCCCGTGAACCAGAGCCGGGCGTTTCTCCTGGAGGATCCTGGACAGGTCACGCACCGCCTCGATTGAGCGGATGGACATCCGGGCCCAGTCGGCCGTACCTCCGGCGAACGTGAGCGTTGGCAGCCGAATCGGAACCACTTCGTGCCCTCGGCTTCGCACCGCTTCCTCCACCGCCGATCCCGCCCGGCAGGCGACGACGGGCGTGGCCCTGGCCGGGTCGAGCATGTCGAGGATCTGGAGCAGGACCCGCGTGGCGCCGCCCGGCGCCGGCGAGGCATCGACGAAGAGGAGCCGACGGGCGCTCACGCCTCGCCTCCGCCATTGGCCATCCATCTCGACTCACGGAACCGGCGCAGCCAGTAGCCGGGCTTCACCTTGCGCGTGAGCAGCCGGCAACCGGTGGCGCGCGCGAGGAACCGGAGCCGGACCGCGGCATCCTCCCCTCCTGCGCGCGAGCTTCCCAGGGCGAGCGCCCGGTGAGCCGCCCCGTCGAAGCCGCGCAGCTTGAGGGCGAGCGCCAGCCGGGCAAGCACCAGGCACGGCGCCTCCTCGCAGAAGGCTCGCAGGTCACCGTCGGTGAGTTGTTCGACGAACGCGGAGAGTGTCGCGACCGTCTCGGAGTAGTGGGTGGCAATCGTCCGTACCCCCTGGGCCGGGTGGATTCGCGAGAGGAGCAGCACCTCGGGGACGTGCACGAACGGGTGCCGAGCCGCCAGGCGGAACCAGAGGTCGTAGTCCTGGATGGTCCGCAGCCGGACGTCGAATCCCCCGGCTTCCTCCAGGACCCGGCGGGAGACGAGCGTTGTGCAGCCGTTCACGGGATCGGCGAGCACGAGTTCCGCGCGCATCGCGTCGACCCGGCCCCGGAAGCGCTTTTCCCCAAGTCGCTTCCCGTCGGGAGCGATGAAGGCGTAATCGGAAAAGAGCACCGCGTCCGCCGGCGCAACTGCCAACCGGGCCACCTGCGTCGACAGCTTGCGGGGCAGGTAGACATCGTCGTGAGAGAGCCAGGAGAACCACTCGCCGCTCATGGCCTCGATGCCCAGGTTGAGCGCCGAGGCGACGCCGCCGTTCGGCTTCTCCAGATAGCGGATCCGCGACCCGTAGCCCCGCGCCACCGCTGCGGTGGATCCACCGTCGGTGGATCCGTCGTTCACGACGAGCACCTCGAGGTCGGCGTGGTCCTGGGCGAGGGCGCTATCCACGGCCTGCGCGAGGTAGTTCGCACCGTTGTAGACGGGGATGACGACGGTGACCCGGGTCGAGGAGCGTCTCACGCGAGGCGGACCTCCTCGTAGAGGGCGCGCGCCGCACGGGCCAGGGTGCGGCCGTCGAGGCGTCGGCCGGCCTCGGCCCGGTTCCGAACAGCGGCGGCGTCGACCAGCCGGTCGTCGGTGAGGGCGCGCCGGAGCGCAGCGGCCACCGGAACGGGGTCGTCGGGCGGGACCAGAATCCCCGATTCTCCGTCCACGATCCACTCGCCCGCGCACGACGTCCACGACTGAACCGGGAAGGAGCCCATGACCATCGCCTCCAGGAAGGAGGTGCTGATCCCGTCGCTCATCGAGAGGCCCAGGGAGACTCGAGCCTCGCCGTGACGCCGCAGCATCTCCTCGTGGGAGAGGGGATCCTCCGTCGTCCGGACCTCGAGCTCTAGGCCGGACCGAGCGGCCAGCTCGCGCGCGACGGAGGCAACTTCCGGCCCCGCGGAGTACACGGTGAGGCGATGGCCAGGGAGTAGGTCTCCGACGGACTCGAGCGCCTCGAGCGCGACAAGCGCCCGGCCGGCCCAGCCCTGGTAGCCCTTCACCATGATCCCCTTCCGAAGCGAGGGTCGCCCGGCGCGAAGGGCGTCGACCCGGGCGAGGTCGAAGCCGCCGGCGTTCGGCGACGGCTTGAAGATCCGCCCCGTGAAGCCCATCTCGCGCGCCAGCCCGACGTCCCGCTCGCACTCGCAAGTGTACGCGTCGCAGGAGCGGAGGATCTCCCGGATGCGCGGTGCGTGAGCCGGGTCTCTTCCAAAGCGCTGGATGTCGGAGCCCCAGTTGGTGACGATCCACGGCGGGAAGGCGGTTCCGGCCCACCTTCTTGCGGACAGCGCAAGGTAGGACGAATGCTGGAGCTCGAGGGAGTGGACCACGTCGGGCCGGAGTGCCCGGACCAGCCGCGCGAGGAGGTAGGGCCGCAGCCAGGGAAGGAGCCGGTCCGCGACCTCCTCCCCCAGCGACGCGAGACGTGGGTGCGGGACCGACAGGCCTGCTTCCAGGATCCCCGGGTGCGTACCGGCGCGGAAGATGCCGTGAAACGTGACGCCTCGGAACTCGGCGTGGGCGCGCCCCGCCGCCGTGCTCGGGAAGACGTGGACGTCCCATTCGCCGACCGGGAGCTGGGCAACCCAGCGGGCCGCATGGATGCTCTCGGCCATGGCGACGACGAGGATCTTCACCGTTCGCGTTCCATGGTCTCAGTAGAAATTGGTGTAGAAGTCGTCGAGTGTGCCCGGGCCAAGTCGCCGTAGGCGCACCCATGTCGCCGCCACCGCGACCTTCCGACGCCAAGCTGCCCGGTCGCGGAACCGGAGGGCGGTGAGCGAGTATGCGTTCCTCCTGAGGAGGAAACGTGCGAAGTCCCGGACCCCCTGCGGCGCCGCCGGGTCCTCCATCCAGGCTTGCGCAACCTCGACCGTCTCCTGGAGGATCCTCTCCGTGCCGCTCCCTCCCATGCTGAGCGACCCGGGGTGAACGCGGAAGACGCCGAGTACCCCTCCCGCGTGCACCTCGACGATGGGTGGGATCCTCGCTGCGGCGCGCAGCCACATGTCGAGGTCACCCACGACGTTGTACTGGGTGGAGTAGGGACCGAGCGCGCGGAGCGTCTCCGTCCGGAAGACGGCCACGAGCGGCACCACCCAGGCCCGTCCCCTCCTTCCGCTCCGAATGGCCTCGAGCGCACCCCGGGGTGAGCGGATCCGCTCGCTGCGATGGCCGTCCCGCAATTCGTAGTCTCCCACCACGAGCTCGGCGCTGGGCGCGGCCCGGGCTGCCGCGACCACGCGCTCGACGGCATCGGGAAGGAGGAGGTCGTCCGCATTCAGCCACACGAGGAGCTCGCCCCGCGCTTCCCGGATTCCCTTGTTGAGCGCCTCGTACAGCGAGCCATCCCGGCCCACGAGCACGCGCGCTCCCGCCGCCCGGGCCAGTTCCACGGAACGGTCCGTGGATTCCCCGTCCACGACCACGTGCTCGATGCCGGTGCGAGGGAAGGTCTGCCCGGCCACCGACCGGAGGCAGTCGGGGAGGTGTTCCTCGGCGTTCAGGCAGGGCGTGACGATCGAGACCTTCACCGGGCTGGAGCCTATCATCAGCCATTCCCGGGACGCGTGCTACCCTCCGCCTTCACGGAGGCAATTGACGTTGATTCCCATCTTGGCTGCTTCCCTCGTCTGGTGCCTTGCGGCCGTGGGCCTGGGTGCCTGGATCGCACCAGAGGTTTCGCGGGAGGTCCGGTGGACGGTCGACGGCTTCCTGGGGCTTCTCATCCTCGGCGCCGTGGCCTCGTCGTGCAGCGTCCTGGGCCGGGTTGCAGAAGAGGCGTCGGCCCTCGTGCTCGCCGCCGGTGCGGCTGGGCTCGTCGCGCGGCGCCGCCGGCTGCTCGACGTGCCGCAAACGGTTGCCCTGGCCAGCGTCGCGGCGCTCGTGCTGCTGAGTGCCATCGGGCAGATGCCGGGGCGCTTTCACGACCAAGGCCTGTATTACCTGCAAGCCGTCCTCTGGGAGCAACAGCACGGAGCGACGGTGGGCCTCGCCCAGCTTCACAGCCGGCTCGGCTTCAACTCCGCATGGTTCCCGATCGCGGCGCTCATCGAGCCCCCGCTGTTCTCAGGCTCGGCCTCCTACGTTCTGGGGGTAGTCCCTTTGACGTTCGTCGCGGCCGCCCTCGGGGGGGCGATGAGCCTGCTTCGCCGCGGCGACCGTTCCGTGGAAACCCTCTTCCTCGCGGGGGTCCTTGTTCCCGCCGGCATGTTGGGTCCCACACTTGGCTCCATGAACCCGGACGCCCCGGTTGCCCTCCTTACGTATCTCGTCATCGCCTGGTGGCTCCGGGCTTCGGCCCGACCGTTGGAGTTCGGCACCTGGGCCCCTCTCGCGACAGTGCTTTCGGCGCTTGCACTATCCATAAAGCTGTCGGCTGCGCCACTCGCCCTGGGAAGTGCGGCGTGGATCCTCTTCCGCCGCTCCGACGTCGGGGCACGCCGGCTCGTCTGGACGGCCGGCGTCGCCGGCGCGATCCTCGTCCCCTGGGTCGTGCACGGAATCGTGACGTCCGGATGCGCGGCCTACCCGTTGGCGTCGACCTGTTTTCCAGGGCTACCGGGCGCGGTGACACTCGAGGAGGCACAGCTCGTGCGAGCGTGGATCCAGACCTGGGCACGGAGCCCTGGGGTGGCCCCGGGTGAGTCAGGGCCCGCCGGGGCCTGGGTTCTTCCCTGGCTCCGGCGCCTTCTCGATGACCCCGCCCTGGCGGCGCTCCTCGTCGCGTGCCTTCTCGGCGGTGTCCTCGTGGCCCGGCAAGGCCTCCATCGCGTGCGCGCGTTGCAAGGCCCCCTCGCGCTCGCCCTTGGAACGAGCGCCTTCTGGTTTCTGTCGGCGCCCGATCCGCGGTTCGGACTGGGCGGCCTCACGTCATTCGCACTGCTTGCGTTCTGTGCATCGCTTTCCATGCAGATGGCCAACGATCCAGCGGCGGGCCACCGACTGGGAGCCCTAGCGACCGCGGCGGTCCTTGGCCTTGCCGTCGTCTCCAACCTCTGGGTTGCGGAATTGGTCCGGCCTGGACGCTTCGGCGTCCTTTCCCTGCCGGTCCTACCGGCCCCCCCCGCTACAGAACGCGCGACCGTGTCCGGAGGATCGGTGCGCGTCCCCGTCGGGACCGATCAGTGTTGGCGGCTTCCCATTCCCTGCGCTCCGAACGGTACCCCCGGGCTCTCCTTGCGTGGCCCTTACCGCCTAGCTCCTGGTCCCTGACCTCCCTGCTCCCCGCACTGCATCGATCGTCCGCCTCGCCACCTCACGCCAGGAAAGCGGCTCCCGGGCGAGCCGCGTCGGCCGGGGAAGCTCGAGTGCCGCCGCAACCTCCTCCGGCACGCCGAAATCCACCTGGTTCTCGCGGGGCAGCCCGATCTCGTCGAACACCTCCAGCCGGGACGCGACGATGCGAGCCGCTGCCGCCGCGGCCTCCACCACGGGGAGCCCGAAGCCCTCGTAGCGGGTCGGGAATACGACCGCGCGAGCCGCGCCGAGGAGCTTCTCCACGTCCTCGCGCGGGACGAATCCGAGGTGGAGGATGTCGCCCTCGATCCCCAGGCGGCGAGCCAGCGGAAGGAGCTCGCGCCTCCAGAGCGCCGTGCGCTGCCCGGTGAGGACGAGCCGTTCCTGCACCCTCCCCGAGCGGCGCAACGCGGCGAAGGCACCGAGGAGCCGGTCATGCCCCTTGTGCGGCCAGGTTGCCGCCGGGCAGTAGAGGAACGTCCCCGGGCCCAGGCCTGCTGGAAGGACGCTCGACGCCGCTTCCCGGTCCGGCTCGACGCCGAGCGGCACCACCACTCCCTTCCCCGGGGGAAGGGCGCATCGCTCCTCGAGCGTCCGCAGGGTGAATTCGCTGATGGCGATGACCCGAACGGCACGCTCCATGCTCCGAGGGTACACCCGTGGTCGAAAAGTGCGGTCGAAGGGGCCGAAGTGGCCGGGCATCACCAGGTGCTGGACGTCGACGGTGGTGACCACCGCAGCCCCCGGCGCCCGTTGCGGGAAGATCGACTGCTGCGGAAAGAGGGTGACGTCCGGACGCACGGCCTCGAGGACTCGCTCCGTGGCGCGGTCGCGCCACGGCGTGTAGGCCTCGGCGATGCGCCTCGCCACCAGGGCACGGGCTCCGTAGGGCATGACGACCTTCACCCACCCCGGCGCCGCCATCTCCCGATCCAGATCCCGATCGAGGACCAGGAGTAGCTCGTCATCGCCAGCCACCTCCGGCATGTGGCGCACCAGGGCCCGGACGTAGGTCTCGGCGCCTCCGACCTGGCCAGGGCGGAGCGAGAGCAGGGAGAGTGCGAGGCGCACCGCGCCATTCTACGTCGCCGTCACACTCCCCGCGAGGTGCGGATCCTCGCTCCTCCGCGCGACGTGCGCTAGAACGGAGCATCCATGTCGTCGCTCACCGTCCTCGTCCCGGTCTACAACGAGCAGCACCTCGTGGCGGCCTCGCTGGCGCGCCTGGCGGTCCTCGAGTCGAGCCCGCATCTGGAACGCCTCCAGGTCGTCGTGGTCGACGACTCCTCGCGGGACGGCACGCCCGGAACGCTGGCGGCCTTCGCCGCCGAGCGCGGGATCGCGCTCGCGCCTCCCCCGCCCGCGGCCCCGCGCTCCGGTACCGGCCCGGTCCCTGGCGTCGAGCTGGGCCGGGGACGCCACGGCAAGACCGACTGGATCTTCCTCCGCCACGAGCGGAACGGGGGCAAGGGGACCGCCGTCCAGACCGGGCTCGCCATGGCCGAAGGCGAGTTCACCGTCATCCACGACGCCGACCTGGAGTACCACCCGCGGGACATCCTCCGCATGGTCGAGGTCCTCGTTCGCGAGGGGGCGGACGCGGTCTTCGGCAGCCGCTTCGCCGGCGGCGAGGCCCGCCGGGTGCTGCTCTTCCGGCACCAGCTCGGCAACAAGCTCCTCACCTTCCTCACCAACCTGGTCTCCAACCTGAACCTCACCGACATGGAGACCTGCTACAAGGCGGTCCGCACCGACCTCCTGCGCTCGATCCCCATCGTCTCCAACGACTTCCGGCTCGAGCCGGAGCTGGCCATCAAGCTCGCCAAGCGCGAGGCGCGGATCTTCGAGGTGCCCATCAGCTATTCGGGGCGCACCTACCAGGAGGGCAAGAAGATCGGCTGGCGGGACGGGCTGAAGGCGCTTCTCGCCATCCTCCGCTTCTCCCTCGGCGACGACGTCTACGTCCGCGACGAGCACGGCTCGCAGATGCTCGGGCGGCTGGCCCGGGCCGGGCGTTTCAACGCCTGGATGGCCGACGTGATCCGCCCCTTCCTGGGGTCCCGTCTCCTGGAGATCGGGTCGGGGACCGGAAACCTCACCCGAAGGCTCGTCCCTCGCGACGTCTACGTGGCCAGCGACGTGAATCCGCTCTACGTGAAGACGCTCGAGAACCTCACCAGCGACAGGCCCTACCTGGCCGCCCGATTCACCGACGTCACCGACCTGGCTTCCTATCCGCACCTGGCCGGGGGGTTCGACTCGGTGGTCTGCCTGAACGTCATCGAGCACATCGACGACGACGTGGGCGCGCTGCGCAACATCCGGGCGGTCCTCGCCCAGGGCGGAAAGGCCATCGTCCTCGTCCCCAGCGGCCCCTGGAACTTCGGCACGCTCGACGAGGTGCTCGGCCACAGGCGGCGTTACACGGAGGACACCCTGCGCCGGGCCGCGGAGGAGGCCGGCTTCGAGGTCCGGCAAGTGCTGCGCTTCAACCGGGTCTCGTCGCTGCCCTGGTTCCTGAACGGCCGGGTGATGCGCAAGAAGAGCTTCGGGCTCCTCCAGATCCGGATCGTCGACTGGATCACCCCCATCTCCCGGGTCGTCGACCGCTACCTCCCCTTCCCGCCCCTGTCGCTCATCGCGGTGCTGGAGCGGCGCCCCGAGTAGAAGATCCCGGTGCCCCTCTCCGAAGCCATCCGAGCCCTCTCCGCCTTCGAGCCTCCGGCCGCCCTCCCGCCGGCCGACCTGGCCCGGCTCGCCGAGGTGCTCGAGGCGAACGGGCTCGCCCCCATCGCCAGCTACCACCTGGAGACCTGCGCGCTCGGCGCCGGGGTCCCCGCCCAGTTCCGCGAGAAGCTGCTCGCCCTCTACCAGGGCGTCGTGAACGACAACGTCTACCGGGTCATGACCCTTCGCGGAGCGCTCAAGGCGAGCCCGGTGCCGGTGGTGGTGCTCTCGGGGCTGGCCGCCGTCGACTGGCTCTACCCGCACCTGGCCTTCCGCCCGCTCGGCGACCTCCGGCTCGCCGTCCGGGGCGAGGACGGGGCCCGCTTCGCCGAGGCCGCCAGGGGCGCCGGCTTCCGCGTCGAGGCGGTGGCCGGGGGCGGTCGCGGCGCGGCCTTCGGGGACGACCGGGTCCGCTTCACCATCCAGGAGGGGCTCTGGCTCGAGGCCCCCCCCGACGCCGCGCTCTTCGATCGCTCCACCCGCTTGCCCGCCCTGGGCCCCGAGGTGCGGCGGCCTTCGCCGGAGGAGATGCTCCTCGCCACGGTGGCCGAGCAGGCCGAGCAGGGGCTCTACGCTCCGCTCGTCACCTTCGTCGACCTGCGGGAACTGCTCCGCCTCGACCCGCCCCTGGACACACGCTACGTGAAGGATCGGGCGGCCGCCCTGGGACTCTCCCGGGCGCTCCACGGGGCGATGGCGCTCCTCGCCCACCACTTCCCCGAGGCGGCCGCCGTGGCCCACGAGCTCTCTCCACCGCTCTCGGCACCGGAGCGTGCCGCCGTGGACGCGGTGGTCCACTCGGCGAGCGACCCGGCCCGGCTCACCCACCTGCGCGGCGCCCAGGCCGCGGCACGCCTGGCCGTGCTCCCCCGGTAGCGCCGGGCGCCGCAGCGCCGACCCGGGACGCGACGGACGCCCCGGCCCGTGGTGTAATGACCCTCCCGTGCGCGTGCTCGCCATCGTCCCCGCATTCAACGAGGAGCGGAGCCTCCCCGCGGTCGTGGCCGGCCTGCGCCGGTCCGCCCCAGGGGTCGACGTCTGCGTGGTCGATGACGGCTCCACCGACGGCACCGCCGCCGCCGCCCGCTCGCTCGGCGCCACCCTCCTCAGCCTCCCGGTGAACCTGGGCATCGGCGGGGCGGTCCAGGCGGGCTACCGATGGGCCCGCGACCACGGCTATGACGTGGCGGTCCAGGTCGACGGCGACGGTCAGCACGACGCCGCATACCTGCCCACCCTGGTGGAGGAAGTCGCGTCCGGACGCGCCGACCTCGCGGTGGGTTCCCGCTTCGCCGGCCCCCCCGTGGCGGGGGCCTTCCGGTCCACCTGGTCCCGGCGCGCCGGCATCCGCTACCTCTCGGCCATGCTCCGGATCCGCTGCGGCGCGCGGGTCTCCGACCCCACCTCCGGCTTCCGCGCCTCCGGGCGCCGCGCCATCGAGCTCTTCGCCCGCAGCTATCCTCCCGACTACCCGGAGCCGGAGTCGATCGCGGTGGCCGCCCGTGCCGGTCTCCGGGTGACCGAGGTCCCTGTCCGCATGAGCGAGCGGCTCCACGGAGAGAGCTCCATCGACCTCGGCCGCACCTTCTACTACCTGGTCAAGGTCTCGATGGCCCTCGTCCTCCTGCCGACGCGCCACCCGCCGGAGGAGGACGCCGCGTGAGGACCGACCTCATCCCCCTCGAGCTCCAGGTCGTGTCCATCGTCGTCCTGGCCATCTTCCTGCTCTGGGTCCTACGGCTGGTGCGGACCCAGCGCCTCTCCCTGCGGGACAGCCTGGTCTGGGTGGTGACGACCCTCCTCGCCACCGTGGTGGCCCTCTTCCCCGGGATCCTGGTCGAGGCCGCCCACCTGGTCGGGTTCCAGGTCGCCTCCAACGCCCTCTTCGGCGCCGCCATCCTCTACCTCGCCGTGAACGTGCTGGTGAACACGGTGGCCGGTTCGCAGAACGCCGCCCGCATCCGGCGGCTGGCGCAGGAGTGCGCCTCCTTGCGCGCGGAGCTCGAGGCGGAACGCGCCGCCCACCGCGACGCCGGCGGCGCGACAGCGGCGTCACCGCGCCGGGCCGGGACGGAGCCGGGCACCAGGCCGTGAGCCGTCCGCTCGTCTCCATCGTCACCCCGTCGCTCGACCAGCGCCCCTTCGTGGAGCGCACGCTCGAGAGCGTCCTCTCCCAGCGCGGCGACTTCGACCTCGAGGTCCTGGTCCAGGACGGAGGCAGCACGGACGGCACCCGGGAGGTGCTCGAGCGCTTCGGCGACCGGATCTCCCTCGTCGTCGAGCCCGACACCGGCCAGGCCGATGCGGTGAACCGGGCCCTCTCCCGCGCCCGGGGGGAGATCGTGGGATGGGTGAACTCCGACGACCTGCTCCGTCCCGGGGCGATCCAGGCGGCGGTGGAGGCCTTCCGCGCGGCGCCGGCCGCGCTCTGGCTTCACGGTCGGTGCGACATCGTCGACGAGCAGGATCGGATCATCCGGCGTCCGGTGGCCGCCTACAAGGACTTCCGGGCGCGCCGCCACCGGATCGAGCGGCTCCTCGTCGAGAACTACGTGAGCCAGATGACGGTCTTCTGGCGCCGGTCCCTCCAGGACCGCGTCGGCCTCCTCGACCCCTCCCTCCGCTACACCTTCGACTACGACCTCTGGCTGCGCTTCGCCCGCGTGGCCCCGCCCCTCTTCCTCGACCGGACGCTGGCCGCCTTCCGCTGGCACGTCTCCTCCAAGAGCGGCTCGGCCTTCGAGGCCCAGTTCGCGGAGGACTGGAAGGTCTTCCTGCGTCACGCCCCGCCCGGGAGCTGGCTGCGCCTCCCGAAGCGGATGCGCACCGCGCAGATCCTCGCCGTGTACCGGATCCTCAGGGCCTTGCGCCCTCCGGTTCGGTGATAGATTTCGTCTCCGTCACCGCAGGGAAAGGACCTCCACCGTGAAGATCGCCGTCATCGGAACCGGCTACGTGGGCCTCGTCACCGGCACCTGCCTCGCCGAGACCGGCCACCGGGTCACCTGCGTCGACCTCGACGCCCGCAAGATCGCGACGCTCCGCGCCGGGGGGATCCCCATCTACGAGCCCGGTCTCGAGGAGCTGGTGAAGCGCAACGTCCGCGACGGGCGCCTCGACTTCACCACCTCCACCGCCGACGCGGTGCGCGACGTCGACGTGGCCTTCATCGCGGTGGGCACCCCGCCCGGGGAGACCGGCGAGGCCGACCTCTCCTACGTGCTCGCCGCAGCCGAGCAGATCGGCCGATCCATCGGCCGCTACACCGTGATCGTGAACAAGAGCACCGTCCCGGTGGGCAGCGCCGACCGCGTCTCCGAGGTGGTGGCGCGGGTCGCCCAGGCCCCCTTCGACGTGGTCTCGAACCCCGAGTTCCTCAAGGAAGGGGCGGCCATCGACGACTTCATGCGCCCCGATCGCATCGTGGTCGGCGTCGCCTCCGACCAGGCCCGCGCGGTGATGACCGAGCTCTACGCGCCCTTCGTCCGCACCGAGCAGCCCATCCTCTTCATGGACCGGCGCTCCTCGGAGCTCACCAAGTACGCGGCCAACGCCATGCTGGCCACCCGCATCTCCTTCATGAACGACGTCGCGAACCTCTGCGAGCGGGTGGGCGCGGACGTCGATCACGTGCGGCGCGGCATGGGCTCGGACAAGCGCATCGGCTATCCGTTCCTGTTCCCGGGCGTTGGATTCGGGGGGTCCTGTTTCCCCAAGGACGTCCGCGCCCTCATGACCATGGCGCGCGGCGTGGGGCTCGACTTCGACCTGCTCCGTTCGGTGGAGCGGGTGAACGAGCGGCAGAAGCGCACCCTGCTCGAGAAGGCGCAGAAGCGCTTCGGCTCGCTCCAGGGACTCACCTTCGCGGTCTGGGGGCTCGCCTTCAAGCCGAAGACCGACGACATGCGCGAGGCGCCCTCCATCACCATCATCGAGGGGCTGCTCGGCAACGGCGCCCGCGTCCGCGCCCACGATCCGGTGGCGCACGAGGTCGCCGCCTCCATCTTCGGTGGCCGGATCGAGCTCGCGCCCGACCCCTACGCCGCCGCGGCCGGCGCCGACGCCATCGTCCTCGTCACCGAGTGGAACGAGTTCCGCCAGCCCGACTTCGAGCGGCTCAAGCAGACCATGAAGCAGCCGGTGCTCTTCGACGGCCGCAACGTCTGGGATCCGGTGAAGGTCCGGGCCCTGGGGTTCAGCTACCAGGGCATCGGGCGCGCAGCGCGGGAGGACCCCGGGCCCGCCTGGCGCGAAACGCTCCTAGGCGCTCGCACCCGGCGACCCGCCGGGGCCCTGGGAGCCGAGCAGGAGTGCCGCCACCTCGTCGACCACCCGGTCGATGCGGCGCCCCACGTCGAGCTCCTCCAGGATGGCGAGGCGAGAGGCGGTGTCCGAGACCAGCGCCGCCGCCACCGCGTCGGCCAGCCGCCCCGGGACACGCATGCGGGCCGCGGCCTCTGCCAGGTCGCGCGCACCGCTGTCGGCCTCGCTGAGCCGCGCCAGCTCGAGCACGCAGCGCTCCAGCGTGGAGACCCGGGTGGCGAGCGCCGGAGGGCCGCCGGGCGGGTAATGGTCCTCCAGCACCTCGACCCGGAACTCCCGGTACGGACGCCCGGTGGAGAGGAGCTCCTCGACCAGGCGCACCCGGGCCACGCCGCGCAGGAGGATGTTGTAGCGGCCGTCCGGAAGGCGCTCGTCGGCCTCGATGATTCCGGCACCGGCCACCCGGAAGAGCGGAGCGCGGTCCTGGGCGGCTTCGGCGGGATCGCGCAGGGTGGCCACCGCCAGGAACCGGTCGCCTTCGAGGGCGGCCTCGGTCATGGCCCGGTAGCGCGGCTCGAAGACGTGGAAGGGGGCCGGCGTGCCCGGGAACACCACCACCTCGGGCAGCGGAAAGATCTTGAGGGCGCCGGCCGCCCCGCCGAGGAGTGCACGGAGGCTCTCCGCGGCGGGATTTCCGGCGCGATCGCTCATTCGGCGGAGACCGACTCGATGCGCATCCCGTAGAACGAGCGGTAGACGAAGACCAGCATGATGGCGAGGAACACCATGGAGAGGCCGATGCGCAGGCCACCCTGGTTGGCGCCCGTCATCCGGAGCGCCAGCTCGACGGCCAGGAGCCCGAAGAGCGTGGTGAACTTGATGACCGGGTTCATGGCCACCGAGGAGGTGTCCTTGAAGGGGTCGCCGACGGTGTCGCCCACCACGCAGGCGTCGTGCAGGGGCGTTCCCTTCGCCTTGAGCTCGACCTCGACGATCTTCTTGGCGTTGTCCCAGGCCCCGCCGGCGTTGGCCATGAAGAGGGCCTGGAAGAGGCCGAAGAAGGCGATGGCGATGAGGTAGCCGATGAAGAAGTACTCGTTCAGGAAGGCGAAGGCGAGGGTGGCGAAGAAGACCACCATGAAGATGTTCCACATGCCCTTCTGGGCGTAGACGGTGCAGATCTCCACGACCTTCTTCGAGTCCTCGACCGAGGCCTTCTCGACCCCCTCGAGCTTGATGTTCTTCTTGATGAACTCGACCGCGCGGTAGGCGCCGGTGGAGACGGCCTGCGTGGAGGCGCCCGAGAACCAGTAGATGACCGCGCCGCCCAGGATGAGGCCGAGGAGGAACATGGGCTCGAGGATGGAGAAGTGGCGACCCACCTGCTGGAGGAGGACCTCCAGGGCGGCGGGCGAGGTCGCCTGCGACGCGGACTCACCGGCGGCCTGCTTGGCGATGCCCACGATGATCGAGAAGATCATGGTGGTCGCGCCCACCACGGCGGTGCCGATGAGCACGGGCTTCGCGGTGGCCTTGAACGTGTTGCCGGCTCCGTCGTTCTCCTCGAGGAACTCCTTGCCCTTCTCGAAGTTGGGCTCGAAGCCGAAGTCCTTCTTCACCTCGGCCTTGATGTTGGGGACGTTCTCGATGAGCGAGAGCTCGTAGACCGACTGGGCGTTGTCGGTCACCGGGCCGTAGGAGTCGACGGCGATGGTGACCGGGCCCATGCCCAGGAAGCCGAAGGCCACGAGGCCGAAGGCGAAGACCGCCGGAGCGGCCATGATGGCGCTGAAGCCCGTGGTGGTCGAGACAGCGTAGCCGATGCCCATGAGCACCGCGATGACGAGCCCCAGCCAGAAGGCGGAGAAGTTGCCCGCGGTGAGGCCGGCCAGCACGTTGAGCGATGCGCCGCCCTCCTTGGATGCCGTCACCACCTCGCCCACGTGGCGGGAGTTGGTGGAGGTGAAGACCTTGACCACCTCCGGGATGATGGCGCCGGCCAGCGTGCCGCAGGTGATGATGGCGCTGAGCTTCCACCAGAGCGTGGTGTCGCCATTCAGGCTGGGGATGAGGACGTAGGAGACCACGAAGGTGAGCACCACCGAGACGATGGAGGTGAGCCACACGAGCGAGGTGAGCGGCGCCTCGAAGTCCATCTTGTCGGCGTTGCCGTACTTGGCCTTGGCCATGGCCTCGTTGATCCAGTAGGAGGCCACCGACGCGATCACCATCATGATGCGCATGGCGAAGATCCAGACGAGCAGCTGGGTCTGGATGCTCTCCGAGGAGACCGCCAGCAGGATGAAGGTGATGAGCGCGACGCCGGTGACGCCGTAGGTCTCGAAGCCGTCGGCCGACGGGCCCACCGAGTCGCCGGCGTTGTCGCCGGTGCAGTCGGCGATCACGCCGGGGTTGCGGGCATCGTCCTCCTTGATCTTGAAGACGATCTTCATGAGGTCGGAGCCGATGTCGGCGATCTTGGTGAAGATGCCGCCGGCGATGCGCAGCGCGGACGCGCCCAGCGACTCGCCGATGGCGAAGCCGATGAAGCAGGCGCCGGCGATCTCCCCCATGAAGAGGAGGATGAAGAGCATGATGATCAGCTCGACGCTGATGAGCATCGTGCCGATCGACATGCCGGCCTGGAGCGGGATGGCGTAGGTGGGGAAGGGCTTGCCGCGGAGGCTGGCGAAGGCGGTGCGGCTGTTCGCGTAGGTGTTCACCCGGATGCCGAACCAGGCCACGCCGGAGGATCCGACGATGCCGATCAGGCTGAAGAGCAGGATGATCCCCACCTTGCCCGGGCCGAAGCCCTCGGAGAGCACCCCGAAGTACACGACGATGATGACCGCGATGAAGGCCCAGAGGATGCCGATGAACTTGAACTGGGTCATCAGATACGTCTTCGCCGTCTCGTAGATCAGCTCCGAGACCTCCAGCATCGACCGGTGGACCGGGAGGTTCTTCAGCCGGGTGGAGATGGACAGGCCGAAGACGAGCCCGGCGCCGGACACGATGAAGCCCAGGGCGAGCAGGGCCCAGCCGCTGATGGCGCCGCCGAGGAACCTCTCGACGGCGAGATCGGGCAGCTGGAGGTTCGCTTCACCGCCACCGGCGTGGGGGGCAGCGGCCAGGGCGACGGACGTGAGCAAGGCGGGCAGATTCATGGCAGGGACTCGATGCCTCCGATGTGCGGAAAACCCCCGAAGACCCCTCGGGAGGCGCGGCATACTACTGAACCGATTCCTCCCCCGCAAGGCGTGGGTTGCCGGGTGCGCTGGCCGCGGTGTACGGTCGCCGGTCCGTGCTCCCGACCCCCTTCGCCCCCTTCCGGATCCGCCCCGGGGACCCGATTCCCGAGGCCGAGGCGCTGGCCGGGCGGACACTGGGGGCTCCCTTCGTCGTCGACCCGGCCGAGCCCACCTCCCCGCGGTTCGCCCCGACGGCGCTGGCGCGCGTCCCGGCCGGCAGTGCAGCCGACCGCGACGAGGCCTGCCGCGACGCCGATGGACGGGTTTCAGGGACGCCGGGGCACGAGAGGGCCTGCCCGTACGGAACCGGCCACCGGGCCCGGGTGGTGGCCGAGTGCCGTTCCCACCTCGAGGCCGGCTATGCCGGGGTCCTCCTCGACCGCCCGGACCTGGTGCTCGGCCTGGGGCTCTTCGGCGCGGGGTTCTGCGACGCCTGCCAGGCTGCCTTCCAGGCCGATCTGCGGCTGGAGTACGGCGGACATCTCGAGCCCTTCGACTTCCGGCGGATCGCCGCGGACGAGCTGGCCTCGGCCCCCGGCGCGGTGAGCTTCCGCAAGCTCCACTTCGGTCGCGACTTCTGGAAGTTCCGCCTCGACTCCCTCTCCGATGCGGTCGCGGCCTACACGCTCCCGGTCCGCGACGCCGCCCGGGACGCCCGGCGCCCCTTCACCGTGGTGGGGCGCTTCGAGCAGGCGGGGCCGGCCCAGTTCCAGGCGGCGAGGCTCCTCGACGGAGCGGTGCTGCCGCTCAGCCCCCTTCCCCACCACACCGGGGGGGCGGAGGGTCGCCTCTGGCGCGCCGCCATCGGGACGGGACAGGTGGCCGCGCAGCTCCCGTCCATGGCGACGGCGGAGCAGGTGGCCCGGCACGCGGCGGTCCTCGCGGCGACGGGAGTGACGGTGGGGCTCGAGGAAGGGGACCGGGCGGAGGCGCTGGCGACGATCCGCGCGCTGGTCGCCGACCACGCCGGCCGGCGGGGCGGCCGCCCGTTCGAGCAACCGGTCGACGAGTGCCTGGTCTTCTACTCGCCCGAGGCCGACATGTGGTCCTCCGGTCTCCACCGGCTCGAGTTCGAGGAGGTCGGCGAGATCCTCTCCCGCCTCCACGTGCAGTGGGACGTGGCCACGGGAGGCCGCCCGCTGCGGCCGGGATCGGTCCTGGTGCTTCCCCAGGCGATCGGGGTGACGCCGGCCGAGGCCACCGCGGTGACGCGTTTCCTCGATGCGGGCGGCAAGGTGATGGTGCTCGGCGAGGCGCGCGCCGCCGGGCCGGGCGGCCGCATGTTCCCGCCTTTCCTTCCCGAGACCAAGGTGGGACGCTCGAAGGCCACCCACGCCGGGAAGGGATCCCTCCTGGCGCTCCCTCCCCTCGTCCCGGCTCCGTCGGGTGGATCGATCGTGTCGGCCCCGCCCGTCGAGCCGGTGGAGCGGGGGCTCACGGCGCTCGCCGGAGGCGGGCGGCGCGCAGTCCAGGTGGTCTCGCCCACCCCGCTCGCGGTGTCGGCCTGGCGTCCGCCCGGGCGGCTCGACGTGCACGTGTCCTCGCTCGTGGACGGCCCGGTGCGGGGAGTCACGCTGGTCCTCTCCGCCGGGCTCGCCGGTTCGGCGAAGCGCGCGCGGTTCCGGGGCGCCGGAGGCACCGACGAGAAGATCGCGCTCGTACCCTCGGCTGGCGAGGTCGCCGCGGTCCTCCCGGAGTTCCTGGGCTACGGCGTGCTCTCGCTCGTCCCGTAGCCGGGCCCACCCAGCGGCAGGCGCACCGCGAAGGTCGTCCCCTTCCCCGGCGCGCTCATGACGTCGATGGTCCCACCGTGCCGGCTCACGATGCCTTGCACGATGGAGAGCCCGAGCCCGACGCCGTGCCCTCCCTCCTTGGTGCTGAAGAAGGGCTCGAAGATGCGCGTCTGGACCTCGGGCGGTATGCCCTGCCCGTCATCGGACACGCGAGCCACCAGTTCCTCGCCCTGGCTCTCGAGCGAGAGCGTCACGGTGCCCCCCTCGGAAGGAAGGGACTGTGCGGCGTTGGTGATGAGGTTCACGAAGACCTGGAGCAGCCCGGCCCGCCCCCCCAGGATGGTGGGCGCGGGCGCGATCTCCTGGAGCACCCGGGCCCGGGCCTCGCGCAGCGCCGGGTCGCACATGCGTGCGGCCTGGTCGAGCAGGATGCCCAGGTCGAGCGGCTCCGGCTTGTCGGCGCCGGGGCGGGCGTAGGTGATGAGGTCGCGGGCCAGTCGCTGGATCCGCTCGCCCGCGTCCCGGATGCGGCGGAGCTTCTCGGCGTCGCCGGGATCGAGTTCCCGTCCCCGCCGCCGCTCCAGCAGGTGATCGGAGTAGGTGACCACGGCGACGAGCGGGTTGTTGAGCTCGTGGACGATGCCGGCCGCGAGCTGTCCCACCGCGGCCAACCTCTGGAAGTGCTCGGCCCGGCGCTCCATGGCGCGGAGCGCGGTCAGGTCCTGCCCGATGGCGATCACCCCCTCCACCTCGCCCCCGTGCCCGACGATGGGCGCGGTGTGGAAGGTGACGAGCGCCTCCCCTCCGCCCCGGACCGCGAGCCGCGTCTCGAACCCGGTCACCGCCTCGCCCCCGATGCTCCGCTGGAGGACGGCCTGGGTGCGATCCCGCTCCCTCTCGGGCAGGAGCGCGAGCAGGTCGGCTCCCAGCGCCTCCTCGCCCCCCCGTCCGGTCAGGCGCGAGAGGGCCCGGTTGAAGAGCAGGACGTGGTGCTGGCGGTTGGTGACGAGGATGAGTGCGTTGGCGTTCTCGAGCAGCTCCTCCAGGTAGTTCTTGAGGAATGTGAGCTCGGCCACCGACCGGAGGTTGCGGAGCCCGAGCGCGACCGGGTTCGCGACCTGGACCAGCAACGGCTCGTCGGCGCCCGGATCGCCGGGCGCGCCGGGCGGGTACTCCAGGCTCACGACCCCGAGGAGCTGGCTGCCCGCGGCGAGCGGGACGGCCACGGCACGGGCGCTTCCGGCGCAGCAGGGGACGTCCTCGGTGACGAGCAGGAGGCCGCCCGACTGGAGCGCCGCCTCGGAGAGCCCGGCCTGGCGGATCGCCGCCGCGCGGAGCGAGACGGGAGGCGGGCCGTTCCCGGCCACCGGCGCGCTCGCCATGACCGCCACCGGCGCGAGGGTCTTCGGGTCGACGAGCCGGATGCAGTGGGTCCGGCCGGGAAAGAGGGAGGACAGGGCGCGGGCGAGCACCGCGGCGACGTCCTCCTGGGCGTGGGACTGTGCGAGTCCCCGGGTCAGGTCGAGAAGCGCGCGGGCCGGCTCGGGATCCGCTCCGGGCGACGGCGGATCGAGGACGGCGAGCCAGGGCGCGTCGCCGCCGGAGTACCCGCGCACCGCCTGGCCCGCCCCGAGGAGACGGTCGAGTTCCTCCCCGGCGCAGGCGTCGGCCGCGCGACCGACCGCGCGACCGAAGGCGGGGTTGGCCTGGAGCACGCGCCCCCGCTCGACCAGGGCGGCGGGAAGCGGGAAGCTCTCGAAGGCGGCGGTGAGGGAGGCGTCCAAGGCGGAGCTACCCTCCGGCCCGGAAGGCGGTGAGCGCGGCGGCCATCACCTCGCGGACCGCCACGCCGTGCTCGCGGGCCCGGGCCAGGCAGTCGTCGTACTCGGGGTGCGCACCCACGACCGCGGAGCCGCGCCGGGCCACCTTCACCCGCACCTCGCCGTAGTCGGTCCGCACCGCCACGATCTCCCGCTCGAGCTCGATGCGAAGGACGGGGTGCAGCCGGACGCCCAGGGTGGTGGTCTCGTCCAGGAAGACCCTCGCCACCGCGTCACGCCGGTCTCCGTCGGCGAGCGCGCCGAGGAGCTGCCCCGGACGCCCCTTCTTCATGGTCAGCGGCGCGGCCCAGGCGTCCTTCGCCCCGGCGGCGAGCGCCGCCTCGATGGCCCGGGCCACGAGCTGCCCCGGACAGTCGTCCAGGTTGGCCTCGATCACCCAGAGTCCACCTCGCTCCGCCTCCTCGCCGAGCGTCATGCGCAGCACGTTCGGCCGGTCGCCCCAGCGCGCCGTGCCCACGCCGTACCCCACCTGCTCGACGACCATCGCCGGGAAGCTGGACGGGTCGGCCACCTCCGCCAGGACGGCGAGGAGGGCCGCGCCGGTGGGCGTAACCGCCTCCCCCTGCGGGCCTCCCGGACGCACCGGGATCCCCTTCAGGATCTCCACCACCGCCGGCGGCGGGACGGGGAGGCGCCCGTGCGCGGTGTTCACGAAGCCCTGCCCCAGCTCGGGCGGAGCACAGAGCACCCGCGGCCACCCCAGGATCTCGAGCACGGCGGCGGCGGCGCAGACGTCGACGATCGAGTCCACGGCGCCCACCTCGTGGAAATGGACCCGCTCGAGGGGCACTCCGTGGACGCGCGCCTCGGCCCGGCCGATGCGCTCGAAGACGGCCCGCGCCGCGGCACGGGCGCGCGGGGAGAGCGCGCTCCCGTCCACGATCGCCAGGATCTCGGCGAGCCCGCGCGCGGGGCCGGGGGCGTCCTCGACCCACACGTCCACGTGGGTTCCGGCGATTCCCCCCACCTCCGCCCGCGTGGCGAGCAGGCGGAAGCCCGGCAGGCGCAGGGCGGAGAGCGCGGCGTCGACGGCGACGCGCGGGACCCCCAGGTCGAGGGCCGCGGCCAGGAACATGTCGCCCGCGATCCCGCCGACCGGCTCGAGCAAGAGCAGCTTCGCCATCACCGTTCCTTCACTGCCGGGCGATGAGCCCGGCCACGAACCCGGCACCGAAGCCGTTGTCCACGTTCACCACCGTGACGTTCGGCGCGCACGAGTTGAGCATGGTGAAGAGCGGCGCCAGCCCGCCCAGGCTGGCCCCGTAGCCCACCGAGGTGGGCAGCCCGATCACCGGCTTCCCGACCAGCCCGCCCACCACGCTGGGGAGCGCGCCCTCCATCCCGGCCGCCGCGATCACCGCCACGGCTCCGTCGAGATCGGCGCGGCGGGCGAGCAGCCGGTGCAGCCCGGCCACGCCCACGTCGTAGACGCGCACCACCGGGACGCCCATCACGTCGAGGGTCACCGCCGCCTCCTCGCAGACCGGGATGTCGCTCGTTCCGGCGCAGCAGATCGCCACCGGCCCTCGAACCGGCAGGTCCATGCGGCCCCGCGAGAGGGTTCGCGAGACCGGGTCGTACCGGGACCCGCGGACCGCACGGCGGGCCGGGCCGGCCTTGCCGGGGTCGAGCCGGGTGACGAGCAGCGGCCCCCTCGACGCCAGCTTGCGGGCGATGGCCGCGACCTGGGCCGCGGTCTTGCTCTCGGCCAGGATCACCTCCGGCATGCCCACCCGCAGCGTGCGGTGGTGGTCGATGGCGGCGTAGCCGCCGAGTTCCTCGTAGGGCGCTCCCTTGAGCGCCCCCACCACCTCGTCCACGTCGGCGTCTCCGTGGCGCAGCCGCCCGAGCATCCCCCCTCTTCTCGTCCATCAGGGAATCTCCAGGACCCGGGCCAGGCCGTCCAGGCGGGCGGGGTCCGGGAGGAGGAGTAGGGTGCCGACCGTCTCCGGGCATCCGAATCGCACTCCCAGTGCCGGGCCGGCCAGGCCGGGCGCGAGCGTGTCGAGGCAGGACCGTGCGCTTCCGCGGGTGAGGCGGGGCACGCCGTGCAGCAGCCGGACCTGGACGTGGCGCGCCAGCGCCGAGACGAAGGCCGATCCGGCGATGTTTCCCATCTCCACGAGCGCGCTCTCCCCCACCGCGTCGAGGGAACCGGCCGCCGCGTCGGGGACGAGCCGCTGGGAGATCTGCTCGGCCTCCTCGGCGGAGAGGAACAGGACGAACCGCCCGCCCAGCGGGTCGTGCAGCTCCATGGCGATGGCCACCAGCTCGGCGTCGGGACGTCCGGCCATCCGGGCGATCCCGGCCGCGTCGGGTCCCGCCAGGAGCTGGACGTCGTCCACCCGGGTGGGCCGTCCGAGGAGCCGTCCGAGGGCCCGGGCGGCCTCCCGCCCGCCCTCGGCGGCGAGCCGGCGGAGCGTCTCCAGCAGCTCGGCCCGGCGCGGGTCGGTCGGGCTCATGCCGCCACCAGCCGGGGCACGTCGAGGACGAAGACCGGTCGCCCGTTGCCGAGCACGGTGACCGCCGACAGCCCGGGAACCAGCGCGAGCGGGCCGTGGAGCGGCTTCAGCACCGCCTCCTCCTGCCCGAGGAGCTGGTCGACGGCCAGGCCGACGCGCCCCGTGTCGCTCTCGGTGATGACCACCGAGCGGCGCTCGCCGGCCGGGGCCGCGCCCATTCCCAGCAGGACTCCCAGGTCGAGGACCGGCACGTGTCCGCCGCCGAAGGCGAGCTGCGGTGCGCCGCCGGCCCGGTCGAGCGCCTCGACGCGGGCCTGGGCCGCCCCGTGCACCTTGGAGACCGGGATGGCCACCACCTCCTGCCCCACCCGCACGAGCAGCACCGGCTGCATGGCCACGGTGAGCGGGAGGCGAAGCGTGAAGCGGGTGCCCTCGCCGCGGCGGCTCTCGATGGAGAGCTTGCCGGAGAGCGCCTCCACGCTGCGCTTCACCGCGTCCATTCCCACCCCGCGGCCGGAGACGTCGGTGACCTGGCCGGCCGTGGAGACGCCCGGCAGGCAGGCGAGCAGGAAGGCCTCCGCGTCGGGCAGGGCGGCGGCCGCCTCGGCCCCGATGGCCCCGCGCGCCACCGCCGAGCGGCGCAGGGCGTCCGGGTCCATTCCGCGCCCGTCGTCCAAGACCTCCAGGATCACCCGGTCCCGGTCCCGCCGCGCCGACACCTCGATGCGCCCGGTGGGGCGCTTGCCGGCCGCGATCCGCTGGGCGGCGGTCTCGATGCCGTGGTCCACGGCGTTGCGGAGCAGGTGGAGGATCGGGTCGGAGATCTCGTCGAGCAGCGCCCGGTCCACCTCGATCTCGGACCCCGTCACGACCACGTCGACCTGCTTGCCGGTGCGCCGCGCCAGGTCGCGCGCCGCGCGGGGGAGGCGGTCGGAGAGGACGGTGAGCGGGGTCATGCGCGCCGACATGACCCGGCCGTGCAGGTCCTTGGCGATGGCCTGGAGCCGGTCGACCCCCTCCTCGTGGGCGCGGCGCCCCGCCTCGGGCATGGCCCGGCCCAGCTCGCGCAGCCGCGCGGTCGCGAGCAGGAGCTCGCCCGACACGTCGAGGAACTCGTCGAGCATCTCGGCGCGCACCCGCACGGTGCGGACCGGCTCGGCGGCGCCCTCCGGGCGCGGGGAGGGCGGGGCGGCGGGACGGGCGCGGGCGCTTCGACCTCCCGGACCTCGACGCGGGCCAGGTCGGCGATCTGCGCCAGCGTCCGCTCCAGCTCGGGGACGGGCTGGTCGGTCTCGAGCTCCACGGTGAGCGTCCGCCCGGGCATCCGGCCGGCCCGCAGCTCCTCGGCGGCGGGGATCGAGGAGGCGACGTGCCCGGCGCCCTCGAGCCGCTTCAGGACCAGGAACCCGCGCACGGCCGGCACCGGGCTCCCCTCGGCGACCTCCACGTCCACGCGCAGCCGGCGCATCCTGCCACGGGCCGGGACGGCATCCCGTGCCGCCGGGGGTTGCGGGGCCGGGGCGGGCGCCGTCGGGGCGTCGCCCGACGCCTCGCCGGGCGCCTCCACTCCCCGCACCCGGCTCGAGGCTCCGGAGAGCCGCTCGGCCAGCGCCTCGGGGGCGACGGGCGTGCCTCCGGCCCCGGCCTCCTGCACCATCTCGGAGAGGGCGTCGGTGACCGAGAGCAGGAGGTCGATCACCTCGGCGGACGGAGCCTCCCCGCGCGCCCGGAGCGCGCCGATCACGTCCTCGGCCCGGTGGGCGACGAGCGCGATGCCCTCCTGCTGCATGGCGGCGGCCATGCCCTTCAGGCTGTGGGCGTGCCGGAAGAGCTCGTCGACGACGGCCGCCGGATCCTCCCCGGCCCCGCCCGACTTCTCCAGGCGCACCAGGCCGGCGGAGAGGGCGTCGAGGTGATCGCGCGACTCGGAGACGAAGAGCGCCAGGTATTTCGAGAGGTCCCAGTTCACCGTGGGTGTCCTGCCCGGGCTCTCAGGCCTCGCCCAGGACCTTCTTCACCACCGCGATCACGTCCTCGGACTTGAACGGCTTGACGATGAAGTCGCTGGCGCCGGCCTCGATGGCCTCCATCACCAGGGCCTCCTGGCCCAGCGCGCTGCACATGATGACCACCGCCTGGGGGTCGACCTTGACGATCTCGCGGGTGGCCTCGATGCCGCTCTTGAAGGGCATCACGATGTCCATGGTGGTGAGGTCGGGGCGGAGCTCGCGATACTTCTCGACCGCCTCGAGCCCGTTGGCGGCCTCGCCCACCACCTGGAACCCGCCGCTCGCGAAGATGTCGCGGATCATGTTCCGCATGAAGACCGCGTCGTCGACGATGAGGACTTTCTTCGGCATGCACGAACCCGGCTCCCGCCTGGGGAGCGTCGAGGAAGGTGAGTGAAACGCTACCACATCCGCCGGGGCCCTACCCGGCCCGTCCCCGGAAGAGCCGCTCCGCCGCCGCCGCCAGCGCATCCGGGTCGAGGATGGCCACCGGGGAGCCGCGCACCGAGGAGAGCCCCTTCACCGGAAGTCCGTCGCCGGGCGTGGTGGGGGCGTCGATCGGCTCGACGCCCACGACCCCGTCGACGAGGAACCCCAGGGCGCGCCGCTCCCGCTCGAGCACCAGCACCTGCCCGGCTCCCGGGGCGAGCTTCCCGCCGGGCAGACCGAGCAGCGGCGCCATCTCCACCACCGCCACCACCCTCCCCCGCAGGCCCATGGCGCCGATCACCGGCGGAGCGGTGCGCGGCACGTGGGCGAAGGGGGGGTCGGGAGGGACCACCACGTTGACCGAGGCGAGCGGCAGGGCGAAGCGCTCGCCGCCGGCGCGGAAGAGCACGTGGCGGGGATCCCTCTCCACGGAGTCACCGGTCGAGGCGGAAGCGCGAGACGACGCTCTGCAGCTCGAGGGAGAGGTTGAGGAGCTCCTGCGCGGCGCTCGCCATCTGCGAGACCGAGGCGGTCTGCTCCACGATCACCTTGCGCACCTCCTCCGTGGCGGTCGCGTTGCCGGTGGCCACGTCGGAGATGTCGTCCATGGCCCGCACCATGTCGGCCGACCCCTGCAGCTGGTCGCGGGCCGCCTCCGAGATGACCCGCACCTTGTCGGCGCCGGCCGCGGCCACCATCGCGATGCCGTCGAGCGAGCGCATGATGGCGTTCAGGTCCTCGCGCCCCTCCCCCAGTTCGGCCACCGAGGCCCGCATGGCCTGGACCACGCCGGAGGCGCGCGCCGACACGTCGGCGGCCACCGCGGAGATCTGCTCGGCGGACCGCCCCGAGCTCTCGGCCAGCTTGCGCACCTCCTCGGCCACCACCGCGAAGCCGCGCCCGTACTCCCCGGCGCGGGCGGCCTCGATGGTGGCGTTGAGCGCGAGCAGGTTCGTCTGCTGCGAGATGCTGGTGATGACCTCGACGATCTGCGTGATCTCGCGGGTGCGCTCGCCGAAGGCGAAGACCTGCTCGCTCGCCACCTCGATGCGCGCGAAGACCTTCTTCACCTTCTCGGCGGCGAGCCGGGCCGCCTCGCCCGACCGGGTGGCGCCCGAGGAGGTGTCGGCGCTGGCCTTGGCCGCCTCCTCCGCGCTTCGGGCGGTGCGCTCGATGGAGGCGGCGATGTCGCCGATGACCTTGGAGGTACGCTCCACCAGTCCGGACTGCTCCTCGGCGCCCTGGGCGATCTTGGCCATGGAGCTCGCCACCTCGTCGGTGGAGGCGTTGACCTCCTCGGCGGAGGTCTGCAGCTCGTTGGCGCTCTCGGCCACCGACTGCGCCGTGCGCTGGATTCGCGAGACCAGGTCGCGCAGGTTCTCCTGCATGGTGCGGATCGACTCGGTGAGTCCGTCCACCTCGTCGTGGAAGCCGCGCTGCTCCTCCGAGACCACCACCTTGGAGAGGTCGCCGCCGCTGATCTCGACGGCCGAGTACTTGAGGCGGGCCAGCCGGTTCACCTTGAGCGCGGCGGTGGAGAGGGCGTACCCGGCCACCAGGGTGAGCGCCAGGATCACCGCGTCGGCGACGAGGACCCGGCCGGGGAGGAGCCGCTCCTGCACGACCGGGATGGCGACGAGCAGGAAGGCGCCGAGGATGACGTAGGAGACGAGGAGCTTCGTCTGCAGCGACACGCTCCGCCCGGGTGGCGGCGACGGTGCGCGCAGGTCGCGGTCCGGCGAGCGGCCGCGAAGGGCCACGAGGTGCGGCGGCGTGTCCTGTCCGTGTGCCGTGGGGCGGCTCGACGGACGGTCCTGGCGCAGGCTCCTCGACACGGGCTCTCCTCTGGTGAAGCGGGGGACGGTTGGAATCCTACGCCCGGCTGCGCCCCGGTCCAAGAACGTGCCCGGGACGCAGGTGATCGTGGCCGGTCCTGGGAGGTTGGAGCAGGTGCCCACCTCTGACCACCCGGACTCCCCGGCGGGCCTCCAGCGCCCCCACCACGGTCACCGGGGTCCGGGCGCGGGCGGCGGCTTCCCGGAGCGCCTCGAGCCGGGAGGGGGGAACCGCGAGCAGGAGCTCGTAGTCCTCTCCGCCCGAGAGGGCCCCGAGGGCGGGGTCGCGGCTTCCCCGGGTGGCGGCCCGGTACGCGGCGGAGAGCGGGAGCCGGTCCACCTCCACCCGGGCACCCAGCCCGGAGGCCGCGCAGAGGTGCCCCAGGTCCTGGAGCAGGCCGTCGGAGATGTCGACGGCGGCGCGGGCGATGCCGACCGCGCCACGTCCGAGCGCCAGGCGAGGGCATGGACGCCGCTGACGCGCGCGCAAACCCGCAGTGGCCCCGGGTCGGATCCCCATCGCCGCGTCCCCGAGCGTCCCGCTCACGACGAGCAGGTCACCCGGGCGAGCGCCCGATCGGAGGAGCGCCTTTCCCCGCCGGACCGCTCCGAGCACGGTCACCGTCAGCGAGAGCTCCCGGGCGGCCGTCACGTTGCCCCCCACGACCGAGACCCCGTGCCGGCGGGCGCAGGCGGCGATGCCCCGGCCGATGCGCGCCAGGCGTGCCGGGTCGGCGGCAGGAGGCGTGGCGAGAGCCACCAGCGCCCAGAGCGGCCTCGCCCCCATGGCCGCCAGGTCGGACAGGTTGACGGCCAGCGCCTTCCAGCCGATCTCCTCCGGGGTGAATCGGCGGGTGAAGTGGACCCCCTCGACCACCGCGTCCACGGTGGCGACCAGCTCCTCGCCCGGGGGCATCCGCAGGACGGCGGCGTCGTCGCCGATGCCGACCCGGACCCCTTCGCCGCGGGTGAACGGGCGCGTGAAGCGCTCGATGAGCTCGAACTCGCCGGTGCGCGCCAAGCGAGGTTACCCCGCCGCAGCCGTCGGGGTGGCCCGGACGGCCAGCGCCGCCGGGCCGGAGGCCATCACCGGTAGCGAGAGCACGAAGGTGGTGCCGGCGCCCGGGGTCGAGGCCACCTTCACCGTGCCGGCGTGGGCCTCCACGTAGCTCTTCACGATGGCCAGCCCGAGCCCCGCGCCGCCGAACTCGCGCGTGGTCGAGCCGTCCACCTGGAAGAAGACCTCGAAGACCCGGCTCAGGTTCTGGGGCGCGATGCCGATGCCGGTGTCGGTCACCGAGATGGCCACGCGATCGTCCCCGTCGGTCCGCGCCTCCACGGTGACCGAGCCGCCCGCGGGGGTGAACTTGACCGCGTTCGACACCAGGTTGATGAGGGCCTGCCGGACCTTCTCCCGATCGCACTGCACGGCGGGCAGCTTGGAAGGCTTCCAGGCCACCCGCAGCCCCTTCTTGCGTGCGTGGGGGGTCACCGTGGCGACCGCGTCGCGCATCAGCGAGTTCACGTCGACGTCGGAGACCACCAGCTTCACCCGACCGGCCTCGATCTTGGAGATGTCGAGGATGGAGGTGATGAGCCCGAGCAGGCTCTCTCCCTTGTCCATGATGATCTGGAGGTACTCGCGCTGCTCGGCGGTCAGCGGCCCGCCAAGCCCCTCCAGCATCATCTCGGAGTAGCCGATGACGCTGGTGAGCGGCGTGCGCAGCTCGTGGCTCATGGTGGCGAGGAAGTTCGACTTCAGCCGGTCGAGCTCCTTGAGCGCCTGGTAGGCCCCCTCCAGCTGCCGGTTCTTCTCCTGCACCTCGCGGTAGGACTCCTGCACGGCCTCGATGTGCAGCCGGGCGGTGAGGAGGTTCTTGTGCCCGGTGAAGACGAGCACGTCGAGGATCTCGGCGAAGTGCTTCAGGACCTTCTCGGCGGTGGCCTGGGGCACCCGCCGGATCTTGTTCATGTACGAGGCGGCCAGCTTCTCGTCGATCTCCGGGCCGAGGCGGGTGATCGCCTCCGGCAGCGCCACCAGGTCGTCGGGCACGAACGGGCCGAAGACGATCCGGCCGATGACGTCCCCCTCGTACAGCACCGGCTGCACCGCGTAGCGGCAGCCCGCGAAGCAGTGGACGGTGCTGGGAACGGGCTCCTCGGGCAGGGGCTCGGTCTTCACCCGCTGCACGGTGGCCATGCACTGGGTGCGTCCGTCGGCCGTCTGCCAGAGGTATCCACAGAAGTCGGCGTTGCCGATCTTGACGTCCACCAGCTTGTTGCCGGCATCGTCGAAGACCTTCACGCCGATGCGGTAGAGCTCCGCGAAGGAGTGGCAGACCTCCGTGAACGACCGGAGGTCGAGGAGGTCGCCGAGCGGCGTCGGCTGGAGGAGAACGGACTGCTGGACCTTCATCGGGCTTCCACGCGGCTCAGGACCGAGCCGAGAAACTCCTTTTCCGGAAGGGCGAAGCGCTTGGCCAGGCCGAGCGCCCGGTCGAGGTCGCGGTAGCAGAGCGAGAGCAGCGCCTCGAGCGTCTCCAGGACCCCTTCGCCGTGGATGGCGGTGGCCGGAACCACCGGCACCTTCGGGGACCGGGCGAGGTCGGCGAAGTCGTCGTCGCGGATCCCCTCGAGGTCCATCTTGTTCTTCTGGATCACGATGGGGAGGGCGCGGGGGTCGAGCCCGTTGGCCTCCAGGTTGCGCACCATGTCCTTCCAGTAGGCGAGCGTGGGGGCGGCCTCCGACTTCCGGCTGTCGGCGACGAAGGCGACGGCGTCGCTGCCCTGCAGGACGATGCGCCGGGTGGATTCGTGCATCACCTGGCCGGGCACGGTGTAGAGCTTGATCTTCACCTTCACGCCGCTGGGCGTCTTGAAGAAGACCGGCATCATGTCGAAGAAGAGGGTCCGGTCGTCCTTGGTGTCGAGGGTCATGAGGCGCCCGCGGACCTTGGGGTCCATCTTCTGGTAGAGGGACTGTAGATTCGTCGTCTTCCCGGACAGGGCAGGACCGTAGTAGACGACCTTCACGGCGAGCTCGCGGCTCTCCTCGTTGAACTGGGCCATCCGCCTCCGGACCTCGAGTACCCACTCCCGCAACAGGGAAGCTAGCGCAATCCCGGCGGAGGTTCCACCCACCAGCGGCGCGCCTCCTCGATCGAGCGCAGGAGCGGACTCGGCGGGAGGGACGCCAGGAAGGCGCGCCCGTAGCCCCGGGTGGTGAGGCGCGGGTCGAGGACCGCGACGATTCCCCGGTCGGCGCGCGAACGGACGAGCCGGCCGAAGCCCTGCCGGAGCTGCAGCGCCGCCGCCGGGACCTGGAGCTCGGAGAAGGCGTCGCCCCCCTGCTCCTCGAGCGCCTTCACGCGGGCCGCCACCACCGGGTCTCCGGGCGGGGCGAACGGAAGCCGGTCGATCACCACCAGGGAAAGGGCCTCCCCCGGCACGTCGACCCCTTCCCAGAAGCTCTGGGTGGCGAAGAGCACCGACGGGCGCTCCCGGAACGACTCGAGCAGCCGGTGCTTGGGGCGTTCTCCCTGGAGCAGCAGCTGCCAGGGCAGGTCGGAGAGGGCCTCCCGGAAGGCCAGCATGTTGCGCACCGACGTGCAGAGCACGAAGGCACGCCCGCCCGTGACCTGGGTGAGCTCGCGGACCGCCTTCGCGGCGGCGGCCACGAAGCCGGCCTGGTTCGGGTCCGGAAGCCCGGCCGGCGCCACCAGCGCGGCCTGGGTGGCGTAGTCGAAGGGGCCGGGGAAGACCCGCTCGTCCACGTCCATCTCGGGGCGCAGCCCGACCTGGCGACGGAAGTAGGCGAAGCGCCCCTGGGTGGCCAGGGTGGCGCTGGTGAAGATGGCGGTGTCGACGTTCCGGTAGAGGCGCGTCGCCAGTTCCTCGGCCACGTCGATGGGGGCGGCGCGGAGGAACACCCCGCGCCCGCGGACCTCGGCGAAGAAGACCCGCGACGGCTCCTTCATCGCGGTGACCGCCGCCAGCTCGACTCGCAGCTCGGCGGCCCGGCGCGCGATCTGCAGCAGGGCCGGCGCGTCGGCGTCGGCGAGCTCGGAGCGCAGTTCCTCGAGCGCCTGGTCGAGGCGCCCCTGCTCGCCGGCGAGCGGCGCCAGCATGGCCGGGACGAGCGTCCCGCGAAGGTTCTCCTCCTCGGCGCGCCGTCCGCCCCGGGGAGGCTCGGCCCGCCCGACGCTCGCCGAGAGTGCGCGGGCCACGGAGCCGAAGAACCGCTCGCCGGCCCTGGCGAGCTCGCCGGTGGTCCGTTTCAGCATGGAGGCCAGGTCGGGCCGGTCCCCCACCGACCGCTGGGCGTCGCGGGAGAGCTCCTCCACCCTGTAGGACGACACCTGGAGCCCGAAGTACTCGGTGGCGACGTCCTCGATGGCGTGGGCCTCGTCGAAGATCACCGCCTCGTAGGGCGGCAGGACCTCCACGCCGGCCCGCGAGGTGCGCATGGCCAGGTCGGCGAAGAAGAGGTGGTGGTTCACGAGCACGACATCGGCCTGGGCGGCGCGGGCCCGGGCCTGCTGCACGAAGCAGTCGTCGTAGGCGACGCACTCCTTGCCGACGCAAGTCTCGCCCGTGGCCGAGAGGTCCTTCCAGGCCAGGTAGGAGTCGGGCAGGTCGATCTCGCTGCGGTCGCCCGTGTCGGTGGTTCGCGCCCACTCCCGGATGCGAGGCCAGAGCGCCGCCTCCTCCCGGGTGGGGAAGGTGGGGTGGCGCTCGAATTCCTCGCCGCGCGCCAGGCAGTAGTAGTTGGCCCGTCCCTTGAGGTAGGCCGCCGAGATCTCGACCCCGCAGCGGTCGCGGAGGAGCGGGATGTCGCGGAACCAGAATCTGCTCCTGGAGCGTCCGGGTGGCCGTGGAGATGACCACCCGCCTCCCCGACTGCACCGCCGGGAGCAGGTAGGCGAGGGTCTTTCCCGTCCCGGTGCCGGCCTCGGCGACCAGGTAGCGGCGGCGGGCGAGCGCGTCGGCCACCGAGGCGGCCATGCGGAGCTGGTCGGGGCGAGGCTCGTAGCCCGGGAGCGCCCGCTCCAGCCGGCCTCCGGGGGCGAGGACCGCCTCGAGGGCGCTCGGGGCCGACACCGGCATCAGCGCACCGCCCCGGTGCGGAGGAGCGCGAGCGCCGCCCACACCGCGAGTCCCAGCCCGAGGATGGCCAGGGCGGCCAGCAGGCCGCGCTTCACCCAGGGTGTCGTTGGTTCCGGGGCGACGCTGCGCGGCACGGCTGCCAGGCCGATGACGGTGGCCTTGCGCAGCACCTCGTCGCGCCCGGCGGCGGCCACGGCGTCGTCCGGCGACCTCTCGAGCACGGATCGGTAGCGAGCGCCGGCGCGGGCCAAGGCCTCGAGGTCTCCGAAGCGGGCCAGGAAGGCCCGGTGCGCCTGCGGGTCGTTCCACCGGGCCAGCAGCAGGGCCCAGGCCTCCTCCTCCAGCGGGTCGGACGGTCCGGCGATGGGGATGATCTCGTCGGTCACAGGCGGAAGGGCACCGGGACGAAGGTCCCGAGGAAGAGGGCCAGGGAGAGGACGGCCACGGCGCGTCGCCGGGGCCCGATGGGCGCATCGTACACGGCCGGCGGGTGGCGCAGGCCGATGACGGCCCGGGTGAGGACGAACCAGACGAACCAGTTGAGCGAGACGAACACGCCGGCGAGGAGGAGCCCCGCCGACACCGCGCGGGACACCCAGAGCGCGCGACGCTCCCCCAGCCAGGCGTAGGTCACGTGGCCGCCGTCGAGCTGCCCGATGGGGAGGAGGTTGAGGGTGGTGACGAAGAGGCCGAGCCAGGCCGCCAGCGCCACCGGGTGGACGATCACGTCGTGGCCGGGGGGCACGCTCCCCAGCACCAGCCACTGGACGCCGGCGGTCACGAGGCTGTCGCCGAAGACGATGGCTCCACCGCCGCCCGAGAGCGGCTCCCCCTGGCGCCAGGCCTGGAGCATTCCCCAGAGCGAGTCGGTCCCCGAGACGGCGAGCGACCCCACCGCGTGGACCTTGGAGTGGGCCAGCCCCCAGGCGTAGAGGGGGATGGCCACCAGCGCGCCGGAGATGGGGCCGGCCGCGCCGATGTCGAGAACGGCGTCGCGGGAGGGGATCTGCGACCGGAGCCGGATGAGCGCGCCCAGTGTCCCGAAGTTGAGCGATCCCGGGATGTAGATGGGGAGGAAGAAGGGAAAGGTCGAGTCGACACGCCAGGCCCGGGCGAGCAGGAAGTGCCCCATCTCGTGGGCGAAGAGGATGGCCAGGATGGCGGCGGAGTAGGACAGCCCCGCCAGCACGAGCCCGCCCAGCCCGCCCCCCGGCCAGCCGGCGAAGGCGGCGCCGGACAGGACGGTGGTGGCCACGGTGGCGAGGAACAGGGCGACGCTTCCCCAGGGCAGGCGGCGCCTCCGGGGCGCGATGTCGGTCTCGCCGTCCACGGGGCCGATTCAGGGAGCCGTCGCCGGAGCCGCGGAGAGCTCCTCGGGGCGCATCTCGCGGATGGCTCCCTTCTCCACGGTGAGGAAGAAGAGGTCCCGGACCGGCTCGCCGCTCGCGTCGAAGACCACCTCGCCGGTGGCGCCGGGGAAGGGCTTCTGCGCGGCCAGCGCGTCGCGCAGATCCTTGCGACCCGCCGCGCCCCGCGCCATCGCCGCGGCGATCATGCCGGCGGCGTCGTGGGCGGAGGCCTCCAGGATGGACGGAGCCCGGGCGTGGATCGTCTGGAAGGAATCCACGAACCTCTTCGTGTCCGGGCGCTGCGACGCGGGGAAGAATCCGTCGACGAAGACCGCGCACTCCACGTACCGGCCGGCCTTCTCGACGATGGCCGGATCGTCCCAGCCGTTGCCTCCGAGGAGCAGGACCGGCTTCACCACCCACGGGCTCACCTTCTGGATCTTCGCCAGCTCCTCCGGATCGCAGGCCGTGACCACGTCCTCTGCGGCCAGCGCCGGGGCGAGCAGGGTGACCGAACGGGCGAAGTCGGGCACGAAGATCACGTCGAACTCGACGATGGGAGAGAGCTCCTTGCGCGCCTTCTCGAGCGCCCGGGAGCGCCGGTAGGGGTCCTGGATCTCCTTCGTGATGGCCTTCGAGATCTCCCGCCAGTCGGCTCGCTTCTCCACCTGCGAGCGCCCCACCAGCTCTTTCACCATGGGTGCAAAGTTGGTCCGGTCCCCCTCGTAGCCGACGGTGCGCACCACGGCGCCGCCGCGGGCCTCCACCTCGGCCCGGAAGGCAGCCTGGAGCTCGATGCCGTACGGGATCTCCGGGTGGAGTATCACGGCCTGCCTGAGGCCGCGGCGCTCCACCGCCAGGTCGGCCAGGGCCTGGGCCTGGGCCCTCGCGGTGAGCATGAGACGGAAGACGTAGGGGCGACCCTCGGTGACCCCCTCGACCTTGGAGAGGGAGAGGAGGGGGACGCCCTCCTGCTGGGCCGCGGCGGCGGCCCGCTGGGCCTCGGCGTTGGTGACGCCGCCGATGATGGCCACGGCTCCTTCGGCGGCCAGCTGGGCCACCGCCTCGGCCGCCCCGTCCGGCTCCCCGCGCGTGTCCTTCGCCACCACCCGGACCGGGCCGCCTTCGGGGATGGCCAGCGCCACGCCCTGGAGGATGGCCTCGCCCCAGGCCTTGAACTTGCCGGTGAGCGGGACCGCCACGCCGACCGTGCCCGCCACCACCTGGGTCTTCACCGCCGCCCGGGCGGCCAGCGCCGCGGCGACGACGCCATCCCTGGGGAGCTCTGCCGCGAGCGCCTCCGCCTCCTGGGGGGAGAGCCGGGTGGCGACGATGTCGAGGACCCGCGCCGTCTCCCGCTGACCCTCCACCGGCGGGAGATAGGGGACCGCCTCGGTGCGCCAGCGGGCGGCCAGCGGCCAGTTCCTGGCCGCCTCGGCTGCGTCGGCGATGCGCAGCGCCAGGTTGCCCCGCTGGGCCGGCGTGGCCTGCCCCCAGACCGCTGCCAGCGTCGGCAATCCGAGGCTGACGCGGCCGGCCTCCACCTCGGCGAGCCCGTAGCGGATGCGCGCCTCCTCGGCGCGGGGCGAGAGCGGGTACCGGGAGAGGAGCTCCGCCCAGTCGGCCGCCGCACGGGCCGGCTGCTTCGCGCGCATCCAGGCGCGGGCAGCCTCGTCGAGGGCCTCGGCAGCCTCGGCCGACGTGGGCCAGGTCCGCGCCAGCTTCTCGAAGGCCTCGGCGCTCTTCGACGGGGGCGAGGACGGGGGTGCGGCCCGCAGGCGGGAGAGCTCGGATGCCGCGGCCGCGGATGGCGCGGTCGCCACCGGAGCGGGGACGAGACCGCCGGGCGGGGGCGGAGGGGCGGGACGGGACGTGGCGCAGGCCGACGCGAGGAGCACGGCGAGCGCGGCCGGGAAGGAAAGGCGCATGGATACCGGTGTTCTACTCCTTGCCGAGGATCTCGGACACCTTGCTCCAGAAGCGGCTCTGGGCCGGGTTGGTCTCCTCCCCCGACAGGGCGGCGAACTTCTCGAGGAGTTCCCGCTGCTCCTTCGTGAGCTTGGTGGGAATCTCCACCTGGACGCGGACGTGCTGGTCGCCGCGCGATCCTCCCCCCAGCGGGGCGATGCCTCTCCCCTTCAGGCGGAAGGTCTTCCCGGGCTGGGTTCCGGCCGGGATCTTGAGCTTGTGGGGGCCGTCGAGCGTGGGGACGTCCACCGACGTCCCGAGCGCGGCCTGGGCGATCGACACCGGCAGGTCGCACACGACCTCGGTGTCCTGCCGCTGGAAGATGGGGTGGTCCCGCACCTGGATCACGACGTAGAGGTCGCCCGGTTCCCCCGAGGGAGACGGGGCGGGCTCTCCCTCCCCGCGGAGCTTGAGCCGCGTGCCGGTGTCGACACCGGGAGGGACCCGCACGTCCACCGCGGACTTCTCGGCCACCCCTCCGGCGCCACCGCAGGCGGTGCAACGGTCGGTGATGACCTTTCCCTCGCCGCGGCACTGGCCGCAGGTCCGGGACATGGCGAAGAACCCCTGCTGCATGCGGATCTCGCCGGTGCCCCCGCAGTTGGGGCACTGGCGCGGGTGGGTTCCCGGCTTGGCCCCGCTGCCGTGGCAGTTCTCGCAGCGCTTGGGACGCTGGATCTCGATGCGCGAGGTGGCGCCGAAGGCGGCCTGCTCGAGGTCGAGGTCCAGGTTGTAGCGGAGGTCGGCCCCGCGGGAGCGACGCTGCCCGCGGCGATGGGCTCCGAAGACCTCGCCGAAGATCTCGCCGAAGATGTCGTTGATGGTGGCCGCGCCGCCGAAGCCGGCGAACGGGTCGAAGCCCTGTTGCCCGTGCCCGAAGTGGTCGTAGCGGGCACGCTTCTCCGGGTCGGAGAGGACGTCGTAGGCCTCGGCGACCTCCTTGAACCGGTCCTCGGCCGCGTGGTTTCCCGGATTGCGGTCGGGGTGGAATTCCATGGCGAGCTTCTTGAACGCCGAACGGATCTCCTCGGCGGAGGAGGTCCGGGACACGCCCAGCACCTCGTAGAAGTCTCTCTTCTCGGAACTCATCGGATGGCCGTGGCGAACCTAATGCCCCGAAAGGCCGGAGCAAGCGCTACGCGTCCGCCCCCCCGTCCTGCCCCTGCGACGAGTAGATCGCGTCGGCGATCCGGTACGCGGAACCCTCCAGCCGCTGCAGCGATTCCTTGATCCGCGCGGGCTCCGGCGACTGGAGGACCGCCTTCAGCTCGGCCAGGTCGGCCCGGATCTCGGCCAGGTCGTCGGCCTTGAGGGCGCTCGCGTACTCCTCCAGGCTCTTCTCGGTGGTGTAGATGAGCCCCTCGGCGTTGTTGCGGAGGTCGGCCAGCTCCCGCTTCTGATGGTCCTCGGCGAGGTTCTGCTCCGCGTCCCTTATGGCCCGCTGGATGTCCTCCTCGGAGAGGCCGGACCGGGCGGCGATGCGGATCTGCTGCTTCTTTCCGGTGCCCAGGTCCTCGGCCTCGACGTGGACGATGCCGTTCGGGTCGATCTCGAAGCGGACCTCGATCTGGGGCACGCCACGCGGCGCCGGCGGGATGCCCACCAGCTCGAAGCGGGCCAGGGTCTTGTTGTCGGCGGACATGTCGCGCTCGCCCTGGAGCACGTGGACCGAGACCAGCGGCTGGTTGTCCACCGCGGTGGAGAAGACCTGCCCCTTCCTCACCGGCACCGTGGTGTTCTTGGGGATGATGCGCGTGAAAACGCCTCCGGCCGTCTCCACGCCCAGGGAGAGGGGGGTCACGTCGAGGAGGAGGACGTCCTTCACCTCGCCCTTCAGCACCCCGCCCTGGATGGCGGCGCCCACCGCCACCACCTCGTCGGGGTTCACCCCCTTGTGCGGCTCCCTGCCGAAGAACCTCTTGACCGTCTCCTGCACCTTGGGCATGCGGGTCATGCCGCCCACCAGGATGACGGTGTCGAGCTGCGCGGCGGTGACCCCGGCGTCCTTGAGGGCGATCTTGCAGGGCTCGATGGTCTTCTCGACCAGGTCCCCGACCAGGCTCTCCAGGGTGGCCCGGTCGATGGTCTCGGCGAGGTGCTTCGGGCCGGTGGCATCGGCGGTGATGAAGGGGAGGTTGACCTCGGTCTCGGTGGCCGACGACAGCTCGTGCTTGGCCCGCTCGGCGGCCTCCTTGAGCCGCTGCAGGGCCATGCGGTCCTTGCGGAGGTCGATCCCGGTCTGGTCCTGGAAGCGCTTTCCGAGCCAGTCGATGAGCCGCTGGTCGAAGTCCTCGCCGCCGAGAAACGTGTCGCCGTTCGTGGCCTTGACCTCGAAGACCCCCTGGTTCAGCTCGAGGATCGTGATGTCGAAGGTCCCGCCGCCCAGGTCGTAGACCGCGACGAGCTCGCCCTTTGCGGTCTGCTGCTTGTCGATCCCGTAGGCCAGCGCCGCCGCGGTGGGCTCGTTGATGATGCGGAGCACCTCGAGGCCGGCGATTCGCCCGGCGTCCTTGGTGGCCTGCCGCTGGGCGTCGTTGAAGTAGGCCGGACAGGTGATGATGGCCTCGGTCACCGGCTCGCCGAGGTAGTCCTCGGCGGTCTGCTTCATCTTGGCGAGCACCATCGCCGAGATCTCCGCCGGCGAGAGCTGCTTGCCGGCCACCTCGACCCAGGCATCGCCGTTCTCGGCGGGAACGATGCGGTACGGGACCGATCCGGCGGTGCGGGCCACCTCTCGGTCCTTGAACTTGCGGCCGATGAGCCGCTTCGTGGAGTAGATCGTCGACTCCGGGTTGGTGACCGCCTGCCGCTTGGCGATCTGCCCCACCAGGCGGCTCGATCCGTCCGCGAAGGCCACCATGGAGGGCGTGGTGCGCGACCCCTCGCTGTTGGGGATCACCACCGCCTCGCCCTGCTCCATGACGGCCACGCAGCTGTTGGTGGTCCCCAGGTCGATTCCGATGACCTTGCCCACTCCCCTACCCTCCCGGACCTTCGTCGGCCGGCCCGGAGGCCGCCACCGCCACCATCGCCGGACGCAGGAGCCTGCCGTTGTGCATCCAGGCCCTCCCGTGCTGCGCCACGACCGTTCCCGCGATCGCGCTGGGCGCAGGAACCGTGGCCAGCGCCTCGTGCATCGCCGGATCGAATGCCTCGCCCAGCGCGCTCCTCGGCTCGATGCCGTGGCGGAGGAGCGCCTCCTCCACCTGCCGGAGCACCATGCGCACCCCTTCGGCGAGGGGGTCGCCGGGAGGTGCGGCGGCGAGCGCCCTCTCCAGGTTGTCGACGGCGGGAAGGAGGTCCTTCACCACCGGACCGGCGGCGTTCCGGGCGGCTTCCTCCCGTTCCCGGGCCACCCGCTTGCGGAAGTTCTCCAGGTCGGCGGCGGTGCGCAGGAGGCGGTCGTGCTCGGCGGCGAGCGCGCTCTCGAGCCGCTTCACGTCCTCGGAGGCGTCCGCGGCCGGGGGATCGACCACCACGGCCGGATCCTCGCCAGGCTCGGCCGGGGCGTCCCCCTGGTGACGGGACACGCTCTTCAGCGCCTCCTCCAGGACGGAGGCGGGGATGTCCGCGGCGAAGCTCCCTTTTTCTCCGGTTCCGGGCATGGGGGTACACCTCGAATATGTCACAGGGCTCCGCCCCGCAGCAAGAAAGACCCCTTCCAAGTCCTCGGGACATCTGAGGAAAGGTAGGACTTCCCGTCAGTGCCGGTCCGTGTCGGAAAGGGCCCTGGAGATTTCCCGGGCGGTGAGATCCACGAGGGGAATGACGCGCCCGTAGTCCATCCGGGTCGGGCCGATGACGGCGAGGGCGCCCAGGACCCGGCCGTCGCGCACGTACGGCGCCGCGACCACCGACACGTCGGAGGTGGCGGCGAGATCGCTCTCGGCGCCGATGAATATCTGCATCTCCCGGGCCTGGAGAACCCGGTCGAGCACCTTGAGGATGCGGTCCTTCTCGGCGAAGGTTCGCAGGAGGGCCCGGGCCTTTCCCATGTCGGCGAACTCGGGCGCATCCAGGAAGGTGGCCTCGCCGTCGACGAGCACCCGCTCGCTGCCGGGAACCGGGAGCGCCTGCTCGGCGAGCCGGAGCGCCTTCTCCATGAGGTCGCGCAGGGCCGTCTCGTCGGCGCGCATGTCGGAGACGATGGCCTCCCGCAGCCCCTCGATGCCGGTGCTCTGCAGCTTCCCGGACAGGTAGGCGGCAGCCTGCTCCAGCTCGGAGGCGGTGAAGGGGGTCTCGAGCTGCACGAGCTTGTTCGTCACAAGCCCGGCCTGCGAGACGAAGACCACCAGGACCCGGTTCTCGCGCAGGCGGACGAACTCGACGTGCCGGGTGGGATCGGAGAGGGGCGGCGGGGTGGACACCACCCCCACGTGATGTGACAGCGAGTGAAGTAGCTCGGCGGTCCGGCCCAGGAGGCTGTCCACCGCGGGGGTGCCGAACGTTACCTTCTCGATCCGCTCCCGATCGGCCGGTGACGGCGGGCGGACCTTGACGAGCAGGTCGACGAAGAGCCGGTACCCGGCCGAGGTGGGCACCCGGCCGGCAGAGGCGTGGGGCTTCTCGAGCAGGCCGAGGTCCTCCAGATCGGCCATGACGCTGCGGACGGTGGCCGGCGAGACCTCGAGGTCGTGGCGCGTGCGGAGCGCCTGGCTGGCCACCGGCTCGCCGGTGTGGATGTGCTCCTGGACGATGGCGCGGAGGATCTCCCGCTCGCGCCGGCTCAGCTCGTGCTCGAGGGAGGCCACTATTCCCCGAGGTGACGCTGCGCGGACTGGGCGAGCGCCGGGACTCGGCCGGCTCGAAGCTCGCGCCAGCGCACCTGCGCGAGCGACCGCTCGCCCGCCGCCTCGGCCGAGAGGGCCTCGAAGTGGGCCCGTTCCTCCGGCGACTCGAAGACCAGGAAGCGCCGCGCGGATCCATCGGTGTCGAGGCGCAGCGCCTCGGTTGCCAGTCGGCCCGCCTCGGCGTCGCCACGGGCATCCGCCAGCAGCGCCTGCACCCAGGCCGGCTCGGCCCTCGCCGCGTCGATTCTCGCGAGCGGCGTCGAGGTGGGCCTGTGCGGCCTGGAGGAAGCCCTCGCTCGCGTAGAGGTCGGCGAGGTTCACGAGCGCGGCCTGCTGTTCGCGCGGCGTCCCGCGGACCACCACCTCGTCGAGCAGCTGGCGCGCTGCCTCGGAGTGCCCCTCGAGCTGGTAGGCGACGGCCAGGTCGTTCAGCGCGTCCATCCGCTCCGGGTCCCCGCGCACCACCGATTCGAAGCCGCCCCGCGCCGCTGCGAGCTGGCCCGCCCGGAGCTCGGCCGTCCCGGGTCCGGACGCCAGGACCAGAACCCCGGCGACCGGCACTCCCCCCGAGCGAACGGACGGATCCTGGCCGCCGCAGGCCGCGACGAGGGCCATCGCCGGGAGCAGGAGGAACCGGGCGGAACGGGAGACCGACATCGGGCGGGACACCTCGGGGAACGAGGGGAGTGTAGCCACCCCCCCTGCGGGGATCAACCAGCGGAGTCGAAGGCCCACTCCCGAGTCGATCCCGTGTTAAGCACCGGGCCGCCTTGTCCGATACCGCTCCCGCACCGTGGCGCGCCGTCGCCGATGCCCTGGCCTCGGGGGGCGCCGACGTGGTCGGCCTCTCCGGCGCGGCCCGCGGGCTCGCCGCGCTCCGGATGCTCGGCGCGGCCGGACGACGGACCCTCCTCGCCGTCGCCGTCGACGAGGAGGAGGCCGATCTCCTCGCCCGCGACCTCGCGTTCTTCCTGGGCGGGGGAAGCCCGGAGGCGCCCGCGGTGCTCCGGATCCCGGCCGACCCTGTGCTCCCCTACGACGACCTCTCCCCGGACCGCGGCCTGGAGATGGACCGGCTGGCGGCGCTGGCCCGGCTCCACCTCTCCGGCGCGGAGGTGCGCGCGGTGGTGGTCTCGGCCCGCGCGCTGGCCCGCAGGCACGTCCCGCGCGAGGAGCTGGGACGAAACCTGGAGATCCTCGGCAAGGGCGTCACCGTGGACCGGGACGCGCTGGCCGGCCGGCTCGTCGAGCTAGGCTACGCGCGGGTCCCGCTCGTCGAGGACCCCGGTACCTTCGCGGTGCGGGGCGCGGTGGTGGACGTCTGGAGCCCGCTCCACGACCGACCGGTGCGCCTCGAGCTCTTCGGCGACGAGGTCGAGAGCGCGCGCGCCTTCGAGCCGGGCACGCAGCGATCGCTGGGCGACGTCGCCGAGCTGCTGGTGGTCCAGGCGCGCGAGGCCCCGTTCACGCCGGGTGGAAGGGCGGCCGCCGTGCGCGCGGTGCGCGAGCTGGCGGAGAAGGTGGACCGCCCCACCTCCAAGGTGCGAGAGGTGATCGACGCCATCGAGTCGGGCACCCCCTTCTTCGGCATGGAGGCGCTCCTCCCGGGCTTCCACGAGGGCGGGCTCTCGTCCGTGCTCGCCTACCTTCCGTCGCCGGTTGCGCTCCTCGTCGACGACCCAGACGGAGTGGCCCGGGCGCTCTCCGACCTCGATGCCGAGCTCGACCGGGAGCACGCGGCGGCGCTGCGCCGCGACGAGCTGGCGCTGCCTCCCGAGGCCCACTTCCTCCGGGCGTCCGGGGTCGAGGCCCTCCTCCGTCCGCTGCCGGCGCTGCGCTCCCACCGCGTCTTCCTGGGGACGTCGGAGCCCATCCGCTTCTCGCTCGGCGACACCGCCGCCATCCGCGGCGAGATCGAGACGGCGCACGGCGACGAGGGTGCGCTCTCCCCGCTCGTGCGCCGGGTCCAGGAGTGGCGCAGCCGCGGCGTGGCCGCGGTGGTCGCCACCCACTCGCCGTCCTCGGCCGACCGCCTGCGGCGCCTGCTCGAGGACCGCCGCCTGGCCGTCCGGCTCCACGCCGCGGTGCCGGGGGACCTGCGCACGCTGTGGGACCCCGCCATCCACGTCCACCTGGTTCCCGGCGACGTCTCGCGCGGGTTCGTCGACGTGGAAGGCGGGGTGGCGCTGGTCGCCGACGAGGAGATCCTCGGCAAGCGCGTGCGCAAGCGCGCTCGCAGCGCCCGCATCGAGAACGCCATGGTGGCCGGCTTCCGGGACCTGAACGAGGGCGACCTCGTGGTCCACGTCGAGCACGGAATCGCCCGCTACGGCGGCCTCACCAAGATGCAGATCCGCGGCGTGGAGGGGGACTTCCTGGTCCTCCACTACGAGGGGGCCGACCGGCTCTACCTGCCGGTCGCCAAGCTGCGCCAGGTGCAGAAGTTCACCGGCGCCGCCCCCGACGCCGTCCGGCTCGACCGTCTGGGCGGCAGCTCCTTCGCGCTTCGAAAGGCGCGGGTGAAGGAGCAGCTGCTCAAGATGGCCGCCGAGCTGCTCGACATCTACGCCGCACGCGCCGCCCACCACGGCTTCGCCTTCGCCGCCCCGGACGAGAACTTCCGCGAGTTCGAGGCCGAGTTCCCGTACGAGGAGACGCCCGACCAGGCGAAGGCCATCGCCGACGTCATCGCCGACATGACGAAGGGGCGCACCGAGGGGCAGGGCGGGTCGCCCGAGCCGCGCGCCCCCATGGACCGCCTCGTCTGCGGGGACGTGGGGTATGGAAAGACCGAGGTGGCGCTGCGCGCGGCCATGCTGGCCGTGCTGTCGAGGAAGCAGGTCGCGGTGCTCGTCCCCACCACCGTGCTCGCCTCCCAGCACGAGCGGACCTTCCGGGAGCGCTTCTCCGGCTACCCGGTCCGCGTCGAGGCCATCTCCCGGATGCGCACCCCCGAGGAGGTTCGAGAGGTCCTCGTCGACGCCGCGGCGGGCAAGGTGGACGTTCTCGTCGGCACGCACCGGCTGCTCGCCACCGACGTCTCCTTCCGGGACCTCGGGCTGGTGGTGGTGGACGAGGAGCAGCGCTTCGGGGTGGCCCACAAGGAGCGGTTGAAGAAGCTCCGCAAGCTGGTGGACGTGCTCACGCTCACCGCAACGCCCATACCCCGCACGCTCCACATGAGCCTGGCCGGCGTGCGCGACATGTCGATCATCGCCACGCCGCCGGAGGACCGCCGCTCCATCCGGACCTTCGTGGCCAAGTTCGACCCGGTCCAGATCCAGTCGGCCATCGAGCAGGAGCTCCGGCGCGGCGGCCAGGTCTACTTCGTCCACAACCGGGTGCGCTCCATCCACTCGATGGAGAAGTTCCTGCGCGAGCTCGTTCCCCGGGCGCGCATCGGCGTGGCCCACGGACAGATGGGCGAGGGAAAGCTCGAGGAGGTGATGAGCCGCTTCGTCTCCCGCGAGTTCGACGTGCTGCTCGCCACCTCGATCATCGAGAGCGGCCTCGACATCCCCACCGCGAACACGATCATCGTGAACCGCGCCGACCACTTCGGCCTGGCGCAGCTCTACCAGATCCGGGGCCGGGTCGGACGAAGCCGCGAACGCGCTTACGCCTACCTCTTCGTCCCGGCGCGCCGGCCGGTCACGAAGGACGCCCGGCTCCGCCTCGAGGCCTTGCAGCGCTTCACCGACCTGGGAAGCGGCTTCGCCATCGCCAGCCACGACCTCGAGATCCGCGGCGCCGGGAACCTGCTCGGGAAGGACCAGTCGGGGCAGATCGAGGCAGTCGGGTTCGACCTCTACTCCGAGCTCATGGCCGAGGCGGTGAGGGAGCTCCGGGGGGAGGCCCCGCGCCCCGACATGGACCCGGACGTCCAGCTCCCGGTGCCCGCCTTCATACCCGACGGCTACATGCCCGACGTGCACCAGCGGCTCTATTTCTACAAGCGGCTCGCCCAGGCATCCTCCGACGAGGAGCTCGAGGAGGCCCGTGCCGAGATCATCGACCGATACGGCGACACCCCCGACGAGCTCGACGCGCTCTTCGAGCTCATGGGGGTGAAGGTCCGGCTTCGGGCGCTGCGCATCCGCGGCCTCGACGCCGGTCCGGGGAAGCTCGTCTTCGCGCTGGGGCCGGATGCCGCTCTCGACCCGTTCGCGCTCGCGAAGCACGTCCAGAGGAGCGGGGGAGCCCTGCGGCTCACGCCCGACATGAAGCTGGTGGCCTCGGTCGGGCCGAGGGCCGCTTCGGCGACGCCCGCCCGGGGCGCGGCAAAATCAACCGTGAAGACGAACGGTTCCCTCGCTTCACCCCACCGGCACCCGGCCTCTCCCGCAGGCGAGGCCACGCGCGGGCGCGAGCTCCTCGAGGAGGCTCGACGGGTGCTTTCCGGCCTCGCGTCCTGCGTACAACCCGGGTGACCGCAACACCTTGATCCCCGAGCGGTTTCGTGGTTTTTTCCCGCGGCTGTCCGGGAACGCAGGCGCCTCGCCGGACGTTCACCGGGAACGGCAGTTCTCACCCAACGAAAACAGGAGCTCCCCCTCGATGACGCGTGCACTCGTCGCGACTGGATTCGCAGTCGTCCTCGTCCTCTCCGGTTGCAAGCCAGCCCCCCCCGGACCGCAGAAGAAGAGCGGACCCGCCGTCGCCCAGGGCGAGGGCGTGGTCGTCACCGTGGCCGAGTTCCAGGCGCGTCTCGACGAGCAGTCCCCCTTCCTCCGGCAGCGCTACCAGAACCTCGATCGGAAGAAGGAGTTCCTCGACAGCCTGGTGAAGTTCGAGATCCTGGCCAACGCGGCCCAGAAGGAGGGGTACCAGAACGACCCCGACGTCCAGCTCACCATGAAGAAGGCCATGGTGCAGAAGCTGGTCCAGAAGCGGTTCGGCGAGGGCGACGTGAAGGACATCCCCGACGCCGACATCCAGAAGTTCTACGACGAGCACAAGGACGACTTCGTGAAGCCGGCGCGGGTGCGCACGTCCGCGCTCCTCGTGGCCGCCACCGACAAGGACAAGGCCCAGAAGGCCGCCCAGGCGAAGAAGCTGCTCGCCCAGGTGAAGGCATCCGCGAAGAAGGACCCGCAGGCCTTCGCCAACCTGGCCCGGGCGTCCTCCGACGACGCGGCCACCAAGGGGAACGGCGGAGACCTGGGCTTCCGCTCGCAGGACGAGTACGCGAAGCAGTTCGGCGCGCCCTTCGCCGAGGCCGCCTTCTCCGGCAAGGACGGCGAGGAGGTCCTCGTCGAGACGCAGCAGGGCTTCTGGATCGTGCGGATCACGGGCCGGCAGGAGGGGATCACCCGGACCGTCGACCAGGTGAAGCCGCAGATCGCCTCGCGGCTCCAGCGCGAGAGGCGCACCAAGGAGTTCGACGAATACGTGAAGAAGCTCCGCGAGGAGGCCAAGGTCACCGTGAACGACGCCGAGCTCGAGAAGGTGGTCGTCTCGGCGGCCCCTGCCCCCGGCCCCGGCGGGATGCAGCACGGCGGGATGCCTCCGGGCGCGATGCCTCCCCAGGGCGCCCCTCCTCGACCGGCCGCGCCCGCGCCGGCGCCTGCCCAGAAGTAGATTGCGGACGCTCGTCGCCATCGCCGCGGGCCTCGCCGCCCTCCTCGCCGCCGGCTGCCGCGACGGTGCGGGCGGGGAGAGCACCGGCCCCGCGCCCGTGGCGATCGTGAACGGCGAGCCCATCCCCTTCGCCGCCTTCGAGCGGGAGCTGCACCAGCTCCGGGTCGGCGGCGAGGGGGCCGGCTCCACCGACGTGCTGCGCACCAGCATCGTCGACGGGCTCGTGGCTCGCGCGCTCCTGCTGCAGCAGGCTCGCGCCCGGGGCGTCGCGGTGGGAGCGGAGCAGGTCGACCATTCCTTCCTGGCGCTGCGGTCCGAGTATCCGGGAACCTCCTTCGACGACATGCTGGCCCAGGAGCGGCTCTCCGTGGCCGAGCTCCGGGCCCGGCTGCGCGACCAGCTCACCATCGAGAAGCTCTTCCAGGACGAGGTCTTCCCCCGCGTCCAGGTGCCGGACGGGGACGTGGAGGCCTGGTACGCCGCCCACCCCGCGGAGTTCGACGAGCCGGAGCGGGTCCACGCCCGCCAGATCGTGGTGCAGACCCGCGAGGAGGCGGTCCGGCTCCGGGACGAGGTCCGGCGGAAGCCGGCGTCCTTCGCCACCGTGGCCAGCCGCGCCTCCATCGCCCCCGAGGGCAAGCGGGGGGGCGACCTGGGCTGGTTCGGCAGGGGGCAGGGGATGCCCGAGGTCTTCGACATCTGCTTCCGCATGCAGCCGAACTCCATCTCCGACGTGGTTCCGTCTCCCTTCGGCTTCCACGTCTTCCAGGTGATCGAGAAGAGACCCCCGGCCCGCCGCACGCTCGAACAGGCGCGTCCCGCCATCGCCGCCCGCCTCCTCCGGGAACGACGGGCCCGGGCCCAGGAGGAGTACGTGGCCGCCCTTCGATCCCAGGCGAAGATCCACATCGACCCCACGGCCGTCGCATCGGTGAAGCCTTGACGATCCCGAAACTCCTGCTGATCGCCGCGATCCTTTCCGCTCCCGTGGCCCGGGCCGACGACCGACGACCGATCGACCGCGTCGCGGCCGTCGTGAATGGCGACGTGATCACCCTCTCCGAGCTGACCCAGCGATCCGGGGCCGAGTACCGGCGGGCGATGGACATGCCCCCGGGGACCGCCCGGGAGGAGGCGCGCGCCAAGGCGCTTCGCACGGCCTTCGAGGCGGTGCTCGCCGAGCGGCTGGTGGAGAACGAGGTCAAGGTTCTCGGAATCGAGGTGACCGAGGCCCAGGTCGACGGCGCCATCGAGGACGTCAAGAAGCGCAACAACCTCTCCGACGAGATGCTGAAGCAGGCCCTGGCCTCGGAGGGGATGACCCTCGCTGCCTACCGGGCCCGGCTGCGGAAGGACTTCGAGAACCACCTGCTCATCGCCGCCAAGGTGCAGAACCGGGTCAAGGTCACCGACGACGACGTCAAGGGTTACTACCAGTCCCACCTCTCCGAGTTCTCCGGGGAGGAGCAGGCCAAGCTGCGCCTCATCCTCCTCCAGGTTCCGGCCGCCGCGCCTCCCGCCGACGACGCGCGGGTCAAGGCGGCGGGCGAGGCGCTGCTCACGCGCCTGGCCGCCGGGGAGGACTTCGCCGAGCTGGCCAGGCAGGTGTCGCAGGGCCCGGGCGCGGCCTCGGGCGGCGACCTGGGCTGGGTGAAGAAGGGGACCATGCCCGTCGACCTGGAGCGGGTGGCCTTCGCCCTCCTTCCCGGCCAGAATTCCGGACTCATCCGGGCCAAGACCGGGTGGATCATCCTCAAGTCCGACGACCGCCGCACCGGGAAGGCCCCGCCTCTCGAGGAGGTGAAGGACCGGATCCGCGAGAGGATCGGCAACCAGCAGGCCGAGACCTACCGCAAGCAGTACATCGAGGAGCTGAAGCGCGAGGCCATCATCGAGCTCAAGATCCCCGAGCTCGAGGCCCCGCAGGCGGGCTGAACGATGCCGGTGCGCGTCGCGGTCAGCCTGGGCGACCCATCGGGCATCGGGCCGGAGGTCACGGCCCGTGCGCTCGCGGCGTTGCGCGGGAAGCTCGTGCCGCTCGTCTTCGGCGACGCCTCTTTCGCGCGGGTGGCCCGGGGCGAAGGCCTCGATCTGCAGGTGGTCGCGCCCGGAGAAGCCCTCCCCCGGGGCGCGGCCCTGGTGCGGGTCACGCGGCTCGCCGCTGCCGACCGCCGTCCCGGCCTGCCCTCGCCTGCGGGCGGAGCGGCCTCCCTGGCCTACCTGGAGTCGGCCTTCGACGCCCTCGTTCGGGGCCAGGCCGGGGCGCTCTGCACTGCGCCGCTCGCCAAGTCCCAGGTCGCCCTCTCGCTCCCCGGCTTCGTCGGGCACACCGAATGGCTGGAGGCCCGGGGTGGTGGTTCACGATCCGTGATGATGCTGGCGGGGCGCCGCCTCCGGGTGACGCTGGTGTCGAACCACCTCTCGCTGCGCGAGGCCATCCGGCGGCTCACCCCGGCCCGCATCGCCGCGGTGGCCACCCTCACCGCGGAGGGGCTGCGCCGGGACATGGGAATCGCCCGCCCGCGCATCGCCGTCGCCGGCCTGAACCCGCATGCCGGGGAGGGCGGCGCCTTCGGCGACGAGGAGGGGCGCATCGTGGCCCCGGCGGTCGCGCGGGCCCGCGCCGCCGGCGTGGACGCCCACGGTCCCTTCCCTCCCGACAGCGTCTTCTTTCGCGCGGCGGCAGGCGAGTTCGACGCCGTGGTGGCGCTCCACCACGACCAGGGACTGATCCCGGTGAAGCTGCTCGACGCGGTGCTCGGCGACGCGGCGGTGAACGTCACGCTCGGGCTGCCCTTCGTGCGCACCAGCCCCGACCACGGCGTGGCCTGGGACCTTGCCGGCACCGGCCGGGCCAGCGACCGGAGCATGCGCGCGGCGCTCCGGCTCGCCGCCGGGATCGCGCGCCGCCGGGGGAGCGCACCGGCCCGATGATCCGCGGCGCCGGACCCCGAGCTCGCGGCCGGGCCTTCCGCCAGGCCCGGATCGGCCTACTGATCGGCCTGCTCGTCTTCACCACGGCCTGGGGTGCGAGCCGGTCCTGGCATCGATGGTCGCGGGGCAACTGGCGGCGGCCGCTCCAGGTCGGACTCGTGCTCCTCACCCCGGGCGCCGCCGTCGACACGGAGACCTGGCGCCAGGGCGCCGCCTCCCTGGCCGAGCGGATCGACGCCGAGATGGAGCGCTGGCGCGGCCCGGGCGGCTCGGCCTTCCAGATCTCGGTGGTCGGGCCGGTGCGCTGGAGCGGCACGCTGCCCCTCACGCCGGCGTCCCGATCCCCGCTCGACCGGGCCGGGCACGCCCTCGACGTCTGGCGGACGGTCCACGACATCGAACGCGCCGCCGGGGGCGCGGCGGGCGGATTCGACATGCGGGTCTTCCTCCAGTGCGCGCCCCTTCCCGAGGGCCACCTGGGATTCGCCGAGGGCTCCGGCGCCGTGAACGGCGAGGTGGCCTTCGTGCGCGGTGCCTGCGACGGCGACCTCTCCCTCTCCCTGCAGGCCATCGGGCACGAGCTGCTCCACACCGTCGGAGCCACCGATCGGTACGACGCCGCCGGCCACGCCCGCGAGCCGGACGGGCTGGCCGATCCGGACCGCGTCCCGCCCTATCCCCAGATCCACGCGGAGTGGATGGTGGGCGAGATCCCGATCGGTCCGGGGCGCGGACGGCTTCCCGGGTCGCTCGACGAGCTCCGGATCGGGGAGACGACGGCGCGGGAGATCGGGTGGATCGAGTAGGGCGGGACGCGGGCCTCGGCGAGCGACGCCCAGCGAGTGCCGGCGCCCGGGTGGCCTCGTCGCCGGGGGCGCTGGTCCTCGCTCTCCGGGGTCGCGGCGAGCGAAGCATCCGCCACGTGGCCGCGACGACCGGCGGTAACGATGGGGTCGCTGCGGAGGCGCCCCGCGCCGAGGCCACCCGGGCGCCTGACGGAGGGGCGTCGCCGCGAGGCACGCGGTCGGCGCTCGGGAAGGAGCGGTGACTGCCGCCCGGACCGGGGCACTGGTCAGAAGAAGACCGTGACGACCACCCGACCGACCTCCGCGCCGGCTCGCGAGACGGTGATGGTGGTCTCCCAGTCGCCGGGCATGGAGAAGAAGAGCGATCCGGCGTAGGTTCCCGGGCTTCCCGTCGGGACCGGGTCGACGCTCCCCGATGAACCATGGCCCATCGACGGCATGACCGGCTCGACGTGAAAGGCCGCGCCCTCGACGGGAAGGGCGGGGGCGTCCGGCGGCGCCTCGTGCAGGGTGACGGTGAACGGGTTCGACCCCACCCGGAGCGCGTTCTCGAACCGGACCGCCAGGATGGAGGTCGTGCCACCGTTGGTGAACGTCCCGGCCAGGCGCCGGTCGGCGACGGCGAGACCGGCGAAGGTGGCCACCGCCCGCTCGCCGGCGCGCGTGACCTCCAGCCGGAAGGTCCAGCCCTCGGCGGCGGACGCAGCCTGGGCGATGGACACGTCCACGTGATAGGCCCCGTCGGCCCCGATCCGGGGACCGTTCGTCACCGGCGCGACCAGCCCGGTGGCAGGTCGCCAGGCCTCGACGCCGAGGCTCGCGTCGGTGACGGCGGTGCCGTCCTCGGCGCTCACGCGCACGGCGAGCGCGGCGATCCCCGTCCCCAGGGCTCGATCCGATCGGACCTCGACCGACCACGGACCGGCTCGACCTGCGGCGATCAGGACGGACGGCGCCGGGTCGGTCGGGGCGGTCGGGTCACCGGAATCGCTGCCGGCCGCCGTGTCGTCGGTCGAGCCCCCGCCGCAGGCGGCGAGGGCCATCGAGAGCAGGACCGCGAGGCGTCGCTTACCCATCAATTCTCCTGCGCACCCTCGGAGATCCACTGGCGGAGCGCCCGGTAGTCGGGGGAGCCCTCGTCCCAGAACGCCCCGCCTCCGTGCGTTCCGCCCGCGAGGGTCTTCGAGAAGAGCAGGCTCGCCGACGGCGAGGCGGTGTTCACCACGGTGGTGACCCCGCGCTTCGCGTACGTGGTCACGCCGCCGGTGGAGTCGTGGACCTCGACGGTGGATCCGCCATAGGTGATGAGGTCGAGGCCGGCTCCGTAGTCGAAGGTCTCCCCCGCCTGCGCCGCCTGGGTGGGGCCCGGGATGTGGCACGGGGCGCACTTGCTGCGGAGGATGGGGAAGACGTGCTTCCGGTAGCTCAGTCCCGCGGCCGGGTAGCTGCGCAGGGTTCCCCGCGGTGCGGCCCACGCGCCCCCGAGGGTGCCGGTGGTGACGTGGTGCATGTTGCAGCTCATGCGGGGGACGGTCATCCCGCCCACGGACGGCATCGTCATCATGGGCCGCTCGCCGCCCTCCGCCTTCACCCAGGCCTTGTAGCGCCAGGAGTCGGACGTGGCCGGGTCGCCGGCGGCCGGGTCGCCGGTCATGGGGGCCTCGGTCCAGAAGTTGCCCAGGTCGTTGGCAGTGACGCTGAGGACGTTGCCGCCGTAATCCTGCACCACCAGCTCGGCTCCCGGCACCGGCTCCCGCGCCGCGCGGCTGTCGTAGATCGTCCCGGTCAGGGTGAAGACCCGGGCGCTCGCGATGGGCTTGTAGATCGCGGTTTCGGAGGCGGCGGGTGCGTGGCAGATGCCGCAGTCGTCCCCGGGATGGTGGCTTCCGTCCATGGCCGTAGCCGGGTTGTCCTTGCCGGGAACGTGCCCGGTCGGTGCGGGCTGCCACTTCCGCCCTTCCATGGTGAAGTTGGTCGAGTCCCAGACGGCTCCCGCGGCGGCGGCCACCCCGCCCGCGAGCAACGCGACGGCGACGATCCTGGAGACCATGTTCGTTCCTCCGGTCACGGCAGCACCGCCTCGATGTCCTCTACGAAGACCGCGCCATCCTGCCTCTCCGCCGTCGGGGCCCCCACCAGCAGCCTCGACCCGGCTCGCGAGAACGGCGCCAGGAAGGTGCCGTAGTGGAGCGTCCGGCCGGACCGGCTCATCAGGATGGCGGTGCTCGCCGAGGTGGTGGCGCTCGTGGTGGGCACGTCCTTGCCGAGGAAGAGGTACACCCGCCCGCTCACCCAGCCGGTGGCGAGGCTCGTGGCACCGGCGGCGTGGCCGTGCGGCGCGCTCACCGCGAAGTCCGGCTTCCCGTCTCCGTCCAGGTCCCCGAGTGCGGCGATCGCCGACCCGAAGCGCTCCAGGTAGTCCACGCCGGTGAGGGTGCCGAGGAGGTCCGGGATGGGAGTCCCCGGGGGGACCGCGAGGTTCACGGTCCGCGTCCCCGTACCGCCCTTCACGAGGAACACCCTCCCCTTCAGGCTGGTCATGGGATTCGTCGCCGAGGGCGCCGGGATCGCGTAGAAGGACGGCACGCCGATGGCGATGTCCCGGAAGCCGTCTCCATCCAGGTCGCCCACCACCGATAGCGCGTCGCCGAAGTGGGATGCGGTCGAGTGCACGGTCAGGTCGGCGGCGTCGGGATCGGCGGTGAATCCGGGCTTGCCGTGGAACACCAGAACCTTGGAGGCGTGCCAGATCACCCCGTGGGTCCAGATGGCAGACACCACGAGGTCGTCCACCGCGTCGCCGTTCACGTCCCCGCAGGCGGACGCGAAGCCCAGGATCCCGGTGGAGACGGTCGCCGGGATCTTCACCCGGGTGGCCTCGGAGAGCGCCGGGCCGAAGTGGACGTAGTACGCGCCACCCAGGTAGCGGTCCGGCCCGGGCGAGTGCCCGGTCGCCCCCACGACCAGGTCCGGCGACCCGTCGGCGTCGAGGTCGCATCCCCCGGTCACGGAGATCCCGAACTTGTCGAGCGCCTGTTCCCCGCCCAGCCTCGCGAGCACCTGCCCGGACGTCCCCCCCCGGTAGACGGTGACGCTGCCGGAGAGCGACGCGTCCGGCCCGTTCCCGTTGAGGGCGGCCACCGCGAAATCCGGCCTTCCGTCCCCGTCGATGTCCCCGACCGCCGCCACCTGCGAACCGAAGTTGTCGTCCCCGACCAGCGTCCAGGACGGCGCCGTCTCGAATCCGGCCGCGCTCCCCCGGTACACGAAGGCGGCGCCAAGGCCGTCGGAGTGGGCGGCGTAGGGCGCTCCGGCGATCAGGTCGGCCACGCCGTCCCCGTCGTAGTCCACGACCGTTCCCGACGTCCCCTGCTGGCTCGCCACCGTGGACGGCGCCGCCGTGTCGGTCTTCTGCTGGCAGCCCGCCACCGCGAGACCGATCGCTAGACACGCGGCTCCCCGTCTGCACCAGGACCTCATGCTTTTTCTCCCCTGGCGCGATCCCGCGGCGTGCCCATCGCCGCCTCGCGAGGTCGCGCGTCGATCACGCTAGATCCGGTCGCGGGGACGGACGGCGCGGCACGTTGTCGCAGCCTCGATCGGGTGGTGTCACGGCGAGTGACCGCCACGTGCCGCCCGCGACTCGCGGGGCCTTCCGGGGGCCGGCGCCCGTGGGTGCGCCTCGCCGCAGGGGGCGCTTGTCCTCGCGGCGCGTCCAGCGTGGGCGAGGAACTCGCGCCGCCGCTGCGGAGGCGCCCCGCGCCGAGGCCACCCCGGGCGCCTGGAGGAAGGGCGGGCCCGCGAGGCGCGCGCCTGTGGACTTGGATGGGACGACCGGCGGGACGTCGCCCGCGGGGCCCCACGATGGACGCGCGTCCGGGTCGCCGTCGGCCCGTGCCGTCCCAGCCGGCGCGGGCGCCCCTCGGAGCCGCGCCTCCGCAGCGGCCTCGGGCACGTTCACCCAGCGCGAATCCAGTCGGCCGCGAGGACAAGCGCCGCGGAGAGGGGCCGCCCGGCGTCCGGCGGCAGACGCACCTCGGGGCCGAAGGCGCACCGCGCGACGCTGCGGACTACACGTTGAACCGGAAGTGCATCACGTCGCCGTCCTTGACCCGGTACTCCTTGCCCTCGATGCGCAGCAACCCCTTCTCCTTCACCGCCGCCTCGGTCCGGAGCTGGACCAGATCCTCCCACCACTGAACGTCGGCCTTGATGAAGCCGCGCTCGAAGTCGGTGTGGATGGTCCCGGCCGCCTGGGGCGCGGTCATCCCGTCGTGGATGGTCCAGGCCCGGCACTCGTCCACGCCCACCGTGAAGAAGGTGGAGAGGCCGAGCAGCTCGTATCCGGCACGGACGAGCCGGTTCAGCCCCGGCTGTTCGAGCCCGAGGCTGTGCAGGAAGTCGAGACGCTCCCCCTCGGGCAGCTCGGACAGCTCGGCCTCGACCTTGCCGCTGATGACCACGCAGCGGGCGCCCTCCTCGGACGCCAGCTCCTTCACCATGGCCACCGTCGGGTCGGCGGCGCGGGTGAGCTGCTCCTCGTCGACGTTGGCGATGTAGAGCACCGGCTTCCCGGTGAGCAGGAACAGGTCGGAGAGGATGGCGAGCGCCTCGGGCGCGAGCTTCTGCATCCGCACCGGGGTCCCCTTCTCGAGACCTGCCTTCACCAGGTCGAGAACGGCGATCTCGGCCTTGGCCAGCTCACCCGGCTTGCCCGGCGCCTTGGCCTCCTTCGCCTTCCGTTCGCGCCGGCGCTCGATCTGCTCGAGGTCCTTCAGCATGAGCTCGGTCTCGACCACGTCCCGGTCGCCTCGCGGGTCCACCTTGCCCCCGACGTGGACCACGTCCGGGTCGGCGAAGCAGCGCAGCACGTGGGCGATCGCGTCCACCTGCCGGATGTGGGAGAGGAACTGGTTCCCGAGCCCCTCCCCCTTCGACGCACCGGCCACCAGCCCGGCGATGTCCACGAACTCGAGCGTGGTGGGGACGGTCTTCATGGGGTGGAAGAGCGCGGCCAGCTTCGCCAGCCGCTCGTCCGGCACCGGCACCACGCCCACGTTCGGGTCGATGGTGCAGAACGGGTAGTTGGCCGCCTGGGCCTGGGCCTGGCCCAGCAGGGCGTTGAAGAGGGTCGACTTGCCGACGTTCGGCAGGCCGACGATTCCGATGGCAAGACCCATGGCTCTCGATTCACTCCTGGAAAATGCGAAGCTCCGGCGGACGATCGTCCGCCGGAGCCGCGCGAGGACTGCCGTTCGGGTCTAGGCCCGTCCGGCGGGAAGATCCCGGATGTACTCGTCCACGAGCTGGCGCTGCGTCTTGTCGTCCAGGCTCGACTTCACGATGCGTGCAGCGGCGGAGACGGCCAGGTCGGCCACCTCGGAGCGCAGCTGCGCGACCGCGAGCTTCCGTTCCTCCTCGATGCTCTTCTTCGCCGAGGCGACCAGGTCGTCGGCCTCCTTGCGGGCCTGGGCGGTGAGCTGGGTGCGGAAGGCCTCCATCTCCTGCTGGTTCCGCTTGGCGAGCTCGGCCGCGTCGCGCTGGGCCTTGACGAGCGCCTCCTTCTGCTGGGCGAGCAGCTTCTCCGCCTCCTCCCGCTCGGCGCGGGCCGAGTCGATGGCGTCGCGGATGGAGCTCTCCCGCTCCGCGAGCATCCGGGTGATGGGCCCGAAGGCGAACTTCCAGAGCACGCCGATGAGGACGAGGAAGGTGATCGCCGTCCAGAGCGACAGGCCGGGGTTCAGATCCATGATCCCGGCGGCGAGCACCGGGGATGCGAGGGCGTTCATCGGACTTCTCCCGGGGTGCGAGAGGCGCGCAGGCTACTTGGCGATGGCGAGGAGCAGGCAGACCACGACGGCGAACAGCGTGGCGCCTTCGATGAGGGCGGCGGCGATGATCATCGAGGTGCGGATGTCGCCGGCGGCGGTGGGCTGGCGGGCCGAGCCGTCCATGGCGGCGGCGGCGAGCTTGCCGATGCCGAGGCCGGCGCCGATGACGGACATGCCGGCGCCGATGCCGGCGGCGAGGTAACCGAGGGAGAGGGCGTTCATGGGTTTCTTCCGTTTCTTTCGTCGTGGGCGGAATTGCGGGCCGCCCGTTCGTCCCGTGGCGCTTGCTGCGCTCGACTACCCGTGGCCGGGAGCCTTCCCGGCCGCGTGAGAAGCATGGGCGGCCTCGCCGTGACCGGCGTGGCCGTGATCGTCGTCGTGGTGCTCGTCGTGTCCGTGGTGCACGAGCCCGGCGCCGATGAAGAGCGCCGACAGCATGGTGAAGATGTAGGCCTGCACGAAGGCCACGAACAGCTCGAGCATGAAGATGCCCAGGGCCAGCGCCACCGACACCGGCGCCACCCAGACCGACACCGCGAAGATGAGGCCGAGCAGCGCCAGGATCACGAAGTGTCCCGCCACCATGTTGGCGAAGAGACGGACGGTGAGGGCGAAGGGCTTGGTGAAGAGCCCCAGGAACTCGACCGGGATCATGATGGGCCAGAGCCAGGCCAGCGACGGCGGCACGCCGCCTGTCATGTGGGCCAGGTAGCCCTTGATGCCCATGGCCTTGATGGCCGCGTACTGGGTGATGAAGAAGGTGAAGAGCGCCAGCGCGACGGTGACCGAGACGTTGGCGGTGGCGGTGGCCATGAAGGGCACCAGCCCGAGCAGGTTCATGGTCAGGACGAAGAAGAAGGCCGTGCAGAGGTAGGGCACGAAACGGTCGGCGTCCTTCTTGCCGATGTTGGCGATGGCGATGCCGCGGACGAACTCCACCAGCAGCTCGACGAAGTTGTAGAACCCGCGGGGAACCAGGCTCCGCTTGCGGGCCGCGAGGACGAGCAGCAGGGTGAGGATCACCGCGGAGAGGAGCATCATGACCACGTGCTTCGACGGGGTCATGTCGATGGTGGTGCTGCCCAGCTGGAACTTCCAGCCGCCGCCGGTGGCCTTCACCAGGTCGATCTCGCAGTTCCACTTGAAGCCGCCGTCGCAGAACCCCGGCATCTCCATCACGGTCCCGTTGGCCACGTGGTGCATCATGGTCTCGGGGAGCGTCGCCGAGTGGCCTCCCCCGTGGGCGGCCTCGCCGTGAGGTGCGGCGTCGCCGTGCGCCGCTGCGGGCGCGCCGTGGGCGGCTGCCGCCGGGGCGTGCGGGTCGGCGGCGGGGGCGTGCTGGCCGAGGGCCAGACCGAGGACGAGGGCGACGGAGGCGAGCGTCATGCGGGCTTCCCCATGCGGCGGCCGAGGGCGCTGACGTAGCTCCCCTCGATGGCGGTGAACGCGAAGTACGGGACGAAGAAGGCGATCACGAAGGCGACCACGCTCTCCCCGGCGCGGGCCACGGCGGCGACGCCGGCCCCCACCAGTACCAGTCGGGCGAAGAACATGGCGGTGAAGACGAGGAGCGCCCGCTGGACCGGCTTCACCGCGCTGGCGCCGAAGTGGCCGAAGGCGAGGAGCGAGGCGAGCGCCGTCCCGCTGGCGATGGCCGCGCCGATGAGGGCCGGCCGGCGTGCATCCCCCGAGAGGAAGGCGAGGCCGAGGGCCATGGCGGCGACGAACGCGGCGGCGAGGAGGTGGCTCTTCACTTCTTCTGCTTTCCCAGGACCTGCCGAAAGAAGCTGATGAACCCGCCCACCATCCCCAGGACCGACCCGCCGATGAGGAACCAGGGCTTCTCGGTTCCCACCTTCTGGTCGATCCACCATCCGATCGCCGTGAACAGTCCGACAGATGCGACCAGCGACGTCGAGGCCGAGAGGTACGGACCCGCCTTCTGGTACGCGGAGGCCAGGTTCGAGAGACCTTCATCGTCCTTCCCGCGACGCTCTCGATCGTCCGGGACCATCTCCGTTCCTCTTGCCCTGCCTCGGCCGGATTCTCCTGTGAATACCGGGAGGAAGGGCGGAACCGTATAGCAGTCCCGCCCCGTCCCGTCAATGCTCGAAGGGCGTGAGGGGAGCTAAGCCCGGACGGCCTCGGCGAAGGCCTTCCTCGCTGCGACGAGGGTCTGCTCCACGTCGCCGTCGGTATGCGCCGTGGAGACGAAGGCTGCCTCGAACTGGGAGGGGGGCAGGTAGACCCCGTTCTCCAGCATCACCTTGAAATAACGAGAGAATTTCTTGGTGTCGGCCTTGCGGGCACTGGCGGCATCGAAGACCGGCTCGGAGGAGAAGAAGACGGTGATCATCGACCCCACCCGGTTCACCTGGACCTGGGCTCCCGCCGAGCGGGCTGCCTCGACGAGCCCCGCCTCGAGCTTCCCGCCCAGCTCCTCGAGCCGGTCGTACTGGGCCCTCCCCAGCTGTCGGAGAGTGGCGAGTCCCGCCGCCATGGCGAGCGGGTTCCCGGAGAGCGTACCAGCCTGGTAGACCGGCCCGGCCGGGGCTATGCGGTCCATCACGTCGGGGCGTCCACCGAAGGCGCCCACCGGCAGGCCGCCCCCGATGACCTTCCCGAAGGTGACCAGGTCGGGGCGGATTCCGTAGACCTCGCAGGCCCCGCCCGGCGCCAGCCGGAAGCCGGTCATGACCTCGTCGATGATGAGGAGCGTGCCCTGCTTGCGGCAGGCGTCGAGGAGCCCCTGGAGGTAGCCCGGCTTCGGGACCAGCACCCCCATGTTCCCCACCACCGGCTCGACGATGACCGCAGCCAGGGACGGCCCCCGCTCGGCGAGCAGCTTCTCCACCGCGGGCAGGTCGTTGTAGGGCAGCGTGAGCGTGTGCCGGGCCACGTCGGCGGGCACGCCGGGCGAGTCGGGCAACCCGAGCGTCTCCACGCCGGAGCCCGCCTTCACGAGCAGTGGATCGCCGGCCCCGTGGTAGCAGCCGTCGAACTTGAGGATGTCGTCGCGGCCGGTGAAGCCGCGGGCCAGGCGGATGGCGGCGGTGGTGGCCTCGGTGCCCGAGGAGACGAAGCGCATCTTCTCGATCCAGGGAGCCCGCTCCCGGACCAGCTCGGCGAGCTGGATCTCCCGGGGCGATGGGGCCCCGAAGCTGGAGCCGTTCCGGAGCTGCTCGTCCACCTCCCGGATCACCTCCACGTTGGCGTGCCCCAGGATGGCCGGGCCCCAGCTGCCCACGTAGTCGACGAACACGTTGCCGTCGACGTCGAAGATCTTCGAGCCCTTGGCGCGGGCGATGAAGAGCGGCGTCATGCCCACGCTGCGGAAGGCGCGCACCGGGCTGTTCACTCCGCCCGGGAAGAGGGTGAGCGCCTTCTGGAAGAGCTTCTGCGACAGGTCGGTCTTCATGGGGTCTCCTTCTTGCGGCGGCGGACGTCGTGGTCGAGCGCGGCGTCCCGGTCTCCGGGGGTGACGGTCCTGGCGGCCTCGCGCCGCTCCCGCACCATGTCGATGCTGGTCCGGAGTGCTTCGGGGTTGGGGTGTCCGGGCATGGCCTGCGTGTAGAGCTCGATGGCCCGGTCGAGCCTGCCCTCCCGGGCGTGGATCTGGGCGGCGCCCTCCAGGGCCAGGGCGACGATCTCGGGTCGCGGGCGCCGATCGGCGGCGGCCGTGAACGCCCCCAGCGCCTCGTCGGGCCGGTCCTCGAGCGCCCAGGCCTGTGCGGTGAGGAGCTGGGCCTCGTCGGCCTCCTCGCCCTGCGGCCACCGCTCCATCAGGATCCTGGCCTCGGTGCGCGCCTGCTCGTAGTTCTTGAGCTCGAGGTACTGGCGGGCGACGAGCAGCTGGAACCGCGGCGCCTCCTTCGCATCTCCTCCCGCCACCGCGGCGTACTGCGCGATGGCCGCCTGGCGGTCGCCCAGCCGCTGGGCATAGATGTCGCCGATGGCCGCCCGTGCCTTCCAGGCCTCCTCGGTCCCCGGGTAGAGCGAGACGATGCGTCGGTAGTACCCGATGGCCCCGACGTAGTCGCCCAGGTCCAGGTAGGAGACGTCGGCGGCGTAGCGGAGCGCCTTCAGCCGCACGCCGGTCTCCCACTTCGGGATGGTCCCGTCGCCCAGCCCCCCCAGGATCTCCCGGTAGGCCGAGAGGGCCTCGGCAGCCCGGCCCTGGTGGCGAAGCGCGTTGGCCGCCTCGAGCTTCGCGTCGGCGGAGCTGCACCCCGCGACCAGGAGCCCGATCGCGGCCGTTGCCGCGGCGAGCGCGGACCGGTTCAAGCCGGCTCGCCCCCCGGGCTCCCCTCGCCGCCCTCCGGCGCCTCCCCCGCGGCGTCGACCCCCGGCTCGCCCGGCGGCGTCTCACCGCCCTCCCCGGCCACCGCCACGTTCTCGGCGATGCGCGCAACGCCGGCCACCTGCTCCTCCCGCGATTCCACTGCGATGAGCCGGACGCCTTGCGTGTTGCGGCCGATGACGCTGATCTGGGCCGCCGGCATGCGGATGAGCATGCCGCGGTTGGTGATGAGCATGACCTCGTCGGCGTCGACGACCGGCATGGCGGCCACCACCGGGCCGTTCCGCTCGGTGGCCTTGATGGTGATGATGCCCTTGCCGCCGCGGCTCTGGATCCGGTACTCGGACAGGTCGGACCGCTTGCCGTACCCGTTGGCGGTGACCGACAGGATGGTGGGGGCGCCGGCGCCCTCCACCGCCGCGGGAAGCGCCTCGGCGCTCACCACCTCGTCGCCCTCCTCGAGGGCGATGCCCTTCACCCCGTAGGCGGAGCGCCCCATGGAGCGGACCTCCGACTCCTCGAAGCGGATGGCCATGCCCTGCGCCGTGGAGAGCAGGATGTGGCTCCGGCCGTCGGTGATGCGGGCCGCGATCAGGCTGTCGCCCTCCTCGATCGAAAGCGCGATGATCCCGGAGGGGCGTGGCCGGGCGTAGGCCTCGAGCGGCGTCTTCTTCACCAGGCCGCGGCGGGTGGCGGCGAAGACGAACGTTCCGCTGCCCGCCGTGGCGCCCTCCCCCTCCCCTTCCGTCTCCTCGACGCCGTTCGATCCGGGAGGCGCCGGCAGCTCGCGCACCGGGAGGATGGCCGCCACCTTCTCGCCCTGGGACAGCTGGACCAGGTTGACGATGGGCTTCCCGCGCGCGGCCGGGCCGGCCTGCGGGATCTCGTGGACCTTGAGCCAGTAGACCTTCCCCTTGTCCGAGAAGACGAGCAGGTAGCTGTGGGTGGAGGCCACGAAGAGGGACTCGAGGAAATCCTCGTCGCGCGTCCCGGCCCCGGTCCTCCCCTTCCCTCCCCGACGCTGCGCCCGGTAGAGCGAGATGGGATTCCGCTTCACGTACCCTGCGTGGGAGACGGTGACCACCATCTCCTCTTCCTTGATGAGATCCTCGACGTCGATGTCGGCGGCCGCGCCCAGGATCTCGGTGCGCCGCTCGTCGGCGAAGAGCTGCTTCACCTCGTCCAGCTCGGACGCGATGACGTCGAGGAGCACCTTCTCGGAGGCCAGGATCTCCCGGAGCCGGGCGATGACCTTCTGCACCTCGGCCAGCTCGTCGAGGATCTTCTGCCGCTCCAGTCCGGTGAGCCTCTGCAGCTGCATCTCGAGGATGGCCTTGGCCTGGAGCTCGGACAGGCCAAAGCGCGCGATGAGCCCCTCCCGGGCGGCGTCGCGGTCGGGCGCCTTCCGGATGAGCTCGATGATCTCGTCGATGTGGTCGAGGGCGATCTGCAGCCCGAGCAGGATGTGCTCGCGGGCCCGGGCCTGCTTGAGCTCGAAGCGGGTGCGCCGGGTGACCACGTCGCGCCGGTGGGCGAGGAAGCGCTCCAGCATCTGCTTCAAGGTCAGGATGCGCGGCTGGCCGCCGTCGATGGCGAGCAGCATCACGCCGAACCCGGTCTGCAGGGTGGTGTGCTGGTAGAGATTGTTGAGGACCACCTGGGCCACCGCGTCGCGCTTCAGCTCGATGACCACCCGCATTCCC
>CAWDHF010000011.1:0-471275 GCA_963802065.1 uncultured delta proteobacterium | reverse complement strand
ATGCGCTCCGGAGAGAAGGGCGACGCCATGTACGTGCGCGGCTACTCCTACGTCGTGGTGTGGGCGGAGGCGCTCCGGCGCGCCGACAAGGCCGGCCAGCTGAACGGGCCCGGCGTGAAGGCGGCGGCCGAGACGCTGGCCGACTTCTCCACCGGCGGCCTCTCCCAGTCGGTGACCTACACGGCCACCGACCACCGACCGACCATGACCACCAGCATCTACCAGGTCCAGGGCGGCAAGCTCGTGAAGATCGGCGACTACATCATGCCGCGCACGGCGCAGTGGTTCGGGCTGTAGACAAGGCGTGAAACCCGGCGGGCGGGGCCTTCGCGCCCCGCCCGCTGCCGAAGGAGAACCCCCGGATGCTCGAGCTGAAGAACGTCGAGGTCATCTACGACGACGTGATCCTGGTGCTGAAGGGGCTCTCCCTCTCCGTCCCGGAGGGGAAGATCGTGGCGCTGCTCGGCTCGAACGGCGCCGGGAAGTCCACCACGCTCAAGGCCATCTCCGGGCTGCTGCGCAGCGAGGAGGGAGAGGTCACCGACGGCGGCATCTTCTTCGAGGGGCAGGCGGTGCACGAGCTCCCCCCCGAGGCGGTGGTTCGGCGCGGCATCTTCCAGGTCATGGAGGGGCGGCGCGTCTTCGAGGACCTCACCGTCGAGGAGAACATCGACATGGGGGGCTACACCCGCAACGACCGGGCCGGGCTGCGGGCCGACAAGGAGGCCTGCTACGAGTTCTTCCCGCGCTTGAAGGAGCGGCGGAAGAAGCTCGCGGGCTACCTGTCCGGGGGCGAGCAGCAGATGCTCGCCATCAGCCGCGCCCTCATGGCCCGACCCAAGCTCATGATGCTCGACGAGCCGTCGCTGGGGCTCGCCCCCCTGCTGGTCGCCGAGATCTTCCGCATCGTGAAGCGGATCAACGAGGAGCGGAAGACCACCATCCTGCTGGTCGAGCAGAACGCCAACCTGGCCCTCTCCATCGCCGACTACGGCTACATCATGGAGAGCGGGCGGGTGGTCCTCGACGGGGATCCCGAGAAGCTCCGCTCCAACGAGGACGTGAAGGAGTTCTACCTGGGAGGCGGCGGCGAGGGCGGGAAGAAGAGCTACAAGAACCTCAAGTTCTACAAGCGCCGCAAGCGCTGGCTTTCCTAGCAAGGTCCGCATGCCGACGCTCCGCCCATCCCTCGTCCTCGACCCGTCGGTCGAATGCCAGTCCCCCGAGCAGCGGGCCGCCCAGCAGGGCGAGCGGCTCCGCCGCACCGTGGCCCACGCCTTCGCCCGCGCTCCCCGTGCCCGCCGCACGCTCGAGGCCGCCGGCATCGACCCCGCGTCGGTCCAGGGCCTGCCCGACCTGCTGCGCATCCCCGTCACCCGCAAGGACTCGCTTCCCGGCGCCCAGGCCGAGGAGCCTCCCTTCGCCGGCCTCACGGCGGTGGAGCCCGGCCAGCTGGCGCGCATCTTCATGTCGCCCGGGCCCATCTACGATCCCCAGGGGGCTCACGAGGACTTCTGGCGCTTTCGCCACGCGCTGGCCGCCGCCGGATTCCGCGCCGGGGACGTGGCCCACAACTCGGCCTCCTACCACCTCACGCCGCTGGGCTTCATGCTCGACGCCGGCGCCCGCGCGCTGGGCTGCGCGGTCATCCCGGCCGGTGTGGGGCAGACCGAACTTCAAGTAAAGGTCGCGGCGCACGTGAGGGCCACCGCCTACCTGGGGCTGCCGAGCTTCCTGCACGCCCTCCTCGCCAGGGCGCGAGAGCTCGGGACCCCGCTGTCCTTCGAGGCGGCCTTCGTGATCGCCGAGATGCTCCCCGAGTCGCTGCGGAGCGAGATCCAGGACGGGTTCGGCGTGCGGGTCCTGCAGGGCTACGGGACCGCCGACCTGGGTTGCCTCGCCTACGAGTGCCCGGAGAAGGGGGGCTGGCACGTCCACCCCGAGGCCATCGTCGAGGTGCTCGACCTCGAGACCGGGAAGCCGGCCGGGCCCGGGCAGCCGGGCGAGGTGGTGGGCACGCTCTTCGACGTGGCCTATCCGCTGCTCCGCTTCGGGACGGGAGACCTCTCCTCGCTCGGTCCGGAGGAGCGCTGCGGCTGCGGCCGGACCACGCCCAAGCTGCTCGGCCTGCTCGGCCGGGTGGGGGACGGCGTGAAGGTGAAGGGCATGTTCGTCCGCGCCGGCCAGATCGACGGGGTGATGAAGCGCTTCCCCGAGGTGGGCGCCTGGCAGGCGGTGGTGACGCGAGAGAACCACCTCGACCGGCTCGAGTACGTGGTCGAGCTCTCCGCCCCCGACCCCGGAGGAGCCCTCGCCGCCCGCCTGGCCGAGGCCCTGCGCGACGAGGTGAAGCTGAAGGGCGACGTCCGGGCGGCCGCGGCCGGAGCCATCCCGCCGGGGGCGAAGCGCATCGACGACCGGCGCGTCTGGAAGTAAGCTGCACGGTCCATGCGCGGCATCCGGGGCGCGACCCAGATCGAGGAGAACACCGCTTCGGCCATGGAAGAGGCCGTGGCGGAGCTCTGCGCGGAGCTCTGCGAGCGGAACGGCATCCGGCCGGAGGACATCGGCTGGGCCATCTTCACCGTGACCCATGACCTCGATGCCGATTTCCCGGCCCGGGCCGCCCGCGTCCGCAACGGCTGGAACCAGGTCCCCATGATCTGCTCGCGCGAGATCCCCGTGCCCGGATCGCTGCCACGGGCGATCCGGGTGCTGCTCCACGTCGAGTCGCTCGACCGGCCGGTGCGCCACGTCTACCTGCGCGGCGCCCGGGCACTCCGCCCCGATCTCGCCGACCCGGAGGACCCGCCGAGGACCGGCGGGAAGTGAGGCGTGCCGGTGGACGACACCCTGCCCCGCCGCGTGGGCATCATCGGCCTCGGCCTGATGGGGGCTTCCCTGGCCCGCGGGCTGAAGGCCCTCGACGCCGGCGTTCACGTGGCCGCAGCCGAGTCGCGGGCCGACGTCCGGGAGCGTGCCATCGCCGACGGGGTGGTCGACGCCGTCCACGAAACGCCCGGGCCCTGGCTCTCCGACCGGGAACTCGTGGTGCTCTGCACCCCGGTGGCCGTCATCGAGGAACTCGTTGGCCCGGTCTCCCGGGCCATGCCGGATGGGGCGATCCTCACCGACGTCGGCGGCGCGAAGGAGCGGGTGGTCGAGGTGGCGAAACGGGACGGCGACCCGCGCGTCGCCTTCGTGGGAGCCCACCCCATGTTCGGAGGCCGCGGGGGGTACGAGGGCGCGAGGGCCGACCGCTGGAGGGGGGGAACGGTGGCGATCTGCGCCGACGGCGCGTCCGGCGCCGCGGTGGCCCGCGTGTCGGCGCTTCACGAGGCGCTGGGCGCACGCGTCGCCCCCTGCACGGCGACGGAGCACGACGCCGCCGTGGCGCTGGTCTCGCACCTCCCGTACCTGCTCGCGAGCGCCCTCTCGCTCGCAGCGAAGGAGTCCGGGCCGCTGGCCCGCACCCTGGCCGGACCGGGCATGAACGACATGACCCGCCTCGCCGGCTTCGCCTTCGACATCCAGGGGGAGGTGGCGCGGCGCAACGCCCACGTCCCGGAGGCGGCGCGCCTCCTCGAGCGTCACCTCTCCCGCATCCTGGCCGCCATCGCCGACTCGCCCGGCGCGGCCCGGCAGGCACTCGAGGAGGCCCGCGCGGCCCGGGAGGCGCTCTTTTGAAAGGCCCCATCACCTGCCGTCGCAGCGGCCCGCTCCGCGGCGCGTTCGAGGTTCCGGGGGACAAGTCGGTCTCCCACCGGTCGCTGCTCTTCGCGGCGCTGGCCACGGGAGAGACCCGGGTCCGCGGCCTGCTCCGCGCCGAGGACGTCCACTCCACCTGGAAGGCGGTCGAGCGGCTCGGGGCCCGGGTTCGCGAGGAGGGGGCGGAGGTGGTGGTCGCGCCCCCCGGGCGGCTCGGCGAGCCCGACGACGTGATCGACTGCGGGAACTCGGGCACGAGCCTGCGGCTCCTCGCCGGGGTGCTGGCCGGCGTGCCGGGCCTCTCGGTGCTGACCGGCGACGCCTCCCTGCGCCGCCGCCCGGTTCGTCGGGTGGTGGAGCCGCTCCGGCGAATGGGGGGCGAGCTCGAGGCCCGCGACGGCGATCGGTTCCCACCGCTCGTGATCCGGGGGCACCAGCTCCGCGGCGTGCACCACGTGCTCCCGGTGGCGAGCGCCCAGGTGAAGTCGGCCATCCTGCTCGCCGGCCTCGCCGCCGACGGGGAGACCGTGGTCGAGGAGCCGGCGGTGTCCCGCGACCACACCGAGCGAATGCTCCGGCGCATGGGAGCCGACCTCTCGGTGGACGGGCTCCGGGTCTCCGTCCGGCCGTCGCGCCTGCGCGGGGGAGAGGTGGACGTGCCGGGCGACATCTCCTCGGCGGCCTTCTTCCTCTGCGGCGGGGCGGCGATCCCCGGGTCGGAGGTGACCGCGCTGGGCCTGGGAACGAACCCCACCCGCACCGGCCTCCTCGACGTGCTCCGGGCCATGGGCGCCGACGTGGAGGTCGCGAACGAGCGGGAGAGTGCCGGGGAGCCGCGCGCCGACGTCACCGTCCGGGGCGGCCCGCTCGACGCGGTGACCATCGAGGGGGCGCTGGTTCCCCGCCTCATCGACGAGCTCCCGGTCCTCATGGTGCTCGCCACCCAGGCGAACGGCCGCACCCTCATCCGGGACGCCAGGGAGCTGCGGGTGAAGGAGTCCGACCGGCTGGCCGTGATGGGCGAGGCGCTCGCCGCCGCCGGCGCCCGCATCGAGCTCTTCGAGGACGGCTGTGCCATCGAGGGCCCCACCCGGCTCCACGGCGTCTCCGTGCGCACCCGCATGGACCACCGCGTGGCCATGAGCATGGCGGTGGCCCAGCTCCTCGCCGGGGGGGACGAGGTGGTCCTCGACGACGTGGCCTGCGTGGACACGAGCTTCCCGTCCTTCTTCGCCATCCTCGACCGTCTCTCGGAGGGCGCATGATCTCCGGCAAGACCACCCTCTTCGCGGTCATCGGCTCGCCGGTGGATCACAGCCTCTCCCCGGCCATGCAGAACGCAGCCTTCGCGGCCATCGGCTTCGACGGATCCTACGTGGCCCTCCCGGTGGCGCCCGACGACCTCGAGGCCGCCGTCCGCGGCGCCCGGGCGCTGGGCTTCGGCGGCATGAACGTCACCGTTCCCCACAAGGAGGCGGTGGTCCCGCTCTGCGCAGCGCTCGACGACGTGGCCGCGCAGGTGGGGGCGGTGAACGTGCTGGCGCGCCACGCCCGCGGGTGGGCCGGATTCAACACCGATGCGCCGGCGGTGCGCGGGCTGCTCACCGATGCCGGCATCGGACCGCTCTCGCGGGCGCTGGTCCTGGGGGCCGGCGGGGCGGCACGGGCCGCCATCTGGGCGCTCGTGGCCATGGGGGCGAACGTCCGGATCTCGGCGCGCCGCCCGGGGGCCGCCGACGAGCTGGCCCGCGACATGACCCGGACCCTGGACCTGCCCGAGGGCGCCCTCCGCACGGTCGACTGGGAGGGGGTCGCGCCCGAGGCCATCCAGTCCGACGCCATCGTGAACGCCACCACGGTCGGCCTGGCGAGCCACGCCGGCGAGCTTCCGGCGCTGGCCTGGAAGACCGGGCAGGTGGCGCTCGACTTCGTCTACGGCGAGACCGCCTTCGCACGCTCGGCACGCGGGAACGGGGCGCGGCTGGTGACGGGCGAGCAGGTGCTGGTGCGCCAGGGGGCGCTCGCATTCAGGATCTGGCTCGGCCGCTCCGCGCCGGAGGACGTGATGGCCAAGGCCATCGAGCGGCACGGAGGACGGTGACCATGGCGTTGCGCTACCTCACGGCGGGTGAATCCCACGGGCCGGCGCTCTGCGCCATCGCCGAGGGCTTCCCGGCCGGGCTCGCCCTCGATCTCTCCCGCGTGGACGCGGAGCTGGCGCGACGCCAGAAGGGCTACGGGCGCGGCGGCCGCATGCAGATCGAGACCGACAGGGCGCAGTTCGTCTCCGGGATCCGCGGCGGGGTGACGCTGGGGACGCCCATCGCGCTCCTCGTCTGGAACAGGGACCACGAGAACTGGAAGGACCTCATGTCCCCGGAGGCCCGCGGGGGGCCCCGCTTCACGCGCCCCCGCCCCGGCCACGCCGACCTGCCCGGGGTGCAGAAGTACGCCTTCGACGACGCGCGGGATGCCCTGGAGCGGGCCAGCGCCCGCTCGACGGCGGCCACGGTCGCGCTGGGGGCGCTCGCCCGCCAGCTCCTGGGACGCTTCGGGATCGAGGTGTCGTCGCGGGTCACCGCCATCGGCGAGCGCTCCGTGCGCGGCGAGGGGCCGCCCACCGCCGCCGAGGAGGCCGCCATCGAGGCCTCCGACGTCCGCAACGCCGATCCGGCGCTGGCCGCGGAGTGGCGCGCGATCGTCGACCGCGAGAAGGCGCGCGGCGGCTCCATCGGCGGCGCCTTCGAGATCTGGGCCACCGGGCTCATGCCCGGGCTCGGCACCTACGCCCATCCCGACCGCCGGCTCGACGGGAGGCTGGCCGGCGCGCTCTGCTCCATCCCCGCCATCCGGGCCGTCGAGATCGGCGAGGGAACCCGGGTCGACCTCCCCGGCGACCGCTTCCACGACGCCATCCAGCACTCGGCGGAGCGGGGATTCCACCGCGCCACCAACCGGGCGGGCGGCATCGAGGGGGGCATGACCAACGGGGAACCGGTCTGCGTCCGGGCCTTCATGAAGCCCATCCCCACCATGACCACCCCGCTCGGCACCGTCGACATCGACACCCGCGAGCCGGCCATGGCCCGCTACGAGCGCAGCGACGTCTGCGCCGTCCCCGCGGCGTCCGTCGTGGGCGAGGCGGTGGTCTGCTGGGAGCTCGCCGCGGCCTTCCTGGAGAAGTTCGGGGGCGACGCGGTGGTCGACGTCGAGAAGGCGGTCACGGCCTATGCCGCTCGGATCCGCTGAGACCGTCTCGCTCGCCGGGATGATGGGCTCGGGCAAGTCCACCGTGGCCCGGGAGCTGGCGCGCCTGCTCGGTCGCCGGCTGGTGGACACCGACGCCGAGGTGGAGCGGCGCGCCCGCCGCCCGGTCGCGGCCATCTTCGACGAGCAGGGGGAGCCCCGCTTCCGGGCGCTCGAGCGGGAGGTGGTGCGCGGCCTGGCCGGGCCGCTGGTGGTCGCGCTGGGCGGAGGCGCCTTCTGCGACCCCGGCAACGCCGAGCACCTGGTCCGCGTCGGCCGCGTGGTCTTCCTCGACGTCTCCGCGATGGAAGCGGCCCGGCGCATGGGCGGGGGAGGCGGCCGGCCCCTGGCCCGGCAGTGGGAGGAGCTGCTCCGTGTCCGGTTGCCCCTCTACCGGCGCGCCTCGTTCACCGTCGCCGTCGACGGCGTCTCGGCCGACGCGGTGGCCCGGCGCATCGCGGCGCTGCTGGGGGCCCCGGCATGAGCACGACCCTAGAGGCCCGCCAGCAGGGCCAGGTCTACCCGGTCCAGGTCGGACCCTCCGCCCGGCGGCTGGCCGGTTTCACCGAGGGTCGTGACCGGATCGCCCTCGTCACCTGCTCCCGCGTGCTCGCGACCCCGCACGGAGGCCGCATCGCAGCGGCCCTGGCGCGCTCGGCCACGCTCGCGACCACGGTGGTCTTGCCCGACGGAGAGCGTGGCAAGACCCTCGCCGTCCTGGAGCGGTCGGCCACGGGGTTGCTCCGTTCCGGGCTCACCCGCCGCAGCCTGGTGGTGGCGCTGGGGGGCGGGGCGGTCACCGACGCGGCCGGCTTCCTGTCCGCGGTGTTCATGCGCGGGGTCGACTGGCTCGCCGTCCCCACCACCGTCCTCGCCATGGTCGACGCCGCACTGGGCGGAAAGACCGCCGTGAACCTGCCGCTCGCCAAGAACGCGGTGGGAGCCTTCCACCCGCCGGTGGGCGTCCTCTCCGACCCGGCCGCCCTCGCCACCCTGCCGCGGCGCGAGCTCCGGAGCGGCCTGGGCGAGGTCCTGAAGTACGGTCTGCTCCGCCCCGAGCTCCTGTCCCGCCTCTCCGCCCGGGCCCGGGCAGGGCGCGTGGACGAGCGGACGATCGCCGACTGCGCCCGCGTGAAGCTCGAGATCGTGGAGCGGGATCCGCGGGAGAAGGCGGAGCGGAAGCTCCTCAACCTGGGGCACACCTTCGGCCACGGGGTGGAGGCGGCGGGTGGCTTCAGGCGTTGGACGCACGGGGAGTCGGTGGCCATCGGGATGGCGTTCGCGTTCCGGCTGGCGCGGCGGCTGGGACGCGTCGGGGATGCGGAGGTCGAGAAGGTCGAGGCGGTGCTCCGTGGAGCGGGCCTTCCCGTGTCCGTCTCGCCTTCCGCTGCGCGGAGGGCACGGCTGCTCATGGCCCACGACAAGAAGCGGTCCTCCTCGGGGCTGCTCTGGGTGCTGCCGATTCGCCGCCCCCGCGGCTGGGCGGTAGAGTGGGACGTCGCCGCCGACCCCGCCGCCGTGGCGGAAGCGACGCGGGAGATCGGGAGGCCTGGATGATCCTGCTGGTGAACGGACCGAACCTGAACCTGCTCGGGGAGCGCGAGCCGGCGATCTACGGCTCCACCACCCTCCAGGACGTCGAGAAGATGGTCTCCGAGGCCTGCGCGGCCTACGGGCGCGAGGTGCGCGCCTGCCAGTCGAACCACGAAGGCGCGCTCATCGACTTCATCCAGCAGCACCGCAAGGAGGCCCGTGGGCTCATCGTGAACCCGGGCGCCTTCACCCACACGAGCTACGCCCTTCACGACTGCCTGAAGTCGATCTCGTTCCCGGTGGTCGAGGTGCACGTCACCAACGTCCACGCCCGGGAGGAGTGGCGCCGGCAGGACCTCATCGCCCCCGCCACCCGTGGACAGATCGTCGGGCTCGGGCCTGCCGGCTACTACTACGCCGCGGTCTGGCTCTGCAGCCAGGTGATCGACCCGGTCCTCGGCGAGTACGACGCCGATCGCGATCCGGTCGAGGTCTCGCCCGACGACATCAAGTCGGACGACCCGCCGCCCCTCATCGGCGGCGACTACGAGGGGTAGCGGGCGCCAGCGTGCCTCGCGTCGCCGTCCTCCTCCCGGCCCGCGACGCCGCGGCGACCTTGCGTGCGGCCGCCATCTCGATCCTCCGTCAGGGCTTTCGCGACCTCGAGCTCGTGGCCGTGGACGACGGCTCGCGCGACGGGACCGCGGAGATCCTCGAAGGTCTCGCCCGTCGCGACCGGCGCGTCCGGGTGATCCGCGGGCCAGGGGAGGGGATCGCCCTCGCCCTGAACCGCGGACTCGCGGCCTCCGACGCCGAGGTGGTCGTGCGGATGGACGCCGACGACGTGGCCCACCCCCTCCGCGTCGAGCGGCAGCTCGCTGCCCTCGACGCCGACCCCTCGCTCGCCGCGGTGGGCTCCCGCGTCCGGCTCTTCCCGCGGCGCGAGGTCGCGGGCGGGATGGCCCGCTACGCCGCCTGGCTGAACGGGCTCGTCACCGCGGACCTGGTGGCCAGGGACCTGCTCGTGGAGGCGCCGCTCGTGCACCCGGCCGCGGCCATCCGGCGCGAGGCGCTCGAGGAGGCGGGGGGCTGGCGCGACGGAGACTTCCCGGAGGACTACGACCTCTGGCTCCGACTCTCCGCCGTGGGCCGGCGGCTGTCGAACCTCCCCGAGGTCCTGCTCGACTGGCGGGAGTCGCCCTCACGGCTCACCCGCACCGATGGCCGATATGCGATCTCCCGGCACGTTGCGCTCAAGTCGGCCTGGCTCGCCGCCGGCCCGCTCTCCGACCGGCGTGAGGTGGCGATCTGGGGCGCCGGCGAGACCGGGCGGGCCTTCGCCCGCGCGCTCGCGTCCCTGGGAGTCTCTGCGGTCCTCTTCCTCGAGGTGGATCGGAGGAAGATCGGTCGAAGCCTGCTCGGAGCCCCGGTGGTCTCCTACGAGGAGGCGGCGCGGGCGCGCGGATTGCCGCTGCTGGTCGCGGTGGGTGCGCCCGGGGCGCGGGATCTCATCCGCGCCGAGCTCGGATGCCGGGGCTTCGAGGAGGTCCGCGACTACCGCTGCGTGGCCTGAGCGCTCTTGGGGGCGAGCCGCTTCTTCAGGGCCCTGGCCTCGGCGAGGTGTGGGAGGTCCGGGTCGGCGCGCTGCCAGAACCTGAGCAGCTCGTCGACCCGCTCGCGGGCCCTGACCTTGTCGCCGGCGCGCTCGTAGGCCACCGCCAGCTGGTACAGCCCGAGCGGCTGGAACGTGGACATGGAGCTCACGTACGGAACGAAGCCGATCGACCGGGCCTGCTCGATCGCGGCGATGGCCGCGTCGTTTCGCCCGCGCGCGAGCTCGACCTCGCCCAGCAGGTTGAGCGCCTTGTACCGGGCGTCGACGTACGGGATCGACGGGGCGACGCCGAGCCGGCCGGCCGCGGACGCGAGATCGCCCTTCTTCCAGGCCACCACGCTGTCGAAGAGCACGCGCACGTACGGAGGGTACTCGGACGCCTCGGGGCTGGAGAAGATCGCGGGCGCCATGGACTCGGCGCCCGCAGGGTCTCCGGAGAGCGCCCGGGCCAGGGCCAGGTCGAGCTGGAAGACGCCGCGCGACTCGGCCCCGACCTTCCCGACGGCCTCCGCCGCCGCCTGGTAGTCGGACGGAGAGCAGGAGGCGAAGGCGAACCCCAGGAGGCCCCCAGCGACGTCGCGGACCCCGACCCCGCTCCCCTCCATCGACTGGAGGACCTGGCGCGCCTCCCGCAGGCGACCCTGGTAGACGAGCAGGTCGATGAGGGTCCGCCCCAGCGCGACCCGCTCCTTCTCGGGCGTCACTTCCTTCGTGGCCACGCCCTCCTTCGGCCGGCCCGCGTCGGCGGGAAGCGGGGGCGGGAGCGCCTCGAGGGCCCTGCGGATGTGCGCCTCGGCCTCGTGGGCCTGCCCGTGGTAGGCCAGGTACTGGGCGAGCGCGGGCGCGTAGGGCAGGTGGCCGTCCAGGGCGGTGGCCTTGCCGAAGGCCTCGACCGCCTCGTCCCGACGGTCGACGGCGAGCAATGCGCGGCCCAGCGCCCGGTACGACTCCGGGTCCCGGGCGCGGTCGGCCCACCGACGCGTGAGCGCGAGGAGATCCTCCCGGCGGTCCAGCGCGGTGTAGGCGATGACGGTGTGCTGCTCGGCCAGCGCGTAGGAGGGGTCGAGCTTCAGGGCGCGCTCGAAGTAGGGGACCGCAGCCACCGTGTCCCCCGTGTGGAAGCGGATGTCGCCGGCCCAGAAGACCGACTCCTTGTCCTGGGGCCAGCGCTCGGCCGCCTCGTCCCGCATCCGGCGCGCCTCGTCGTTGCGCTTCTCCCAGGTGGCCTTCCATGCGAGGAGCGCCAGCCGCTCCCTGTCGGGGAGGCGGTCGGCGAGGCGTACCGCGGTGTCGATGTGCTGCTGCACGTTCTTCAACGACGCCTCGTCGGACCAGCCCGGCTTCACCGTCCAGGCGTCGAGGACCGCGGTCTGGTAGTGGGCCAGCGCGAATTGTGGATCGACCTTCAGGGCCGCCTGCATCTCGGCGCGCGCCTCGTCGAAGCGCGCCAGGTCGAGGGCCTGACGCCCCTTGAAGTAGTGCTCGTAGGCGGCCAGGCTGGCCGTGGTCACGTCGGCGACGCCTCGCCCGCCGGCCAGGTCGTCGGGGCGCTCGTGGAGCTGCTCCCGGGCGCGCGAGGAGAGCCGGTCGATCATGCCCGGGACGCTGGCCTTCCCCTTGCCGTCCTCCTTGAGGGTGAAGAGGTACTCGTTGGTGGCGGGGTCGAGCGCCCGCATCTCGATGGCGTACACCTCGTCGAACCGGTGGACCGTGGCGAGGAGCAGCGCCTTCACGCCTGCGGCCTTTCCCACCTCGCGCGCCAGGGACTCGTCGATGCGCTCGGGAACCTCCCGGCCCATCTGGCGGAGCAGGTCCACGAGCCGGGAGCGTGTGAGCACCGTGAGCCGCTTCGACTGCTCCAGGGAGGTGGTCAGCATTCCCGAGAGGCCGTTCAGCTCGGGGTCGGAGGTGGCGTTCTGGAAGTCGGCCACCGCCACCGGGATGCGCTGGCCCGGAGCCAGGTCCCTCACCTGGAGGGCGCGCGAGGCGACCACTGCCAGGAGGGCCACGAGCCCCACCAGCGCGCCGGCCAGCACGACCCGGCGCCGCGTGCGCCCGGCATCCGCGGCCACTCGCTGCTCGAGCAGGGTATCGAGGACCGCGGCCCCGTCGCGCGGGCGGTCGTCCCGGGCCCGGGACATGGAGCGCCGGACCAGCGAGCGGACGTTCCGCGTCGCGGCGGCCGCCGGCAGCTCGGGCACCGGGCCGTCGTCGAGCGCCGTGCTGCGCCCTGCCTCCACCGCGAACGGGCGGTTGCCGGTGAGCATCTCGTGCACCATCACCCCGAGTGCGAAGACGTCGGTCCGCTCGTCCTCCGCCTCGCGCCGCCACTGCTCCGGGGCCATGTAGGCCGGGGTCCCTCCCTCCGGACCGCTCCCCGATCCGAAGACCCGGGAGAGGCCGAAGTCGAGGATCTTCACGGTCCCGTCGTCGCAGAGGAAGACGTTGGAGGGCTTGAGATCGCGGTGCAGGACCCCGGCGTGGTGGGCATGGGCGAGGCCGCGGGCGATCTCGGTGGCGACGCGGAGCGCCTCGGCTCCGGGGAGCCGGCCGCGGTGCAGCCGCTCCTCGAGCGTCTCGCCGCGCAGGAGCTCGAGGACGAGCCACCCCTCGCCTCCCTCGCTTCCCAGATCGTGGACCGTGACGATGTTCGGGTGGTGGAGCGCGGCGGCCGCCTCGGCCTCGGAACGGAGCATCCGCGGGTCCACGCCGCGCCGCGGCCGGACCACCTTCACGGCGACCAGCCGCCCGAGCTCCCGGTCGCGCGCCTCGAAGACGACCCCGAAGCCTCCCCGCCCCAGCTCCCGGAGGACCTCGAACCGGCCGCCGATCACCGTCCCTGGACCGATTCCGCTCCCTGGCCGCACCTCCGGAGCCTCCGCCAGCTCCTCGAGGAGGGCGGACATCGACCCGGGCTTCGGGTGCTCCGGTGGGGGACCACCGGGGGGAGGTCTTCCAGTGGGCGGCAAGCCACCCGATGGTACGGCTTCCTCGCCCGCGATCACAGCCCCGTCTCCCGTGGGTACGGCGTCCGGAGGGTTTGCTCGGTGGCAGAACGGATGAGGGCTCCGGAAATTTCGCCGGGGCCGGTCCCGGGCGGGTCAGGAAAAAGATGTGACCGCCTGGCGGGCCGCCACCAGGCGCACCGCGAGTGCGCCGGCGATGAAGAGGAGCGCCGCGACCACCGCCATGTCCTTCAGGCCGTCGCAGCGGCAGAGGGCGCGCAGGAGCCGCTCCAGATCGCCTCGAACGTTTGCCCGGTTCGCCCGCATGGTCGTCCCCTCTCCCCTGTGATGGAGGCGGGAGCGGGCGATCTGTGACAGGCCGGGATCGACCCGGGAGTCGACGCGCCCCCGGGGGGCGCCATCAGTCGGCCTTGGCCTGGGACTTCATCCCGGCCCGGAAGAGGAGGACGCCCAGCCCGGTGAACGCCGCCACCCCGAGGAGCGTGTAACCGCCGTGGCCGATCGCCCCCGCGATTGCCGGCCCCATGTCGAGCCGGGTGGAGAGGAACCGCTCCACGCCCTCGTTCACCTGGAGGAGCGCCACCACCACGCCGGTGAGGGCGCCGCCCGCCACCAGGCCGGTGGCCATGAGGGATCCGCCGCCCAGCTCGGAATCCTCGGCCTGGCCGCCCTTGCGCCTCGTCGACCAGTCGGCGAGCCCCTTCACGACCCCGCCGGCGAAGATGGGCAGCGTGGTCGAGAGCGGCAGGTAGAGCCCCACCGCGAAGGAGAGCGACTTCACGCCGCACAGCTCCATCGTGATGGAGAAGAAGACCCCCACCAGCACGAAGACCCAGTCGAGGTTGAGGGAGAGCAGCCCCTTGATGAGCGTCGCCATCAGCGTGCCCTGGGGCGCGGGGAACTTCTCGGTCCCGATGGCGTGGGTGATCCCCCGGGCCAGCTGGTCGGCGCTCGGGGTGTCGAGCACCTTCACGGTGAGCCCGATGACGACCGCCGAGGCGATGGCGCCGACGAAGAGCGCGAGCTGCTGGGCGCGCGGGGTGGCGCCGATGAGGAAGCCGGTCTTGAGGTCCTGGGAGGTGGCGCCGGCGTTGGCGGCGGCGATGCAGACCATGCCGCCCACCACGAGCGCCATCGGCTCGTAGGCGGTGCCGGTCCAGCCCAGGCCCACGAAGACCATGGCGGTGGCCATGAGCGTCGCGATGGTCATTCCCGAGATCGGGTTGGACGACGATCCGATCAGGCCCACGATGCGCGAGGAGACCGTCACGAAGATGAACCCGAAGACGATCACGAGCAGGGCCACCAGGATCTTGTTCAGGACGGTGTCGCCCGGGATGAAGGGCAGGGCCACCAGCACCACCACGAGCCCGAGGCTGCCGGCGATGACGGTGACGAAGGACAGGTCCCGGTCGGTGCGCCTGGTCTCGTGGGCGGCGGTCTTGTCCGAGAGGGACCGGATCGAGTCGCGAAGCGACGCGTAGATGGTGGGGAGCGTCTTGAGGAGCGTGATGAAGCCACCGGCGGCCACCGCGCCGGCCCCGATCTGGCGCACGTAGGCGCCGTAGATGGCCCTGGCGGTGTTCGCGAAGGTATGGGTGGCGGGGTCCCAGCCGAAGCCGGCGGGGTTCATGCCCACCTTGACGAGCTGCGCGTGGACCATGTCGCCCGGCACCAGGAATCCGAGGAGCGGGATGAGCCCGAGCCAGGCGAGCACGCCGCCGGCCACCAGGACGCCGGCGATCCTGGGGCCGATGATGTAGCCCACGCCCATGTACTCCGGCGTGATCTCGCCGTTCACGGTGGCGTTGGGGAGCCACTTGTTGGTGCGGGAGGTGACCCAGGCCGGCGTCTCGGCGATGACGTGGAAGACCTTCTGGAGGATGGCGTAGCCCATGGCCAGGCCCACGCCCTGGAAGGCGGTCCTCGCGAAGTCGCCGCCCCGCTCCCCGGCGATGAGGACGGACGCGCAGGCGGCGCCCTCCGGGTACTGCAGCTCCCCGTGCTCCTTCACGATGAGCGAACGGCGCAGCGGGACCATCATCAGGACGCCCAGGATGCCGCCCACCAGCGACAGGGTGAACAGCGTGGCGTAGTTGAAGTACGCGGCCCCCACCGAGACCTTGTCGGGGCCCACCGACAGGAAGAGGAAGCCGGGCAGGGTGAAGACCACCCCGGCCGCGATCGACTCGCCGGCCGACCCCGCCGTCTGGATGATGTTGTTCTCGAGGATGGTGGTCTTGAGGAGCTTGCGCCCGAGCGAGATGGCGATGACCGCGATGGGGATCGAGGCCGAGACCGTGAGGCCGGCCTTCAGCGCCAGGTAGACCGTCGACGCGCCGAAGAGGATGCCGAAGAGCGCACCGGTCACCACCGCCTTCACGGTGAACTCGGGGATGACCTGGTCGGCGGAGATGTAGGGCTTGAATCCGGCAGGGCCGGAACTGGTGTCGCTCATCGCCTGGGACTCCCTCCGGGGGCGGCGGCAGGCCGCTCCACGGGGCGGGAAGTAAGCACGTTTCCGGGCTGGATTCCACCCCGGTAGGGTCAGGGCACCAGGACCCCGCCGGGCCCCACGAGCGCGTCCCGGATGGCCGCCAGATCGGCGGGAACGGGCGCTTCGAATGCGGTCCGCAGGCCGGTGGCGGGGTGGTCGATCTCGAGCCGGAGGGCGTGGAGCATCACTCGGGGTACGGGTAGGGGGCCCACCATGCGGGGGCCCCCGTAGCGGGAGTCGCCGAGGAGCGGTGCGCCGAGGGCTGCCAGGTGGACGCGGATCTGGTGGGTGCGGCCGGTCTCGGGACGGGCCTCCACCAGGGCCGCTCCGCCCGGTCCGACGGCGAGCGTCCGGTAGCGGGTGACGGCGGGGTCGCCGCCGGGAACGACCGTCCGGCGACCGGGGCGCAGCGGGTCCTTCCCGAGCGGCGCGTCGATGCGCCCGCCGGCGGGCTCGGGCGCGCGGGCGCAGAGGGCCAGGTAGGTCTTCCCGGGTGTGCCGTCGCGGAAAGCGGCGGCGAGGACCCGCTCGGCCTCTGCGGTGCGGGCCAGCACGGTCACGCCGCTCGTCTCCCGGTCGAGCCGGTGGACGAGGCGCGCCGGCGCGCCGAGCAGCGTGGCGACGAGTTCCGGCAGGTGGCCGCGGTCCGAGGTGAGGGTGGGCTGGGAAGGAACGCCGGCGGGCTTGTCGACGACGGCGAGCCAGTCGTCCGCGAAGAGCAGCCGGGAGCGATCCAGCGGAGGGGGCGCATCGGCGCCGCGGCCGGCCTCCTCCAGGTTCACGGTGACCTCGTTGCCGCGGTGGAGGATCCGGCCGGAGACCTTGCAGCGCTTCCCGTCGAGGAAGACCCCGCCCCGCTCCAGGACCCGCCGGGCCTCCCCACGGGAGATGCCGCCCCGGGCGGCGATGAAGCGATCGAGCCGCTCGCCGTCGTCGGAGGGGCCGGCGGCGAGGGTGAGGCGCTTCACCGGCGCCCCTAGGCCTCTGCCGACGGGCAGCCGGCGCAGCCGGCACCCTTCGGCGCGGCGCAGGCAGGGGCCTTCCTCCGGTAGTCGGTGGCGTGGAAGCCGGAGCCCTTCAGCGCGAATGCGCCGGCGCTCATCACCTTCTTCACCGGGGAGCCACAGGTGTCGTGCCGGCGAAGGGGGGGCGCCGACATCCGCTGGAGCGTGTCGAAGCGCCCGCACTGCGGGCAGTCGTATTCGTAGATGGGCATCGAGCCGGGAAGGTAATCAAGGGGGCGAGGGTGTCAAGCGCGGGTGGCCCCGGTGTACTCTCCGCCCCCATGATCGCCTCCCTCCTCGCCGCACTGGCGCTCGCCGCGAGCCCCACCCCGCGCACCTTCCGCGTCGACGCCTTCCACACCGGGAACGCCACCGAGGAGCGCTTCTCCCTCGACCGGCTGGTCCTCGAGCCGCTCCCGTTCCCGGGCAACCCGGACCGGCCGCAGGACGAGCTCAACCTCGGCAAGTACCTCTTCGAGGTCCGGGACCTGGCCACCAACCGGGTCCTCTACTCGCGCGGCTACGCCACGGTCTTCGGGGAGTGGGAGACCACCGCCGAGGCGAAGGAGACGAACCGGACCTTCCACGAGTCCTTCCGCTTCGCGGCGCCCGAGCGGCCGGTGCAACTGGTGGTGAAGAAGCGGGACCGTCGCCAGGCCTTCCGCGAGATCTGGACGCTCACCGTCGACCCGAAGGACATGTTCGTGGACACGGCGCCGCCCGCCCCCGCCGGCCCGGTGATCGAGATCCAGCGGAGCGGGCCGCCGGAGCGCAAGCTCGACCTGCTGATCCTCGGCGACGGATACACGGCGGGTGAATGCAAGACCTTCGAGGCCCAGGCGCGCAAGCTCACCGAGGCCCTCTTCGCGGTCGAGCCCTTCCGCGCCCGCCGGGGGGACGTGAACGTCCTGGCCCTCTGCCCGCCGGCGCGCGAGAGCGGGGTCTCCCGGCCCTCCACCGGGCTCCACCGGAACAGCCCGGTGGGGGCCTCCTACGACGCCTTCGGATCCGAGCGCTACGTGCTGGCCCTCGACAACCGGCGCTTCCGCGACGTGGCGTCGCAGGCCCCCTACGACTTCGTCGCCATCCTGGTGAACGCCGAGACCTACGGGGGCGGCGGCATCCAGGGGCTCTACGCCACGGTGGCCGCGGGCAGCATGTGGGCGCCCTACGTCTTCGTCCACGAGCTGGGGCACCACATCGCCGGCCTCGCCGACGAGTACTTCACCTCCGACGTGGCCTACCTCCCGGGCGAACGGATCGAGCCCTGGGAGAAGAACGTGACCACGCTCCCGGACCCCTCGCACCCGAAGTGGACGGTGACCCCGGGCACGCCGGTTCCCACCCCCTGGGACCAGGCCGACTACGAGAGGCGCGCCCGTGACTTCCAGGACCGGCGCAAGGCCATCCGCAAGCGCAACGGGCCCGAGGCGGAGATGGACGCCCTCTTCCTCGAGCAGAAGCAGCTCGAGACGGCGAAGCTCTCCGCCGAGCCCTTCGCCGGGAAGGCGGGCGCCTTCGAGGGGGCCAACTACGAGGCCAAGGGGGCCTACCGCTCCGAGGTGGACTGCATCATGTTCTCGAGGAACGAGGTGCCGTTCTGCTCGGCCTGCCGGAGCGCGCTCGACGAGGTGATCGACCAGTACGCCGGCGCCGCCAGGCCTTCCAGGGTGTCCCGCTGAGGCCGGGGACCGTGGACTCCGAGGAGGTCGAGCAGGTCAGGGAAGCCGTCGACGCCCTTTCCCGGGCCCTCGCCGAGGAGCGTTTCCGGCACGTGGCCGGGCTCTCCCCGGCCCCCGCGCTGGAGGCGATCTTCGACGCCCACGGCGTCGCCGCGCACCGCGACGGGGTGGCCATGCTCCGCGAGAAGGGGGAGCGGGACCTGGCCGCGCGCGTCGCCGGTCTCGCCGCCGAGCGGGCGGCTGCCCGGGCCGAGGAATCCTGGCGCGCCGCCGACGGGGCCGCCAGGGGCAACGGCCCCGACGGTCCGGTGGGGCTCTCCGACGCGGCCCTGGGCATCCTCCACGAGCGGGACCGGGAACGCCGCCGGGAGCTCGGCCGCGCCGTGGCGGAGGGGGCGCTCGCCTCCTCCGCACCCCGCGAGGCAGCCGCGGAGGCCCGCGCCGCGGCCCGCGCGGCCCTCGGGCTCACCCCGGCGTGGGAGGACGTGGTCCAGGCCGACGGGTTCCTGGCCGCCTCCGAGGGCGCGTATCGAGAAGTGCTCGCCTGGTTCGCACGCCAGGACGGGCTCGAGCTCCCGCCCCGCGGCGACCTCGACCGGACCGAGATCCTCCACTTGCTCGCCTTCCGCGACCACGACGGGCTCTTCCGCCCCTCGCCGCTCTCCCCGATGGTGCTCGAGGGATTCGACGGGCTCGGCATCGACGTCCGGCGCGTCCGGCTCGACGGCGCCGCCCGAGCGGCCAAGTGGCCGGGCGCCCACGCCTTCGACGGGCGGGTCTCCCTGCGGAGGCAGGGTGGGCTCGCCGACTGGCTCGACCTGACCGACGCCGCCGGTCGTGCCGCGGCGGCCGCCACCTCGCGACCGTCCACCCGTGACCCTGCCCTCCCGGCCACCGTCGGCGCGCTGGGGTCCTGGCTGCTCCTCGAGCCCCGCTTCCTCGAGGCGGCCACCGGCCAGGACCGCAGGCGTTCCCGCGACGTCATCCGCCGGCTGGCCCTTCGCCTGCTCTTCCAGCTGCGGGCCCGGGCGGCGGCCCTGCGGGTCGCAGTCGAGGTGGAGCGGGGCACGGGCGGCCAGGCCTGGCACGAGGCGCACCGGGAGGCCCTCTCCCGGGCCTGCATGGCGGGCTGGCCCGGCGGATTCGCGGCGCGCGACGGCGACGCGGAGACCCACCGCGCCGCGCTCGCCGGCGCCGCCTGGGCGGTGGCCATCCGCGACGACCTGCGGGAGCGCTTCGACGAGGACTACTGGCGGAATCCCCGGACCGGGGAGGCGCTGGCCGGCAGGCTCGCCGCCGGAAGTCCCGGCCCGCACAGCGAGAGGCCCCCGCTCGCTCGCGCGGCGGAGGCCCTGGGATCCCTGCTCGAGGCCGGGTAGTTGGGATGCGCTCTAGCGGGTCGGACCGCGGCGGCGGAGCGCCCGGACGATCTTCTCCTTCGTCCGGGACGTCGAGGGAGCGGCGGCGGGCGCCGCGCGGCGGGCCTGGTGGGCGCGCAGCTTGAGGTAGGTCTCGATCTCGAGGGCGCGCAGCTCGATGGAGAGCTCCTCGCTCCCGGTTCCCATCCACTCGATCTCGCTCTTCCGGGGAAGGGCGGCGCCGAGCCGCATGCGCATCACCTTCTCCTCGACCGCGGCGAGCTGGGTGGCCCCGCGGCGGCGGAGCACGGCCTGGGCGGAGGCCTCGGTGACGGTTGCCTGGGAGGTCTTCTTCTTCGTCATGCCTGAAATCCTAGGCACCTCCCGGGGCCTGTCCAATTTTCTGGCGCGGCACGCCTCCAGCGCCCTAAAGGGCTCTCACCCGGTATCGCGAGGAGGCGCCATGGCCGACTGGAAGGACAACCTGATCGACGACGACGCCCGCATCGGGGAGCTCCTGCGGGGAACCAGGCGGGTGGCCGTACTGGGCATCAAGACCGAGGCGCAGTCCGACCAGGCCGCCTTCTACGTGGCCGCGCACGTGGCGGGCCACGGCGGCGAGGTGATCCCGGTCCCGGTGTACTACCCGGAGGTCACCGAGATCCTGGGCGCCAAGGTGTACCGGAAGATCGCCGAGATCCCGGGGCCGGTCGACCTGGTGGACGTCTTCCGGAAGCCCTCCGACATCCCCGCCCACCTCCCCGACATCCTGGCCAAGATGCCGCGCGCCGTCTGGTTCCAGCTGGGCATCCGCAACGACGCCGCGGCCGAGGAGCTGGCTCGCGCCGGGATCCAGGTGGTGCAGGATCACTGCCTGATGGTGGAGTGGCGAAGACACCGAGGGTGAACGGGCGGCGCCCTACTCCTCTTCGCCCTCGACCTCTTCGTCCGTCTCGTCCGCCGGTGCGGCGCCGTCCCCCTTGCCCTTGCGGAAGCCGGCCTGCTCGAGGGCCCGGGCCACGCCCCGCGGTCTTCGCTCGTCGGGAAGGGCCTTCCTGGGGGGCTCCACCGGCGCCACCGCGCCGCCGAGGGCGGTGAGCCGGCCCTCCACGTCGACGCGGACCCTCGCCTCCGGGTCCCCGTTCACCCCGAGCAGGGCCGAGATCTCGACCCGGAGCGGCGCCCCGGTGGCGGTGTCGAGGATCATCTCGCCGGATGCGTCGATGGGCTCGCGCCCGTCGAGCAGCGCGAGCCGCGCCTGCGTGGCCGCGTCGGGGCCGCCCGCAGGGGGCTCGGCCGAGAGGCGCGACGGGCCCGGAGCGAACCGGGACCGATCGAGGGAGAGGGCGAAGCGTCGCGCCGGGCGCCCCAGCACGCTCGTGGTCCCGGCAGGAGACGGGACGAGCGCCGGCCCGAGCAGGCTGGCCACCTCCCCGGCCAGGAGGAAGCTCTCGTCGCGGAAGCGGCGGGCGCCTCGCCCGTGGTCGGTGGGTCGCTCCCGCCACTCGCCCGAGGCGGGGTAGGCGGAGCGGGCGTAGCTCATTCCCTCCGCCCAGATCACCCGCTTCCCGCTCTCCGAGCCGGGGCCCCGTCCCGGGTCGACGGTGCCCTCGGCGGCAAACTCGCCGGTGGCGAGCTGGCGAACGGCGTGCCGCTCCGAGACCTCGACCTTTCGGTCGCCGCGGGCCGCGGACCACGTCACGGTGCCCTCCCAGGCGAAGGAGCCGAGGCCGGCCGCCACCGCGTCGGGGCCCATGCGAAGCGCCGAGGCCGGACGGTCCCAGTCGAAGGTCGAAGGTGGCTTCGGTGCGCCGGTGGGCCCGGCGGAGGGTGCACCCCCGCGGCTGCAGGCGACCGCCAGCGCGAGGACCAGGGGCAGGGCCATCCGCATCGGGGTCAGGCCCCCTCGCGGAGCATCCGCGCCGAGGGCAGGATGCGGGAGGGCTCGGGGTCGCTCTCGTCGGCGCTGCGCGAGACGTCGGAGAGCGAGACCCGGCCGTCCCTCCAGAGGATCCGGTCGCAGCGGTGGAGCAGCTCGGGCAGCCCGGCCCGCGTCGCCGCCGAGATGGCCACGCCCCCGCGCGCCGCGGCGATGGCCGCACCCTCGCCTGGCGGAAGCCGGTCGACCTTGTTCAGGACCAGCAGGCGCGGGGTCTCGGAGAGGCCGAGCGCGCCGAGGATCTTCTCGACCGCGGCCACGTGGGCGTCGAGGCTCGGGTCGGCCGCGTCGGCGACGTGGAGCAGCAGGTCGGCGTCGTCGAGCTCCTCGAGGGTGGCCCGGAACGCGGCGATGAGGTCCTCCGGCAGGTCGCGGATGAAGCCCACCGTGTCGGTGATGATCACCTCGCGGTCGCGGGGGAACCGGAGCCGGCGGCTGGTCGGATCGAGGGTGGCGAAGAGCTTGTCCTCGGCCAGCACCTCCGAGTCGGTGAGCGCGTTCAGCAGGGTCGACTTGCCGGCATTGGTGTAGCCGACGATGGAGATCACCGGGAGCCCGCGCTCGTTGCGCCGCTTGCGCCGAACCTGCCGGTCGGTGGAGAGCGCCTCGGTCCGCCGCTTCAGCTGGGTGATCCGGTCGCGGACGCGCCGGCGGTCGATCTCGAGCTTGGTCTCGCCCGGGCCGCGCCCCCCGATGCCGCCGGCGAGGCGCGAGAGCGAGTCGTCGCGGCCGACCAGGCGCGGGTACAGGTACTCGAGCTGGGCCAGCTCCACCTGCAGCTTGCCGTCGGCCGACTGGGCCCGCTGGGCGAAGATGTCGAGGATGAGCTGCGTGCGGTCGAGGATCTTGAGGGCCGTGGCGTCGGCGATGTGGATGGCCTGCGACGGCGAGAGGTCGGCGTCGAAGATGATGAGGTCGGCCATGAGCTGCATGGAGCGGAGAAGGATGTCCTCCAGCTTGCCCTTGCCGATGAGGGTGCGCGGGTCGGGATCCCGGCGCATCTGGACGGACGCGTCGATGACCTCGACGCCGGCGGTGCGGGCCAGCTCGCGAAGCTCGGCCAGGGACGACTCCGCGTCGGCCCGGCCCTTCCCCTTGCCGCCCACGCCCACCAGGATGGCCCGCTCGCGGCCTCCCGTGCGGCGCATCGCCGAGGCCCGGGCGAACTCCTCCTCGAGGCCCAGCGGACCCTCCACCGCGTCGTAGTCGAGGTCGTGCACCGAAGGTGCGATCTCGTCCTTCCAGAGCGCGCCCTGGGGGTTCTCCGGGAGCAGGTGCGCCAGGTGGACCCTGCCGGGGAGGCCGTCCTCCTTGACCTCGAGGGCCGTCACCGAGTCGAGCCGGAGCAGCGCCAGGTCGGTGTGGTCGTCGCGGGAGAGCGGCTCCCCGCGGAGGTGCGTGTGCACGAGCCGCAGGCCGCGCAGGCGGTGGGAGCCGGCGCGGGCCCGGCCCACGTCGGGCAGGGTGAGCTTGCCGGCGTCGCCGACCACCACCCACTGCACGTCCCCCTTGCGGTCGAGCAGCACGCCGACCTGGCGGTTCGTCTCCCGGGAGACCTCGGTGAGGTGGCGCGCCAGCTCGGGCGAGATCACCTCACCGGCGTCGACGCGGCGGCGGTACGTGCGGCGGAGGGCGTGCAGCTGGCTCTGCTTCAGCCCGAGGGTGTTGCCGTGGACCTCTTCCATGAAGTGCCAGGAGCATAGCGGCGCGGGCAGCGTCGAGCCACCCGGACGCCCGCCGTGGCCTCCTAGACGCCGGCGACCTGGATCCCCTCGAAGACCAGCGTGGGGGTGCGGAGCTTGCTGTACGGGTAGGGGTCGTTCCCCACCGCGACCAGCCCCTTCCAGAGCGTGAGCAGATTTCCGGAGACGTTCATCTCGCCCACCGGCTCGGCGATCCGGCCACCCCGGATCCGGTAGCCCTGGACGCCGAGCGAGAGGTCCCCCGTGGTCCCGTTGGAGTTTCCACCCAGGAACCCGGTCACGAGAACCGCCTCCCGCGCGTCGGCGGCGAGCCCGTCCCGTCCCTTCGTCCCGAGCGTCCAGGAGAGGTTGGACGCGCTCCGGGTGGTGGGATCCATCTTCAGCTTCCGGCCGTAGTAGGTGTCGACGTAGTGGTTCCGCAGCACGCCCTTCTCGAAGATCGGGAAGCGGCGCGCGGCCAGCCCCTCCGAGTCGAAGAGGCGGGAGTCGATCCCGCGGGGCACGAGCGGGTCGTCGGCCACGTCGAGGAGCGCACTCCCCAGCGGCTGGCCGAGCTTGCCCTCCAGGCACGACTGCTTCTGCTGCAGCGCCATGCCGGAGAGGGGCTGCAGGAGCGTGGAGACGAGCCGGCCCGCCGCCCGCGCGTCGACGAGGACCGTCATGGCCGCCGACTCGCCCTTCCGCGCCCCGATGCGCGCCACCGCCCGCTCGGCCGCCGTCCGACCCACCGCGTCCGCCGGAGGGACGGCGGAGAGGTGGCGGGCGAAGGCGTAGTCCCAGTCCTCCGGCCGCCTTCCGTCGGGGTCCTTCACCGAGACCTCCGCCGACACCGAGAAGGTCGTGCCTCGACGGGTGCCCTCGAAGCCGTCGGTGTGGACGCGGAAGACCTCGGAGAGGACGTCGGAGAAGCCCGTGGAGACCGACAGGATCGCCCCCCCGCCCTTCGCTCCCCGCGCTCCGGCCTCGGCCGCCTGCGCCCGCTCGCGACGCCCCGCGGCGGTGAGCGCCCCCTGCGCCGGATCGACGAGGTCGAGGTCCACCGCCGCCTGGCCCTGGTAGAGCTTCGGGTCCGGGAGCGAGCGGAAGGGATCCGGCTGGAGCTTGCGGGCCATGGCCACCGCCGACTCCACGAACGCGCTCACCGCTTCGGGGCGCAGGTCGGAGGTGCCCACCTGGGAGTAGCGCCCGTCCACGTAGAGCTCGATCTGGAGCCCCCGCGTGGTGGCCTCCTTCATCCGGTCGAGCTGACCGTCGCGCCACTCGACCTGGACGGTCCGGACGCGCCCCGCCTGCACGGCCGCCTGCTGCGCCCCGGCCTTGCGGGCCATCTCGGCCGCCGCGCGGGCGACGTCCTGCATCTGCTTTCCGGGATCGACGTTCGCCATGGGTCTAGGCCTTCCCCTGTCCGCCGACGGTGATGGAGGAGACGCGCACGGTGGGGATGCCCTGCGAGACCGGGACCCCCTGTCCGTCCTTCCCGCAGGTCCAGCCGCCCTCGTCGATCACCAGGTCGTTGGCGACCATGTCGATCCGCTCGAGGACCTTGGGCCCGTTGCCGATGACGTTCACGTCCTTCACCGGCCGCGTGAGCTTCCCGTCCTCGATGAGCCAGCCGTTCTTCACGTAGAAGGTGAAGTCGCCCGCGCCGATGTTCACCTGGCCGTTGGTGAAGTTGGAGCAGAACACGCCCCTCTTCACCGAGGCCACGATCTCCTCCTTCGAGTGCGGGCCGGGCAGCATGTAGGTGGCGCGCATGCGCGGGATGGGGGCGAACTGGTAGCTCTCTCGCCGCCCGTTCCCCGTGGGCTTCACCCCGTAGTGCCGGGCCGACACCGAGTCGTGCAGGTAGGTGGAGAGGACGCCGTTCTCGACCAGGTGGGTGACGCCGGCCGGGTTCCCCTCGTCGTCGACGTTGATGGCGCCGCGCGCGTTCGGGAGCGTGGCGTCGTCGACGATGTTCACGAACGGGTGCGCGACGGGCTTGCCGATCTTGTCCGAGAAGATCGACACGTTCTTGCGGTTGAAGTCGGCCTCCATGCCGTGGCCGATGGCCTCGTGGAGCAGGATCCCCGACGAGCCGGCCGCGAGCACCACCGGCATCTCGCCGGCCGGAGCGGGCACCGCCTCGAAGAGGATGGTGGTCCGGGCCACCGCCTCGCGGACGATGCGCGCCAGGCGGTCGGAGTCGTAGAACTCGAGCCCGGAGCGGGCGGCGACGTTGTATCCACCCGTCTCGCGCCGACCTTCCTGCTCCGCCGTGCACTGGAGGTAGAGCCGGGTCATCGGCTGGAGGTCCTCGACGATGCGCCCGGTCGAGTCCGCGACCAGGACCGCACCGTACTCGTCCGCGAAGCTGATGTTGACCTTCCGGACCCGGGCGTCGCTGGCCAGCGCCCGCGCCTCGAGGTCGGAGAGGATGGGCATGGTCTGCTCGGCGCGGACCTCCTGCCAGCCGATCTTGACGGGGTAGCGGTCCGGCAGAGAGCCTGCGACGTGGAAGCGCTGCGGGCCCGGCCGGGCCGGCCCGTCGGCGATGGCCGCGGCGGTCCGGGCGCACTCGAGGATGGCGGGAAGCGAGAGGTCCTCGGTGAAGCCGTACCCCTGCTGGTCGCCCTTCACGGCCCGCACGCCCACCCCGAGCGCCACCTGCGCGGAGGAGCGGTTCACCGCGCCGTCCTGGAGGCCCAGGCTGGCCTGGACCCGGTGCTGGAAGTAGACGTCGGCCGAGTCGGCTCCGCGCGACATCGCCTCGCCGAGGACCTCGGCGAGCATCGACTCGGTCACGCCGAACCGGTCGAAGTAGCGGATCCCGGAGCTGGCTCCCTCCGGCCTCGCCTTCGCGGTCGCGCAGCCCATCAGGTCCACGGCGCCGGCGGCCACCAGGCCTGCGCCGGAGAGCTTCATGAACCTGCGGCGGCCCATTCCTCGCTTCTGCATGGTCGCTCCTCGGATCGTGACACCGGCCCGGCGCCTCCAGGGCGCCGGAGCCGGGGATACCCCTCGTCCCTCCCGAGGTCAACCTCGGTCGATCCGCCACGCGTGGGTCATGTCGGCGCGGTCCAGCCAGTGGAAGGCGTTCACCCTTGCCAGCCAGGGCGGGAGGGAGCTGAAGACCCGGGTTCCACGACGCGCCAGGATCTCCTCCACTCCGGGGGGAAGGGGGTGCTTGGTCGTCACCAGCACCGGGCCCGGCCCGCCGTCGAGGGCAGCCTCGAGGCCGGCCGCGTCCGTCACCACCTCCACGATCGGCATCGGCCTCGGCCAGAGGAACGGGACGGGCGCCCCGTGGAAGAGCCGCGGATCGGCGAGCGCCACCCACCGCGCCGGCTCGGCCGCGTGCCGGTGGAAGAACCGCTGCAACTCCAGGTTGTCGCTGCTGGGGAGGAGGCAGAGGAGGAGGAGCGCGACGGCGTTCACCGTCCAGGTCCCCCGACCGAGCCATAGGAAGGCCATCACCCGGGTACCCCACCGCTCCCACGACCGGACGTGCGACGGCGCGGCGAGGAGCAGGACGACGCAGAGCGTCGCGGCCGGCAGGATGGGGAAGAGGAAGCGGATCTCCTTGTGCCCGATGAGGCTGTGGACGAGGACGAAGGGAAGGGTCGTCCAGGTGAGAAGGTGCCGGGGGTGGCGCCACCAGAAGAGCAGGAGTCCGAGCAGGAGGGCGACCCCGAAGGGCGGGAAGAGCCCGGCCAGGAACCACAGATACGCGGGAAGCGGCGAGGTGCCGAAGCTCGCCGCCTTGCCCTCCAGGAGGTTCACGGCGAGGTAGCGCCAGGGAGCGACCTGGAACGATCCGTAGCCCCAGGCGTCCACCACGAGCCCGAGGGCGAGCGGGCCAGTCATTCCGGCGGCGAGGGTGGCGAGGGATTGCCAGCGGTCCCGGTCGTGGACCAGAACCCAGAGGAGGATGCCCGCCACCGCCACGCCGGCCTGGTACCGGAACTCGAAGGCGAGCCCCAGCGCCACCCCGGCGGCGAGCAGCCTTCCACGGGACAGGCCGCCTCCCGTGGTCCCCGCGAGTCCGGTGGCGAGCGGGAGGAGCGCCGCCAGCGCCAGGACGAGGAAGGTCGTGGATCCACTCTCCGAGGAGACGCGCGCCGCCAGGTAGGGGACGAAGTACGGAAGGGCGAGGGACAGGTAGGCCACGCGCCGCCAGCGGGCGGAGGGGAGCCAGGCCCGGACGGCGAGGAGCAACGCCGCCAGCGCCGCCCAGGAAAGGAGCCCGCTCGCGAGCCGGAACGCGCGCATCAGGACGAACGGGTCCTCCACGCCCGCCCCCTGGAGCCCGCGGGCGAGCCAGGTGAAGGCCCCGGGCTGCATCCAGGGGCGGATGCGGGCCGCGTGCTCCCAGGGCAGCGCCGACGCCGGCGTGACGCCGAGCTTCAGCCCCGCGAACTCGACCACCTGGAAGTGCTCGTCCACCTGGAAGACGCTGTCGGAGGCGAGCGCCGCGGCCACCGTGAAGGCCAGGCTCAGGGCGAGCGTCGTCCCGAGGACTCGCCGCTCGTCGAGGCGGTCGAGCGCGCGGAGCAGGGGTGCGGGCGAGACCGTCGCGGGGGAATCCACGCGCGAATCCTAGGCCTCCGCGCTCCCACCTCCAAGGCCCGCCGTGCCACCTCGGCCGCCGTCGCGTAAGATGGCACCCGTGCCCCGCCGCTCCCTGGGAAAGACGCGCCGCCTCGTCGTCAAGGTCGGCACCGGAACCCTCACCGACGACGCCGGGCATTTCGACCGGGGAAACTGCGAGCGGCTCGCGTCGGAGCTGGCCGTCCTCTCCCGCACCCAGAGCGTGGTGCTGGTCTCCTCCGGCGCCATCGCGCTCGGCGCCGACCGGCTGGGGCTCGTGCGCTCGCCCCGCAAGAGCTGGGACATCGCCACCAAGCAGGCGGCCGCCGCCGTCGGACAGCCCGACCTCATGGCAGAGTGGGGGCGCGCGTTCGACGCCCACGGGCGGGTCGTCGCCCAGGTGCTCCTCACCGCCGAGGACCTGGCCAGCCGGAAGCGCTTCCTGAACGCCCGCCACACCTTCGAGGCCCTCCTCGAGCGCAACGTCGTCCCGGTGGTGAACGAGAACGACACGGTGGCGGTCGACGAGATCAAGGTGGGGGACAACGACAGCCTGGCGGCGCTGGTCGCAACCTGCGTGGGCGCCGACCTCGTCGCGTTGCTCACCGACGTGGAAGGGCTCTACGACCGGGACCCCCTCCACCCCGCGGCGAGGCTCGTCTCCGACGTCGTCCGGGTCACCCCCGAGGTGGAACGCATGGCCGGCGGTGCGGGAACCGAGCGCAGCGTGGGTGGCATGGCCACCAAGCTCGCCGCCGCCAAGCGGCTCGCCGCCCAGGGGGTGGGCACCGCGCTCCTCTCCGGGAGGCGCCCCGGCGCGATCGCGGCGTTCCTCGCCGGAAGGCCTCTGGGAACCTTCTTCGAGCCCGCCGCCGAGCACCGCGCCGGACGCAGGGAATGGCTCACGCTGGCTGCCCGGGGGAAGGGGACCATCCTGGTGGACGCCGGGGCGCGCAGGGCCCTGACCGACCAGGGGAAGAGCCTGCTCCCGTCCGGCGTGCGAGGCGTCGAGGGCAGCTTCGGTGTGGGCGACCCCGTGGACATCGCCGTGGCCGGGGAGCCCCCCTTCGCGCGCGGCCTGGCCGGGTACGGCGCCGACGAGGTGAGGCGCATCGTCGGCCTGAAGACGAGCGAGATCGAGCGCGCGCTGGGCTATAAGTACCTGGACGAGGTGGTCCACCGGAACGACATGGTCCTCACCGACCCCAGCCAGGCCTCGCGATGACCGGGGAGCATCCCGGGCTCGCGCTGCGGATGCGCTCGCTCGCCGCCGACGCGAAGCGGGCCGCCCGGGAGCTCTCCCGGGCCTCGTCCGAGGCGAAGGACCGGGCGCTCCGCGCCGCCGCCGACGCGACCCTGGCCCACGCCCCGGCCATCCTGGAGGCCAACCGGGCCGACCTGGCCGCCGCCGGCGGAGCCGGGGCCACCGACGCCTTCCTCGATCGGCTCCGGCTCGACCGGGGACGGCTCGAGGCCATCGCCGCCGCCCTGCGGGAGGTCGCCTCCCTCCCCGACCCGGTGGGGCGCGTCACCGCCAGCTGGAGCCGTCCCAACGGGCTCTCGGTGAAGAAGGTGCGCATCCCCCTGGGCGTGGTGCTCATGGTCTACGAGGCCCGGCCCAACGTGACCGCCGAGGCGGCCGCACTGTGCGTGAAGAGCGGCAACGCCTGCATCCTGCGACCGGGCTCCGACGCCCTGGCCTCGTCGCTGGCGCTGGGCGCGGCCTTCGCAGAGGGGCTGGAGGCGGCCGGCCTGCCCGCCGCGGCAGCCCAGGTCGTCCCGGTGGCCGATCGCGAGGCCACCTTCGAGCTGCTCGCCCTCGACGACCTCATCGACCTGGCCATCCCGCGTGGCGGCCCGGGGCTCATCCGCGCCGTGGCCGAGCGCTCGCGGGTCCCGGTGGTCAAGCACTACCAGGGGATCTGCCACCTCTTCCTCGACGAGAGCGCCGGTGAGGCCGACTCCGTGGCCATCGCCGTGAACGGGAAGGTCCAGCGTCCCGGCGTCTGCAACGCCACCGAGTGCCTGCTCGTGCACCGGGGCGCCGCCGACCGGCTCCTGCCCGCGGTGGGGAGGGCGCTCGCCGCCGGGGGCGTCGAGCTCCGCTGCGACCCCACGTCCCTCTCCATCCTCTCCCGCGCCGGCGTGCCCTGCGCCCCGGCCTCCGAGGCGGACTTCGGCAAGGAGTTCCTCGACAAGATCCTGGCCGTCCGCGTGGTGGTCGACCTCGACGGCGCGCTGGCCCACATCGCGCGGTACGGCTCCCTCCACACCGAGGCCATCGTCACCAACGACCTGGCCGCGGCCCGCCGCTTCGAGCGGGAGGTGGAGGCGAGCGCGGTGATGGTCAACGCATCCACCCGCTTCAACGACGGCGGCGAGCTGGGGCTCGGCGCCGAGATCGGCATCAGCACCACCAAGCTGCACGCGTTCGGCCCCATGGGGCTCGAGGAGCTCACCACGCAGAAGTACGTGGTCGAGGGGCGCGGGAACGTCCGAACCTAGAGAGGAACCACACGAATGGCGAAGGCGATCAAGGGCAGGAAGCCGGCGAAGGGGAAGGCCGGACCGGCGAAGAAGGCGTTCGCGAAGCGCGCGGGCCCGAAGGCGAGGCCGGCCGGGAAGGGGAAGGCGCCCGCCAAGAAGTTCTTCGTCGGGAAGGCCGCCCGCCCTGCCCAGGGGCGGAAGACCGCCCCGTCCGCCAGGCCGGCGCGTCCGGGCATGAAGCAGGCCGCGCTGCGGCCCGGTACGAAGCTCGCCCCGCGCAAGGCGCCCGCGCCGGCCCCGCCGGTGTCGGCGCCCGTCGTCGCCACCACGCTCCCGCCCGACGACGGGCAGGTCCGGGCCCTCGCCGCGGTCGCCGCCGGCGCCGACAAGAAGGCCGAGAACCCCATCGTCCTCGACGTGCGCGGCCTCTCCGGTGTCGCCGACTACTTCGTCCTGCTCTCCGCCGACAGCGATCGCCAGGCGGCGGCCATCGCCGATGCGGTCGACGACCGGCTCACGCAGCTGGGAGCGCAGCGCCTGGGCGCCGAGGGGCGCAGCGGCGGCGGCTGGGTCCTGCTCGACTTCGGCGACGTGGTGATCCACGTCATGTCGCCGGAGGCCCGAGGCTTCTACGACCTGGAAGGTCTCTGGGCGGACGCCCCCCGGATCCCCGCCGGGCCCTGACCGGCGGCGAGGTCCCACCGGGCCCCACCTCAGCGCACCTCCGCCTCGCCCGGGGCGTTCCCGCCTCGCGATCGGGCCGCATACCATGAGCGCTCCCGGCGTGGTGCCGGCCCGGAGTTCCCATGCTCGCCCTCGCCCTCGCCGCTGCCCTCGCCGCCCTTCCGCCCGCCGACGTCATCTACACCGACGGGCCCATCCTCTCCATGGCGGAGGGCCAGCCGGTCCCCGAGGCCCTGGCGGTCCGCAACGGGCGCATCGCGGCCGTGGGCCGGAAGTCGGACGTCATGAAGCTGCGCGGTCCGGGGACGCGCGTCGTCGTGCTGGGCAAGCGGACGCTCCTTCCCGGGTTCGTCGACCCCCACTCCCACTTCCTGGCCGCGGTCGTCGTCGCGGACTGGGCCAACGTCTCCCTCCCGCCGGTCGGACCGGTGACGTCCATCCCCGAAATCCTGGCGGCGCTCCGGAAGCAGGCGGCGCGGCAGAAGGCGAAGCCCGGCGACTGGATCTTCGCCTACGGCTACGACTCGAACGGGCTGGCCGACCGGCGGGACGTCACCCGCCGCGACCTCGACGCCGCCTTCCCGGACAACCCGGTGATGCTCCTCCACGTCTCCGGCCACGGCGCGGTCCTCGACTCGAAGGCCATGGCCGCGGTGGGGCTGGGCCCCGGCACCGCGACCCCGCCCGGTGGGATCATCGTGCGCGAGCCGGGGTCGAACCAGCCGGCCGGCCTGGTCATGGAGACGGCCTTCCTGGCCATCGAGCCGAAGCTGCCCATGCCCGACGCCCGGCAGCTCGCGGCGGCGCTCGGCCCGGCGCAGGAGCTCTACTTCTCGCAGGGCTACACGGTCGCGACGGAGGGAGCGACGCCGCCCGAGGCCATCGTCGGGCTGCGCGCGGCCGCCCGCAGCGGGCTCCTCGTCCTCGACGTGATGGCGCTGCCGCTCATCCAGTCGCAGGCCGAGGTGGTGGGCAAGCCCGGCTTCGAGATGGGGGTCACCGTCGACAAGGTGAAGATCGCCGGCCTGAAGGCGGTGGTGGACGGCTCGCCCCAGGGGCGCACCGGGTTCTACACGAAGCCGTACCTCGTGCCCGGGCCGATGGGGCAGTCGCCCTGGTCCGGCGAGCCCTCGGCCTCGAAGGACGAGATCCTCTCGGCGCTCAGGGCCGCGCGCGCCGCCGGCGGGCAGCTCTTCGCCCACGCCAACGGCGACGCCGCCATCGACCTCGTGATCCAGGCCCAGGAGGAGGCGGGGCTGGTCGCGAAGGACGACGCGCGAACCGTGGTCGTCCACAGCCAGTTCGCCCGGCCCGACCAGCTCGACGCCTACGTGAAGCTGGGCATGGTCCCTTCGTTCTTCACCAATCACACCTTCTACTGGGGCGACGACTACCCGGCGCTCCTGGGCGAGGAGCGGGGGCAGGCCATCAGCCCGGCCGCGTCGGCGGCGGCGCGCGGGATCCGATTCACGAACCACACCGATTACCTGGTCACGCCGATCGACTCCCTGTTCACGGTCTGGACGGCGGTGAATCGCACCAGCAAGTCGGGCAAGGTGATCGGGCCGGACGAGCGCATCGGCGTGATGCAGGCGCTCCGGGCCCTGACGGTGGAGTCCGCCCACCAGTACCGGGAGGAGCGTGAGCGCGGAACCCTCGAGGCCGGAAAGGTCGCAGACCTGGTCCTCCTGTCCGCCAACCCGCTCCGGGTCGATCCGCAGCGATTGCGCGAGGTGAAGGTGGTCGAGACGGTGAAGGGCGGCCGCACCGTCTACCTGCGTCCGAGGCGCTGAGGGCGCGCGCCGCCATCTTGATCCTCGTCAACGACCGTTGGCGTGCCCGGCGCGACCGATTGCGCGTTCCGGAGGGGTACATCCCGGCGGGGCCGGGGTAGAATGCCTCCCCTTCACGAACCACCCAACGAGCGGTCCGAACGCCGGAGGACGCATGTCCCAGTCGCAGAAGCAGCGGAAGATGGTGACGATGGACGGCAACGAGGCGGTCGCCTCGGTCGCCCACCGTACCAACGAGGTCATCGCCATCTACCCCATCACCCCGTCCTCGAACATGGGCGAGTGGGCGGACGAGTGGTCGGCCTTCGGCAAGAAGAACATCTGGGGGCTCGTCCCCACCGTGGTGGAGATGCAGTCGGAGGGCGGCGCCGCCGGCGCGGTCCACGGCGCGATCCAGGGCGGCTCGCTGACGACGACCTTCACGGCGTCGCAGGGGCTGCTCCTCATGATCCCCAACATGTACAAGATCGCCGGCGAGCTGACGCCGTTCGTCATGCACGTGTCGGCCCGGACGCTCGCCACCCACGCGCTCTCGATCTTCGGCGACCACTCCGACGTGATGGCCGTCCGGCAGACCGGGTTCGGCCTGCTCGCCTCCAACTCGGTGCAGGAGGCCCACGACTTCGCGCTCATCTCCCAGCGCGCCACCCTGAAGAGCCGCGTGCCCTTCCTCCACTTCTTCGACGGGTTCCGCACCTCGCACGAGGTGGCCAAGATCGAGCTGCTCGACGACGACGACCTCCGGAGGATGATCACCGACGACCTGGTCTCGGCCATCCGGGCCCGGGCGCTCAACCCCGACGCCCCGGTGGTCCGCGGCACCGCCCAGAACCCCGACGCCTTCTTCCAGGCGCGCGAGGCCTGCAACGGCTTCTACACCGACACCCCCGAGCACGTGCAGGCGTCCATGGACGACTTCGCCAAGGTCGCCGGGCGCCAGTACCACCTCTTCGACTACGTCGGCCACCCCGAGGCGGAGCGGGTCGTCGTCATGATGGGCTCGGGCGCCGAGGTGGCGCACGAGACCATCGAGGACCTGGTCGCCAGGGGAGAGAAGGTGGGGCTCGTGAAGGTCCGGCTCTACCGCCCCTTCTCGCTCGGCCACTTCATGAAGTCGCTGCCCCGCACCACCACCTCCATCGCCGTCCTCGACCGCACCAAGGAGCCGGGCAGCCTGGGCGAGCCGCTCTACCAGGACGTGGTCACCGCGCTCCGCGAGGCGCAGCAGGCCCACATCGACCGCTTCCACCACGAGATCACCGTGATCGGCGGCCGCTACGGCCTCTCCTCCAAGGAGTTCACCCCCGCCATGGTGAAGGCGGTCTACGACGAGCTCACCCACACCCGCCCCAAGCGCCACTTCACGGTGGGCATCAACGACGACGTCACCCACCTGTCGCTCCCCTACGACCCCACCTACCAGACCGAGGGCAAGGGGGTGGTCCGCTGCCATTTCTGGGGCCTCGGCGCCGACGGCACGGTGGGCGCGAACAAGAACTCCATCAAGATCATCGGCGAGGACACGCCCAACTACGCCCAGGGCTACTTCGTCTACGACTCGAAGAAGTCGGGCAGCGTGACCGTCTCGCACCTGCGCTTCGGGCCGGAGCAGATCCGGAGCTCCTACCTGGTGACCAGCGCCAACTTCGTGGCCTGCCACCAGTCGAGCTTCCTCGAGAAGTACGAGATGCTCGACGCCGCGGCGCCGGGCGCGGTGTTCCTGCTCAACACGCCGCACGCGCCCGAGGACGTCTGGGAGCAGTTGCCGGCCGAGGTGCAGGCCGAGATCCTGAACAAGAAGCTGCGCTTCTTCGTGATCGATGCCGTCCGGGTCGCGAAGGACACCGGCATGGGTGGCCGCATCAACACCATCATGCAGACCTGCTTCTTCGCCATCTCCGGAGTCCTGCCCCGGGAGCGGGCCATCGAGCTCATCAAGAAGGCCATCGAGAAGACCTACGGCCGCAAGGGCGCCGAGGTGGTGAAGAAGAACTTCGAGGCGGTGGATGCGACGCTGGCCCACATGCACGAGGTGAAGCTCGACGGCAAGAGGGTCACCGGGCAGCCGCGGCCGCCGCTGGTGTCCGAGCACGCCCCCGACTTCGTGAAGAAGGTCACGTCCATCATGATGGCCGGAAAGGGCGACCTGCTGCCGGTCTCGGCCTTCCCCGTCGACGGCACCTGGCCCTCCGGCACCACCCAGTGGGAGAAGCGGGCCATCGCCCTCGAGATCCCGGTCTGGGACTCGGCGCTCTGCATCCAGTGCAACAAGTGCGCGCTCATCTGCCCGCACGCCGCCATCCGCGCCAAGTACTACCCGGCCGACGACCTCCAGGTCGCGCCCTCCGCCTTCAAGGCCATGGACTTCAAGTCGGCCGACGTGAAGGGGGCCAAGTACACCATCCAGGTGGCGCCCGAGGACTGCACCGGCTGCCGCGTCTGCGTGGAGTTCTGCCCGGCCGAGTCGAAGACCGACAAGGGGCACAAGGCCATCAACATGGCGCCCATGGCGCCCATCCGCGAGACGGAGCGGCGGAACTACGAGTTCTTCCTGGCGCTGCCCGACCCGGACCGCACCAAGGTGAAGCTCGACGTCAAGGGCACCCAGTTCCTCGAGCCGCTCTTCGAGTACTCGGGCGCCTGCGCCGGCTGCGGCGAGACCCCGTACATCAAGCTCCTCACCCAGCTCTACGGCGACCGGGCCATCATCGCCAACGCCACCGGTTGCAGCTCGATCTACGGCGCCAACCTCCCGACCACGCCCTACACCAAGAACGACGCGGGACGCGGTCCGGCCTGGGCCAACTCGCTCTTCGAGGACAACGCCGAGTTCGGCCTGGGCATCCGGCTCGCCGTCGACAAGCTCACCGAGCACGCGCGCCACCTGCTCTCCGACGTCACCGGCCGCGTCGGCGGAGACCTGGTGAAGGAGCTGATGGAGGCCGACATGGCCACCGAGGTCGGGATCGAGGCCCAGCGCGGGCGCGTGAACGTGCTCCGTTCCAAGCTGGCCGGCGTCGACCTGCCGTCGGCGCGCCGCCTCGAGCAGATCTCCGACTACCTGGTGAAGAAGAGCATCTGGATCGTCGGCGGCGACGGCTGGGCCTACGACATCGGCTTCGGCGGCCTCGACCACGTCATCGCCATGGGGCGCGACGTGAACATCCTGGTCCTCGACACCGAGGTCTACTCCAACACCGGCGGACAGGCCTCCAAGGCCACGCCGATGGGCGCGGCGGCCAAGTTCGCCATGGGCGGCAAGTCGGTCCAGAAGAAGGACCTGGCCATGCTGGCCATGACCTACGGCCACGCCTACGTGGCCCGGGTGGCCATGGCGGCCAAGGACGTGCAGAGCGTCAACGCCATGAAGGAGGCCGACAGCTTCCCCGGCACCTCGGTCATCGTGGCCTACAGCCACTGCATCGCCCACGGCTACGACATGGCCGACTCGATGGCGCACCAGGAGCTGGCGGTGAACTCGGGCTACTGGCCCATCTTCCGCTACGACCCGCGCAAGGCGGCCCTCGGCGAGAGCCCCCTCAAGCTCGACAGCGGCGTCCCCAAGGCCAGCATCGCCCAGTTCATGGCCACCGAGACCCGCTTCCGCATGGTCGAGCAGCTCGACCCGGACAACTACAAGAAGCTGGTCGACGAGGCGCAGCGGCTCGCCAGCGAGAAGTACGCGCTCTACGAGCAGCTCGCCAGGGCCATGAATCCCGTCAACCTCGTGCCCGGCGGGCCCGTCGCGACGCCGAAGGCCAAGGCCTGATCGTGACCGCACGCCCGCTCGTCGCCGCAGCGCTGCTCGCCCTCTCCTCGTTCGCCGGCGGCGCGCTCGCCCAGGACGCCGCCCTGCGCGCGCCGCCGCCCGCTCCGGGCATGCCGCACCGCCCGCCCCGGAGCATCAGCGTCACCGGGGAGGGCCGGGTGTCGGTGGCCCCCGACTCGGCCTCGTTCACCGTGGGTGTCGAAGCCATCGCGAAGACGGTCGCTGCCGCCACCGCCGAGGTGAACGCGAAGATGAAGGCGGTGCTCGACGCGGTGGCGCAGGCCGGCGTGCCGGCGAAGGACGTCCGCACCGTCCGCTACGACGTCACCATCGAGCGTCCCTGGAAGGACGGGAAGCAGCAGCCCATCGCCGGGTACCGGGTCTCCACCGCGGCCGACGTGAAGGTCCGCGAGCTCCCGAAGCTGGGGAAGATCCTCGACGCCGTGACCGCGGCGGGCTCGAACCAGCTCCAGTCCCTGCGCATGGAGCGGCTCGATCCCGGGCCCCAGAGGCTGGAGGCCCTGGCGCTCGCCTACGCGGCGGCGCGGGAGAAGGCCAAGGCCATCGCCATCGCGGCCGGCGTCGAGCTCGGCGACTTCCTCTCGGTGAGCGAGGGCGGCGTCTCGCCCCGCCCCATGGTGATGCCCATGATGGCCCGGTCGATGGCCGCCGATTCGGCCCCGGCTCCGGTGGCCGAGGGCGAGCTCGAGTACGGAGCGCGGGTGGAGGTCGTCTTCGGGTTGAAGTAGGGCTCACTCCACGAGGCTGAGCGTCGTCACCGCGAGGCGATCCCTCCGCTCGCCGGCCCCCGAGGACCGGTAGTCGCTCTCCTGGCGCAGCACCAGGAGCCTGTCGCCGCTGCGGCCGAAGCGGAGGCTCTCCTTCTGCTCGATCTCGAAGGTGATGATCAGGAAGATGCGGCCCTTGAGGAGCACGCGCCGGTCCGCGGCCAGCGGCACGCCGTCCGGGCCGAGCCAGATCCTGGCCGTCGCCTCGACGTCCCTCACGTACTTCCGGTCCCGGCTGGCGATGGCCGGCTTCACCTGCAGGAGGAGGACCCGGGTGGGCGTCCCCTCGAACGGCTCCACCTCGTCCTCGAGCACGGTCGCGTCGTGCAGCGAGCGCAGCAGCTCCGGCACCGCGTCGAAGGAGCGGGCGAGCGCGAGCGTGCGCAGGTCGCCGACGGCGTCGCGGGTGGGGGTGAGGGCGTCGGGGTTCTGGAGCCGTTCCCGCTCCTCGGCCTCGGCCCGGGCGAGCAGGGCCGGGGTCCACCCGATCCGCATCCCCTCCGGGCCCACGGAGGCGGTCGCAGTCGCCGTCCCGGGCGCCGGCGCCTGCTCCTCGTCTCCCTGGGTGAAGGTCACCCGGTGCTCGACCCGTGCGCGGACCGGGGTCGTGGCGGGGAGCCGCGCCAGGACGCCCACCAGCTGCGCCACCGGATCGGGCGGCGTCGGCGCAGCGGACGGCGGTGGGGCGATGGTGTCGGGCGGGGTGGCGAGGAACAGGAGGAGGAGCACGGAGGCGGGCATGCGTCCGGTCCTATGCCGGCCCGGCGCGCCCGGCAAGGTGGCCAGGGCCTCCGTTCCCGGCTACATCCGCAGCCATGTCCACGAAGGACCCCCGCATCGACGCCTACATCGCGAAGGCGGCCCCCTTCGCCCGACCCGTCCTCACCCATCTGCGTGCGGTGGTCCACGCCGCCGTCCCCGACGTCGAGGAGACGATCAAGTGGGGCATGCCCCACTTCATGCACGGTGGCATCCTCTGCGGATTCGCGGCGTTCAAGGGCCACTGCGCCCTTCACGTCCGCGGCGGGGGCGACCTGCTCGGAGGCGACGCGCGCGGCGACGCCATGGGGCAGTTCGGGCGCATCACCTCGCTCTCCGACCTGCCGCCGAGGGCGAAGCTGTCGAGGATCCTGAAGCAGGCGGCCGCGCGCAACGCGTCGGGAGCGAAGGCTCCGCGCTCCGCGAGGAAGCCGCCGAAGCCCGAGGCCAAGGTGCCGCCCGCGCTCGCCGTGGCGCTGAGGCGGAACGCGGCGGCCAGGGCGACCTTCGAGGGCTTCAGCCCGTCGAGGCGGCGCGAGTACGTGGACTGGATCGTCGAGGCGAAGGGGGCGGACACCCGCGACCGGCGGATCGCGCAGGCCGTCGAATGGATGGCCGAGGGCAAGAGCCGCAACTGGAAGTACGAGAGGTGCTGAAGGCGCCCGCTCCCGGACGGAGCGAGCGCCTCCTGCGTGGAGCGCGATCACGTCGGCTCGAGGTTCACCAGCAGCATCGCCTGCAGCGCGCCCGTGGCCTCGATGACGAGGAAGGTCCCGTCGCCGAGGTAGAGCAGGCGCATCGCCGATCCCTGGGTGCCCTTGACGACGACCACGTCGCCGCTGGCCGGGGCCACCGAGGTGAAGGGCCAGGGCGTGGCCGGCAACTGGTCCACGCCCAGCAGCGTGCCGCCGTCGGCCGTGAGGGCGAGCGAGCTGGCCAGGAGGGAGAACGGCCCGCCCGGCACCCAGGTCCTCCCCCCGTCCACGGACGACCAGGTGGGGCCGACCCACTCCGCGGCGACGATGATGCCGCAGTCGAGCGAGCAGGCCACGCTCGTGAAGCTCCGGCCGGCGAGGTGCTGCAGGAAGTTCAGGCCGCCATCGCGCGAGACCCAGATGCCGCCGGTCAGGTCGGGGGTCGTGGGTTCGATCGTCGTCCCCACCACGGTCAAGCCGTCGAAGGAGATGGCGACGTCGGTCCACGCCCCGGAGCCCTCGGCCATCTGGCAGGACCAGTCATCGGCGATGACGTTCAGGGAGCAGACCAGGGGTTGGGGAAGCGTGAAGTCCGCGACCGCGACCACCTTCGTGCCGTCACCCGAGATGGCCACGGCCGACCAGTACTGGGAACCCAGGCCCGTTTCCTGCCGGACCACCGTACTGGCGTCTCCAGTCTCGTCGGAAATCCAGAGATCGCCATTGTATTCCACGGCGGCCAGACGGTTCCCGTCCCAGGAGATCGCGACGTCCCGCCAGTCGGACTCGCCGGAGTATCCGCCATCGGGAAGGGAGTAGATCCGGCCGGAGGAACTGTCGCTGGACTCGGCGGCCGCAATCCTCGCGCCGTCCCAGGAGCATGCCACCGCGGCGATCGCTCCCGTCGCCGCCGTCTCCTCGGCGTACATCTGGACGTAGTCGACCGTTCCACCCCCATCGACCGAGTACGCGACCATGCCGTCGGCCGACCCGACGTACTGCAGGGAACCATTCGAGGAGATCGCGACCCCGCCGGGGATCGGCAGCGCCGACGCAGCAGCCCAAGGGGAAACGAGCCCGCCCGGGACGGGAGTCACACCACTCCCGTACAGGATGGGCCGACCCACATTGGGGTTCACGGTGACGTGGCCCACACCGATGGCTGCGATCGCGGTCTCCCCCCCCAGCAGCTGGAAGGGGTTCGATACCGGGTAGATGGTGAAGGAACTCGCTCCCGTGTCGGCGACGTATCCGTTTCCGGGGAGCGCAGTCGTGTCAGTCGTGACGGTCTGCCAGGTCATCCCTCCCGTGGGACCGGTGGGACCGGTCGGACCGGTCGGACCCGTCGCACCGGTCGGACCCGTTGCGCCCGTGGCACCGGTCGGACCCGTCGCGCCCGTGGCACCGGTCGGACCCGTCGCGCCCGTCGCACCCGTCGAGCCCGTCGCACCTGTCGGACCCGTCGCACCCGTCGGACCCGTCGCACCCGTCGCGCCGGTCGGCCCCGTGGCACCGGTCGGACCCGTTGCGCCCGTCGCACCGGCTGCCCCCGGTGATCCGTTGCACACGAACGTGGGTGCCGACGAGCCCACCTGGAGCCTGGTTCCACCATAGGTACAGTTGGCCCCTGCGGGCTCCGCCGTGGCCACCACGCTCGCACCGTCCTCGCCGTCGCACACGTAGGAGACCACCACGGGCCCCGTCCCCACGCTCGTGGAGATGGCCTTCCCGCCTGCGGCGCAGTTCGGGCCAGGAGGCTCGCCGGCGACGTCGACGTTGGCGGACGCCCCGTCGGCCCCGGCCGAGCCGTTGCAGACGTACGAGGTGGTCACGGCTCCCGAGGCAGAGGTCACGTCGATGCGCTGCCCTCCGGTGGCGCAGGATGCTCCAGCCGCGACCGCGGTGATGGTGACGGTCGGAGAGTCTCCGGCAGGGCCCTGGCACGCCGTCAGCGACGCGAGGATGCCCAGGGCGAGAAGCGGACGGATGGGGAGGTGCATGGCGGGCACTCCTGCGGGGCCGAGACCCGGTAGGGCAAGCGGCGAGGGTGGAGGTGTCGCGTGGACTTCCATGCAAGCTCCGCAGCCAGGGCGAATCGCCTCCAACCACGCGGGATCACGGTCCGCCGCGGAAGGGGGCGAGACGGGTCACGTGGACCCCGGTCCAGCCTCGACCCGGGTTCCGTCCCGGCTCACTTCCCGAAGAGGTTCTTCCCGGAGGCGATCGGGTAGACCTTCGCCTCCTCGCCTGCGTGCACCAGCCGCAGGCCCTGGTCGGGGAAGTCGGAGATCCCGAAGTCGACCGCCTCGCCGCCGGAGAGGTAGACCAGGTCCCCGGTGGTCCCGGTGTTGCGCAGGTGGTGCGCATGGGTGCGAGGCGGGAAGCCTGCGAAGTCGCCAGGACCCACAGTGAATCGCTCGTCGCCGATGCGCAGCTCCCCCTGGCCGGAGAGCACGTACATCCACTCCTCGTCCACCAGGTGCACGTGGTGGAGGAACGACTCCTTGCCCGGGGCGACGCGGATGACGTTCACCCCGCACTTCACCAGGCCGGTGAGCCGGGAGAGCGTGGTGCCGCGGATCTCGGACGCCGGGTTCAGCGGGTAGCGAAACGACTCCTCCTGAGCGGCAGCGCGTTCGGCGCGGACGAGGAGGTCCCTGGGCTCGGGGTGCTTCGGGGTCGGGGCCATTCCCCGATTCTACGTGGGCGGCTGGCGGGGACCTACGGGGGGGCCGCGCCCTGGATGATCTGGACGATGGTCTGGCAACTGCACAGTGCGCTGGCCGAGTTCACGCGGAATGCGGTCGAGAAGAAGTACTCGGTGTCCGCGCTGAGCGCGTATGTCCCGGTGCCCGTGTGCGAGGTCATGCTGGAATTCGTGCCGCTGGAGTTCTGCATGTCGGTCGGGGTGCCGACGTTGAAGGAGGCGCCCCCCACCCGGATCCCGGGCTCGACCCTCATCGTCGCGGAGGGGGAGAGCAGGCAGCCCGCCCGGACGATGAGGATGGCGACCTGGCCCGGGGTGGACGGCGTGTAGCCGGTCGTCTCGCCGCAATAGGTGAAGGCGTCGACGCTGGCAGGCACGACGCCCGGGATGATTCCGAACGCATCCCGGTAGAACGCCAGGCCCGCAGGTCCGGTGGGACCTGTGGGACCGGTGGGACCGGTGGGGCCCGTGGGGCCGGTCGCACCCGCCGGACCGGTGGCGCCCGCCGGACCGGTGGCGCCCACGCTGCCCGCCGGACCTGGCACACCCGGCGCGCCTGCTGGACCGACGGCACCCGCCGGACCCGCCACTCCTGGTGCACCGGCTGGACCGGTGGGGCCCGTGGGGCCCGCAACACCGGCTGGACCGGTGGCACCCGTGGGGCCTGCAGCGCCCGCCGGTCCGGTGGCACCCTGCGCCCCGGCAGGGCCGGTGGGGCCCGTCGGGCCCGCGGGCCCGGTCTCTCCGTTCGACGAGGTGCAGGCGAAGGCGAAGATCGAAGCGACGAGTACGGCCACTCTTGGATGGATCACGGACGCTCCCGGGCCGGGCCCGCCGGCGTTCTCGACAATCCCCCCTTCACTCGACGTGGAACCATCGTCTCCGGATCGCGTACCGGCCTTCAAGGCCGAAGCGGGCGAAGCCCCAAGAGGGACGACCGGTCGGCCCCGGGCTCCAGGGTCGTCACCCGCGCAGGAGATCGGTTCCGAGCTTCACGACGAGCGCCAGGACGACGGCCAGCACCACCCACCGGACGAGCCGGTCGCCGCCGCGCACGGCCAGCTGCGCGCCGGCCAGGCCGCCTGCGAACTGCCCGGCCGCCATCGGCAGCGCCACGTTCCAGGCGACCATCCCCCGGGATGCGAAGAGGACGACGGCGGCCAGGTTCGAGGCGAAGTTCACCACCTTGGCGTCGGCCGAGGCCTCGCGCATCCCGGCGCCGAAGAAGAGGACGAAGCCGAAGATGAGGAAGGTCCCGGTCCCGGGTCCGAAGAAGCCGTCGTACGCCCCGATGACGAGCGCGATGGCGGCGGCCACGCGGAGAGACCGGTGCGCGCTGGGCCGGGGGGCGGCAGGAGAGGCCGGGCGGAGGGCCAGGACCACCGCCACCACCACGAGGAGGCCCAGGACCACCGGCCGCAGCAGCGCCGGGGGGACGAGGAGCACGAGCGCCGCGCCCCCGAGAGACCCCAGGAACCCGGCCGGAAAGGTGACCCGCGCCACCCGAACGTCCACGAGCCCCGCCCGCGCGTACCGGAGCAGCGCCGCTCCCGACCCGAACACGCTCTGCCCCTTGTTGGTGCCGAGCGCCAGCGCGGGCGGGAGACCCGCCGCGAGCAGCGCCGGGAGCGTGATGAGGCCGCCCCCGCCGGCGATGGCGTCGACGGTCCCTGCCGCGAAGGAGGCAACGACCAGGAGCGCGAGCGCGGGGAGGGAGACGTCCAAGCGCGGCGCAGCCTACCAAATTAGGAACGGGTGGCCATGTTCATCGGGCACTTCGGGCTCGCCTTCGCCGCCAGGAGGCTCGCGCCCCGCACCGGGCTGGGAACGCTGGGCGCGGCCAGCCAGTGGGTGGACCTCCTCTGGCCGGTGCTCCTGCTGGCCGGGGTCGAGCAGGTCCGCATCGCGCCCGGCGACACCGCCTACACCCCGCTCTCCTTCGTTCACTATCCGTGGACTCACAGCCTGCTCATGTCGGTGGCCTGGGGGATCCTCCTCGGCCTGGCCTACCGGCTCGCCACCGGGGAGCGGCGCGGCGCGTGGGTGGTGGGGGCGCTGGTGACGAGCCACTGGGTGCTCGACTTCCTGACCCACCGTCCCGACCTGCCGGTCTCCCCGTGGGGCGGGGAGAAGCTCGGGCTCGGACTGTGGAACCACGTGGCGGCGACGGTGGCGCTGGAGGGGACGATCTTCGCGGCGGGCGTCCTCCTCTACGCCACCGGGACCCGTCCGCGGAAGCGCTCGGGATCGATCGCCCTCTGGTCGCTGGTCGGGTTCCTCGTCGCCATGACGGTGGCGAACCAGCTCTCCACCCCGCCCGGCGAGGCCGCGGTGGCCTGGGGAACCCTCTCGATGTGGCTCATCGTCCTGTGGATGGCCTGGGTGGACCGGCTCCGTCAGCCCGCCGGCTCGGCTGAGGTCGCCGGCCCGGTGGTGAGCGGGCCGCCGTAGGTCTCGGCCATGAGGTGCGACGAGACGATGAAGTCGGCGGTGGCCCGGTTGCAGGCGGTGGGGATGTTGTAGAGCACGGCGATCCGGAGCAGCGCCTTCACGTCGGTGTCGTGAGGCTGGGGCTCGAGCGGATCCCAGAAGAAGATGAGCACGTCGAGCTTGCCCTCGGCGATGAGCGCGCCGAGCTGCTGGTCCCCGCCGAGCGGGCCGGAGAGCAGGCGGTGCACGTCGAGCCCGAGCCGGTCGTGGATGAGCTTGCCGGTGGTCCCGGTACCGAAGAGCTCGTGCCGGGAGAGAGTGCCCAGGTTGAAGCAGGCCCAGTCGAGCAGGTCCTCCTTCTTGTGGTCGTGGGCCACGAGCGCCACGCGCTTGCGGGCCTCCATGGAGGGGGCCGCGGCCTTCGGTGTCTCGATCATGCGGAGGATCCTGTCCCCGATTAGGGTCCGGCGCATGGCGATCCCGGTACGGATCTGGTCCGACTTCGTCTGACCCTTCTGCTTCGTCGCGGAGCAAGGCAGCCTGGTCAGGCTGCAGGCGGAGTTCGACGTCGTTCTCGACTGGCGCGGCTTCGAGCTGCACCCGGGCATCCCCGTGGGCGGTATGCCGCTCGACGAGATGTTCGGGACGGAGCGGGTGCGGAGGATGCGTCCGTACCTCATCGACTTCGCGAGGACGCAGGGGGTGTCGGGGATGGTGGTCCCCGCCCACAAGCCGAACACGCGGAAGGCGCTGGCGCTGGCCGAGTGGGCGCGCGGGCAGGGCAGGCTCCACGAGGTCAGAACGGGGCTCATGGACGCCTACTGGCGCGAGGGGCTCGACCTCGAGGACGAGGCGGTGCTGGCGCGGGTCGCCCTGGACGCGGGGCTCGACGGTCCGGCCGCGGTCCGCGGTGGCCGCGAGCCGGCAATCCTGGCGCGGGTCGCCGCCATGGGGCGCGAGGCGGCGGGCGCGGGCGTGACGGGCATCCCCACCTTCGACATCGGCGACGAGCGGGTGGTGGGCGCCCAGCCCTACGCGGTCCTGGCCGAGGCCGTGGTCCGGCAGGGTGGGCGCTCCCGCAGCGGCGTCAGCGAACCGAGAAGGTCGTGACGATCCCGGCGTGGTCGGAGGGGTGGAGGCCGCCGGCGGTGCGGTCCTCCGTTCCTACCAGGTAGGTCGAGAGGGGATTCAGGCCGGGCGTCGCCAGCACCAGGTCGAGCCGGGTGGTGAGGGAGCCCGTCCGGAGCAGCTCGTCGAAGCCCCACGTGAAGCCGGGATCGTCGGGACGGAGCCGCGTCCAGGCGTCCCACAACGGGGAGATGCCATCCAGCGCCGGATCGAGCGGGAAGGGTCCACCCACGAGGAACCGGTAGACGGGGGGCTGCTCCTCGGGCGTGACGTAGACGTTGAAGTCGCCGAGGAGCACCGTGGGCAGCGGCGCCATCGTCAGCGAGCCACCCAGGATCGAGACGAGCTCGCCCGCCTGGCCCGCCTGGAAGATCCACTCCGGGTAAGGGGGGGGGACGGGGAGCCAGTCCTCGAGGTGGGTCTCGAAGACGCGGACCCACTCGTGGCCCACCCGCACCTCGGTCGCGGTCCAGCCGCGCCAGGTGTAGATCGTGGCTCCGCCGAGGTCGAAGTAGGCGGTCCAGTCCTCCGAGAAGCGCGCGCCGTTCCGGTCGCCCGGGGCGCCCGATGGCGCCACGGGGAGCGTCGGGTCCCGCCACTCCACGTCCCTGCGCACGAGCAGCACGTCTTGGTCGGTGTAGCGGAGGTCGCGGAAGGCGCCGGGATTGGCCAGGTCGAGCACGCACAGCTCCGCGTCCGTCGTGGCGATCCGCGCCGCGACCTCGTAGCGCAGGCCGCGGCGGCGCAACTCGTGCTGGAGGATGGCGAGGAAGTCGAGCTCGAGGTCCTCGGCGACGGGAGCGTCGGGAGAGACCTCCCCGGCGCACACCAGCGGGTCCCCCGAACGGTAGAGGCTCACCTCCTGCAGACCGAGCACCTCCGGGCGAGCCCAGAATACCTCGTCGGCGATGACCCGGGCCCGGGCCGCGAAGTCGGTGGCCTGGACGTTCACCCAGAACTGCGTGGCGGCGGCGACGAGTTCCTCCGGCGTCTCGGCCAGGGTGACGGCGAAGATGTCGGCGCCCAGGTAGAGGTTACGGGTCATCACCCTGAGCTTCGGCCCGTGGGGAACGTTGCGCTCGGCGGCAGCCGCCCGTGCGGTCGCCGCAGCGGCCTCGGGCGCGAGGATGCCGGCCTCCTCCTCCCCGGTGGCAGGACGCTCCGACCCGCAGGCCGCTAGGGCAAGGGACACGACGACGGCGAGGAGCAGCCGAGGGACTCGTTCCATGTCTTCACCCCCTGTGGTGCTCCACCATCGAAGCGCCGCACGACGTCCGGGAACAGCCTCCCTTTCGGGACGTGCCGGGGTTCCTTGGGGCGTGCCCGCCCGGGTTCGCTCCGACGGGGAGCCGGCGACGCGCTAGACTGCCCCGGTGAGGCTGCGCATCCTCTCGGTGGGCCGGGATCGGTCCGGGCTCTACGCCCCGGCGGTGGAGGAGTACGCGAAGCGCACCTCCCGCTACGTGAAGTTCTCCGTCGAGGAGGTCCCCGAGGCGCGCAAGGCCGCCGGGACGCCCCGGGCCCGGGACGAGGAGGCCGCCTCGCTTCTCGGCCGGATCGCCGACGGGGAGCGGGTGGTGCTTCTCGACGAGCGAGGCAAGGAGGGCACCAGCCTCGAATTCGCCCGCCGGGTGGGCGGCTGGGTGCAGGGCGCGAAGGACGTGACGCTCGTCATCGGCGGTTCCGACGGGCACGGGGACGCCATCCGGGCCCGGGCCGCCGAGACGATCTGCCTGTCCCGCCTCACGCTCGCGCACCGGCTGGCGCGGCTCGTGCTCGTCGAGCAACTCTACCGGGCCTTCACGATCCTGCGTGGCGAGCCATACCACAAGTGAAACGTGCCCCGACGCCCCCATCCTGGCCCGGCTCTGGCAGGAGAGCCGCCAGTGCCCTTGAGAACCCGGAGAGCGTCGCCTAGGCTCTCCCTTCCATTCCAGGCGCGCCCGACGCGCCGTGCGAGGTCCAATTGTCCAAGGTGAAGCCCGTCCTCCTCGTCGTCCTCGACGGCTGGGGAATCCGCGTCGAGCGCGAAGCCAACGCCATCGCCATCGCCGGAACGCCCAGCATGGACGCCCTGGTGCGTGACTATCCGTCGACCGCGCTGCGGACCTCCGGTCTCGCCGTCGGACTGCCCGAGGGGCAGATGGGCAACTCGGAGGTGGGGCACACCAACCTGGGCGCCGGCCGGATCGTCTACCAGGACCTGGTCCGCATCAACCGCTCCATCGAGGACGGATCCTTCTTCCAGAACCCTGCGCTGCTGGAGGCGGTGCGCAAGGCCAAGGCTGCCGGCGGAGCGGTCCACCTCATGGGGCTCGTCTCCGACGGCGGCGTGCACAGCCAGGAGGAGCACCTGCACGCGCTCCTCGAGCTGGCCCGGCGCGAGGGGGTGTCGAGGGCCCACGTGCACGCGTTCCTCGACGGGCGCGACACCCCGCCGAGGAGCGGGCTCGGTTACGTGCGAGCCCTCGAGAGCCGCATGAAGGACAAGGGGTACGGCAGCGTGGCCACGGTCATGGGTCGGTTCTACGCGATGGACCGGGACAAGCGCTGGGACCGGGTGAAGGAAGCCTTCGACGCCATGGTCCGCTCGGAGGGCTTCCGGGCCACGTCCGGCGTGAACGCGGTGGAGCAGGCCTACGCTCGCGGCGAGACCGACGAGTTCGTGAAGCCCACCGTGGTGGTGAACGGGGGAGGGGAGCCGGTGGCTCGCATCAAGGACGGCGACGCGCTCGTCTTCTTCAACTTCCGCGCCGACCGGGCCCGCGAGATCACCCGTGCCTTCACGCAGCACGACTTCAGGGACTTCGACGCCTCGTCCCGTCCCCGCCTCTCGGCCTTCGCCGGGATGGCCCAGTACGACGAGACCTTCGACCTGCCCGCCGCCTTCCCGCCCGAGCAGCCCACCGAGATCTTCCCGGAGATCGTCTCCCGCGCCGGGCTGAAGCAGCTCCGCTGCGCCGAGACCGAGAAGTACGCTCACGTCACCTTCTTCTTCAATGGCGGGAGGGAGACCGTCTTCCCGGGAGAGGACCGGGTGCTCGTTCCCAGCCCGCGCGACGTGAAGACCTACGACGAGAAGCCGGAGATGAGCGCACGCGAGGTGACCGACAAGGTCGTGGAGGCAATCGGCACGCGCCGCTACGGGTTCATCCTCGTCAACTTCGCCAACCCCGACATGGTCGGCCACACGGGGAAGCTCGATGCCGCGGTGAAGGCGGTCAAGGTGGTCGACGGCTGCGTCGGGCGGCTCTGGGCGGCGGCCCGGGAAGCGGGCATGGCCATGCTCGTCACCGCCGACCACGGCAACTGCGAGATGATGACCGACCCGGTGACCGGCGAACCCCACACCGCCCACACGCTCGGGCCGGTGCCCTTCATCCTGGCCGATCCAGACCTGCGCGGCGCGAAGCTGCGCCGCGACGGGGTGCTCGCCGACGTCGCTCCCACGGCGCTCCAGGTCCTCGGCCTTCCCCAGCCCAAGGAGATGAAGGGGCTCGGACTCCTGGTGAAGTAGGGTGGCCGGGGCGCTGGCGGAATTCGGGGACGCGCTCCTCGACCTGCTCCTGCCCCCGCGCTGTCCCGCCTGCGGCGAGGAGCCACTGCCCCGGTCGCCGTTCTGCGCGATCTGCGACGGGGCCATCGAGCCGGCCCCGCTGGCGCAGGACGGCGTCCGGGCCGGAGCGCTCTTTGGCGGGCCCATCGCAGACGCCGTCCACGCCCTCAAGTACGGCGGCCGCGCCGAGGCGGCCGGACCCCTCGGGCGCTGGCTGGCCGGCAAGGTGACGGTCCCGGAAGGCGCCGCCGTGACCTGGGTTCCCCTCGGGCGGCGGCGGCGCATCGAGCGCACGTACGATCAGGCCATGCTGCTCGCTGCGGCCTTCGCGCGTGCCGCGCGGCGTCCGCTCCTGCGGGGAGCGTTGCGGCGCGTGCGGGAGACGCAACCCCAGACCCGGCTGGATCGCGCCCGCCGGGCCGGCAACGTGGCCGGGGCGTTCACGGCGGTCCGGGAAGTGGCCGGGCGCGACCTCGTGCTCGTCGACGACGTGGTCACCACCGGCGCCACCGTCGAGGCGGCCTGCCTCGCGCTCAGGACCGCGGGAGCCAGGGACGTCGTCGTGGTCGCGCTGGCCCGGGCCGAGTGATCCGGGTCACCGGCCGAGGGCACGCCGATGCACGGAATTCCCGGGCCGTTCCGGGGGTAGACTCCGGGCGTGTCCTTCCAGGCCATCCTCCTGCCCCTGGCGCTCCTCGCCGCCGGGCCGTCCACCGCCGTCCCGGCGACGACGACGAGCGACCCCTCGCTGGCCGCCTTCGATCTCTCGGCCGCCGAGCTTCGCCGCCGCCACGCCGACCCGGGCGCAATCGCGCCCCTGGTCCGGATCCGGGAGCTCGAGCCGACTCTCGCCGATCTCCGGCGCGTGGCGAACGTCTACCGGTCCATCGCCGACGACCCCAGGGCCCACGCCGAGGTGCGGTCCCTCGCCCGCTGGTACCTGGCCGGGGTCGAGGAGTCGATGGGAGAACGGGACCGGGCCCGGGAGGAGCGACGGCGGCTCGGCTTCCTCCGCGGCTGGTGGATCGCCGGGCCGTTCGACAACGAGGGGCGCGGTGGGTTCGGTCGTGCGTTTCCCCCGGAGGCCTCCATCGATCTCTCGGCCCGCTTTCCGGGAAAGGTCCGCGAGGTGGGTTTCCGGGCCCTGCCGCCCGAGCTGGAGTGGAGCGGCATCGCGAGCATCGGCACCGCGGTCCTCCCGAGGCAGGAGGCCGTGGTCTATGCGCTCGCGGTCCCGGAGGTGGCCCGGGAGCAGCGGGCCAGGCTGTGGATCGGGGCGAGCGGGGCCATCCGCGTCTGGGTGAACGGCACCAAGGTCCTGGAGGATGCCGCCTACCACCCGGCTCGGCTCGACCAGGCCGCGGTGGAGATCACGCTCCGCAAGGGCCCGAACCGGATCCTGGTGAAGCTCGCCCAGGACAGGGGCGAGATGGCCATCGCGGTCCGGCTGACCGGTCCCGGAGGCGCGCCCGTCGCCGCGCCGCCCGCGGCGATGCCTCCCCTCCCGCGGCTCGCTCCGGGTCCGGGGCCACGTCCGGCACCGGTCGAGTCGCTGGTCGCCACCCTTTCCAGGCGGGCGTCGAAGTCGAAGGGAGCGGCCGAGGGGAGAGCCCGCATGGATCTCGCGACCGCGCTGGGCGAGAAGCTCCCCGAGGACATGGCCGAGCACGCCGCGGCGCGCGAGGCGAGGCGGGCGGCCGAGCTCCTGCCCGACGACGCCGAGGCGCAACTGCTCGCCGCCCGGCTCGAGGACCAGGAGCCCGACCGCCGCCGCGAGTACCTCGAGTCCGCCCTCCGGGCCGACCCCGGGAATCCGGTGGCGCGCATCGCCCTCGCCGAGGAGGAGCTGCGTCGCGGCAGGGCGCACGAGGCGGTACGCCGGCTCGGGCCGCTCGTCGCAGGGTGGCCTGGCTGGGCCGCTCCCCGCGCGGTGCTCGCCCAGGCCTGGGAGCAGGTCGGTTACCCGTCCCGCGGGCAGGTGGCGCTCCTGCAGCTGGAGGCGGACTTCCCGGACCAGCCGGGGGCGGTCGAGCTCGCGGCCCGGTCGGCGCGCCAGCTGGACCGGATCGAGGAGTCGATGGCTGCCTACCGGCGGTTGCTCTCGCTCCGGAGCGACGACGCCGCGGCCCGGTCCGCGCTGGTCTCGCTCCACCTCCGCCGCGGGGAGCTCGACCCCGCCCTCGAGCTGCTCGCCGAGGCGGTGGACCGCTCTCCTGGCGACCCGCTCCTGCGCCTGCGCCGCGCCGACCTGCTGGCCGCGAATGGCCGCTCCGAGCTCGCCGAGGCCGACTACCTGGCGGCGGCGCGCCTCTCGCCCGACGAGCCGGAGGTATACGAGCGGCACGGTCGCCAGCTTCTCCGCGACGGGCGGAGGACCGAGGCCCTCGTGGCCCTGCAGAGGGCGCTCGACCTGAAGCCGCAGAGCACCCAGCTGAAGGACCTCACCCGCCAGCTCGAGCCCGAGCGGGAGCGCTTCGAGACCCCCTACCTGGTGGATGCCGCGGAACTCGCCAAGGCGCCTCCGCCGCGCCGGGGTGACGAGGACGCGGTCATCCTCTCCGAGACAAAGGTGACCCGGGTTCACCCTTCGGGACTCTCGTCCACCTACTACCAGCTGGTCGCCAAGGCCCACACCTCCCGGGGCGCCGAGGGGTTGCGCGCCCACCCCATCGGCTACGTGCCGGGTCGCCAGGACATCCGGGTGGAACGCGCCAGGGTCTGGAAGCCGGACGGCTCGGTGGTGGACACGCACCAGGAGGCCGATCGCAGCACCAGCGAGCCCTGGTACCGGCTCTACTACGACACCCGGGTGCGGCAGGTGGTGATCCCGTCGATCGCGCCCGGCGACGTGCTCGAGCTCTCCTGGCGGGTCGACGACGTGGCCCCCGAGAACCTCCTCTCCGACTACTTCGGCGAGGTGGTCCCCTTCGTCGACACCGCCCGCAAGGAGCGGATGGACTACGTGCTGCTCGCCCCCGCGTCGCGCCCCATCCACGCCAGCGACCCGGCCATTCCGGGCGTGGCTCGCTCCGTGAAAGACCTGCCCGGCGGCTTGCGGGAGTACCGGTGGACCGCCACCGACCTGCCGCGCCTGGTGCTCGAGCCGGGGATGCCGGGCTCGTCCGAGTCCGCGGCCTCGGTCCACGTGTCCACGTACGCCTCCTGGGACGAGGTGGCACGCTTCTACGAGGGGCTGGTGAGGGAGCAGCTTCGGCCCGGGCCCGGCGTCCGCGCCGCGGCGGCCCGCATCGTGGCCGAGGTCCGGGCCCGCCCGCAGAACGCCAGCCTCGGCGAGCCGGAGATCCGCCGGGAGATCGTGAAGGCGGTCTACGACGAGGTGGTCACGAGCACGCGCTACGTCGGGCTCGAGTTCGGCATCCACGGCTTCAAGCCCTACCCGGTGGAGCAGGTGCTCACCCGGCGCTTCGGCGACTGCAAGGACAAGGCGAGCCTGATGCACGCCCTGCTCGAGGCGGCCGGCATCGATTCGCGGATCGTGCTCCTTCGCATGCGCCGCCTGGGAAACCTGCCGCCCGCGCCGGCCTCGCTGGCGGTCTTCAACCACGCCATCCTCTACGTGCCGGAGTTCGACCTCTGGCTCGACGGGACGGCCACCGGCTCCGGGTCGCGGGAGCTTCCCGCCGAGGACCGCGGCGCCACCGTGCTCGTGGTCAACCCCGGCGCGCCGCCCACCTTCCGGACCATCCCCGAGGCCGTGCCCGGGGACGACCGCATCTCCACGGAGGTGCGGGGCACGCTCGCCGCCGACGGATCGGCCGTCGCCGAGGGGAGCATCGCGGTGGCAGGCGTGCAGGCACCCGACTTCCGGCGCAGCTACCGGTCGGAGAGCGGACGTCGTTCCGCGCTGGAGCGCAGCTTCGCCCGGACCTTTCCCGGACTCCGCGTCGAGTCGGTGGAGACGAACGACCTCTCGCGCATCGAGGACGACGTGACTGTGCGGTTCAACGTCTCCGTGCCCCGCCTGGCGCGACCCGAGAACGGTGGCCTCGCGCTCGCCCCCTTCGGGCAAGGGCAGAGCTGGATGGAGAACTGGGCGCCCGCTTCGGCGCGCCGCCACGACCTCGTGCTCCAGAGCCCCTTCGAGAATCGCTTCGCGCTCCGGTGGGAGCTGCCGGACGGAATGGCCCCCGCCGTGCTGCCGCCGCCCGAACGGGGCGAGGGCCCCTTCGGCTCCTGGTCGGTCTCGCTGCGGATGGATGGAGGCGCGCTCGTGGCCCAGGGATCGCTGCGGGTCGCGTCACGGCGCATCGCCGCCGCGGACTACCCGGCCTTCCGGGAATTCCTGGCCGGGGTGGACCGCGCGCTCCTCCGCACCGTGCGGCTCGTGCGCGCCGACGGGAGGAAGCCGTGATCCCGCGCCTCCGCTCCGCGCCGTCCGTCCTCCTCCTCGCGCTGCTGGCCGCTCTCCCGGCCCGTGCGGTCTCCGTCGCCGGTCCGTCCGGCTTCGACGACTGGCTCGGCCACGGGGATCCGGCAGGTGCGGCGGCCCGGTTCCGGGCCGATGCGGCGCGCGACCCGTCGGACCCGTGGCCGCTCCTCGGCGAGGCCATGCTGGCCGAGCGATCGCTCGACGAGGACGGCGAGGCGGGCGCGCTCCTGGCCCTCGTCGCGGCGGCGCCCCGCCACCCGCTCGCCCTGGTGGCGCTGCGCCGGCTCGGGGAGCTCTCGCTCGCCATGCCGCCCGTCGCCGACCGGGTCGACGCGGCGCTGGCTCGTGCGCTCGATGGATCGAGCCTGTCGGGGACGGCCGCGTACCGCGCCAGGGTGGTGCGCGCCGCCATCGCCGAGATGCGCGGGGCCTTCCCGGAGGCGGCAGCCCTGCGAGCCCGGAACGGCGTCGCGAACTCCTGGACGCTCGCGGGCCCGTTCGGCGCCTACCACGCCCTCGACCTCGACCGGCCCTTCCCACCCGAGCAGGGGGCCTGGCCGCCCGCGGGTGCGAGGCTCCTCCCGGCCCCGGACGGCGCCTTCGCCCTGGACGGGGAGTCCGCGCCCGGCGACGTCTGGTACGTGGCTGCCGACGCGGTGCTCGCGCGGGGAGGGCGCTACCTCCTCGCGGTGGGGACCACCGCGTCCATCCGGGTCTTCCTGGACGGGAAGCCGGTCGTGGAGCGGCGCGCCTGGGCGGGGTGGCCCTCGGCCGTCCAGCTCGCCAGGATCGACGTCCCGGCGGGCACGCACCGGTTCCTTGTGAAGCTCACCCGGGGTACGGGACGCGCCAACCTGGCGCTCACGCTGGCCCGGGACGACGGCTCCGACGCCGACGTCACCTGGGCGGCGGCGACCGGACCCGGGCCGGCCGTGGCGCCCGGGAAGCTGGCGGATCCGGTGCTCGGTGCCCGGGCCCTCGCCGATGCGCTCGAGCCGGACGGGGGGCCGATCCTGGCACGGCTGGTCGCGGCCCGCGACCGGGTCGAGAACGACCGGCAGACCGCTCTCGCGCTGCTCGACGAGGCCGCCGGCATCGCCCCGTCCGCGGCGCCCGTCCGCGCAGCCCGGGGGGACGCGCTCGTCGGGGACCCTACGCTGGCCGAGCGGAACGCGCACGGCAAGGCGGAGGCCGAGTGGCAGGAGGCCTCCCGCATCGATCCCGGAAACGCCGCCACGCGGATCCTCCTGGCAGAGGTGGCCACGGCCGGGGGCCGGCTCGACGACGCCGAGGCGCTCCTCGCCGCGCTGCCGGAGAAGGCTGCCGGGCGGCCGAGGGCCCGGCTGGTCCGGGCGCGCCTCCTCGCCGGGCGCAGCTACCCGGAGGCCGCCGAGAGCCTCGTGCTCGAGGCCTCGCGGGCGGGAAGCTGCGCGGCCACGGGGACGCTCGCCGAGATGGCCTCCCGGCGCGATGCCATCGCGCTGGAGGACGAGGCCGCCCTGGCCGGCGGGCGCTGCCCGGGAGGGGCCGAGAGGCTCGCCGAGCACCGGTTCCTCCGGGGAGACCTGGCCGGCGCCGCGGCCGCATGGACCGCAATCGCCCGCGCCGCCCCGGCGCGGATCGACGCACGCACGGCGCTGGTCCGCGTGCTCGTCGCCCGGGGGCAGGCGGCGTCCGCCGCAGCGGAGCTCGCCGACCTGGCCCGGATCTGGCCTGCCGACCCTCAGATCCAGAGGCGCCTCGGGGAGGTGCTGGAACTCGCGGGGCAGGGGACGGCCGCCCGCGCGGCTCGCGAGCGCGCCCTGGCACTGGATGGATCGGACCTGGTGCTGCGACGTGCGCTCGCACTGGAGGACGGCAGCGAGGTGCTCGCCGATCTGGCCGTGGACGGCCCCGCCACCATCCGGGCCTACGAGGAGGCCAGGGTGCCGGTCACCACGCCGGCCTCGCTGGTGCTCGACGCGGCGGCGGTGGAGGCCTGGCCCGACGGGTCGATCACCGAGCGGACCCACCAGGTGATCCACGTCCACGACGCACGCGGGGTGGAGAAGTGGGGCGAGGTCGAGGTGCCGCACGGGGCGATCCTCCTGAAGCTCGAGACCCGCAAGCGAGACGGACGGATCCTCGAGCCCGAGTTCCACGGAGGCGACAAGCGCACCCTGTCGGCCGCCGGGCTCGAGCCGGGGGACTACCTCGAGCTGGAGTGGATGCGCTCCATCCCGAGCCGGCGACCGGCGTCGCCGGGGTGGCTCTCCGAGCCATTCTTCTTCCGGGGCGAGGACCTGCCCTTCTTCCTCTCGACCTACACGGTGGCCGCGCCGGCCGGCGAGCTGCAGCTCGACGTCCGGCACATGGAGGCTCCGCGGGTGGTTCGCCAGGGCGACCGGGACGTGATGCGCGCCGAGGCGAGGCAGGTGGCGGCGCTCGTCGACGAGCCGGGCTCGCCCGGGATCTCCGAGTACGTACCCATGGTGATGGCAGGCTCAGGGGAGGGCATCGACGGTCTCGCGCTCGCAGCGGCCGACGCCTTCCTGGAACGGATCCGGCCGGGGCGCGAGATCGAGGCAATGGCCCGCTCGCTCCGCTTTCCTGCCGGTGAATCTCCGCGGACGGGGGAGGCGCTGCTCCGCGCCGCCTACCTGGCGGTGATGGAGAAGGTGGACGTGAACGGCCCGATCACCGACCAGGCCAGCCACGTCCTTTCGCGCGGCCGGGGCAGCCGGACGCTCCTCCTCGTGGCGCTGCTCGACGCGCTCGGCATCCGGGCGCGGATCGCGCTGGTCCGGCCGTTCTACGTCGACCCGCAGCGCTGGCTCTTCCCCCGGCTGGACCTGTACGCGGTGCCCGTGGTGCGCGCCGAGGTGGAAGGAACGGTGGTCTGGCTCGATCCTTCGGCACGCTGGGCGCCCTTCGGTGCGCTGCCCCCGGGCGCCCGGGACGCGGAGGCGCTGGTGCTTCCACGCCCCGGCGAGGCACTGGGCAGGGAGCGCACGCCCGCGCTCCCCGCTCCGGACCGGAGCGAGGTCGTGCTCCGGATCCAGGTCGACTCCGGTGGAGACGCGACCATCGAGGGGACCGAGGCGTACTTCGGGTTCGAGGGCGCCGGGGCCAAGGCGGCCATCGAGAAGCTCGACCAGATCGCGCGCCGCCGCGCCATCGAGCACGCGCTCTCCCGCAGCTTCAGGTCGCTCCGGCTCGAGGAGGTCGGATTCGAGGGAGAGCGCGAGACGGGCTCACCGCTCGTCATCCGGTACCGGGCGCGCGTGGCCGAGCTGGCCCGGCCCTCGGGCGGCCGGCTCGTGATCGACGACGTGCCCTATCCGGTCCGGCTGGGTGCACGGTTCGCGCCGACCGCATCGAGGGAATCGCCACTCCTCATCGGCGTGGGGGACCGGACGTCCCTGCGAGTCGAGGTGACACCGCCGCCGGGGGAGAAGCCCGTGGCCGGCCCGGTGGTGACGGTGGAGGCGCCGCAGGGGAGCTACGTGCGCGAGGAGCGGGTCGAGGGGGGGAGGCTGGTCCGGGAGGATCGCTTCGAGCTGAGGCGGGCGCGGGTGTCGGTCGAGGCGTATCCGGAGTTTGCGAGATTCGCGGCGGCGGTGGACGAGGCGCAGGCGTTGCCGATCGATATTGGGGAGGCGAGGGAGGAATCGCGGCCGTGACCGTGGGCCGTTGGCCGTGGCCGTTGGCCGTGACCGTGGGCCGTGGCCGTGGCCGTGGCCGTGGCCGTGAGCCGTGACCGTGGGCCGTGACCGTGGGCCGTGACCGTGGGCCGTGACCGTGGGCCGTGACCGTGGGCCGTGACCGTGGCCGTGACCGTGGGCCGTGACCGTGGGCCGTGACCGTGGGCCGTGACCGTGGGCCGTGACCGTGGGCCGTGTTCCGTCCCGTGACCGGCCGTCAATGCGTCAAACGCCAGAGCATGGCGAGAACGCGGTCGCAGAGAGCCAGGGATTGCGCGGAGGCGGGGGCCTCCAGGTAGCCGAAGGCTTCCGCTACGCGCAGGCTCGCGGCGACCTCGTCGGCGCTGCCGGCGGCGATGCGCCACAGGTGGATGCGGTCCTTCCCTTGGCGCCGGCTGCCTTCGCTGAGATTCAGCGAAACCGACGCGGCGGCCCGGCGAAGCTGCCTCGCGAGGTCGGTGTCCCGCCGGTCGAGAATCGCAAGCGGCTGCACGAGCGAGCGGATGAGTTCGAGGGAGACGTCGAAGACCTGGAAGGACATGTGCGGCTCCTTTGCGGGTGGGGTTTGCCCCATCCGGCGCAGGACCCGTGACAGGCCGCGCGGGATCCACCCGCCCACGCTCGCGGCCTGGCGCGGGGCGTGCGCCTCCAGGCAGGCCCCACCCGCAAAGGAGACGGCCACGATCACGGATCACGGCCCACGGTCACGGCCCACGGTCACGGACCCCGGTCACGGTCACGGACCACGGTCACGGACCACGGTCACGGCCCACGGCCACGGCCACGGTCACGGCCCACGGCCACGGCCCACGGCCACGGCCACGGCCACGGCCACGGCCACGGCCACGGCCACGGACGGCCACGGATCCCGGCCCCCGGTCACCCCCCGAACAGCCTCTCCGCCACCGCACTGTGCACGTCCATCCCCTCCGCGGTCAGCCGGAGCCGCCCCCCCCGCACCACCGCCAACCCCGCATGCACCATCGCCGCGACCTCCGCCTTCCGCCCGACCCCGAGCTCCGCCACCGGCAGCCCCTCCGCGGTCCGCAACGCCAGCATGATCCTCTCGTTCGCCACCTCGGCCACCCCGAGCCGCTCCTCGGTAGCATTCGGGAGCTCCCCTGCGTCCACCGCGGCGAGCCAGGGCCCCACCTCCCGGTGGTTCGACCATCGGATCGCCGTGCCTGCGGACCGGACGCAGCCGACGGCGCCTGCGCCCGCGCCCAGGTAGTCCTCCGACCGCCAGTAGAGGAGGTTGTGTCGGGACTCCATCCCGGGACGGGCGAAGTTGGAGATCTCGTAGCGCCGGAACCCGGCCGCGACGAGCACCTCGGCGACCGCGCGCCCCTGCGCCACAACCTCGTCGTCATCCGGGAACGCGAGCTTTCCCTGACGGGCCAGGCGCGCGAAGGGGACGTCCTCGGCGAGCACCTCGGCATCCAGCGTGAGCGCATACGCGGACACGTGGGTCACGGGGAGCGAGGCCAGGCGGAGGGCGTCGGCACGGGCCGAGGCCACCGAGGAGCGTCTCCCACCGTGGATGAGATCCACCGAGACGTTTCCCAGCACCGCGGCCACCTCCCGGATGGCCCGCTCGGCATCATCAGGCCCGTGGCGGCGACCCAGCTTGTGGAGCACGGCCGGGTCGAAGGACTGCACGCCGATCGAGACCCGGGTGACCCCCGCCTCGCGCCAGGCCGCGGCCCGGGCGGCGTCGGCCGACTCCGGGTTGGCCTCCAGGGTCACCTCGGCGCCCCGGGGGAGCCCGAGTGCTCGGGCCGCATCCACGACCGTGGCGATGGCCGCGGGTTCCCACAGCGACGGGGTCCCTCCACCCAGGAAGAGGGTGGCGCATGAGCGGTCCGCGAAGACCGATGCGCGCAGCCGGATCTCCTCGACCACCGCTGCAGCGTAGCGGGCGCCCGGGAGGGGGCGGGTGGTGGTGACCGCGAAGTCGCAGTACGGGCAGCGGAAGCTGCACCACGGAAAGTGAACGTAGAGGCCGAAGGGACGGAGGAGCACCGGCGTGGATGCTATGCTAGCTTCCCGCTCCATGGCCACCTGGTCCGTCACCGCCGAGCTCCCCGCCGGGGAGGCCGACGCCTGTACCGCGATCCTCTTCGAGCGCGGCGCCGCCGGGGTCGAGGAGCGGGAGGCCAGTCTCGCCCCCATGCCCGGGGAGCGGCAGCCCGGGGCCGGGCGGGTGATCCTCATCGGCTTCTTCCCCGACCACGAGGCCGCCTGCGACGCCGCCGGTGCGCTGGGCGTTCCAGCCGACCTGGCCGAGATCCCGGACCGCGACTGGGGCGAGGAGTGGAAGAAGGGGCTCGGCCCGGTCTCGGTGGGGCGGCTCTTCCTCCGTCCCTCCTGGATCGACGCCTCGCCTCCCCCCGGTGCCGCGGAGGTGGTGCTCGACCCGGGCATGGCCTTCGGGACCGGCACCCACGCCACGACCTCCCTCTGCCTCTCCGCCATCGACGCGTTCCTCGCGCGCCGCCCGGGCGCGTCCGTCCTCGACGTGGGAACCGGATCGGGGCTCCTCGCAATCGCCGCCCGGAAGCTCGGGGCCGGGCGCGTGGCGGCCAACGACAACGATCCGGTCGCGATCGCCGTGGCCGCCGAGAACGCGGAACGCAATGCCGCCGCCCTGGAGCTCACCGGCGACCCGCCTTCGGCCATTCCAGGCACCTTCGACCTCGTCGTGGCCAACATCCTCGCCAACGTCCTCGTGGATCTCGCGCCCGACCTGGCGCGCCGGGCGGCGCCGGGCGGGGAGGTGGTGCTGGCCGGAGTCCTCGTTCCGCAGGAAGCGGAGGTCGCGCGGGCATTCCTGGCCCAGGGGCTCGAGGCGCTTCCCGGCGAGCGGCGCGGGGAGTGGTCGCTGCTCCGGTTCCTCCAGCCGGAGCGGCGGTGACCCGTCGAAGGATCCACGTCCCTCCCGGGCGGATCGAGGGGGCGGTGGCCCGTCCCGACGCCGCGTCCCTGCACTACCTCGCCGACGTGCTGCGGCTCGGGCCCGGAGCCCCTGTGGAGGTGTTCGACGGGGCGGGGAGCACCTGGGACGCGTCATTCACGGGGAGTGAGCTCCGGCTGGGGGAGCGCCGCCCGGCGCCTCTCCCCGGCGCGGCGGTCTGGCTCTGCTTCGCGCTCTCCCGGGGCGAGAAGGGGGACTGGATCGTCCAGAAGGGCACCGAGCTCGGGGTCTCCCGCCTCGTGCCCTGGCAGGCGGAGCGCTCGGTGGTGCGGCTCGAGCCCGACCGCGCCGAGGAGCGGGCGCGCAGGTGGCGGCGGATCGCCGAGGAGGCCGCACGCCAGTGCGGAAGGGCCGACGTCCCGGAGGTGGCCGTTCCCGGATCGCTGGCCGGTGCCCTCGCGGCCCCGCCCGGCTTCGTGCGCATCGCCTTCCACGCGGGGGCAGGGGCCCCGCTCGCCGAGGTGGTGCGACGCGGGGGGTCCGGATTCCTGGCCGTGGTCGGGCCGGAAGGCGGGCTGACGGATCGTGAAGTGGAGGCCTGCCTGGGCGCCGGCTGCGCGCTGGCGACGCTCGGCCCGCGCGTGCTCCGGGCCGAGACCGCCGCCATCGCCGCCGCGGCCCTCCTGCAGCACCTCGCCGGGGACCTCGGATAGCTCCCGATATCCCGGGGGGTTCCCATCCGGCGGCTTGACCCCGCCCGGGGGCACCGGTACTTCTTCGGGGCGTGCAATGCCCCCGCTGCCGGACGGAGAACGGCGAGGCCGCCATCCGCTGCTCGGGGTGCGGCGCGCCCATCGCCCTCGGCGACGAGGAGGTGGGATCGCCCGTCGACGTCCCGGTCCCCCTCGATCGCCGCTCCGCCCGCCGCGAACGCGCCGACCCGGCCTGGGAGTCCCTCCGTCCCGTCCCCCTGGACTGGGAGATGGCCCCTCCCGCAGAGGCGACCCCGTCGGCGACTCGCGTGCCCTCCCGGCAGGCGGCCCGGCAGGTGGCGCGCCCGCAGCCCAGGCCGCGCCCCCGTGTTCCCCCTCCAGCCGCCCCCGACTTCGAGGTCGAGATGCACGTCGACGCGGTCGAGGTCCACCGGGTGCGGGCGCCCGCCTGGCGCCGCGTCGCCGCATGGGCCATCGACGCCGTGCTCCTCGGCGCCGTGCTGGCCGCCATGCTCCTTCCGGTGCTGGGCCAGGGCGGCCTCGCGTCTGCGCGCGACGTCGCCGTTCCGGCCATCCTGGTGGTGGCCCTGGTCGCCTTCGTCTACCAGTGGCTGGGAATCGCGCTGACGGGAGGAACCCCGGGCAAGCTCGTCACCGGGTTGCGGGTGGTGGGGCCCGACGGGAAGCGCCCGTCGCCGGGGCGATCGGCGGTGCGGGCCGCGCTGGCGCTGCCGGCGGCCGCGCTGCTCGGGCTCGGGATCCTGCTCGCCTTGTTCACCAGAAGTGGAAGGGGAGCCCACGACCTGGGCGCCGGGACCTGGGTGGTCCTCTCCGGCCCGGGAGGAACGGCGCCGTGAACGATCCGCTCCTCTCCCGCCTCGTCGCCGACGGCGCCCTCACCCGCGAGGACGCCGAGCGCGTCGCCTCCCAGCTGGCCCGGAGCGGAGGCGCGGTCGACAGCGTCCTCCTCGAGCTGAACCTGGTCCCGGCATCGCGCCTTCCGGAGATCCTCTCCCGGGTGAGCGGCCTGCCGGCGGCGCCCGAGACGGCGTTCACCGCCCCCGACCCGCGCGCCCGGCGCGTCTTCCCCGCCAAGGTCGCCGAGCGTCATGCCGTGGCTCCGTTCGCCCTCGACGGCCGCGAGCTCTCGGTGGTCACCACCTACCCGCCCGACGCGGGGCTCCTGGAGGAGCTGGGCTTCCTGCTCTCGCTGCACCTCCGTGCCCACGTGGCGCCGGAGTGGCGGGTCCGGGCGCTGGTGCAGCAGCTCTACGGGACGCCCCTCCCGCAACGGCTCGCCTCGCTGGGGGGAGCGACCCGGAACCAGGACGCCGAGGACCTCCCCGAGGCCAACGTGCTCCCCGGGACGCACGACGCCGTGGCGATGCGCGCTCCGGACTGGACCCCGGCCCAGGCGCGCGACGCCCTGGACGCCGCGTCCGACCCCGACGACGCCATCCGCGTGGCGCTGCGCGCCGCGCGCGACCTCTTCACCTACGCCGCCGCCTTCTCCGTCCGGCGCGATGCGCTCTCCGGCCACGATGCGCTGGGGCTCGACCCGCGCGCCAGGGAGGCCTGCCGCCGGGTCGCGGTGGACCTTCGCCATCCCGGGCTCTTCGGCCCGCCGCTCGAGACGCGGGCGCCCTACCTGGGCCCCCCGCCGGCCGACCCTGTCACTGCCTCGATCCTCGCAGGCCTGGGACGCGTGGGGCCCCGCACCGTCCTCGTCGCCCCGGTCTGGATCGGGGACCGCGCGGCCTGCGTGATCTACGCGGACAACGACGACGAGCCCGTGGCGTCGGACCCCCTCGCCGATCTCCTGGCGCTCCTGGGCGCGCTCGGCGAGTCGTTGGCCCGGATGATCCGGGAGCGCAAGGCCGGGGGAGCCACCCGCGAGAAGCCCCGGGCGCGGCAAGGGCGCGCCCCCGCTCCGCAGCCCGTGCCCGTCCCCGTGCCGCCGCGTCCGGCGGCCGGGGAAGACTGGAGCGTCGTCGAGCCCGCCCGCGCCGATCCCGAGCCCCTGCGATTCGCCGTGGACGTCGACCTTGGCGAGTACGAGGTGACCACCGCCGGCGAGGCCCTCGCGAGCGGGCGCGCCGAGGACATCCCCTCGCTGGTGGAGGCGCTGGCGGCGAGCCGCCGCAACTCGGACGACCGGCGGGACCTGATCTCCCGCCTCGTCGCCGGCGGCCCGGAGGCTGCGGCTGCGCTGGTGGCCCGGCTGCCCGGACCCGCCGAGTCCGGGCAGTCGCTCGCCGAACCCGTTCCGGTCGAGGAATGGGGCCCCGTCTTCGCCGGTGCAGTCGCCGCCGGACGAGCCGCGGAGAAGCCGCTCCTCGCAGCCCTCGGGGATGCCGAGCCCGAGAGGCGTCGCGCCGCCATCGCACTGCTCTCCCGGCTCGGCGGGCAAGGCTCGCTCCCGGCCATCGCCGCGCTGGTCCAGGACGAGGACGAGCGGGTGGCGGCCGAGGCTGCACTGGCGCTCGCCACGGCGCGCGGGTCGCCGGCGCTCCTGCCCACCGTGGCCGAGATCCGCCGGGCGCTCGCGTCGGGCCGCCCGGTGAAGGCCGCCCGGGCCGCCCGGGCGCTGGGGCGGCTCGGCGACGCCGACTCGGTCCCGGTGCTCATCCAGCTGCTCGACGCAGGCGGCGACCTGGCCTGGACCGCGTCCGAGGCGCTGACGGCGATCACCCTCCAGCGGCTGGGGCAGGATTCCATGGGCTGGATCGCCTGGTGGCGCGAATGGCGGGCCGCGCCCCGATCGAGCTGGCTCTTCCAGGCACTGGGGAGTCCCGAGCCCGACCTTCGAAGGCGCGCGGCCGCCGAGCTTCGGCGCGCCGGGACCCCTCCCGAGCCCTACGATCCCGACGGCCCCGAGCCGGAGCGGCATCGGGCCGCGAAGGCCTGGGCCGACTGGTGGCGCGAGGAGGGGCTCGCGCTCTAGCCCGCGCCTCGCTATCCTCCACCCCTCATGTCGAAGCCCGTCGATCCCGACCCGCGTCGCGCGTTGCTCGATGCCATGAACGAGGCCGCCGAGCGCGGCGGCGGCGAGGAGCGCATCGCCCGCCAGCACGAGGCCGGAAAGCTCACCGCCCGCGAGCGCATCGATCTCTTCCTCGACCCGGGCTCCTTCGTCGAGGTGGACAAGTTCAAGACCCACCGGAGCGCCGACTTCGGCATGGAGAAGCAGAAGATCCCGGGCGACGGCGTGATCGTGGGACACGGCCGGGTGGAGGGGCGCCAGGTCTTCGTCTTCGCCCAGGACTTCACCGTCTTCGGCGGCTCGGTCTCCCGGGCCTACGCCGAGAAGATCTGCAAGGTGATGGACCTCGCGCTCCAGGTGGGCTGCCCGGTGGTGGGGCTGCACGACTCGGGGGGAGCCCGCGTCCAGGAGGGAGTCGAGGCGCTGGCCGGCTACGCCGACATCTTCCTGCGAAACACGCTGGCATCCGGGGTCATCCCGCAGATCTCGGTCATCCTCGGCCCGTGCGCCGGCGGCGCCGTCTACGGCCCGGCCATCACCGACTTCGTCTTCATGGTGAAGGGCGCCTCGTCGATGTTCCTGAACGGCCCGGAGGTGGTGCGGGCGGTGACGCGCGAGGAGGTCACCAAGGAGGAGCTGGGCGGGGCGCGTGCCCACGCAACCCGCTCCGGCGTGGCCCACTTCGCCTTCGACACCGAGGAGGCGACGCTCCAGGCGGTCCGGGAGCTGATCTCCTTCCTGCCGCTGAACTCGGCCGACGACCCGCCGGCCCAGCCCTGCACCGACGACGCGGGCCGGCAGGATGCCGCGCTCAGGACCATCGTCCCCGAGAATCCCAACCGTCCCTACGACATCCGGGAGGTGGTGCGGGCGGTGGTCGACGACCGCCACCTCTTCGAGGTGGCTCGCCGCTTCGCCGAGAACGTGGTCTGCGGCTTCGCGCGGCTGGGCGGCCGCCCTGTGGGCGTGGTGGCGAACCAGCCGGCGGTGCTGGCCGGCGTGCTCGACTCCGACGCCTCGGTGAAGGCCGCCCGCTTCGTGCGCTTCTGCGACGCCTTCGAGATCCCGCTGCTCACCTTCGTCGACGTGCCTGGCTTCCTGCCCGGCGCGACGCAGGAATGGGGTGGCCTCATCCGGCACGGCGCCAAGCTCCTCTACGCCTATGCGGAGGCCACCGTACCCAAGGTGACGGTCATCACCCGGCGGGCCTGGGGCGTGGCCTACGACGTCATGGCGTCGAAGCACCTCCGCGCCGACGTGAACCTGGCCTGGCCCACCGCCGAGATCGCGGTCACCAGCCCCGAGGGGGCGGTGAACGTCATCTTCCGCAAGGAGATCTCCTCCTCGACCGACCCGTCCGCCGAGCGGGCCCGGCTCACCGCCGACTACCGGGAGCGCTTCGCCAATCCCTACCGCGCCGCCGAGCTGGGCTACGTCGACGAGGTACTGAAGCCGGAGGAGACCCGCCCGAGGGTCATCCGCGCCTTCGAGATGCTGCGCACCAAGCGGCAGGAGACCCCTCCCCGGAAGCACGGAAACCTCCCGCTCTGAGCCATCCTGGATGACCGGCGCGGCGCTCCTGCTCCTCCTCGTCGCCGGCGCAGGCCTGGCCATGCTCGGGGTGGAGGGGCGGGCCCTCCGGCGGCAGATCACCGGTGACGCCCCGGTTCCGCGTGAGCCGGCGGGCATCTCGATCCTGAAGCCGCTCCGCGGCGTCGACGACGACCTCGAGGCCAACCTGGCCTCCTTCGCCGCCCAGGAGTGGCCCGAATGCGAGGTGCTGCTCGGCCTCCACGACCTCTCCGACCCGGCCGCCCCGGTGGCCCGCGCCGCGGTGGATCGCTGGCCTGGCCGCTTCCGCGTGGTGATGCAGGGGGGGGAGCAGGGAATGAACCCCAAGGTGAGCCAGCTCGCCTCGCTCGCGGCCGCGGCCCGTCACGGCATCCTCGTCATCTCCGATTCCAACGTGCGCGTCGGTCCCGGCTACCTCGCCGAGATCGCCGCCCGGCTCGAGGACCCGGAGGTCGGCCTGGTCACCCACCTCATCGCAGGGGTGGGAGAGCGGAGCGCGGGCGCGCTGCTCGAGAACCTGCACCTGGCCGGCGGGGTGGCCACCGGCATCGCCGCCGCGAAGGCCATCGCCGGTCGCGACGTTGTGATGGGCAAGTCGATGGCGCTGCGCCGGGAGGACCTCGAGGCCCTGGGCGGCTTCGCCCCGGTGAAGGACCTGCTCGCCGAGGACTACGTCATCGGCCAGATGGTCCCGAGGCTGCTCGGGAAGCGGGTGGAGCTCGCTTCGAGGCCCGTGCAGAACGTGGTCCAGGAGCGGACCGCGACGCAGTTCTTCCACCGCGCCCGGCGCTGGGCCGTCCTGCAGCGCACGCTGGTCGGCCCCTGGCTCTATGCCGCCCAGATCGTCCGGAATCCCGTCCTGCTGGCCGCCCTGGCGGTCGCGGTGGCGCCGGCCCCCTGGACCGTCGCGGCGTTCCTGGCGATCGCCGGCTCCCGGGCGCTGCTCGACGGGGCGGCGGGATCGGCGCTGCGCCCCGGCGGGTTCCTCCCCGGCCAGCTCCTCCGGGTGCCGGTGAAGGACCTCCTCCTCGGCGCGGCCTGGGTCGAGGGCTTCTTCCGGCGCACCGTGGACTGGCGAGGCACCCGCCTCCGGGTCCTGCCCGGAACGCGACTCGCGCCCCCCGGCGCCTCCCGATAGAGTCCAACCAAACGCCATGGAGATTCCCCCCGCCCCGACGCTCGAGGTCTCCGGCGTGAAGCCGCTCGTGGTGGCCGTGGACATGGGGTACGGCCACCTGCGCGCTGCCCGCCCCGTCGCGCGGGCGCTGGGGGTGGAGATCACCCTCGTGGACCGCCCTCCACTGGTGGGTCCCGAGGAGCTCAAGGTCTGGGACCGGGTCCGCAAGGCCTACGAGTGGACCAGCCGCGCCTCCCAGCTCCCCTACCTGGGGCGCCCGTTCCGCTGGGCGCTCGACTCGGTCACCGACATCCCCCACCTCCACCCGTACCGCGACCTCTCCGCGCCCACCCGGGGCGTGGCCGCCCTCGACCGGATGGTGCGGCGCGACCTGGGGAAGGGGCTGGTGGCCCGCATGCGCGAGACGGGGGCGCCGCTCGTGACCACGTTCTACTCCCCGGCCATCGCCGCCGACGCGGCCGGGCTCGACAAGGTCTGGTGCATCGTCACCGACAGTGACATCAACCGGGTCTGGGCCCCGCTGGACGCCGCCCACACCCGCATCCGCTACCTCGTCCCCAGCCCGCGCGCCGGGCGGAGGCTCCGGAGCTACGGGGTTCCCGGGGAGAACATCGCGTTCACCGGCTTTCCGCTGCCGCACGAGCTGGTGGGGGGGCGTGACCTCCCCGTCCTCCGGCGGAACCTGGCGGCGCGGCTCGTCCGGCTCGATCCGGCCGGGACCTTCCGGCGCGACTACCGGGAGGAGCTGGCCCAGTTCCTCGGCCCGCTCCCCGGCGGAGAGGAGGGCCGTCCCCCCACGCTCACCTTCGCGGTGGGAGGGGCAGGCGCACAGGCCGAGCTGGCGCAGCGGTTCCTGCCCGGGATGCGGGGACCCATCGAGGAGGGGAAGCTGCGTCTCGTGCTGGTGGCCGGAGTCCGGGGCGCCGTGGAGGCCCGGTTCCGGGAGGAGATCCAGCTGGCCGGCCTGGAGGGATCGCTGGGCCAGGGGCTCGAGATCCTCCGCGCCGACTCGCTCGAGGAGTACTTCGACCGCTTCGACGCCGTCATGGCCCGCACCGACGCGCTCTGGACCAAGCCGTCCGAGCTCTCGTTCTACGCCGCACTCGGGTTGCCGCTGGTCTTCGCGAGGCCGGTCGGCGTCCACGAGAGGTACAACCGGCGCTGGGTGCGCGAGAGCGGCGCCGGCGTGGTCCAGCGGGATCCGGGGGCCGCCTGGCAGTGGCTCTCGGACTGGCTGGAGGACGGGACGCTGGCCGGGGCGGCCTGGTCGGGCTTCATCCGCCTGCCCAAGCACGGGCTCTACCGCATCCTCGACGAGGTGGCGCCGGCGGCGGCGAAGGGGGCGGGGTGATGCTGGCCGCGTTCTCGATCCTCTACTGGGCCTTCTTCGCGCTGACCTTGCCCATCTCCTTCGTGCTCGCCGTCCTGATCTGGCTCGTCACCGCCCCGTTCGACAGGCGGCGCGTGGTGCTGCACCTCTTCACCTGCTTCTGGGCCTTCTTCTACGTTCGCGCGAACCCGATCTGGCGGTGCCGTATCGTGGGGCGGGAGCGCCTCCCGTGGCGGGGGCCGGCGGTCATCGTGGCGAACCACCTGTCGGTCGTCGACATCCTGGTCCTGCACGGGCTCTTCCGTCCCTTCAAGTGGGTCTCCAAGGCGTCCAACTTCCGCATCCCGTTCCTGGGCTGGAACATGGTGCTGAACGGCTACGTCCCGATCAACCGCGGCGCCGCCGACTCGGCCAGGCGGATGATGGCCCGCTGCCGCGAGCTGCTCCGCGAGGGCAGCCCGGTCCTGTTCTTCCCGGAGGGCACGCGCTCGGAGGACGGGCGGCTGCAGCCGTTCAAGGACGGCGCCTTCCGCATCGCCCGGGAGGCCGGGGTGCCCGTCATCCCGGTGGCCCTGTCCGGGACGCACGAGACCTTGCCCAAGCACGGCTTCGTCCTCCGGAACCGGATGAAGGCCGTGGTCGAGGTGCTCGAGCCCATCGACCCCGCGCGCCACGCCACCGCGGCCGCCCTGCGCGAGGCGGCGCGGGACGCCATCGCCCAGGCGCTGGGGAAGAGATGACCAGGGACGCCTTCTACGAGCCACTCGGCGAAGGGCGCTACCGGGCCACGCGGGCGACCATCGGTCCGTGGTCGCCCGGGCTCCAGCACGCCGGGCCGCCGGCCGCGCTCCTGGCCCACGTGCTCGAGCGGCTCTCCCCGCGTCCCGGCGCGCGAATCGCTCGCCTCTCGGTGGAGCTGCTCGGCCCGATCGAGGTGGGCGAGATGCGGATCGCCGCCGCGGTGGAGCGCCCCGGAAAGCGCATCCAGCTCCTCTCCGCGAGTGCCGAGGTGAACGGGCGGGAGGCCATGCGCGCGCTGGCCTGGCAGCTCCAGGCCGAACCCGGCCGGAGCCCCGCGGCCGGGCCCCGGGAGCCCGCCCCGCCGCTGCCGCCTCCGCAGCCCCAGGCCTTCTTCCCGGGCCTGCCGACGTTCCCGTACGGCGAGGCGCTGGAGTGGCGATTCACGCAGGGTCACTTCGGCGAGCCGGGGCCGGCCACGGTCTGGACCCGCTGCCGGATCCCCATCGTCGCCGGCGAGCCCATCTCCGGGCTGTGCCGGCTGATCGCGATGGTCGACTCGGCCAACGGGATCAGCTGGGAGCTCCCCCTCGGCGGCTACACCTTCGTGCCGGTGGACATGAACGTCGTGCTCCGGCGCTTGCCGGAGGGTGAATGGGTGGGCATGTCGGCGACCACCGAGGTGGAGGGAGACGGCCTGGGAATGGTCCGGACCCGCCTCTTCGACTCGGCCGGGGCGGTCGGCGCGAGCCTGCACACGCTCTTCGTGACCCCCCGCTGATCCCCGAGCCGGCCGTAGCGGTGGCGACGCGGGGAAGCGTGCATTAGCAACTCGATCAAGATGACCAACGACGTCACCCTCCAGGTCGCGACCGCGAACGGCTCGGGCTCGCAGAGTTCCAACACCGTCCTCCTCCGGTCCCTCTTCCAGATGGGGATCCCGGTCTCGGGTAAGAATCTTTTCCCTTCGAACATCGCGGGCCTCCCCACCTGGTACACGATCCGTGCCTCGAAGGACGGCTACGTGGCCCGCAAGAAGGAGGTCGACATCCTCGTCGCCATGAACCCGGAGACGGCCCGGGACGACGTGGCCGGGTTGCCTCCCGGGGCGGCGGTGATCTACGACGCGCCGCTCGCGCTCGAGGGGTCCCGGCCCGACCTGGTCTTCTATCCGGTGGCCTTCGACAAGGTGATCGAGCCCATCACCGGCGAGGCCAAGCTCCGCAAGCTGCTCCGCAACATGGCCTACGTGGGCGTGGTGGCGCGGCTGCTCGACATCGAGATGGAAGAGGTCGAGGCCGCCATCGGCCGCGTGTTCGGCGCGAAGGCGAAGGCGCGCGACCTGAACCTGGCCGCCGCGCGGGCCGGGTTCGAGCAGGCCGCGGCGCTCGAGAGGCGCCACCCGCACCGGGTGGAGCGCATGGACGCCACCCGCGGCAAGATCGTGGTGGACGGGAATGCCGCCTGCGCGCTGGGAGCCCTGTTCGCCGGCGTCACCGTGGTGGCCTGGTATCCCATCACCCCCTCGTCATCCCTCGTCGAGACGCTGGCGACCTACCTCCGGAAGTACCGGCACGAGCCCGACGGCAAGGCCACCTATGCCGTGGTCCAGGCCGAGGACGAGCTGGCCGCCATGGGCATGGTGCTCGGTGCGGGCTGGGCCGGTGCGCGGGCCATGACGGCCACCAGCGGTCCGGGCGTCTCCCTCATGTCGGAATTCGCCGGCCTGGGGTACTACGCCGAGATCCCCGGCGTGGTCTTCGACGTCCAGCGGGTCGGGCCGTCCACCGGCCTTCCCACCCGGACCGCGCAGGGAGACGTCATCTCGACCGCGCTCCTCTCCCACGGGGACACGCAGCAGATCCTGCTCATCCCCGGCTCGGTGGAGGAGTGCTTTGCCCTCTCGGTGGAGGCCTTCGACGTGGCCGAGCGCTTCCAGACCCCGGTCTTCGTCCTCACCGACCTCGACCTGGGCATGAACAACTGGATGGCCGAGCCCTTCGCCCATCCCGACCGCCCGGTGGATCGCGGCAAGGTGCTCGACAAGGAGGGCCTGGAGAAGCTGGGCGGATTCGCCCGCTACAAGGACGTCGACGGCGACGGCATCGGGTGGCGCACGTTGCCCGGGACGCACCACCCGAAGGCGGCCTACTTCACGCGCGGCACCGGGCACGACGAGAACGCCGCCTACAGCGAGAGCTCCGAGGTCTTCACCCGCAACATGGACCGGCTCTCGGCCAAGTTCGACCGGGCCCGGGAGGCACTGCCGGCGCCGGAGCTGCGCGGAAGCGGTCGGGCCCGCGTCGGCGTCATCGCGTACGGCTCGTCCGACCCGGCCATCCGGGAGAGCCAGGACCAGCTCCGCGCCGAGGCCGGTCTCGAGACCGATTACCTGAGGGTCCGGGCATGGCCCTTCTCCCGCGCCGTGCTCGACTTCGTGGCCGCCCACGAGCGGGTCTACGTGGTGGAGCAGAACCGGGACGGCCAGCTGGCCGCGCTTCTCAAGCTCGACCTTCCCCCGGACCAGGTGACCCGGATCCGCCCGGTCGCACACGTCACAGGGCTGCCTCTCGATGCCCGCTCGGTCACCGACGAGATCCTCGCGAAGGAGAAGTGCTAGATGGCCGCTCCCGTCACCGCCGCCGCACCGAAGCAGAACCGCATCGGCCTCACGGTGGTCGACTACCGCGGTGGCAAGACCACGCTCTGCGCGGGGTGCGGGCACAACGCCGTCTCCGAGCGGATCGTCGAGGCCTGCTTCGACCTGGGCATCCCGCCCGAGCGGGTGGCCAAGTTCTCCGGCATCGGCTGCAGCTCGAAGAGCCCCGCCTACTTCCTCTCCCGCAGCCACGCGTTCAACTCGGTGCACGGGCGAATGCCGTCGGTGGCCACCGGCGCGCTGCTCGCCAACAAGCACCTGCTCGCGCTGGGCGTCTCCGGCGACGGCGACACGGCATCCATCGGCATCGGGCAGTTCGTGCACCTCATGCGCCGCAACCTGCCCATGGTCTACGTCGTGGAGAACAACGGCGTCTACGGCCTCACCAAGGGGCAGTTCTCGGCCACCGCCGACATGGGATCGGTCCTGAAGGGCGGCGCGGTGAACGACCTGCCGCCCATCGACACCTGCGCCCTGGCCATCCAGCTCGGGGCCACCTTCGTGGGGCGGAGCTTCTCCGGCGACAAGAAGCAGCTCTCGGCCATGCTGAAGGCGGCGCTGGTCCACCGGGGCACCGCCTTCCTCGACGTGCTCAGCCCCTGCGTCACCTTCAACGACCACGAGGGTTCGACGAAGAGCTACGCCGTCCTGAAGGAGCAGGTGGAGCCGCTCCAGGAGATCTCCTTCGTGCCCCACTTCGAGGACATCGCCGTGGAATACGACCCGGGCACCACCGTCGACGTCCGGATGCACGACGGGTCCCGCCTCCGGCTTCGCAAGCTGGAGGCCGACTACGACCCGGGGAACCGCTCCCGGGCCGTGGCCCGGCTGATGGAGTCGGCCGGGGAGGAGACCGTCCTCACCGGAGTCCTCTTCGCCGACCCGGACGCGCCCGACTTCCTCACCCGGCTCGGCACGGTGGACGCTCCGCTCGCGACCCTGCCGCAGGATGCCGTGCGGCCGCCGCCGGCGGTGCTGGACGAGATCAACGACTCGCTGCGGTAGCTTCCCTACAGCTCCACCTTGTCCACGAACAGCACCTCGTCCTTCCGCGCCCGGATCTTCTCGAGCAGTTCCGGCGGCGGGGCATCGTCGAGGTCGATGGCGCAGGAGGCCGCCTGCGCCTCCTCGAACACGGTGTTCTGCACCTCCTCGACGTTGATCCCCGCCTCGCGGATGAGGCCGAGCACGTTGGCCAGCACGCCCACCTTGTCGAAGTGCCGGATCACGAGACGCGCCCGGGCCGGCGTCTTGCGGGCCACGTTCACGCAGTTCGGGACCCGGCCGGTCCGCAGGAAGGACGCGACGATGCGCACGGTCTCGCGGGCGATGGCGTCCTGCGCCTGCGCGGTCGAGGCTCCGATGTGGTGGGTTCCGTAGACGTTGGGCAGCATCCCGAGCTCGCTCCGGAAGTCGGCCTGCCCCTTCTCCGGCTCGCCGGGGAAGACGTCGGTGCCGACCCGGATCCGGCCCGCGCGAGCGAGCTCCAGGAGCGCCTCCTGGTCCACCACCTCGGCCCGGGCCGTGTTGAGGAAGATGGCTCCCGGCCGGAGCGCCTCGAGCACCTCGCGCGAGATCGCGCCGCGGGTCTCCTTCGAGAGGGGCAGGTGCACGGAAAGTGCGTCCGACATCCGCGCCAGCCCCGGGAGATTGCCGGCCCGCTCCACGCCGAGCTCCTTCGCGCCGGCCTCGTCGAGCGACCGCGACCAGGCCACCACCCTCATGCCGAGCGCCTGGGCGCGCCGCACCATCTCGCGCCCGATCGAGCCCACGCCGGCCACGCCCATCGTCCGGCCGTAGAGGCCCTCGGCCTCGGAGAAGCCCTTCTTGTCCCACTTCCCGGCACGGAGGAGCGCCACGTTGTCCGGGATGCGCCGGTCGAGCGCGACGAGCAGCCCGATGGCGAGCTCGGCCACCGCGATGGAGTTCTGTCCCGGGCAGTTGGCGACGTACACGCCCCGCCTGGACGCGGCTCCCACGTCGATGGTGTTCACGCCCGCCCCGGCCCGGACCACCAGCGAGAGCGCCGGAGCGGCGGCGAAGACCTCGCCTTTGACCTGCTTGCTCCGGACGACGAGGATGCGGGCCTCCCGGGCGGCTGCGGGCAGGTCCGCGACGGACACGGAGGGCTGGGAGTCCACCACGAGCCCGAGGGCCCGGAAGTCGTCCAGCCGCTCACCGGGGAATGCGTCGGCGACGAGGATGCGCATGGTGCCCGGGTAGCACGGCTCCCCCGGGCGCGGAAGCGGCCGGAAGGGGGGCGATGACGCGCGGCGTCGGTCCTTGTTCGTGGACCCCGCCGACCCCACTCGGTATCCTGGCCAGCCGTCCTTCGCGCCCCCGACCCAGATGACCCAACGCCGGCCGATCCAGAAGATCCTCGTGGCGAACCGCGGAGAGATCGCGGTCCGGATCCTCCGCACCTGCCGGGAGATGGGCATCCGCACGGTGGCGGTCTTCTCCGAGGCAGACCGCGGCTCGCTCCACGTTCGCCTCGCCGACGAGGCCGTCCACGTCGGCCCGGCCCCAGCACGCGACAGTTACCTCGTGCCCGAGCGCATCCTCGAGGCCGCCGCCCGCACGGGCGCCGACGCCGTCCACCCCGGATACGGGTTCCTTTCGGAGCGGGCCGACTTCAACCGGGCCTGCCGGCAGGCCGGCCTGGTCTTCATCGGTCCGCGTCCCGAGAGCCAGGAGGCCATGGGCGTGAAGACCAGCGCCCGGAAGCGCATGCAGGCAGCCGGGGTCCCGGTGGTGCCGGGCAGCGAGGGACCCATCGCCGACGAGGCGGAGGCGGCCGTCGAGGCGGCGCGCATCGGCTTCCCGGTCATGCTCAAGGCGGCGGCGGGTGGCGGCGGCAAGGGGATGAAGCGCTGCGACCGGGCCGCCGACTTCTCGAAGCTCTGGCAGACCGCGAAGCGGGAGTCGGGCTCGGCCTTCGGCGACGACCGGGTCTACATCGAGAAGTTCCTGGAAGCGCCCCGCCACGTGGAGGTGCAGGTATTCGCCGACGAGCAGGGCAACGTCGTGCACATGGGCGAGCGCGAGTGCTCGGTGCAGCGTCGTCACCAGAAGATCGTCGAGGAGAGCCCCAGCGCCGTGGTCGACGAGGCCATGCGTGCGGCCATGGGGAAGGTGGCCGTCGAGGCGGCCCGGGCCGTCGGCTACGTGGGCGCCGGCACCGTGGAACTCCTCGTCGACGCCTCGCGCAACTTCTACTTCCTGGAGATGAACACCCGCCTGCAGGTCGAGCACCCCGTCACCGAGATGGTCACGGGCATCGACCTGGTCAGGCTGCAGATCGAGGTGGCCCGGGGCGGGAGCGTGCCGGCCCAGGCGGAGATCGATCCGCGCGGGCACGCCATCGAGGCCAGGGTCTACGCCGAGGATCCCGCCCGCGGCTTCCTCCCGTCGCCAGGCAAGATCACCTACCTGCGCGTCCCGGGCGGACCGGGGCTGCGCGACGACTCCGGGGTCTACGGTGGCTGGGTGGTTCCGCCGTACTACGACCCGATGATCTCGAAGCTCGCGGCCTGGGCCCCCACGCGGCAGCAGGCCATCGATCGGCTGCTCCGGGCGCTCGCCGACTACCACGTGCACGGCATCGCCACGAACATCCACTACCTCCGGGCGGTTCTCGACCACCCGGCCTTCCGGGCGGGCGACTACGACACCGGGTTCTGCACCGCCTTCGCCAGGGACCTCGTGAAGCCGCCCGACCCGGCGCTGGAGCCCGTCGCGCTCATCGCCGCCGCCGTGGCCGCCCACAAGCGCGACCACGACCGGGCCGACGAATTCGCCACCCGGGCCCACGCACCGAGCCCTGCCTGGGCCCGCATGGGCCGACTTCGCGCGCTGCGGAGGGGCGAGCCGTGACCGCCACCACCTACGTGGCCCTGCTGGACGGGGGGAAGCGCGAGGAGACGCTGCGGGTCGAGCGGGTGGGGGCGGGAGTCTACGAGGTGACCCTGAGGGGCATCACCCACCGGGTGGACGCCTTCCACCACGACCACGGCACGATCTCGGTCCTGGTGGACGCGGAGAGCTACTCGGTGCAGCTCGACGAGCGCGGGACCGGAATGCGCGTCCACCTGCGGGACTCGGTATTCCCGTTCGAGATCCTCGACGAGCGGCGGGCGCGGATGCGCCGGTCGCCCGGGAAGCTCACGGCCGACGGGCGGATGCCGCTCGTGGCGCGGCTGCCCGGCAAGGTCGTCGGAGTGCTGCGCGCTCCCGGCGAGGCGGTTCGCGAGGGGGAGGGCGTGCTGGTGGTCGAGGCGATGGGAATGGAGAACGAGGTCCGCAGCCCCAAGGACGGCAAGGTGGTGGAGATCGCCGTCGGGGTCGGGCAGTCGGTCGAGGGCGGGATGACGGTGGCGGTTGTTGACTGACGACAAGGCGCAACGGCAAGGCACCACGGCAAGGCCGACGATGTCGGCCGCGCAGGAGAGGGAACCAATGGCGAAGGGCAAGGCAGCAAGGTCGACGAAGTCGGCCGCGCAGAAGACCGCATCCAAGGGCAAGACCTCGCCGAAGCGGAAGCCCGCTCCCAAGGCCAGGCCCGCTCCCAAGGCCAAGACCCCCAGGCTCGCGAAGCCGTCCAGGGCCGCGAAGCCGTCCCGGCCCGCGAAGACCGCCCCCGCGAAACCCTCCCCCACCGCCGCCTGGCTCGCCGGTCCGTACGCCAAGGCCGTTGCCAAGGCCCCCGAGCGCAAGAGGTCCTTCCGGACCACCAGCGGCGGTTCGATCCAGCCCGTCTACGGGGCATCCGACGTCGCGCCGGGACTCGAGGCCCGCCTCGGTTTCCCCGGCGACTACCCGTTCACCCGCGGTGTGCAGCCCACCATGTACCGCGGCCGCTTCTGGACCATGCGCCAGTACGCCGGTTTCGGGACCGCCGAGGAGTCCAACAAGCGGTACCGCTACCTGCTCCAGTCGGGCCAGACCGGCCTTTCGGTGGCCTTCGACCTTCCCACGCAGATGGGACGCGACTCCGACCACCCCCGCGCGCTCGGCGAGGTGGGCAAGGTGGGCGTGGCCATCGACTCGATCGACGACATGTCGACCCTGCTCGACCAGATCCCGCTGGGCAAGGTCTCGACGTCGATGACCATCAACTCGACGGCGTCCATCCTTCTGGCGCTCTACCAGGCGGTGGCCGAGAAGCAGGGCGTGGCCGCTGCCGACCTCCAGGGCACCATCCAGAACGACATCCTGAAGGAGTACGCGGCGCGCGGGACCTACGTGTACCCGCCGCGGCCGTCGATCCGCATCATCACCGACATCTTCGCCTACACCGCCAAGTTCCTGCCCAAGTGGAACCCCATCTCCATCTCCGGCTACCACATCCGGGAGGCCGGCTCGACGGCGGTCCAGGAGGTGGCCTTCACGCTGGCCGACGGGATCAGCTACGTGGAGGCGGCCGAGAGGGCCGGCCTCGACGTCGACGCCTTCGCCGGGCGCCTCTCCTTCTTCTTCAACGCCCACAACAACGTGCTCGAGGAGGTGGCCAAGTTCAGGGCCGCCAGGCGCCTCTGGTCCCGCATCATGAAGGACCGGTTCAAGGCCAAGGACCCGCGCTCCTGGATGCTCCGCTTCCACACCCAGACGGCGGGCTCCATGCTCACGGCGCAGCAGCCCGAGAACAACGTCGTGCGCGTCACCCTGCAGGCCCTCTCGGCGGTGCTGGGCGGGACCCAGTCGCTCCACACCAACTCCCGCGACGAGGCGCTGGGCCTTCCCACCGAGTCGTCGGCGCTGCTGGCGCTGCGCACCCAGCAGATCATCGCCAACGAGTCGGGAGTCGCCGACGTCATCGACCCGCTGGGCGGCTCCTGGGCCATCGAGGCCATGACCGACGAGATCGAGGGGAAGGCGGCCGAGTACATCGAGAAGATCGACGCCATGGGCGGGATGGTCGAGGCCATCGACAAGGGGTTCGTCCAGCGGGAGATCCAGGACGCCGCCTACGCCTGGCAGCGACAGGTGGAGGAGAAGGAGCAGGTCGTGGTGGGCGTGAACGCCTACAAGACGGCCGAGCCGCCGGTCACCGTGATGCGGGTGGACCCGGCGCTGGAGGCCGCGCAGGTGGCGCGGCTGAAGGCCTTCCGCGCGGCCCGCGATGGCACCGCCGCGAAGCAGGCCGTCGATGCCGTGCGAGCGGCGGCGAAGGGGACCGACAATCTCATGCCCCTGATCCTGGCCGCGGTGAAGGCGCACGCCACGCTCGGCGAGATCTCCGACGCCATGCGGGACGTCTTCGGCGAGTACCGGGAGACGGTGGTAGTCTAGCCACTGGTGAGCGGAGACCAGAAGAGCCCAGGGGCGAGCCGCGGCCTCGAGGCGCCGGAGGTCACGGTTGCCTCGGCGATCGCCGCCGGGATTCCCGCCCACGGCTCCCTCGAGGAGCGAAGCGCGCTGCACCTCTACTCCCTGGCTGCGGCGACGCAGGCCTCGGGGCGGCTCACGCTCGAGTCCGGCGGGGTCGTGTGGACGCTCACCTTCCGCCGTGGAGTGGTCGAGCATGCCACCGGCAGCCGGGAGGAGGACGACCTGGCATCCTTCCTGGTGCTGCGCGGCCTGCTCGCCGCCGAGGCGGCTGCCGACGCCCGCCAGATCGCGCCCGGCTCCGGGGGCGACGTGCTGGGGGCCCTCATCGAACTCCGGCTCATCGACCCGGCCGCCCGCTTCCAGGACCTGAAGGAACACGGGGCAGGACTGGTCTGGCGAGCGCTCGCCTGCGCCGACGGAAGGTGGCGCTGGGAGCCGGGCGTCGCGCCGCCATCCGCGGGCTTCCCGATCGGGAGCCGCTGGGGGCTCCTCGTCGATGCGACGCGCCGGATCGAGCCCTCGGTGATCCGTGCCCGGCTGGGGGTGCGCGGCGCGCTCTCGGTGGCGCGCGCCGGCGGCCGCGTCGAGGTTGCGGACCTCATGCTGAATCCGCAGGAGGCCCGCGTCGTCGCGCGCATCGACGGCCTCCACTCCGCCGACGAGCTCTGCGCGGCCCACCCGGCTGACGCCGAGGCGGTGCGCCGCGTGGTCCTGCTGCTCGCCGAGACCGAGCTGGTCACCTTCGGCGCGCCGCGACTCGAGGCGGCTCCGCCCCCGCGGCCGACTCCACCCCCCAACCCTCAGGCCCCGAGACCCGCACCCGCGCCTGCACCCGCGCCCGCGCCCGCACCCCGGGCCGCTCCGGCGCCGAAGCCCGCCCCGCCCAGGGGTGCCGTCCCGGCCGGCCCGACCGTCGAGGCGCTCCGGGCCGCGGCGCAGAAGCTCGAGGACGCCGACCACTTCCAGGTCCTGGGTGTCGGGCGGGACGCCGACGCCGCGCGCCTGAAGGCGGCCTACTTCCAGCTGGCCCGGACCTACCACCCCGACGCGGCCCGGGACGGCGAGCCGCCCGAGGCCCGCGCGCTGCGCGCCGAGATCTTCGCGCGGGTGGCGGCGGCCTGGGCAGCCCTCGAGTCCGATGCCGGGAGGCAGGCCTATCTCGAGGAACTGAGGACGGGCGGATCGGCCCAGGTCGACATCGGCCGCATCTACCAGGCGGAGCAGGCCTTCGAGAAGGTGGCGCCGCTCGTGGCGGGGCGCTCCTACCTGGAAGCACTCGCACGGGTCAACGAGGCAGTCGCACTCTATGCGGACGAGCCGGAGTACCATGTCTGGAAGGCCTGGCTCGAGTTCCTGGTCGCGCCGGAGCCGCAGCGCAAGCCGCAGCGGATCGCCTCGGAGAAGGCCATCGAGGCTGCCCTCCTGAAGAGCCCGAAGTGCGTCCCCGGCTGGCTCTTCCTGGGCCGCATGGCCAAGATCACCGGCGACTTCGGCGCGGCCGAGCGCGCCTGGAAGCGCGGCGTCGAGAAGGTGAACGACCCGGAGCTGGAGCGCGAGCTCCGGTTCCTGAAGAGGTGAACGTGCCGGATACGATCAACCCCAAGAAGCGCTCGCTCATGCCATCCTCCCCGCTGCGCCGCACCCTCCGTGCGGCAGGCCACCACCTCGCACCCGTGGTCCAGGTCGGGAAGGAGGGGGTGACCGAAGCCGTGCTGGCGCAGATCGACCAGGCGCTCCACGACCACGAGCTCATCAAGGTGAAGGCCGGGACCGAGACGCCGGAGGACCGATTCGCGACCGCGGAGGCGATCGCGGCCCGGGCCGAGGGGGCGCAGCTCGCCCAGATCCTGGGGCGGACCCTGCTCCTGTACCGCCGGCACCCCGAGAAGCCCAGGTTCGAGCCGCTGCCCGCCGCGCCCAGGGCCGCCCGCCCCGATCGGAAGGCCCGCCCCGAGCGGACCGCGCGACCCGAGCGGACCGCGCGACCCGGGCGCGGTGGCCGCCCCGAGCTCCGCGCCCGCCCCGAGCGCACCAGCCGCCCGAACGGAACGCCCGCCCCGACCGCACCGGCCGCCCCGAGCGGAGCGCCCGCCCCGACCGCACCGGCCGCCCCCAGCGCACCGCCCGCCCAGAGCGGGCCGGCCGCACCGCCCGCCCCGGCAAGCCCGGCCGCACCCCCGGTCGCCCCCCCGGCCGGCCTCCCCCCCGCCGTCGCTAGCCCCCACCCGCGGCTCACCAGCGCCAGGCGAAGCAGTGCGTCGCCGAGAGAGGCGCCCGAGGAGGGAGCAGCGGAGGCGTAGCAGAGCTACGTCGAGCAGCGCACCGACGAGGCCGCCTCTCGCAGGCAGCAATGCTTCGCCGGCCCGGGAGCGCCGACCGGTTGGCCCGCCCCCTGCTCCGGCGCACGCTGCCTGGCTGCGCCGGGCAGCCTCCTCCGTCCGCTGCTCGACGTGCCATCCTGGCACGCCTCCGCTGCTCCCTCGTCGGGTGCCCGGCTCGCGCACGGCATCGTGTGCCTCGCGACGGGCTCGGGCCAACCAGGCGGCGCTTCAGTGCAGGCTGCCGTCCCGTTCCCGGGAATACGGAGGGGCGCTGTTCTGCTCGAAGTACCGGCGCGCCTCCTCGAGGTCCTCCTCGTCGGCGACGCCCTTCTCGAGCAGGACGGTCTCGGCCACGTCGATGCGAAGCGCGCTGCGGGAGGCCTCCGTCTCCACCACCTCGAGCCGCGCGGCCAATCCCCGCACCTGCTCGGCCATGCCGGCCGCCTCGCCGCTGCGGAGCCTCCAGGAGCGAAGGGCCACCACCGCCAGGGTCACGGGTACCGCGAAGAGGACGCCGAGGGCGAAGGGCAGCATGGGCAAGGGCATCCTACGGCCGCCCTCCTCGTGCGACAAGCACCATGGAGGGACGACCCGGGGAGCTTGTGGGGAGGGGCCCGGAGAGATATCGGTGGAGGGGTGGCACGCCGCCCCCACATGACACTTGCCGTGAAACGCCTGATCCGGGACCTGGCCGCACGGCTGCCCGAGCTCTCCCACGTCAAGCCCTCCCGCATCCTGGTGGTGGCCGGGGAGGCGCGACGGGCATCGCGGGCCACCATCCGGCCGGCCCACTTCGGCGAGACGCGCGCCCGCGGTGGCAAGGGCGGGCTGCGCAAGCCCCTCATCCGCATCGGCGGCCGGAAGATCCTCTACGTCATCACGCTCCGGCCCCTCTGGTTCCGGGCCTCCACTCCCGAGCAGCGGATCTCCACGGTGCTCCACGAGCTCTGGCACGTGAGCGAGCGCTTCGACGGGACGCTCCACCGGGGGCGGGTCCACAGCCGCCTGCCGCGGGGCCGGTACGAGCGCCGCATCCGGGCCTTGCGCGACCGGTACCTGGAGGACGCCCCCGCCGAGATCCTCGCGCCATTCACCTATGGTGGAATATGCCGGGTCCGCATGTGGCTGGAGCGCCCGGCCGGGTTCTACCGGGTGGGGGAGTACGGCGGCCGGCGCACCTACACGGAGAAGCAGCTCTTCACGGGGCTCGTGCGCATGAAGACCCCAGCCCCGGAACGGCCGCTTGCCCGCCGGCGTCCCGGGCGGTAGAGGACGGGGAGCATCCCAGACGGAGGTCGTCCACGTGAAGGTCGCCATCCTCACCGGGGGAGGAGATTGCCCGGGCCTGAACGCGGTCATCCGCGCGGTGGTTCGCCGTGGCGAGCAGCACGGCTTCGAGTTCACCGGCGTGCGCGACGGATGGAAGGGGCTCCTCGAGGACGACCACTTCCGCGTCACCCGCCAGAACACCTCCGGCATCCTCCAGCTCGGAGGGACCATCCTCGGCACGTCCCGGACCAATCCCTTCAAGCGCCCCGATGGGCCGAAGATCGTCATGGACGCGCTGACCCGCCACCACATCGGCGCGGTGGTGGCCATCGGCGGGGAGGACACGCTCGGCGTGGCGGCCCGCTTCCACGGACTGGGCATGAACGTGGTCGGGGTCCCGAAGACCATCGACAACGACCTCTCCGGAACCGACTACACCTTCGGCTTCGACACCGCGGTAACCATCGCCACCGAGGCCATCGACCGGCTCCACTCCACCGCCGAGGCCCACAGCCGCGTCATCGTGTGCGAGGTGATGGGGCGCCACGCCGGGCACATCGCCCTCCACTCCGGCATCGCCGGCGGCGCCGACGTGATCCTCGTGCCCGAGCGCCCCATCGACCTGCAGGACGTCGTCCGGCACATCCGGGCGCGGCAGAAGCGGGGTCGCCACTTCTCCATCGTGGTGGTGGCCGAGGGAGCCAAGATGGCCCGCAGCAAGGAGACCACCGTCTCCGACGTGCTCGACGAGTTCGGTCACGTGCGCCTGGGAGGCATCGGCGCCTACCTGGCGAAGGAGATCGAGCGGGAGACCGGCTTCGAGGCCCGGGTCACCGTGCTCGGCCACATCCAGCGCGGCGGGACACCCACTGCCCGCGACCGGGTGCTCGCCACCCGCTACGGGGTCTTCGCCTGCGACCTGGTGAAGGAGGGGCGCTTCGGCATCATGGCAGCCCTGCGCGGCGACACCATCGTCCCGGTCCCGTTGGCCGACGCCACCCGGGAACTGCACCTGATCGACCCCGCGCTGTTCGACATCGCAGAGGTCTTCTTCGGCTGACGGAGCCGCCGTGACGACCCGCCACGAGGTGTACCTCCCCGAGAACACGGCCGGCCGGCTCGACCGGGCCGTCGCCGACGCCATGGAGGTCGGTCGGGCCTCGGTCAAGCGCGCCTTCCTCCAGGGGAGGGTGCGCGTCGGCGGCCGTCGCGCCCGGGCCAGCGATCCGGCCCGCCCCGGGCTGGTCGTGGAGCTCGAGCTGGAGGCGCCAGCCGGAGCTCCGGTACCGGATTCCGGGGATCCGCTTCGCGTCCTGGCCGGATCGCACCGCTGGATCGTGGCCGACAAGCCCGCCGGGGTGGCCACCCACCCGCTGCGCGACGGGGAGCGGGGGACGCTCGCCAACGCGGTCGCCGTCGAGTACCCGGAGTGCGCGGACGCCTCGCTGGACCCGCGGGAGGGCGGGGCCGTCCATCGGCTCGACGCCGACACCAGCGGCTGCGTGCTCTTCGCCAGGGACCGCGAGGCCTGGGAGGAGCTGAGGCGCCAGCTCACCGCGCGCACGGTGGAGAAGGTCTACCTGGCGCTGGTGGCCGGACGGGTCTCGTCCGCCGGCGCCTGCTCGGTCCCGCTCTCCCAGCGTGGGGGCCGTTCGGTTCCGGTGCCCGACCTCCGCCCGGGCGACCGGCTGCCGTCCCGCGCCGGCGCTCCGCGTCCGGCGGAGACCCGCTGGGAGGTCGCGCACGCCTTCCCGCGCCACACCCTGCTCGAGGTGCGCATCCCCACCGGCGCCATGCACCAGATCCGGGCCCACATGGCCCACCTGGGACACCCCGTGGCCGGCGACGTCGACTACGGGGGCGCGGCCAGCGCCCTGCCCGGGCTGGAGCGCCACTTCCTCCACGCGTGGAAGCTGGGGTTCGAGCGCCCGGAGGGAGGACGCGTCGAGGTGCAGAGCCCGCTGCCGCCCGAGCTGGCGGCGGTGCTCGGCCGGCTGGAGGACCGCGGGGACTAGGCAGCCTACTGCGGCGCTGCGGGCGGAGCGTCTCCGGCCGGGGCGGCCTCGACGGCTTCCACGATCATCGGCGGGTCGGTCATCATGCCGATGGTGTTCACTCCGGCCTTGTGGGCCTCGTCGAGGACCGTCACGGCGAACTCGTAGCGCGTTCCGTCCTGGGCGTTGAAGAAGAGCACCTTGGAGAGGCGCCCCTCGTAGACCGGCTTGAGCTTCGCCATCGCGTCCTCGACCGACATCTCCGCCTTGTTGAGGAGCACCCGGCCGTTCTTCAGCGCGGTGAGGACGATCTGATCGGGCGGGACGGCGTCGGGCGGGACGATCTGGGTGTCGGGGGGCTCGAACTCCGGCACGCGCATGTACATCTGCTTCTCGGCGAGCGGGGTGAGCACCATGAAGATGATGAGCATCACCAGCACCACGTCGATGAGCGGCGTGACGTTGATGTCGGTCATCGGCGACTTGGTACCGAGCGCCATCGACATGGCTACTTCGCTCCCTTCACGTCGGACGCGTCCTTGAGCTGGGTGGCCGCGAGCGACACGCCCATGACGCGGGTCTTCGTCACCTCGAGGATGGCCTCGCGGATCACCTTGTAGTCGGCGTCCCGGTCGCCCTTGAACATGATGGGCGCGCCGGGAAACCTGGCCATGGCGGCCTCGAGAGCCGGAGCGAGGTCGTCCTTCTTGACCTCCTCCTTCTCGATGTACGTCTTCCCGTCGCGCGTGACCGAGAGGATGATCGGGTCGCCGCCGCTCTTCAGCTCGCTCACCAGCTTGGCGTCGGGCAGGGTCACCGCCTTGCCGCGCTGGAGCATGGGCGTGATCACCATGAAGATGATGAGGAGCACCAGCACCACGTCGACGAGCGGCGTGACGTTGATGTCGCTCTTGACGCCCTTGCTGCCTACGTCCATCGACATGACGGAGTTCCCTCGGCGGGCCGGACCGGCCTACCGGCCTTCCTTGATCATGAAGTCGACGAGCTCGGTGGTGGAGTCGTTGACGTCGACCTGGATCTCCTCCACCCGGTTGGTGAAGTAGTTGAAGAACATCACGGCCGGGATGGCGACGAGGAGGCCGAAGGCGGTGGTCACGAGCGCCTCGGCGATGCCGGCCGAGACCGAGCCGAGACCGCCCGAGCCGGTGGCGGCCATGGCCTGGAAGGCGGTGATGATGCCGGCCACGGTGCCGAGCAGCCCGACGAACGGGGCGGTGGAGCCGATGGTGGCGAGCGAGCCCAGGCCGCGGCGCATGTCGGTGATGGTCCGCAGCGTGCTGCGGTCGATGGCGCGGTTCACGGCAGCCACGATGTCGAACTCGCCGATCTCGTGCTTCCCGCCGTGCGCTCCGTGGGACTCGATGCCCTGCCGGTACTCCTCGAGGGCCAGGCCGAGCACCTTGGGCAGGTAGCCCTTGGCGAACTCCTTGGTGTGCGCCATCTCCACGGCCTCCTTGAACTTGCCGGCCGGAAGGAGCGTGGCGAGCTCGGCCGCGTACTTGCGCGAGGCGTTTCCGGAACGCGAGTAGGTGACGATGCGCTCCACCGCGACCGCCAGCGACCACACGCTCATGACGGCGAGCACGATCGCGATGAACTTCGCGAACGGGCCCATGCTGCGCCACATGTTCATGAGGTCGAAGGACATCACGGGCTCGGCGGCGGCGAGCACCACCTGGTTGACGACGTCGATCACGGGAAGGGACATCTGGCTGTTCTCCTGGAGTGTGGCGGAAGCGGAAGTGCCCTACTGCATCTTCACGGGCATGATGACGTAGATGGCGACGGGCCTGCCCTGCGCATCGGAGCCGGGCTTCCAGCTGCAGTTGGTGACGGCGTTCCGGATGGCGTCGGCGATGCGCTGATCGGGGACCTGGCCCATGACCGAGAAGGCCCCCACGGCGCCGTTCGGGTACACGGCGAACTTCACGGTGACGGCCTGGACGAAGCCAGCCAGCGACGCGGGGAGGCGGAAGCTCTCCCGGAAGCAGTTCTTGTCGGCCATCTCCGGGGCCTTGAAGCCGGCACCCATGTACTTCGGGGCCTCCTCGTAACCGCCACCCTGGGAGACCTGGCCTCCGACCACGCCGCCGACCACGCCACCCTCGACGCCCTCGCCCGAGTCGTCGCCGTAGTCTTCCTCCGGCTCGTTCGGATCGGGGGGCTTGATCTCCGCCTCCACGTCCTTTGGCTGGATCATCGCCATGGGCGGGGCCTTCTTCGTCTCGACCTTGGGCCTGTCGCCGGGAGGCTTCTTCCGCGCCGGCGGGGGAGGGGGAGGCGGCGGCGGGGGCCTCGGAGGCGCGGCGCGGACGAACTTCACGTCCACCACCGGCTCGGACTTCACCGCGGCCCGGATCCGCTCGCCCGCCACGATCAGGAAGGCGACGAACAGGATCTGGACGACCGTGGAGCCGGCCAGGAAAGCACTGCGCCGGGCGACGCGCTTGCCGCCCTCTGTCTTTGTGACTTCGTCGAACACGCCGGGGCCTCGTTTGACGTGAGAATCAGCCCGGAAGGGGAAGGGAAGGACCGGCGGCTTTTAGCGGCCATTGGAGGAGTTGTCAACCGCTACTCCGGGCTAGCCCGAACGCACGATCGCGGGTGGCCCTTCCGCGGGGCTCGCTCAGCCGGGCGCGACCCGACGGCGGTGCGCCTTCCGGGAGGACCTCGCCGAAAACGGACCGCTCGTTCACGCCGAGCGGGATCCGGCTCCAGTCCCGCATTTCGAGGCGAGGCCGGGAGCCGGAGGCCAGATGAGCCTGCAAGGAACTGTGGGAAACAGTTTCTAAGCCGTTGACATTCCCAAACCCGGTGCGTAGAAATCGCACACTTCGGCCATCCCGCAACGCCGTGTTGCGGGACCGTTTCAGGGCGGCCTCAAAGGGTTTCAAGCTGGCTCCACCGTCAGGCTTCAGCTTCTCGCATCTCTCCTAGGGAGGAAGTCATGAGGAAGAAGTTGCTGCGCCTCCTGTGGGTGGCACCCGTCGCGATGCTTCTGTTCGCCGGGTCCGCCACCGCACAGTCCACTGGTACCATCGTCGGTGTGGTGAACGACGCCGCCACGGGCAAGCCCGTCGCCGGCGCTCTCGTCATCGCCACCTCCAAGTCCCTCCAGGGCGAGCAGACCGCGGTCACGGACGCTCGGGGAAGCTACACCCTCACGGGTCTGCCCCCAGGTCTGTACAAGCTCTCGGCCCAGCTGCAGGGCTTCAAGCCCGCCGAGCGCACGGACATCAACCTCCGCGTCGACTTCACCCTGCGCGCCAACATCGCCATGGTTCCCGAGTCGGTGCAGATGGAGGAGCAGGTCGTCAGGACCGGCACGGCACCCGCGGTGAACATCGGCTCGGCCGAGGCCGGCACGATCGTGAGCAAGGAGTTCCTGGCGACGGTCCCGCTGGTCAGCCGCTCCTTCGAGCAGGCCGCCACGATCGCGCCGACCGCCCAGCGCGACATGTACGGCGTCAGCTTCGCCGGGGCCACCTCGCCCGAGAACAACTACATCATCGACGGACTCCGCGTCTCCGACCCGAGCTACGGCACCCTCGGAACGAACCTGCTCACGAACTTCGTCGACCAGCTCGACGTCAAGGTCGGCTCGTTCATGCCCGAGTACGGATACTCGTCGGCCGGCATCATCAACACGGTCACCAAGTCGGGCGGCAACGAGTTCCACGGCTCGATCTGGGGCAACCTCACGCCTGGCATCTTCACGCCGGCGACGCCGGCGGTCTTCCGGGCCGGCGAGGCCGTCGCGTCCCAGTCGACGCCATACAAGGGCTCCTACGCGGCCGACTTCGGGCTCGAGGTGGGCGGTCCCATCGTGAAGGACAAGCTCTGGTTCTACGCGGGCTTCGCGCCGCAGATGAACTACAACGCCCGTACCAAGTACTACCAGTCGCGCACGCTGTGTAATCCTTCGGCGCCCGGTCGCTGCGTCGGAGCCTTCCAGCAGGATGCCTACGGCCAGTACCAGATGGCCCCCGTCGCCGGTACCGACAGCGTCTACGGCTCGGGGTACGACCGCTACTTCGCGATCGCCAAGCTGACCTGGCTCATCAACGAGAACCACAACGTGTTCGCGTCGTTCAACACCCAGCCCACGACCAACTTCGGCATCGTCGGTGCGAACGGCAACGCCAGCGCGTACGCCAACAACACCAGCGCGAACACGACCAACGTCACCCTGAACTACTCCGGCAAGTTCCTCGACAAGCACCTCCTCCTCGAGGCCCGGGGCGGGTGGTTCAACTCGTCGACCTCCGTGAACGCCAACACCAACTACGGCGTGAACAACCTCCAGACGGCGCTCATCAGCTGGCGCAGCAGCCAGCCGCTCGCCAACTTCGTTCCGGGGTTCACCTGCCCGCTCTCGAACGCAGGCGCCTGCAACGTCGCCCAGTACCTGACCGGCGGCTACGGCTTCGTGGGAGACCCGAAGGCCGACCGCTTCGCGGGCAACGTCGCGCTCACCGGCCTCTTCGACCTGCTGGGCCAGCACCAGCTCAAGGCCGGCGTCCAGATCGACTACGCGACCTACGACGAGAGCCGTTACTACACCGGCGGCGCCATCTGGTACGGCTACGGGGCCACCAACACCACGAGCCAGACCCCCAGCACGTCGGCCAACGCCTTCTACACCTTCCGCGGCTTCGGCGTCCTCGATCCCAACTCGCCCTTCCCGACGCCCAGCAGCACGCGCGCCTCCAACGCGTGCGCCAGCATCGACGCGAACGGAAACTGCGTGAACTCGGGGCTCAAGGATCCGACCAACCCCGGGACCGCCATCGCCCAGACCAACACCTGGTCGAACGGTTACTACCTGCAGGACAGCTGGACCATCGCCAACGTCCTCACGCTCAACTTCGGCGTCCGGCTCGACACCCAGAACATGACGAACGCGACGCCGACCACCGACCCCACCGCTCCGACCATCGCCATCAACGACATGTGGGCGCCCCGCGTCCAGGCCATCTGGGACTTCACCGGGACCGGCCGCGGCAAGATCCAGGGCAACTGGGGCATGTACTATGAGTCGATCCCGCTCGACATGGCGGTTCGCGCCTTCTCGGGGGAGAGCCAGATCCGCGCCACGTACCTGCGCGGGACCTGCACCAACTCCGACCCCAAGACCAACCCGGGCGTGAACCCCTTCGCGTCCTGCTCCGACGTCTACGGCCTCGGAATCGGCGCGGGCCCCGGCCCGAACACCATCGACCTGGCCAACAACTCCGGTGTCTCGGGCACCCGCGGGTTCCAGCTCACCTCCGCGCTCTACGCGCCGGTGGCCCCCGACCTGAAGGGTTCCTACACCCAGCAGTTCGGCGGCGGCATCCAGTACGAGGTCCTCCAGGATCTCACCGTGGGTGTCGACTACATGGGTCGCCGCATGGGCGACATCATCGAGGACATGTCCTCCGACGACGGCAGCAACTACTTCATCGCCAACCCCACCGTGTCGCAGTCGTGGACGGCCACCGCTGGCCCGTACCAGGGCATCACGTTCAACCCGAACAACGCGGCGGGCACGAGCTTCACCACCGGAACCATCTACTCGGTCAACTGGAACAAGCCGGTCCGTGACTACGACGCGGTCTCGGTCACGGTGAACAAGCTCTTCTCCAAGAAGTGGCTGGCCCAGGGGAGCTACACCTGGTCGTCGCTCCGGGGCAACTTCCCGGGCCTCTTCCGCATGGAGAACGCCCAGCTCGACCCGAACATCACGTCCGAGTACGACCTCGTGGCGCTGCTCGGCAACAAGACCGGTCCGCTCGGTGGAAACCGCTCGCACCAGATCAAGCTCGCCGGCTCCTACAACGCGACGCTGTCGCCCGACGTCACCCTGGTGCCCAGCGTCAACTTCCAGGCCATGTCCGGCCTGCCGGTGAGCGCGACGGCCTGCCAGGCCATCTACGGCTGCGGGGAGGCGTACATCCTTCCGCGCGGCTCGGCCGGAGACCTCGCCTGGACCTACCAGCTCGACGCGGGTGCGAAGCTCATGTGGGCCCTCTCGGGGCCGTACACCCTGCAGTTCAGCGTGGACATCTTCAACCTCCTGAACATGCAGACCACCCAGTGGGTCGACATGAACTACACGTTCGACTTCGCGACGCCGATGCAGGGCGCCCAGTGCGGGGACAAGAATTCGGCCACGAGCAAGGACCCGCTCGCCGCGCTCAACTCCGCCTGCCCGGATCTGCCGTACGCCCGGACTCTCGAGGACCGGCGGATCAGCCCGAACCTCAACTACGGCCGTCCGCAGAACAGCGCGCAGGGGCTGATTTCCGCCTACCAGGCTCCGATCTCGGCTCGGTTCGGCGTGGCGCTGAGCTTCTAACCGGGCGATCCCCGAGAAAGACAAGGACACCCAAATGAACACGCGCAACAGGACCCTGGGAGGATTCGGGCTTGCGGTGGCCGCACTGGCCGCTCTGTCCGTGACCGCCTGTGATCCCTACATGCAGGCCAACGAAGCTGCGCCGGTCGTCCTCGGCGTCAGCATGACCGACACCAACTACAACGAGTTCGTGCCGCCCGACGCTCCGGGCTGCCTGGCTCCCTATCCCCAGGTCGACAAGGCCTGGGCCGACGTGGTGTTCCCCGGCCTCTGCAATCCGGAAAACGCCGCGTTCGGCATCCCGAGCGTCTGCCCGGTGGTCTGCTTCCCGCCGCGCATGGGCCCGGGCTATGCCCCGCTGTTCACGGGAAACCTGGGCGGCACCTACCAGACGACCCTTCCCGGCGTCCTCAGCACGTTCACCTACTCGCTGCCCGCCAACTACGTGCTCGGCGCCATCAGCCCGGTGCCGCCGCTCTACGTGGACGAGTTCGGTGACGAGTTCGCCTACGGGATGATCCGGATCCTCTTCAACAAGCTCCTGGATCCCGCGACCGTCCAGCCCGATCCGCTCGTCTGCCAGCCGCCCGCGACCGCGACCGGCCTCAAGGTCTTCAACGGCACGACGGACGTCACGGCCACCCACGCGGTCTGCTACAACCCCAACTCCGACACCGAGTTCTGGGGCGCCAGCATCACCGTCACGGCCCCTGCGGGCGTGCTCGACAACAACGCGACGTACCGCGTGGTTGGCACCGTCGGAGACCAGCAGGGCAACTCGGTCGACGTCGACGTCACCGTCATCACCGGTGACGACCTCGTCGTGACGCCGCCGGCCGTCAAGTAGCAAGAGGCGGCCGGGCCTCCGGGCCCGTGTGCTGAAGTTCTCGGGAGCCGGCCTTCGGGTCGGCTCCCTTTCCTTTTCCGTCGTGTCGCGCGGCCCCTGCCGGCGTCCCTGGGTGAACGCCGGCGGTCCGGGGCGAGGCCCGCGTCGCTGGCCGCGCTGGTCCTCGCCGTCCGGGTTCAGGGCGGCTGGATGGCGCCGCGGAACGCCGATGCCACGAGCGAACCCCAGGCGGCGCCGGCTGCGGAGGCGCGGAGCGCCGGGGCCACCCCGGCCGCCTGGCGCACGCGGGGGACGCGGCCGATGCCGTCGTCGCCTGGGAACGGGTTCGTCGTGACGGTGGTCGGTATTCGCCGGCGACGAGCGGTCGAGCCGCTACCGCGCCGCGGGGACCAGCTCCGAGGATGGGCGCGATCCCCGGTGCCGGCGGCAACCGCTCCGGGGTCCACGAGGCGGCCGAAACGAATGAGCCCCGGTCGCTCGCGCGGCCGGGGCCCGGATGCAACGGGAATAGGGGTGCCGGCGCTACGAGGAGAGACCGGCGACCTTGGCCACCTCGGCCGCGTAGTCCTCGGTCTTCTTCTCGAGCCCCTCGCCGAGCACGAACCGGGCGAAGCGGCGGACCTGGATGTTCTCGCCGATCTTGGCGATCTGGTCGTTGATCATCTCCTGCACCGACTTCTTGTCGTCCTTCACGAAGGGCTGCTCGAGCAGGCAGACCTCCTTGAAGAACTTGTCGACCTTGCCCTGGGCGATCTTCTCGATGATTGCCTCGGGCTTCTTCTGCTCCACCATCTGGGCCTTCGCGATCTCGAGCTCCTTCGCCACCACCTCGGCGGGGACCTCCTCGCGCCGGACGTACTGGGGAGCGGCCGCGGCGATGTGCATGGCCACGTCCTTGACCAGCGCCTGGAAGGCCTCGGTGCGCGCCACGAAGTCGGTCTCGCTGTTCACCTCGACGAGCACGCCGATCTTGCCGCCCATGTGGACGTAGCTTCCGACCGCGCCCTCGGTGGCCGTCCGTCCGGCCTTCTTGGCGGCGGAGGCGAGCCCCTTCTTGCGCAGGTACTCCTCGGCCTTCGCGAAGTCGCCCCCCGATTCGCCGAGGGCCTTCTTGCAGTCCATCATCCCGGCCCCGGTCTTCTCCCGGAGCTCCTTCACGGCGTTTGCAGTGATCTCTGCCACTTTCGTTCCTCTCTTTCGGGTACTGGGAAAACGAGAGGGCGGGCCCTGTGCGAGCCCGCCCCCGGAGATCGGTCGGCGGACGCCGTCTAGCTGGCGGCCGGCTCGTCGGCGGGCGGCGGGACGACCACCTCGCCCTTGCGGAGCACCTCGACGTTCGCGCTGGCGGCGCCGCGGTCCTCGCGGGGCTCACGGCGTGGGCCGCGGCGTGGGCCGCGCCGGTCGCCGCGCTTGTCGCCGCGCTCGCTGGCGGCGTCGCGCTCGTTCTGCTCGGCCTGCTCGTCGCGGCCACCGTGCTCGGCCACCCAGGCTCCGTAGCGCGCCTTGCCCTCGATGCAGGCCTCGGCCACCTTGGAGGTGAAGAGCCGGATGGAGCGGATGGCGTCGTCGTTGCCCGGGATGGTGAAGTCGATGCCCTCGGGATCGCAGTTGGTGTCGACCACCGCGACGACGGGGATGCCGAGGCGGTTCGCCTCGTGGATCGCGATGTACTCCTTCTTCGTGTCGATGACGAAGAGGGCTGCCGGGAGGCGGGACAGGTCCTTGATGCCGCCCAGGTTCTTCTCGAGCTTCTCGCGCTCGCGCTCCAGCGAGGCGACCTCCTTCTTGGGGAGGCGCTCGTAGGTGCCGTCGGCCTTCATCTTCTCGATGGTCTTGAGCCGGTCGATGCCGGTCTTGACGGTCTTGAAGTTGGTGAGCGTGCCGCCCAGCCACCGGTTGGTCACGTAGAACATGCCCGAACGGCTGGCCTCCTCGCGGATGGCGTCCTGGGCCTGCTTCTTCGTGCCCACGAAGAGCACGGTGCCGCCCTTGGCCGTCACGTCGGAGACGAAGCGGAACGCGCTGCGGGCGAGCCCCACCGTCTTCTGGAGGTCGATGATGTAGATGCCGTTGCGGGCGCCGAAGATGTACGGCTTCATCTTCGGGTTCCAGCGCTTGGTCTGGTGGCCGAAGTGGACGCCCGCCTCGAGCAGCTGCTTCATCGTGATGGCGGAGCCGCTCGACTGGAGCGCTGCGGCCATCGTGTTCTCGGCGGGGGGGGCAGCGGGGGGAGGAGCTGCGGGCTCGACGGACGGGTCCTGCGGAATCTCGTTTTCCATGTGCGTCTCCGGTTGTGGCCTCCACCTCTCCGTTTCACGTCGGGTCCCTTCGCGCGGATCTGCGCGACCGGGGGATCCAACCGGGAGGTGTGCGAATTTACGGCGGGGAGGTACCTAACACGGCGCGGCGCGCACCGCAACACCGCGGAACGGCGAGAGGAATCCCGAACCGGGGCGTTGCGCCGGAGGCGCCCCGGAGTGTATCTCCACCCCCGGAGGACGCATGGCACTCGAGATCGGAAGGAAGGCCCCGGACTTCACCCTCCTCGACCAGGACGGGAAGAAGGTCAAGCTGTCGGACTTCAAGGGGAAACCGGTGGTGGTCTTCTTCTACCCGAAGGCCATGACCCCTGGTTGAAGCCAGGAGGCGAGCGACTTCCGGGACGAAGTCGAGGCATTCCAGAGGAAGAAGGCCGTGATCCTGGGCATTTCGAAGGACCTGCCCGCGACCCAGAAGAAGTTCGAGGCGAAGTTCCAGCTGCCGTTCCGGCTCCTGTCCGACCCCGACGCCGAGACGCAGAAGGCCTGGGGGGTCTGGGGCGAGAAGAACATGTACGGGAAGAAGGTCTTCGGGACGGTGCGAACCACCGTCATCGTCGGCCCCGATGGAAAGGTGGCGAGGGTGTTCCCGAAGGTGAAGGTAGCCGGCCACGTGGCCGAGGTCCTGGAGGCCCTGTAGCCCGGGATCACCACCGCGGCTCGGGTTCGCCGCGCGCCTTCGCGCGCCGGCCGCTGCGCGACGATCTCGTCGACGCGGCGGTCCTCGAGGTGCTCGGCCTCGTGCGCGAGCAGGGTTGGCTCGCCGACCGCGCGCTCGAGGTGGTGCTGCGTCGGGAGAAGCGGCTCTACTCGGTGGAGCGGCGCGCCGCGGCCGAGGCCGTCTACGGCGTCCTCAGGGCCCTGGGGCGCATCGAGTGGCTGCTCGGGCACCGGGCCTCCATCGCCGAGCTCTACGCGGCCTCCCTGGCCCGGCCAGGTGCCCTCTCGGCCGATCAGGCGGAGCGGCGCATGGGGCTCGCGCGGGGCGCCCTCGGCCCCCTCGCCGGCGCCGAGGCCCGCATCGCGGCCATCGAGGACCCCGTGAAGCGGCTCGCGGTGGAGGGGTCGCTCCCTCCCTGGCTCGCCGAGCGGCTGGTCGCCGAGATGGGGCTCGACGAGGCGCGCGCCTTCACCGCCTCGGTGAACGTCCGCGCGCCGCTCACCGTGCGGGCGAACCTGCTCAGGACCACGCGGGACGACCTGGCGAGAAGGCTCGAGGAGGAGGGGGTCGAGTCGAAGGAGACCGCGCTCTCCCCCTGGGGGCTCGTGCTCGACGGGCACGCCAACGCCTTCGGCCTGGACGCCTTCAAGGGCGGGCTCTTCGAAGTGCAGGACGAGGGCAGCCAGCTCATCGTGCTGGCCTGCGGCGCCCGCTCGGGGATGAAGGTGGTGGACGCCTGCGCCGGCGCGGGGGGCAAGACCCTGGCGCTCGCCGCCGAGATGCGGAACCGCGGGGTCCTGCTGGCCCTCGACGTCGACGCGGAACGCCTCGAGGAGGCGCGCCGCCGCGCCCGGCGGGACGGCGTGGACAACCTCCGCACCCGGGCGATCCCGGCCGACGCGGAGGCCGACGCCGCGCTGCGCGAGGAGGAGGGCAAGGCCGACGTGGTCCTCGTCGACGCCCCGTGCAGCGGTCTCGGAACCCTCCGGCGCAAGCCCGACGCCCGCTGGCGGCTCGGCCCCGCCGACCCGGCCCGGTTCGCGGCGAGGCAGAGGGAGCTCGTCCTCCGATTCTCGCGACTCGTGAAGCCGGGAGGCCGCCTCGTCTACGCCACCTGCTCGGTGGCCCGCGCCGAGAACGAGGAGATCGCCGCCACGGCTGCCACGCTGCCGGGCTTCGCTCCCATGCCGCTCGAGAAGACGCTCGGCGCCGATCGGGCCCGGGCGGCCGGCGCCACCGGCAACGAGCTCCGTCTCTGGCCGCACCGCCACGGCACCGACGGCTTCTTCGTGGCCGCCTTCGAGCGCCGCAAGGAGTGACGGGTGCCGGAGCTTCCCGAGGTCGAGATCGCCGCGCGCAACCTCCGGCGCTGGGCCGAGGGGAGGCGGATCGCCCGGGTGGCCACCGATCCCCGGGCCGGGCGCATCTTCCGTCCCGGCGACCGGGGCGCCTTCGCCCGTGCGCTCGCCGGTGCGCGAATGGTGAAGGTGGACCGGCGCGGCAAGCACCTCCTCGTCACCCTCGAGGACCGGCGCGGCCGCCCCGTGGGCCTCTGGTCGCACCTGGGCATGACCGGGAAGTGGGTCCTGCGCGAGGCGTCCGACGCCGAGCCGCCCCATGCGCGAGTGCGGCTCGAGCTCGAGGACGGCCGCGCGCTCCTCTACCTGGACCCGCGCCTCTTCGGGAGGCAGCGGGTCGTCCCCGGAGCCGACTTCTCCGTGCTTCCGGAGGTGGCGGCCCTCGGCCCCGACCCGGTCCACGACGGCATCGACCCCGGGCTCCTGGCCGAGCGGCTCCGCGCCACGCGGAGGGCCGTGAAGGTGGCGCTCCTCGACCAGGCGGTGCTGGCCGGCGTCGGGAACATCCACGCCAGCGAGTCGCTCTTCGCGGCCCGCATCGACCCGCGACGGCGGAGCGCCGCCCTCTCCACGGCCGAGGTCCGCGCGCTGGCCCGCGCCATCGCCTCGTCGCTCCGGCGGGGGATCGAGATGCAGGACGGCCCGGAGATCGCCTACGTCGAGGAGCCGGGGGCGGAGAACCCCTTCCGCGTGTACGCCCGGCACGGGGAGCGCTGCCCGCGCTGTCGCGAGGCGGAGATCCGGCGCATCGTCCAGGCCCAGCGGTCGACCTTCTTCTGCCCCCGCTGCCAGGGTGGTCGCGCCGCGCGCGGGGCGTGACGGGCCGCAGCCCCTCGGCTACCATCCCGCACCGATGCGCCTCGACGAGCTCGCCTCGCTCTCGATCGCCGAGCTCCGGGCCCGGTACGTGGACCACGGGCGTCCGCTGTCGCCCCGGGCCGAGGCTGCGCTCGCGGAGGACCCCCGCGCCGGGGCCCGCACGGTCCTCGCCGCCGTGCGCCGCCGCAGGAAGGCCAACCGGGCCGAGGGGCAGAGGCTGCGGAACCTCCTCCGGCACGAGAACCGGCTCTGGGAGCGAGGAATCACGCTGGTGGCCGGTGTGGACGAGGCCGGCATGGCGCCGCTCGCCGGGCCGGTGGTTGCGGCGGCCTGCATCCTGCCCCGCGACTACCGCCCCCGCGGCGTGGACGACTCGAAGCAGCTCGACGCGACGGAGCGGGAGAGGCTCGCCGAGGACATCAAGCGGAACGCCGTCTGCTGGGCGGTGGGTCGGGCCGAGGTGGGGGAGATCGACCGGCTCAACATCTACTGGGCCGGGATCCTGTCCCTGCGCCGCGCCGTGCTCGGCCTGGAGCGGCGTCCGGAGCACCTGCTCATCGACGCGCGGCGCATCCGCGACCTCGACATCCCCCAGGACGGCATCGTCCACGGCGACGCGCTGTCCCTCACCATCGCCGCGGCCAGCATCCTCGCGAAGACCACCCGGGACGCGCTCATGGCCCGCATGGACGAGGAGTACCCGGGCTACGGCTTCGCCCGGCACAAGGGATACCCCACGCCGGACCACGTGGCGGCCCTCCGGGAACGCGGCGCCTGCGCCATCCACCGGCGCTCGTTCGGACCGGTCCGGGAGGTGCTCGGGCTCGAGGCCGAACAGGTGGAGATGTTCCGGGAACGTTGACGCGGCGCGTATCCCGGCGTAAGTACTGGCTACAAAGGAAATGCCCGACGGCGAAGGTGCGTCTCGCGGGCCCGGTGGATGAGCCCCGGGCGAGGCGCCCCCCGACTCCGGCGAACACATGGAAGAAATCCAGAACCGAAACCCCCAGACGCAGCAGGCGCAGGACCCCCACCACAACCAGAGCAACGGCGACGCGAAGCCTTCCGGCGGCGCGGCAGGCGATCGTCCGCCCGGGAAGCGGCGGCGCCGGTCCAGGAGAGGGCGCGGGCGAGGCGCGGTGCCCGGCGAGGCCCGCGAGGCCGGGTCTTCCGGCGAGACCCGCGTGATCCGCGAGATCCCCGCCACCCGGGAGGTCGCCGCGCACCGGGAGATCCCCGCCCACCGCGAGGAGCCCCGCGCGGCCCGCGGCGAGCCACGACCGCACCGGGGCGAACGCCACCGGGAGGACAGGCGCCGCGAGCGGCACGACGACGAGCGGCGTCCCTCTCCGCCCCGGGGCCTGGCGCTCGATCCCGAGATGCCCGGTCCCGACCGGGAGCAGGAGATCCCGCTCGACCGGCTCGACAGGGACGCGGTGAAGGTCATCGCGCGGCTCCGCGCGGTGGGGCACAAGGCCTACTTCGTGGGCGGCTGCGTGCGCGACGCCTTGCTCGGCCGCACCCCCAAGGACTTCGACCTGGCCACCGACGCCCACCCCGGCGAGGTGCGAGCCATCTTCCGCAACTGCCGGCTCATCGGCCGGCGCTTCCGGCTGGCCCACGTCTTCTTCCGCGACGGCAAGATCATCGAGGTCGCCACCTTCCGGCAGAACCCGGTCGACGTGGGCGACGACGTCCCGTCCGACGCCGACCTGCTCATCACCCGCGACAACGTCTTCGGCACCGCCGAGGAGGACGCGCGGCGCCGCGACTTCACAGTGAACGGCCTCTTCTACGACCCGTTCCAGGGCGAGGTCATCGACTACGTCGGAGGCCGCGCCGATCTCGAGGCGCACCGCATCTCCACCATCGGTGACCCCGAGATCCGCATGCGCGAGGACCCCGTGCGCGCCCTCCGGGCGATCCGCTTCGCGGCCCGGCTCGGCTTCACCATCGAGCCCGAGGTCTTCGAGGCCATGCGGCGCCACGCCGGGGAGCTGGCCCGTTGCGCTCCGCCGCGCGTGCTCGAGGAGACCTTCAAGATCCTGCGCTGCACCGGCGCGAGCCGTGCATTCGAGCTGCTCCGCTCGGCCGGGCTCCTGCCGGTCATCCTGCCCTCCCTCTCGCAGGCGCTCGACGCCGGGGGACCGGAGGCGCGGGCCCGGTTCCAGGCCCACCTCTCGGCCCTCGACGTGCTGGTCCGCGGAGGCGAGGAGGTCTCCGACGCCATGCTCCTCGGCGCACTGCTCGTGCATCTCCGTTCCGCGCCGGCCGGCGAGCCGGCAGCCGACGTCCTGCTCGCCGAGCTGGTCCAGACCGCGCGGCTGCCGCGCAAGATGGCGGACCGCACCCGCATGGCGATGCAGGCACAGAAGCTCTTCCACGGCCCCCCGCGCCGCCGCCGCCGGGGGGGGCTGGCCGGCCAGGCCTACTTCACCGACGCCCTGCAGCTCCTGCGGCTGACGGTCAAGGCCACCGGCGAGGGCGCCGAGGCGCTCTCGCGCTGGGAGGACGAGGCGAGGCGGAGGGAAGGCGAGGGCGGGGAGGAGATCGAGCCCTCCCAGCTCGCCGAGGCCACCGGAGACGAGGCTCCCGAGACGTCCACCCTCCCCGGGGAGTCGCCGGACGCGGCGCGCCGCAGGCGCGGAGGACGTCGACGCCGACGACGCGGACGGGGAGGGGGAGGAGCCTTGCAGGCCGCCCTCACCACTCCCGGTGCGCCGTAGCCAGGCGCCAATTCGAGTACAATGCGCCAGCCCACGCGACCCCCCATGAAGACCTCGACTCCCAGCGGCAGCGAGAAGCAGAAGGCCCGGTACCGGCGCGTCCTCGTCAAGCTGTCGGGCGAGGCCCTGATGGGCGACGGGAAGTACGGGATCTCGCCGAAGACGCTCATCGCCATCGCACAGGACGTGAAGGAGGCGGTCGACCTGGGCATCCAGGTGGCGCTGACCATCGGCGGCGGAAACATCTTCCGCGGGGTCTCCGGCGCCACGGAGGGCATGGACCGATCCAGCGCCGACTACATGGGCATGCTCGCCACGGTGATCAACGCCATGGCCCTCCAGGACGCCTTCGAGAAGCTGGGCGTGGAGACGCGGGTCCAGTCGGCCATCGAGATGCACCAGGTCGCCGAGCCCTACATCCGCCGCCGCGCCATGCGCCACCTCGAGAAGGGGCGGGTGGTGATCTTCGCCGCCGGCACCGGCAATCCGTACTTCACCACCGACACCGCGGCGAGCCTCCGGGCCATGGAGATCCACGCCGACGTGCTGCTCAAGGCCACCAAGGTCGACGGCGTCTACAACGACGACCCCAAGAAGAACCCGGCCGCGGTCAAGTTCAAGCAGCTGTCGTACCTCGACGTGCTGAAGAAGAACCTCAAGGTGATGGACTCCACCGCCATCAGCCTCTGCATGGACAACGACCTTCCCATCGTGGTGTTCGACCTCGGCGAGCGCGGCAACATCCGCCGCGCGGTTCTCGGCGAGGAGATCGGAACCATCGTGGGAAAGGTCCCGACGCGCGCGGCCTAGCCCGCCCGTCGACCCCGCCGCCGGAGGGAACATGAGCGTCGCCGACGACATCCTGAAGGACCTCACCGACCGGATCGCCAGGACCATCGAGTCCTTCAAGGGCGACCTGCAGTCCATCCGCACGGGCCGCGCCAACCTGCACGTCCTCGACGCGGTGCGGGTCGACTACTACGGCCAGAGCACGCCGCTCCACCAGATCGGGACGCTGGCCGTGGCCGACGCCCGGCTCATCACGGTGAAGCCCTGGGAGAAGAACCTCATCCCGGCCATCGAGAAGGCCATCCGCGACGCCAACCTCGGGCTGAACCCCCAGTCCGACAAGGACCTCGTCCGCATCCCCATCCCGCCCCTCACCGAGGAGCGGCGCCGGGAGATCGTGAAGCAGGTGAAGCACAAGGGCGAGGAGTTCAAGGTCGCGGTCCGGAACGAGCGGCGGGACGCCAAGGAGTTCGTCGAGGCCGCCGAGACGGACGGGGACATCTCCCAGGACGAGGCCAAGAAGTCCCTCGAGAAGGTGCAGAAGGCCACCGACGAGGGCGTGAAGAAGATCGACGAGGTGGTGGCCGCGAAGGAGAAGGAAGTGATGCAGGTGTGAGCGGGCTCCTCGGCCCGAACACCCTGTTCCTCCTCGGTGGCTTCCTCGCCATCGGGACCCTCGCAGCCACCTTCTTCGCGCTGGCCGGGCGCGCCGCGGCGCCGCGCTGGCAGCGGCGCATCTACGGGATCCTGTGGGTACTCGTGCTGCTCGTGGGCGGGCCGCTCTGGCTCGTGGCCGCGGCGGGGCTCGGCCTCTTCTGACGCGGGCGGCGTCTCGCGGGCGACGCCCGGTCGTTTGCCGGCGCCCGGGGTGGCCTCGTCTACGCTCCGCTGTCCTCGCGGCAGGGAGGTTCCGCTGCGTTGCGGGTCATCCGAGGCCGCTGCGGAGGCTTCGCTCGCCGAGGCCACCCCGGGCGCCTGGAGACGGGGCGTCGCCGCGAGGCGCGCGGGTGGGAAGGGGCCGTGACCGCCGCGGGGGCGTGAGCGAGGTCGTGAGCGAGGTCGTCCAAGGGAGATGACTCGCGGGTGGTCGCCCTTCGGATGTAGGATCTCCGCTCGATGGCAAGGACCCCGCGCAAGCCCAAGGCTCCGGCCGCCCGGGTCCGCAAGCGGGCGCCCGCCGGGAAAGGGGCCGCCGGGAAGCTGCGCGAGCTCCGGGCCGAGCTGGAGCGGAGCCAGCTGCTGCATCGCGCCGTGGTCGACAACTTCCCGGACGGAAGCCTGATGGTGTTGGGCCGCGACCTGCGCGTCCTCGCCTGGGGAGGGACCCGGCCGGTGCTCACCCGCGACCCGGGGGCCCGGGTCGGCCAGGTGCTCGCCGAGTTCCTCTCCCCCGGGGAGATGAAGGAGATCGAGACGGTCATCGCCGACGCGCTCCAGGGGACCCCCGTGAAGCGCGAGGTGCGCCTCCGGGGTCTCGACATCGAGCTCTCGGTGCAGCCGGTCCGGGACGACTCGCGGGAGGTGGCGTTCGCCGTCGTCACCATCCAGGACGTGACGCCTCGCAGGCGCGCCGAGCGGGATCTCCGGGAGAGCGAGCGCTGGCTGCGCATGAGCCAGGGCATCGCCAGGATCGGGCACTACGTCTTCGACATCCCAGGGAACCACTGGAGCAGCTCGGAGATGCTGGACGTGCTCTTCGGCATCGACGAGCGCTTTCCGAGGACGGCCGTGGACTGGCTCCGGATCGTCCACCCGGAGGACCGGGAGGCGATGCAGGGGTACCTCGACGAGCTCCTCGCGCGCGGGAGCCGGTTCGACCGGGAGTACCGGGTGGTCGATCAGGCCACCGGGGAGACCCGGTGGGTCCACGGCCTCGGGGAGCTCCAGCGCGGGACCGGGGGGGACCCGATCCAGCTTGTCGGCACCATCCAGGACGTCTCCGCGCGGCGGCGGGCCGCCGACGAGCTCCGGCAGGCCCAGAAGCTGGAGAGCATCGGCCGGCTGGCCGGGGGCGTGGCCCATGACTTCAACAACCTGCTCACCGTCATCCTCTCCTGCGGGGAGGAAGCGAGCATGGCGCTGGGGCGGGGCTCCGTTCCGGAACCGGGACTGGTGGAGGACATCGTCGCCGCCGCCCGCCGCGCCAGCGGCCTCACCCGGCAACTTCTCGCCTTCGCTCGCAAGCAGACCTTCTCTCCGGAGGTCGTGGACCTGAACGAGCTCCTGCGCAGCAGCGGAAAGCTCCTGGGGCGCCTCCTCGGCGAGGACGTCCGGGTCGTCGAGGAGCTGCAGCCCGGCGCCTGGACGGTTCGATGCGACCCGATCCAGGTGGGTCAGGTCGTCATGAACCTGGCCGTGAACGCACGCGACGCCATGCCCGCCGGCGGCACCCTCACGCTCTCCACCGGGAACTTCACGATGGGTCCAGGCGAGGTGGGCCCGAGGGACGGCATGCCCCCCGGCGACTACGTCCGGCTGATCGTGCGCGACACCGGCCAGGGAATGTCGGCCGACACGATGGAGCACCTCTTCGAGCCGTTCTTCACCACGAAGCCCCCGGGCACCGGGACCGGTCTCGGGCTGTCCACGGTGTACGGGATCCTGAAGCAGACCGGGGCGCACACCGTGGTCGAGTCGGAGCCGGGCCGCGGGTCGACGTTCACGATCTACTTCCCGAGGGCGAGCGGCGCCGAGGCGGGCTGGGCGCCAGGGGCACCCCGGCACCAGGCCGGGCTGGAGACCGTGCTCGTCGTGGAGGACGACGCCCGGGTCCGCCAGGTGGCGGTTCGTGCGCTGGAGGCGGCCGGCTATCGAGTGCTGGCGGCGGGCGGAGGCTACGAGGCCTTCCAGCTCGTGCAGGGCGAGCGCGGTCCCGTCCACCTGGTGGTGACGGACGTGGTCATGCCCGGGCTCGGCGGCCGGGAGATCGCCCGCCAGATCATGGAGTGGCGGCCCGAGGCGTCCGTCCTCTTCATGTCCGGGTACACCCACGACGCCATCGACAGGGAAGGGGTCCTCGACGAGGGGATCGAGTTCCTGCAGAAGCCCTTCACCGCCTCGAGCCTCCTGGACCGCGTGCGGACGCTGCTCGACCGTTCCCGGGCTCGGTGAGCCGGCCCGGCCGCGGCGGGGTCTCGCGGGCGACGCCCGGTCGTCTGCCGGCGCCCGGGGTGGCCTCGTCTCCGCTCCGCTGTCCTCGCGGCAGAAGGATTTCGCTGCGTTTATCGACCTCCGAGGCCGCTGCGGAGGCTTCGCTCGCCGAGGCCACCCCGGGCGCCTGGCGAAGGGGCGTCGCCACGAGGCGCGCGGTCGGAGGAGGGAGAGTCCCGCCCGGATCTCCCCACGAAGGCAGCTCGCTCGGGTCGCCTTCGGCCCGTGCCGTCCCAGCCGGCGCGGGCGCCCCTCGGAGCGGCGCCTTCGCAGCGACCACTGCACCATTCACCCATCGCGAATCCGGCCAGTCGCGAGGACCAGCGCCGCGGAGAGGGGCGTCCCTGGCGCCGGCGGCAGACGCGAGGTCGGAACGAAGGCGATCCGGACGCGCGGCCCGGAACGAAGGCGATCGGGGCGGGCGGCCTACCGGAACTGCTGCAGGTCCGAGATCCGCTCCAGCGCGTCGGCGGGCGCGTCGGGCGGGAACGGCGCCGACGACCGGCCCAGCCGGACCAGCCAGCGGGCATCGAGGGGCCGGGCAGGGATGGCGGGCGGGAGCGCTGCCGCGGTGGTCTCCTCCTTGGGACCGGAGGCATCGCCATGCCCCGCGGCGAAGCCCGCCAGCAGCAGCGCGGAACGGGTGGCGGTGGCCGTCGAGTAGGTGAACAGCGTCGCGCCCGGCGCGCAGCGGGCGGCCAGGCGGGTGAAGGCCCCGACCGTCCAGAGCGGGCCATTCACCTTGGGGGAGAAGGGGTCCCAGTAGACCACGTCGGCGCGAAGCGGCTCGGCGTCGAGCTGGTCGAGGGCCTCGCCGAGGCGGAGCTGCCAGGTGAGCCCCGCCTCCTCGTGCCGGCCGTCCTCCAGCAGTGCACGAGCCGCGGCCGTCTCCTCGGCGGTCCAGCCGAGCCGGCGCGCGCCGTCGTCGGAGCAGGCCAGCGCGAGCGCCCCCAGCTCCCGCTCGAAGCTGACGATGGAGAGCGGTCGGCGCCCCGGCGGCGCCTTCCGGGCGGCCCGGACGGCGGCCAGGGCGTTTCCGGCGGCGCCGAGGCCCACGTCGAAGAGCACCAGGGCGGGGCCCGGCTCCAGGAGCCGCTCGGCCAGGCGCGACTGGGCCACGTAGAGCCTCTCCGACTCGACCGCCGCCCCGATCACCGGGTGCATCACCTCGCCGGCCAGGGCGTCCCGCACCGACGGCTCGCCGCTGGAGGTGGCCACGATCTCGAATCGGACGCCTGGTTGGATGGGGCTGGAGGAAGCCGCTGACGGGGCCAGGGCCCGGCGCCCCGGGGAGCGCCGGCTGGCGTCGTGCTCGTGCCGGTCGATGGCGGCCATCTTCTCGCGCATGAAGGGTCCGTAGCGCCCGGCCTCGATGGCGGCGCGGGCGGCGCGCATCAGCTCGAGGTAGTGATGAAGGTTGTGGATGGCGAGGAGGCGCGGGCCGAGCGGTTCCCTGCACTTCATCAGGTGATGAAGGTAGCCGCGGCCGTGGCGCTGGCAGGTGGGGCAGCCGCAGGCCGGGTCGAGCGGGGCGTCGGAGAGCCTGTGCTCGGTCCGGGTGAGGCGGACCCGGCCGCTGCCGGTGAAGGCGGTCCCCTGCCACGCCAGCGTGGTGGGGATGACGCAGTCGAACATGTCGACCCCGTGGGCGATGGCCTCGAGCAGGTCGGGTGGGGTGCCCACGCCCATGAGGTACCTCGGCTTGTCGCGCGGCAGCAGCCCGGCGGCGAGGCCCACCACGTCGAACCGCTCGGCCCGGGTGTCCCCCACCGCCAGCCCGCCGATGGCGAAGCCGTCGAAGGGATGCTGGCCGAGGAATCCGGCGGACTCCGCCCGCAGCACGGGGGAGAGCCCTCCCTGGACGATCGCGAACAGCGCCTGCTCGCCGTTGCTCCGGGCGGCCAGGCTGCGCAGCGCCCACCGGTGGGTCCGCTCCATCGCCGCGCGGACCTCGGTTTCACCCGCGGTCGATGGCAGGCAGACGTCGAGCACCATCATCACGTCGGAGCCGATGGCCTCCTGCATGGCCACCGACGATTCCGGCGTGAGCAGGTGGTAGCGGCAGTCCACGTAGCTCTGGAAGCGGGCTCCGTCCTCGGTGAGGGTCCGCTCGGCGGGGAGCGAGAAGATCTGGAAGCCGCCCGAGTCGGTCAGGATGGGCCGGTCCCAGTCCATGAAGCGGTGCAGCCCCCCCAGCCGCCGCATGGACTCGAGGCCGGGGCGCAGCAGCAGGTGGTAGGTGTTGGCGAGGACGATCTCGGCTCCCACCGTCCGGAGGTCGTCCGGTGTGAGCCCCGTCACCGATCCGCGCGTCCCCACCGGCATGAACGCGGGCGTCTCCACCCGGCCGTGCGGCGTCGTGAAGGCGCCGCGGCGGGCGTCGGTCTCGGAGTCGCGGACCCCGGGCGTGAAGACGAACGGCATGACCTCAGGCCACCGTGACCTTCCTCACGCCGCGCCTCTCGAGCCAGGCCCCGACGCGCTCGCGCGTGTCTCCCTGGAGCACGATCGCCGTCCCCTCGACCACCCCACCGCACCCGAGCGCCCGCTTCAGGTCCGAGAGCCATTCCTCCAGCTCCGCCGCGCGGAGCTCCAGCTTCTCCACGACCGTCACCGTCCTGCCGCCCCGTCCGGCCCGCTCCATCCGGACCACCGCGCGAGCCGGCGCAGGCTTCACGGGAGCCTTCGGCGCCGGAGGCGAAACCGCCGACACCTCCCGCTCCACCGGAACATCCCCCATCCGCCCCGCCAGTCCGGCGAGTCCCGCGTTGAACGGCCCCGCCACCGGCGCTGCCGCCCGCTCTCCCTTCTCCCTCTTCCCCATTCGACACCGATGATTGCACAGCTTCCCGGGAAACGGGGCCCGCGGCTCCCCTCGAAGCAAGCGCGACCGGGTCGCCTTCGGCCCCCCGTCCGTCTCAGCCGGCGCGGGCGCCCTTCGGAGCGAAGCCTCCGCAGCGGCCTCTGGCACCTTCACCCAGCGCGAATCCGCCCCGCCGCGAGGACAGCGAAGCGGAGAGGGGCGTCCCCGCGCCCGGCGGCAGACGCTCCCCCGGCCGAAGGCGCCTAGGCCTTCCACCCGTGCGCGATGGGAAGCCTGCGCCCCTCCCCGAATGCCTTCCCCGTCACCTTCAGCACCGGTGCGGCCTGCCGCCGCTTGTACTCGCTGCCGTTCACCATGCGCAGCACGCGCCGCACCAGCGCCTCCGGGTGGCCGCGCCGGACGATGGCCTCGAGCGGCATCCGCTCCTCCACGTAGGCGGCCAGGATGTCGTCCAGGACCTCGTAGGGCGGGAGCGAGTCCTGGTCGACCTGGCCGGGCTTGAGCTCGGCCGAGGGAGGCTTCGCGAAGGTCCGTTCCGGGATGGCGTCGCGCCCCAGCGCCCGGTTGGCCGCGCGGGAAACCCGGTAGACGAGGGTCTTCGGCAGGTCCCCGATCACGGCCAGCCCGCCGGCCATGTCGCCGTAGAGCGTGCAGTAGCCCACCGCCAGCTCGCTCTTGTTGCCGGTGGAGAGGAGGAGCGCCCCGGTCTCGTTGGAGAGCGCCATGAGGATCTGGCCGCGGACGCGGGCCTGGACGTTCTGCTCGGTGAGGTCGCCGGGGGCGTGCCCGAATGCGCCTTCCAGCGATGCCAGGTAGGCGGCGTGCATCGGCTCGATGGGACCTCGCGGAATGCGATTCCGAGGCGCTCGGCCAGGATCCGTGCATCCTCGCGCGAGTGGTCCGAGCTGTACCGCGAGGGCATGGCCACGCCGGTGACGCGGCCGGGCCCGAGGGCAGCCGTGGCGACGGCCGCGGTGAGCGCGCTGTCGATCCCACCCGAGAGCCCGATGACGGCGCTCCGGAAACCGCACTTGCGCACGTAGTCGCGCACACCGAGCACCAGCGCCCGGAAGACCTCCTCGGCCTGCCCGTCGGGGGTGACGTCCGGAGGCGAAGGGGAGGGCAGGGAGCGCCCGTCCGGCGCCAGGATGCGGACGCCACCGCCGTCGAGGTCGGCGACCACGACCGCCTCCTCGAAGAGCGGAGCCCGGGCCAGGACGCGGCCGTCCGCGCCGACCAGCATCGACCCGCCGTCGAAGACCAGGGAGTCGTTCCCGCCCACCTGGTTCACGTAGGCCACCGGTGTGCCGTGGGTCCGCGCCGCCGCTCCGAGCATCCGCTCGCGCAGCGTTGCCTTGCCGAGCGCGTAGGGGGACGCGGAGACGTTCAGGACGAGCCCGGCGCCGCCCGTGACGAGGTCGGCGATGGGGTCGCGGTCGTAACGGGGGCGGTCCCAGAATCGCTTGTCGTTCCAGATGTCCTCGCAGACCGAGAGGCCGAGGGTGAGCCCCACCGACGGGGCCGGCGCGGAGGTGCTCGAGGAGGCTGGCAGGAAGTAGCGGGTCTCGTCGAAGACGTCGTAGGTGGGCAGCAGCGACTTCCGGCCCACCGCGGCCAGCTTCCCGCCATCCACGAGCGCGACCGCGTTGTAGAGACCGGGAGGCGGGGCCCCCGGGGCCCTCTCCGGGAAGCCGAAGGCCACCGCCACGCCGCGCGACCAGTCGCCCGGCCGCGTGAGCTCGTCGACGGCCGCAGCGCAGCGGTCCACGAACTCCGGCATGTCGAGGAAGTCGCGCGGCGGGTAGCCGCAGATGGCCAGCTCGGGGAAGACCACCAGGGTCGCGCCGGCCTCCCGGGCGAGCGAAGTGCAGGCGCGGATCCGCTCGGCGTTGCCGCCGAGGTCACCGACGGTGGTGTCGATCTGCGCGAGGGCGATGCGCTTCGCGGGCACGGGCCCGGATGGTAGCATCCCCGTCCGATCATGGCCCACCGTGTCCTCCTCCTCGATGCCAGCCCTCCCCTGGTCGCCGCCCTCCGCCGCTTCCTCAAGGGAACCGAGCTCGAGGTGCAGGTGGTCTCGCCGGTCGGCGGGCTGGAGGGGCTCGACCTGGCGCAGGTCTCGGTGGCGGCCGTACGCCCGGCCTCCCCGGAAGGCCGCCGGGCCTTCGAGGCGTTGCGGACCGCCGATCCCTCTCTTCCCGTGGTCCTCCTGCTCGACGAGGAGGAGGAGGCCGGCGGGCGCCTCGCCGCCGACGGGACGCTGGTCGCGCCGCTGACCCGGACCGCGGTGGTCAGCCTCTTCCGCGCGCTGGCCAGGTTCCGCGCCGAGGCGGAACAGGGCCGCGCGCTGGCGCGACAGATGGCGGCGCACCCGGCGTCCCTCCCCGACTACGAGTTCTTCAAGAAGCTCCTCCTCGTCGAGGTCAAGCGGTCGCGCCGCTACCACTACCCGGTCAGCCTGGCGCTTCTCGCCGTCGACGGCTGGGCCGAGCGGGCCGCCCGCCTCGACGAGGCGCTCCGCTCCGCGCTCCTCGGCGAGGTGCTGGCGCTGGTGGCGAGTGGGGTCCGCGACATCGACCTGCCGCTGCTCTACGACCCCGAGCGGATCCTCGTCTTCATGCCCCACACCGATGCGCTGGGCGCCCGGACCGCGGCCGACCGGCTCGTGAAGCGCGCGCGGGCCCACCCGGGCGGACTCACCGCCAGCGTGGGGGTGGCCAGCTTCGACGGGGAGGGGACCATGTCCTTCGCGACCCTCGTCCGCGGGGCCGCCGACGCGCTCCTCGAGGCCCAGTCGAAGGGCGGCGATCGCGCCGAGCACGCGCCTGGGCGAGTCCACCAGGAGCCCGGGGCCTGACCGTGCGCGCCCTGGCCGCCTCGCTCTGGGTGGCTGGCGCGCTCGGCGCCCTCTCCTGCTCGCCGGGAGCGCCGCTCCCCGAGGTCAAGGTCCACGCCTCGGTCTCGCCGGTGGCCACCCAGGCCCTCGTCACACTCGCGGTGAATCGCCGCCTGGCGCGGGTGGTGATCGTCCGGGACCCTGCCGAGGCCGACCTGGCCTGGTTCGGCGACCCGGCGCAGGCGCTCCGCCACCCGCGGCTGCTCGTCCCCGGGTCGGCGCCCGACGCCGCCGGAGTGGCCGGGCGATGGAAGGATCCGGCCCGCCGCTTCTTCCCGGTGGGAGCGAGGGCCCGCATCCTGCTCGTCAACCCGCGCGCCGTGCTCCCGGTGCAGCCGCGTCGCCTGCGCGACCTCGCCGACCCGCGGCTCGCCGGGCTCCAGGCGCTGGCATCCCCGGAGCGCGGAGAGGGGCCGGCCACGTTCGCCGCGCTGGCGGTGCTCTCGAGCGACGAGGCCGCCCTGGCGCTCGCCCGGGCCATCGCCGCGCAGCGCCCGCTGATCGCCGAGAACGAAGCGGGGGTGCAGTCGCTGGTGGCGTCCGGCAAGGCGGCCTTCGGCCTAGCCGGATCCGAGCAGGCGGCGGCTGGCGCGGTGAGCGTCTCGGCTCTCGAGGTTGTCTTCCCGGACCAGGCCGGGTTCGGGACGCTGGTCTTCCCGACCGCGGCGGCGGTGTTGCAGCGGGGCGTCGAGAATCCGGCCGTGCACGCGCTAGCCGACTGGCTCGCCGGCAACGACGCGGAGCAGCTGCTGGTGGCCCGCACTCCGGGTCTCATGCCTCTCCGCGTCGACGTTCCCTTGCCGCCAGGCGTCAAGTCGGCCAGCGACCTCCGGTCGCCGGAGATCGACTGGAATCGGCTGGCAGAAGCGGATCAAAGGCTTACGCCCCAACTGGGACGACTTGCCCAGCCCTGAGCCGGGAGCCCAGGTGCCACGTCGGGGCGTCCCGTTTGGATGCCTGATTCACTCGTATTTACAGCCCCTTGGGGGTGCGAAGAGGGCTTCGCGTCCAGCCATCATGGACAGAATCAATCGTGATTCCGTACCCATGTGATGGTTCAACGAAATGCGTCCCAGGGGGGTGGCAGCCGGACGGGTCGTTGCTATCGTACAGGGGTGAAACCCGACCGGGTTTGCGGGGGGGAGCAGCAAAAATCCGCGTTCGGCCGGGTACGTAGCCAGCTTCGAAAGGAAATGGACGAACCCATGGCCCAGATTGATATCGAGATCCTCCAGCCCTTCGCGACGAGATTCCTGGAAGGTACCAACCTGACCCCGGCGGAGCGTGCCGAGGTCCTCCGCATCGCCCAGGGGTTCGCCTGCAAGGACTCCGCGTCCGCCGCCGGCGTCTCCCCGGAGACCATCCGTGCCCGCCGCAAGCGCATCTACCGCAAGCTCGACGTTCCCGGCTCGGCCGAGTTGCTGGCAAAGCTCCTCGCCCTGTCGCTCAAGATGCTCTCGAAGGGGGAGCGGCTCGAGGCCCGCCCGGTGGCCGTGGCCATGCCCGTGCAGGCTCCGGCGCAGGTCCAGCCGGTGATGCGCTAGGCAGTTCCGCAGGCGCAAGGCGCCTCGAGCGCCGGCCCGCGACGCCCCGTCCTCCTCCTGGAGGCGGGGCGTTTCTCCATCACCCGGCGAGCCAGGCCTGCACCCGCTCCGCCACCCTGGCCGGAGTGAACCCGTAGGACTCGGCGAGCGCCTTCTCGGGTGCGCTGGCCCCGAACCCGTCGATCCCGATGACCAGGCCGTCGGAGCCAGCGAGCCTCCACCACTCGATGCCGCGTCCGGCCTCCACGACCGCCACGCGCTGCCCAGGCGGGATGACCTCGCGCCGGACCGCCTCGGTCTGGGCCTCGAAGCAGGTCAGGCAGGGAACCGAGACGAGCCGGGCGGCGATGCCCCTGGCCGCGAGCAGCGCAGCAGCGCCCTGCGCGGTGGCGACCTCGCTTCCGGTGGCCACAAGCGTCAACTTCGCGCCGGGTGGATCGGCCACCACGTAGCCGCCTCTCTGCACCCTCGACGGGTCGAAGGCGACCGGCCGCTCGATCTTCGCGATCTTCTGGCGGGTCAGCACCAGCGCCGTCGGGCCTTCACGGCGGGTGAGGGCATGGGCCCAGGCCATCGCCGTCTCCAGCCCGTCGGCCGGGCGAACCACGTGCAGGTTGGGAATGGCGCGGACCGCGGTGAGCTGCTCCACCGGCTGGTGCGTGGGGCCATCCTCGCCCAGGAAGATCGAGTCGTGGGTCCAGACGTAGATGACCTGGAGCCCGGCCAGGGCGGCCAGGCGCACCGGCGGGCGCATGTAGTCGGAGAAGACGAAGAAGGTCCCGACGAAGGGGATGTGGTTGCCGTCGTAGGCCATCCCGTTGGCGATGGAACCCATGGCGTGCTCGCGGATGCCGTAGTGCACGTTTCGCCCGGCGTACTGGCCGGGGAGTACGCCGCCCGCCCCCTTCAGATCCGTGAGGTTCGACTCGGCGAGGTCGGCAGAACCGCCCACCAGCGACGGAACCAGCGCGGCCGCCTTCTGGACGATGGCCTGCGAGAGCTTGCGGGTGGCGTCGGAGGCGTCGGCTCCCTCGAGGAGCTTCGAGGCCAGGTCGGCGGGAACCGTCCGGTCCAGGTGGGCGTCGAGCAGCCTCGCCGCGTCGGGGTTTCCCGCGCGCCACGCATCGGCGCGGACCTTCCAGGCGGCGTGCTCGGCCTTCTTTGCGCCCACCACCTCGGTCCAGAGCGCCTGCACGTCCTCGGGCACGAGGAAGCGCGGCTCCTGCGGCCAGCCCAGGAACTCCTTCGTGGCCTTCAGTTCCTCCTCGCCCAGGGGGGCGCCGTGCACGCTCGACTTGCCGTGCTTGTTCGGGGAGCCGTAGCCGATGGTGGTGTGCACGCGGATGAGGCTGGGGCGGGAGAGTTCCGCCTTCGAGGCGTCGATGGCCCGCGCGATCCCCTCGCGGTCGCGCCCGTCCACGCTCTGCACCTGCCAGCCGTAGGCCTCGAAGCGCCGCGTGACGTCCTCGCCGGAGAAGGCGAGGGAGGTGTTGCCGTCGATGGTGATCTGGTTGTCGTCGTACAGGTAGACGATCCGGCCGAGCTTCAGGTGGCCGGCCAGGCTGGCGGCCTCGGCGGAGACGCCCTCCATGAGGTCGCCGTCGGAGACGATGCCGTAGATCCAGTGGTCCTCGACCGGGTTGCCGGGTCCGAGCCGTGCCGAGAGCATGGCCTGGCCGAGCGCGAAGCCGACGCCGTTCGCGAAGCCCTGGCCGAGCGGGCCGCTCGTCACCTCGACGCCGGCCGTGTGGCCGAACTCGGGGTGGCCCGGCGTGCGGGAACCGGCCTGCCGGAAGTTCTTCAAGTCGTCGATCGAGACGTCGAAGCCCGCCAGGTGGAGCAGCGAGTAGAGGAGCATCGACCCGTGGCCGGCCGAGAGGATGAACCGGTCCCGGTCGATCCAGCGCGGCTCGGAGGGATCGAACCGCAGGTAGCGCGTCCAGAGCACGAAGGCCATGTCGGCCGCGCCCATGGGCATGCCGGGGTGGCCGCTGTTCGCCTTCTGCACGCCGTCGGCGGCGAGCATGCGGATGGTGTCGACGGCCTTCTCGACGAGGGCGGTGCTCGGGATGGCGGACAAGGATTCCTCCGGAAGGGGGCGGGGCGGCGCGGGGCCGCAAGATCGCCCACCGGAGGGGGGAGATCAAGGGTTGCCGGCTCGTCCTTGCGTCCAACCACCGGGAACGCTAGCGTCGGGCATCCAGCGATGGTCCCGATCCGCGTCGCCGCCGTGGTCCCCGTCACCGAGGCCGAAGGGCCCGGCGCCCGGTTCGCGGTTTGGGTCCAGGGGTGCGCCCTCCGGTGCCCCGGATGCTGCAATCCGCACATGTTCGATCCGGCCGGCGGAGAGGCGGTCGAGGTGGCGGGCCTGCTCGATCGGCTCGACCGCGTCCGGGGCCAGGTCGAGGGCGTCACCCTCCTCGGCGGCGAGCCCTTCGAGCAGGCGGCGGCGCTCGAGCCCTTCGCCCGGGGAGCGAGGGAGCGCGGACTCTCGGTGATGGCCTTCACGGGCCACCTCGTCGAGCAGCTCCGCGTCGATCGGCCACCCGGGTCGCGAGACCTCCTCGCGCACGTCGATCTGCTCGTCGACGGTCCCTACAGGGCCGACCTGCCGGAGCGCACCCGTCGATGGTCCGGCTCGGCGAACCAGCGCTTCCACTTCCTCTCGCACCGATACGAGCCGGGAACGGAGATGATCGCCGAGGGCGAGATCGAGCGGACCATCGAGCTTCGCATCGGTCCGGACGGCACGATGGAGCGCAGCGGCTGGCCGGAGGGCTAGCCGGGCGACGCCGCCTTCAGCGCTGGCGCGTGGTGCCCTTCGTGGTCGCCGGCTGCTGATAGTACTCGGAGGTCTTCTCGCGCTGCTTCACGCTCCCCAGCGCCTTCTCCAGCGCTGCGGTCTCCTCCACGCAAGTCTTTCCCTTGAGCCCGCGGGTCTCGAGGCGCACCTCGCCCTCGGGAGTGAAGAGCAGCTCGATCTCGATCTTCTCGGCCACGTTCACCTCCACCGCTGCATGACCACCCGGACCGAGCCGTCGACCTGCTTCTCTTCCCTGGCCACCGTGTATCCCTTGCGCTTCAGCTCGCCCACCGCCTTCGAGTAGGCCCATCGCTGGGCGATCCGGCCGGCCAGCGCCTTGCCCGGGCCGGCGTCGCAGTCCCTGGGAATCAGGGTCACCTTCTCGGTCTTCCCGTCGACCTTCACCCCCACCTCGGCCTCGCCGTCCCGCACGACGTAGTCCACGTCGTGGGTGGCGCCGTCGACGGCGCGCATCTTCTTCTCGGCGCGGTACTCGGCCCCCAGCTCGGAGATGACCTGGAGGAGCATGGCGATTCCCTGCACGGCCACGACGATTCCCACGTTCTGCGACATCACCACCTCCGGAAGCGGCGCCGTCCCGGCGAGAAGAGCGCGATGACCAGTCCGAGGAGCATCATGCCCACCATCTGGATCTGGCCGCGCCCGAAGAGCAGCAGGAGGAGCGGGATCCCGATGGCCACGCTGGCCGCGGCGATGCGCCAACGGAGCCCGGGAAGCATCCGGAGGAGCCGCATGCCGACGGTGTCCCGGCTGGAGCGTCCCACCGGACCCTGGCCGATCGGCCCACCGTCGTAGTCGGCCTCGATGCGGTCCCTCTCCCGCCGCGCCATCTCCTCGGCCAGCTCGCGCCGGGACCGGGCGTTCTCCGCGGCGTCGCGCTGCCGCGCCCGCTCCCGCTCCGCCAGCTCCCGCCTCTCGGTCTCGGCCTGGGCCTGGCGCTCCGCCCAGAGCCGCTCGTTGAAGGCGCGCTGGGCCTGGGTGTCGAGCGCGGCGCCGCAGTTCTGGCAGGTCGCCGCGTAGACCGTGTTGTCCACCTGGCAGGACGCACAGCGGGTGAATGGCTGCGCGCCCTTCCGCCCGTCGTCGGTCTCCAGCGGGCGCTCGGGCGGCGGGCGGAACCGGTCGGTCGACGAGGAGGGGATGGAGGGTCGCGTCGCCGGGGGGATGGGAGGGCGCGACGGTTGCCGCCCGATTCCCTCGAAGCGATCGTCGTCGGGGAGCGGATCGGGCGCGCCGGCACCGCCCGGCCGGACGCGCTCGAGCTTGAGGAACCGGTCGCGACGGTCCGAGGACACGGGTCAGCCGAAGCGGGAGGTGATGGGGCGGGGGACCTCCTCCGCCGGAACGGTGGAGGCCGGGCGGGTGCGGGTCTTGGCCCACTCCCGCAGCTTCTGGATGTCCTCGCGCATGGTGGTGGCGAGCGGGAAGGTCTCGGCCACGGCCCGGTCGAGGTGGCGCTGCTCGAGCTCCTTCCCCTCGGCGAAGGCGTCGTAGAGCGCGGCCACCACCACCTGCTCGATCTCGGCGCCGCTGAAGGCCTCGGCGGCGGTGGCCAGGCTTCCCAGGTCGAAATCCTCCGGCTTGCGCCCGCGCCGTCCCACGTGGATGCGGAAGATCTCCTCACGCTCCGGCCGCGCCGGCAGGTCGATGAAGAAGATCTCGTCGAAGCGCCCCTTGCGCAGTAGCTCGGGAGGCAGGAGGTCGATGCGATTGGCCGTGGCCACCACGAAGACCGGTGCGGTCTTCTCCTGGAGCCAGGTGAGCATGGCGCCGAAGACCCGGGCCGTCACTCCGCCGTCCGACACGCCGGAGGAGCCCGACCCGGACAGCCCCTTCTCGATCTCGTCGGTCCAGAGCACCGCCGGCGCCACGCTCTCGGCCACGCGGATGGCCCGTCGCAGGTTCTCCTCCGACGAGCCCACCAGGCCGCTGAAGATGCGTCCCATGTCGAGCCGCAGGAGCGGCATCTTCCAGGAGGAGGCGATGGCCTTGGCGGTGAGGCTCTTGCCGCAGCCCTGCACGCCGAGCAGCAGCAGCCCCTTCGGCTCGGGCAGCCCGAAGCGGCGCGCCGGCTCGCTGAAGGCGGTCCCGCGCCGGGAGAGCCAGGTCTTGAGGCTCTCGAGCCCGCCCACGTTCGCGAACCGCTCCTCGGTCGGGTAGTACTCGAGGAGCCCGCTCTTGCGGATGACCTGCCGCTTCTCGTCGAGGATGAGGCCGATGTCCTCCTTGGCGAGGCGGGAGTCGGCGGCGATGGCCTTGGCGAAGGCGTTCTCGGCCTCGGAGAGGGTGAGCCCCTGCGCGGCCTTGGCGATGGCGTCGGCGTCCTCCCGGCGCAGGGTCACCGTGGCCCGGTTCCCCTTCACCACCACCTCGGCGATCTCCTTGAGCAGCCCGTAGAGCTCGTCGTGGGTGGGAAGCGGGACGTCGAGGACGGTCAGCTCCTTCTCCAGCTCGGTGGGGATCTGCAGCACCGGGGAGAGCAGGATGACCGTCGTGTAGGTGGTCTTCAGCGAGTGGGCCAGCTCTCGCAGCCCGCGGATGACCGCCGGATCGCCCAGGTACGGGTGGAAGTCCTTCAGCACGACCAGCGAGGGCTCGGTGAGCTTCTCGATGGCGGCGAGCGCCTCCATCGGCTCGCGCGCCCCTTCGGGATTCCCGCCGCGCATGCCGCCGACCCGGCGCAGCCCCTTCGTCACCGACCAGGCGATGAGCGCCTTGCCGTGCCGCCTGGCCAGCTCGTCGAGGATGGTGTCGAGCCGCTGCTCCTCCCAGGAGACGAGGTAGATGAGCGGGTAGCGGGCCCGGACGAGGGTGTCGAGCTCCTTCACGAAGCGGGGCTGCTCGGCGATGGGAGCGGCCGCGGCTGGAGGTGCCGGGGGCGTCGCGCCGGGGTGGGCAGGGGTGGGGCCGGTGGCCATCCGGCCCAGCATATCAGGGGGACCGGAGCCAGAGCAGGCGCGGCGTGGACCCGGAGAGGTCGAGCGCCGCCACCGTTCCCGGCGGCACCGGCAGGGACTTCCCGGCTGCGATCGCCACCGCCTCGGCGACCTCCGGATTGTGCCCCACCAGGGCGGTTCCGGCCCCCGCCTCGCGGGCCATCGCGAGCAGGTCGCGGCCTCCACCGTGCCCCGACGCGAGGTCGTCGGAGGGCTCTGCCGGAGCGCCGGTGGCCTGTGCGAGGAGGTGGGCGGTCTCGCGCGCCCGGCGGAACGGGCTCGCGAGAACCCTCGTCACCGCCAGCTTCGGCCCCAGCGACTGCAGCAGCGCGGAGAAGGCGGACTTCCCGGTCGAGGTGAGCCGCCGGCTGGCGTCGAGCCCCCCGGCCTCCGCCTCGGCGTGGCGAACGAGGAAGACGGCAGGGGTCACGCGGTTCTCTCCCGGAGCCTCCCCGTTCCGCGGGCCAGTTCCGACAGCCGCTCGGCGGTGGCCCGGTCGGCGAGCAGCACGGACAGGAGCGCCGGGATCCGGTACGACCAGTTCTGGTCGTTCACGGTCCCGGGGACGTTGACACGCTCCCGTGCCCCCAAGGCGTCCTGGAAGGGCAGCAGGAGCAGGTTCGAGCCGGAGGCGGAGACGAGCCCGAGCAGCGCGTCGCGGACCTCGTCGTCGAAGGCGATCGGCGCCCTCTCCGCGAGCCTCTCCAGGCCGGGCAGGGCGAGGAGCGCCGTTCGCTCCGCGGCGGGGAGCGACTCCCACCAGTCGGCGAGCGAGTCGGTGTCGTGCGTACCGGTCGTGGCGAGCGACACCGCCGGCCACTTCGCGGGATCGCGGAACACGGCGTCGTCCTTCTCCCAGCGCAGCACGCGGTAGCCCGGGATGCCGAGCCGGGTGAGCGAGGCGCGCACGAAGTCGGGCACCGTGCCGAGGTCCTCGGCGATGACCCGGGCGCCCCGGGAGAAGGCGGCCATGACCCGCTCGCCGTTCGCGATCTGCTCGGGCTCGGTGTCGGGCACGAAGCCCGGCGGCCCTCCGTCGTTCGGGCGGAAGTAGCTGCGGTAGAAGCCGACGACGTGGTCGACCCGGTAGGCGCCGTAGAGCTCGGCCGACCGCGCGGCCCGGGCGGCGATCCAGGCGTACCCGTTCTTCGCCATCTCGTCCCAGCGGTAGACCGGGAGCCCCCAGTCCTGCCCATCGGCGCTGAAGGCGTCCGGAGGAACGCCGGCGCGGGCGTCGAGCCGGAAGTCGAAGGGGCGGGCCCAGACGTCTGCCGAGTCGGTGGCCACCATGAAGGGGAGGTCGCCCATGAGGTCGGCTCCGGCCGCCACCACCGCACGCCGCGCCTCCTGCCACTGCTCGTCGAGGTGCCACTGCAGCCAGGTGCGGTAGAGGATCCGCTCCGAGAGCGAGGCGCGCGCCTCGGCGAGGGCCTCGGGATCGCGGTTGGCGAGCGGTTCGGGCCACTCCTGCCAGCTCCGCCCCCCGTGGACGTCGTCGTGGAGCGACACGAAGAGCGCGTAGTCGGCGAGCCAGGAGGCGTGCTCGCGCCGGTAGGCCCGCAGGGCCGCGGCCCGGCCGGTGCTGGCGTGCCACTCCCGCGCCAGGAAGGAGCGGAAGGCGATCTCGCTGGCCCGCTCCTTCAGGCCGCGCACCGCCTGCCAGCGCACCTCCGGCGCGGCGCGCAGCTCGGCGAGGAGCGCCCGGTCCTCGGGGGAGAGGGCGTCCACTCCCCCGGCGGCCTGGAAGTCCTCCGAGGCGTCGAGGGCCAGGTAGATCGGGTCGATGGCGAAGGCCGAGATGGCCGTGTACGGGCTGTTCTGGCCCCGTGCCGCCTCGTTCACCGGCAGCACCTGGACCAGCGAGAAGCCCGCGGAGACCGCCCAGCGCGCGAACGGGACGAGGTCCGGGACCTCGCCGAGGCCCCAGCCGCACGGGGTCCGGATCGAGAAGAGCGGAAGCAGGACGCCGGTTTCGCGCATCGGGGTGTGGTCTTGTAGCCGGGGGGACAGCGGGTTATCCAGGACATGTTGTCGCACGCTCCCGCCATTCGCGGAAGATTCGCCCCGAGCCCCACCGGCCCCCTCCACCTGGGGAACGCCCGGACGGCCCTCCTCGCCTGGCTCGATGCCCGCTCCAGGGGGGGCTCCCTGGCGATGCGGATCGAGGACCTGGACGGCCCCCGGGTGCGGTCGGGGCTCGAGGCCCGCATCCTCGACGAACTGGGCTGGCTCGGGCTCGACTGGGACGAGGGCCCCGACGTGGGGGGGGCGCACGGTCCGTACCGTCAGTCCGAGCGCGGAGGGCGCTACGCGGCTGCGCTCGATCGCCTGCGAGGCGAGGGGCTCGCCTACCCGTGCTTCTGCTCCCGGGCCGAGATCGCGAAGGCGTCCCAGGCGCCGCACGCATCCGACGAGGGGCCGCGCTACCCGGGCACGTGCCGCGGACTTTCCCCGGACGAGCAGGCCGTGCGCGCCGCCCGGCGCCCTCCCGCCTGGAGGTTCCGGGTCCCGGACGGTCCGGTGCCGTTCCTGGATCGAGTTCACGGAGAGTGCGCGTTCGACGTCGCCGCCACGGTCGGGGACTTCGTGGTGGCCCGCGCGGACGGCGTCCCGGCCTACCAGCTCGCCGTCGTGGTGGACGATGCCGCCATGGAGGTGACCGACGTGCTCCGGGGCGACGACCTGCTCCCCTCCACCTCCCGCCAGCTCCTGCTCTACCGGGCCCTCGGCCTGTCCGGGCCTCGCTTCGCCCACGTCCCGCTTGTGGTGGGGGCGGACGGCGAGCGGCTCGCGAAACGGCACGGAGCCCTCTCGGTGGGGGAGCTCCGCGGGCGGGGGATCGGGGCGCCGGCGGTGGTGGGGCTCCTCGCCGCGGCCTCGGGGCTCGCGCCGCCGGGAGCGCGGGTCATGCCGGCGGACCTCGTCGCCGGTTTCCGGCTCGACCAGGTGCCGCGGGAGCCCGCACGCATCGAGACGGGAGGTAGCATCCTCCCGTGAACATCCTCCGCTCGAGCACCGACCCGCGCTGGGTCGAGGTGGCCCTCTCCGACCTCGACGCCACGCTGGGCGACCACGCGCACTGCGAGAAGAAGGCGGCCGCCACCGCCGTGAAGATGCTGGCCGACCACGCCGACCGGCCCGACCTGGTTCGCAAGCTGGCGCGGCTCGCCCAGGAGGAGATGCACCATTTCCTGGGCGTGCTGAACGAGCTGGCGGTGCGCGGGCGCACGCTCCCGCCCGACACCGGGGACCCGTACGTCCAGTCGCTCCTCCGGCTGGCCGGGGGAGGGCGGGGCCGTCTCGGCGAGCAGCTCCTCGTCTTCGCGCTGGTCGAGGCCCGCAGCTGCGAGCGGCTGACGCTCCTCGGCGAGGCGCTCGCCGACCCCCGCCTTCGCGAGTTCTACCGGCGGCTCGCCCAGTCGGAGGCCGGCCACGCCCAGCTGTTCGTCGACCTGGCGCGGGTGCACGCCGACGGGATCGACGTCGACCAGCGGCTCGCCGCGATGTCCGACGAGGAGGCCGCGCTGGTCGCGAGCCTCCCGCTCCTGCCCAGGATCCACTGAGGCACCTCCCGGTTGGCCCGAGCCCTGCTGCGGCGCACGCTGCCTTGCTGCGCCGGGCAGCCTCCTCCGTCCGCTGCTCGACGGGCCCTCCAGGCACGCCTCCGCTGCTCCCTCGTCGGGTGTCCGGCTCGCCCACGGCATCGTGTGCCTCGCGACGGGCTCGAGCCAACCGGGAGGCGCCTTGAGGCACCGCCTGGGCGCCCCGTCCGGGTCGTCGCCTGTCGGGGGCGCCGTGGCCCTGTCCGGAGTTCCCGACACCGTCTCCCGGCAACCCCCCGGATTTCCTGTGGCCAGGTCCTGGCAGGCGCGCTGCAATACCTCCCAGCAACCAAGGAGGACGTCATGACCCGCAAGACCCCCACCATCATCGGCGCCGCAGTCGGACTCGCACTGTTCCTCGCCCTGGGTCTCCTCCCCGCGCTCCTCTACGGCGGGTACGCGGGCGTGATGCTGGCCAGCGGGATCGGCGGGGCCCCGGTGCAGGCCACGTTCCTCGTCAGGGCCCTCATCGTCTTCGGGATGGTCCTCGGCGTGACGGGCGTGGGCGCCCTCTTCGCGGTCGGCGGCGCGGTCGTCGGAGCGGCCCTGGCGGCGCTGACCGGCGTCCCCGCGAAGAAGGAAGCGGCCAAGGGCGGCGCCAAGGCGTAGCGGAGCTTCCGGCTTCGGACGAAGGTCCGACGCCCGCAGGGCCGGTCCGGAGGGGCCGGCCCTGTGCCTATCCCCCCGCCCCCAGTACCGCGTCGACCGTCTCCCGCAGGTACCGCGCTGCCACCCCCAGCGTCCGCTCCGCTCCGCCCGGCGTCCGCGCGATTGGCGGCGCCACCTCCATCACGTCGCCCCCGACGAGCGTCACTTCCCGCCCCAGGCGCCGGATGAGCTCCACCACGAACTCCGGGTGGAGTCCTCCCTCCTCCGGCGTGCCCGTCGCATCCACCCAGGCCTCGTCGGTGCCGTCGACGTCGTTCGACAGGTACACGCCCCGCACTCCCGAGTCCCGCACCGCGGCCACGATCGCGTCGAGCGCCCCGGCCGGATCGCGGATGGCCTCGTCCGCCCACACCTGCCGCACCCCCAGCGTCGACTCCCAGTGCGCCTTCCCGTGACGCGACACCCGGATCCCCACCTGCACCAGCCGGCCTCCACGCCCCAGCAGCTGGTTGGCGTGGAACGACCAGGTCCCGAAGCAGTACTTCACCCCCAGTCTCTCCTCGAGCAGGTCGGTGTGGGCGTCCACCTGCACCACTCCGAACCCGGGCCGGGCCCGGTGGAGGGCCGCCACCGCCGGCCATGCGGTGGAGTGGTCGCCGCCGATCAGCACCGGCGCCGCCCGCGGGTTCAGCGAGAAGACCAGGTCGAGGACCCGCTCGGCGATGGAGAGCGGGGAGACCGGCAGCCGCGCCGCCTCCCCCGGCGGGAGCCCGGGGTAGAGGGCCTGGCGCGAAGCCGCGAGCTGCGCCGCGGAGAGCATCTCGTCGTGGAGCAGCTGGGGGACGACGAAGACGTCCCCCAGGTCGAGGAGCCCCCTCGCCTCGGCTGCCGCGAGCCAGGCCGGATCCTCGTCGAGGAGCCGGGTTCGCAGCGCCAGCGGCCCCTGGTTGGCTCCGCGCAGGAATCCGGCTCCCACGTCGGACGGCACCCCGAGGATCACCGCCCGCGCCGCCCCGATCCCGGAGAGCCGCTCGAGGAACCGGGCCCGGACCTCCTCGTCGCTGCTCGCGCGGTGGAGGCGTCGCTGCGCGGCCAGCTGGGCTTCGCGCCCGGAGGAGACGAGGTGCACGCCGCCTCCGGCGGGGCGGAGCAAGAGGGCGAGCTCCTCGAGGGCGGTCATGGGGGACGTCCCGGGTCAGCGGCGCGCCGGCCGGGCCTCCTCCTGGACGCGCGCCCGGACCAGCTCCACCAGCGTGCGGACGCCGACCCCGGTGCCGCCCTTGCCGATGTAGCCCTTCTCCTTCGTGGTGCTGGACGGGCCGGCGATGTCGAGGTGTACCCAGGGTGCGTCTCCGACGAACTCCTTGAGGAACCAGGCGGCGCTGATGGAGCCGCCCATGCGCGTGCCGGCGTTCTTGAGGTCGGCGACGTCGCTCTTCAGCTCCTCCTTCACGGATTCGGTGAGGGGCAACCGCCAGGTGTCCTCGCCGGCAGCCCGCGCCGCCGAGAGAACCGCGTCGATGGCCGGGCCGTCCGGTCCGAAGGCTCCCACCGTCGTCATCCCCAGGGCCACGATGCAGGCGCCGGTGAGGGTCGCGAGGTCCACGAGGAGCGCGGGCTTGAGCGTCTCCACGCCCCAGGCCAGCACGTCGCCGAGGACGAGCCGCCCCTCCGCGTCGGTGTTGGTGATCTCGACCGTCTTGCCGTTGCGGGCGATGAGGATGTCGGAGGGCTTGTAGGCGCGCCCGCCGGGCATGTTCTCGCAGGCGCCCACCAGCGCGTGCACCGGAAAGGGCGGTGCCATCTCCGCCACCACCCGCATGGCCGCGATGGCGGCGGCGGCGCCGGCCATGTCGGTCTTCATGTCCACCATGCCCTCGGTGGGCTTGAGGGACAGGCCGCCGGAGTCGAAGGTGATGGCCTTGCCCACGATCACCACCGGGGGCTTCCGGGCCGCGGCGCCCTTCGGAAGCCAGGAGATCTTCACCAGGCGCGGCTCCTCTGCCGAGCCGCGGGTCACTCCCAGGAACATCCCCATGCGGAGGCCGGCGATCTCGCGGGGACCGAGCACCTCGACGTGCAGCCCGGCCTCCCTGGCGAGTTCCCGCGCCGCGTCGGCGAGGCGGGAGGGGGTGAGATGGAGGGGCGGCTCGTTCACGCGGTCCCGCGCCCAGGAGACCGACTGGGCCACCGTGCGAGCCAGCGCCACCGACTCCTTCACCTCCTTGGAGCGCTCCAGCCCCTGCGGCACCGCGACCACCAGCGACTCGAGGAGGCGCGGCTTCTTCTTCTTCTCCTCGGTCTTGTACCGGTCGAAGCGGTAGGCCCCGAGGAGCGTGCCCTCCACGATGGCCCGGGCCTCCTGTGCGGTCTGCCCGGGGAAGCGGGGGGCGGCGAACGCCAGGCGCTTCGCCCCGGCCTTCTGGGCCTGGCGTGCCGCGTCGCCCGCGGCGGCGCGCAGCGGCTCGAAGCCGGACTGCGCGAGAGCCTTCTCGGCGCCGTCGCGCTTGCCGAGCCCGACGAGGAGGACGCGAGCTGCCCGGAGCTTCCCGAGCGTGCGAAGCGAGAGCGCCTGGCCGGTCTTGCCCTGGAAGTCCTCCTCGGCTGCGGCGGTCGCCAGGTACCCCCCGAGGCGTCGGTCGATCTCGGCGAAGAGCCCCTTCGGATCGGCCGGGTCGCCCTCGAACACGGGAACCGCCAGGACCGATGCCTCGACCTCGAGCGGGCCCGAGCCCGTCACCTCGATCTTCATCCGTACCTCCTCGAATCGCGCCGCCGCGAAGGCGGCGGAAGGGGCGAAAGGGATAACACGATCAACGCGCTGGCGCCGCCTGCTGCACCTCGGCCGGAGGAGCGCGGCGGGCGTGGAGGGCCAGCGCCGCCCCGGCCACGCCGAGCCCCAGGACGAGGGCCAGGACCGCGAGGGCCGGCAGGCGCTGCCCGCGGGCGAGTGGCGGGACGGCCACGCCCGGCGAGGGTGCGGCTGGCTGTCCCGACCCCCCCTTGGGCGCCTGGAAGCTCGGGCGGTGCACGGGGCTGGGACGGTACACGGTCCCGCCAAGGGCTCGTGCGAGATCCACGGCGAGGGCCGACGCGGACGGCGGACGCTCGGCGGGGTCCTTGGCGCAGGCGCGTGCCACGACGGCGACGAGGTCCGGGGTGACCCCGAGGTCGGGTCGCACGGCGGTGATGGAAGGCACCGGGTCCCTGGCCTGCATCCGGATCAGGGCGTCGGCCGACTCCGCCGAGAACGGCGTCCGGCCGACGAGCATGCGCCAGGCCATGACTCCCACCGAGTACACGTCGGACCGCGCATCGACGGCCTTTCCGTAGGCCTGCTCGGGGGACAGGTACTCGGGCGTGCCGACGACGAGGCCGGTGTCGCCTCCCTCTCCGTGCGCCCCGCCGGCGACCCCGAAGTCGAGGATCTTCACGACCGGGGGTGCGCCCCGGCGCCCGTGCAGGAAGATGTTCTCGGGCTTGAGGTCCCGGTGGACGACGCCCTGCCGGTGGGCCGCCTCCAGGCCGTTGCAGACCTGGACCAGGATGGCGACCACCTCGGCAGGTGGAAGCGCGCCCTCGCGCCGCAGGCGGTCGAAGAGCCCCTCCCCCTCGAGGAGTTCCATCGCGATGAAGCAGGGACCGTCCTCGCCCCCGTGATCGAGGACGCGCACCACGTTCTCGTGGTCGATCATCCCGGCGATGGCTCCCTCGCAGAGGAACCGCCGGACCGCCTCCGGGGAGTGCGCCAGGTGGGGCGCCAGCAGCTTCAGGGCGACCTCGCGCCGGTCCCGGGTGTCCTCGGCGACGTAGACGGCCGCCATGCCTCCCGAGGCGAGGTGGCCGGAGAGCCGGTAGCGCCCCGCGATCACGGTTCCCAGGAGGGAATCGGCCTGGAACGGCACCACGCCGTCCACCTGCACGTCCACCCCCGAGAGGCTCACCGATCTGTCCGGCATGCGCCGGCGAATCTACCACTCCCGGTGAGGCGGGCGGGCGCTAACGGCCCGCGGCTGCGGGGCGCCGTCCGTGCGTGACCGTGATCACGGTGCCGATCCCGCCCCGGACCAGGAAGTCACCCTGGACCTCGAGCCAGCGGGGCTTCATGGCCCGCACGAGGTCGTCGCAGATCTCGTTGGTCACCCGCTCGTGGAAGGCCCCCTCGTTGCGGTAGCTCCAGAGGTAGAGCTTGAGGCTCTTCAGCTCGACGCAGAGCTTCGCCGGAACGTACCGGATGCGGATGGTGGCGAAGTCGGGCTGCCCCGTGAGCGGACAGAGGCAGGTGAACTCCGGCGCCTCCATCGCGATCTCGTACGGGCGGCGCGGCTCCGGGTTGGGGAAGACCTCGAGGGACCGGGTGGGCTTCGTCGGCATGGCCGGGGGAATCTATCACCCGGCGGGCCGCCGCGCCGCATCCGGATCCTCCTCGCGGTGGTAGGCCTCCAGCTTTCGCCAGAGCGTGTTCCGCGCGATGCCGAGGACACGGGCGGCCTCGGCCTGGTTCCCTCCGCAGGCGGCCACGACCGAGAGGATGTGGCGACGCTCGACCACCGCGAGCGGCTCGAGGCCCCTGGTGGCCGGCCGGGCGGACGGAGGGTCGGGAAGCCAGGGGACCCGCCTCTGGAGCTCGTCGGGAAGATCCTCCACCTCGACGGACTTCCCGCGCGCCAGCGCCGCGGCGTGACGGACGGCGTTGACCAGCTCCCGGACGTTGCCGGGCCACGCGTGATCGAGAAGGGCGCGCTCGGCACATGGGCTGAAGCGTTCGGCGGTCCCGGGCAGGTGGACCAGGACGTCGACGGCCAGCGGCAGGATGTCCTCGAGCCGCTCGCGCAGCGGGGGGAGCCGGAACGTGAACACCTTGAGCCGGTAGTAGAGATCCTCCCGGAACGTCCCTGCCTTCACCAGGAAGCCGAGGTCGCGGTGCGTGGCCGCGATGACCCGGACGTCCACGGCCGAGGAGCGGTTCGAGCCGACCCGGCGAACCTCCCCGTCCTGGAGGACGCGGAGCAGCTTCACCTGCATGGGAAGCGGGAGCTCGGCGATCTCGTCGAGCAGGATGGTGCCGCCCGCCGCCTCCTCGAAGAGGCCGAGCTTCTCCGCGACGGCGCCGCTGAACGCCCCGCGCACGTGGCCGAAGAACTCGCTCTCGACCAGGTCGGCGGGGATGGCGCCGCAGTTCACGGCGACGAACGCCTGATCGGCGCGCGGGCTGGAGGCGTGCAGCGCGCGGGCCAGCACCTCCTTTCCCGATCCCGTCTCGCCCAGTATCACCACGGGTGCATCCGACGCCGCGACCGGCGCGGCGCGCTGGAGCAGCGTGCGCATGGTCGGGCTCTCGGCGACGAGCCGGGAGCAGGGCTTCAGGGTCTCGGTGGGGTGGCGGGCGCAGGACTCGCACAGGCGGCTCGCGCCGTCGAACGGTCCGCTGCATGGTCTGTCCAGCGTTTGCTCCCTCACAGGCGTTCCATATGGTCCATTTTGTCGCGGCCCGCACGTACCACGAGGCGGCGACGGAAGATCTCTACAATCGGACGCTTGCACGTGCAACGTGGTGAGTGCGCCCCCGGCTTCTCCCGAGGATCGCAGGGGATTCCGTCCTCCCTCCCCGCAAGGTGTTGCCCCGATGAGGGGGCGAGCCGCCGGGTTCCGGACCATCGGCACGCCGGTAGCAGTGCTGCCTCGCTGACGCAACGGTGCCTGCCGCGCCGATGCGAGCAGGCGCGTGCGCGCCAGCGAGGGAACCATGGAGAACAGGATCGACCGGACCGCCGCCGTCCTGGCGCGCATGCTCATCGCCGGGGGCCTTGCCGTCGCGATGGTCCCGCCCGCCCAGGCACAGTCCAGCTCGGTGAACCTGAACGTCGTCAGCGCCACCGACGGCGCGCCGATCGGACAGTTCCGCTACCTGCTCAGCATCGACAACACCGGAACGACGGCTCAGCGGAGCCCGGCGGACGGGTGCAGCCCTGCGAGCCCCGGGTACCCGGGCTCCTGCCTCTGGACGTCGATCGCCGGCGTTCCCGGATCGAGCCCGATCTACACGCAGGGCGACCAGGCCGACTTCCCGCTCACGCTCCCGGCCGGGAGGTACCTCGTCTCGGTCCTCGCCGACGGCCACAAGATCGACGGCGAGCACTTCACCGTGCCGCTGCCCGCCGCGGCCGGCGGGATCGTCACCGTCCGGATGCAGCCGTACGCGCTTCCGACGGCGACCATCCAGGCGGCGGTCTTCGAGGACATCTCGCCGGTCAACGGGGCCCCCGACGTGCCTGCCGAGCACGGCCTGGCCGGATTCCTGGGCAAGGTCGCCGACTCCCTCGGTGACGTCTCGTCGGACGTATTCGGCAACCCCATCTGCACCGAGTACCAGCGCGACGCCGGCGGAAACGTCGTCTTCGACGCGGACGGGCCCGTCGTGGCGTCCATCGGCGGAGTCTGCCTGAGCAAGTGCTACATCGTGGAGAACGGCGTGGACGTCGGAACGGTCCCGCCCGTCGATGCCGCCGGCCGCTGCCCCACGGCCACCGCCACCGGCCAGGTCGTCGAGGGGAAGCTCAAGATCCCGAACCTCGGCACGAACCGCTACGCGCTCACCATCACGCCGCCGAACGGTTCCGGCTGGATCCAGACCACGACGCTCGAAGGAAACCTGGACTGGGATTCCTGGGTCATGGAGGGCGCCACCGGGCTCGACACCGAGTTCATGGTGGCCGGCGAGCCCTTCCCCGCCGTCATCTTCGGCTTCGTCCCGGGACCGTCGCTGAACAGGCTCCCCGCCGGCAGTACGGGCTCCATCAGCGGCCTGGTGGAGGCCGTGAAGATCTACATCCCGGCGAAGGGCGGCGTGGCCGGACTCCCCGGGACCATCTGGGGCGGTCTGGCAGGTGCGAAGCTCGATGCCCCCGTCCCGAATCCCTGGGTGGCCCTCACCGACCTCACGAACGGCGACACCGTCGTGTGGGTCGGGATGGGGAATGCGGACGGCACCTTCACCATCCAGAACGTCCCCGACGGGAACTACACGCTCACCTGGTGGGACGCGAAGCTCAACTACATCCTCGACCTCGTCAACGTGACCGTCGCGAACGGCGAGCACGTCGACCTGGGCATCCTGCCGCTCACCGGCTGGTGGACCCGCTTCGAGGGATACGTCTTCGACGACCGGAACCTGAACGGCCAGATGGACGCGGGCGAGCCGGGCATCCCCAACTTCACCCTCACCCTGCGCCGGCGCGAGAACACCCTCATGGACCGCGGCGCGACCGTGGTGTCGACCGACCTGTCCGGCCACTACGTGATGGAGAACGCGTACCCCATGACCCAGTGGCTCGTCATGGAGGCCTATGACGATCGGTACTACTCCACCGGCGTCACCTACCAGGCCGACAACCAGCCGACCCCGACCACCCACCTGGGCGCAGGGGTCGACATCAGCGTGCTCCCGATCATCGGGCTCGCCGGGCGCGTGGACTGGGGCAAGCGCCCCTACGATCCCACCGGCGCGAGCGGGCCGAGCAACGGCGGCATCGTGGGGACCGTCAGCTACGACACCACCCGCAACGAGCTCGACCCGGCCTACGCGGCTGCCGAGGACTGGCAGCCCGGCATCTCCGGCCTCAGGGTGAACCTCTACGCGCCGGTCGACTGCGGCACCACCACTGCCCCCTGCGACCCGACCGGCTGGTACGAGCTCGCGGCGGATGGCTCCTACGCCAAGGGCAAGCTCCTCAACACCTACGTGACCGAGGCCTGGCAGCGCCCGACGGGCTGCGTGGCCCGCGACGTCGACGGCGCCCCGCTCGTGCACGGCGTCGATGAGAACGTCCTGCCGCTCGACCCGGACGCCGGGTGCCTGGAAGGACCCCTCATGGGCGTGCAGATCGCCACGTACGCCAGCGGCCAGGGAACTGCTGACGCGAACTTCGGCGCCAACGTCGACGGCAACTACGGATTCGGCGATGGCTGCTTCAACGGCACCCTCGACGCCACCGATCCGTCCGCCCCTGCCTGCGTGGGAGGCACGTTCGAGCCGCTCCCCGGCGCGTACGACTACCTCGTCGAGGTCGAGATCCCGAACGACGCCCAGGGGCGACCTCTCTACAAGGTCACCCGCGAGGACGACATCAACATCGGCAACGGCGACGAGTTCGTCCCGGCGGCGCCGCCTCCGGCCTGCGCCGGGCCGCTCCACATCGTGGACGTGGCCGGGTCCGGGACGGACGGCTACCCGTCCCTCGTCGGCGACGACCTGAACGGGCTCCCCACCGGCGTCACCGTTCCGGCCTCCACGCCCACGGTCAACCCGACGTTCGTCGACGTCGGAGGGTCCCCGTTCGAGGGGCAGGCCCGCCCGCTCTGCAACGTGAAGCTGGTCCCGCTCGCGAACGGCAAGTCGATCGTCCCGATCTTCCACCTCTTCACCGACGTCCCGCTCCCTGGACGCTTCTGGGGCCTCCTCGTCGACGACCTCACCTTCTCCGCCGATCCCCGTTCGCTTCTCTACGGCGAGAAGCAGGGCATCTCGTTCGCGCCCGTGGGCATCTACGACTACACCGACCGTCTCATCACGACGGTGGAGTCCGACTTCAACGGCCTCTTCGACGTCCTGCTCCCCTCCACGAACCGGATCAACTGCCCGACCCCCTCCGGCGTCTGCGCCAACCTGTACCGCTTCGTCGGCAACGACCCGGGCGTTCCCGGGCGCCTCAACCTGAACTACAGGCCCCAGTTCCGCACCATCGCCGCCGAGTTCGAGGCCATCCCGGGCGTGCTCATCCCGGCCGACCTCGCCCCGACGCAGGTGGGCGTCACCGTCCAGCTCCCCGGCGGGCAGGTGAACTCGGTCAGCTGTGCGCTCGACGCGGCCACTCCCCAGCTCTACGCGGTCAACCGGCCCTACGTCGGCGCCGGCGCCGGACGCTCCATCTCGATCACGGGCGCCGGCTTCGGAGCGAGCGGCCAGCTCACGCTCGACGGTGCCCCCATCGCGACCACGTCGTGGTCGAACACCCAGATCACGTTCACCATCCCCAACGGTTACCCGGTGGGACCGAAGCAGCTCGAGATCCGGGCCGCGAACGGGCAGTCAACCGTGAACGGCCTCACCATCCACGTGATCGGCGCCGGCTACAACCCCATGCTCTACGAGGTCGGCCCCGGAAGGACCTACGCCCCGGTCGAGTCGCTCCCGGGCGCAGCCGATCACGCCATCCAGCGCGCGCTCGACGACGCCGCCGCGTTCGTCGCGTCCACGAACGCCGCCTCCAATCGCGGAGCGCTGGTGGTGGTCTACCCGAACACCAACACCGCCAATCCCCGCCAGAATCCCCGTGGCGCCTACTACGAGAACCTGATCATCTCGAGCAAGGTGAGGCTGCAGGGTGTCGGTCCCGGCAGCCCCGACGGCTCGGTGCGGGGCTCCATCATCGACGGAGCGGCCTTCGCCGGCGACAGCCCTGTGGCGACCGACTGGTATGCCCGGATCGGGACGCTGACCTGGGACGGCAACCAGGACATCTACGACGGAGCCGTCATCTCGATCTTCCTGCCCAGCACCGGGAGGAACGCCTTCCCGGCGGGGGCGTACGCCGCCAACACCGCGCCGAGGATCGACGGCTTCGACCTGCGCGGAGGCAACCAGCAGGGCTTCCCGGGCAACATCGACGTGATCGGCGGCGGACCGACCGGCCAGCCCGGCGGGCTCGTCACCCAGGGTGGCGCGATCTTCGCGAACGCGTTCGCCCGGAATCTCCAGATCACGAACAACCTGGTCCAGAACAACGGCGGAGCCTACGGCTCGATCCGGATCGGCACGCCGGACCTGGCCGACCCGGACAACCAGAACGACGGCGTCCGCATCGCGAGCAACCGGATCATCGCCAACGCCGGAACCAACCTGGCCGGAGGCATCGGGCTGTTCGCCGGCGCAGATGGGTTCGAGGTGACCGGCAACGATCTCTGCGGGAACTTCTCGGCGGAGTACGGCGGCGGGCTCAGCGTCTATGGTTTCAGCCCGAACGGCCGGATCCACCACAACCGCGTCTACTTCAACCAGTCCTACGACGAGGGCGGCGGCATCATGATCGCCGGCCAGCTCCCCGCCAGCCCGGCGACGCTCTCGCCCGGAACCGGGCCGATCGACGTCCACGCAAACCTCATCCAGGCGAACCTGGCCAACGACGACGGCGGGGGCCTCCGGTTCCTCATGGCCGGGAACTTCCCGATGAACGTCTACAACAACATCATCGTGAACAACGTCTCCACCCACGAGGGCGGCGGCGTGGCGCTGAACGACGCGCCGGACGTCCGGTTCTTCAACAACACGGTCATGAAGAACCTGACCACCGCGACCGCGGTGACGAGCACCGGCATCCCGGCTCCGGCGGGGCTCTCCACCTCCCTGAACAGCGACCTCCTCCAGGCGACGCTGCCGGGTGGGTCCCCCCAGTTCAGCAACCCGCTGCTCTTCAACAACGTCTTCTGGGACAACCGGTCGGGAGCGCGCGCGGCCGGAGCGGTGATCTCCACGGGCATCGGCCTCGCCGACGACCCGACCCCGATCAACCACTGGGACATGGGCGTCGCCGACGGCTCCGGGCTGCTCTCGCCGACCAGCTCGGTCCTCCAGGCGACCACCGGGACCATCGCGAGCCCCACCAACTCGGCGAGCGACCCAGGCGTCGTGGCCACGTACGACACGTCCGTCGCGTTCGCGCCGTGGAGGACGAACCCCGCGTTCATCGGCGCCATCCTGGTCGCGGTGGACCTCCCGCCTAATCTGCTGGGGGATTACCACCTCGCCAGCAATGCCTCTCCTGCCTTCAACGGCGGCGCGGCGTCCAAGAGCGGCGTCGCCGCCCCGTCGACCGACATCGACGACGGCGCGCGCCCTGCCTCAGGTGGGTTCGACATGGGTGCCGACGAGTTCGGGTCGGCGGGAGCCGGCGGCGGCGGAGGCGGTGGTGGCGGCGGTGGTGGTGGTGGTGGGTTGGCTCTCCCGACCCTGGGCGTCCTCGACAGCTTCAACCGCAACAACTCGAACAACCTGGGAGGGAACTGGTACCAGGTGACGATCCTCGGGGCTGCGGCCATCCGGGTCAACGCCAACCAGGCGTACGCCCTGCTGCCGGGCCAGGCGACCCGGACGGCGAGCTTCGGCGCGAAGCAGGGCGCTTCGTTCACCTTCGCGCAGAACGGCGGCCAGCCCAGCACGCCGCTCACCGGCACCAGCCTCGTCCTGAAGACCACCAACGGCGCCGGAACGAACGCGAACCCGGCGAACTACCTCCGCGTCCAGTACCAGACCACCGGAGGCGGGCAGGTGCTCGTCCAGTCGACGACCAGCGGCAACGTCCTGCTTCCGACGTACACGACCATCGGGGTGATTCCCTCTGGCGCCTTCGCGGCGGGCGACACGCTGACCGCCGTGGCCAACCCCGACGGCTCGGTGGACGTCTGGAAGAACGCCATCCACGTCGGCCAGTCGCCGGCCTCGTCCTTCACCGGACCCGGGCGCGTCGGCATCCAGCTGCCAGCCGGCGCTCGAGTCGATGTCTTCCGCGGCGGGAACGTTCCCTGAGCCAACTCTTCCACAGGAGACGCGTCATGAGCTCGAAGTCACCTCGCAAGCTGTTCGACAGGCGGACGTTCCTCAAGGGCGCGGGAGTGGCGCTCGCGGCCTCGGCCGGCACCGGCCTCATGCCCGGGTTCCTGCGCAAGGCGCTTCTCCCGGCCGGGGTCGGTACCGCCGCCGCGGCGGACCGGCCGCCCGATCTCTTCTACGCGGGGACCGATGGCTGGATCTCCCTGCCGCGGACCCCGGCCATCGGCGCCTTCCACCCCGACTCGTACGCACCCGATCTCTTCACGACCTACATCTTCGGCTTCCGGAACGTCACCGGGATGACCGAGGCCCAGCGGCTGGGGCAGAAGAACAAGGCGCAGCACCCTGCGCCGATGTTCTGGGTGACCGAAGGGCAGGACTTCCGGGTCCAGCTCACCAACCTGGGCCTCGCCCAGCGCCCGGACCTCTTCGACGAGCACACGCTCCACTGGCACGGCTTCCGCAACGTCATCCCATTCTTCGACGGGGAGCCCACCGGGTCGGTCTCGGTGCCCGCCGGGAACAACTTCACGTACGTCTTCAGGCCTCGCGAGGCAGGGACGTACATGTACCACTGCCACGTCGAGGACACGGAGCACGTCCACATGGGCATGACCGGGCCGGTCTTCGTCCGCCCGGCGCTCGGGCCCAGGTTCGCCTACAACGACCCGGCCACCGCCTTCGACCGCGAGTTCGCGATGTTCCTCTCGGAGGTCTGGGCGGAGTCGCACTGGGCGGACGCGCACATCCAGCTCCCCGAGTGGTCCGACTACAGGGCCGACTTCGCGCTGCTCAACGGCAGGGTCTATCCCGACACGCTCGCGCCCAACGGCTCGATCGACCCGTTCCAGCCGGTCTTCGACGCGAACGGCGACCTCGTTCCCCCCGCCGGGAGGCCGGACCTCCAGTACCAGCCGCTCTCGTCGCTCGTGACCTGCAACGCGGGCGAGCGGGTCCTCCTCCGCTTCTCCAACCTGGGCTTCAAGGAGGCGGCGATGACGCTCGCCGGGATCAGGATGCGCGTGGTCGGAAAGGACGCGACGCCGATGCGCGGCCGGGACGGCACCGACACCAGCTACCTGGTCAACACGGTGTCCTTCGGGGCCGGGGAGAGCATCGACGCCATCTTCACTGCTCCAGCGCACAGCGGCGGCGCGGGCCCGGACGTGTACGTTCTCTACAACCGGAACTACCAGCGGTCGAACAACCTGGCGCCCGGCGGCTTCGGAGGGCAGCGGACCGAGGTTCGTGTCTACCCCCCCGGCACGCTGGCCCCGCAGGACATCCCCAACACCTAGGTCGCGAGGAGAGAAGAACATGCGCGCACGGCGTTCCAATGAAGCGAAGTGGGGAGTCGCGGCACACGCTGGCCTCGCGCTCCTGTCGGTCGCGTTGCTGGCCGAGGCCCGCCCGGCGTCCGCCCAGCAGCCGCCACCGGTCGGCATCGTCTGCACGGACGGTGTCCTGGTCGGGACGACCCGGACCTTCACCCTGGTTGCGACGACCGGGTACATCAACGCGCCGGACGGGAACGTCCTATACATGTGGGGCTTCTCGGAGGCAGGGAAGCCCTTCCAGCACCCCAGCCCGGTGCTCTGCGCGAACGAGGGCGAGACCGTCACCGTCATCCTGAAGAACACCCTGACGGGCGACGACGTCTCGATCATCTTCCCGGGGCAGGAGGACGTCCTCGCGAACGGCGCGCCGTCCCAGCCCCAGTTCAACGCCAGCAACACCCTCGTCTCCCTCACCCACGGGGCGGCGAGGGACGGCGGGACCGTGACCTACAGCTTCGTCGCCACGAGGCCAGGGACCTTCCTCTACGAGAGCGGCACGGAGCCCCAGAAGCAGGTGCGGATGGGGCTCTTCGGAGCTCTCCTGGTGAGGCCCTCCTTCGGCGCCGACTTCGCCTACAACCGCCCCGACAGCGAGTTCACCCCGGGCGACGACTTCATGGTGCTGCTCAGCGAGGTCGATCCCTACCTCAGCATCGCAGTCGAGAGAGCAGCCCAGCGGGGCCGCCCCGTCGTCTTCAACATGAACAACTACCGTCCCCGGTACTGGTTCGTGAACGGCCGCGGCTTCCCCGACAGCATCGCCGACAACGGCGCCAGCTATCTGCCGAGCCAGCCGTACGGAGCGCTGGCGAGGATCTACCCCAAGCCGCCCGGAACCCTGCCCGGGATGATCCGCTACCTCAACGTCGGCACGGAGGACTTCCCGTTCCACCCGCACGGCAACAACGGCCTCGTGATCGGGCGCGACGGCCACCCTCTCGAGGGGGCCGGCGGGGCAGGACCTCTCGTTCGAGAAGTTCGCCGTCAACATCGGCCCGGGGCAAGCCTGGGACGTCATCTTCCGGTGGTGGGACGCGGAGGGCTACTCACCCGTGGAGAACCCGGTCCCCATCACCGAACCGGACCTCGCGAACCTGACCTTGGGGATGTTCTACGGCGGGAGCCCGTACCTCGGCACCACGGAACAGATGCCGCCAGGCATCCAGACCCTCAACCAGTGCGGCGAGTACTACATCATCTCGCACAACCACGCGCTGCATCAGCTCACGGCGTGGGGCGGTGTCGTCATGGTCGGTCCCATCACGTACCTCCGGATCGATCCCCCCCTGCCCAACAACTGCACGCCCTAGTCCGGAGCCCGCCATGACCATCTCACTGCGGCACACGTTCGGAATTGGCCTCCTCCTCCTGGCAGGGGTCGCCCAGGCGGTCGACGTCACCTTCGATCTCACAGCGACGAGCGGCTCCACCACCCTCCCCGGCGGAATCACCCTGCCGATCCTGGGATACGCGCTGGCGCCGGCGACCTCGGTGACGGCCCCGGGCGGTCCGGAACTCGTGGTCACCGAGGGTGACCTGGTGACCGTCAACCTCACCAACGGCCTGGCCGGCGAGGACACCTCTCTCGTCTTCCAGGGACAGGAGATGGTGCCGGACACCACCGGCGTCGCTCCGGGCGCCACCAGGACCTACACCTTCACGGCGTCGAGCCCCGGCACGTTCCTCTACGAGGCCGGTCTCGCTGCGGGCTCGGTGTCGCAGGCGGCGCGGGGCCTCCACGGCGCGCTCGTCGTGCGCCCCGCCGTGCCGAACCAGGCGTACTCGGGTGAGGGAAGCGCGTTCGACGACGAGGCGGTCCTGGTGCTGAGCGAGCTCGACCCGGCGCTGAACCAGAGCACCAACCCGGCCGCGTTCGACATGCGCAACTTCAAGCCGGCGTACCGCCTCATCAACGGGCGCGCCTACCCGGCGACCAGCCCCATCGCCACCGCGCCTGGCAACCGCGTGCTGCTCCGGTACGTGAACGCGGGGCAGCAGCAGCACTCGATGACCGTTCTCGGAGCGCAGCAGGTCCTGGTGGGCAAGGACGGCAACCTCCTCACCCACTTCGGGAAGCGCGTGGCCGAGACCATCGCCCCCGGCGAGACCCTGGACGCGATCGTCACGATTCCGGTGACGACGCCGGAGGGAAGCAAGTTCGCACTCTTCGACGGAGGCTTGATGCTCGTGAACGGCAGCAGCCCAGGCTTCGGCGGGATGCTCACCTTCCTCGAGGCAGGCACTGCTGGCGGCGGCGGAGCAGACGTCGTCGGTCCCGTGGCGCAGCCCGTCACCGTCGGCGCGATCGTCTCCGGGAACGTGACCCTGTCGGCAACCATCAGCGACGCGTCCTCGGGCGGCTCGAACGTCGCCGCGGCCGAGTACAGGGTCGACACAGGAGCCGCAGCGTCGATGACGGCGACCGACGGGAGCTTCGACTCTCCCCAGGAGGCGGTGAGCGCCATCGTCCCGGTCGGCGGGCTTTCGAGCGGGAACCACACCTTCTACGTCCGCGGGCAGGACTCCCTGGGCAACTGGGGAAGCTGGGGCGCCGCCGTCCTCTCCATCGACACCGCGGGCCCGACGACCTACGGGCTCGTCGCGGTTCCTCCCGCCTCTTCCGGCACGGTGAACGTGGCCCTGAACGGGAGCGCCAGCGACACCGCGACCGGCGGGAGCAGCATCGCCGGCGCCGAGTACTTCCTCGACGTGCAGGGCACCACCGGCTCCGGCGTCGCCATGACGGTGACGCCTGGCGCACCAGGGATCGCGGCCCTGACGGCCACGATACCGGCCGCGACCGTGGCAACCCTCTCCGAGGGCAGCCACCCCGTGCATGTCCATGCAGTGGATGCGCTCGGGAACTGGGGTCCCTTCCCGACGCCTCCGCTCCCCCTGATCGTGGATCGCACCGGTCCGCCGGCGCCGAGTCCGGTGGCAGCAAACCCCTCCGCCACCAACGGGACCACGGGGTTCAACTCGAGCACCCCGGCCATCCGGGTGACCATCACGGCGACGGACGCGCTCTCGACCGTGGCCGGCGCCGAGGGTTTCATCGACACCGTCGGCACCCCGGGCAGCGGATTCCAGTTCGCTCCCTCGGACGGGAACTGGGACGAGCTCTACCGAGAACGCCTTCGGAGACATCCCGCTCACGACGGTGAACCTTCTCTCGACGGGCAACCACACCATCCACGTCCACGCCAGGGACGCAGCCGGGAACTGGGGTCCGAACGCAACGACCACGCTGCTCGTCGACAAGATCGCACCGACGCTCACGAGCATCACGCTGTCGCCCACCACCGCCGTCGTCGGGGAGAACGTGACCCTGACCGCGAACGGAGCCAGCGACGCGACGAGCGGCATCGCCTTCGGCCAGTACTGGTTCGACACGGCCACTCCCCCGGCGTTCCCGTCCTCCTTCACCGGGACCACCACCACGATCTCCTCCGCGACGGGAGGGGTCCGCACGGTCTACGCGCGCGTCAGCGACGGGGCCGGCAACTGGAGCCCGATCCGGAGCGCGACGCTCACCGTGCCGAGCGCGGTGAACGACACCCGCACGCTCAACGCGAACGGGGCCTTCACGCAGACGAACAACCTGGGCGCTCCCGGAGTCCTCGCGAACGACCTGCCCGTCGGGATGGCCGGACGCACGGCCAGGCTCGCCACCGCGCCGGTGCGGACCGCCGGAACGGGCGCGGGGACCGTCACGCTGGCATGCCCGGCGTCCGCTGGGTACCGCCGGTCCCTCGGTCGGCGGGAGCACCATCTGCACGAATGGTGCGTACCAGACGAGGCTAAACGGCGTCGGAGGCAACAACCCCGCCCGGGCGGCCTCGAAGCGCGGGACGTTCCAGTTCACCTACACCGAGACCCTGAACGGCAAGACGACGCCGCCGGCCACGGTCACCATCACCGTCAACTAGGGGAACGCCATGCCGAGCCGACTTGTGAAAGGTGGAAGGGCGAGGCGCCGGGCGTGGGCAGGCATGGTGGCCCTCTCGCTCGTGGTCGTCGCCGGGAACTCCCTGCCCGGTACTGCCCTGGCAGCCGGGCGGGCGGAGGAGCCCACGCTCTCTCCGTGGACGCCCCTTCCGGAAGGCGCTCTGGAGGCGATCCACGGGATCCGGGTCAACCGGATCGCGTTGACCGCCGGAGGAGGGCTCGTGGACCTCCGCTTCACCGTCCTCGACCCGGTGAAGGCTCGTCCGCTCCTCACCGGCCACGCCGGCCTGCCGCGTCTCGTCGTGCAGGGGAGCGGCATCGAACTCCAGGCGCCGAAGCACATGGCGATGAAGGGCATCCGCCTCCAGAAGGACGCCGCGTCCTTCCTCCTGTTCCCGAACACGAGGAACGCGGTCCGCCCCGGGACGCGAGTGGCGGTGGCCTTCGGGGACGTGCAGGTCGAACCGGTCGTGGCGAAGTGAGGGGAACGAGATGAGAGCGACCATCCTGCTGGCAGCGCTCCTGCTTTCACTCCCGACCGTCGCGGAGCCCGCCGCGGCTCCGCAGGTCACCGTGGTGGTCCGGATGAAGGCGCAGGCGGACCTGCACCGCTACCGTGCCCTTCCGCGGGAGTCGCGGCGGACCGGTGTCGTCAAGGCGCTGCGAGCACTGGCCGGAACCGGCCAGGTGGGAATCCGGACGCAGCTCCGGCAGAGGCAGGCGGCAGGACAGGTGACGCGCATCCTGCCACTCTGGGTCGTGAACGGCCTGTCGGTGACGGCGACGCCCGAGGTGATCCAGGCCCTGGCCGCCCGGCCCGACGTCGCCGAGATCGTTCCCGACGAGATCGCCGTCGTGCCGTCGGGCCTTCCGGCCGAGGCCAACGTCGCCGCCATCGGCGCGCCCGAGCTCTGGAGCCTCGGCTACCAGGGGCAGGGGGTGGTGATCGCCACGCTCGACAGCGGAGTGGACCTGAGCCACCCGGACCTCGCGTCCCGGTACCGTGGTGGCGCCAACAGCTGGTTCGATCCGTACGGCCAGCACTCCACCCCGTACGATCGCACCGGGCACGGCACCTGGACCGCGGGCGTGCTCGTCGGGGGCGACGCTGTGGGCACCTCGATCGGCGTCGCCCCGGGAGCAACGTTCATAGCGGCCCGGATCTGGAACGACGCCGGATCGGCCACGGCCACCGCCATCCACCAGGCGTTTCAGTGGGTGCTCGATCCGGACGGCGACCCCGCGACCGACGACGCACCGGACGTCGTCAACAACTCCTGGTCGTACGGCTGGCCGGGCTGCAACCTGGCGTTCCAGCCCGACCTCCAGGCGCTCCGGAGCGCCGGGATCGTGCCGGTCTTCGCGGCCGGGAACTACGGTCCTGGCTCCCGGACCAGCGTCAGCCCGGCCAACTACCCCGAGGCCCTCTCGGTCGGATCGGTGAACGACGTCGGCGCCATCGCGGCGAACAGCAGCCGGGGACCGTCCGCCTGCGGCGGCGCGACCTTCCCCACGGTCGTCGCGCCGGGGGTGGACGTCCTGACGACCGATCTCTTCTCCAGCTACGCCTCCGTCTCCGGCACGTCCATCGCGGCTCCTCACGTCGCGGGACTCCTGGCCCTTCTCATCGGCGCATACCCTGACGCGAGCGGGGCGCAGGCCGAGGCGGCCATCGTCCAGACCGCGAGGGATCTCGGCGCCGCCGGTCCTGACAACGACTTCGGAAACGGCATCGTGGACGGGCTGGCAGCCTACGAGGCGCTCGCTTCCGCGCCCCTGCCGCCGCCGACGGCGACGGCCGACGCCTTCACCGTCCCGGGCGACGTCACGACCACGATCGCAGATCCAGGCGTCCTCGCGAACGACCAGGATCCGGGCGGTCTGCCGCTCTCGGCGATCCTCGCGGCGGCGCCGGCCCACGGCGCGCTCGACCTGCTGGCCACGGGCGGCTTCACCTACACTCCCGCCGCCGGGTTCAGCGGATCGGACAGCTTCGCCTACCAGGCGAGCAACGGGACGCAGGAGAGCGCCGTCGCGACCGTCGCGCTCACCGTGACGGCGACCGCGCCCACCGCGGTGGGGGAGAGCCATTCACTCGCCGAGAACACGACGCTGACGGTGGCGGCTCCCGGGGTCCTCGGCAACGACACCGACCCGGGAGGCAAGCCGCTCACAGCCGTCCTGCTGGGCGCCCCGCAGAACGGGACGGTGGACCTCCAGGCGGACGGCGGCTTCAGCTACACCCCACGGACCGACTTCTACGGAGCCGACGCCTTCACCTACCAGGCGTCCAGCGGAGAGGCGGTCAGCGCGCCGGCGACGGTCTCCCTGACGGTGACGTTCGTCAACCAGCCCCCGGTGGCCCGGGACGACGCCGCGACCACGACGCGCCGGGTCGCAGTGAACATCCCGGTCCTGGCCAACGACAGCGACGCGGACGGAACGCTCGTGGCGAGCTCGATCACCATCGCGACCTCACCGAGGAACGGGTCGGTGTCCAGGAAGAGCAACGGGACCGTGACGTACACGCCGAAGCGCACGTTCCGGGGCACCGACTCCTTCGCCTACAGTGTGAAGGACGACAACGGAGCGACGTCGAACGTCGCGACCGTGACGGTCCAGGTGAAATAGTGGAGAGACGGTCCCAGCTGGCCCTGCTGGCGGCGCTCGGGCTCCTCGCCTGCACATGCGGCCCGCAACCGCAGGCCGAGGGGCAGGTGGGGGGGCCGGCCTCCCCGCCGCCGACCGCGGAGCCCCGGGTGCCCGGCGTTCGGGGCCGTGTGGCGCCGTCGGCCCGGAACGTCGGAGGGACGCTCCCGCCGATGGAGATCAAGATCGTGCCGGAGTCGACGATGATCCAGTTCGTCGCGACCCGGCTGCAGGCCGCGCGCGCCGCGCTGATCCGCTCGGAGGAGGCGAGGGAGCGGGCGGCGCGGGAGGCCAGGGCGGCCATCGCCGAGAACGATCGCGCCGACCAGGAGTTGAAGCGGACGGTGGCGAAGGACCTGCGCGCCAGGCTCGAGATCGCCGTGCGAAAGCCGCGCGATCCGGTGGAGGTCCAGGCCCGGCATGCCGACCTGCTCGCCCGGAAGCAGGAGTCCTACCGGAAGGCGGTCGCCGCCGGGAAGCGGTCCCTCGAGAAGGAGCGCGCCGTGGCGGCCCTCGAGACGGAGGCGCGCCGGTTTCGCGAGGCCCGGTACTTCACCGAGGGGCTGCCCCCGGCGACGCGGGCGACGCGGACCGACTCGTCGGGGACGTTCTCGCTGGAAGTCCCCCCGGGCCGGTACGCGCTGGTGGCGCTCCCGGACGCGGCAACGGACGGCTTCCCGGCCGGCTGGCTCCTGTGGATCGAGGTGCGGGGCGGTGCACCCGAGCCCATCCTCCTCGACGACCACAACCAGCACGGGACGGACTGCGACGCCTGCATCGTGAACGTGAAGGAGCTGCGATGAGATGGCGAACGACCTCGAGGACCCGGTTCGCGGCGCTGGTCCTGGCCGGCTGCCTGGCGGCCTGCGGATCCTCCACCGATCCGGCTCCCCCCGCCGCCCCGGCCGACGGCCCCGCGCCCGGCAACGGTGACGCGACAGCCTCCACGGCGCCGTCCCCTGCGGTGATGACGGTGGCTCCGGCCCGGCCGGCACGCATCGCCGCCAAGGCCAGCCCCTCCATCGAGGAGTGCATCGAGCGGACCATCCACGACAAGGAGTACGACTCGATGAACCCGCGCGACGCGCGTCGAAGGCTCAGGCGCCTTCAAGTCATGGCGGACTGCGAGCAGCAACTGGCCGCGCGCTGATCCCGCGCCGCCGCGAGGCCCCGTCAGCCCTCCAGCCCCGCCCCGCACCGCGGGCAGCGGTGGTCCCGTTCCACCTGCGTCGGCACCGGTGCCGTGGGCGGTCCAGGCCGCTCGCCGCGCAGCCAGAGGTTCTTCCCGCAGGCCGGGCAATGGGGGATCGCCAGCGCCCGTATCACCAGCGCGAAGAGGAGCCCCCCTCCGAGCAGCGGAAGGCCGGCGCGCCAGTTCCGGGCCGCCACCGAGATGAGGGACCAGCCCAGGAAGGCCGAGAGGATCGCCCAGGGCACCAGGCGGCGCGCGCCGCGGGCCCGCTGCAGCTCCTTGCGGACCGGCTCCCAGCCGGTCGGGGAGGGCGCCCGAGCCATCAGATCCGGATCCCGAAGATGGCGAGGATCGAGAAGACCAGCACGACGAGCGCCTCCCCGGTGATGAACCCGGAGGCCAGCGGCATCGAGTAGGTCCCCTCGGTCCTGGGGCTCGTCCGCACCCAGATCGCCTGGGCCACGCCGCCCATCACCATGGGAATGACCGCGTAGCCGGGGATGAGCATCCCCAGCCCGACGGCCGTGGGGGAGGGAAGGAACCGGTGGTACTTCGGCTCCAGGACCGTGATGATCGTGCCCACCACGAGCGCCGCCGCCAGCGCGGTCATCGAGCCCTCCGGCAGGAAGGCGAATCCCTTGGAGAGAAGCTCGGCGAACCCGGCCCACTTGACGCTGATGGGAGAGGTGAGCCCCCCCTCTCCGAAGCCGTACTTGGCCCGCAGCGCCGGGTAGACCACCGCCACCGCCGCCGCGCCCACCGGGATGCCGAGGAGCTGCAGCATGGTGAGGTGCCGGTTGTTCGAGCCGATGATCTTGCCGGCCCGGTAGCACTGCATGAGGTGCTCGCCCTGGCCGGCCACCGTCCCGCTCATGCCCGAGCCGACCATGTTCACCGGCAGGTGGCCCGGGGAGAGGGCCGCGAAGACCGCCTGCATGAGATTCGCGAGGGCGCTGATGGGCGCCCAGTTGGTCTCGCCGAGCACGCGGATGCCCACCAGCATGAGCGGGAAGGACAGGAGCAGCGAGACCACCGAGAGCCAGATCGGGAAGTCGAGGGAGACCTTCTGGACCACGGCGAGCGCGATCGACGAGACGACCGCCCCGGCGATGGTCCAGCGCATGGGAAATTCGGTGCTCTCGGCGTCCTTCGCCGACAGCCCCTTGAAGGTGCGGGCGATGACCTTCCAGTTGAGCACCAGCGCGGTGATTCCTCCCGCTACCATGAGCCCGGTGGCCGGCCACATCACCCACTTGAGCACCTCGGCGAAGGTCATGGCCTTGGCCCAGCCGTGCGCCACCAGCGGCCCCGGGGCGATCACCCAGGCCAGGATCGACCCGAGGAGCATCGAGAGCGTCACCCGCAGTCCGATGAGCATCCCGGCGCCGAAGGAGAGCACGCCCAGCTCCGACCCGAGGCGGAGGGCGTGCCCGTTGGCGCCGAAGGACACCTCGCCCGGGAAGAGCTTCCACGGGCCGTCGCGCAGGAAGCAGAGGAGGCCGGAGATCCCCATGCCGGCGGAGAGGGCCCGGAGCCGGTCGGCGGCCTCCTTGCGCCCCTGGTAGAGGACCACCAGCGTCTCGCCCGCCGCGGTGCCGTCGGCGAAGGTGAGGTTCTCCTCGTCGATGTAGTGGCGCCGCAGCGGGACCGCGAGGAAGGCCCCAACGAAGCCGCCCAGGGTCAGCCACCAGAAGATCTGCCACCCGGTGAGGTGGAGCGAGAAGCCCAGGCCGGCCCGCTCGTTCAGCATGTCGATGGCGGCCAGCACGATGACCATGAAGCCGGTCTGGCCCGCCGCCGTACCCGCGGTCTGGGCCATGTTGGCCTCGAAGCGGTTCGACGCGACGCTCGCGAAGAGCCCCACCACCCCGAGGATCATGTAGGCGAAGAAGGCGCTCACCACCGAGATGTTCGGACCGTAGCCGAGCTTGAGCACGACGTACGGGTAGGCCGAGCCCATGATCAGGGCCACCGCCACGGCGGTGAGGACGGCGCGGAGGGAGAACTCCCGGGGCGGAGAGGACGTGGCGAGGTCGGCCATGGGGCGCGGATTCAACCCGATCCGGGGGCCGGGCGCCAGGGGAAGGGATGAACTGCAGCTTGCCTCCCGCCGGGCGATGGTCGAGATTCGAGGCTCCGGGAGGTCCGACATGAACGCCGTCCTCGCAGTCCTGGCCGCCGCACTCCTCGCCTCGCCCCAGGCCCCACAGGCGCAGTCGCCGGCGGCATCGCCGCCGCCAGCTCCCGAGACCCTGGCCGGCTGGGGGCGCGAGATCGGGGCCCTCCTCCTGAAGGGGGACACGGAAGGCGTGGGCGCGAGGTTCGCCCCCTCGCTCGTCACCGTCCTGCCCCCCTGGCGCTTCAGCCAGGGATGGCACGGGATCGAGGACCGGAACGGGAAGCTCCGGTCGGTGGGAGAGCCGGAGGTGAAGGACTCTCCGGCCGGGCCGATCGTCCTCGTCCCGCTCCAGATGGAGCGAGCCGAGTGGCGGGCCTCGCTGGTGTTCGATCCGGAGGGACGGCTCACCACCATCCGGTTCGCTCCCACGACCCTGGCACCGGCTCGCCCGCTGGCGGCGGACTGGCGTGCGCCCGCCTACGTCGATCCCAAGAAGTTCCGGGACGTCGACGTGAGGATCGGCTTCGCCCCGTGGGTCCTCGTGGGTTCCTTCAGCCTGCCTGCCGGCAAGGGACCCTTCCCGGCAGTCGTGCTGGTGCACGGATCAGGGCCCAACGACCAGGACGAGACCGTGGGCGCGGCGAAGCCCTTCCGGGACCTGGCCTGGGGGCTGGCCTCGCAGGGGATCGCGGTCCTCCGTTACGAGAAGCGGACCCGGACCTACGGCGAGAAGATGGCCAACCTCCCCGTCACGGTGAAGGAGGAGGTCATCGACGACGCCTTGGCGGCGGTCGAGTTCCTCCGTGAGAACGTCGCCGTCGACAAGGGTCGCATCGTCGTGCTGGGGCACAGCCTGGGCGGGTACCTCGCGCCCCGGATCGCGGCCGCCGCGAAGGGAAAGGTCGCCGGGGTGATCGTGCTGGCGGGACCGACGCGTCCCATCGCCGACGTCATCGAGGAGCAGACGGCGTACCTCGTCTCGGTGGGCGCGGTGACCGAGGAGGGGGTCGCCCCCCTTCGTGCGGAGGCGAAGAAGATCCGTGCCATCGACCCGGCCAGGCCGCCCGAGGGAAAGCTCCTCAACGCGCCCGCCGGGTACTGGATCGACCTGGCGACCTACGATGCAGCAGCAACCGCGCGCAAGAACGGGCTGCCCATCCTGGTGCTGCAGGGCGAGCGGGACTACATGGTCACGACGAAGGACCTGGAGGGGTGGAAGAGGGCGCTCGAGGGCTCCACCTTCGCCAGGTTCCAGACCTTCCCGGAGGCGAACCACCTGTTCGTGTACGGGCAGGGGAAGTCGGTCCCGTCGGAGTACCAGATGGCCGGAAACGTCGCGGGCCAGGTGGTGGACGTGATCGGCGCCTGGGTGAAGGGGCTGCCGCCGCTGAAGTAGGGGGTCAGAACTCCAGCACGACCTTCCCGAACGAGTCGTTCCGCTCGAGCTGCTCGTGGGCTTCCTTCACCTGGCTCGCGGGCCAGGCGCGGTCGAGCACCGGCTTCACCCTCCCGGCAGCCACGAGCGGCAGGACGTCGCGGGCGAACGCCTGGGTGGCCTGGATCTTCTCGAAGAGGGGCCGGGGCCGGAGCACGGTCCCGACGACGCGACCCCGGGAACGCATGAGGACGCCCAGGTCCACCGTGGCCTTGGGGCCGCCCATGGTGCCCACCACGACGACGGCTCCCTGGAGGGCGAGGGAAGCCAGGTTCTCCGCCATGTAGGGAGCGCCCACGAAGTCGATGACCACCGGCACGCCGCGCCGGGCCGTGATGCGCTTCACCTCGTCGGCGAACCGCGGGTCCTCCTTGCCGAGGAGGATCGAGTGATCCAGCCCGAGGGCCCGCGCCTTCTCGATCTTGTCGGGGCTGCGCCCGGTGCCGATGACCGCCCCGCCCATGGCCTTCACGATCTGCAGCGCCATGGTGCCCACGCCCGATCCGATGGCGTGGACCAGCACGGTGCCCCCGGAGCGGAATCCACCCAGTGTGACGAGGGCGTCGTGGGCGGTGATGCCGGCCTCGGGAAGGGTGGCGGCCTCGACGAAGCCCATTCCGTCGGGGATGCGGAGGAGCATGAACGGGTCGGCGATCACGTACTCGGCCTGGGCCTCGCCGGAGGCGATGGCCATGACCCGGTCGCCGACCTTCCAGCCGGTGACGCCCGCGCCCAGCGCCGCCACCTCGCCGGCGAACTCCAGGCCGGGGACGTCCTCGCGGTAGCCGGGGGGAGGGGGGTACAGCCCTCGCCGCTGCAGGAGGTCGGCGCGGTTGAGCGCCGCGGCACGAACCCGGACCAGCACCTCGCCCCGCTGCGCCACCGGCGCATCGATCTCCTGGATCCCGGCCAGCTCGGGGCCGCCCTTGCCTGCGAAGACGACTGCCTTCATCCCATCCTCCTCATCCCGGGCGCTCCGAAGTGCCCGGTGGGGGCCCCGAAGGGCGCCTCGTAGGTCCCGCCGCCCTCGTCGCGCGCCACCTCGGCGCGCCCCGGTTCGACGCGGGCCAGAGGATAACCGTCCGGGCGCGGCGGCGCGACCCGCTCCTCGTCGAGGGCGCAGGCCGGAGAGGGGTCGAGCCCGGAGAGCGCCCCGGCCGGATCGCACGACACGGCGAGTGAATAGGCGTCGAAGCTCCCCTCCCACCACATGCGGAGCTCGGCCGGGCCGGTGGCGGCCCGGGCGGCCTCGGAGAGCAGCGCGGCGCGGAAGGCGCGGAAGGGCGCCACGTCGTGCCGGGGGTCCAGGCCGGGTGTGGCGGCCGCCCGGTGGCGCCGGCGAAGCTCGTCGAGGGCGAAGAGGAGGATGCGCGCCATGGTTCGGGTAGGATACCGCCCCCCGGCCCATGGAACCCATCGTCACCTCCTTCGTCCTCGTCGCCGTGAGCGAGATGGGCGACAAGACCCAGCTCCTGGCCTTCTCCCTCGCGTCGCGGTACCGGCGACCGTGGGTGGTGATGGCCGGCATCCTCGTCGCAACCATCCTGAACCACGCCCTGGCCGCGAGCGTCGGGACCTGGGTGTCGACCCACGTTCCCCCGCGCGTGATGGCCGGGATCCTGGCCGCCACCTTCGTGGGCTTCGGCATCTGGACGCTCAGGCCCGACACGCTCGAGGAATCGAAGGGTCCCTCCGGGATGGGCCCCTTCCTCACCACCACCGTCCTCTTCTTCCTCGCCGAGATGGCCGACAAGACCCAGCTCGCCACGGTGGCGCTGGCGGCACGCTACCAGTCGGTCGTGCTCGTCACGGTGGGGACGACGCTCGGGATGCTGGCGTCGGACGGGCTGGCGGTGTTCGTGGGCGAGAAGCTCGCCGAGCGGGTCTCGATGAAGGCGGTCCGCGTCGTCGCGGCGGGGATCTTCTTCGTCTTCGGGGCGGCCTCGGCGTGGGCGGCGGTGCGCGGCTGAGCCCTGGCGCCCGCCCCAGGCACTACGACGAGTGGCGGATGTTCATGATGTCGCCGTCCTTCACCACGTACTCCTTGCCCTCGAGCCGGAGCTTGCCCTCGGTGCGCGCCTTCGCCTCGCTGCCCAGCGCCACGAAGTCGTCGTAGTGCACGACCTCGGCGCGGATGAAGCCGCGCTCCAGGTCGGAGTGGATGCGGCCGGCCGCGCGCGGGGCCTTGTCGCCGCGACGGATGGTCCAGGCCCTGACCTCGTCCTCGCCCACCGTGAAATACGAGATCAGGTCGAGCAGGTGGTAGGCAGCCCGGATGAAGCGGGCCCGGGCCGGCTCGGTGAGCCCCAGGGAGGCCAGGAACTCGGGCTGCTCGGCCGGATCGAGATCGGCGATCTCGGCCTCCACCGAGGCGCACAGGGAGATGGCCTCCGCGCCCAGGGCTCGGGCCGCGTCCACCACGGCCGGCGGTGGCGGCGCGGCGGCATCCGCCTCGGCGGCGTTGACCGCCACGAGCACGGGGCGGCGGGAGAGGAAGGCGAAGTGGGCGAGCTCCTTCTCCTCGGCCTCGCTCCACTTCATGAGCCGGAGCGGGAGCCCCTGGTCGAGCTGCGCGTGCAGCCGCTCCAGCTCGTGGAACTCGCCGGTCCCCTTCCCGTGCTCCTTGCGCATCCGGTCGAGCCGCTTCTCGACGATGGCCAGGTCGTGGAGCACCAGCTCGGCGTCGAAGTCGGCGAGCTCGCGGGCCGGATCGGCCGGGGTGCCGTCGAGCGCAGGGAAGCCGCGCACCACCAGGCAGAAGGCGTCCACCTCGGCGAGCGCCCGGAGCGACTCCGAATCGAGGCCAGTGCCCTTTCCGGCCGGCCCGGGAACGTCCACGAAGCGCATCTCGGTGAAGGTGGTCTTCTTCGGCTTGAACATCGCCGAGAGCTTGTCGATGCGGGGGTCGGGCACCTTGATGGCGCCCAGGTTCACCTGGCCCCGTCCCGACGCGCCGCCCTTGTGGAGGCCGGTGAGCGCGTTGAAGAGGGTGGTCTTGCCCGACTGAGCGAAGCCGACGAGCCCTGCCTTCATGGCCCGACACCGTAGCACCACCGGCGCGGCCGGGGTAAATGCAGGACATGGCCATCGCCGGGATCCTCCTTGCCGCCGGGTCGGCGACGCGGATGGGGCGGAACAAGCTCCTGCTCGACCTGGAGGGGGAGCCGCTCGTGAGGCGCGCCGCCCGAACCGCGCTGGAGGCCGGGCTCGACCCGCTGCTGGTGGTGGTGGGGCACGAGGCGGAGAACGTGCACGAGGCGCTGGTGGGCCTTCCGTGCCGGTTCGTCCTGAACCTGGACTGGAGGCTAGGGCAGAGCACCTCGCTCTCGGCGGGCGCCGCCGCCGTTCCCGCCGCGGCCGAGGCCGCCGTGGTCGTGCTCGCCGACATGCCCCTCGTCGACGCGGCGTCGATACGCTCCGTGGTCGCCCGCTGGCGGGAGTCGGGGGCGCCGCTCGTCTCCTGCCGGTACGGCGGCGTTCCCGCGCCCCCCACCCTCTATTGCCGGCCCCTGCTCGCCGAGCTGCAGGGCGGGGAGGGCGAGGGGCGCGGCCGCGAGGTCGTCCGGCGTCACCGGGAGAGCGCAGCATGGGTGGACCGGCCCGCTTCGGCCCTGGCCGACGTGGATTTCCCCGAGGATCTCGAGCGCGCCCGGGCCGCTGCCGGGAAGGAGGAACGAGCCATGACCGACGACGCGGAGGTTCTGGAGCAGGCGGCTGACTGGAGCGAGGCCGGCCTGGGGGTGGCGCTCGCCACCGTGACCTCGACCTGGGGCTCGGCGCTGCGCCCCGCCGGGAGCCAGCTCGCCGTGAACGACAGGGGCGCCTTCGCCGGCTCGGTCTCGGGGGGGTGCATCGAGGCGGCGGTCGTCCAGGAGGCCCTCGAGGCCATCCGCGACGGCAAGCCGCGGCGGCTCACCTACGGCGTCTCCAACGAGAGGGCCTGGGAGCTGGGAATGGCCTGCGGAGGCCAGATCGAGGTCTACGTGGAGAGGGTCGGATGAACCGCTCGCTGCTCGAGGAGCTGCGCCGGGACCTCCGGGAGAAGCGTCCCGCCGTCGTCGCCACCTGGCTCGGGAGCGGGGAGTCGAGGCTCCTTCATCCGCTCGGGTCGGTCACTGAGGGGGACGAGGACCTCCTCGCCCAGGCCCGCGAGGCCGCGCTGCGGGACCAGTCCCGCACCGTCGATGGCCCCGGGGGGGAGGTCTTCCTCCGGGTCTTCAACCCGCCGGTCCGGCTCGTGGTGGTTGGGGCCGTGCACGTCGCGCAGGCGCTCGCCCCCATGGCGCGGCTCGCGGGCTACGACGTGCTGGTCGTGGACCCACGCCGGTCGTTCGCGGCCGAGGAGCGTTTCCGGGGGGTGGAGCTCTCCCGGGAGTGGCCCGACGAGGCCATGGCCCGGATCGGCGTGGACCGTCGCACCGCGGTGGTGACCATGACCCATGACCCCAAGATCGACGATCCGGCGCTCGCGGCCGCGCTCCGCACCGACGCCTTCTACGTGGGGGCCCTGGGCAGCAGGAAGACGCAGGCGGCGCGACGGGAGCGGCTCCGCGGCCAGGGCTTCTCCGAGACCGAGGTGTCGCGGATCGACGGCCCGGTGGGACTGTCGATCGGATCGGTCTCGCCGGGGGAGATCGCCGTCTCCATCCTGGCCCAGATGGTGGCACGCCTCCGCGTGCCGCGAGAGCCACAGCCAGCACCGGGCCGGTGAGCGGCGACCTCTACCACGACGCCCTCGTTTCGCTGGCCCGCGAGGCGACCGGCGCCGGACGCCTGGCGGCCCCGGCGGCGAGCGCCACGCGGGACAATCCGCTCTGCGGTGACAGGGTCACCTTCGACGTCCAGGTCGCCGGCGGGCGGATCGTGGCGCTCGCCCACCGGGTCCGCGGGTGCATCCTCTGCCAGGCCTCGGCGGCCTTCCTCGGCAAGCACGCCGCCGGCCACGGCCGCGCCGAGCTCGCGGAGGCCCGCCGCATGCTCGCTGCGCACCTCGCCGACGGATCGCCGCTTCCGGCGGGCGCCTGGTCCGGGCTCGCGCTATTCGAGCCGGTCGGGGCGGTGAAGAGCCGGCACGGCTGCGTGCTCCTCGCCTTCGACGCACTCGACGACGCCATCGCCGGCGCGGAGGTCTAGCGGATGGGAACCCGGATCGAGGAGAAGTTCGCCGTCGCCGCACCGGCCGCGTCGGTCTGGGCCTACCTCGTCGACCCCCGCCGGGTGGTGCGCTGCCTGCCCGGGGCCGAGCTCACCGAGGTGGTCGACGAGCGGACGTTCCTCGGCACGGTGAAGGTGAAGGTCGGCCCGGTCACCGTCGGCTACCAGGGAAGGGTCGTGCTGGTGGAGCTCGACGCGGCGGGGCGCCGGGTGTGCATGAGCGGGGAGGGGCGGGAGAGCACCGGCGGCGGCGCGGCGCGCATGCACATGGAGAGCCGGCTCGTGCCGCTGCCTTCGGGGGCCACCGAGGTGACGGTGGTCGCCGAGATCGCCCTGGTGGGGCGGATCATGCAGCTCGGCAGGGGGATGATCGAGCAGGTCTCCCACCAGCTGTTCCAGCAGTTCGCGACCTGCGTCCAGGCCACGCTGGAGGCCGAGACCGCCGCCTCCACATCCGTGACCATCGGTGAACCCGCGCCTCCGCCGCCTCCTCCGCGGCAAGTGGAGCCGGTACGGGCGTTCCCGCTCCTCCTCAGGACGCTGTGGGCGGCGCTGGCCGGGTTCCTGCGACGCCTGCTCGGCGGGAAGGGCGGGTAGGCGGCCCTCCGGAGAGCGCGCGGGCCAGGTCGGCGAGGGACTGCAGGTCGTGGACGGGGCGGAACTCGTCCACGTGGGGGAGCAGCGCGCGGACCCCCTCGGCCAGCGGCTCGAACCCCTCGAAGCGGAGGAGCGGGTTCAGCCAGACGAGCCGCCGGCAGGACCGCCGGAGCCGTTCCGCCTCGGCGGCGAGCAACCTGGGCTCCCCCCGGTCGAGCCCGTCGGTGACGAGGAGAACCAGGGCGCCCTGGCCGAGCAGCCGCCTCGACCAGCGAAGGTTGAAGGCGCGAAGGCAGTCGCCGATGCGGGTGCCGCCATCCCAGTCCTCCACCGTCCGCCCCACCGCTCCGAGCGCGGCGTCCACGTCCCGGTCGCGCAGCGTCCGGGTCACGTTGGTGAGCCGGGTCCCGAAGGTGAAGGAGTGCACCCGCGGCCTCCCCTGCCCGAGGGCGTGCTGGAAACGCAGCATCATGCGGGCGTACCGGGCCATGGAGCCGGAGATGTCACAGAGGGTGATCACGGCCGGAGGACGGGGGACCGTCCGGCGCCAGCGCAGCGGGATGACGTCGGCCCCGGCCCTCAGGGACGCTCGCAGCATGGCCCGCGGGTCGAGCCGGTCGCCGCGAGGGTCGGGGCGCATCCGGCGCGTGGGAACCTCCCGAACCGGGAGTCGAAGCCGGGAGATGGCACGCTCCGCCTCCCGCAGCTCGTCCACCGACATCTGCTCGAAGTCGCGCGTGCGCAGCCGCTCCTCGCCGGACCAGGCGAGCACCGCGTCCACCTCCTCGCGGCCCTGCTGCTCGACGGGGCGCCGCGGACCGGGTCGGGCGAGCGCCTCGGCCAGCCTCCGGGTCGGCGCGGCGGCCTTCGGCCCCGGGGCCTTCGGGAGCAGCGCCTCCATCCCAACCGGGAGTGCGTCCGGCTCGCGCCAGAGGAGCCGGAAGGCCTCGTCGAAGAGGGGGTGGTGCTCGATGCGGCTCACCAGCACGGCGTGGAGCGCCCAGTAGAAATCCTCCCGCCGGGCCAGGCCCACCACGGCAGCCGCCTCGATGGAGTCCAGCACCTGGCCCGGGCCGATGGGGAGGCCGGCCGCCCGGAGGGTGCGCGCGAAGTGCGCGATCCGGGCGGCGAGCTGCCCGCCCCCGTTCACGACGAGGCCGGCTCCGCCTGCGCGGCGACCAGCGCGCGGGCCTCGGGGCCGCGGATGCGGGCGATGTCGTCCTGGTACTTGAGCAGGACGCCCAGGGTGGCGTCGACGGTGGCCGGGTCGAGCGAGGTCCGGTCGAGCGCGATGAGGGCCTGCGTCCAGTCGAGGGTCTCCGCCACTCCGGGCACCTTGAAGAGGTCCTTCGCCCGCAGGCGCTGGACGAACCCCACCACCTCGCGGGCCAGCCGGTCGGCCGCCTCCGGGACCTTGGTTCGCACGATGGCGAGCTCCCGGTCGGCATCGGGGTAGTCGACCCAGGCGTAGAAGCAGCGGCGCTTCAGGGCGTCGTGCACCTCGCGGGTCCGGTTGGAGGTGACCACCACCAGGGGCGGCGAGGCGGCGCGCACCGTTCCCACCTCGGGGATGGTGATCTGGAAGTCGGAGAGCACCTCGAGCAGGAAGGCCTCGAACGGCTCGTCGGTGCGGTCGATCTCGTCGATGAGAAGGACCGGGGGGCCGGCCAGGTCGGGCTCGAGGGCCTGGAGCAGGGGGCGGCGCACCAGGAACCGCTCGGAGAAGAGGTCCTGCTCGATGCGCTCCCGGTCGATGGCCTGGCTCGCCTCGGCGATGCGGATCTCGAGCATCTGCCTCGGGTAGTTCCACTCGTAGGCGGCCTGGGAGAGGTCGAGCCCCTCGTAGCACTGGAGCCGGATGAGCCGCCGGCCGAGCGAGGTCGCGAGCACCTTCGCCACCTCGGTCTTGCCCACGCCTGCCTCGCCCTCCAGGAACAGCGGCCGGCCGAGTCGAAGCGAGAGGTAGAGCGCGGTCGCCAGGCTGCGGTCGGCCACGTAGTGGCCCCCGGCCAGCAACGCCTGGACCGCGTCCACGGAATCGGGCAGCGGGACGGACACCCGGCCCCTAGCCGCAGGCGGCCACGGCCCTGCGGGCCATGACCCCGATGAGGTGAGCCCGGTAGTCGGCGCTTCCGAACGGGTCGGAGGCGAGGCCGGAGGCGGGCACGACCACGGACGCGAGGGCGTCGGCGGCGAAGCTGCCGGCGAGCGCCTTCTCCATGGCCGACTGCCGGAAGACGCCCGGCCCGGCGCCGGTCACCGCCACGCGCAAGCCTGCCGGCCCCTTCGCCACCATCACGCCCACCAGCGCGAAGCGGGAGGCCGGGTGGGGGAACTTGGCGTAGGCGGCCTTCTCCGGAATGGGAAAGCGGACCGCCGTGATCACCTCGTCCGGCTCGAGGGCGGTCGCGTACATCCCCTGGAAGTACTCGTCGGCGGGGATGCGCCGGCGGTCGGTCTGGACGGTGGCCCCGAGCGCCAGCACCGCGGCGGGGTAGTCTGCGGACGGGTCGTTGTGGGCCAGCGACCCTCCCAGCGTCCCGCGGTTCCGCACCTGGGGATCGCCGATGTGCCCGGCCAGGTCGGCGAGCGCCGGGATGGCCTTCTTCACGTCCGCCGAGGCGGCCACCTCGGCGTGCGTGGTGGCGGCCCCGATGACGAGCTCCTTCCCCTCGACGCGGATCCCCTCGAGATCGGCGAGCCCGACCAGCGTCACCAGGTCGGTGGGCGTGGCCAGGCCCAGCTTCATGACCGGGAGCAGGCTCTGCCCGCCCCCCAGGTACTTGCCCTCCGTGGCCTTCTTCACGGTCGAGACGGCGTCCTTCACGCTCGACGGACGGTGGAACTGGAAGTCGTTCATGGCCGCCTCCCTATCCCTTCCTCGAGGCCTGGATCACCCGCCAGACCCGCTCCGGGGTGGCCGGCATGTCCACGTGGGTCACGCCCAGCGGCGAGAGCGCGTCCACCACCGCGTTCATGACCGCCGGCGGCGAGCCGATGGCGCCAACCTCGCCGACTCCCTTCGAGCCGAGCGGGTTGTGGGTGCACATCGTGGCGTGGGTGGACACGTCGTAGGCGGGCAGGTCGGCCGCCCGCGGCATGGTGTAGCCGAGGTAGCTGCCGGAGAGGAGCTGCCCCGAGTCGTCGTAGACCGCCCCCTCCAGGAGCGCTTGCCCGATGCCCTGGGCGACCCCGCCGTGGACCTGCCCTTCCACGATCATGGGGTTCACCACCCGGCCCACGTCGTCCACCGCCGTGAAGCCGGTCACCCGGACCACGCCCGTCTCCGGGTCTATCTCCACCTCGCAGACGTGGCAGCCGCCCGGGTAGGTCCAGTTCTTCGGGTCGTAGAAGGCGTTCTCCTCGAGCCCCGGCTCGAGCCCCGCCGGGTACTTGTGCGGGACGTAGGCGGTGAGGGCCACCTCGCCGAAGGTCTTCGAGCGATCGGTGCCCTTCACCGTGTACTTGCCGTCCTTGAACTCCACGTCGCCCTCGGCGGCCTCGAGGAGGTGGGCCGCGATCTTCCTCCCCTTGGCGATGATCTTCTCGAGGGCCTGCACGATGGCCGACCCGCCCACGGCGAGCGACCGCGAGCCGTAGGTGCCCATGCCGAACGGGATCTTGTCGGTGTCGCCGTGCACCACCTCCACCTGCTCCACCGGCACGCCCAGGTACTCCGCGGCGATCTGGGCGAAGGTGGTCTCGTGCCCCTGCCCGTGGCTGTGGGTTCCGGTGAAGATCGACACCCCTCCGGTGGGGTGGACGCGCACGTTGGCCGCCTCGTAGAGCCCGGCGCGGACGCCCAGCGATCCGGCCACCGCCGAAGGGGCGATGCCGCAGGCCTCGACGTAGGTGGAGATGCCGATGCCCCGCAGCTTGCCGCGCGACCTGGCCTCGGCGCGCCGCTTCTCGAAGCCGGCCCAGTCGGCCTTCCCGAGCGCCAGGTCGAGCGTGGCCGCGTAGTCACCGCTGTCGTACTGGAGCGCCACCGGGGTCTGGTAGGGGAACTGGTCCGGGCGGATGAAGTTGCGGCGCCGGATCTCGATCCTGTCGATCCCGGTCTCACGGGCGGCGGCGTCCACCAGCCGCTCGAGCACGTAGGTGGCCTCCGGGCGACCCGCGCCCCGGTAGGCGTCCACCGGGACGGTGTGGGTGAACAGGCCGAGCACCTCGCAGTAGATGGCCGGGGTGCGGTACGGGCCGGCGAGCAGCGGCGCGTAGAACCAGGTGGGGATGCCGGGCGCGAAGGTGGAGAGGTAGGCTCCCAGGTTTGCCTTCGTGCTCACCCGGAGCGCGAGGAACGTGCCCTGTGCGTCCATGGCCAGCTCGGCATGGGTGACGTGATCCCGGCCGTGGGCGTCCGACATGAACGACTCGGAGCGCTGGGCCGTCCACTTCACCGGGCGTCCCAGCTTGCGGGCCGCCCAGACGACCAGGAACTCCTCCGGGTAATGGAAGATCTTGGAGCCGAAGCCGCCTCCCACGTCGGGGGCGAGGACCCGGAGCTTGTGCTCGGGGATGCCGTAGCTGAAGGCGGCAAGGAGCAGCCGCGTCAGGTGCGGGTTCTGGCTGGTGGTGACGAGCGTGGTATCGCCGGTGGACGGGTCGAACTCGCCGATGGCGGCGCGCGGCTCGATGGCGTTGGGGATGAGCCGGTTGTTGACCAGGTCGACCCTGGCGACCTTGGCGGCCGTCGCGAAGGCGGCATCCACGGCGGCCTTGTCGCCGAAGTGCCAGTCGTAGCAGGCGTTCCCCTTGGCCTGCTCCCAGACCTGGGGCGCCCCGGGGCGGGTCGCCTGGGCGATGCTCGCGACCGCGGGCAAGGGCTCGTAGTCCACCTCGACGAGCTGGGCGGCCTCGCGGGCCTGGTCCCTCGTCTCGGCCACCACCACGGCCACCTGGTCGCCCACGTGGCGCACCCGGTCGGCGCAGAGGGCCGGGTGGGCCGGCTCGGCCATGGGCGTGCCGTCCTTGTTGAAGATCTGCCAGCCGGTCGGGAGGTTGCCGATCTTCTCGGCGGCGAGGTCCGCGCCGGTGAGCACCAGCACCACGCCGGGTGCGGCCCGGGCCGAGTCGGTGCGGACGGCCGCGATGCGCGCGTGGGCGTGCGGCGAACGGACGACCTGCATGTACGTCTGCCGCGCGCGGACGATGTCGTCCACGTAGTTCCCGCGGCCGGTGAGGAAGCGCGCATCCTCCTTGCGCTTCACGGCGGCGCCGATTCCACCCTGGGCCATGGCTACTTCCTCCCCGCCTGGGCCGCTGTCTGCACGGCGCGGACGATGTTCTGGTAGCCGGTGCAGCGGCAGAGGTTTCCCTCCAGCCACGTCCGGATCTCGGTCTCGGAGGGGTCCGGCCGGCGCGCCACCAGGTCCACGGCGCTCATCACCATGCCCGGGGTGCAGAAGCCGCACTGCAGGCCGTGCAGCTCCTTGAAGGCGGCCTGCATGGGGTGCATCTGGCCGTTCGTCGCCAGCCCCTCGATGGTGGTGACGGCCCGGCCGTCGGCCTCGAGCGCCAGCATGGTGCAGCTCTTCACGGAGCGTCCGTCCACGTGGACGGTGCAGGCCCCGCACTGGCTGGTGTCGCAGCCGACGTGGGTGCCGGTGAGGCCGAGCCGCTCGCGGAGCAGCTCGACGAGCAGCGTGCGCGCCTCGACGTCGGCGGTGACGCGCTGCCCGTTCACCTGGAGTGAGATGGAGGGCACGGCGGGCTCCGTTTCCGCCGGCGCAGCGAGCGCCGGCCTGGGAGGGGTACGGACGCTCGGCTTGCTTGTCGGGGGACCCGGGCCGGATCAAGACGAAACCCGCCGGAAACAAACGTTTTCCTCGCCGCGACGCGTCAGGCGTTCCAGGCGAAGACGAGCAGGTCGATCGTCTCCCCCGGAAGCCGGACCGCGCCTTCCGGCCGCATGCCAACGGCTTCCAGGACGCGGATCGACGCCGCGTTGTCGGGGTCGGTGATGGCGAGGATCCGGCTCAGCCCGAGGACGTCCCGGGCGTGGGCGAGGACCGCCGCCGCCGACTCCCGCGCGTACCCCTGCCCCCACGCCTCGGGGAGGAAGGCGAAGCCGACGTCCACGTCCGGGAGGGTGTCCCGCCGGATGAGCCCGCACATGCCGACCGGCGTGCCGGACGGCCGGAGGGCGACGCACCAGAGGCCGAAGCCGTTGCGGGCGTAGCTCCTGCGCGGGCCGTCATCGAGGTAGCGGCGGGCATCCGGGAGCGTCCGCACCCCGCGATCGCCGATGAAGCGCAGCCAGGAGGGCTCGTTCACGAGGCGAAGGACGAACGCGTCGTCGCCGTGGGTGAACTCGCGCAGGGCGAGGCGCGGGGTCTCCAGGACGGCTGGCGGGGCGGGGTCCGATTGCGGTGCCACGAGCGATGGCTTATCACGCCGGGAATGGAAACCGACCTGAACCCCCACGCAGAGCACATGGCGGACGAGTCGATGGTGCGGAACCTCACCGCACAGGCCGAGGCGGTCTGGCCGCAGGAACTTCCGATCCTGCGCCGGCACTCCCTGCCGGACGCTCCGCGAATCCTCGACGCCGGCTGCGGGACCGGCGAGGCGAGCTGGCGGCTCGCCGACGCCTTTCCGGCGGCGACCATCCTCGGGGTGGACGTGCTCGAGGCGCACCTCGAGCGCGCGCGCGGGAAGACGGTCCGCTTCGGCAACCGCGTCCGCTTCGAGAACCGCTCGATCTTCGATCTCGGCGTCCCGGCCGGCGCCTTCGACCTCGTGGTCTGCCGTCACGTGCTGCAGGCCATCCCCCACGCCGAGCGGGCCATCGCCGAGCTGGTCCGGGTGACCCGGCCGGGCGGGACCATCCACCTCATCCCCGAGGACTACGGGATGATCTTCTTCCCGCGCGGCCGCTTCGATCCCTCGGAGATCTGGCCCACCATCCCGCAGCGGTTCGGCGCCGCGACCGGGACCGACATGCTCATCGGGCGCCGGGCTCCCGGCATCCTCCACGCGCTCGGCGTCACCGAGGTGAAGATGGACTACGTGGCGGTGGACACGCTGCGCGTGCCGCGCGAGACCTTCGCGCGCATCTGGGAGGCCTGGCGGGACGGCTACGTCGACGTGGTGGCCGAGTACGGAAAGATGTCGATCGAGGAGGCCGCCGACCGCTGGAACGACCAGATCGAGACCATCCGCGCGGCCGGGACGTACGCGGCCTGGCTCGTGCCGGTGGTGAGCGGCACGGTGCGGTGAGGGTCGGTCGTCCCACGGGACCGCGTTGCGCCGGATGAACTCGGCCACCTCCGCGCGAGGCGTCGTTCCCTTCGCCACGCCGAGGACGTGATCCGCCATTCGGGGTCAGCCTCGAACCAGTACCCGTTCAGGCCCAGGAAGGCGATCGCCGCAGCGAGGCCGGCGCGCCATCTCGGGGATGGATCCCGGGCAACGTGCCGCGGCACGGTGGCGGACGATGAAGCCGCTCCAATGTGACCCATTCCGCGACCGGTTCGGAGGCGCGCGGTAGACGTGGAGTGAAAAGGTCCATGTGGGCGTCGCCGTAGACCTGGCGCGCGGCTTCCCGGTTGTGGACGTCGCAGAGGACCCGGCAGTTCTCCACCGTCGACGGACCGCCTCTCCCGCGGGGCACGACGTGGTCGATCTCGGTGCGAATCTCCGAGCCGCACGTTCCGCCATTCGCGAGCGGCCACGTGCACTTGCCCCCGTCGCGCTTCCGCACCTCCCGCTTCACCCGGGGCGGCACGCTGGCCCGCCGCTTCTCCTGCTGGGCGACGAGCAACTCCAGCGCCGCGTTGAGCACCTGCTCGTCGGTCGCCCCCGGCTGGACGTGGGACTGACCGGCCTTGGCCTTCTTCAGCAGGGCCAGGAACTCAGGGGACACCGTGAGGTGCATCCGGGTTTCCGTCCGGGTGAGCGGCTCGACGAGCGTCCGGGGCGGGGCCAGTTCAACGATTGAACGCGAGCATTCCTTCACGTTTTCCGGCGCCATCGCCGGTCCCGCCGGCGCCGCCGGCTTCGGAACCGGAACCTCGGTGACGATCGTCCTCCGCGGCACCACCTCGACGGGCCGGATCTCCACCGCGAGTTGCTCCGCCTCCTGACGGGAGAGGCCGAAGAAGCGCGGGAGCACCTCGTACCGGTTCGTCTCGGTCATCACCCGGGCCACCACGATCACGGTGGAGAGGCACAACTGCCCACTTCGAATGGGCTCCACGATCTCCGGGAATCGCTCGACGAGCCGGGTGGCGACCTGGCGGTAGTGGGCCGAGCCGCGGGAGAGGTGAAGCTCCCGGTGCAAGTAGTCGAAGAGCGTGGCGAAGCCGAGCTCCCGGTACGCGCCCAGCCCGGTCGAACTCCGCGAGCGAGAGGAGCAGGTCGGCGAGGGCTCCGCGCTCGGCCTCGAAGGAGCTCGGAATGACGGAGGGACCATTCGCGTGCGGCTGCGGGAGTCGTGTCGTTCATGGATCCACCATCGCACGGGATTTTCGGCCCTCGCCAAACGCACGGGAATCGCTTCCCGCGCGATTCCCCGCGCCGGGATCTCGAACCTCGCCCGCAATCTCCGGCGCGCTCCCTGCGCGAAATTCGGCGTCGCCAGCGCCATTCCCGCAGCGCCCCGATCGCCTCATCGCCTTCCGCCCGGATCGTCGTCAACGGACTACCAGTGAAAGCCCCATCTGCCCGGCGGTCCGCGGCGCGGACCGGTGAGATTCGCGGTCGAACCCCCGAAACGAAAACGGCCACCCCGGACTCGCCGAGGTGGCCACCGCCCCGCGGAGGGGCGACTCCTCCGGATCCCGCTACCCGTTCGACGTCGCGTTCAGGGGCGCAGACGCCATGGGCTGCGGGGCGGAGGTGTACTTCGGGGTGGAGGAGATCTGGGCCAGGAATGCGCCGAGGACGATGGCGAGGAAGCTGACCACGAAGAGGTCCTTCCAGGCGTGCTTCGAGACGTTGAAGTGTAGGGTCGTCTGGGTCCGGGTCGTCATGGCGTTCTCCGTTCCGCGTCAGGGGGTTCAGAATCCGTTCGTAGGAATGGAGGCGGCGGCCGGGAAGATGTGACGGGCCTCCCGGAAAATGTGAATTGACCCCCGGAGGACGCGCCCTCCGCCCGCGCCGGTGAACCTGTTACGCGCCGCGCCAGAAACGAGAACGGCCACCCCGGCGTCGCCGAGGTGGCCTCCTCGCCCCAGGTGGGGCTACCCTCCTGATCGCCTAGCCGCTGGTCGTACCGGTCGCGGATACCGACGCCATCGGCTGCGTTCCGGAGGTGTACTTCGGCGTGGAGGAGATCTGGGCCACGAAGGCGCCGAGGACGATGGCCAGGCAGCTGACCACGAAGGCGTCCCGCCAGCCGGTCGACTTGGAGACGTTGAAGCTGAGGATCTTCGGGGTCTGGGTCGTCATGGCGCTCTCCGTTCCGCGTCGGGGTTCGAGGCCTCTCACATGGATGGAGGCACCGGCCCGGCGGATGTGACAGCGCCCGGGAACGCGACGGCGGGCCGCTACCCGCTCGCCTCGGCCGCCGGTGCCGAGAGCCGCCGCATCAGCGGCAACAGCGCGATGGCCACCAGCGTCCCCACCGTGGCCACCACCCCGAGCCCGAGGAACAGGTTCACGTAGAGCGGAAGGGTGTCGACCGGGTTCACGACGTTTTCCGGCACGCTGGCGTAGTTCGCCACGTAGCTCCCCAGGTACTGCGAGATGCCGGTGGCCAGGAACCAGAGCCCCATCACGAAGCCGCGCAGCTTCGGCCCGACGTAGCGGGCCACCATGGCGAGCCCGAGCCCGCTGATGAGGATCTCCCCCAGGGAGTAGAGCCCGTAGCCGCCGATGAGCCACCAGACCGAGACCCGGCCGTCGTGGGCGAAGCGGCCGGAGAAGCCGAACATGAAGAAGCCCGCCGCCAGCACCGCGAAGCCGAGCGCGAACTTGGTGGCGATGGAGAAGTCGCCGCGGCCGCGGGCCATGCGGTCGTAACCCCAGGCCACCAGCGGCCCGAGGATGAAGATCCAGATGGGGTTCAGGGCCTGCAACTGCCCGGGCGGGATCTGGTACCCGAACAGGAAGTTCAGGTCGACGTTGCGGAGCGCGAAGAGGGTCAGCGACGTCGACATCTGCTGGTAGAAGATGAAGAAGAGGATGCCCTGCGCGGTGAGCACGAAGACCGCGACGAGCCCCTTCCGCTCCTGCGTCGTCCCACGGGCGATGAGGATCCCGAAGATCCCCAGGATGGCCGCGGCAGCGGTCCAGACCACCATGCGGGCGAGCCCCAGGTCCTGCACCACCACCGTGACGAAGACCACGGCGGCCGCCGAGCCCAGCAGCACGATGGCGAGCTTCCTCACCTCGAGCGGCGCGAAGTCCGGTGGCGAGCCCACGTGGGCCAGGTGGCGGCGCATGGCGAAGTAGTTCACCACCGATACCAGCATCCCCGCGGCGCAGACCCCGAAGGCGGCGTTCCATCCGGCCCAGATGGCGATGAGGGGCGTCAGGATCTGGGAGAAGGTCGCCCCGACGTTCACCGCCATGTAGTAGAGCGTGAAGGCGCTGTCGATCTTGGACGGCTCGCCCTCGTAGACCTTGGAGACCAGGTTCGCCGGGTTGGCCTTGAAGAGGCCGTTGCCCACCGCGACCACGCCCAGGGCCACGAAGAGCGGCCCGTCGGGAATGGCGAGCAGGACGTAGCCGAGCGCCAGCACCAGCGCCCCGAGCACGGTCATGCGACGGCTGCCCAGCACCCGGTCGCCTATCCAGCCGCCCACCGCCGGCGCCGCGTAGACCAGCGCGGTGAAGGCGCCGAAGGTCAGGTTGGCCCGGTCGTCCGTGTAGCCGAGCTTCTGCACCATGTAGAGCAGGACGACGGCGGTCATGCCGTAGTAGCCGAACCGCTCCCACATCTCGACGAGGAAGAGCGTGGCGAAGGCGATCCTGCGCTGCTTGGGCGGGGTCGTTCCCGGGGCCGAACCGGGGGCGGCGGTCGTCATGGCGCGGCACTCTACGTTAGAATCGCCCTCCCCGGAGGCCCCGTGTCCGCCCGACTTCGCACCAGAATCTCCTGCCTGCTCCTCTCGCTGGCCGCCGCCTGTGGAGGCGGGTCGCCGGCCGGGCTCGAGGTGGGGGCCGAGTCGTTCGTGTCGCAGCCGCCCGACGCAGGGAGGGCCATGGCTGGAGGGGCCACCGGAGGCCCCACGGCGGGCGGTCCGGCCGTGCCCGACGCGGCCACCGGAGGCGCGCCGACCACGCGAGCCGTGGAGGAGTCGGACGTCTACGCCCTCTCCGGATTGACCCTGCTCGTCCTCAACGCCTACCGCGGACTCCAGGTCGTCGACCTCTCCGACCCCGGGGCACCGTCACTCCTTTCCCGCGTACCGGTGGTGGGGCAACCGGTCGAGCTCTACCTCCGAGGCGGCGTGGCCCTCTTCGTGGTCCGGGACGCCTTCGGCTGGGCCTGGGCGGCGACGAGCGACGCGATGCAGCCGGTCGCCGGCTCGCAGCTGTGGGCGGTGGACGTCTCGCGCCCGGACGCACCCGCGGTCCTCTCCCGTCTCGACGTGGAGGGTTCGGTGGTGGAGACGCGCCTCGTGGGCGATGTCCTCTACCTGGTCTCCCGCAAGTCCTCCTGGCAGGACGTCCTCCCTGCCCCGGGCGGCCTCCCGGTCGCGACCTCCGGCGCGAGCGGCGATCTCGCCTACGTCGCCAGCGTCGACGTCTCCGATCCACGGTCGCCGCGTGCGGTGGCCCGCCTCGACTTCCCGGCCACCGGGTGGGACGCCCACGCGCTCGTCACCGACCAGCGGATCGTCGTCGCCCAGTCCGGGTGGGGATCGAGCGGGGAGGTGGCCCGGTTCACCTTCGTCGACATCTCCGACCCCGGCGGTGCGCTCTCGCTCGGGGCGTCGTTCGAGGTGCCGGGGCGCGTCGCCGATCGATGGGGCCTCGACCAGGACGGTACCGTCTTCCGCGCGGTCCTCCAGAACGGGTGGAACGGCGGAGCGACGCTTCGCACCTGGACCTCCTCCTCGGTCGCCGAGGCGGCTCCGCTCGGCCGCCTCGACATCGTCATCCCGGAGACGCTCACCGCGGCCCGCTTCGACGGCCGGCGCGTCTACGTGGTGACGGCCGAGCGGGTCGATCCCCTCTGGGTGGTGGATGCGGCCGACCCGGCCCGGCCCACGCTGGCGGGGCAGCTCCACATGCCGGGCCAGCTCGAGTTCATCGAACCCCGCGGCGACCGGCTGCTCGCGCTCGGCCACACCGACGAGGCGGGCCAGGCCTGGCAGCTCGCGGTCTCGCTCGTCGACGTCGCCGATCCGGCCCTGCCCACCCTGCGCGCGCGCGTGATCGTGGGCGACGGCCCGGGCGGCGTCGGCGCAGCGCCCGACGACCTCCGAAAGGCCTTCCGGGTCATCGACGCGGCCGGGCTCGCTCTCGTGCCCTACCAGGGATGGGATCCGGCCAGCTGGCGCTGGGCGGGCGGGCTCCAGCTCGTCGATTTCGACCTGGCCTCCGCGACGCTCACGAAGCGCGGGTTCGTCCCCCACCCGGGCTCGATCTCCCGCGCCTTCCCGGTCCCGGGGAAGGCCGAATGGCTGGCCGCGCTCTCCGACGAGCAACTTCAGATCCTGGACGCCACCGACCGCGCTGCTCCGGTGGAGCGGGCCGCCATCGACCTGGCCCGGGCGGTGAACGAGCTCACCTTCGTCCAGGGCTACGCGGTGGAGCTCTCCGGCGACTGGTGGCGTGGGGACGCGGCACTGGTCGTGGCTCCGGCTCTCGACCCGGACACGGCCACGCCGCTCGCCCGCGTGGACCTGGCGGCTCCGCAGGCGCGCCTGTTCCGGCACGGCGACGTGGTCTGGCTGCTCTCCCATGACTTCACCCAGGGGAAGGCCTGGCTCGAGGCCGTGGATCTCTCCGACCCGCTGCACCCCGTCCGCCGCGGTCGCCTCGACGTCGCCCTTGCCGAGGCCGCCGGCGCGAGCGGCTGGGGGTTCCGGGGGACGGGCGACGAGGCGGTGCTGCAGGGCGACGTCCTCGCGGTGCACTCCAGCTGGTACGGGCCCGTCCCGGCGGGCGCCGATGGGACGGGAGCCATCGCTCCCGGCGGTGGCCCGGTCGCGGGCGAGGACGCCGTCGTCCTCTTCGACCTGTCGAACCCGGACCTGCCCCGGCGCGCCGGGAAGGTCGTGCTCCCCGCTAGCGACTGGTCGTGGGGCCTGCGGGCCGAGGCCGGGCTCCTCTGGCTCACGCACCACGAGTGGACGTCGGACCCACGGGGCACCGTTCGCTACTACCTCGACCGGATCGACGCCACCGATCCCGACGCGCCCCGGCTCCTCCCCAAGGTGAACGTTCCCGGGACCTTCCTGGGCACGGGCGCGGCCGGCCGGATCTACACGCTCGACACCCGATGGGACGAGGCGACGCTCTCCGCCACCTCCGCGGTTCATGCGCTGGACCTGACCGATCGCGGGACGGCGCGCCTCGCCGGGACGATCTCCATGCCCGGGTGGGCGACTGGAGCGGTGCTCGGCTCCGGGCACGCCTGGGCGGTGACCCAGGACTGGACGGGCGGACAGATCGGACGTCCGGCTCGCGGCGCTCGACCTGGCCGCCCTGCGCGTCGCCTCCTCGCAGCGCATCGACGCCGGCTGGGCATGGCCGCTCCTGGCCGGGTCGGGGAGGCTCTTCCTCGCCGCGGGAGCGGAATCGGGATCCTCGGTCCTGGTCCTCTCGCTCTCGGCGCCGGGTGCGCCGCGTCTCGAGCAGGCAGTCCCCAGCCAGGGATTCGCCTGGGGAGTGGTAATCGAGGGGCAGGTGGCCTACCTGCCGGGCGGGATCTGGGGCGTGGCGATGATCCGCCTGGCGCCCTGAGGGCGGCGTATCCTCTCCTCGTGGGACCGCATCGCCCCCTGCTGGCCATCGCCGCCATGCTCGCGCTGGCCTCCCCTGCGCGCGCCGCCGGGATCGCGGTCTCCTGGGACGCGGACCTGGCGCAGCCCGCCGACCGGCAGGCCTACGAGCGCCAGCTCCTCGAGATGGTCCGCGACGCCCGGGCCCGGGCGGTCGCCGAGACGGGGCTCGAGCCGGGACCTCTGCTATCCGTCGAGATCCACTCCCGCGCCGGCTACGAGCGGCAATTCGGATCCGATGCCGTCCACGTCGACGCCGCCCGCTTCGCCGGCGAGGTGATCCACGTGAACGGAGGCGCGCGCCTCGACGACCGCCTGGCCGGCGTGCTGGTCCACGAGATGGTCCACGCGGCGCTCGACGCCCGGGGCACGGCCAGGACCCTGCCGCGCTGGCTCGACGAGGGGCTGGCGGAGCGGGCCGGCTGGAGGAAGCGCGGGCTCGGGTCGCCGGCCCCGAACCAGGTGGCGGAGCTGAAGCAGGCGAGGGAGCGGAAGGAGCTGGTGCCCCTGCCCCGCTCGGGGGAGCTCTCCCGCCTGGAGTACCTGAAATCCTGGGCGGCCGTGGTCTTCCTGGAGGAAAAGTTCGGACGGGACCGGGTGATGGCCGCGGTGCGGGCCACGCTCGCCGGGGAACCGTTCGAGAAGGCGCTCCGGCGGGAGATCGGGTTGTCGCCGGACGACGTCGATCGGGCCTTCGAGGATTGGGTGGGGAAATTGTAAACCTTGAAAATCCCTTGCCCTAGGGCATACCCTTCCGGGGCATGGTTCGGGAGAAATCGCTGCTCGGGGCCAAGGTCCGGGCGCTGCGCCGCCAGAAGGGCGTGAGCCAGGTGCAGCTCGCCGACCGGCTCGGCATCTCGCCGTCCTACCTGAACCTCATCGAGCACAATCGCCGCGCCATGCCGGCGCCGCTGCTGATCAAGATCGCCGAGATCTTCGAGCTCGACCTGAAGGCGCTCTCGACCGAGCAGGACGCCCGCACCGTCGCCGACCTCATGGAGCTCTTCGGCGACCCGATCTTCGAGCACGAGGACGTGACCACCGCCGAGGTTCGCGACCTGGCCGCCCACGCCCCCACCGCGGCCCGCGGCATCCTCAAGCTCTACCACGCGTTCCGCGAGGCCCGGGAGGCCGCCGACAACCTGGCCATCAAGATCTCCGGGCGCGGGGACCTGACCGGCGTCGACTCCTCGCGCATGCCCACCGAGGAGGTCTCCGACCTCATCCAGCGCCACACCAACCACTTCCCGGAGATGGAGGAGGGGGCCGAGCAGCTCTGGCGCGACGCCCGGCTCGGGGGCGACGACCTGCAGCAGGGGCTCGAGCACCAGCTGCGGCTCCGCGGCATCCAGGTGAAGATCGAGCGCACCGCCGACATGGGGGAAGCCATCCGGCGCTTCGACCCGGAGAAGCGCGTGCTCTACCTGTCGGAGGTGCTGCGCCGCGGGTCGCGCAACTTCCACCTGGCCTACCAGATCGGGCTCGAGACCCAGCACGCGGCCCTGGACCGCTACGCCGCCGACCCGCTCCTCTCCAGCGACTCGGCCCGTGCGCTGGCCCGGGTGCTGCTCGCCAACTACTTCGCCTCGGCCGTGCTCATGCCCTACGCGCCCTTCCTGGAGGCGGCGCGCCAGGAGCGCTACGACATCGACCTGCTCGGCCACCGCTTCCGCACCAGCTACGAGCAGGTCTGCCACCGGCTCACCACGCTGCGCCGCCCCGGGGCCGAGGGCATCCCCATCCACTTCGTCCGCGTCGACATCGCGGGAAACATCTCCAAGCGCTTCTCCGCCTCCGGCCTGCGCTTCGCCCGCTTCTCCGGCGCCTGCCCGCGCTGGAACGTCTTCCAGGCCTTCCTGACCCCGGGGATGATCCGGACCCAGCTCTCCCAGATGCCCGACGGCACCACCTACTTCTGGGTTGCACGATCCGTGTACAAGGAGGGCGGCGGGTTCCACGCTCCTCGCACGCCGCTCGCCATCGCCATAGGCTGCGAGGTGGGGCACGCGCGCAAGATGGTCTATGCCGACGGCATGAACCTCGACTCGCGCGAGGCGGTGGTGCCGGTGGGGCTCACCTGCCGGCTCTGCGAGCGCACCGACTGCGAGCAGCGGGCCTTCCCGCCCATCCAGCACCCCCTCCAGGTCCAGGAGAACGTCCGCGGCGTGAGCTTCTTCGCTCCGGTGGGCGATCGCTGACGGTCAGCCCTCCCTTGCTTCCTCGGGCTCGGTGACGAGCGGCGCCAGGAGCAGCACCGCGGCCACGGACGCGTACCCGGCCACGAACGGCCACGCCGGCCGCAGGTCCATCACCGCGTCCTGGGGCGTCAGCTTCCAGGCGTGCACGAGCCCCGTCGCCGACAGCACCGCCCCCACCGCGAACCAGCCCGCCGCCGCCCGGAACCGCCGCTCGATGATCATCACCGTGCCGGCCGAGAGGATCATCGCCGTGAAGATGAAGCCCTGGTCGAGCGCGAACCCACCGCGCATCCACACGTCCGATCCGAGGAAGGCGTCCACCACGCCCTCGGAGAGCGGAGGCCCGCCCGGCGACCCGATCCCTGCCGCCCGCAGTCCCGACTTGGCCATGAGCACTCCCCAGGCGGCGATGCCGGGCAGGAGCCCCATCACCACCGCGGGTGCGTGGGCGCGCGGCACCACCTGGAACGCCTGGGCCGAGATGACGATGCCGATCCAGACCACGATGGCGAGCCCGGCGTCGACCGGCACCGCCCAGGCGATCCAGGAAAGGGTGCCGGAAAGTGCCACGGCGGCGACGAAGACGCCGTTCAGGACGGAGTAGCCGGCCCGGGCCCCCAGGGCCTTCCAGCCCGGGTGGCCGATGTAGAGGGTGGTGGGGAAGCAGGACCCGAGGCAGGCCGCCACGACCGTGGAGAGGCCGTTCACGGTGAGCGACGGAAGCGTCGGGTAGGCGTCGCCGGCGGCCTCGGCCGACTCCACGTTCTGCAGCGACCCCACCAGGGTGAAGAGCCCCATCGGCAGGATGACGGAGAGATAGGTCTCCAGGTGACCCCCGGAGAGGGCTTCCCACAGCGCTCCCAGGACAGGAACCGGCGGGGACCAGGTCGCCGCCGTGGTCGGAGCGCCTCCCACCGGGGCGATGCCGGTGGCCCAGGCGAGGAAGGTGCCCAGCAGGACCGCCACGAGCCCGCCGGGTAGGCGGCCGCGGAAGCGGACCTGCCCGAAGTAGGTGAGGAGCACGACGCCGAGGGTGGCGAACCCCACCACGGGGCGGGAGAAGGCCCGGAGGAGGAAGCCCAGCGAGATGAAGCCGAGCGCGATCCCGGCCAGCGTCGAGAGGAGCGCGGCGCGGGGGGTGGCCCGCCGGATGCGCTCGGCGAGGAGCGCGCCCGAGAGCTCGACGAGGCCCGATCCGAGGCAGGCGACGAGCCCCGCCTGCCAGGCCACGCGGGCCGGATCGGCGGCGCCGGATGCCTGCGCGGCCAGCTTGGCCGGGAGCATGACCAGGAAGACGAAGGCGAAGAGCGAGACGGTGTTGATCCCGAAGGGGAGGGCGGTGACGTCGGTCCGCCCGGTGCGCCGGGCGAGCCGCATCGCCTGCCAGGCGTAGAACAGGTTGCCCACCAGCACGGAGATGGCGGCGCCGGGGAGGATGGTCCCTCGCACCAGCTCGGCCGGGAACTCCAGCGCGTGGCGGCACAGCGCGTCGATGACGAGCAGTTGCACCAGGTTGTCGAGGGCCAGCCCGAAGAAGCCGTCGACGTCACCACGCACGAACCAGCGCAAGGTCGCCCCTCCCCGGGCCGCCCTGGCCCGCGCGGCGCATGGTAGCGCACGGGCGCAGCTGGGCTACGATTGGGGTCATGGGAAAGGCGCCGTCGACCGCCGCCACGCGGCTGCTCCGGGAGAAGGGCGTGGCCTACACCGAGCACCTCTACCGCTACGAGGAGAAGGGCGGCACGTCCGTCTCCTCCCGCGAGCTCGGCGTGGAGGAGCACGCGGTGGTGAAGACCCTGGTGATGGAGGACGACCAGGGGGAGCCCGTCGTGGTCCTCATGCACGGCGACCGGGAGGTCTCCACGAAGGCGCTGGCCCGGCAGCTCTCCCGCCGGTCGGTGCAGATCTGCAAGCCGGAGGTGGCGAACCGGCACAGCGGCTACCAGGTCGGCGGCACGAGCCCCTTCGGCACCCGCAAGCGGATGCCGGTCTGCGTGGAGAGGAGCATCCTCGACCTGCCGCGCATGTACGTGAACGGCGGGTCGCGCGGGTTCCTGGTGGGCATCGACCCGAAGGAGCTCCTGCGGGTGCTCGAGCCGACGGTTGTGGACGCGGCGATCGTCCCGTGAACAGGTCAAGCGGGCCGGCCAGCCGGGCGAAGGGAAGGTGAACGACATGCGATCGAGCGACCCGTCCGATCGCTTCAGGCTCTACTCCGAGTCCAATCCCGCGCTCGTCGTGGTGCTCGACCGCGAGGGCCGGATCGCGGAGATCAACCCTGCGGGCGCGGAGCTGCTCGGTGTCGACCCTGCCGGGATCGTCGGCACCGACTGGTTCCGGTTCGTGCCCGCAGAGGAGCGGGACGCGATCCGCCACGTCTTCCAGCGCGTCATGGCCGGGGACGTGCCGGCCTTCGGCACCCACGAGAACGACATCGTCACCGCGGGGGGCGAACGGCGCACGCTCCTCTGGCGCAACGCCGTCGTCCGGGGTCCCGACGGGACCGTCACGGCGGGCATCAGCACCGGGGTCGACATCACCGTCCGCAGGGAACTCGAGTCGCAGCTCGCCGCCAGCGAGGCCAAGCACCGGATCGTGGCCGACTACGCCCACGACTGGGAGGTGTGGCACGCGCCGGACGGGTCGCTCGCCTACTGCTCCCCGTCCTGCCTGCGAATGACCGGCTACTCCGCCGAGGCGTTCGTCGCCGATCCGCGGCTCCTCGTCGCCATCACGCACCCGGAGGACGCAGAGGCGGTGGCCAGCCATCTCGACGCGGTCCGGTCCGTCGCGCCGGCCTGCGAGATCGACTTCCGCATCCGGACGCCGAAGGGGGAGGAGCGCTGGCTGAACCACGTGTGCCAGGCGGTGGTGGACCCGGAGGGGCGCTACCTGGGCCGGCGTGCGAGCAACCGGGACGTGACCGAGCGGATGCGGGCCACGCTGCGGTACCACGAGCTCTTCGAGCACATGACCGAGGGGTTCGCGGTCCACGAGATCCTCCTCGACGCGGACGGCCGCCCGGTCGACTACCGGTTCCTCCAGGTCAACGCGGCCTTCGAGCGGCTCACCGGGCTCGAGGCGGGGACGGTGGTGGGGCGTCGGGTCCTCGAGGTCATCCCCGACCTGGAGCCCGTGTTCATCGAGCGTTACGGGCGAGTGGCCCTCACCGGAGAGCCGGTGTGCTTCGAGCAGCGATCCGGGCCGCTCGGACGTGTGTACGCGGTGAACGCCTACCGGCCCGAGCCGGGACGGTTCGCATGCACCTTCACCGACGTCACCGAGCAGCGGGAGACGCTCGACGCGCTCGGGGCCGCGCTCCGGCGAGCCGAGGCGAGCGAGCAGAGCCTCCGCCTCGTCGCCTCCCACGCTCGCGACGTCATCTGGGCCTACGACCTGCAGGAGGGGCGCTACACGTACATGAGCCCGTCCATCGAGAGACTGCGCGGCGTCCCCGTCGAGGAGGCGCTCGCCGAGCCGCTCGAGGCGAGCCTCACGCCGGAGTCGATGCAGCGCGCGGCGGCAGTCCTCGCCCGCATCGGAACCGAGGAGGAGGAAAATCCCCACGTCGGGATCTACGACATGCCCTGCCGGGACGGGCAGGTGAAGCAGGTCGAGATCATCGCCTCCTACGAGACGGGCGAGGGTGGCCACCCGCCGACCCTCTTCGGCATCACGCGCGACGTCACCGAGCGCATCCGCGCCGAGCGGGCGCTCGAGGAGAGCGAGGCCCTGTACCGGTCCCTCTTCGACGCCTCGCCGTCCGGGGTGGTCCTCACCGACGTGGGCGGCCGCTTCCTGGCCTTCAACGACCGGGCGGCCGCCGAACTCGGCTACACGCGGGAGGAGTTCGCGAAGCTCGCCGTCTGGGACATCGACCCGACCGACGACGAGGCCGCCGTGACGGCCCGCATCACGCGGATCCTGAGCGAGGGAAGCCTCGACTTCGACGTCCGCCACCGGAACCGGTCCGGGGAGCTGCGGGACGTGCGCGTCCGCGCCGTCCGCGTGGACCGGAAGCACGGGCCCGCCCTCCTCGCGATCTGGGAGGACACCACCGACCAGCACCGGGAGGCGAGGGCCCGCGAGGAGATGGCCGAGAAGCTTCGCGAGTCGCAGAAGCTGGAGAGCATCGGGAGGCTCGCCGGCGGCGTGGCCCACGACCTGAACAACATCCTGGTCGTCCTCATGGGATGCGCGGACGGGCTGCGCCGGAGCCTGCAGTCGGGGCTGCCGCCCGAGGCCGAGGACGTGGAGGAACTCGAGGCGGGCGCGCGCCGGGCCCGCGACCTGACCGAGCAACTGCTCGCCTACGCCCGCCGGCGCGTGGTGGCGCCGGTGCTGCTCGACCTGAACGAGCAGGTGCGCCAGGCCGAGCGCATGCTGCACCGCCTCATCGGCGAGAACGTGGTCCTCACGCTGCGGCTACCGCCCGGGACCTTGCCCACGACCTGCGACCCGGGTCAGCTCTCCCAGGTCCTCGTGAACCTGGTGCTGAACGCCCGCGACGCGATGCCGGACGGGGGCCGGCTCACCATCGCGACGGAGAACGCCGAGGCCGGGACTCGGCCGGTTGCCGGCTGGCAGGGTGATCCGGTGCCGCCGGGGCCGTGCGTCCGGCTCACCGTCGAGGACTCGGGGCTGGGCATCGCCCCGGAGCTCGGCGGGACCGTGTTCGAGCCCTTCGTCACGACCAAGCCCGCCGGGAAGGGGACCGGCCTTGGCCTGGCGACCGTGTACGGGATCGTCCAGCAGGCGGGCGGCGCAATCCGGTACCGCTCCGAGCCGGGGCGCGGGACCGTCTTCGAGGTCCTCCTGCCCAGGGCCACCGGGGAGCCGGTGCCTTCCGTCCCGGGCTCGGCGCCGCTCGCTCCCGCCCCCCGTCCCGGCGGCCAGGTCCTGCTCGTGGAGGACGATCCACACGTGCGCTCGATGGTGGAGCGGGCGCTGCGGCAGGGGGGCTACGAGGTGCTCACGGCGGAGAGCGGCGAGAGCGCCATCGAGCTGCTGCGCCTCCCCGGGGTCGAGCCCCGCATCCTCGTCACCGACGTGGTCATGAGAGGCCTGAACGGCCGGCAGGTCGCGGAGGCGGTGCAGCGGATCCGCCCCGGGACCCCGGTCCTCTTCATGTCCGGCTACGCGCACGACATCGTCGTCCGCCACGGCAGCGTGGAGCCCGGACTCCACCTCATCGAGAAGCCGTTCACCGGCGAGGAACTGCTCGAGCGCGTGCGGGGGTTGATGGCGACCGGCTAGCCGAAGAGCCAGCGCACCGCCGCCACCGATGCGGCGAAGCCGGCCAGGTCGGCGAGGAGCGCCGCCGGGAGCGCGTGCCGGTAGCGGGTGATCCCGACCGCGCCGAAGTAGACCGCCAGCACGTAGAAGGTGGTCTCGGTCGAGCCGGCCATGACCGAGACCAGGCGCCCCGCGTACGAGTCCGGACCGTCGGAGCGCAGTACGTCGGCGACCACGCCCAGCGCCGCGCCGCCGGAGAGCGGGCGGACGAGCACCATGGGGAGCACGCTCGCCGGGATGCCCACCGCGGCGGTCACCGGCGCGAGCAGGGCGGCGAGCCCGTCCATGGCGCCGGAGGCGCGCAGCATCCCTAGCGCCACCACCACCGCCACGAGCGCGGGGATGATCCGGACGGCGATCTGGAACCCCTCCTTCGCCCCCTCCACGAAGACCGGGTAGACCTTCACCTTGCGTGTGAGGGCCCAGGCCGGAACCCCGGCCACGATGAGCGGGATGGCCCAGATCGAGAGCGAGTCGAGCGCGCCCCTAAGCACGGGGGCCGCCCGCGGCGGGAGCGGGGAAGAGCCTGCGCAGCGCCCAGGCCGAGGCCACGGCCGCCACCGTGGCGCAGGCCGAGGCGACGAGCGTCGCCGCCAGGATGTCGGCGGGCTGGCGCGCCCCGGCCGCGGCGCGCAGGGCGATCACGCTGGCCGGGACGAGCTGGACGCTGGCGGTGTTGAGGGCGCAGAAGAGGGCCTGGGCGTCGGTGGCCGTCCCCGGCGTCGGGTTCGTGCGCTCCAGCTCCTCCATGGCCTTGATCCCGAAGGGAGTCGCCGCGTTTCCGAGCCCGAGCATGTTGGCGGCGATGTTCAGGGTCATCGCGCCCATGGCCGGCGACCCGTCCGGGACGGAAGGAAAGAGGCGGCGCAGCACCGGGCGGGCCAGCCGCCCGAGCGCCCGGACCAGCCCGGCCTCCTCCGCCACCTTCATGAGACCGAGCCAGAGGGAGAGGACGCCGACCAGGCCGATCGACAGGGTCACGGCCTTGCCGGCCGACTCGGCGATGGCGCCTGGCAGCGCCGCCATCCGGCCGGTGGCCGCCGCCACCACGACCGAGGCGACGAGGAGCAGCACCCAGAGGAAGCTCATCGCCGGGGATCAGAGCCCGGCGCGGAGGGAATTGCCAGTTTCTGCTAATGGTTCGTGTACCGATGCGACGACGAGCATGGAGAGTCCTGGCCGCGGGGGCGCTCGCAGTCGCCGCCGCCACCGCCGAGGCCGCCGCCCCGGCCGCCGGGGAGTCGCCTCCGGCCGACCGGCACTGCCGGCCCGAAGCCACCCTGCTCGACCTGCCACTTCGCCCCGAGCCCGACTGGTACGGCCTCTACGTGGGCGACAAGAAGGTGGGCTGGCTGCAGACCTCGGCCCGCGTGGAGAGGCGGGACGGCAGGAGCGTCCGGGTCTCGCGCGAGGAGATGCTGGTCGAGGCGAAGGTGGGGGAGAGGGTGGTGCGCCGGCAGGTGACCGAGGAGCGGGTCTACGAGCCGAAGGCGAAAGGCCGGCTCCTCTCCATGAAGACGGTCTTCCAGGGCGACGGCGGGAGCCGGAGCCTCGCCGTCTCCTGCGGGCCGGCCACGTGCCGGGCCGAGATCTCCGCCGACGACGGGCGGAGGACTGCCGAGTTCCCGCATCCGGGAGAGACGGCGGAGCAGGCCGAGGCGGCGCGCCTGGCCGCGCTCACCTGCAAGGCGGTGAGCGGGAGCCAGCTGCAGTCCGACGACCTCCGGGTGAGGAGGATGACGAGCCGCTACGCCGGCCGGGCCCGCGTCGGAGGCGGTGGGGTCGAGGTGCCGGTCTCGATCGTCGAGGAGATGGAGGAGGGGGACCGGGTCGCGCCGAAGGTGCTGGTGGCCGACGACGGCCGCATCCTCGAGACCCGGGTCGGCGACGGGATGGTCATCCGGCTGGAGCCGGCCGAGACCGCCCGGCGGATCGACGTGGTCGACCTCTTCACCACGCTTCGCGTCCCCCTCCCGGCGCCGCTTCCCCGGGACGTCCCCATGGCCATCACCTTCGCCCTCCGGGGCCTGCCGCGCGGCTTCGATCTCGACGACCCGCGCCAGCGCGCCGTCCCCGGCGCCGACGGCGAGACCCTCCTGACGGTCACCGCTCGTGAATTCGGCGGGCGGGACGTCCCGCGGGGCAAGCCGGCCCCGCGCGGGGACGTCGACCAGGCCGCGACCATCGACATCGACTGGGAGCACCCGGCCATCCGCGAGCTCTCCGCGGCCGTGGTGGGGAGCACCCCGGGCACCTGGGCAGCGGCGAGGAAGCTCTCCCGAGCCGTGTACGAGCGGCTCGACAAGGTCTACGGGCAGAGCCGCGACCGTGCCAGCGAGATCCTGAAGCAGGGCAAGGGAGACTGCACCGAGCACTCCCGGCTCTTCGTGGCCCTCTCCCGGGCGGCGGGGATCCGGGCTCGCGAGGTGAAGGGGCTCGTGTACGCCAACTACGGGCAGGGCGGGCCCGGGCTCTACTGGCACGCCTGGGCGGAGGTGAAGGTGGGCGACGAGTGGATCGCCGTCGACCCGACCTTCGGCCAGGACGTCGCCGACGCGACCCACATCGCGCTCGGGCGCGGCTCCCGCCAGGACGCCATCTCGCTCGTCGGATCCCTGAAAGTGACCCGGGCCGACGCCCGCAAGCCGTAGGATGATCCCCCCACCGCCATCCGGAGGAAGTCCATGAAGGGCCTCGACCACGTCGCCATCCTCGTCTCCGATCTCGACGCCGCCATCAAGCTCTACCGGGACGTCTACGGACTGGAGCTCGCAGAGGTGGAGGAGGTTCCCTCCGAGAAGGTGCGGGTCGCCATCTTCGGCCACGGTTCGGGGCGAATCGAGCTGGTCTCGCCGAGCGGTCCGGACAGCCCGATGGCGAAGACCATCGAGAAGCGGGGAGAGGGGCTCCACCACGTCTGCCTCGAGGTGCCGGACATCGAGAAGGCCATGGCCGCGCTGAAGGCCCAGGGCGCCCCGCTGCTCGACGAGACGCCCCGCGCCGGAGCGGGAGGGGCCCGGGTCGCCTTCGTCCATCCGAAGGGCAGCCGGGGGGTCCTGGTCGAACTCCGCCAGGGTCCCCGGAACGCTTGACCCCGAGGGGAATCGCATGGTTAGTGACAGCCCCATGAAGCGTCCCCTCCTCGTCGTCCTGGCGATCCCGCTGCTCCTCGGGTCGGCCCTCGCGCAGTCCCCCGCCTCCTCGCCGGCCGTCCCGGCGATGCCGGAGGCGACCCCGCTCCTGGCCCAGCCGGAATCCGGCACGCTCACGCAGGCCGAGATCGACCAGAAGATCCAGGACGCCGTCTCGAAGGAAGTCGCCAAGGTGAAGGAGCAGCTCCGCGACGAGGTCCGGGCCGAGATCCAGGGCGCCCAGTCGGCCTCCGAGTTCCTCGGCGAGCAGGAGGAGAAGAAGAGCCTCCACTTCCTCGAGCTGAAGGGCTACTTCCGCTTCCGCTGGGACCTCTTCAACAACCTGAACGGAGGGCTCCCGGCAGATCCCATGGGCTGGTACCTCTGGGGCGGAAACACCCAGATCTCGGCCAGCGCGCCCGACGGCACCCAGACCGGCGGCAACCTGCGCCTCCGGGTCGACCCCACCTTCAACGTCTCGGAGCAGGTCAGGATCAGGGCCGAGATCGACATGCTCGACAACGTGGTCCTCGGCTCCACGCCCGTGGGGCGCGACTACAACCTGTACTCCTTCACGGCGAGCAGCCAGGTCTCCCCCGCCGCCGGCTACAACTGGTTCACGAGCGCCTTCCAGGTGAAGAGGGCCTGGGGCGAGGTTCAGACCCCGGTGGGCCTGCTCAGCTTCGGCCGCATGCCCGCCGACTGGGGCGCCGGCATCTACTACAACGCCGGCGGCGGCATCGATCAGGACTTCGGGGACAACGTCGACCGCATCCAGTTCTCCATCCCGCTCGGCCAGTTCCTGGGCGGCCTGGCCGTCACGCCCTACTACGAGTGGGCCGGCTCCGGCATCACCTACTCCAGCACCTTCAACACGGTGGGCATCGGACAGCCCGTCAACTGGACCCAGAACGACGACGCCGGGGCCATCGGGATCATGGTGGCCCGCTCCGACACGCCCGACCAGCTCCGGCGCAAGCTGGAGAAGGACCGCACCAGCCTCAGCTACGGCCTGCTCTTCAACTACAAGTCACAGCGCGTCGGCATCCAGGGGGCCTCCGGGCAGGTCACCCTGTCACCGGACGGCGTCATGCCGCAGGGGGTCGGCACCCCCGTCACGTTCGTCAACCGCGACGCCAGCGCCGGAACGCTCGACCTCTTCATCAAGTGGGTGGGGAAGAGCTTCGAGATCGAGGCGGAGGGCATCGGCATCTACGGGAGCATCGGCAACGTCGGCTTCGACCCCACCGCGGTCGCCATCCCGGCCGACATCCGCCAGGGCGCCGGCGTGCTGCGCGGGCACTACAAGCTGGGGGACGGCGGGCGCATCGCCGTGGGCGGCGAGCTGGGAATCGCCAGCGGCGACAACGCCCCCGGCTTCGGCAACTTCCCCGGGCGGTGCAACTACGCGGTCACCCCGGTGAGCTGTGGCGAGGTCGCGCCCGACGGCTCGATCGACGGCAACCAGGTGGGCGCGGCCTACCCGAGCCTCAACAACTACCGGTTCAACCCGGCCTACCAGGTGGACCTCATCCTCTGGCGCCGCATCCTCGGGACGGTCACCGACGCCTGGTACCTGAAGCCCACCTTCAGGTGGGACGTGCTCGACGGGCTCACCGTCGGGGCGCAGGTGATCTACTCGCAGGCCCTCTTCGCGTCTTCGACGCCGTCGCAGGTCAACAAGGCCCTCGGTGTCGAGCTCGACCTCGGAGTGAAGTACCAGTCCGACGACGGGTTCGTGTTCTTCCTCGACTACGGCCTGCTCAAGATGCTCTCCGGCTTCGACATGACGACCACCAGCGGTGGGGTCAGCGCCACGACCGGCGTGGGAGGCGTGGCGCAGAACCTCCACGCAGGCCTGGGCATCGTCTTCTAGCTAGCCCTTCACGACCGTCCGGACCTGGAACTCGGGCTGGGTCTGGATGGCCCGCTTCACCGAGCACTGGTCGGCGACCCGGACCAGCGCGTCCCGGTACTTCTCGGGGAAGTCGGCGGGGATCTCGATGTCGAGGTCCACGCCGGTGAGCACGCCGCCCTCTCCGTGGTGGAGCCGCTCGACGATGCGGATCCCCTCCGATGGCAGGCCACGCTTCTGGCAGAAGCCCAACACGAAGATTCCCGCACAGGTTCCCAGGGACGCGGCGAAGAGGGCGAACGGGCTGGGGGCGGAGTTCTCGCCTCCCCCCTGGACGGGTTGGTCGGTGCGAACCGTGTGGCCGCCGACCTGCGCGTCCACCCGCTTGCCTCCCGGGAACGTGACCACGATCTCCGACTCACCCGCCATGGACGACCTCCGTGTGTTGGCCGTGAGAGCCAAGGGCGCAGACGGGGATTCTTTGATAGCCTCCCGCGTCGAATGAAGAAGACGAAGCGAGCCCCCGACTCCCGCAAGCCTCGACCCGTCTCCCGCGCGGCCCTTTCGGGTGAGGCCGACCCTCGCCTGGTCCGGATGTCGGTGTCCATCCAGGACGACGCCGCGCTCCACCCCCAGGACATCCGAGGCAGCCAGGCCCACGTGGCCATGCTGGCCGCCCAGGGGATCGTCCCGCCCGCCGTGGCCCGCAAGATCCGGCTAGGCCTCGACCAGGTGCGGGCCGAGTTCGCGAGGGGCGCCATCCGGCACGACCCGCGCCTCGAGGACGTGCACACCCACGCCGAACGGCGGCTGGGGGAGCTCGTGGGACGCGCCGCCGGGTACCTGCACGCCGGCCGGAGCCGCAACGACCAGGTGGCCCTCGACGAGCGGCTCTTCATCGTGGAGTCCTGCGGCCACGCCGATGCGGCGCTGGCGGGGCTCATGCGGTCGCTCGTCGGCCAGGCGCGGCGCCACGAGAGGACGCTCCTCCCCGGGTACACCCATCTCCAGCGAGCCCAGCCGGTGTCGCTCGCCCACCACCTCCTCGCCTACGTGGAGATGCTGGGGCGCGACCGGGAGCGCTTCGCCGAGGTGCGCCGCCGCGCCGCCCTCTCGCCGCTCGGGTCCGGGGCGCTGGCCGGCACCACCCTGAAGCTCGACCGGGAGCGAGTGGCGCGCGACCTCGGCCTCGACGGCGTCACCCGCAACTCGCTCGACGCGGTGTCCGACCGCGACTCCACCATCGAGCTCTGCTTCGCCTGCGCGCTCTCCGCCGTGCACCTCTCCCGCCTCGGCGAGGAGATCGTGCTCTGGACCACGCGCGAGTTCGGCTTCATGGAGCTCGACGACTCCTTCGCCACCGGCAGCTCGCTCATGCCGCAGAAGAAGAACTCGGACGTGGCGGAGCTGGCGAGGGGACGGGCCGGAACCGCCATCGGGGACCTGGTCGGGCTGCTGGCCATCGTGAAGGGCCTGCCGCTGGCCTACAACCGGGACCTCCAGGAGGACAAGCGTCCGCTGCTGGGCGCGCCGCGGATGCTCGTCGAGACGCTCGACGCGCTGGCCGGGGCCGTCGAGACCGCGAGCTTCCATCCCGGCCGGATGCGGGCTGCGCTGGAGGGCGGCGAGTCGCTCGCCACCGACGCGGCCGAGTGGCTGGTCGAGCGCGGCGTGCCGTTCCGGGAGGCCCACGAGGCGGTGGGCAAGGCCGCCGCCTTCGCGTCGTCGGCGGGGCGGCAGCTCTCCGGGCTCACCGTGGCCGAGTGGCGCAGGTTCCACCGTTCGTTCGATCGGGGCGTCCTGGGCTGCTTCGACCCGGAGCGGAGCCTGGCCCGGCGCGACCTGCCCGGGGGCCCTGCGCCCCGGCGGGTGGCCGGAGAGCTCCGGCGCTGGGAGAAGCTCCTGGGAAGGGCGCGATGACGCTCCGCTTGCCCCTCGCGCTGGCGCTGGCGCTGGTCTCGTGCGGGGTGAAGGCGCCGCCGCGTCCGGCGGCCTCGGCGGGCGTCGAGGGCGCTCCGGCGGCGACCCCCGCTCCCGTCCCGGCGCCGGCTCCCGCCCCCGTCCCCGCCACGCCGTGCGACCCGGCCTCCGGAGGGGCCTGCGGAAAATGAACCACTTCCAGCGCAGGCTCGGGGCACTTCACGCGGAGAAGATCCCGCTCGAGCGGCTGGCCGCCGCCTACGGCACGCCGCTCTACGTCTACTCCGCGGCGACGCTGCGACGGCACTGGAAGGTCCTCGACCGGTCCCTCTCCGGCATCCGCCACCTGGTCTGCTACGCGGCCAAGGCCAACGCCAACCTGGCCATCCTCGACCTGCTCGCCCGCATGGGCGCGGGCTTCGACATCGTCTCCGGCGGCGAGCTGTACCGCGTGCTCAAGGCCGGCGGCGACCCGCGCAAGGTGGTCTTCAGCGGCGTCGGGAAGACCGACGAGGAGATCGCCTTCGCCCTCTCGCAGCAGGTGAAGTGCCTCAACGTCGAGAGCGGGCCCGAGCTGGCCCGGGTCTCGGTGGTGGCCCGCCGGCTCGGCGTGCGCGCCCCCGTCGCCCTCCGGGTGAATCCGGACGTCGACCCGAGGACCCACCCCTACATCGCGACCGGCCTGAAGAAGTCCAAGTTCGGCGTCTCGGTGGAGGACGCGCGCCGCCTGTACCACCTGGCGGCAGGGGACCCGGCGCTCGACGTCCGGGGGGTGGCCTGCCACATCGGCTCCCAGATCACGACCGTCGTCCCCTTCCTCGACGCCATCGCCCGGGTTCGGGCGCTGACCCGCGACCTGGAGCGGACCGGGCTCCGGCTCCGCCACCTCGACATCGGCGGCGGCCTGGGGATCCAGTACAAGGACGAGAATCCCCCGCACCCCGACGAGTACGGGGACGCGGTGAAGCGGGCCATGAAGGGCTACCGGGGCGAGGTGATCCTCGAGCCCGGCCGCGTGCTGGTCGGCAATGCCGGCGTCCTGCTCACCCGGGTCCTCTTCGTGAAGCGGAGTGGGAAGAAGCTCTTCGCCGTGGTCGACGCCGCCATGAACGACCTGGTCCGGCCCAGCCTCTACGGCGCCCACCACGACATCGAGCCGGTCGGCGCCCAGCCCCGGCCGGTCGGCACCCTGGACGTGGTCGGACCGGTCTGCGAGTCCTCCGATTTCCTGGCCCAGGGCCGGAGGATGCCGGTGCCCGAGGCCGGGGACCTGCTCTGCGTCCGCTCCGCGGGGGCCTACGGGTTCGCCATGTCCTCCAACTACAACGCCCGGCCCCGGTCCGCCGAGGTGCTCGTCGACGACGACACCGCCTACCTGGTCCGCAAGCGGGAGACCTGGCCCGACCTGGTCCGCGGGGAGAAGGCCCGCCCGCCCGGCCGGCGGTTCCCGGCGCCCCGCAGGATCGGCTAGAGTCTCAGGCCCCCCCTTTCGCGGAGGAACACCATGAAGCTCCAGGGCGCGATGGTCGCCATCGTCACGCCGCTCCGGGACGACGAGCCGGACCTGGCGTCGCTGCGCGAGCTCGTCGAGTGGCAGATCCGCGAGGGGACCGACGGCATCGTCCCCTGCGGAACCACCGGGGAGGGAGCCACGCTCACCATGCGTGAGCGCGCCGACGTCATCCGGACCTGCGTCGAGGCGGCTCGCGGCCGGGTCAAGATCATCGCCGGCGCCGGGTCCAATTCCACCACCGAGGCGGTCGAGGGCGTGAAGCTGGCCCGATCGCTCGGGGCCGACGCCGCACTGGTGGTGACGCCCTACTACAACAAGCCCACCCAGGAGGGGCTGTACCGCCACTACATGAAGATCTGGGACTCGGCGGGGTTCCCGGTGGTGGCCTACAACGTCCCCAGCCGCACCTCCGTGGACCTGTTGCCCGAGACGGTGGAGAGGCTCGTCAAGGCGGGCGCCATCGCCGGCATCAAGGAGGCCACCGCGAACATGGACCGGCAGGTCCAGCTCGTCGAGCGCTGCGGAAAGGACTCCATCTCCTACCTCTCCGGGGACGACTTCACGGTGCTCCCCTACATCGCCTGCGGCGGGCACGGGGTCATCTCGGTGATCGGCAACATCGCTCCCCGGGCCATGAAGGAGCTCGTGTCCTCCGCCCTGCGGGGCGATCACGCCACGGCGCTCGCGAGGCAGGTGGCCATGGCCGACCTCAACCGGGTCATGTTCATCGAGACCAATCCAGGCCCGGTGAAGGCCGCCGTGGCCCTGCTCGGAAAGGCCGGGCCGGAGATCCGGTTGCCGCTCTGGCAGGTCTCCGGGGCGAGCCTCGCCCGGATCCGCGACGCCATGGTCCGCTTCGGCCTGGTCGTGGCCGCCTGAGCCGGCGCCCGCGGCGCCCATTCCATCGGAGGTGTGCATGGTGAACGTGATCGTGACCGGGGTGGCCGGCCGCATGGGCGGGCAGATCCTGCGGATGATCCGGGACGTCGAGGGACTGCGGCTGGTGGGGGCGCTGGAACGTCCGGGCTGGTCCGGGCCGGGCGACGCGGGCGAGGCGGCGGGCATCGCCTCCATCGGCGTTCCGGTGGCCGATGACCTGCCCGCGCTGCTGGGCCGGGTGAAGGCGGACGTGATCGTGGACTTCACGAGCCACGAGGCCTCGCTGCGCCACGCGTCGGTGGCTGCGGTCGCCGGGGTGGCCATGGTCATCGGCTCCACCGGTTTCCAGGCCGACGGCAAGGCCCACCTGCGCCAGGACGCGGTCCGCATCCCGGTGGTCCTCTCCCCCAACATGAGCGTGGGGGTGAACGTGATGTTCGCGCTGGTGGCCCAGGCGGCGCGCGCGCTGGGCGACGCCTACGACGTCGAGATCGTCGAGATGCACCACGGCAAGAAGAAGGACGCGCCCAGCGGGACGGCGGTGCGGCTGGCCGAGGTGGCCGCCGAGGCCCTGGGGCGCGACGCCGGGAGGGACGTGGTCTACGCGCGCCACGGGATGATCGGCGAGCGCACCCCCCGCGAGATCGGCGTCATGACCCTGCGGGGAGGCGACGTGGTGGGGGAGCACACCGTGTTCTTCGCCGGCCAGGGAGAGCGGCTGGAGGTCACGCACCGGGCCACCTCGCGCGACCAGTTCGCCCGCGGGGCGCTGCGCGCTGCTCTCTGGGTGAAGGGCCGGGCTCCCGGCCTCTACGACATGCACGACGTGCTCGGCCTGAAGGGGGCTCCGTGAGGACCTGCCGGTTCACCCGGATGGGACGGGAACAGTACGGCGTCGTCGAGGGGGCCGAGGTCCGCGCGCTCACCGCCGCGCCCTGGGACGGCGGGCTTCCGGAGGGACCGCGCCACCCGTTCTCCGAGGTGACGCTGCTCGCCCCGGTGCAGCCCACCAAGGTGGTCTGCGTCGGCCGCAACTACCGGGCCCACGCGAAGGAGCTCGGCAACGAGGTCCCCAAGGAGCCGCTGCTCTTCATCAAGCCCAGCACCGCCGTGGTCGGGCCCATGCAGGAGATCCGCATCCCCGAGGCGTCGAAGGAGGTCCACCACGAGGCCGAGCTGGCGGCGGTGATCGGCCGCCCGCTCACCCGCGGCAGCGCCGTGGACGCCCGCGAGGCCATCTTCGGCTGGACCTGCCTGAACGACGTCTCGGCCCGCGACATCCAGCGGGCCGAGCAGCACTTCACCCGGGCCAAGTCGTACGACACGTTCTGTCCGGTCGGCCCGCTCGTCGAGACCCACCTCGACCCCATGGACCAGATCGTCGTCTGCCGCGTGAACGGCGAGCAGCGGCAGCGCGGCTCCACCCGCGACATGGTGGTGGATCCGTACGCGCTGGTGGCCTTCATCTCGCAGGTGATGACGCTGCTCCCCGGCGACCTCGTCTCCACCGGCACGCCCGAGGGGGTCGGCCCCATCCGGCGCGGCGACTGGGTGGAGGTCGAGGTGAGCGGCGTGGGCGTCCTGAAGAACCCGGTGGTCTGATGGCGGCCCCCTGATGCGCGCCTACGTCGCCGTCGGCTCGAACCTGGGAGATCGCTGGGCCCGCCTGGCGCTGGCCGCCCGCGCATTCCGGGCCGCGCCCGGCGTGGCGGTGGTGAGGGCGTCCCGGGTCTGGGACGCTGCGCCGGTCGGACCGCCCCAGCCTCGATACCTGAACGCGGTGCTCGAGCTCGAGACCACCCGCACGCCCCGTTCACTGCTCGAGCTCCTCCGTGAGGTGGAGAGGTCAGCCGGGCGCACCCGGGACGTCCACTGGGGAGCCCGCACGCTCGACCTCGACCTGCTGCTCGTCGGCGACCTCGTCGTGCAGGAGCACGGGCTCACCGTGCCGCACCCCGAGGTGGCCCGCCGCCGCTTCGTGCTGGCGCCGCTCGCCGAGCTGCACCCGGAACTGGTCGTCCCGGGACTGGGCGTGTCCGTGGGGCGCCTGCTCGAGGAGGCCCCGGAGCTCGACCTGGCGCCGGCGGGTGGATATCCACTCTGAGTTCGTTTCGCGTGCGCGCGCTCCTCCGTCTCGGCCCGTTCGCCTTCCTCGCCGCAGTGGCGGTCGGCCTGGCCGCATCGTGGGAACGGTTGCCGGCCCGGTACCCGGTGCACTGGGGAGCCGGGGGCGCCGACCGGTGGGCCGACCTCTCCATCCGGTCCGTCGGGGCGCCGCTCCTCACGGGGCTCGTCGCCGTGGCCTGGGCCGGCGGGATGCGCCGGTTCTTCCTCGCGAACTCGTCCCCGGCGCCGGACCCATCCCGGGCGCGGAGGCTCCTCGCCGCCGTCACCATCGGCGCGCAGTGGTCCCTGGCCGTGGTCTTCGGGCTGGCCGCGATTCCACGGGAAGGCCCGGGGCTGGTCCTCGCCGGCGCGGGGCTCGGCTTCCTGGTCCTGCCCGTGGCCCTCGTCGTCACCTACGCGGGGAAGCCCCCGCCCGAGGAAGCCGAGCGCCCCCCGCCGCCGGACGGCTGGCTCGTCGTGCCGCGCGAGAACGGTACCGGCTACTCCATCCGCCCGGGCCACCCGCGCGCCTGGCAGGCGATCGCGTTGATCGCCGCCGGGCCGCTCGCCATCATCGCCGTGGCGTTGGCGACGTGACGGTGGCGAGCGCCTGTCCCGCGGCGAGCACCTTTCGAACCGCCGCCTCGGAGAGGGGATCGCAGCCGCCGAGCAGTCGAGCGCGGGCGGCCACCTCGCACACCCGCTCGAGCGTCTCCATCCGGTCGAAGGCCTGCAGGAGATCCCGCCCCAGCGCCAGCGCGCCGTGCCGCTCGAGGAGGATCACGTCGTGCCCCTCCCAGAAGGGCGCGAGCGACCGGGGCACCTCGTCGGTGCCGGGCGTTGCGAACCCCGCGACGGCGATGCGCCCGAGGACCAGCACCGCCTCCGGCAGGAGGTCGTTCGGCGGCGGAACGCCGGCAACGGTGAAGGCGACGGCGGTGAGCGGGTGGGCGTGCACCACCGCACCGGCGTCCGGCCGGGCCGCGTAGGCCGCGAGGTGCATGCGCAACTCGGTCGACGGGCGCCCCCGCCCGCGGACCCGCTTGCCGTCCGCGTCGACCACCACCAGGTCGGCGGGGCGCAGGAAGCCCTTGCCGACCCCGGACGGCGTGACGAGCAACCGGTCCTTCCCGAGCCGGCAGGAGACGTTCCCCTCGCCCGCGCCGATGAGGCGGCGGTCGTGGAGTCGACGGCAGACCTCGACGAGGTCGCGGCGCAGGCGGGTCTCGGTGGGCTGCGGCATGACGCGGGAGTGTAACCCAGGAGGACCGGACCGGATGGTATCCTCCGGCCTCCATGGAGGCCCGCACCCGCCGAACCGCCCTGCTCGCCGTCGCGATCGGGCTCCTCGTCGCGGTCGCCTACCTCCCCACGCTCCGGGCCGGCCTGGTCTGGGACGACACGACCTACGTCCTCGCGCAGGGCGGCAGGCACGTCGCCGGAGCCCTCGTCGGAGACCTCATCGCCGGATCGAATCCCGCCCACGGTCCGGTGGGCTACTACCGGCCGGTGCCGGTGGCCACCTTCTGGCTCGGTGCGCGGCTCTCCCCGGAAGCCGTGGCGCACCACGCGCTGGGGATCGCCTTCCACGCCCTCGCCGCCGCGCTCCTCCTCCTGCTGCTGGTCCAGCGACTCGGGAAGGGCAGCGAGGGACCCGCGGCAGTCGGCGCGCTGGCCTGGGCGCTCCACCCCGAGAACGTGGAGCCGGTCGCCTGGGTCTCCGGCCGCTACGACCTCCTGGCGGGGCTCTTCGCGGTGGCCTTCCTCGTCCTGCCGTGGCGTCCCGGGCCGCGCCGGGCCGCGCTGCACGGGCTGCTCTTCCTCGCCGGGCTGCTCTCCAAGGAGGGTTTCCTGGCGCTGGCCCCCGTCGTCCTCGTCGACGACCTCGCGGCCCGGCGCAGCGTGCGCGAGGCGCTGCCCCGCTGGGTGGCCGTCGGTGCGGCCATCGCCGCCTGGGCCGGGCTGCGCTCCCTCCTGGGTATCGCCGCCATGGCCCCGGCGCCGCTCGCGAGCCTGCCCGCGCATTTCCTCACGACGGTGACGACCTACCTGTTCCGGGCGTTCGCGCCCCTTCCACTCAGCGTGAGCCACGCGTACGCGGCAGGGAGCCCGGCCGTGCTCGCCGCGGGAGGCGCCGTGGTGGCGGGGCTGGGGGCCATCGCCCTGCGCCGCCGCGACCTGGCCGTGCCGTGTGCCCTCTTCCTGGCGGGCATGCTTCCGGTGGCGATGGCGGCCGGGCGGCTCGGCCAGTCCCCGGAGCGCTACTTCTACCTGCCGTCCCTGGGGATCGCCTGGCTCCTCGCGGCGGGGCTGCTCGGGCTGCAGGCCCGGAACCGGAACCTGGGCCGTGCCGCGATGGCGGCGGCGGCGCTGGCGGTGGCGTCCGGTGCGGTGGCCTCGGTCCGCCGCCTCCCGGACTGGGTCTCCGACGACGCGCTCTTCTCCGCGGCGCTGCGCGCCGATCCCCGCGATCCGCTCGGCAACCTCCACTTCGGGGTGGCGGCGGGGCGCGCCGGCCGCCTCGACGAGGCCAGGCGGGCGCTCGAGCGCGGAAGGGAAGGGGCTCCCGGGTCCGCCCGCATCGCAGGGGCGCTGGCGTGGATCCACCTGCGCCGGGGGGATGGCCCCGCCGCGCTCGAGGAGGCCCGCCGCGCGGTGGCCCTGGCGCCCAGCTTTCCGGAGGCGCGCCTCCACCTCGCGAACGCCCTCCACCTGGCCGGGGACCACGCGGGGGAACTCGCCGAGAGCGCGCGAGCCCTGGCGCTCTCCCCCCGCTACCGGGAGGCCCGGATCGTCCACGCCTTCGCGCGCTGCGAGGTGGAGCGCGACCCGGCCTGCGAGGCCGACCTCGACCTGCTCGAGCGGGACGGGCTGCTCTCCGGTGCGGACTCCCTGGCGGCGCGCGTGGAGGCGGCGCTCTCCCGGCGGGACCTCGCGGCTGCCGGGGAGCGGGTCGCCCGGCTGCGGGCCGAATACCCGGGGGACCGGCGCATTCCCCAGCTGGAGCGGGCGCTGGGCTCCCTGCTGGCGCGGTAGGGACTACAGGATCCGGGCCGCGAGCAGGTCCTGCACGTCGAGGAGGCCCACGGCGCGCCCGGAGGCGTCCACCACGGGAACCTGGTCGATGCGCGCCTCCCGCATGACCCGTGCCGCCTCCACCAGCCGCTCCTCGGGCCGGACGGTGCGGGGGTTGCGGGTCATCACCGAGGACACCGGCGTGTCGAAGTCCACCTGCTGCTGCTCCACCAGCCGGCGCAGGTCACCGTCTGTGAAGACGCCGATGAGGCGCCCGCGCCCGTCCACGACGGTGGCGGCGCCCGGGCGCCCGGGGGTCCGGGTCATCACCGCCACGGCCTGCTTGAGCGGCGCGGTGGACTTCACGAGCGGGTTGGCCTCGCCGCTGCGCATCAGCTCGTGCACCTTCATGAGGTGCCGGCCCAGCTTGCCGCCCGGGTGGTAGAGCGCGTACTCGTCGCGGCCGAAGGGGCGGTTCTCCAGCACCGCCATCGCCAGCGCGTCGCCCACCGCGAGCAGCGCGGCGGTGCTGGTGGTGGGAGCGAGACCCATCGGACAGGCCTCCTCCACGTCGCCGATGGCGACCACCAGGTCGGCGGCGCGGGCGAGCGGGTTCTGGTCGTCGCGGGAGATGGCCACGATGCGCGCCCCGATGCGCTTCAGGGCGGGCAGGAGCCGCAGGATCTCCTCCGACTCTCCGCTGTTGGAGAGCGCGACCACCACGTCGGCGCGCGAGACGCGCCCCAGGTCGCCGTGGGCGGCCTCCGCCGGGTGGAGGTAGATGGAGTGGGTGCCGGTCGACGCGAGCGTGGCCGAGATCTTCTGGGCCACGAATCCCGGCTTGCCGATGCCGGTGAGCACCACCTGCCCCTTGCACCCCAGGATCCACTCCACGGCGGTGGCGAAGCGATCGTCGAGGCGGAGGCTGGCGATGGCGCGCGACTCGGTGTCGAGCACCATGCGCCCGTAGGCCAGGAGCGCCTTCGAGCGGGGCGAGACGGGTCGCCGGGGAGCTGGCTTCGTCTTGCGCCGTCGGGGGGCTTTCCGGCTCGACATCATGACCGCGACCGTATAGCACCTTGACCCGGAACCCACCATTCGGGAGACACCGTGAAATTCTTCATCGACACCGCGGACGTGGGCGAGATCCGGAAGGCCATCGACCTCGGGCTCTGCGACGGGGTGACCACGAACCCGTCCCTGGTCGCGAAGACCGGCCGGCCGTTCGCCGACGTGCTGGAGGAGATCGTGGGGCTGGTGCACGGCCCGGTCTCCGCCGAGGTCACCGCCGTCGACTTCGACGGCATGATGAAGGAGGCCAAGGTCTACGCGAAGTTCGCGCCCAACGTGGTGGTCAAGGTGCCGCTCGTCCTCGAGGGGCTCAAGGCCGTGAAGGCGCTCACCGACGAGGGCATCCGCACCAACGTGACCCTCTGCTTCTCGGCCAGCCAGGCGCTCCTCGCCGCCAAGGCCGGAGCCACCTACGTCTCCCCCTTCGTGGGCCGGCTCGACGACGTCTCCGAGGACGGGATGGCGCTCATCGCGCAGATCCTGGAGATCTACCGGAACTACGACTTCGCCACGCAGGTGCTGGTGGCCTCGGTGCGCCACCCGCTCCACGTCGTGCAGGCCGCGCGCATGGGTGCGGACGTCGCCACCATCCCGTTCCCGGTGCTGGCGCAGCTGGCGAAGCACCCGCTCACCGACATCGGCCTCGCGAAGTTCCTCGCCGACTGGGAGAAGGTCCCGAGGTCCGGGTAGGTGTGGTGATGGATCCGGAGACCTCGGGAGCCCCTCGCGCCGGCTGGCAGCGAAAGGGATGCCTGTCGGCCATCGGGCTCGGCATCGCGTTCCTCGTGGCGTTCGGCGCGCTCCTCGGGCTCTCCCGCGGGCGCGGGCGGATCCTCGAGCTCGGGCTGAGGGCGGCCGCGCTCGTCGTGGCCGTGTCGGTCGTCGGCGCGGTGGCGCGAGGCATCCTGAGGAGGCGAGGGCGCGGTCCCACGCTCCGGGAGATCGCGGTGGCGATCCTCGGCATCGCCTGCGTCCTCGTGCTCATGTGGTTCGTGATGATGTTCGGCTAGGAAGCATCCGGGCCGGCATCAACCGAGCGTGACCCGGAACAGGCGCCGCTCGGCGAGGTCCACGGCGCGCGCCAGGTCGGCCCGCGTGAGCCTCGCCCCCTCGGCCCACTCCTTGAGGGAGAGGCACGCCTCGCCGACGTAGAGGACGATGCAGCTGCAGTGCCGCCTCCTCGGCGGGCCCCCGGCAGACCCCCGGCGCGCGGTTGCGCACGGCCTCGTCGAAGGCCGCGTGCTCGCGCAGGAGGTCGAGCCGCGAGAGCTCGAGACCGAGCCGGAGCACCTCGTCGGGGGGCGGCCCCAGGAGCCCGGCCGCATGGCGTTGCCGCAGCTCATCGGAGAGCCATTCGACGTCCGGAGGGGGCCAGGCGCGCAGCCGGTCGGCCAGCTCGTCGGCGAAGCGCGCGAGGACGACCTCCTTCACCGGCAGCTTCTGGAGGTCGTAGAGGTGGTCCCAGCGGCGGTCTCGCACGGAACGATAGAAACCCAGGAATCCCGAGGGAATCCAGGTTATTCGTCCGAGGGGCCGCCGGGTGTATCCTCGCGCCCCCTTCCGAGGAGGCCCAAGCGCCGCATGCTGGTCGTGATGAAGCCCAGTGCCACCGAAGCCCAGGTGGATGCCGTCGTCGAGAAGATCCGCTCCCTGGGGCTCCTGCCCCACGCCATCCCCGGCGCGCAGCGCACCGCCATCGGCATCACCGGGAACAGGGGAGGGCTCGACCCTTCGCTCTTCGAGGGCATGCCCGGGGTGCGCGAGGCCATCCGGGTCTCGCAGCCCTTCAAGCTCGTCTCCCGCGAGATGAAGGAGGAGGAAACGGTCGTCGACGTGGCCGGCGTCGCCCTGGGCGGCACCCGGCTCGTGGTCATGGCCGGTCCGTGCTCCGTCGAGTCCCGGGAGCAGATCCTCGAGGCCGCACGTGAGGTGAAAGCCGCCGGCGCCACGATGCTGCGCGGCGGCGCCTACAAGCCCCGCACCAGTCCCTACGAGTTCCAGGGGATGGCCGAGGAGGGGCTGAAGCTGCTCGCGCTCGCCCGGGAGGAGACCGGCCTCCGCGTGGTGACCGAGGCCATGGACGTGGAGAACCTGGCCATGGTCGCCGACTACGCCGACATGGTGCAGATCGGGGCCCGGAACATGCAGAACTACTCGCTGCTGAAGCAGCTCGGCAAGATCGGCAAGCCGGTGCTGCTGAAGCGCGGGGCCTCGGCCACCATCCGCGAGTGGCTCATGGCCGCCGAGTACGTCGTGGCCCATGGCAACCCGCGCGTGGCCCTCTGCGAGCGCGGCATCCGCACCTTCGAGAACGCCACCCGAAACACCCTCGACCTGAACGCGGTGCCGGTCCTGAAGTCGCTCACTCATCTGCCCGTCGTCGTCGATCCGTCGCACGGCATCGGGATCCGCGCCCACGTGCCGGCCATGGCCCGCGCCGCGGTCGGAGCCGGCGCCGACGGGCTCATCGTCGAGGTCCATCCCTGCCCGGAGAAGGCACTGTCCGACGGGCAGCAGTCGCTCACGCCGGGGGAGTTCGCCGGCCTGATGGCGCAGGTGAAGGTCATCGCCGGCGCCGTCGGCCGTCCCGTCTAGCTCCCGTCACCGGCGCGCCGCGCCGAGGAGTCGCCATGTTCATCGCCATGAAGCCCCACGCCACCGCGGCCGACTTCGATGCCGTCATCGAGAAGGTGCGATCGCTCGGTCTCACCCCACACCCCATCTCCGGGACCGAACGGCGCGTCGTCGCCGTTGTGGGGAACACCGGCGCCGTGGATCCGGACGACTTCGCCATGCTGCAGGGCGTGGCCGAGGCGCTCCGGGTCTCGCAGCCGTTCAAGCTGGTCTCCCGGGAGGTGAAGGAGGAGGACACCGTCGTCGACGTGGACGGCGTCGAGGTGGGAGGCCGGGCCATCACCGTCATGGCCGGGCCCTGCTCGGTCGAGTCGCGGGAGCAGCTCCTCGAGACCGCACATGCGGTGAAGGCTGCGGGTGCGAGGATCCTGCGCGGAGGGGCCTGGAAGCCTCGCACCAGCCCCTACGAGTTCCAGGGGCTTCGCGAGGAGGGGCTGAAGCTGCTCGCGCTCGCCCGCCAGGAGACCGGCCTCAAGATCATCACCGAGGTCATGTCCACCGACACGGTGGACCTGGTGGCCGAGTACGCCGACATCCTCCAGGTGGGAGCGCGCAACATGCAGAACTATGCGCTCCTGGAGCGGCTCGGAAAGGTGAAGAAGCCGGTCATGCTGAAGCGCGGCCTCTCCGGGACCATCAAGGAGTGGCTCATGGCCGCCGAGTACATCGTGGCCAAGGGCAACCCCAACGTCATGCTCTGCGAGCGGGGCATCCGCACCTTCGAGACCGCCACCCGCAACACCCTCGACATCAACGCCATCCCGGTGGTGAAGTCGCTCTCCCACCTGCCGGTCATCGTCGACCCCTCGCACGGCATCGGGATCCGCAAGCACGTGGCGGCCATCGCCCGTGCCGGCATCGCCGCCGGCGCCGACGGCATCATGGTCGAGGTGCACCCGAAGCCGGAGAAGGCGCTCTCCGACGGCCACCAGTCGCTCGCCATCCCGGAGTTCTCGGAGTTGATGCGCGAGGTCCGGGTGATCGCGCTCGCCATCGAGCGGCCGGTGCTGTAGGCGGGGCGCCTAACCCTCCGCTTCCCACTGGAACACCTCGTCGAGCGGCTTGCCGAACACGGCCGCGATGCGGAAGGCGGCCTCCAGGGACGGGGAGTACTTGCCGGCCTCGATGGCGGCGATGGTCTGGCGGGTGACGCCGATCGCACGGCCGAGGTCCCCCTGGCTCATCTCGCCGTGCAGGAATCGCAGGGTGCGGATCTGGTTGGTGAGCTTGCCGCCGGTCATCCCAGGCCCCGGCGGTAGCCCAGGACGATCGCGGCGTAGCTCACCGTCTCGGCGATGACCACCGAGGCGACCATGGAGTTGACGATGTGCCAGCCGGAGCTGGTGAAGGGCATGACGCCGCCCACGTACAGCGCGAGGCCGATCAGGACGTAGTAGGCGGCGCCCCTGGCGCGGCGGTCGATGGCCCGGTCGCGCTCGTCGACGGGGCCGCGCTCGTCGGCGGGCGTCTTCATCCGCAAGAAGAGCCGGCCCAGCAGCGTCCACACCGCGTTGCCCCCGGCCGCCGCGGCGAAAAGGGCCATCAGCGGGAAGTTGGGCAGCGGTTGATCCAGCAGGGGGGAACGGTGGGTGAGCGCGAAGTACGGGCCGTAGCAGACGGCCATGCCGACCAGGGACAACCAGGCGATCTTTTCACGATAGGGCATGGAGGGAGATCCATTGTTCGTTTGATTTGGCATAATGTAAAAGAAACCGAACATCATGTCAATCACACAGAACATCTGTCGGACGCCAGCAGACCGCGACGACTACCCCACCTTCAGGCCCACCACCCCAGCCACGATGAGCGCCGCCGACCCAATCCGCATGGCCGTGGCCGCATCGCCGAAGAAGAGGATCCCGATCGCGAACGCCCCCACCGCGCCGATCCCCGTCCAGACCGCGTAGGCGGTCCCCATCGGGATGGTCCGCTGCGCGAGGAAGAGGAGCACGCCGCTCGCGACCATGCACAGGACGGCGAAGGCGATCCAGGCCCCGCGCACGCCCGAAGGGGTCCAGCCGAGCTTGAGCCCGATGGGCCAGCCGATCTCGCAGATGCCCGCGAGGAGGAGAAGTGTCCATGCCATCCCGGTAGCGTAGCAGGCCGACGGCACCGGCCCTCTCCCGCGCCGCGGATCAGCGCCTGAGCGCCCGGGACAGCGACGCCACGAAGCGGCGGACCCGCTCGGCCCGAGCCTTGCGCGAGCCCCCCTCGGCGATGCGCTGCACGATGGCGCTGCCCACCACGACGCCGTCGGCCATCCTGCCGACGACCCGGGCCTGTGCCGGCGTCCCGACGCCGAACCCCACCACCACCGGGACGCGGCTTCGCTTCCGAACCGCCTTCACCTTCGCGCCCAGATCGGCCGGCAGCGTGGTGCGGGCCCCGGTGACGCCGGTCACCGAGACGAAGTAGACGAAGCCGGTGGCCGCGTCGCAGGCGGCCGCCACCCGGGCGGGCGTCGAGGTGGGGGCGAGCAGGAAGACGAGCTTCACTCCGCGCAAGGCGGCGGCGGCCCGGAAGGCTCCGGCCTCCTCGGGCGGCAGGTCGGGCAGGATGAGCGCGTCGACGCCGGAGGCGGCGCAGGCGTCGAGGAAGCGCTCCTCCCCGTAGGCCAGAACCGGGTTCACGTAGCCCATGAGGGCGATGGCGGCCGGCGTGCGGCGACGGACCTCGGCGGCCAGCTCCAGGCAGGAGGCGATGGTGGTCCCGGAGCGCAGCGCCCGCTCCCCCGCGCCCTGGATGGTCTTGCCGTCGGCGATGGGATCGGAGAAGGGCATCCCGATCTCGAGGATGTCGGCCCCGCCGGCGGCGCAGGCGAGCGCCATCTCGCGGGAGGTGGCGAGGTCGGGGTCGCCGGCCATGACGTAGGTGACCAGCGCGCTGCCGCCGCGTTTCGCGGCTGCCGAGAATGCCGCCTGGATCCGGTCGTGAGGGGCGGTCACGAGGACCTCCGCTTGCGCCCTGCAGGGCGCTGGCGGCTCGTCGCTGGCCGCTTTCCCGCCGGTCGCCGTCGTGTCCCGCTGGCGGCCCGCTCCTGCCTTGCGGCCAGCTCCCGCCGCACGTGGTCGATGTCCTTGTCCCCCCGCCCGGAGACGTTCACCATCAGCAAACCATCCGGCCCGAGCTCGCGGGCCAGGTCCTTCGCCGCCGCCACCGCGTGGGCCGTCTCCAGCGCCGGGATGATCCCCTCGGTGCGCGCCAGGTACCCGAGCGCGTCGAGGGCCTCGTCGTCGGTGGCCTGCCGCAGCTCGAGCCGCCCCTGGTCCTTGAGCCAGGAGAGCTCGGGCCCGACGCCCGGGTAGTCGAGGCCGGCGCTGATGGAGTGGGCCTCGACGATCTGCCCGTCGTCGTCCTGCAGGAGGTAGCTCTTCGAGCCGTGGAGCACTCCCGGACGCCCGAGCGCCAGCGCCGCGCCGTGCTTGCCGGAGGCGAGGCCGTGTCCCGCCGCCTCGACCCCCACCAGGCGAACCACCCGGTCGGGGATGAAGGCGGAGAAGATCCCCATGGCGTTCGAGCCACCGCCGACGCAGGCCACCACGGCGTCGGGAAGACGCCCGGCGATCTGGAGCACCTGGGCGCGGGCCTCGTCGCCGATGACCGACTGGAAGTCGCGGACCATCGCCGGGTACGGGTGTGGCCCGGCCACGGAGCCGATGATGTAGTGGGTGTCCTTGACGTTCGTGACCCAGTCGCGGATGGCCTCGTTCATGGCGTCCTTCAGCGTGCGCGACCCCGACTGGACGGCCACCACCCGCGCGCCGAGAAGCTGCATGCGGAAGACGTTCAGCGCCTGCCGCTCCACGTCGAGCGCGCCCATGAAGACGTCGCAGGGCATGCCGAAGAGGGCCGCTGCGGTTGCGGTGGCCACGCCGTGCTGGCCGGCGCCGGTCTCGGCGATGATGCGGCGCTTGCCCATGCGGCGCGCCAGCAGCACCTGGCCCAGCGTGTTGTTGATCTTGTGCGCGCCGGTGTGGCAGAGGTCCTCGCGCTTCAGCACGATGCGGCAGCCCCCCGCCTCGGCGCCCATGCGCAGGGCGTCGCCGAGCGGGGTTGGCCGTCCGGCGAAGCGGGTGAGGAGCCGGGTCAGCTCCTCGGCGAAGACCGGGTCGCGGCGGGACTGCTGCCAGGCCGCGGTGAGCTCGTCGAGCGCCGGGACCAGCGTCTCGGGGACGTAGCGTCCTCCGTAGGGGCCGTAGTGGCCGGTGGCGTCGGGAACGGTCATGGGAAGCGCACCTCGCGGACGGCGGTGACGAAGCGGGACATCTTGCCCGGGTCCTTCACGCCAGGTGAGGACTCGACGCCGCTCGCGACGTCGACGCCCCAGGGACGGACGGCCCGGACGGCCTCGGCCACGTTTTCCGGGGTGAGGCCACCCGCCAGGATCACCGGCGCCACCTCGGACACGCCCTCGGCGAGCGACCAGTCGAAGGGCTCACCGCTGCCGCCGTAACCGCGCGATGGGGTGTCGAGGAGGAAGGCCTGGACCTCGTAGGAGAGGAGCTTCGAGAGCGTCCGGACCTGGTCCACCGGGATGGCCTTCACGACCGGCAGGGGAAGTCGGGAGCAGAGCTCGGGCGGCTCGTCGCCGTGGAGCTGGAAGACCTGGATGCCCGTCTCGGCGGCGATGGCCCGCATCTCCCCCTCGGACTGGTTCACGAAGACCCCCACCGGCGTCACGAAGGGCGGCAGGCGGGAGATGATCCGCTGGGCCGCCGCCGCGGTCAGGTGGCGCTTCGAGCCCGGCCAGAAGTTGAATCCCAGCGCGTCGGCGCCCAGGCGGGCCGCGTCGAGCGCGTCGTCGAGGCGGGTCACGCCGCAGATCTTGACGCGCACCCGGGTCACCGCGCCTCCGTCATCTCCGCGAGCAGGGCGCCCGGGTCGGCCGCGCGGACCAGCGCCTCGCCCACCAGGAAGTTGGCCGCCCCGCAGCGGCGCAGCCGGGCCACGTCGGCCGGGGTGCGGATACCGCTCTCCGAGACCCCTCGCACGCCGGCCGGGAGCGCGGGGAGCACCGCCTCGCTGGCCGCCAGGTCCACCCGGAAGGTGCGCAGGTCCCGGTTGTTGACGCCGACGATGCGGGCCCCGGCGGCCAGCGCGATCTCGGCCTCGGCGAGGTCGTGCACCTCAACCAGGGCGGAGAGCCCGAGCGAAGCGCAGTCGTCGAGGCGGCGGCGCAGGAGGTCGCCGGGGAGGGCGGACACGATGAGCAGCGCGGCGTCCGCGCCCCAGGCCCGCGCCTCCAGGAGCTGGTAGCGGTCGAGCACGAAGTCCTTGCGGAGGAGCGGCACCTCCACCCGCGCCCGCGCCGCCGCCAGGTCCTCGAGCGACCCGCCGAAGCCGGGGCCGTCGGTGAGGACCGAGACGGCGGCCGCTCCCGCCGCGGCGTAGCGGACGGCCTGGGCCGGGGCGTCGAGGCCCGCGTCGATCGCGCCGGCCGAGGGGCTGGCCCGTTTCACCTCGGCGATGATCCGGACCGTCCCCCCGGGAGGCGAGAGGGCGTCCTCCAGGCTGCGGGGGAGCGGGGTATCGGCCGCGCGGGCCTCGAGCTCCCGCTCGGGCACCGCCGCCCGGCGCGCCTCCACCTCGCGCGCCTTGCGCGCCAGGATCTCCGACAGGATGGTCATCCGCGGCTCACGACGGCGAGCCGCTCGAGCTTCTCGAGGGCCGCGCCCCGGTCGATGGAGTCCGCCGCGACGCGGACGCCGGCGCGCAGGTCGGGCGCGGCGCCGGCGGCGACCAGCGCCGCCGCGGCGTTGGCGAGCACAGCGTCGCGCGGCCCCCCCTTCGCCCCGGAGAGGACGTCGCGGGCGATGCGGGAGTTCTCCTCGGCGTCGCCCCCGGCCAGCGCCGTCGCCGGCCACCGCCCCACCCCCAGCTCCTCGGGGGTGACGTCGAAGGTGCGCACCGCCCCGTCCCTCACCTCGGCCACATGGGTCGTCCCGGTGACGGCGATCTCGTCCTGCCCCTCGCCGTGCACCACGAAGGCGTGGACCGAGCCCAGGGCCGCGAGCACGCCGCCGATGATCGGCACCCAGCGCGGCTCGTAGACGCCCATGACCTGGTGGCGCGCGCCGGCCGGGTTCGCGAGCGGTCCGAGCAGGTTGAAGACGGTGCGGATGGCCAGCTCGCGCCGGATGCCGGCCACCGCCTTGAACGCCGGGTGGAGCCGGGGTGCGAAGAGGAAGCCGATGCCCACCTCGGCGATGCACCGCTCCACCCGCTCCCGGGGAGCGTCGACGTCGACGCCGAGGGCGGCGAGCACGTCGGCCGAGCCGCACCTCGAGGAGACCGAGCGGTTGCCGTGCTTGGCCACCACCACTCCGGCCCCGGCCACCGCGAAGGCGGCCGTGGTGGAGATGTTGAAGGTGTTCTGGCCGTCACCGCCGGTGCCGCAGGTGTCGACGAAGACCGCCTGGTCCACCCGGACCTTCTCGGCACGTTGCCGCATGACCTGGGCGGCACCGGCGATCTCCTCGACGGTCTCCCCCTTGAGCCGGAGCGCGGCCAGGAAGGCGCCCACCTGCGCCGGCGTGGCGCCGCCGTCGGCGACCTCTCCCATGAGCTCCACCATCTCGGCGCGGGAGAGGTCCTTCCCGGCGACGAGCCGACCGATGGCCTGCACGATCACGGCCGCCTCCCGGCCCGCACGCGGGCCAGCCAGTTCCCGAGGAGCTCCTTGCCGTGGCCGGTGAGCACCGACTCCGGGTGGAACTGCACTCCCTCGACGTCGAGCCGGCGGTGGCGCAGCCCCATGACTTCCCCCTCGCGAGTCCAGGAGGTCACCGAGAGGTCGCGGGGCAGGCTCTTCCGCTCCACCACCAGCGAGTGGTAGCGCCCGGCCTCGAACGGGGAGGGAAGGCCGGTGTAGATCCCGTCGCCCCGGTGCAGCACCGGGCTCGACTTCCCGTGGACGATGCGCACGTTGCGGATCACCTTTCCGCCGAAGGCCTGGCCGATGGCCTGGTGCCCCAGGCAGACGCCGAGGATCGGGATCGTCCCGGCGAGAGCGCGGATGGCTTCCAGGCTCACCCCCGCCTCGTCGGGCGTGCAGGGTCCGGGCGAGATCACCAGGGCGCGCGGGCGCAGCTCGCGGATGCCGGGCACGTCGATGGCGTCGTTGCGGAACACGCGGACGTCGGCGCCCAGCTCCCCCAGGTACTGGACCAGGTTCCAGGTGAAGGAGTCGTAGTTGTCGACCAGGACGAGGCGGGGCTTCACTTGCCGGCCCTCCTTCGGCGCCCTGCCCGCCGCGCCGGCTCGGCGCCCCTCACCGGCGAGGCCTTGCCGTCGAGGTCGCGCGACTCCGCCTGGGCCACCGCCGTGAAGAGGGCGCGGGCCTTGTTCACCGTCTCCTGGTACTCCGCGGCCGGCTTGGAGTCGTAGACCAGGCCGGCGCCGGCCTGCACCGAGATGCGCCGACCGGACTGCATGAGGGTCCGGATGGCGATGCACATCTCCATGTCGCCGCCGCGGTCGAAGTAGCCCACCGCTCCGGCATAGGGGCCGCGCCGTGCCGGCTCCAGCTCGTCGATGATCTCCATGGCCCGGACCTTGGGCGATCCCGACACGGTTCCGGCCGGGAAGCCGGCCCGCAGCACGTCGACCGAGTCGAGGCCGGCGGCGAGCCGCCCCTTCACCTCGGAGACGAGGTGCATGACGTGCGAGTAGCGCTCCACCGTCTTCAGCTGGGTCACCCGCACCGAGCCGACGGCGCTCACCCGCCCCACGTCGTTCCGCCCCAGGTCGACGAGCATCACGTGCTCGGCGTTCTCCTTGGGATCGGCTCGCAGCTCCTCCTCGAGCCGGCGGTCCTCCTCCGGGTCCTGGCCGCGGCGCCGCGTCCCGGCGATGGGGCGCAGCGTGACCTCGCCGTCCTCGAGCTTGATGAGGGTCTCGGGGGAGCTGCCCACCAGCGCCTGGCTTCCGTTCTGGAGGTAGAAGAGGTACGGCGACGGGTTCACCCGGCGCAGCGCCCGGTAGACCTCGAAGGGCGGCACCGTGACCTCGGCGTCGAAACGCTGGGAGAGGACGATCTGCTGGCAGTCGCCGGCCTTCACGTACTCCTGGGCGCGGCGCACGGCGCGCTCGAACTCGCGGCGCTCGACCCGGGGGCGCAGCTCGGCGGCGCGGCGGTTCGCGGGAGCGCGGCGGTCCCGGAGCGGCCGGGCCAGGGCGGCCATGGTTCCCCCGATGCGGGCCAGCGCGGCGTGGTAGAGGGCGCGCGGGTCGTCCCCCTCCTCGCAGCGAACCTCGGAGATCACGTGGAGCGAGTGGCGCAGGTTGTCGAAGGCGACCACCTGGTCGAAGTCCATGAAGAGCGCGTCGGGGAAGCCGAGCTCGTCCTCCCTGGCCACCGGGACGCGAGGCTCGAAGAGCTTCACCGCGTCATAGGAGAGGAAGCCCACCAGCCCGCCCGCGAAGCGCGGGGTGCCGGGGATGCGCACGGCCTGGTGCCCGGAGAGCTCGCGCCGGATCCACGCGATCGGGTCGGCGGGCTGGCCCAGGCGCCAGGACATCGAGCTGCGGGGGCCGGCGCCCAGGAAGCTGAAGCGACCGGACCGCTCGCCTCCCTCCACCGATTCGAGCAGGAAGGCCTGGCGCTTCCCGCGGGAGAGCTTGAGGAACGCCGAGACCGGGGTCTCGGTGTCGGCCTCGATCTCGACGCGCACCGGGATGGCGCGGCCGGGTTCGCAGAGGCGCTCGAAGGTCGCTAGGTCGGGAGAGGCGCGCAGGGCGTCAGCGCCAAAGCAACACCGTCATGCGACCACCCGCCGGGCCGGGCCTGCCACCTCGGCCACGTCCTGCGCGACCACCCGGTTCTTCGCGTCGACCAGCACCACCTGCGGCACGTGGGTGCGGGCCTCGGCCTCCTCCATCTCGGCGAAGGTCGCGAGGATGACCATGTCGCCGGGGCGGTTCAGGTGGGCCGCCGCCCCGTTGATGCAGATGATTCCACTGCCCCTCTCGCCCTTGATGGCGTAGGTCTGGAGTCGCGTGCCGCGGGTGATGTTCCACACGTGCACGGCCTCGTACTCGAGGAACCCAGCGGCGTCCATGAGATCCTCGTCGATGGAGACCGACCCCTCGTAGTCGAGGTCCGCATGGGTCACCGTCGCGCGGTGGATCTTGGACTTGAAGAAAGTCCGGCGCATGATCGGGTTTTCTACCCGTTGGGAGGCTTCCGATCAAGACATCCGGCGACAGGGAGGGGGGGCAGGCCCCGATAGCGGCCCGGCGGCTGCGAATCCTCTCCGAGGCCCGGGCGCAGGGAGAGCCCTTCCTGCGGCTCGATCCCGTGCGCCTGCGCTTCCAGCTGGGAACCTCCCACGCGGACCTCCGGGTCCCCGTGGAGCTGGCCCCGGACGCCGCCGCGCTGGTCCGGGGGGCAGTGGACCAGCTCGGGCTCCTGCTCAGCATCCAGCACGGGCGGTTCCTGCCCGGGGACGTGCTCGACCGGCTCTACCTCCGGGAGGACTACGCTTCCCTGCCCGCCGTGGCCGATCACCTGGCTCCCACCACCGGGGGCCCCGACCTGCGAGGTGCCGCCCGGATGGCCCTCGCCGCCCATCCCGCCCTTCAAGGCGGACTCATCACCGCCTGGATGGGACCGGGCGGAAGGGGTCGGTCGCTCACCGCCCTCTGGATCGCCTCGCTGCGAAACGCCGGCGCCGAGATGGCGGCCTCGGCGAAGCGGGAGGAGACCCCCTACCTGGTCGCACTGGCACTCTTCGGCGCCCTCCAGGCGGCGACCACGGGGCTCCGCGACGTCCTCCCCGGCCCTCCGCACGACCGCCACCTTCGCGCCGCCGCCCTCACCGCGCTCTGGGTCTCGGCGCGCACCGGGATCTCCCGCTTTGCCCGCGACGCCGGGCTGCGGGACGAGGATCCGATGCTCCTGCGCATGGAGGCCGCGGTGAACGCCGCCGCCCTCGCCGGGGGTCGTACCGGGCTCAGCGGGGGTGGCTCCACGCTCTACGGCCCGGAACTCGCGACCGGGATCCCCCGGGCGGAGGAGATCGGGGCGAGCCTCGTCTCCGGGGGCGAGCCGGACACCGCCATCGGGGCGGTGGCTGCCGCCCTGGCGGAGGACGAGGACGCCTCGCGGCGCGCCGAAGGGGCCGTGGCACTGTGGCGGCTCCGGGAGATGCTCACCGCGGCCGGGAAGGCGGCCGAGGACGCGGGCGCGGGAGGGGCGGCGGCGGAGCTCCGGGGTGCGCTGCTCGGCCCGGGAGCGCTCGCGCAGGCCGTCGCCGACGAGTCGGGACGGATCGAGCTGGCCGCCCGCACGCAGCAGGCCCTGGGGAGCGCGGTGTCCGGGGATGGCGCCAGCGCCCTGGAGCAGGCGCTCCGCGCGCTGCGCGCCTGGAAGCCCCGCGAGCCCGCGGCGGCGGTGGGCCTGCGGCGCGAGGAGGCACGGGAGATCTACGGGCTCGCCGCGGCAGGCGCCCTGGCCGATCTGGCGCTGGAGCGGCTCGTGACCCCGACCCGCCGGGCGCTCGTGCCGGCATCGGGGGCCGGGACCCCCGACGCCGAGTGGGAGGCGGGGCGCCTCTACCGGATCTCGGTGCGCCCCGGCCCCATCCTGGCGGAGGCACAGGAGCATCCCATCGCCCACCTCTTCGCCGACGTGAAGGACTTCACGCGGCGTACGAGCCTGCTGGGGCCGGCATCCATGGCCGAGTTCCTCCGGCGCGAGTTCTACCTGCCCATCCTGGCGGCGGCCAAGGCCCGCTTCACCGGGATGGAGCACCTGGCCGATCGGGGCGGCGTCTCGGTCAACAACCTGCTCGGGGACGCCATCTCCCTCTCCGGGGACATCGAGGCGCTGGTTTCGCTGGCTGCCGAGATCCGGCGGCTGCTGGCCGCCTACGAGGACCGGCTGGAACGGGAGGTCTCCTCCACCACGGTGGCCGGGCGCGTCACCGCCCTCGAGGAGCGGTACCGCGGCGAGATCGCCCGGGCCCACTCGGCCCGCACCGAGGCCCGGGCGGCAGCCGAGCGGGCCGCTCCGGGAGGCCTGGAGCGAGCGGAGTCGCTGCGCCGGGCCGCCCTGCACGCCGCCGCCGCCGCGCGGCTCACCGCCGAGATGGAGCGGGACGTGTCGCGCACCCGCGGGGAAGGGCTGGAGGCCGGGGTCTTCGTCTCCTTCGGCCCGGCACCACTCGTCGTGTCGATCGACGACGAGGCCTTCGGCCGCAACCGGGTGGCCATCGCCGAGAAGATCAACGAGTCCGCCCGTGGGACGGCGAGGGCCTCACCGGCCCGGGCCCGCGCCGATCAGCTCCTCGCCGCTGCCCGCGCGGCGCTCGGCAACCCCGGGCTGCGCCACGCCTGGAGCGTCTTCATCGGCCAGCCCCTCACGCTCGCCATCCCCCCCGACGCGGCCGCGGAGGTCCTCAAGGCGGCCCGGGCGGGAGACATGACCGCGGCGATGCGGGCGGTGGCGAAGCCGGTGCGGCGCGCGCTGGAGGCCGCCGCCCGGGCCGAGGACGAGGGCGCGGGCGACGTCTACAACGCCGGGGCCGCGCTCTCCGAGGAGGCGCTCACGGCCTGGCTCGAGGCGGTGGGGGCGAAGCGCACCGTCCGGCGCGTCGAGATCGACCCGGCCGAGCTGCCCGAGGAGCTCTCCCGGCAGTGGTGGTTCGGCGCCGGGCCCGCGAGCCTGGTGGTGACCTTCCACACCGACGGCCGCCCCGCCGAGATGTTCCGCCACGTCGGGCGGGCCTGGTTCAAGGGGCTCGGCGACGTGCCGATCTGGGAGATCGCCGCCGACACCGGCGGTCCGGCGGCGCTCTTCCAGGCCATGCGGGCCGCGTGGCTCGACGGGCGGCCCTCGGCTATCCCTTCCGCGGGCTCTTGACGTTGTCCTCGCAGATGCGCTCGTAGAAGGTCTCGTCCGGCTTCACTCCGGCCTTGCGCAGGTCTGCGGCGCGAGCCAGCTGCTCGTCGACGAGCTTGCGGAACACCTCGTAGGGCTGGGCGCCCACCACCTGCCGGCAGTTCACGTAGAGTGTCGGGGTTCCCTGGGGCGCGACCCGGGCGCCGAGCCGGGCGTCCTCCTCGACCCGGGCGCGCGTCGCCTCCGCTCCCGCCGCCTTCTTGAACTTCGCCAAGTCGAGGCCGATCTGCCTGGCCCAGGCGTCGTACTTCTCCGGGGAGAGCTGCGCCTGGTTCTGGAACAGCACGTCGTGCATCTCCCAGAACTTGCCCTGCTGGTGCGCCGCCTCCGCGGCCAGCGCCGCCGGCATCGCCTGGGGGTGCATGGCGAGCGGCAGGTTCTTCCAGACCACGCGGACGTCCTTCGGGTAGGCCTTCTGGAGCTCGGCGAGCGACGGCTCGACGCGGCTGCAGAACGGGCACTGGAAGTCGGAGAAGACCACCACCGTCACGGGGGCGTCCCGGGGGCCCTTCTGCGGGTCGTCGGGGCGCAGGTCGATCTTCTGGACCTGGACCGGCGGGGGAGAGGGTGCCGCCGCAGGAGGCGCCGCCTGTCCGGCCGGGACCGGCAGCATCACCGGCGCGGTGGCCGCCGTCTCCATGATCCGCGCGTAGACGTCCTTCTGCGGGACGCCCGACTTCACCAGGGCCTCGGCCTTGGCGAGCTCCTCCTCGATGACGCCCTTGATGCTCTCGTAGGGCACCGCGCCCGGGATCTTCCGGCCGTTCACGAAGAAGGTCGGAGTGCCGTTCGCGCCCAGGCTGCTCACCAGCGCCTGGTCCCGGCGGATGCGCGCCTCGTGGCGCTTCTCGTCGAGGGCCTTCCGGAAGGCGTTCATGTCGAGCCCGGCCGCCTGCGCGGCCGCCTCGAGGGCCGGGCGATCCAGCGCCGGCGCCGAGTCGAAGAGCCGGTCGTGCATCTCCCAGAACTTGGAGGGGCCGCCCTGCGCGCGCCCTTCCTCGGCGGCGATGGAGGCGGGCAGGGCCTTGGCGTGGAAGGGGAGCGGGTTGTGCTTGAAGACGAAGCGCACCTTGCCCCGGAAGTTCTCCTCCACCTGCTTCATGGTCGGGCCGACCCGCTTGCAGAAGGGGCACTCGAAGTCGGAGGACTCGACGATGGTCACGAGCGCGTCGACCGGTCCTCGAACCGGCGAGTCGTCGACGGGGACGCGGTAGACCGCGCTGGGGTCTTCCTGGGGGCGCGGGGGTGGCCGCTGCTGTGGAGGCAGTTCGGAAGGGCGCCCGGAGGGGCCTGCGACCCGGGGGCCGCCCCCCATCATGCGGTCGCCGACGACGCCGAGGACGAGCCCCACGACGAGTGCCAGGATCCAGCTCGCATGCTTCATCTTGTGTCGCTCCTGCGTGTTCGGGGCCGCGGTGCGCGGCCCAGGTCTAGAAACGGGCGAAGGCGCCTGCGCGGACGATCAGCGGCACTCCGGCGCCGCTCGAGAGCGGGAAGCCGCTGTCGCCCTCGAGCATGAAGCCCAGGACGTCGGTGACGCGGATGGCGGCGCCCCCTCCGAGGAGCATCCAGCGCCAGGCCAGGTACCCGACCTGGGTGGAGGCGTCGACGGCGGCGCGCAGGTAGAACGGCGTCTCGGGGATGAACCACTCCAGTCCGGGGCGGATGGCGAAGGAGGCCCCGGGTGCCATGCCCAGCACCATCGAGAGCTGGGGGGCGATCCCGAAGGCGACGTCGTAGGCGACCCCGACCTCGAGCTCGAAGATGCCGGGCGGGTCATAGGCCGACCCGGTGCCGATCTGGCCTCCCCCGCCGAGATCGGCCGAGACGATGAGACCCACCGGCCCGGACCCGGAGGGTGGGTCGGCAGGCCGGGCAGCGCCGGGGAGGACGAGGAGCATCGCGGCCAGCGCGCCGAGGACGGGTCGAGCCAGGGGGATCACCATCGGGGGCCGGAAGTTACCGCCGCCCCCTCCTTTGGGCAAGGAACGCTTGGTGTTCTTGCTCCCTTCCCCCGGTGGCGCTAAACGGAGCGGCGATGCCCGTTTCCTCGCTCCCGGCGCCCGATCTCACCCTCGACACCTCGGGCAGGCTCTGCCCGTATCCCATCGTGGAGATCGCTCGGGCCATGAAGGGGCTCGAGCCCGGCGCGGTGGTCTGCGTGCTGGCCACCGACCCCGGCATCGCCACCGACATGCCCATGTGGTGCCGGGCCACCCGGAACGAGCACCTGGGGACCTTCCGGGAGGGGACCTCCTTCCGCAGCTGGGTGCGGAAGCGGGCGGCGCCATGACGGAGCGCAAGGCCATCGCCATGATCTCGGGCGGGCTCGACTCGACGCTCGCTCTCGCGCTGGTGAAGCGCCAGGGCATCGAGGTGAAGGCCATCAACTTCTACACCGGCCTCTGCATCACCGAGACCCAGCGGCGCAAGGGCGGCCGCCCCGACGGCACCATGCCGCAGAACGAGGCCCTGCGGGCCGCCGCCGACCTCGAGGTGGACATCGAGTACATCGACGTCTCCGAGCAGGGCTACCTCGACCTCATCGTGAACCCGCGACACGGGTACGGCGCCAACGCAAACCCCTGCGTCGACTGCCGCATCTTCATGATGCGGAAGGCCCGCGAGATCATGGAGCGGGAGGGGGCCTCCTTCGTCTTCACCGGCGAGGTGCTGGGGCAGCGCCCCAAGAGCCAGCGGCGCGACACCCTGCGGGCGGTGGAGAAGGAGAGCGGCCTGACCGGCCGGCTGGTCCGTCCGCTCTCGGCGCGGCTGCTCGAGCCCTCCATCCCGGAGCGCGAGGGAATCCTCGACCGCTCCCTCCTCCTCGACATCAACGGCCGCTCGCGGCAGCGGCAGATCCGGCTGGCCCGGGAGCTGGGCATCGCCGAGTGGCCCCAGCCCGCCGGGGGCTGCTGCTACCTCACCGACGAGTCCTTCTCCCGGAAGTTCTTCGACGTCCTCGACGCCCGCGAGGCGGCCGGCGAGGAGCGTCGCATCCGCAAGGAGGACCTGGTGCTCCTCTCCACCGGGCGCCACCTCCGCCTGTCCCCGACCGTGAAGATGGTGGTGGGGCGCTCCGAGCTGGAGAACGCCGTCCTCGACTCCTACGGCGAGGGACGGGCCCGGGTGGCGGCCCACGACCTGAACGGGCCGGTGGCGCTCGTCGAGGGGACTCCCACCTGGGAGGAGCGGCAGCTGGCCGCCCGGATCGTGGCCCGCTACGGCAAGGGGAAGGAGCACCCCGAGGTGGTCGTTGACTGGATCGAGGACGGCATCCTGGAGACGCTCACCGTGGCTCCGGAGAGGGACGAGGCGCGCATCGAGTCGATGCGGATCTGACGGAGTTTTCAGCCTTTACGGCGTCAACCCCCCGACGACACGGGGCATTGACAGACGATTTCTCCCCTTTCTTGATGGGGGCCAAGTCAGGAGGCACCTCCGACCCGATACCACTCCGGGTGCACCTCGCCGACCGGGCGAGGCGTACCATGTCGAGTGGGGGTGCAAGATGGCCAGGCGGACCGGCGCGAAGCGGACCTACTCCTTCGGTGGCGGGCGTGCCGAGGGCAGCAGGGATATGAAGGAGCTGCTCGGCGGGAAGGGCGCGGGACTGGCCGAGATGAGCAACATCGGCATCCCCGTCCCCCCGGGTTTCACCATCACCACCGAGGTCTGCACGGACTTCTTCCGGGGCGGCAAGAAGCTCCCGAAGGACCTCCGAGGAGCGATCTCGGCCGCGCTGGCGAAGGTCGAGAAGGAGACCGGGAAGGGCTTCGGCGACGCCGGGAACCCGCTCCTCGTCTCGGTCCGCTCCGGCGCGCGCGTGTCGATGCCCGGGATGATGGACACGGTCCTGAACCTGGGACTGAACGACGCCACCGTGAAGGGGCTTGCCGATCGATCTGGCAGCGAGCGCTTCGCCTGGGACAGCTACCGGCGCTTCGTGGCCATGTTCGGCGACGTGGTGCTGGGGATGAAGCCGGAGCGCAAGGAGGACCGCGACCCGTTCGAGGTGGTGCTGGAGCGGAAGAAGCACGTGCACGACGTGAAGATCGATTCCGAGCTGCCCGTGGAGGCCCTGCAGGCTCTGGTTGCCGAGTTCAAGGCCGAGATCCGCGCCCGCCGGGGCGTCCCGTTCCCGGACGACCCCGTGGAGCAGCTCCTCATGGCGGTCGACGCCGTCTTCCGATCCTGGGACAACGACCGCGCCGTCGCCTACCGGCGCATGTACGGGTACCCGTCCGACTGGGGCACCGCGGTCACCGTCCAGTCGATGGTCTTCGGCAACATGGGCGAGGACTCCGGAACCGGCGTGGCCTTCACCCGCGACCCGGCGACCGGCGCCAACCTGTTCTACGGCGAGTTCCTGGTGAACGCCCAGGGCGAGGACGTGGTGGCCGGAATCCGGACCCCGCAGAAGATCGGCGAGATGGAGGCCCGATGGCCGGACATCGCCGGCCAGCTCGAGGCGGTGCGCCACCGGCTCGAGTCCCACTACCGGGACATGCAGGACATCGAGTTCACCATCGAGCGCAGGCGGCTCTACGTGCTGCAGACCCGCACCGGCAAGCGCACCGGCCTGGCCGAGGTGCGGATCGCCGTGGAGATGGCGGACGAGAAGCTGATCACCCCCGACGAGGCGGTCCTCCGGGTGATCCCGACGTCGATCGACCAGCTCATGAAGCCGATCTTCGCGGTCGACCAGTGGAAGCGGGCGGTGGCCGAGGGAAAGTACCTGGCCCGGGGCCTGCCCGCCGGCCCGGGCGCGGCCACCGGCCGCATCGTCTTCTTCGCCTCCGACGCCGAGGAGTGGAAGCAGCGCGGCGAGACGGTGGTGCTGGTGCGCCACGAGACGAGCCCGGAGGACATCCGCGGGATGGACGCCGCGGTGGGCTTCCTGACCGCCTTCGGCGGCATGACCTCCCATGCCGCGCTGGTGGCCCGCCAGATGGGCAAGGTGGCGGTGGTGGGCTGTGACGCCCTCACCTTCGACTACAAGGATCGGGTCATGACGGTGGCCGCGCCCGGCGGCACGCGCAGGCTGCACGAGGGCGACTGGATCTCGGTCGACGGGTTCACGGGCGAGGTCGTGGCCGGCAAGGTCGAGACCCAGCCGTCCGAGGTGGAGGCCGTGATCAAGGGCGAGCGGAGCGAGGCGGACTCCCCCCTCTACCGCCAGTACGCCCGCCTGCTCGGCTGGGCCGACAAGGCACGGCGACTCAAGGTGCGGGCCAACGCCGACCAGCCCGACCAGGCGGAGACGGCGGTGAAGCTGGGCGCGCAGGGCATCGGCCTGTGCCGCACCGAGCACATGTTCTTCGGCGAGGGGAAGATCGGCCCGATGCGGGAGATGATCGTCGCCGAGACCGAGGAGGAGCGGCGCGCCGCGCTGGCGAAGCTGCTCCCGTTCCAGCGGGCCGACTTCGCCGGCCTGTTCCGGGCCATGGGGTCGCGCCCGGTGACGGTGCGGACCATCGACCCGCCGCTGCACGAGTTCCTCCCGCAGAACGAGGCGGGCGTGGTCGACCTGGCCCGCGCCGCCGGAAAGTCGGTGGCCAGGGTCCGGGCACGCATCGACGAGCTGCACGAGGCGAACCCCATGCTCGGCCACCGCGGCTGCCGGCTGGGCATCAGCTACCCGGAGATCACCGAGATGCAGGCCCGGGCCATCCTGGAGGCGGCGCTCGACGTCCGCGCCGAGGGCGTGAAGGCCCAGCCCGAGATCATGATCCCGCTCGTCGGCACGAGGACGGAGCTCGACGACCAGGCCCGCGTGGTCCGCGAGACCGCCGAGAAGGTCTTCTCCGAGCGCGGGAAGCGGATCCCCTACCTGGTGGGAACGATGATCGAGGTGCCGCGCGGCGCGCTCACCGCCGGTGAGATCGCGAAGACCGCGGAGTTCTTCTCCTTCGGCACCAACGACCTCACCCAGACCACCTTCGGCCTCTCCCGCGACGACATGGGGCCCGTGCTCTCCACGTACGTGCAGAAGGACATCTACGCGGTGGACCCGTTCGTCTCCATCGATCGGGAGGGCGTGGGCAGGCTCATGAGGATCGCCATCGAGGACGGGCGCCGGACCAAGCCCGACCTCAAGCTCGGGATCTGCGGCGAGCACGGCGGCGACCCGTCGTCCGTGGAGTTCTGCCACGAGATCGGGCTCGACTACGTCTCCTGCTCCCCGTACCGGCTCCCCATCGCGCGCCTCGCGGCCGCGCAGGCCGCGCTGAGGCAGCGACGGGCGGAGGGCGCCGGGGCGAAGGCGGTCGCGAAGAGTGCGAAGCCGGGAAGGAGGCCGGCCCCGAGGCGGAAGGCGGCGCGCGGGACCTCGGGAGTTCGCAGGTAGGTGACGCGGGGGGGCGCGCCCACACCCGGCGCGAGAGGCGGAGCGCTTCCTTCCCGGGCGCTCCGCTTCCTTTTTGACCGTGTGCCATCCTTCGACGACAATGCCGATATCTCGATGACCCGTCCCCGCCTCGCCTCCTGGCTGCTCGCCGCCTTCGGGGCCTTCTTCCTCTTCCTCGCGCTCCCCTGGCCGGCTCCCGCGTCGGGCATCGACGCCCCGCGAGGGGCGCTCATCCTCTCGGGTGGGTACGAGGCCGAGCCCGCGCCCGTTCCGTCCGCGCCTCCCCGGGTCGCGCCGGTGGTGCAGCCCGTCGCCACCTCCGAGCTCCGGCTCGCCGAGGCCACCCTCGACCGGGTCGCCGATCGGTACGTCGCGCCGCTCGGCACCGGGCATGCGGTGCTCACCACGGTCCCGCGCCTGCAGGAGCGCATCGAGAAGGTGCTCTCCGACCATCGCGTCCCCTGGGCCGCAGCCGTGCTCCTCGAGCCCTCCACCGGCCGCGTGCTGGCCATGGCCGAGCACTCCCAGCGCGAGCCGGGCCGGCGCGGGCTCTCGCTCGAGGCGATGGCTCCTGCGGCCAGCGTCTTCAAGATCATCACCAGCTCTGCCCTGCTCCGGCGCGGCTTCGAGCCCGGCGCCGAGGTCTGCTACCACGGGGGCCAGCACCGCGTCCGGCCGTCCCTGCTCGCCGACGACCCGCGGCGCGACCGGCGCTGCCTCTCGCTCTCCTCGGCGCTCGGCAAGAGCGCCAACGTGGTCTTCGCCAAGCTCGCCGACCGGGCGCTCAACGCCACCCTGCTGCGCGCCGAGGCCGACCGTTTCCTCTTCAACCAGCCCATTCCCTTCGCGCAGTCGGTGGAGACGTCGCGCGCCGAGATCCCCGAGGACTCGTTCGCGCTCGCCACCACCGCGGCCGGCTTCGGCCCGGTCCGCCTCTCGCCGCTCCACGGCGCCGTGGTGGCCGCCATCATCGCCAACGGCGGGGTCTTCGTGCCGCCGGACGTCGTGGCCTCGTCGTCGGGAGCCGTGCCGCGCCCCACCGTCGAGCCCTGGCGCGTCCTCGAGGAGCCGGTCGCCGACGAGCTCGCCGCCATGATGCGCACGACCGTGACCGAGGGCACCGGGCGACGCGCGTTCCGCGCGCCCCGCTCCCGGAAGTCGCCGATGCGGGGGCTCACCGTGGCCGGCAAGACCGGCTCGCTATCCGAGTCCGACCCGTTCCGCGACTACTCCTGGTTCGTGGGCTTCGCTCCGGCCGAGAATCCCCGCGTCGCGTTCGCGGTGGTGGTCGTGAACGAGCGCAAGTGGCGGGTCAAGGCGCCCTCGGTGGCGCGCGCCGCCGTCGAGGCCTGGGCCGACTGGGACGGGGGCCGTCTCGAGGCGTCCGCTGCGGCCCCGCGGGCACGGGCGCGCAGGCCGTAGCCGGGGGCGGCTTCAGGCCGCTCGCAGCTCGACCACGCCCTGCTCGACGAAGCCCTTGAAGGCCTTCAGCACCTCCAGCTCGTCGAGCGGGGCCACCTGCGCGATGTGTCCCAGGGCGCGCCGGCCGTCGCAGCGGGAGAGCAGGTACTTCTGCGAGGCATCGAGGCCGAGACCGGCGATCTCGCCGGAGGAGAGCCGGACGACCGGGATGGCCCGCCGGTCGAGCGCTGCCCGCAGCGACGCGCCCAGCGCCTCGCGGGCGGCGGCGAGCGCCTGGCGGGCGTCGTCGGAGGAGGGTGCCGCACCGAGCGCCCGCGCCGCGGCGAACTCGGCCTCGGCGGGCCGGCCCTCGGCGAGCAGCCGGGCCGATTCGCCGAGCACCGCGTTCACCTGGTCGGCATCCTCGGGGATGGGTTCGTCCACCATCTCGATGTCGGCGGCGGTCACCACGCCCTGCCGCGCCAGCGCGTAGAGCCGCTGGTAGAGGTGGAACTCGGTTGCGTGGAGGGCGAGGCCGATCTCGTCGATGGTCCGCCCGTTGGCGGCCAGCATGAGGACCTTCCCGTCGATGGTGCCCTCGCCCGCGCTCTCCGGGATCCGCGACTCGTCGACGATCAGCGTGGCGCCACTGCTCGGGAACTGCGCCAGGAATGCGTCCCAGGCGGTGGCCCGGAACTCCGCCTCCTTCAGGATGTCGGAGAGCGGGACCGAGACCGCCAGCTCGTCCTCGGAGGCCGCGGGCGGCTCCTCGTCGACCCGGAAGACGCCCGACTCCCAGCGGAACACGTCCAGCAAGGTCTCGCGGATCTTGATCGAGAGGGCCTCGCGGAGGACGCGGGGCTGCACGAGTCCCACCATGGCGAGCACCTTGCCGAGGCGGATCCGGGTCTCCTGCTGGGTGCGGAAGGCCTTCGCGAGCTGCTCCTCGTCGATGTGGCCGAAGTTGATGAGGAGCTGGCCCAGGAACTCCCTCGGATTGGTGGACGCGGCGCCGACCGCGCTTCCCTCGCGCAGGTAGACCGTCTTGCGGACGGCGCCACGCTCGCAGGTCAGGGAGCCGGTCACCTCGTGGCGCGCGAGGAACTCCACGAGCTCGGGGAGCGGCAGGAACGACAGGCTTCCGGCGAGGCCGCGCACCACAGGAGTCTCCCCGGAAAGACCCGTGGCGGCAAGGAACTGCTCGGTGTTATGACCGGCGACGCATGGACACCGCCGAGTCGCAATCCCCGAAGCAGGGCGGGAAGGGCAAGCCAGCCGTCATCGCTGCGGTCGCTCTCTTCGTCGTCGCCGCGGCCGGCTGGACGGGTTGGCAGCTGTGGGTCGAGTCACCGCGTCAGGCGGCGCTGGCCCGCGAGAAGGCGTTCGACGTCACCCCGGTGGCGAACCCCGTGCCGGCCCCGCCCGTCCTCGGCTCCACGCCGGACGGCAAGCCCTTCACGCTCGCCGGGGCGCGGGGCCAGGTGGTGTTCGTGAACTTCTGGGCGACCTGGTGCCCTCCCTGCCGCGACGAGATGCCCTCCATGCTTCAACTCGGGCGCGACCTCTCCACGCGCCATCCCGGGAAGTTCCGGATGGTGGCGATCTCGGTCGACGACGGCTGGCCGGAGGTCTTGCAGTTCTTCGGCGGACGGCTTCCGGGCGGAATCGACGTGGTACACGACCCCGAGCAGGCAGCGACTCGCGAGTACTACTGCCTCGCGCGGGGCGGTTGCCCAGATTCCTTCAAGTTCCCGGAGACCTACATCGTGGACGCCAACGGGAAGCTCGTCTCCTACGTGGTCGGTCCGCGTGACTGGAACGACCCGGCAGCGCGTGCCTTTCTCGAGCGGCTGATCCCCTAGGATCGCAGCCCCCAGAAGGGTCGAAAGAGCGACGGCGCGCCGTAACTGGCCGAAACAAAAGCCGAAAAATTCGCTCGACCTGCTCGCTGGCCTCGCCGCGAGGGGATCCTGTTGAAGGTATTTGCAGGGTTGCCATATAACTATCGGGATTTCCGTGAAATCTCGCCACTCCGCCTCCGCGGAGCGCGGAGGGAACTTGACCAAAGAGGCGACGGGCATCCCGGTCGTGGTGGCGGGCCTCGGTGAGGTTGGCCGCGCCATCGCGCGCGCGGTCCTCTCGTCCGCCGACCTGAGCCTCGTGGGTGCAGTCGACCCGGCATTCGCGAAGCAGAAGCTCGATGCAGTCACGGGGACCCCCACCGGCCTTGCGGTCGAGGCCGACCTGGCGCGGTCGCTCCGCGCCGCACGAGGCGGCGTGCTCCTGCTGGCCACGTCGTCCCGCTTTCTCGAGGCGCTCCCCACCATCGAGCAGGCGGTGCGCGCGGGCCTGTGCGTCGTCTCCACCTGCGAGGAGCTCGCCTACCCGTGGCTGGCGCACGAACAGGAGGCCGACGCCCTCGACGCCCTCTGCGAGAAGAACGACGTGGCGGTGGTGGCGGCCGGCGTGAACCCCGGACTGGCGCTCGACCGGCTGCCGTCGCTGCTCTCCCAGGGCACGGGCGAGGTTCGCCGCCTCGAGGCGAGGCGCGTCGTCGACCTCGCTTCCCGCCGCGAGTCGCTCTGGCGCAAGGCCGGCGTCGGCCTCTCGCCGGCGGAATTCCAGCGCGCGGTGGAGGCGGAAGCCATCGGCCACGTCGGGCTCGCCGAGTCGGCCACGCTGGCGGCGCTCGGCTGCGGCCTCGACCTCGACGAGCTCGAGGAGGATGCCGAGCCGGTGGTGGCGAGCCGGGACCTCTCCGGTCCGGTACTCGTCCAGAAGGGCGGGGTGGCCGGCATCCGGCAGGTAGCCCGGGGCTGGCAGGACGGCCGGGAGGTGATCCGGCTCGAGGTGGTGCTGGCGGCCGGCGCCCACGACCCGCGCGACGAGGTGCTCATCGAGGCCGACCCACCGCTTCGTCTCGTCGTTCCCGGTGGGTTTCCCGGCGAGGCCTCGACCGCCTGGTCGGTGATCCACGCGGCAGCGGCCATTCCCCTGCTGCAAGGTCTCGTCACGGTGCTCGACCTCCCTCCGGGGCGGTCCTGAGCGAGGCGCACATGCTCGACAAGACCCTCATCGGACGGGAGAGCGAGACCGCCGTGGTGGAGGTGGAGAAGGGCGCGATCCGGCGCCTCGCCGACGCGATCGGCGACGCGAACCCCGTCCACACCGACGAGGCGGCGGCCCTCGCGGCCGGGTACTCCTCGCTGGTGGCGCCGCTCACCTTCCCGGCCGTGCTCTCGCAGAACGAGCGCTTCCGCCACTCCCTCGATCTGGGCACCCGGTCGCTCCTGCTCGGCGAGGAGTCGATCGAGTACGGGCGCCCCATCGTCGCCGGGGATCGACTGACCGTGAAGAGCAAGGTGGCCGACGTCCAGGAGCGCGCCGGAACCAGCGGCGCCACCGACGTCCTCGTCCTCGAGACCGAGGGGCGCGGCGCAGAGGGCGAGTTCGTCTTCCGCGCGCGCGAGACCTACATCCTCCGGCGTGGCTAGGAAGGGAGACCCCGTGCTCCTGGCTCGGCAGCTCTACTTCGAGGCGGTGAAGGTCGGCGACGAGCTCCCCCCGCTCGTGAAGCCCCCGGTGGACCGCTCCCAGGTCGCGCGCTTCGCCGGCGCGACCGGCGACTACGGCCCGCTCCACGTGGACGAGCCCTTCGCGCGGAACGCGGGCTTCCCGAGCGTGCTCGTCCCCGGGATGCTCGCCATGGGATTCCTCGGCGAGCTCGTGACCGACTGGCTGCGCGGCGCCCGGGTCCGGCGCTTCGGCGCACGGTTCGTGAAGATCGTCTGGCCCGGGGACGTGGTGACCGTTCGCGGCCGCGTCGCCGACCGCCGCTTCGAGGCCGGCGGCCGCTACGCCGTGGACATCGAGGTCTGGGGCGAGAACCAGCGAGGCGAGCTGGTGGTGCGCGGGGCGGTGACGGCCCAGCTCTACTACAGCGCCGAGGACGAGACCCGGCAGCGCAACGGTCAGCCGCCCCTGGTGGTGACGCCGGCCGAGGAGGAGGAGCGGCTCGCCAAGCTCTCCCGCAGCACGGCCCCGGCCCGCCCTGCGGTGGGCACGAGGCCGGCGGTCGCGCCGGCCAAGGTCCAGCCCGCGGCCCCGGCGAAGTCCGCACCCCCGGCCGCGAAGCCTGCGCCCAGGGCGCCTCCCGCTCCGACGAGGCTGCCGGTCCCGAAGAAGGCCCCGGCGGCGAAGCCTCCGGCGAGGAAGCCGGCGCCGAAGTCGGCCCCGCCGCGAAAGCCCCCCCCGAAGAAGGTCTCCCGGCCCGCACCGAAGAAGAAGGCCGACAAGCGGCGCTGATGCTGCTCCTCGTGCTCGCCCTGCTCGGCGCGACGGACGCGCCCCCGCATTCCCAGCCCCCTGGTGCCGGCACACGGGCGGCCCGGATCGCCCGGGGCGACCAGGCCTTTGCGGAGCGCGCCGACCCGGTCCGCCTCGCAGAGGCCATCGAGTCCTGGACCTCCGCGGGGGCGCAGCCACCGCTGGACCCCGCGCTCGAGCTGCGCCTGGCCCGGGCGGAGGCCTTCCGCGCCCTCGCCGAACCCGCGTCCGCCGGCGCCGCCTGGCTCGCCTGCTCTCGCGCCGCCGAGAGGGCGCTGCGCCGCCTCTCCCCCCCGTGGGCCTCCGCCGTGGAGGCCGGCGACCCCGTCGGAGCACCGTCGCGCGTCGGACCGGAGGGAGCCGAGGCGCTCTACTGGCTGGCGCTCGCCACCTGGTCGTCGGCGCGGGAGAAAGGGCTCGCCGCCCTGCTCGCGACGAAGGACCTGGCGCTCCCGGCGATGGAGCGCGCCGCGGCGCTCGACGGCACCGTCGACTGCGCCGGCCCGCACCGGGCCCTGGGAGCCTGGGCCGCGGCGCTGCCGGCGGCGGTGGGCGGGGGGGTCGCCCGCTCACGACGTCACTTCGAGCAGGCCCGCGCGCTCGGGCCGGGCTGCCTCCTCACCCCGGTCGCGGAGGCCGGGTCCCTCCTCGTCCTCCTGCAGGACCGTGCCGCCTTCGAGCGGACGCTCGCCGAGGTGGAAGGGGCGGGGGACACCGACCCGCGCTGGGCGCCCGAGAACGAGGTGGCGCGCCGGCAGGCACGGGAGCTCCGGGCGCGCGCCGCCGGGCTATTCTGATCACGAGAGGAGAGGCGAGGACACATGGCAGACGACACGCAGGGGAAGGGGCGGCTCGGGGCCGCCATCGTGTGGATGTTCGTCCTCTCGCTCCTCCTCTTCTGGTTGCCGGTGCTGGGGATGTTCATCGCCGGGCTGGTCGGGGGCCGGAAGGCCGGCACCGTCGGGACCGCCATCCTGGCGGCGCTCCTGCCGGCGCTGGTGGTGGCCGTGGTGATGTTCTTCATGGCCACCGCCCTGACCGGGATGCCCGTGCTGGGTGCCATCGCCGGTCTCGGCGCCGGCGCGCTGGTGGGGGCGAACGTGGTGCCGCTGCTCGTCGGTGCGGTGATCGGCGGCATCCTCGCCTAGTGCCGCCGCTGTAGACTGCCCCCATGCGCGAGCCGAAGCTGGGAACGCTGGCGGTCCATGCCGGCGAGGGGGAGACCCTCTCCGTCCCGTCCACCACCACCCCCGTCTACCAGGCCACCACCTACCGGTTCGACACCGCCGCCGAGGCCGCCGCCTACCTCGACGCACCGCAGGGGCGCTGGCTCTACGCGCGGCTGGAGAACCCGACCGTCGTCGCCGCCGAGCGGAAGATCGCGGCGCTCGAGGGAGCGGAGGCGGGCGCCTGCTTCGCCTCCGGTATGGCGGCGCTCACCGCCACGTTCCTCGCCTCGCTCCGGGCCGGGGACGCGCTGCTCCTCTGCGACACCGTCTACGGCCAGACCACGCGGCTGGCGCGCGACGTTCTCGAGCGCTTCGGCGTGGAGATCCGGGTCGTCCCCTTCGACGGCCTGGCCGCCGCGGTGGCGGCCGCGCCCGCGAACGCCCGGGCGCTGGTCTTCGAGAGCCCGACCAATCCCACACTGCGCGTCGCCGACGTCCCGGCCGTGGCCTCCGCCTGCCGGGCGCGGGGAATCCGCAGCGTCCTCGACGCCACCTTCGCCTCGCCGGTGAACCTCCGCTCCATTCCACTCGGCGTGGATCTGGTGGTCCACAGCACCACCAAGTTCCTGAACGGCCACTCCGACCACCTCGGCGGCGCGGTGGCCGGGTCCCGGGCGCTCCTGGACGAGGTGCTCGCCGTGCGCCGCTCCACCGGCGGGAACCTGGACGCCGCCGCGGCCTACGATCTCCTGCGCGGGATGAAGACGCTGGAGGTGCGCGTCCTCCGCCAGAACGAGACCGCGCTCCACGTGGCCCGGACGCTGGAGGGGCATCCGAAGGTCGAGCGGGTGGACTACCCGTTCCTCGAGAGCCACCCGGACCACGCGCTGGCCCGGCGCCTCCTGCGCGGCGGCGGCGGCGTCCTGTCATTCACGGTCCGTGGAGGATACCCCGCGGTGGCCCGGGTGCACGACGCGCTCCGGCTGGTGGCGCGGGCCAGCTCGCTCGGGGGCGTGGAGAGCCTGGCCTCCATCCCGGTCATCTCCTCGCACCGCAACGCCACCGACGCCGAGCTGGCGACGCAGCGGATCGGGAGGGGGACGCTGCGGGTCTCGGTGGGGCTGGAGGACCCGGCCGACGTCACGGCCGACCTCCTGCAGGCCCTGGAGTGCGCGTGAGCCTGGGGAGGGTCGCCGCCGGCGCGATGGCGCTCGCAGCCGTGGCCGGTTGCGTCCGGGTCCCGCCCCCCGACCTGTCCCGCAACCCCGCACCGCTCCTCGAGCAGGTCCGGGCCGCCCAGGCGGGAGTCTCCTCCTGTCGAGGGTCGGCGCGCCTGGGGCTCTCCTCGCCCGACCTCTCCGGCTCGCTCGACGCCTGGGTCGCGGCCGAGAAGTCCGGGCGGCTCCGGTTCGAGGTCTTCGACTTCTTCGGGAACCCGGCAGCGGTCCTGGTCGCCGGCGGCGGCCGCTTCGCCCTCCTCGACGCACGCGCCGGGACGCTCTACCGCGGCGACGACACCCCGGAGAACCTGGCGCGGCTGCTCCCGGTGCCGCTCGGCGCGCGGGAGCTCGCCAGCGTGGTGTGCGGGGGTGTGCCGCTCCTCGACGGGCAGCCGGTGACGGCCGAGCCGGGGGACGGGGTCGTGCTCCTCGAGATCGCCGGAGCGGCCGGGCGCCAGGTGCTGTCGGTGGGGGAGGGTGCCTCGATCGTGTCGGCAAGCTTCCTTCCGGGCGCGCGGGGGGGGACGGCCTGGAAGGCCGGGTTCTCCGTCTTCCGCCACCCCGGTGGCCGCCGCTTCCCCACCGAGGTGGAGCTGCGGGGCGGCGGAGCGGAGCTCTCGCTGCGGTGGAAGGACGACCTGGAGGTGAACCGCGCCGCGGACGACGCGCTCTTCGAGCTCGATCCTCCTCGCGGCGCCCGGGTCGTCGAGCTCGCGCCCGGCGCCCCACCTCCACCGCTCGACCTCCCGATCCATCCCTCGACCCCGGGCCGTCCCTGAGCCGGATCCGGAGCGACCCGTCCGTCCGGGGCGGTTCGGCTTGAATCCCCCCGGGAATCGGCTAGCTTTGCCCCTCCCCGGAACCCGGAAAGGCGCGAAGACTTGAACCTGGAACTCCTCTCGGTCCTGAAGACCGGCGGCGTCGCGATGTGGATCATCGCGCTCTTCTCGGTCCTCGCCGTGGCCGTGGCGGTCGAGCGGGCGCTGGCGCTCTGGCGGTTCACCGACAAGGCCCGCAGCCTCGCCGACGCGGTGACCCGTTCCCTGCTCCGCGGAGACGTCGAGGACGCCCGCGCACAGGCCGAGCGCTCCTCGTCGCCCGCCGCCGAGGTCTTCCTGGCGGCGCTCGTCCCGACCCCCGCCGGCAAGCGGCCGGCCACCGACGCCCGCATCGAGGCCGCGGTGGAGCGGGAGCGGCAGGAGGCCAACCAGAAGCTGCGGGCGCGCCTGTGGATCCTCGGAACCATCGGAGCCACCGCTCCGTTCATCGGTCTCTTCGGCACCGTGGTCGGGATCATGCGGGCCTTCCACCAGATGGGCATCACCGGCCAGGGCGGCTTCAGCGTGGTCGCCGCCGGAATCTCGGAGGCCCTCATCACGACCGCCGGCGGCATCGGGGTGGCCATCGAGGCGGTCATCCTTTACAACATGCTCAACGTCCTGGCCGGGCGGCTCCAGCTCCAGCTCAAGCTCCTCACCGAGGAGTTCCTGGAGATCGTGAAGGAAGTCCGCGCCGGTCCGGCCGGAGAGCAGGAGTCCTGAAATGTCGATGAACAACCCCGACGACGATGGCGGCACCGGAACGGGCGCGGGGATCTTCGCGGACATCAACATCACGCCGCTCACCGACATCTTCCTCGTCCTCCTCATCATCTTCATGGTGACCACCACGGCCATCGCCGAGGCGGGAGGGCAGAACGGCGGGATAAAGGTCAGCCTCCCCAAGGGCGGGCAGGCCAACGCCGTGAAGGAGGTCCACGACCTCGCCATCGCCGTCCTCTCCGACGGCCGGGTGGTGGTGCAGGGCAAGGTGGTCGACCAGGAGGCCTTGAAGAAGGTCCTCGAGCAGGCCCGGAACGAGAACCCGGAGACGCTCGTGCTCGTCCAGGCCGACGAGGGCGTCGCCCATGGCAGGGTCGTCGCGGTCATGGACATGGCCCGCCGCGAGGGGCTGCCGCGGCTCGCCATCGCCACGCGGGCCGACGCTCCCTGAGGTAGCCCCCGCTCGACCGGGACGGCGCGGACGGGTACAGTCCAACCGTGGCCAACCCGCAGCGAAAGCGTCTCGGCGAGATCCTCCTCGAGGCTGGGATCATCGACGGCACGCAGCTCCAGGCGGCGCTGGGCCACCAGCGGCGGTGGGGAGGGCGCCTCGGCCAGGCCCTCATCGACCTCAAGATGGCCACCGAGGAGGAGATCGTCTCCACCCTCGCCACCAAGCTGGGCTTCGAGCGGGTGCCGGTGGAGTCGGTGGAGTACGGTCCCGGGCTCGAGCTGGCGCTGCGCCTCGTGCCCCACGAGTTCGCGGAGCGCAACCAGCTCCTCCCCTACGCGGCGGACACGGCGAGCCTCTGGGTCGCCATGGCCGACCCCACCAACGTGGGCGTCATCGACGAGCTGGCCTTCCGCACCGGCCGGAACGTGAAGCTGTCCATCGCCGGCGACCGGGAGATCGCCCGCGCCATTCGCCGCCTCTACCTGGGCGACAAGCGCGGGATCGAGGCCATCGCCCTCGACGAGATGGACGACGGGCCGGTGGAGATGGTCGGCCCGCTCGACCCGGGGTACACGCAGGGTCTCGACAGCTATTTCCCCCGCAAGCCGGCGCCGGCTGCCCCTTCCGCACCGGCGGCGCAGGGTCCGGACGGTGCCCCGCCTCCCCTGCCGCTGCGCCCGGGCCCCGCCCCGTCCGGTCCGGAGGCCCGCCTCGCCGCCGCCGTTCGCGGGCTGCGGATGGAGGACGACCCACCGGTGGCCGTCCGCTCCCAGATGCCGGAGGCGCCCCCGGAGCTCATCGTCGAGATCCTGCCCGAGGGCGAGGGAGACTTCACCTTCGGTCCCAGGGTCGAGGCCATCCTCGACGGCCTGGAGCGCATCGGTGGCCAGGCGGGCTGCCCGCCGGAGCTCGGCCGCCTCTCGCGGTTCTCGGCGGCGCTGGTGCGCCTGCTGGTCAAGAAGGGGTTCATCTCCGAGGACGAGCTCGCGGCGGCGTTCGTCCAGGCCGAGCGCGGCTCCCCGAAGCGGTAGGTTCGCGAGCCCTCGTCAGTTGAGCGCGGCCGGGACGGCCAGCGAGAACGGCGCGATCTCCACCGGGAAGGTCCTTCCGTCGTCGCGCACCATCGTGTAGGTGCCGCGCATCTGCCCGAGCGGGGTCCGGAGGATGCAGAAGCTCGTGTACTGGAAGGACTGGCCGGGCTCGAGGTGCGGCTGCTGGCCCACCACGCCGTCGCCGGTGACCTCCTCCCGCTCGCCCCGGGCGTCGGTGATGATCCAGTGTCGGGAGAGGAGACGGGCTCCCGAGGTGCCGCCGTTCCGGATGCGAACGGTGTAGGTGTAGAGGAAACGCTCCTGGCCCGGCGCCGAGCGGTCGGGACGGAACTCGCTCTTCACGGATACCTCGATGCCGTCTGTGACCGCGGTGGACACCGGGTTCCGTTAACCGTGGGCCGGCCTCCGTGCCACAATGGCCGGATGGCACTCGAGCCCCGTCTCCAGGAGATACTGGACGAGGTGCGGAACGCCGGCGGGCGGGTTGTGGCGCTCACCGGGGCCGGCATCTCCGCCGAGAGCGGCATCCCGACGTTCCGCGGCAAGGAGGGGTTCTGGGTGGTCGGCTCCCGGAACTACATGCCGCAGGAGATGGCCACCCACGCCATGTTCCTGATGGAACCGGCCGAGGTCTGGCGCTGGTACCTCCACCGGTTCGGCGTCGTCGGCCAGGCCGCGCCCAACGCCGGGCACGACGCGCTCGTCCGGCTGGAACGGGCCCTCGGCGACCGGTTCACCCTGGTCACCCAGAACATCGACGGGCTGCATCGCAGGGCCGGCGCGTCGGCGGAGCGGACCTACTGCATCCACGGCGATGCCGCCTGGGTCCGTTGCGCCCACGACTGCGGGGTGGGCCTCCTCCCGCTTCCCGACCTGGGACCTCGCGACGCTGGCTCGCCCCTCGGCGCCGCGGACCGCGCCCGCCTCACCTGCGCGCGATGCGGCGGCTGGCTCCGTCCCCACGTGCTCTGGTTCGACGAGTGCTACGACGAGGAGAACTACCGCTTCGAGTCCACGCTGCGCGCCGCCGCCGAGGCCGACCTCCTGCTGGTGGTGGGAACGAGCGGCGCCACCAACCTGCCCATGCGGGTGGGGCAGGTCTGCTTCACGGGCGGCTCGGCGCTGGTGGACGTGAACCCGGAGGAGAACCCCTTCTCCGAGCTGGCGGAGCGAAGCCGTCGCGGGTACTTCGCCCGGGGATCCGCCACCGCGAGGCTCCCGGAGATCGTGGAGGCGCTGGTCGGCTAGCGCTACCGCTACCGCTGCAAGGCCTCGAGCCGCGCGATCCACGCCGGCGACAGCCCCGAGGCGCGGGCGCCCCGCAACAGGACGTCGAGGTAGGGCGGGGCGGGAGGCCCGTCGGTCGGGAGCCGCCGTGCCGGCGCCACCCGGAAGGCCAGCGCCGGCACCGGTCCGGCCTCGGTCTCCAGCGTCACCTCCACCGACTCGTAGAGCCCGGAGACCGCGCCCTCCTTGTGCTCGACCAGGCCACGGGCCTCCCCGGGCATGGGGACGGCGAGCCCCTCCACCACGTCACCCGTCGCCTCCGCCAGGCTGGCCACCGGACCGCCCCACATCCGGCTCGGGGCGTCGAAGGAGAGGCGCCAGCCGGGCAGGCGGGCGGGGCGCGCCGCGGAGAAGTCGGGTACCCGGTAGCCGTGGTCCCGGGCCCAGGCGGCGAAGGACTCGGCGTCGAGGGAGGAACCGTAGACGAACCAGGTGAAGGCGGGGCCGCCGGCGGCCTGGTGGGCCCGCCCGACGACGTTCAGGGGATTGGCCATGTGGACCGGACTCCCGCCGCGCGCGGCGGCGATCAGGTTAGGACGACGTGGGCGATCTCGGGAGGGCTGCCGAGCCGCATGGGGGGCCCCCAGTACCCGGTCCCGCGCGAGACGAAGATCTGCGATCCGTTGCCCTCCTTCACCCCGTACAGGCCGTGAAGGTAGGGGTACACGAGCGCAGTGGCCAGGGTGAACGGGAAGATCTGACCCCCGTGGGTGTGGCCGGAGATCTGCAGCTCGACGCCGGCCTGCGCGGCCGCCTCGACGCCGCGAGGCTGGTGGGCCAGGAGCACCAGGGAGCGGTCGGGGTCCCGGCCGGCCAGCGCCGCCGCCAGGTCCGGCCCGTGGCCCGGAGCCATTCCCCCGGAGCGCCAGTCGTCGATGCCGGCCAGGTCGAAGGAGGCGCCGCGGTCGCCGATCTCCACGCGCTCGTTGCGGAGGACGCGGATTCCCAGGCGGCGGAAGTGCTCCACCCAGGCCGTGGCGCCCGAGTAGTACTCGTGGTTCCCGGTCACGAAGAAGACGCCGTAGCGGGCCGAGAGCGCGGCCAGCGGGGCCGCCGCCGACTCGAGCATCCGCACGCTGCCGTCCACGAAGTCGCCGGTGAGGGCGATGAGGTCGGGGCGCAGGGCGTTGGTGGCGGCCACCACCCTCCGGACCTCGTCCTCGCCGATGGTCCGGCCGATGTGCAGGTCGGTGATCTGGGCGATGGAGATGCCGGAGAGCTGGCGGGGAAGACGCGCCAGCCTGACCGGGACCTCGTGGATCTGGGGGTCTCCGAGCGCGCTCGACACCGAGTAGGCGGTCGCGCCACCCGCCGCCAGCACGGCCCCTCCAGCGACGGCCCTCGCGACGATGCGGCGCCGCTCCGGGTCGGCGGGCGCCTCCGGGGCGTGGCGCAGCCAGTCCGTCACGAGCTCCACCCCCGACACGACGAGCCGGGCCAGGTCGACCACCACGAGCGCCGAGAGCAGGAAGAAGGCCACGCCCATCCAGACCATGGCGCCGAAGACGAAGCCGTCGGCGAGGGCGCCCGCCCGGGCCCGCATGACCAGGAAGGCCACCGGCACCGCGACGGCGGCCGCCACGATCCCGATGGTGAGCAGGCGCCTCCAGGGCTCGGCCACGGCGGTGTCGCGGACCAGCCGCGACCAGATGTAGTAGTGCATGCCGCCCACGATGGAGAGGGCGACGCCGAAGAAGATCACGAACGAGAGCAGGGAGCGCGACACGGGGAAGAGCTAACCGGGAGACGACCCCGCCGCCAGCGGGGAGCCGGCGGCGGGGAGGGGACGCGCCCGACGCAGCCGGGCGGCGCCATCAGTCGTCGCGGTGGCCCCGATCCCGGTCGTGCCCCCGGCCGTGCTTGCGGTCGTACCCTCGGTCGGGGGACCAGGCCAGGCGGCCGGGAGGCGCCCAGCGCGCGTCGAGCCCGGCGCGGTAGCCGCCGTACCAGGCGTCGTAGCGGGCCATGCGCCACGGGTTCCAGCCCCAGCGGGCCAGGTAGGCGGCCCGGTTGGAGTCGAGCCAGCGGTAGTACACGGATAGTGACTGTCCGCCTGGGAACGCCCGCGGAGACGGGGGCGGGAGGACCGCGACCACCCAGGGAGGGGGCGCGGGCGGGAGGGAGAAGGCGACGATCGGGCCCGGGCGCCGGTATTCGTCGTGGGCGCTGGCGGGGCGGGGGGCGACGAGCGCGAGGGCGAGGAGGGCGGCGAGGGGGATTGCGGTGCGGTGGGTCATGGCTTCCTCCGTTGTCTTCGATGGAGGACGGACGGGCGGACCCGTCCCGGAATTCACCGCACGTCGACGTCAGCCCGGCAGCGCTCCCGGCAGCCGGTCGATCTTGGCGGCCAGGATGAAGTCGTTCTCGGTGAGCCCACCGGCGGCGTGGGTCCAGATCTCGACGTCCACGACGGAGTAGTGGACGCAGAAGTCCGGATGGTGTCCCTCCGCCTCGGCCAGATCGGCCATGGCCGAGACGAAGGCCATGGCGGCGCGGAAGTCGGGGAAGCGGAGGTGCTTGCGGATGCGGTCGCCGTCGAGCTGCCAGCCGTCGACCGAGGCGAGGAGCGTGTCGAGAGCGGTCCCCTCGACGCGGGGAACGCCGCCCTCGCAGGGGACGCACTTCTTCCGGGTCAGGTCCATGGTCCGGCCTTAACCGAACCGGCGGCGGCGCGCCGCCCCGGGCGCTATGCTCCGCCGACCATGGAGAGAACGTTTTTTGCGCTGGGCGCGATCTCGGCGTGCATCGCGGTGGGGACGGGCGCGTTCGGCGCCCACGGGCTCAGGTCCAGGGTCACGCCGGAGCTGGCGGCCGTCTTCGACACCGGCGCGCGCTACCAGATGTACCACGCGTTCGCGCTCATCGCGGCCGCGTGGGCGGCGGCGCGCTGGCCCGGCGCGGCGGTCACCTGGGCCGGCTGGCTCTTCGTCGCCGGCACGGTGATCTTCTCGGGAAGCCTCTACGCGCTCGTGCTCACCGGCGTGAAGGGGCTCGGCGCGGTGACGCCGGTGGGAGGGCTGCTCTTCCTGGCCGGCTGGCTGGCGCTCGCCTGGGCCGCGCTGCGCGGCTGACGCCGAGGCGACCTACCCCATCTCGATGGGAAGCCCGGCGTCGGCCCAGGCGACCACGCCGCCGTCGAGGCTGTAGGCCTTCTCGCAGCCGCGCTGCGACGCTGCTGCGGCGGCGGTGAGGCTGCGGATGCCGTGCGCGCACACGAAGATGGCGCGGCCGCGCCCCTGCCGCAGCCCTCCCTGCGGGTCGCGCAGCAGCGAGCCGAGCGGCAGGTGGCGGGCTCCCGGGATGTGCCCCGAGGCCCATTCGACGGGTTCGCGTACGTCGACCAGGTCCACGTCGTCGTGTGCGAGGAGGTGGACGGCCTCCTCGGGCGTGATGCGGTGGACCGGCATGGGGGGAGTGCTTAATCGGTCCCCCGCGCGGCCTCTCGCGAAACTGCGGGGCGGCTCCTTCCAGGCTAGACTGTGCCCTCCTCATGAGCCGACCGCCCCGGGACCGCTTCCCCTCGCAGATCAAGTACCTGGCCTGGAACGAGGGGTGCGAACGCTTCTCGTTCTACGGGATGACCTCGATCCTCACCATCTACATGGTGAATTTCCTGGGAGTCCGGGAACCCGACGCCGAGGCCAACTACCACTTCTTCGTCTTCGCCGTGTACCTCACCCCGCTCGTCGGCGCCTGGATCGCCGATCGCTTCCTGGGGCGCTACCGGGTCATCCTCTGGCTCTCGCTGGGTTACGTCTTCGGCCACGCCGCCATCGCCATCTGGGAGTCGCCGGCCGGGCTGGTGCTGGGCCTCTCGCTCATCGCCATCGGCGCGGGCGGGATCAAGCCCACTGCGGCCGCCTACGTGGGCGACCAGTTCGACGCGAGGAGCCAGCACCTGCTCGAGAAGGTCTACGACCTCTACTACTGGATGATCAACCTGGGGTCGTTCACCTCCATGCTCATCATCCCCGAGCTGCTGGCCCGATTCGGTCCCTGGGTGGCCTTCGCGGTGCCCGGCGTGCTGATGGCCCTCGCGCTCGCCATCTTCTGGCGCGGCCGTCGCCTCTACGTGAACGTCCCGCCCACCGGCCCCAACCCGAACGGCTTCTTCCGGGTTGTCCGGCTCGCCGTGAGGAAGCTCGGGACCACCCGCCCGGGCGAGCACTGGCTCGACCCGGCCCGGGCCCAGTTCCCGGCCGAGGCGGTCGACGGGGCCAAGGCGGTCTTCCGCATCCTGGGGGTCTTCGCGCCCATCGCGGCCTTCTGGGCGCTGTTCTTCCAGTACGGGTCCTCCTGGGTCCTACAGGCCGAGCGCATGAACCGCGACGTCCTCGGCTACACGGTGAAGGCCTCGCAGATGGGCTCCCTGAACGCCATCTTCGTGCTCACCACCATCCCGATCTTCGCGGGCCTCGTCTATCCGGCGCTGCAGCGGCGCGGGGTGCGGACGCTGGCCCTCCAGAAGATGCAGATCGGCATGTTCGTCACCGTGCTCTCCTTCCTCTGGGTGATGGGCGTCCAGCTCGCGCTCGACGCTGGCCTCCGGCCGCACGTGGCCTGGCAGGTCCCGGCCTACCTCTTCCTCTCCATCGGGGAGGTGCTGGTCTCGGTCACGGCGCTCGAGTTCGCCTACACCCAGGCGCCACCCTCCATGAAGAGCGTCATCATGAGCCTCTGGTACGTGACCATCGCGGCAGGCAGCCTGCTCACGGCCGGCGTGGCCAAGCTCAACCGCTTCCACGGGGTCTGGTACTTCGCGTTCTTCGCGGCCCTGATGTTCCTCGGTGCGCTCGCCTTCGCGTGGGTGGCCCGCCGCTACCAGCCCACGTCGTTCGCGCCCGCGCCCGCGCCGGTGCCGGCGGCGGAGGGTAGCCCGTGAGCGCCGCCGCGCCCGCCGCAGGGACCGGTCGCGATCGCTTCCCGCCCCAGATCCGCTGGATCATGGCCTCGGAGGGGGCCGAGCGCTTCTCGTTCTACGGGATGCGCAACATCCTCGTCATCTACATGGTGCAGTACCTGGCGCTGTCCGCCGCGGACTCGAAGGCCAGCTACCACTACTTCGTGATGGCGAACTACCTCATGCCGCTCGTGGGCGGGTGGCTCGCCGACCGCTGGCTGGGGCGCTACCGGGTGATCCTCTGGCTCTCCTTCGGCTACGTGGTCGGCCACGCGGTGGTGGCGGCCTACGAGACGCGCCTGGGGCTCCTCGCCGGGTGCGCGCTCATCGCCGTCGGGGCAGGCGGCATCAAGCCCTGCGTCTCGGCCTACGTGGGCGACCAGTTCGCTCCCGACCGGAAGCACCTGCTCCAGAAGGTCTACGGCCTCTTCTACTGGATGGTGAACCTGGGGAGCGCCACCGCGTCGCTGCTCATCCCCTGGCTGCTCAAGGCCCACGGCCCGGCCGTTGCCTTCGGCGTGCCGGGCGTGCTCATGGCGCTCGCGCTCCTCTTCTTCGTGGCGGGGCGGCGCCAGTACGTGAACGTGCCCCCCACCGGTCCAAACCCGCACTCGTTCGTGAGGGTGGTGGCCACCGCGTTCGCCCGCCGCCGGGAGCGCACCCCGGGCTCCGACTGGCTCGAGACGGCGCGCGCCGTCCACCCGGCCGAGGCGGTCGACGGTGCCCGGGCCGTGCTGCGGGTGTCGGCGGTCTTCGCCATGGTGGCCGGGTTCTGGGCGCTCTTCGACCAGAAGGGCGCCGCCTTCATCCTCCAGGCGAAGCAGATGAACCTCGAAGTGGGTACCTTCGAGTTCCTGGGGGTGAACCTGGGCGGGTTCCGGCTCGCCGAGTCCCAGATGAACGCGGTGAACCCGTTCCTGGTGCTCCTCATCATCCCGCTCCTCCAGGGGGTGGTCTACCCGGGGCTCGTCCGCATGGGGGTGAAGGTGACCCCGCTCGGCCGGATGAGCGTGGGCATGTTCCTCACCATGTTCTCCTTCGTCATCATGGCCGGGATCCAGGCGATCATCGACGGCGGGGCAAGACCGCACGTCTTCTGGCAGGTCATCCCCATCCTGGTCCTCACCGTGGGTGAGGTGATGGTCTCGGTGACCGGGCTCGAGTTCGCCTTCACCCAGGCGCCGAAGACCATGAAGAGCACGATGATGAGCTTCTGGTTGCTCACCTCCGCGGTGGGGAACTTCATCGCCGCGGTGGTCTCGCAGTGGAACCGCTTCCACGGCGCCGCCTACTTCCTCTTCTTCGCGGCGCTGATGCTCGTCGCCTCGGTGGCGTTCGTGGCGCTGGCGCGGCGCTACCGGCCGGTGGCGTCGGTCGTCGGGTAGACCGCACCCGGCACGCCGTCCTCGTACGCGACGCGCGCGCCGAGGGTGGCCGGCACCTTGGCGCCCGGCAGGATTCCCGCCCACCAGGTTGAGCGGATCGGCCCCGGAGAGCTCGACCCGCTCGCGGCCCCCGGGCGCGCGGCGCACCGCCCGCAGCGATTCGACGGCGGCCGGAAGCGCGTACTGCTCGCCGGAGAGGCCGGCCACGAAGCGACCGCCGCGGATCTCGCCCCGGGCCTCGAGCGCCCGGTACACGGGCAGGAGCTCGCGCCAGGGCGGTGCGAGCGGCTCGCGCCCGAGCAGGTCGCGGAAGACCACGCCCCAGCGGGCCAGGAGCTGGCGGGCCATCGGCTCGAGCGGGGAGGGGACCGGAGGCGCATCGGCCGGACGCGGCGCGCGGAGGAGCGCCCAGCGGCCACCTCCCTGCCCCGGTCGCCGCGGCCGGTGGCGCGGGGGCGGGTCGAGGAGCGCGCGGAGCCCCGCGAATCCGTCGCAGGTGACGAGCCCGGCCGAGACGAGTTCCCAGAGCGCTCGCCTCCACCTCGCCGGGGAGGCGGCCGGTCATGGCGGCGAGGTCGGGCAGGAAGCAGGCGCCGCAGCGGCCGAGCAGGTCGACGAGCGCCCGGGCCGAGGCGCCGAGCGGCGGCGTCTCCCCGTGCCCCGCCGAGAGGAGCCAGGGGAGGTCGGTCCGGAGCGCCAGCGTCACCGGCGCGTGGCGCGTCGGTGCGGCGCGGCGGCGCGGGACGTCACCGGGCTCCGGGGCGACTGCGAGCCTCCCCCAGGCCACCTCGCCGGACAGGCAGAGCCCGTCGAGGAGGCCGGGCTCGTACCCGGACACGCGCGCCGGCAGGATTTCCCGCTCCCAGGCGCCGGCCGCAGCGTGGAACCCCTGCAGCTGCCCGATCACCTCGGCGAGGCCGCGGGACCCGTGGAGCCGCGCCCCCGGGGCCGCGTGCTGCCAGCGGAGCAGGAAGCGGACCAGATCGGCGCCGGAGACCGGCTCGATCTCCCGCCGCAGCCGCCCCAGCGTGAGCCGGTGGATGCGGGCGAGCAGCCCCCGGTCGCACCAGTCGGCGCCCGGCTCGCCGCCGGGAAGGAACGAGCCGCGGAGCACGATCCCCTCCGACTCGAGCCGGTGCAAGGCGGCCAGGGTGAGCGGCAGCGGAAGGCCCAGCCGCCCGGACAGCGACGGAGCGGTGATGGGTCCGAGCCGGGCCATCCAGCCGCGAAGCACGCGCGCCGCGGCAACGTCGGGTGACGCGGGAAGGTCCTCTCCGGAGAGTCCCGGCAGCGGGGGGGCGAGGGGCGAGGCATCGATCCCCGGCTCGGCCGCGAGCACCCGGTAAGCCCCGACCCGCTCCGCCGCCACCCAGGTCTCGCGTCCCGCGCCCGTCGTGCGCGCCGCGCGGCCGCCGGACCGGAGCACGTCGAGGAAGGCGCGAAAGGACTCCCCCTCCGTCGCGGGCATGAATCCCACGTCGAGGAGCAGGTCGTGCAGCTCCTCCGCGTCGCGGGGATCGGGGCGCGCCTGCTCCACCACCTCGGCGATCGCTTCCGCGGACAGCGCTCCGATGCCGGCGGCGTCGGCCGCGGGCAGCGACCGCCGCAGCACCACCGCACGGGCCCGACGCTCCTCGAGCGGCGCGTCGTCGAGGAAGGCCCAGGGCTTCGCCCCCAGGATCTCGTGGGCCAGCGGCGAGGGCTCGGCCAGGTCCCTGGCCACGAGCCGGACCTCTCCGGCCTCGATGCGCCGGAGGAGGTGCTTCAGTCCCGCCGCGTCCATGGCCTCCCCCAGGCAGTCGCGCAGCGCCTCCTCGACGAGCGGGTGGTCGGGGGGTTCGACCGGCCCGGCGTGCTGGTCGGCGTTGTCCTGGCAGGCCACCGCCATCGGGAAGACCGCGGCGAGCAGGTCGTCGGCCCGCATGCGGGCGATGGGAGGCGGCACCTTGCGCCCGCCCAGCACCCGCGGGAGCGCCAGCGCGCGGGTGGCGTCCCAGCGCCAGCGGATGGGGAACATGGGGGACTGGAGCGCGGCCTGGGTGAGCACCTCGTCGATGCGCTGCGACGAGAGCATCTCGAAGATCGACGCCAGCGGGAAGGAGTGCTGCGGCCCGAGCGAGAGCAGCACGCCGTCGTCGTTGGCGGCAGCCTGCAGCTCGAAGTCGAAGGCGCGGCAGAAGCGCTTGCGGAGCGCGAGCCCGAGCGCGCGGTTCTGGCGGGCGCCGAAGGGAGCGTGGAGCACGAGCTGCATGCCGCCCGCCTCGTCGAAGAAGCGCTCGGCGACGAGGGTATCCTGGGTGGGCAGGGCCGAGAGGACGGCGCGCCCCGCGGCGAGGTAATCGACCGCCTGGCGCGCTCCCGCCTCCGGCAGCGAGCCCTCGGCGGCGAGCCACCCGATGGCGGCCTCGCGATCGTCGAGCCGCGGCTCGAGGTCGGCGCGCAGCCGCGAGACCTCGGCCGAGAGGGCCGCGCTGCGCCCGGGCGCCTCGCCGAGCCAGAAGGGGATGCCCGGGGCCGCGCCGCCGGCGTCCTCCACCCGGACCACGCCCGACTCGATGCGCCGGATGCGCCAGGCGGTGTTGCCGAGCAGGAAGACGTCCCCCGCCATGCTCTCCACCGCGAAGTCCTCGTCGACCTGTCCGACCGCCACCCCCTCCGGCTCCGCCACCACCTGGTACTGGGCGTTGTCGGGGATGGCGCCGCCGCCAGTCAGGGCCGCGATGCGCGCACCGCGTCGCCCGCGGACCACGTGGTGCACGCCGTCCCGATGAAGCAGCGCGCCGGAGCGGCCGCGACGGGTCGCGATGCCCTCGGAGAGCATGGTCACGACGGCGTCGAACTCCCGCCGCGGGAGCTCGCGGTAGGGCCAGGCCCGCCGGAACAGCGCGAAGAGCTCGTCCTCGCCGACCGGCCGCGACGCCGCCTCGGCCACGACCTGCTGGGAGAGTACGTCGAGCGGCCAGGGGGGAGGAGCGATGGTCTCGAGCGCCCCGGTCCGGAGTCCCCGCACCAGCGCGGCGCACTCGACGAGCTCGTCGCGGCTCATGGGGAAGAACCGGGCCCTCGGGGTCGCGCCTCGCCAGTGTCCGGACCGGCCGGCGCGCTGCAGCGCCACGTGCAGCGCGCCCGGGCTGCCCAGCTGTGCGACCAGGTCCACGGTGCCGATGTCGATGCCGAGCTCGAGCGACGCGGTGGCGACGATGGCCCTGAGGGACCCCGTCTTGAGCCGGTCCTCGGCCTCGAGCCGTCGCGTCCGCGACAGGCTTCCGTGGTGGGCGGCCACCTGCCCATCGCCGAGCCGCTCGGAGAGCGCGTGGGCGGCCCGCTCGGCGAGCTTCCGGGTGTTCACGAAGACGAGGGTGGTCCTGTTCTCCCGGGCCAGCTCGGCGAGACGGTCGTAGGTCTCTGCCCACTGCTCCTTCGAGGCCACCGACGAGAGCTCGTCCCGCGGGATCTCCACGCCCAGGTCGAGGACGCGTCCGCGCCCCACCTCGATGATCGCGCATTCGGCGACGCCCCGGCGCAGACGTCCGGCCCCCACCAGGAAGCGGGCCATCTCCTCGATCGGGCTCACCGTGGCCGAGAGCCCGATGCGCTGGGGGCGGCGCGTGCAGAGCGCCTCGAGCCGCTCGAGGGAGAGGGAGAGGTGGCTGCCGCGCTTGTCGCGGGCCACCGCGTGGATCTCGTCGACGATCACCTTGCGCACGGTGGCGAGCGACCGGCGCCCCTTCTCGCTCGTGAGGAGCAGGTAGAGCGACTCGGGGGTGGTGACGAGCACGTGGGGGGGCCGCTTCAGCATGGCCTGGCGGCGCGACGAGGGCGTGTCGCCGGTGCGGACCGCGGCCCGGATGGCCGGGGGACGAAGCCCGGCCGCCTGCGCGGCCTCCCGCAACCCGGCGAGCGGCTCGCGCAGGTTCTTCTCGATGTCGTTCGAGAGCGCCTTCAGCGGCGAGACGTAGAGGATGCGGGTCTCGTCGGGAAGCTCGCCCTCGAGCCCCTCGCGGAAGAGCGAGTCGAGGCCGGAGAGGAAGGCCGCGAAGGTCTTCCCCGAGCCGGTGGGTGCCGAGACGAGCACGTCGCTCCCGGACTGGATCTCCGGCCAGCCGGCCGCCTGCGGCTCGGTGGGGGAGCCGAAACGGGACTCGAACCAGCCCGAGACCAGGGGGTGGAAGCCGGGGAGCACGGCGTCGATCTATCGCGGGGGGGTGACGGGTGCAGGGGGCGGGGCGCGGAGACCCGCTGGCTCGGGGTGGCGAACCGTGTTCACCCCACGTGAACGTCCCGCCGGCGTCCGTCCGCGCGGCGGACCGTTGGCCAGATGGGGCGTAAGGAAACACTGTCTTGACGGGTATTTCGTGTAGATCGTCTCCAGCGTGCGAGGTCGCGCCGGAAGGGGCTCCACGGGGCCGCGTCTCGCCGTGCGAGGGTGCTCCGGGTTCCTGGCGAGGTTCGAGATCTCCGCACCGGGGAACGCGCGGGCGGCCGTCCTCGTGCGTTTCCGGAGGTCGCGAAATCGCGTGAGAGGGTGGATTCATGAATGACCTCGCCTCCCTCGACGCCCGTTCCTTCCACGCCCATCTCGCCGACCTCCTCGGCGCCGAGTTCGTCGCGCAGGGCGCATTCCTCCTCGCCCTCGCGGAGTTCGACCGCCGCAAGTCTTTCCGGGACCTGGGGTACGCATCGCTCTTCGAATACCTCCACAGGGGACTGAAGCTCTCCCGTGGAGCCGCCCACCACAGGCGCGCGGCGGCCTGGCTCGTGGAGCGTTTCCCGGAGGTGCTGGATCCCATCCGGGACGGACGGCTTTGCTTCACCACCGCGTCGATCGTGGCGACGGTGATGACCGAGGAGAACCGGGCGGAGGTCCTGCCGAGGTTCTTCGGGCTCTCGAAGCAGGAGGCGCTGGAGGTGGCGGCGGAACTCAAGCCGCGAAAGGTGGTTCCGGAACGGACGGTGGTGACGAAGGTGGAGCCGGTCGAGCGGGTGGGTCCGGCCGCGCGGATCGAACCGCCTGTATCCTGGACAGCCGCTGGCCAAAAAGTTCACCTGGGTGAACTTCCGCGGGCTCTCCCGGAGGTTCCCCGCCCGGTGGTCGTGCCGATGACCGCCACGGAGAGCCGCCTCCACATCACGGTGAGCCGGGAGTTCCTGGCGCTCTTGAAGAAGGCGAAGGCGGGCCAGTCACACGTCCAGCCTGGCGCGACCGACGAGCAGGTACTGACGTCGGCGCTGGAACTGCTCGTCGCCCAGCAGGAGAAGCGGCGGGCAAGCGTGCCTCCGAAGGTGAAGAGGGAGGTACTGAAGCGGGATGGGGGGAAATGCACGTGGCCATTGGCGGACGGTGGCACCTGCGGCGCCACCATCCGCCTGCAGGTCGACCACGTGGTGCCTCGCGGAAGGGGCGGACCATCCACGGTGGCCAACTGTCGGGATCCTTTGCGGCGTCCATAACCGCGAGGCGGCGCGGCAAGTTTACGGGGACGCCTTCATGGATCTATTCACCCGGCGTGAAAATCACGGCCGCGGCTCAAAGGCCGGCGAGGAGGTGGCGGAGTATGGCCCCGCGCCCCGGAATGCGCGCCGCACCAATCCGATCGCACGCCCGCGAGGAGGCGGGGTAGGGTGCGGTCCATGCTCTGGAAGGAAACCGCCGCCGTCCGCGCGCTCGGGGTTCGCATCCCGCTCCTCCTCTTCATCGCCCCGAACGTCCTCGAGCTCGACGACGAGGGTGCGGCGGTCGGCGTCCCGCTGGGGTGGCGCACACGGAACCACGTGGGGTCGATGTACGTGGGGGTGATGGCCGCCGCGGCCGACCTGGCGAGCGGGATGAACGCCTTTTCCCTCATCCGCTCCCGGTACCGGCAGGTCGTGCCGGTTTTCAAGTACGCCAACATGGAGTTCCTGAAGCGGGCCGACGGGGACACGGTGTTCCGGACCCGCGAGGGGCGCCGGATCGCCGACGCCATGGCCGAGACCGAGCGGACCGGCGAGCGGGTGACGCTCCCGGTGCAGGTGGTGGCCACCGTGCCGGAGAAGTACGGGGAGGAAGTGGTGGCGAGGTTCACGATGGGGCTGTCGCTGAAGAAGAGGGCGTGACGGGGAGTTCGCAGGCGCTCCAGGGCATTGCGCCGGCCGAGGCCGGCGCCGCTAGCGAAACGCCTGGATCCCCGTGACCGCCTCGCCGATGACCAGCGTGTGCATCTCGTGGGTGCCCTCGTACGTGTAGACCGACTCGAGGTTCGCCATGTGGCGCATGACCGGGTACTCGCCGAGGATGCCGTTCGCCCCCAGGATGGTCCGGGCGCGGGAGCAGATCTCCCGGGCCACCGAGACGTTGTTCATCTTGGCCATGGAGATCTGGGCCGGTGTCACCGTCCCCGCATCCTTCCGGCGGGCCACGTGGAGCGCAAGCAGCTGCCCCTTGGAGAGCTCGGTCACCATCCAGGCCAGCTTCTCCTGGGTGAGCTGGAAGCCGGCGATGGGCCGGTCGAACTGGGTGCGGCTCCCGGCGTACTCCAGCGCGCACTGGTAGCAGGCCTCGGCTGCGCCCAGCACGCCCCAGGCGATGCCGAAGCGGGCCTGGTTCAGGCAGCCGAGCGGCCCCTTCAGGCCCTTCACCCCGGGCAACAGGCTCCGCTCCTCGTCCACGATCACGTCCTCGAGGATCAGCTCCGACGTGACCGAGGCCCGCAAGGACCACTTCCCCTTCATCTCGGGCGCGGAGAACCCCGGCGTCCCCCTCTCCACCAGGAAGCCGCGGATGCCGTCCTCGGTGCGGGCCCAGACCACCGCCACGTCGGCGACGGAGCCGTTCGTGATCCACATCTTCGAGCCGTTGATGCGCCAGCGGCTGCCCTCCCGGACCGCCCGCGTCCGCATTCCGGACGGGTTGGAGCCGAAGTCCGGCTCGGTGAGCCCGAAGCAGCCCACGGCCTCCCCGCGGGCGAGCCGCGGAAGCCAGGAGTCCTTCTGCGCCTCCGACCCGTAGGCGAAGATCGGGTACATGACGAGCGACCCCTGCACCGAGGCGAAGCTGCGCAGCGCCGAGTCGCCGCGCTCCAGCTCGTACATGAGGAGCCCGTAGGCCGCGCTGGAGAGTCCGGCGCAGCCGTAGCGGGCCGGGAGGGTGGGGCCGAGGAAGCCCAGCTCCCCCATGGGCGGACGAGCGCCGCCGGGAAGGTCTGCTCCTGTGCGTGGCGCTCGATCACCGGGAGCACCCGCTCGTTCACGAACTGCCGGGCCTGCACCTGCACCATCCGCTCCTCGTCGCTGAGGAGCTCTCGCATTCCCAGGAAGTCGGTCATCGTCGAGCCGCTCATCCGCCCTCCGCTTCCCGGTTGGGGGAGAGCCCCGACCTCACGTTTCCGAGGAGCGCCAGGAGCCGGGGCCCCACGTCGCGCTTGAGCGTCTCCGGCTCGAGCTGGAAGGCCGCTCCGCTCACGCCCACCACGACGAGACCGGTGCCGTCGGGGAGCAGGAGCGGGGCCGCCACCGCATTGATCTCGCGCCTCCAGTCCCCCAGGCCGAAGCAGAAGCCGAACGCGTCGTGGTCGCGGAAGGCCTGCTCCATGCGCTTCCGGTTCACCGGCCAGTCGGCGGGGCGCGCCGCCCGCATGGCCTCGAGGAAGCGCTTGCGCTCCGGGGGCGGCAGCGCCGAGACGTAGGCCCGCCCCAGCGAGGTGGTGGCCGCCGGGACGCGCGAGCCGATGTCGATGACGAAGGAGGCGCTGTTCCAGTAGGTGTCGACCACCTGCATGGAGAGCCGGTCGTTCACCGCCAGGTGGACCGACGCCCTGGTGTACTCGGAGAGCTCCTGCAGGAACGGGCGGGCCACGCGCCGCACGTCCATCTGGCCCAGCGCCGCGAACCCCAGGCTGATGGCGGCGCTGCCCAGCGCGTACTTGTTGGTGGTCTCCGAGTACCGGAGGTGGCCGAGACGGGTCAGCGTGTAGGCCAGGCGCGAGACGGTCGGCTTGGCGAGCCCGGTTCGCCGGGCGATCTCCTGGTTGGCGAGCCAGCGGTCCCGCGCCCCGAAGCAGCGCAGCACCTCGAGCCCGCGCGACAGGGCGGTCACGAACTTCCGGTCCACCGGGGGCTGGCGCTTGTCCACGGCCACCCCGGCAGCCTAGCAGATCGGCCGGGTGCGTTGTGGAACGCGCACCCGCCGTGCTACGGTGCGGCACCTCGTTTCGTACCGCGAAACTCCCGTGCGCGCGCTCCTCTGCACCGAATTCGGTCCGATCTCGAACCTCCGGGTCGCGGACGTCCCTGACCCCGCCCCGGGCGACGGGGAGGTCCTCGTCCGCGTGGAGGCGGCCGGCCTCAACTACCCCGACGGGCTGATGGTCCAGGGGAGGTACCAGGTCCGTCCGCCGCTCCCCTTCGTGCCCGGCATGGAGCTCGCCGGCGTGGTCGAGGCGGTCGGCAAGGGCGTGGACGCCTTCGCCCCCGGCGATCCGGTGATGGCCGTCCCCGGAGCCGGCGCCTTCGCCGAGCGCTGCGTCCTCCCCGCCGACCAGGTGCTTCCCCGCCCGGCGTCGCTCCCTCCCGACCTCGCCGCCGCCTCGCTCCTCACCTGCGGCACCTCGCTCCACGCCCTGGAGGACCGGGCCCGCCTCCGGTCCGGCGAGACGCTGCTCGTGCTCGGCGCCGGAGGGGGAGTGGGCACCGCGGCGGTGGGCATCGGCAAGCTCCTCGGGGCGAGGGTCATCGCCGCCGCCTCCTCGGCCGCCCGCCTCGAGACCTGCCGCCGGCTCGGCGCCGACTTCACCGTCGACTACTCCACCGAGGACCTGCGCGATCGGGTGAAGGTCCTCACCCAGGGGCGCGGTGTCGACGTGGTCTACGACCCGGTGGGCGGAGCCCTCTCCGAGGTGGCGCTGCGCTCCACCGGCTGGGGCGGCCGCTTCCTGGTGGTCGGCTTCGCGTCCGGGGAGATCCCCCGCATCCCTCTCAACCTGGCCCTGCTCAACGCCCGCTCCATCCTGGGCGTCTACTGGGGGGACTGGTCCCGCCGGGAGCCCAGGAAGTCCGCCGACGAGCTCTCCCGCATCGCCGCCTGGATCTGCGAGAAGCGCCTCTCCCCCGTGGTGACTGCCCGCCTGGGCCTGGCCGAGGTCCCCGGAGCCCTCGAGGACCTGCTGGCCCGGCGCGCCCACGGGAAGCTGGTGGCCCTCCCCGGAGGGTCGTGACCCTCTCCGAGCTCATCGGCCGGCCGGTCCCCTTCGCCGAGTTCCTGGGCATCCGCATCGTCCGGAACGAGCCGGGCGTGGCGCGCCTCGAGATGCCGCTGCGCCCGGAGCTCATGAACAGCTTCCACGACGCCCACGGCGGCGTGGTCATGGCGCTGGCCGACGTGGCGCTCGCGGTGGCAGCCATCACCCGGGACGGGACGGCCCGGGGCGCCATCACGGTGGACCTGTCGGTGAGCTTCCTCGGCCCCGGCAAGGGCACGCTCGTGGCCGAGGCGCGCTGCCTGCGGGCCGGCAGGTCGCTCGCCTTCTCGGAGGGCGAGGTCCGCGACGGCGAGGGGACGCTGGTGGCGAAGGCGCTCGGCACCTTCAAGCTGCGGCGTTGACCAGGCTCCCCCCGCGCAGCTCCGGCACCACCGCGAGGTGGTCCTTCCGCGCCGCCCACTCCACCTCCCGTTCCAGGCCGCGGTCCCGCATCATCCGCCCCACCCGGCTCCGCGACAGGCAGTCGAGCGCGTCGCTCCCGTCGTGGAGGATCGCGGCGGCCAGCGCGGTGTCGGAGAGCTCCCACCCCGGCCGCCTGCGCGTGAAGAGGGAGACCAGGTGGCCGGCGCCGTAGAAGTCCTCCAGGTTGAAGGCGTCCACCGAGCCCGAGCAGGCCAGGAGGACGGTCTCCCCCTCGGCCCGCGCGACGACGTGGTCGACCACTGCCGCTCCGTTGCAGAGGGATGCGGCGTAGACCCGGGACGCGCCGGCGGCCTTGTGGATGGCCACCGTGCCGTTCGTGGTCGAGTAGACGAGGGCCCTGCCGGAGAGCGGCTCGCCCAGCAGCGAGAGCGGGGTGGGGTGGGCGAAGCCCGGGAGCGTCTCGGCGCCGTACTCCCCGGCCAGCACGAAGGATCCGGGTGGCCGGGCGGCCGCCACGGCCCGGGCGGCGTCGCCGTCGAGCGTCGGGATCACCTCGGTGGCCCCGTGGGCCAGGGCCGCGGCGATGCTGCTGGTGGCGAAGAGCACGTCGAGGACGATCACCACCTTGCCCGGCAGGCGCTGCCCGTCGAGCTCCTCCTTCTTCGCGAGGACGTGGAGCTTCATCCCAGGTCGTGGATGCGCTGCCGGTCGAGGGCGCGGGTGGCCTGCGTGCCGAGGACCCGCACCATGTGGATGAGCGTGGCGAAGCGGGGATCGCTGGTGTGGCCGTCCCTGTAGCGCCGGTAGATCTGCTGGACGATCACCGCCAGCTTGAAGAGGGCGAAGACGTAGTGGAAGAGGACGTTCTCGACGGCCCGCCCCGACCGCTCCGCGTAACGCTCCACCACCTCCCGCCGGCAGAGGCCGCCCGGCAGGTGGGTGGGGCCGAAGGCGTGGGCACGCAGCTCCCCCGGATCGTCCGGGTCGGTCCAGTAGCCGAGGGCGGTGCCCAGGTCCATGAGCGGATCGCCCACCGTGGCCATCTCCCAGTCGAGGACCGCCACGACGCGCGAGAGGTCGTCGGGGTCGAGGACCACGTTGTCGTACTTGAAGTCGTTGTGGACGAGCGCCACGCCGCTCTCCGGCGGCATGTGGGCCGCGGCCCAGGCGGCCGCCGCCTCGATCTCCGGGATCAGGTCGGTCCGGGCGGCGAAGTAGCGATCCGTCCAGCCCTTCACCTGCCGTCCCACGTACCCGGATGGCTTCCCCATGGATGCGAGCGGAGTGCCGGCCACCGGCACGGCGTGCAGGTCGACCAGGGCGTCGACCAGCGCGGTGGAGGTGGAGCGCAGCAGCGCGGGCGTGAGCTCCAGCCCCGAGCCCGACCCGTCGCCGCGCAGGATCACCCCGTGCACCCTCTCCATGAGGTAGAAGCGGGCTCCCAGGACCGACTCGTCGTCGCAGAAGGCCAGCGGCCTCGGGGCGCGCGGGTACGCTCCCTGCAGCGCCGAGAGCAGGTTCCACTCCCGGACCATGTCGTGGGCGCTCTTCACCTTGGCGCCGAACGGGGCGCGGCGCAGCACCGCCTCCCGGTCGCCGATCCGGACCAGGTAGGTGAGGTTGGAGTGCCCCTTGCGGAACTGCCGCTCGGTGATGGGCCCCCCGGCCCCGGGAAAGGCCTGGAGCAGCCAGGGTCGGATCCGCTCCGGGTCGAAGCGTTCCTCCTCCCGGACCTCGTCGGCCTCGTCGAGGCGGGGTGCCGACCGCCCGGTCACGCCTCGCCCTTGCCCTTCGCGTAGGCCCCCAGGATGCGCTTGGCCACGCTGGAGATGTGCACCTCGTCGGCGCCGTCGTAGATGCGCCCGGCCCGCTCGTGGGCGTACCAGAAGGCCAGCGGGGTGTCGTCGGTCATGCCCAGCGCGCCCAGCGCCTGGATGGCACGGTCGAGCACCCGCTGCAGGGTGCGGGCCACGGTGAACTTGATGATGGAGATCTCCTGGCGGGCCGCCGGCGCCCCCTCCCGCTCGATCTTCCACGCAGCGTGAAGCACGAGCAGGCGGGCCGAGTCGATCTCGGCGCGGCTCTCGGCGATCCACTGCTGGACCATCTGGCGGTTGCCCAGCACGTCGCCGGGGGCGAGCTGCCGGGTGGAGGCGTGCTGGCAGAGGATGTCGAAGGCCCGCTCGCAGATCCCGATCCAGCGCATGCAGTGGTGGATGCGCCCGGGCCCCAGCCGGTGCTGGGCCAGCACGAAACCGCCGCCCTCCGGGCCGAGCAGGTTCGCGAGCGGCACGCGGGCCCCGTGGTACATGACCTCGCCGTGGCTCTGCCAGTCGGCGCCGCGGTGCCCCATCACCGAGATGTTGCCCACCAGCTCGAATCCCGGCGTGTCGGTGGGGACGAGGATCATGCTGGCGCGCTGGTAGGGGTTCTTCTCGCCGGGGTTGGTCACCGCCATGCACACGGCGAAGGCGGCGCCGTCGGCCGAGGAGGCGAACCACTTGTGGCCGCGGATCACCCACTCGCCGCCCTCCTTCAGGGCGGTGGTCCCCATCCAGACCGGGTTCGAGCCGGCGAACTCCGGCTCGGTCATGGTGAAGCAGCTGCGGATCTCGCCGCGGGAGAGGGGCCGGAGCCAGCGCTCCTTCTGCTCCTCGGTGCCGTGCTCGAGGATGAGCTCCATGTTCCCGATGTCGGGGGCCTGGACGTTGAAGCAGTAGTGGCCGAGCGGGCTCTTGCCCAGCTCCTCCGACAGGTGGGCGAACTCGGTGAGCGGCAGGTGCGCCCCGCCGTACTCCGGCGGCATGTGGGCCGCGAAGAGGCCGGTCTCCCGGGCCTTCTCCCTCGCCCGGCGCAGCTCGGGGAGGATGGCCGCGAAGCCGCCGTGGCGGAAGCGCGGCTCGAGCGGAAAGACCTCCTTCCGCATGAACTCCCGGACCAGACCCTGGAAGCTCCGCACCCGCTCCGAAACCGAGAAGTCCATGGAGTCTCCAGGTCAGTAGAGGCAGGCGCCGCCGTCCACCACCAGGCTCTGCCCGGTGACGTGGCGGGAGGCGTCGGACGCGAGGAACACCACTGCGCCCTTGAGGTCCTCGTCCCCGCCGATCCGGCCGAGGGGAGTCATCGCGACCACCATGTCGCCGATGGCGCCGAGCAGGCCGGCGGTCATCTTCGACGGGAAGAAGCCCGGGCAGATGGCGTTCACGTTGATGTCGTACCGGCCCCACTCCACGGCCAGCGCGCGGGTCAGGTTCACCACCGCTCCCTTGCTGGCGTTGTAGGCGATGGTCTGCATCCCGGGCGGGTTGCCGGCCAGGCCGGACACCGAGGCCACGTTCACGATCTTCCCGGAGCGGCGCGGGATCATGAAGCGCCGCCCCACCTCCTGGGAGAGGAAGAAGAGCGCGTCGAGGTTGAGCCGCATCACCTTGTCCCAGGCCTCGGCCGGGTGGTCCTCGGCGGGGGCGCCCCAGCTCGTGCCGGCGTTGTTCACCAGGATGTCCACGGTGCCGAAGCGGGCCGCCACCGCGTCCACGGTGCCCGGGATGCTCTCGCGCTTCCCCAGGTCCACGGGCACGGCCATGGCCTCGATGCCCTGGCCGGCCAGGTGCTTCACCGCGGCCTCCAGCTCGGTGGCCTTGCGCGCGGTGAGGGCGACCCGGGCTCCCATCTCCCCGAGCGCCTCGGCCATCTGGAGCCCCAGGCCGCGGGAACCGCCGGTGACGAGCGCCACCTTTCCCGAGAGGTCGAGCAGTCGTTTCAGGCTCATGGGGGACTTTTCCTCCGGGAGACACGGGGGTGCGGGACCGGCTATCCTCGGCTGCGCGAAGCCCCGGATCCTGGCACCGCCGCCTTGCCACCGTCAACAGCGGCGTGTTACGGGGTGGACCGCAAGTACGCGAGTCGGACCATTGTTTCGCAGTGCGAAACGGACCCGGGACCGCGAGGTGCCCGGCGGAGGGCCCTGGACCTCACCTTCACCCCCGAGGAGCGGCGCTTCCGCGACGAGGTCCGGTCGTTCCTCGAGGAGAGCCTGCCCGCCGCCATGCGCCACAAGGTGCTGGAGGGGCTCCACGTCCCGCCCGAGGACACGGTGGAGTGGCAGCGAATCCTCTTCCGCAAGGGATGGGGCGGGCCCAACTGGCCCACCGAGTTCGGCGGCACCGGCTGGGACCCGGTCCGGCAGTACATCTTCGAGGAGGAGTGCGCCGCCGCCGGCACGCCCCGCCTGCTCCCCTTCGGCCTGAAGATGGTCGGGCCGGTGATCCAGCGCTTCGGCGATGCCGCGCAGCACGCCCGCTTCCTCCCCCGCATCCTCTCCGGAGAGGACTGGTGGTGCCAGGGCTACTCCGAGCCCGAGTCGGGCTCGGACCTGGCCTCGCTGCGCACCCTCGCGGTGCGGGAGGGGGACCACTACGTGGTGAACGGCCAGAAGACCTGGATCACGCTGGCCCAGCACGCCGACTGGATCTTCTGCCTGGTCCGCACCGACCGAACCGGCAAGGCCCAGGCCGGGATCTCCTTCCTGCTCATCGACATGAAGTCGCCGGGGGTGACGGTTCGCCCCATCACCATGCTGGACGGTGGGCACGAGGTGAACGAGGTCTGGTTCGAGGACGTGAAGGTCCCGGTCGAGAACCGGGTCGGCGAGGAGAACAAGGGCTGGACCTACGCCAAGTTCCTCCTCGGCCACGAGCGGGCCAACATCGCCGGCATCGGCACCTCCAAGCGGGAGACTCATCCGGCTGAAGCGCATCGCCTCGGAGGAGCGGAAGACGCGGGCGGCCGCTCGCCGAGGATCCGCTCTTCGCGGCGCGCCTCGCCCAGGTGGAGATCGACCTGCTCGCCCTCGAGATCACGAATCTCCGGGTCCTCTCCGCCGAGGCCGAGAAGCGGGCTCCCGGGCCGGAGGCCTCGCTCCTCAAGATCAAGGGCACCGAGATCCAGCAGGCGCTCACCGAGCTCATGGTCCTGGCGGTGGGGCCCTACGCGCTGCCCTTCCGTGTCGAGACGCTCGAGGCCGGGTTCAGGGGGCCGCCGGTCGGGCCGGAGTACGCCGCCCCGCTGGCAGCCACGTACTGCAACATGCGCAAGGCCTCCATCTACGGCGGCTCGAACGAAATCCAGAAGAACATCATCACCCAGATGATCCTGGGCCTGTAGGAGCGCGCATGCACTTCCACCTGACCGACGAGCAGCAGGCGCTCTCCGACATGGTCCAGCGCTTCCTCGCGCAGGAGTACGGGTTCGAGGCGCGCCGCAAGATCCTCCGCTCCCCGGACGGGTGGAGCCGCGAGATCTGGACGAAGCTGGGGGAGATGGGGTTGCTCTCCCTCCAGGTCCCGGAGGAGCAGGGCGGGATGGCGCCGGCCACGGTGGAGACCCTCGTCACCCTGGGTGCCATGGGGCGCGCGCTCCTGGTGGAGCCCTACCTCTCGTCGGCCGTGCTCGCCACCGCGCTCGTCCGTGAGGTCGGCACCCCGGCGCAGCGGGAGGCGCTGCTCCCCGGGATGGCGGCGGGCGAGCTCATCGCCGTCGTCGCGCACGGGGAGGCGGGCTCCCGCCACGACCTCTCCCGGGTCGCGACCACGGCCCGCCGGTCCGGCGCCGGGTGGACCCTCGAGGGGCGCAAGGCGGTGGTGCTCCACGCGCCGGCCGCCGACCTGCTCCTGGTCACCGCCCGCACCTCCGGTGCCCCCGACGCCGAGGAGGGGCTCTCGGTCTTCGCGGTGTCGGCCGGCACTCCGGGGCTCGGCCTCGTCCCCTATCCGACCATCGACGGGCAGCGCGGCGCAGACGTGACGCTCGCCGCGGTGGAGCTCCCCGGGGAGGCCCTTCTCGGCGCCGAGGGCAAGGCATTCCCCGCGCTCTCGGCCGCCTTCGACCTGGGCGTGGCCGCGCTCTGCGCCGAGGCGGTGGGGGTCCTGCAGGCGACCCTCGACGCCACCACCGAGTACACCCGCACCCGCAAGCAGTTCGGCGTCCCCATCGCCCGCTTCCAGGCCCTGCAGCACCGCATGGCCGACATGCTGATGCACGTGGAGCAGGCCCGCTCGATGAGCTACCTTGCCGCCATGCACGCCGCCTCCGGGGACGTCCGGGAACGGCGGCGGATCGTGTCGGCGGCCAAGGTGACGGTCGGGCAGGCCTGCCGGTACGTGGGACAGCAGGCGGTGCAGCTCCACGGCGGGATGGGGGTCACCGACGAGCTCATGGTCAGCCACCACTTCAAGAGGCTGCTCGCCATCGAGCTCTCGCTCGGAGACACCGAGCACCACCTGGAGCGCTTCATCACGGAGAACAAATGAGCCAGGCCCGGTACACGACGCGCGGCGCGGTGGCGGTCATCACCCTCGACAACCCCCCGGTGAACGGCCTGGGGTACGAGCTCCGGAGCGGGCTCGTGGCGGGCCTGGACCGGGCCGTGGCCGACCCGTCGGTGAAGGCGGTGGTCATCACCGGCGCCGGGAAGGCCTTCTCGGGCGGCGCCGACATCAAGGAGTTCAACTCCCCCCGGGCGCTCGCCGAGCCCAACCTCCACACCGTGATCCGGGTGGTCGAGCAGTGCCCCAAGCCGGTCGTGGCCGCCATCCACACCGTCTGCATGGGGGGCGGGACGGAGCTGTCCCTGGGCTGCCACTACCGGGTGGCCTCGCCGGGCGCGCAAATCGCGCTGCCCGAGGTGAAGCTCGGCCTCTTGCCCGGGGCCGGGGGGACGCAGCGCCTCCCCCGCGTCGTGGGCGTCGAGGCGGCGCTCAACATGATCGTGTCCGGGACCCCGGTGCCCTCCGAGAAGCTCGCCGGCACGAGGCTCTTCGACGCCATCATCGACGGGGACCTGCTCGACGGCGCGGTGGCCTTCGCCGAGAAGGTGGCCGACGTCCGGCCGCTGCCGCTCGTCCGAGACATCCCCCTGAAGGATCCGCGCGCACCGGGGTTCCTGGCCTTCGCCCGCAACACGGTCTCCGCGATGGCGAAGGACTACCCGGCCCCGCGGAAGTGCGTGGACGCGGTCGAGGTCGCGGCGACGAAGCCCTTCGAGGAGGGGCTCGCCTGGGAGCGGGCCGCCTTCATCGAGCTGGTGCAGACGCCCGAGTCCCGGGCGCTCCGGCACGCCTTCTTCGCCGAGCGGGCCGCCTCCAAGATCCCCGACGTCCCGGAGGACACGCCCACGAGGCCCGTCCAGTCGGCCGCCGTCATCGGCGCCGGCACCATGGGCGGCGGCATCGCCATGAACTTCGCCAACGCCGGCATCCCGGTGACGGTGCTGGAGGTGAAGGAGGAGGCCCTGCAGAAAGGGCTCGGCGTCATCCGCAAGAACTACGAGGGCACCGCGAAGAAGGGGAAGATCACCCCCGCCCAGGTCGAGGAGCGCATGGCGCTCATCCGGCCGACCATGGACTACGCCGCGCTCGGCCAGGCCGACATCGTCGTCGAGGCGGTCTTCGAGGACATGGCGGTGAAGGAGGCGGTGTTCCGGAAGCTCGACGAGGTGATGAAGCCGGGCGCCATCCTGGCGACCAACACCTCCACGCTCGACGTCGACCGGATCGCGTCCTTCACGAGGCGGCCGCAGGACGTGATCGGGACCCACTTCTTCAGCCCGGCCAACGTCATGAAGCTGCTCGAGAATCGTGCGCGGCAAGCAGACCGCGAAGGACGTGCTGGCCACGGTCATGGGGCTCTCGAAGAAGCTCAAGAAGACCGGCGTGGTCTCCGGCGTCTGCGACGGGTTCATCGGAAACCGCATGCTGCACGGCTACCTGAACCAGTGCCTGTCGCTCCTCGCCGAGGGCGCCCTGCCGCAGCAGGTGGACCGGGCGCTCGAGAGGTTCGGGTTCGTCATGGGACCGTTCCGGGTCTCCGACCTGGCCGGCAACGACATCGGCTGGTACATCCGCAAGCGCCACTACGCAGAGCACCCCGGCGCGCCCCGCCAGATCATCGCCGACAAGGTCTGCGAGCTGGGCCGCTTCGGGCAGAAGACCGGCTCGGGCTGGTACCGCTACGAGGCCGGCAAGCGCGACCCCATCCCCGACCCGGTGGTGGAGGAGATCATCGTGGCCGGCTCGAAGGAAATGGGCATCGCCCGCCGCAGGATCTCGAACGAGGAGATCGTGGAGCGCTGCGTCTTCGCGCTGGCGAACGAGGGGCGCGCATCCTCGAGGAGGGCATCGCGCTCCGGGCCTCCGACGTGGACATGGTGTACCTCACGGGCTACGGCTTCCCGGTCTTCCGCGGCGGCCCCATGCGATACGCCGACGAGGTGGGGCTCTACAACGTGGTCCGTTCCATGGCCCGCTACGCGGCGCTCCCCCACGCCGACCCGGCGTTCTGGAAGCCGGCCGCGCTGCTCGCCCGGCTCGCCGCCGAAGGCAAGTCCTTCACCTAGGAAACGGAGATCGCCATGTCCGACGCCGTCATCGTCTCCACCGCACGCACCGGCCTCGCCAAGTCCTGGCGCGGGGCGCTCAACATGACCCACGGCGCCACCCTGGGCGGCCACGTGGTGAATGCCGCGGTGGAGCGCGCCCGCATCGACCCGGCCGAGGTGGAGGACGTGATCTTCGGCTGCGGGCTCCCCGAGGGCACCACCGGCGGCAACGTGGCCAGGCAGATCGCGCTCCGGGCCGGCCTCCCGGTGACCACCGCGGGGCACACGGTGAACCGCTTCTGCTCGTCCGGGATGCAGTCCATCGCCATGGCCGCGCACCGGGTCATCGTGGACAAGGTGCCCGTGCTGGTGGCCGGCGGCATCGAGCAGATCTCCTGCGTCCAGCAGGAGCTGAACCAGCACATGTTCGCCGACCCCTGGCTCGTCGAGAACAAGCCCGCCGTCTACATGAGCATGCTCGACACCGCCGAGGTGGTGGCGAAGCGCTACGGGATCCCCCGTGAGAAGCAGGACGAGTACGGGGTCCGCAGCCAGCAGCTCGCCGCCGCGGCCCAGGCCGCGGGGAAGTTCAAGGACGAGATCGTCCCCTTCAAGACCGTGATGGGCGCCGGCGACAAGGCCACCGGGCGCCTCTCGATGAAGGAGGTCACGCTCGACGCCGACGAGGGCATTCGCGCCGACACGACCTACGAGGGGGTGGCGAAGATCAAGCCGGTCGTCCCGGGGGGCACCATCGCCGCCGGCAATGCCAGCCAGTTCTCCGACGGGGCCTCGGCCTGCGTGGTCATGGACGGGAAGCTGGCCGAGAGGCGGGGGCTCGCTCCGCTCGGCATCTTCCGCGGATTCGCGGTGGCCGGTTGCGAGCCGGACGAGATGGGGATCGGGCCGGTCTTCGCGGTGCCGCGCCTCCTCGAGCGCACCGGCGTGAAGATGCAGGACGTCGGGCTCTGGGAGCTCAACGAGGCCTTCGCCGTCCAGGTGATCTACTGCCGGGATCGGCTGGGCATCCCCGACGACCGGCTCAACGTGAACGGAGGCGCCATCGCGGTGGGGCATCCCTACGGGATGTCCGGAGCGCGCCTGGTGGGGCACGCCCTCATCGAGGGGAAGCGACGCGGGGTGAAGCTCGTGGTCGTCACCATGTGCATCGGGGGCGGCATGGGCGCGGCGGGGCTCTTCGAGGTCGCCTAGGCGGGGCGCCGCGGTGCTCGACGCCTACCTCTACGACGGGCTGCGAACCCCCTTCGGGCGGCACGCCGGGGCGCTCGCCCCGGTGCGGCCCGACGACCTGGCGGCCGGGGTGATGCGGGCGCTGCTGGCGCGGTCGCCCTGGAAGGCCGACGAGATCGAGGACGTCTACCTGGGCTGCACCAACCAGGCCGGGGAGGACTCCCGCAACGTGGCCCGGCACGCCGCCCTGCTCGCCGGCCTGCCGCCCTCCACGCCCGCGCAGACCGTGAATCGCCTCTGCGCCAGCGGGCTCGCCGCGATGGTGGAGGCGGCGCGCGCCATCACCGCCGGGGAGGGGGAGCTGTACCTGGCCGGCGGGGTGGAGAGCATGAGCCGTGCTCCCTTCGCCATGGCCAAGGCCGAGGCCCCGTACTCCCGGGAGGCGCGGATCTTCGACACCACGCTGGGCGCCCGGTTTCCAAATCCACGGTTGGTGAAGCAGTACGGGTCGGACAGCATGCCCGAGACCGGGGACAACGTGGCCCGCGAGCAGGGCATCTCCCGCGAGGAGGCCGACCGGTTCGCGGCGCGCTCCCAGGAGCGGTGCGAGCGCGCCCGGGCCTCCGGGTTCCTGGCCGGGGAGATCTCGCCGGTGGAGGTGCCCGGGCCCGGGAAGGGGACCACGGTCGTCCGGGAGGACGAGCACCCGCGCCCCGGGACCAAGCTCGAGGCCCTGGCGAGGCTCAGGCCCCTCTTCGCGGGCGGCGTCGTCACCGCGGGAAACGCGTCGGGAGTGAACGACGGGGCGGCCGCGCTGCTGGTGGGCTCCCGCGCCGCGGGCGAGCGGGCCGGGGTCCGGCCGCTGGCCCGCATCCTCTCGGCCGCCGCCGTCGGGGTGGAGCCCCGGGTGATGGGAATCGGCCCGGCCCTCGCCATCCCCAAGGCGCTCGCCCGCGCCGGCCTCCCGCTCGACCGGATGGACGTGGTGGAGGTGAACGAGGCCTTCGCGAGCCAGGTGCTGGCTTGCCTGAAGCTCCTCGGCCTCCCCTTCGACGACTCCCGGGTGAACCCCAATGGCGGGGCCATCGCGCTCGGCCACCCGCTCGGTGCGTCCGGCGCCCGCCTGGCCCTCACCGCAGCGCGGGAGCTCCGTCGTCGCGGCAGCGGGCGCGCGGTGGTGAGCCTGTGCATCGGCGTGGGGCAGGGACTGGCGATGGTCATGGAGGCAGCGTGATGTCGAGCAACGTGCGGACGTCCACCGCGGACCGGATCGCGGAGATCGAGCTCCACCGGCCGGAGAAGAAGAACGCGCTCACCGGCGAGATGTACGACGCGATGTCGGTGGCCTTCGACCGGGCCGAGGCCGATCCCGGGGTACACGTGATCCTGATCCACGGCCAGCCCGACTGCTTCACCGCGGGAAACGACCTGGCCGACTTCCTCTCGGCCGGTGCCGGGGAGGGGGTGGCCTCGCCGGCCACCAACTTCCTCTCCGTCATCCGCACGGCCAGGAAGCCCGTGGTGGCCGCGGTGGGCGGCGTGGCGGTGGGGATCGGCACCACCATGCTGCTCCACTGCGAGCTCGTCTACGCCGCGCCGAACGCCCGCTTCCAGATGCCCTTCGTCCCGCTCGGGCTCGCGCCGGAGGGGGGCTCCAGCCTGCTGCTCCCCATGCTCGCCGGCTACCAGCGGGCCGCCGAGATGCTGCTGCTCGGGCGTCCCTTCGGCGCGGAGAGGGCGATGGCGGCCGGACTGGTGAACGAGGTGGTCCCGGCGGAGCGGCTCCTCGCCCACGCACGCGAGGCGGCGCTCGCCGTGGCCGCGCTGCCGGTGGAGTCGGTGCGCATCACCAAGGAGCTGCTCAGGCGGCCGTACGCCCGTGCCCTCGAGGAGCGCATGGCCGAGGAGATCCGGATCTTCGGCGAGCGGCTGCACTCGCCCGAGGCGAGGGCGGCGATGGGGGCGTTCTTCCAGCGGAAGAAGGGGTAGTCTTCCGCTCGAGTTCATGGGCGATTCCTCCCCCATCCCGCTGCGCGTGCTCGTCATCGACGACGAGCCCAACATCCGGGACACCCTGGCGCTCTGCATCCAGTCGGCCGGGGCCCGCGCCGACAAGGTCGCCACGGGCGCGGCGGCGGTCGAGGCCCTCCGGGTGGCATCGTACGACCTGGCCTTCTGCGACCTGCGTCTTGGCTCCGAAAGCGGCCTCGACCTCATCCCGCGCCTCCTCGCCGAGCGCCCCGGCCTGGACGTGGTGGTCATCACCGCCTTCGCCACCTTCGACACGGCCGTCGAGGCCATTCGCCGCGGCGCGCGCGACTACCTGCCGAAGCCGTTCACGCCGGCCCAGATCCGTCACCAGCTCGACGCCGCTCGCCGGCGGCGAGCCACGGAGTCCAGGCTCGTCGACCTGGAGGCCCGCCTCGCGGACGCCGAGCCCGACGTCCACCTCGACTCGGAGTCCCCGCGCGTCCGTGCCGCGGTGGAGATCCTCATGAAGGCGGCCCGTCACGACGTGCCGGTCCTGCTTCGCGGCGAGAGCGGCACCGGCAAGGGGGTCATGGCCCGCGCCCTCCACGCGGCCAGCCCGCGCAGGGAGCGTCCCTTCGTGGTCGTGAACTGCCCCACGCTCTCCGAGGAGCTGCTCGCGAGCGAGCTCTTCGGGCATGCGCGCGGCTCCTTCACCGGCGCCGTCCGCGACCAGCCTGGACGCATCGAGGCGGCCGAGGGCGGCACGGTCTTTCTCGACGAGATCGGGGAGATCTCGCCGTCGCTTCAGGCCAAGCTCCTCCGCTTCCTCCAGGAGAGGCGCTTCGAGAGGATCGGGGAGAACCGGACCCGGGTCGCCGACGTGCGCGTGGTCGCCGCGACCAACCGGGACCTGGAGGCCGCGGTGAAGGCCGGACGCTTCCGGGAGGACCTGCTCTACCGCTTGAACGTCGTGGAGGTGACCGTCCCGCCGCTCCGGGAGCGGACCGAGGACATCCTCCCGCTGGCGCGGAGCTTCGTCGCGTTCTTCGCGTCCCAGGCCCGACGCGCCCCACCGGAGATCCCGGCCGCCACCGAGAGCATGCTGCTCGCGTGGCCCTGGCCCGGTAACGTCCGTGAGCTTCGCAACGCCGTCGAGCGCGCGGTGATCATGACCCCCGGCCAGGTGCTCGAGCCGGAGAGCTTCCCGGAGCGGCTGGCCGGGCACGTCTCCCGCGTGCCCGCGCTCGGGGGGGACTTCACGGTCGAGGAGGTGGAGCGGGAGCACATCCTCCGCGTGCTCGCCCGCACCGCCACGCAGGAGGAGGCGGCCCGGATCCTCGGGCTCGACGCGTCGACCCTCTGGCGGAAGCGCAAGAAGGAGGGGCGCTGAGGATCACGCTTCCCCGGGTGGGCTCGCGGGCAAGGTGAACCAGAAGGTGCTCCCCTTGCCGGGCTCGCTGGTGAGGCCCATCTCCCCGCCGTGGGCACGGACGACCTCGCGGGAGATGTAGAGCCCGAGCCCCAGGCCCCCTCGCCGCGACCCGGGCACCTGGAAGAACCGTTCGAAGATCCGCTCCTGGTACTGCGCCGGGATCCCCTCGCCGGTGTCCTCCACCTCGAACCGCGCTCCGCCGTCCGCCTGCCGGACCCGGGCCACGACCCGTCCGCCCGGGGCGGTGTGGCGAACCGCGTTCCCGAGCAGGTTGTCCAGCACGACGCCGATCCGCTCCGGATCGGCGTGGATCTCGAAGGGCTGGGGCGGACCGTCCACGGAGAGCTCCACGCTCCCCGCCCGGGCGCTCGTGTCCACCTCCCGCGCTGCCCGCCGGACCAGGGCCACGGGGTCGACCTCGCGCGCCTGGATCTCGATGCGCCCGGCCTGGATCCGTGACAGGTCGAGGATGTCGTCCACGATCCCCTGGAGGCGCTCGCAGTCCTGGCGTGCCGAGGCCATGAGATCCGCCTGTGGGGCCGTGAGCGGTCCGGCCGCCTCCTCGGCGCACATGTGGATGGCCATGCGCAGCGAGGTGAGGGGCGTGCGGAACTCGTGTGCCACGGTGGCCACCAGGTCGTTCTTCAGCTCGTCGAAGCGCACGAGACGGGTCACGTCCTGCAGGACCACCGTCACTCCCGTCACCGCCCCTTCCTCCGAGTACAGGGCGGTGGCCCGCGGCAGGAGCCGGTGCGGGCCGTCCTGGAGATCGACCCGGATGGCCTCCTCGAAGCCACGGGGCACCACCGCGCCCTTCCCGGCGAGGACGTGGGCCCGGATCGCCTCCACGCGCTCCCGCAGCACCGGGTCGAGGGCGTGGATCGGCGTCCCCACCCCTTCGCCGGGCCCCTTCCGGAGCAGCGCCTCGGCGGCGCGGTTCAGGTTCAGGACTCCTCCCTCGGCGTCGAGCACCAGGACCGGGTCCGGGAGGCTGTCGATGGCGGCCTGGGAGGCCTGCTGCGCCTGGATGAGATCCCCGAGCGAGCTCCTGCGATACTCCTCCAGGCGATCGGCCATGGTGTTGAACTCGGTCGCCAGGGCGGTGATCTCGTCCCTTCCGCGGGGGCGAGCCCGGGACTGCAGGTCTCCCTCGCCGAAGCGGCGCACCGCCAGCGAGAGCGCCGACAGCGGCTGCACGATCCGGGAGGTGAGCGAGAAGGAGGCGACGAGCCCGAGCCCGAGCGCGACGATGGTGGCCACCATCATGACCTGGAGCAGCCGCTGGGCGGATCGCCGTGCCTGGTTGCTCTTCCGCACCATGGCATCCTGGTTGAGCGCCAGGACCTCGTCGATGATGGATCGCACCGCCTGTGAATGCTGCTGGATGGGGCCGAGGAAGGCCGCCAGCTTCTGCGAGGCTCCCTCCTGATCCCGCTCCGCCGCAAGGTAGGCCGCCCAGGCGGCGCGAAGCCGCCCGGTGGTGGAACCCTCTCCCGGCTCGGTGACGTTGCCCTCCTGAACTCGAAGCTCCGACTCGAAGCGATCCCGCAGCGCCTGTGCCGGCGCCCCCCCCGTCTCCCCCAGCGACCGGAGGAGGGCCTCGCGGTCGAGCCCGTCGAGCGCGTCCCCCATGCGCTGGGCCGCCAGCACGCTGCGGTAGTTGTCCTTGAGGATGGTCTCCGAGCTGTTCCCCAGCACGGAGACCGTCTGCAGGGAAGCCACGCCGACCACGAGAAGTGCCGCCGCGAGCGGGACCTGGGCGAGGATGAGCCGGCGCCGGAGAGTCATGCCCGCCCTCGCTCCTCGTCGAAGGAGACGACGTGCACGTCGAGCCCCTCCGCTCCGTCCACCACGCGGTCGAGCACCGAGCGGCGCAGGTACCGCCGCCACCAGGGCTCGGTCCCCCGGCCGAGGACGAGGTCGCTCACCCGATGGGCCCGGGCGAAGTCGAGGAGGGCGGCGGCCGGGTCCTCGGACTGGAGCCGCACCACCTCGCCGCCCATCTCCCTGGCGCGGGCGATGTTGGCGTGGAGGTGTCGCTGCGCCTCCGAGTCGATGCGCTCCGGAGCTTCCCGCGGGGTCTCCACGTAGACCGCGTACCAGTCGGTGTTGAGGCGCCCGGCCATCCTCGACCCGCGCCGCAGGAGGGTGGCCGCGTGGGGTGGGTTGGAGGAGAGGCACACCATCACCCGCCCGGGGGCCGGCACGGCGGGCGCGGCGGACGGCTGGCGGACGGCGGCCCGATCGAGGCTCTGCGCCACCTCGCGGAGGGAGAGTTCACGCAGGGTTGATAGGTTCGCATCGCGGAAGAAGTGCTCGAGCGCCCAGGGGATGCGATCGGCGGGGTAGATCTTCCCGCCCCTGAGCCGCTCGAGGAGGTCCTCCACCGCGAGGTCGAGATTCACGACCTGGTCGGCCTGCTCCAGGAACGAGTCGGGGATCGTCTCCCGCACCTGCACCCCGGTGTTGCGCAGGATGAGGTCGTTCAGGCTCTCCAGGTGCTGGATGTTGAGCGCCCCGATCACGTTCACGCCGGCGTCGAGGAGCTCGAGGACGTCCTGGTAGCGCTTGCCGTGGCGCGAGCCGGGCGCGTTGGTGTGCGGGATCTCGTCGACGATCGCGACCGTGGGCTTGCGGGCCAGGACCGCGTCGAGGTCCATCTCCTCGACCGAGACGCCCCGGTACTCCACCCGCCGCCGGGGGACGAGCTCCAGGTCGCCGACCAGCGCCTGCGTCTCGGCCCGGCCGTGCGTCTCCACCAGCGCGCCGACCACGTCCACGCCCCGCTTCCGAAGCGCGTGTGCCTCCTCGAGCATCCGCCAGGTCTTTCCGACGCCGGCCGCGAACCCGACGTAGAGCTTGAGCTTCCCGCGTCGAGCCCGCTCCACGAGCTCGAGGAAGTCCTCCGGCCGCTGGCGTGCGGGCGCCGTCATCTCCCTGGTTCTACCCCTTCGTCGCGGGCACGGGGCGCCCGAACTGCCGGTCGAGGGAGAGGTTGAGGAGCAGCACGTTCACCCGGGGCTCTCCGAGCAGCCCGAGGTCGCGCCCCTCGATCGAGTCCACGAGGGCCGCCCGGATGCGTGCCTCGCTGACGCCCCGCGCCGAGGCGACCCGGGGAACCTGCCAGAGGGCGCCGGCCGGGGACAGGTGCGGATCGAGGCCGCTCCCGGAGGCCGTCACCAGTTCCACGGGGACGGCGTGCGGCGCGGAGGGGTTCCCGGCCCGGAGCCGCGCGACGTGGGCCGCGACGCGGTCCCGGAGCTTCGCCGAGGTCGGACCCAGGTTCGAGCCGCCCGAGGCCAGGGGGTCGTGGCCCCGCTCGCCCGCGGCCGACGGCCGGGGATGGAAATAGGCGGGAGAGGAGAAGCCCTGGGCGAGCAGTTCGGACCCAGCAGGGCTCCCCGAACCGTCCATGACGATGCTGCCCCCGGACCGGAACGGGAACGCGAATCGCGCGATGCCCGTGACGGCCAGTGGATAGAGGCAGCCGGTCAGGACCAGCGTGACGACGGCGACCCGGAGGGAGGTGAGGATGGTTTCGCGCACGAGGTCGCCTCAGGCGGCGCCGACTGCGGCGAGCGCCATGTCGATGAGCTTGATGCCGACGAACGGAGCCACGACGCCGCCCACGCCGTAGACGAGCAGGGATCGACGCAGGATCGCCGCGGCGCCCAGCGGGCGGTAGCGCACCCCGCGGAGCGCCAGCGGGATGAGCGCCACGATGACGAGAGCGTTGAAGATGACCGCCGCGAGGATGGCGCTGTGGGGCGAGGCGAGGTGCATGACGTCCAGTGGAGCCAGCTCGGGGTAGGCCGCCACGAAGAGAGCGGGAAGGATGGCGAAGTACTTGGCCACGTCGTTCGCGATGGAGAAGGTGGTGAGCGTCCCCCGGGTCATGAGGAGCTGCTTGCCCACCTCGACCACCTCAAGGAGCTTGGTGGGGTTGGAGTCGAGGTCCACCATGTTTCCGGCCTCCTTGGCGGCCTGGGTCCCGGTGTTCATGGCCACTCCCACGTCGGCCTGGGCCAGCGCCGGGGCGTCGTTGGTCCCGTCCCCGGTCATGGCGACGAGCTTTCCCTTCGCCTGCTCGTCCTGGATGAGGCGCATCTTGGCCTCGGGGGTGGCCTCGGCGAGGAAGTCGTCGACGCCGGCCTCCCGCGCGATCGCGGCGGCCGTCCGGGGATTGTCGCCGGTGATCATCACCGTGCGGATGCCCATGGCCCGGAAGCGCTCGAACCGCTCGGCGATGCCCCCTTTCACCATGTCCTTCAGCTCCACGATCCCGAGCACGCGCCCGCCGTCGGAGACGGCCAGCGGCGTGCCGCCGGAGTCGCCGATCCGGCCCGCGGCGGCCGACAGTTCCTCGGGCATCCCGCCGCCGAGGGAGGCGACGTGCCGTGCCACGGCGTCCACCGCCCCCTTGCGGATGATCCGCCCGCCCACATCGCAGCCACTCATGCGGGTCTGCGCGGTGAAGGGGACGAAGCGGGCCTGCCCCTCGAGGTCCCGGCCCCGCAGGGAGAACCGCTCCTTCGCGAGGACCACGATCGAGCGCCCTTCCGGAGTCTCGTCGGCGAGGCTGGCCAGTTGCGCGGCATCGGCCAGGTCCTCCACGCGAACCCCCCCTGCGGGGACGAAGTCGGACGCCATGCGGTTCCCGAGGGTGATGGTCCCGGTCTTGTCGAGGAGCAGCACGTCCACGTCGCCGGCCGCCTCCACCGCCCGCCCGCTCATGGCGAGCACGTTCTTGCGCAGCAGCCGGTCCATCCCGGCGATGCCGATCGCGGAGAGCAGCCCCCCGATGGTGGTGGGGATGAGGCAGACGAGGAGCGCGACCACCGCGGTCATCGAGAGCTCGATACCCGAGTAGGCGGCGAAGGGGACCAGGGTGACGGAGGCGAAGAGGAAGATCAGGGTGAGCCCGACGAGGAGGATGTGGAGCGCGATCTCGTTGGGGGTCTTCTGGCGGGAGGCGCCCTCGACGAGGCCGATCATCCGGTCGAGGAACGACTCGCCGGGGTTGGCGGTGATGCGGACCAGGATCCGGTCGGAGAGGACGGTCGTCCCCCCGGTGACCGCGCTCCGGTCGCCGCCCGACTCCCGGATGACCGGCGCCGACTCGCCGGTGATGGCGGACTCGTTGACCGAGGCCACCCCCTCGATCACCTCGCCGTCGCCGGGGATCATCTGCCCGGCCTCCACCATCACCACGTCGCCTTTGCGGAGGGAGGCTGCGGGCACGCGCTCCTCCCGGCCGTCCACCATCCGGCGCGCCTCGACGTCCTTGCGCATCTTCCGCAGCGTGTCGGCCTGGGCCTTGCCGCGCCCCTCGGCCACCGCCTCGGCGAAGTTGGCGAAGAAGACGGTGAACCAGAGCCAGAGGCTCACCGTCAGCGTGAACCAGCCCGGCGATGCGCCGGCGGGCTGGAAGATCCGGTCCCGCAGCCAGAGGAGGGTGGTGAGGAGGCTGCCCACCTCGACCACGAACATCACGGGATTCCTCGCCACCTGGCGCGGGTCGAGCTTCGCGAGGGCCGCGAGCGACGCGGCGCGGAGGATCGAGGGATCGAGGAGGGACGACGTCCGGGAACGGGAGCCCATGGCTAGAAGACCCTTCCACGCAGGGCGGCGAAGTGCTCCAGCGCCGGCCCGAGGGAGAGCGCCGGGAAGAAGGTCAGCGCGCCCACGACGAGGATCACCGAGACGAGGAGGAGGACGAAGGTGGGGCCTCCGGTGGGGAAGGTCCCCGGCCCGGGCGGCGCCGACTTCTTCCCGACCATCGCCCCGCCGATGGCGAGCGCGGGGACGATCATGAAGAAGCGCCCGAGGAGCATGTCGAGGCCGAGGGCGACGTTCCAGAACGGGGTGTTGGCGTTCAGTCCGGCGAAGGCCGACCCGTTGTTGGCCGCGCCGCTCGTGAAGGCGTAGAGCAGCTCCGAAAGCCCGTGCGGGCCGGCGTTCGCGAGCGACGACGTCCCGTATGGCACCACCGCGGCCCAGGCGGCGAGGACCAGCACCGCGACCGGGAAGACCAGGATGTAGAGCACGGCCAGCTTCATCTCGCGCCCCTCCACCTTCTTCCCCAGGTACTCGGGCGTGCGCCCCACCATGAGGCCGGCGAGGAACACCGTGAGGATCGCCATGACCAGCATGCCGTAGAGGCCGGCGCCGACCCCTCCGAAGACCACCTCGCCGAGCTGCATGTTCACCATGGGAACGAGCCCGCCGATGGGCGTGAAGCTGTCGTGCATGGAGTTCACGGCGCCGCACGAGGCGTCGGTGGTGATCGTGGCGAACAGGGCGGAGTTCGCCACCCCGAAGCGCGTCTCCTTGCCCTCCAGGTTGCCGCCCGACTGGTCGACGCCCAGGCCTGCGAGCGCCGGGTTGTGACCGGCCTCGGCGCCGTAGGCGACGGCGACCCCGCCGAGGAAGAGCACGGCCATGGCCGCGAAGAGCGCCCAGCCCTGCCGGGCGTCCCGCGCCATCCGACCGTAGGTGAAGGTGAGCCCCGCCGGGACGAGGAAGACGAGGAGCATCTCCACAAGGTTCACGATGGGTGTTGGGTTCTCGAACGGGTGGGCGCTGTTGGCGTTGAAGAAGCCGCCGCCGTTCGTCCCCAGCATCTTGATGGCCTCCTGGGAGGCAACCGGGCCGAGCGCGATCACCTGCTTCAGCCCCTCGACCGTCCGGATCTCGAGGTTCGGCGCGAACGTCTGCACGACACCCTGGGACACGAGGAACAGCGCGACCAGGAACGAGAGCGGCAGGAGCAGGTACAGCGTCCCGCGGATCAAGTCGGCCCAGAAGTTCCCGAGGGTCCTCGGGCCACCCGGTCCGCCGCGCCGCGTGAGGCCACGGGCCAGGGCCAGCGCCACGCCGATGCCGGCCGCTGCGGAGACGAAATTGTGCCAGGCGAGCCCGGCCATCTGGGCGAGGTACCCCATCGTCGACTCGCCCGCGTACGCCTGCCAGTTGGTGTTGGTCGTGAACGAGACGGCGGTGTTCCAGGCGAGCGCGGGTCCGACCGGCCCGAGGGCGTTCGGATTCAAGGGCAGCACCGCCTGCAAGCGCAGGATGGCGTACGTGACGAGCAGGCCCATCACGCTGAAGACCAGCACCGAGACCGCGTACTCCTTCCAGTCCTGCTCCCGGTCGGGATCCACGCCGCAGAGGCGGAAGAGGAGCCGCTCGATCGGCCCGAGGATCCGGGGAAGCGGCCGGGCCCTGCTCTCGAAGACCCGGTAGAGCCAGAGCCCCACCGGCTTCGTGAGCAGGAGGACGAGGAGGGCGAAGATGCCGATCTGCAGCCAGCCGCTGGCGGTCATGGAAACCTAGAAGCGCTCGGGACGGAGGAGCGCGTAGAGGAGGTAGGCCGCGAGCAGCGTGGCGACGCCGATGCCGAGGACGTGATCGAGGGACATGGGGGCTCCTAGGTCCGGTCGAGCGCGCGGACGAACAGGATGGCGAGCGCGAAGAAGGCGACGGTGGCGAGGACGAGGAGGAGATCGGCCATGGGAAGCCTCACCTGGTGGGGCACGCGAGCACCGCCGCCAGCGACGCAAGGAGGGCGAGGGCCCATCCGGCACGACCCCGGTCCCGCGAGGGGCGTCCCTGCGTGGGCTGGTGGGAAGTGGAGGCGTCCATGCCCATCCACAGAGCAGCCGCCGTGCCACGGGGCCCCACCGAAAACCGGGCACTTGCGACGCCGAAAGGGGAGGGGGACTGCAACTTGCACGGACCGGCCCGGGCGGGGGTTGCAGGGCGCAACTCCCCCTTGCCGGCGCGAGCGCCCCCTACACCCTCTCCTGGAACTCCTTGCCGAGCAGCCCTTCGGGCCGAGCCAGCAGCACGACCACGATCAGGATGAACGCCAGCGAGGTCTTGAACTCGAGCGACACGTAGGCCCCGCCCAGGCTCTCGGCCACGCCGAGGATGAGGCCGCCCAGCACCGCGCCGGGCAGGCTGTTCAGCCCTCCCAGCACCGCCGCCGCGAGCCCCTTGAACAGTGCGTCGAGCATGAAGAATGGATCGAGCAGCAGCACCGGCGCGAGGAACACGCCCGCCACGACCGCGAGCGCCGCGGCGACTCCCCAGGCGAAGGCCAGCACGCCGCGGGTGGGGATGCCCAGGGTCTGCGCGGCCTGCAGGTTCTCGGAGGTGGCCCGCATGGCGAGGCCGAGCCGGGTCTTCTGGGTGACCAGGTACAGGATCAGGCTGGCCGCGGCCGCTGCGGCCAGCGTCCCGAGCGAGAGCTCCGATACGTAGACCGGTCCCACCTTCCACACCTTGGTGTCGGAGAGCGGGAACGGAAACCGGTCAGGTTCGGCGCCCCACCGGTACACGGTGAGCCCCTGGAGGATCAGGGCCAGGCCGAGCGTGAGGATCACCTGCCCGAGGTGGTTCGCCCCCTTCCGCTGCGCCGGCACCAGCGCGCCGAAGTAGAAGGCCACCGCGATCACGGCACCGGCCAGGACGGCCATCGCGAAGGCCATCCAGAAGGGAAGGCCGCTGGTGATCATCGAGAAGGCGATGAACGTCCCCACCGTGGCCATGTCGGCGTGGGCGAAGTTGAGCACCCGGGTGGATCGGTAGATGAGGACGAGGCCGAGCGCGACCAGCGCATAGAGGCTTCCCGCGGAGAGGCCGGCCAGCAGGTACTGGAGGAATCGCTCCATGGGCACCTACCGGAAGGGCCAGAGACGGAAGTAGAGGCGGGTCTTGAGCCACATCCCCGAGAGGCCGAGGGGCTCGAAGATGAGCACCGCGAGGATGGCGACCCCGAAGAGCACCGGGACCGCCCAGCGCAGCCCGCCGAAGAAGGCCGGCACCAGCACCACGAAGGCAGCCCCGAAGACCGAGCCCTCGATGGAGGCGATTCCCCCCACGATCACCGCGACGAAGAAATTCATCGACTCGGAGACGTTGAAGGCCTGAGGTTCCAGGTGCCCGAGGTACTGGGCCATGAGCGCCCCGGAGACGCCCGTGTAGAAGGAGGAGATGGCGAAGGCCAGCAGCTTGTAGCGGGAGAGGTTCACGCCCATGGACTCGGCGGCGATGTCGCTGTCGCGGACCGCCACGAAGGCCCGTCCCACGTAGGAGGAGATGAGGTTGTAGCCGGCCCCGGTGAAGAGCAGGAAGATGCCGTAGTAGACCAGGTAGACCCAGACGTCCCGAGACACCCCGAACGGGGGCAGGAGCACCGGGATGGAGAGCCCGGCACGGCCTCCCGAGAGCCACTCCACGTTGGCGAAGATCTGGTAGACGGCCGTGCCGAAGCCCAGCGTGGCGATGGCCAGGTAGGGACCCTTGAGCCGCAAGGACGGGAACCCCACCAGCCAGCCGGCCAGCCCCGCCACGGCTCCGGCCGCGGCCAGCGCCAGCGGGAAGGGGACCCCGGCGATGCGCAGGTGGCCGAAGGTGTAGGCCCCGATGGCCAGGAAGCCGGCCTGGCCGAAGGAGATGAGGCCGGAGTAGCCGATCAGCATGTTCTGGCCGATGACGCCCACGGCGAGGAGCCAGACCATGCTGGCGCGGGACAGCCAGGCGCGCGGCCCCCACCAGGGAAGGAGCGCCAGCGCCACCAGGAGCAGGATGAGCAGGGCCCTGCCCAGCGGCTTGCGGGCGAAGCGGAGCTCCTCCCGGTAGGTCTCGACGAGATCCATGGGTCAGCCCCGGTACAGAGACTCGATGAGCTCGGCGTAGCGAACTTCCAGGTTGCGGCGCTTCACCTTCTTGGTCGGCGTCACGTCCCCCTCCTCCTCGTAGAAGCGGCGGGGGAGCAGCGCGAACTTCTTGATCGACTCGACCTGGGAGAGGGTCCGGTTCACCTGGTCCACCTCCTGGGCGATGAGCTTCTGGATCTCGGCCGCCTGGGTGAGCTCGGCGAAGGTTGCGAAGGGGAGGCGGTTGTCCTGCGCGAACTTGGTGACGTTGTCCTCGTCGATGAGGATGAGCGCCACCACGAACTTGCGCCGGTCCCCGACGACCACCGCGTCCTGGATGTAGGAGCTGAACTTGAGCTTGTTCTCCAGGTAGGCCGGGGCGATGTTCTTTCCACCCGCCGTGATGATGAGGTCCTTCTTGCGGTCGATGATCTGGAGCCGGCCGTCGACCCAATTGCCGACGTCGCCGGTGTGGAGCCAGCCCTCGGCGTCGATGGTCCTGGCGGTCTGCTCCGGGTCCTTGAAGTAGCCCTTGAAGACGTGGGCACCGCGGGTGAGGATCTCGCCGTCCTCGGCCAGCGTGACCTCGATGCCCGGGAGCGGCTCGCCCACCGTGCCCACCAGCGGCCGGTCGGGGCGGTTCACGGCGATGACGCCGGTCGACTCGGTCATGCCGTAGCCCTCGACGAGCGGTATGCCCAGCGCCTGGAAGTAGCCGAAGAGATCGGGGGAGGCCGGCGCCGCGCCGCTGAAGGCCAGCCGCGCCCGGTCGAAGCCGATGCGCCGCTTGAGCGGCTCGAAGACCGCCCAGTAGGTCAGGAAGCGGGCCAGCCGGAGCCCGGCGGGAACCGGGCCCTTGCCGCGCGCCTCCTCCCAGCGCCGTCCCACCCTCACGGCGAGACGATAGAGGCTGCGCTTCAGGAGGGTGGCGTCGGCCATCCGGAGCTCGATGGTCGAGGCCAGCTTCTCCCAGATGCGCGGGACGCTGGCGAAGTAGGTGGGCGAGACCTCGCGCAGGTTCTGGAAGAGCGTGTCCAGGCTCTCCACGAAGTTGACGATGTAGCCGACCCGGAGGTGCTGCAGCACCGAGCCCAGGTTCTCGTAGATGTGGGCCAGAGGCAGGTAGGAGATGAGGTCGTCGTCGATCCGCGCGCCGTTGGCGTCGATGAGCGCCTCCGACATGAAGAGCGCGCTCCCGTGCGAGATCATGGCGCCCTTGGGGTTTCCGGTGGTGCCGGACGTGTAGATGATCATCGCCGTGTCCTCCGGCGCGACCCGGGCGAGCGTCTCCTCCAGCCGGCCGGGCTCGGCGATGCGCAGCGCGTCCCCCTCCTTCTCGAAGTCCTCGTGGAAGACCACCCGGGGGTCCTCGAAGCCCCACAGTCCCTTGGCGTCCCAGACCACCATCCGCTCGACCTTTGTCTGCGGCAGGATGGGAAGCACCTTCTCGAGCTGCTCCTCGTTCTCGACGAAGATCACCCGGGCCTCGGAGTGATCGAGCAGGTAGAGGATCTGCTCGGGGGACGAGGTCGGGTAGATGCCGGTGGTGGCGCCTCCGGCCGCCATGATCCCGAGCGAGGTGTAGAGCCACTCGGGCCGGTTCTCGCCCAGGACCGCCACGTTCTCCTGGTGGCGCAGGCCGAAGGACAGCAGGCTGGCCGCGACCTTCCTGACGTTCTCGGCGTATTCACTCCACGTGACCCGGTGCCAGATCCCCAGCGCCTTGTGGCGGATCGCGATCGCGTCGCCGCGACGGCTGGCCTGCTCGTAGAGCAACCCGGGGAGGCTGCGGACGGTGGTCACCAGCGCCTCCTCTTCCGGTAGAGCCGGAAGCTCTTGCCCTCGGTGGCGTCGCCGGTGCCGATGCCCAGGTAGACGTCGCGCACGTCGGGGTGCTCGGAGAGCTCCCGGGGCGTTCCGGTGAGCACGATGCGGCCGGTCTCCAGGATCGCGGCGCGGTGGGCGATGCGAAGGGCCAGCCGGGCGTTCTGCTCCACGACCAGGATGGTGGTTCCGGCCTCGCTGATCTGGACCAGCGCGTCGAAGACGATCCGGGACATCTCCGGCGTGAGCCCCAGCGACGGTTCGTCGAGGAGGAGAAGCCGGGGACGGCGCAGGAGCGAGCGCCCGATGGCGAGCATCTGCTGCTCCCCGCCGGAGAGGGTGTCGGCCTGCTGCTGCATCCGCTCGCGCAGCCGCGGGAAGAGGGAGTGGACCTTCTCCAGATCCTCGCGAGACTGCCTGCGGGGCTTGCCCCACATCCCCAGCTCGAGGTTCTCGGCGACGGTCAGCTCGCGGAAGAGGCCGCGGTCCTCGGCCACGAAGACCACGCCCGCGTCGGCGACGGCCTCCGGCTGGTGCCGCTCGATGTGCTTGCCGTCGAGCCGGATGGTCCCTTTCTTGGGCTGGTCCTTGAGCAGGCCGGCGATGGTCTTGAGCAGCGTCGTCTTGCCGGCGCCGTTCGGCCCCAGCACCGCGAAGATCTCCCGCTCGCGCAGCTCGAGCGACACGCCGGTGAGGGCGTAGATGCGGTCGTGGTAGAGGGTCTCGATGCTCGAGACGGCCAGGATGGGCGGCGCCGGGGCCTCGGTCACTGGTCCCCCAGGTAGGCGCGGATCACGCCGGGGTGGCGCTGCACCTCCGCCGGAGTCCCCTCGGTGAGCTTGAGCCCCCGGTCCATCACCACCATGCGCTCGGAGAGGCGGGAGGCCACCCGGAGGTCGTGCTCGACCAGGAGCACGGTCACGTGGAAGCGCCCGCGGATCTCGTGGATCCAGTAGGCCACCTCCTCCTTCTCCTCGGCGGTGAGCCCGGAGACAGGCTCGTCGAGGAGGAGCAGGCGCGGCTCGGTGCAGAGCGCGCGGCCGATCTCCACGCGCTTCTGGACGCCGTAGGCGCACCCGGCCACGCGCGAGTCGCGCCAGGCCTCCAGGTCGAGGAACTCGATGATCTCCTCCACCTTGGCCCGGTGCCGGACCTCCTCGCCCCGCATCCTTGCGGCGGCGGCGAGCAGGTTCTTCCTGAAGTGGAGGTGGCGCCCGAGCATCAGGTTGTCGAGCACCGTCATGTGCAGGAAGAGGCGCAGGTTCTGGAAGGTTCGCGCCACGCCGCGCGCGGTGACGCGGTCGGGGGAGAGCCCGAGCAGGCTCTCCCCCCCGAGCGCGATGCTGCCCGAGGTGGGCCGGTAGAGGCCGGTGACGCAGTTGAAGAGCGAGGTCTTGCCGGAGCCGTTGGGTCCGATGACCGCGAGCGTCTCCCCCTCGGCGATGGACAGGTCGACCCCGCCCAGCGCCGTGATGCCCCCGAACTTCAGCGTGAGGTCACGGACCTCGAGCAGCGATTCCCCCACCGACGGGTTCCTAGAAGAGCGGCTTGAAGATCTGCCAGTCGGAGACCTGCTTGGGCGGCTCTCCCACCTTGCCGGCCCGCATGAGCCGGACCGCGTTCATGCCGTGGTGGCGGTCGGGGCCGAAGGTGATGCCGGGGACCATGCCCTCCTGCGTGTAGTCCTGGATGGTCTGCATGGCCTTCACGAAGTTCTCGCGGGTGAGGTCCCTCCCGGCGCGCTTCAGCCCCTCGACCAGGATGATGACGTCGGCGGCGCCCTGCGTGCAGAAGCCCTCGCGCCCCTTCAGCTTGGGGTCGTTCTTGACCACGATGTCGATGACCTTGTCGGCGGCCGGCTCGCCGCGCAGCGCCAGCGCCGAGTCGAAGTACGCGCCCTCCCAGAGATCGCCCAGGAGCCGGAACATGGTGTCGCGGTCGTACAGGGTGAAGGAGGCGAAGATCTTGGGACGGTACCCGACCTTGGCCATCTCCTTGATGAGCCCGGCCGCGTGGGTGGCGGTGGCGTAGATCATGACCGCCTCGGCGCCCGACTCCTTCATCTTGAGGGCCTGGGTTCCCAGTTCACGGTCGGTGACCTCGTAGAAGACCTCGCCCACGAGGGCGACGCTCGGGTTCTTGGCGATCCCCCGCTTGACGCCCTCGAGGCCCTGCTTGCCGTAGTCGTCGTTCTGGCCGAAGAAGCCCAGCTTCTTCACCTTCTCGAGCTTGGCGGCCTGGCCCACCAGGAACTCGGCCTCGTCGGCGTAGTCCGGGTAGACCTGGAACACGGTGCGGATCTTCTCCCTCGGCTGCTTGGCGAAGACCTGCACGTTGCCGAGCGGGTAGATGAGGGGCAGGCCGGCCTCGGCCACCAGGTCCTTGTTGGCGTTCAGGACCGCCGTGCCCACGGTGCCGATCACCGCGAACACCGAGTCCTTCATCTCGTTGAAGTTGGCCACGGCACGGCCCGGGTTGTAGCCGTCGTCCTTGAGGACGATCTTGAGCTTGCGCCCGTGGACGCCGCCCTGGTCGTTCACGTGCTTCGCGTAGGCCTCCGAGGCCAGCGCGATGGTGCCCCAGGCCGCGGCCGGGCCGGAGAGCGGGCCGGTGATCCCGATGGTGATCTCGGTGTCGGTGACGCCGGGCACCGCGGCCGCGTGGGCCTGGCTGCCGAGGAAGAGGAGGGAGAGGAATGCTGCCGAGAGGATCCGGAGCGCCATGGGGCACCTCCACTGCGTGGGTTCGAGTTCTTCGCCGACCCGGCGGGGGGAGCGGCGAGCGGGAACGTTATAACTGTCGACCCATCCGGAGCATTGCGCAGTGCGTCGCCTTCCCGATCAGAGCCGAGCGGCCAGCCGCGTGCCCTGGTCGATGGCGCGCTTGGCGTCGAGCTCCGCGGCCACGTCGGCCCCCCCCACCAGGTGCACCCGCACCCCGGCGGCCTGCAGCGGACCCTGGAGGTCCCGGAGGGGTTCCTGGCCGGTGCACAGCACCACCGTGTCGACCTCCAGGAGCCGGGACTTCCCGCGATCCTTGCCGACGCTGATGGTGAGCCCCCGGTCGTCGATGCCCTCGTAGTTCACGCCGCCCAGCATCTCCACCTTGCGGGCCTTGAGCGCCGCGCGGTGAATCCACCCCGTGGTCTTTCCGAGGCCGGCTCCGGGCTTCGTGGCCTTGCGCTGGAGCAGGATCACCTGGCGCGCCGGCGGAGGCGGGCGGGGCGTCACGAGCCCACCGCGTGCCGCCTCCGGGTCACACACTCCCCACTCCTTCATCCAGGCTGCCAGGTCCGGCCCCTCCGCTCCGTGGACCAGGAACTCGGCCACGTCGAAGCCGATCCCGCCCGCCCCCACCACCGCCACCCGCCGCCCGACCGCCTTCCCGCGCGAGAGGACGTCCACGTAGTCGAGCACCTTGGGGTGATCCTGGCCGGGGATGCGCGGGTCCCGCGGGACGACGCCCGTGGCGAGGACCACGTCGTCGTACCCGCCGGCCGCGAGCTCCTCGGCGCCGACCCTCCGGCCCAGGTGGAGACGCACGCCGGTGACCTCGATGCGGCGCCGGAAGTAGCGAAGCGTCTCGGCGAACTCCTCCTTCCCGGGGATGCGCCGCGCCATGTTGAACTGGCCGCCGACCTCGGACGCGCCGTCGAACAGGTCGACCGCGTGTCCTCGCTCGGCCAGCAGGGTGGCGCAGGCCAGACCGGCCGGCCCCGCTCCCACCACCGCCACCTTCCTGCGGGTCGGGGCCGGCGTCCAGGAGAGCTCGGTCTCGTGGCAGGCGCGCGGGTTCACCAGGCAGGAGCACGTCTTCCTCTGGAAGACGTGATCCAGGCAGGCCTGGTTGCAGGCGATGCAGGTGTTGATCTCGTCGGCACGCCCCGCCGCCGCCTTGTTCACGAGCTCAGGGTCGGCCAGGAAGGGACGGGCCATCGAGACCATGTCGGCGTCGCCGTCGGCGAGCACCTTCTCGGCCACCTCCGGGGTGTTGATCCGGTTCGTGGTGCAGACCGGGATGCCCACCAGCCCCTTCAGCTTGCGGGTGACCCAGGTGAAGGCGCCGCGTGGAACCGAGGTGGCGATGGTCGGCACGCGGGCCTCGTGCCAGCCGATGCCGGTGTTGAGGATGTCGACGCCGGCCGCCTCGAGCGCCCGCGCCAGCAGGACCACCTCGTCCCAGCTGCTGCCCTCGGGAACGAGGTCGAGCATGGAGAGGCGGAAGATCACGATGAAGTCGCGGCCCACCGCCTCGCGGAGCCGCGAGACGATCTCCACCGGAAGCCGCATGCGGTTCTCGTAGGTCCCGCCCCACCGGTCGGTGCGCCGGTTGGTGCGGGCGGCCAGGAACTCGTTGATGAAGTAGCCCTCCGAGCCCATCACCTCGACGCCGTCGTACCCCGCCTCGCGGGCCAGCGCGCCGCAGCGCGCGAAGGCGCGGATCTGCCGCTCCACCCCGTCCGGCGTCAGCTCGCGGGGGGTGAACGGGTTGATGGGGGCCTTGACGCGGGACGGGGCCACCGAGAACGGGTGGTAGCCGTACCGGCCGCCGTGGAGGATCTGGAGCGCGATCTTCCCGCCCTCGGCGTGGACCGCGGCGGTGATGGTCCGGTGGGCGCGGGCCGCGGCCCGGGTGGCCAGGCGCGAGCCGAAGAGCGTGAGCCAGCCTTCCACGTTGGGGGCGAATCCGCCCGTCACCATGAGTCCGACGCCTCCCCGGGCCCGCTCGGCGAAGTAGGCGGCCAGCCGGGGGAAGTCCCGGCTCCGGTCCTCCAGGCCGGTGTGCATGGAGCCCATGAGCACCCGGTTCGACAGGCGGGTGAAGCCGAGATCGAGGGGCGCGAGGAGGTGAGGGTATGGGCTTTGGCCGGACATGGGACGCCATCCTCGACTAGACTCCCCACGGCATGCAATTCCCCCGCTCCCTGCTGTTCGCCGCCCTGCTGGCCGCCCCCGCCCTGGCGGGCGCGGCTGGCCCGACGTGGATCTCCGACGACTGGCCGAAGGCCCTGGCCGAGGCCAAGGCCCGCAAGGTCCCGGTGTTCGTGGACACCTGGGCCCCCTGGTGAAAGACGTGCAACTTCATGCGCGCCACCGTCCTCCGGGACCCGGCGCTCGTGAAGATGGCCGGGCGGTTCGTCTGGCTCGAGATCGACACCGAGAAGGAAGGCAACTCCGGCTTCCTCGAGAAGTTTCCCATCGAGGTCTGGCCCACGTTCCTGGTCATCGACCCGGTCACGGAGAAGCCGGTCCTGAAGTGGCTCGGCACCGCCACCGCCGGGAACCTGGCGCGGCTCCTCGCCGACGGTGAACGGGCGGTGAAGGGGGGCGCAGGGGAGAGCGCCGACGCGCTGCTCGCCCGGGCCGACCGGGAGAACGCCGCCGGCGACGCCGCCGCGGCCGTCGCTCTCTGGGAGAAGGCGCTGGCCGCCGGGGGACCGGGTTGGCCGCGCCGCGACCGGACGCTCGAGTCGCTGGTCCTCGGGCTCACGGTGGACGGGCAGTCCCGGCGCTGTGCCGAGGTGGCGCTCTCCGAGGCCCCCGGGATGGAGCGCGGACAGTCCTTCGCCAACGTGGTGTCGATCGGGCTCTCCTGCGCGACCGGCTCCGACGAGCCCTGGGCGAAGCCGCTCGCATCGAAGCTCGAGCCGCTCGCCTCCGAGGCGGTGAAGCTGCCCGGCGTCCTCGCCGACGACCGGGCCGGGCTCTTCGATGCGCTGGCCACGGCCCGCAAGAAGGCCGGCGACGAGAAAGGGGCGCGAGCCCTGTACGAGCAGGAGTGGGCCTTCCTCGTCGCGGAGCGGAGCGCCGGGAAGACCCCCGAGTCCCGGACCATGCTCGACTCCTGGATCGTGGGCGCCGCCCTGGAGCTCGGCGACCCGGCGCGGGCCGTTCCCCTCCTGGAGGAGTCGGAGAAGGCGGCTCCCCGGGACTACAACCCGCCATACCGGCTGGCCGTCGTCTACCTCGAGATGGAGAAGACCGACGAGGCGCTCGCCGCCAGTGGCAGGGCGCTCGCGCTCGCCTACGGGCCGAGGAAGGTACGGGTGCTCGCCCAGCGAGCCAGCATCCTGGAGGCGAAGGGCGACGCTGCCGGCGCGGCCAGGGCGCTGGAGGATGCCATTGCCCACGCGGGCACCCTGCCCAGGGCGCAGCAGAACCCGCGCCTCGTCCAGCGGCTGGAGGCCCGCCTGAAGAAGTTGCAGCGCGCCGAGTAGGCAAGCCACGCTAGAAGGTGAAGCCGACCTGACCCACCGCCGACCGGGCGCCGAAGGGCGCCCACTCGACGAGGACGTCGATGCCGAGGGGAAGGTTTGCCGCTAGGCCGAAGGCGACCTGCCAGTGGTCCACGTCGGAGCCGGTGACCGACGCGCCCGCGAGCTCCCAGGAGACCGGGCCGCCGAACACCTTGGCCCCGACGTACGGGGCGACCACGCCTGCGATGGACTTCCCGGCGCTCACCGAGAGGCCGGCGTCGAGGGAGGTGAGGGCCGCCTTCGCGCCGTCCGGACCGGTGGTGTTCACCCCCGAGGCCGCCAGGCTGGCCGAGACCGCCAGGAAGGGCCACGGGCCGCTCCCGTCGACGGGCAGCCAGGTCGCGCCCAACCGCACCAGCCACCCGGGATCCATGACGTAGCTGGCGCCACCGGCCTCGATGCTGCCCGAGACCACGGCCCCGGCGCCGGCCGTCACGGACCAGGCCCGCGAGAGCTGGCGGGTCACCGACGCGGCCACGCTGCGCTGGTCGAAGGGCGCGGTCACGTCCCCGAACCGCAACTCCGACGAGAGCCAGCCATAGGCCGCCGCAACGCGCCAGACCGGCGCCTCCGCCCGGGACGGGCCGGACGGATCCCCCCCGTCGTCGACGTCGCAGACGCTCCTCGCAGTCGCCGTGGGACCCACGGGCGCGGAGACGCCTCAACCGAAGGCGTCGCGCGGGAGGGCGAGCGCCAGCGCCGCGGCGCCGAGGAGCGCGGCCGTCCGTACTCCGGGCGAGGACACGGTCACTTGACCAGGATCTGGGCCTTGATCAGGTCGGCGACCAGCTGGGAGGAGAGCGACTGGGCAGCGCTCTGGGCGTCCTGCACGTTGAAGGTGTTGGACTGGCCGCTCCACACCAGGGTCTCGGGGCTGCTGTGGGTGGAGTAGACGTTGGTCTCGGCGAGCACGTTGGTCTGCTCGGTGATGTAGCCCGGGGAGTAGACGGCGCCGTACCCGTAGCCGTAGGCGCCGTAGTAGCCGCCGTAGTACGGAGCGGCCGGCACGTAGGCCACGCTGGGGGGCACGTACTCCTCGGTGGTCTTCTTGGTGAGCCGCTGCACCACGACCAGGTTGACGTTGTTGTCGGCCACGTACTGCCTCACCTTCTCCTTGTCGAGCTGCCCGGGCGGGAAGGCGCTGGCGGAGGTGGCGGCCTGGAAGCCCTTGGCGATGAGGGCCTGGGCCAGGCCGTTCTCGAACTGGACCCGGTACATGTCGTTCGGCATCACCCCGATGATGAAGACCCGGGTGACCGGCTGCGCACGGTAGTTGGGGTCGCGCCAGGTCTGGACCAGGGTGGTCGTGGTGCAGGACGACAGCACCAGGACGGCGAGGGCGGGAACGATGGCGCGGAGCAACGTCTTCATGTGGAACCCTTTCTGGAGCACGCCGGGCGAGCCGGCCGGAGACGAAGGTCTTTGGTGAATCCTAACCTACCCGATCCTCAGGGCACGCGGCAGCGAACCAGGGTCACCTCGAGCGGTCCGTTCCAGAGACGGTGGGTCCATTCGGGGCGAAGGCCCAGGTTCCGCTCCAGCAGAGGGTTCCCGGAGAGCACGAGGACGGTCCAGCCGTGGAAGCGCCGGAAGGCCTCCGAGAGACCCCGGTAGAACCCGGCCAGCTGCAGCGGCTGGCCGCCGATCCGCTCTCCGTAGGGAGGGTTGGTGCAGATCGTCCCGGCGTCGCCGAAGGGCTCCACAGAGCGGGCGTCGGCGAGCGCGATCTCGACGTCCGCCTCGACCCCCGCCGCCCGCGCGTTGCGCCGGGCCGCGTCGAGAGCCTCCGGGTCGTGGTCGCTCGCCCGTACGGGCGCCGGCGCGCGGGGGAGGGCCGCGCCCCGCGCCTCCTCCTTCAGGCGGTCCCAGGCGGACTGCCACTCCCCGCGGTAGCGGGGCCAGCGCTGGAAGCCGAAGGCGCGCCCGAGGCCCGGGGCGATCCGGCGGGCGGCGAGCGCGTGCTCGATGGCCAGCGTTCCCGAGCCGCAGAGTGGGTCGAGAAACGGACGGTCGAGCGCCGCCTCGCCCAGCGCCAGGACGGAGGAGGCCAGCGTCTCCTTGAGCGGGGCGTCCTTCACCGAGGTCCGGTAGCCGCGCCGGTAGAGGGGGGCCCCGGAGAGATCCAGCGACAGCTCGGCCTGTCCACGGGACAGGTGGACCACGATGCGCACGTCGGGATCCCGGGTGTCGACGTCCGGGCGGCCTCCCAGTGCGTCGCGCAGCGAGTCCACCACGCCGTCCTTCACCTTGAGGGCGACGAAGCCGGTGTGGTGGAGCCCCGGGGCGGTGCCGGTGGCGTCCACGGCCATCGTGGTCTTCACCGTCAGCCACTCGGTCCAGTCGACGGCGCGGACCCCGTCGTAGAGGGCCGCCGCGTCGGGGCACGGAAAGGCCGAGAGCGGCGCCAGCACCCGCATGGCGGTGCGGGACCAGAGGCAGGCCCGCATCCCGTGCTCCATGCTCCCCACGAAGGTGACCGCGCCGTGCGCTCCGCGCAGGTGGCGCATCCCCAGGGACGAGAGCTCCGAGCGCAGCGCGCCCTCGGTCCCGCGCGCACAGGTGGCGACGAGTCGCAGGGCGCCCGAGGGCGGCGTCAAGCCCCGGTCTCCGCCGCGCCCCAGGAGCCGGCCCGCCAGCGGTCCTTGCCGGACCGCTTCGCCTCGTACATGAGCTCGTCGGCCCGGAGGATCATCTCGTCCACCGAGGCCGGAGGATGGACGAAGGTGGCCACCCCGATGCTGAAGGTCACGGCGTCACCCCGGCCGGACAGGGTCTCCCGGAGCTGGAGCCTCAGGCGCTCGGCCAGCGCCACGGCGCCAGCCCGGTCCACTTCCGGGAGGAGCACGCCGAACTCGTCCCCGCCCAGCCGGGCCACCGTGTCGAGGCCACGCACCGCCTGCCGCAAGGTGGCGCCCACGGCGGAGAGCAGGGCGTCGCCGGCCACGTGTCCGAGCCGGTCGTTCACCAGCTTGAAGTCGTCGCAGTCGATGTAGAGGAGCGAGAGCGGCCGGCCGTGCCGGCGGCCGCGCTCCAGCTCCAGCCAGGCGGCCTCGACGAAGGCGCGCCGGTTGGCGAGGGATGTGAGCGGGTCGGTGCGCGCGGCCTGCTGCTCGTGGAGGAGCCGCTTCTTGAAGGCGTCGAGCATGACGGCGAGGAGGAGGAAGACGCCGAGCTGCTGGGCGGCGTTCCACGTCAGCACCTGGGGCGCCAGGTTTTCCCCGGAGAGGCGGGAGCTCTCGACGCCGCACACGGCGGCCAGCAGGGCCAGTCCGATCCCCGGCCCGATGCCGGCGAAGAAGGTGCCGAAGGCGATGGGGCCGATGTAGAGGAGCGTCAGGTCGACGCCCGGGCCGGTGTAGACGTCGGCGGCGGCGACGGAGACCACGAGCGCGGCGGCGATGGCGGTGGTTCCGGCCGGGGTGAACCCGTGGAACCACTGCTTCACGTCGCGGCCGATCTGCCTGGTCGGAGGCGCCTGTGCACCCTGCGGGCCCGCCGGTTCGCCGTTCGCTTCCAGTTCCGTGACGACCCCCTGAATGCATCCATCGTATCCCCAAACCCAACGGGGGGGCACGAGGCCAACACCTTGAAATATCGAATACCTTTCCCGACGCCCCCGGGGGGTGTCAAGAAATCGGCCCGGACCGGAGCGCCGATGTCACCCGAAGTTCCCGGGTCCGACCCGGGACCGTCACGCAACCGCGAGTTAAGAGTGCACCGTGCCCAACGTCCTGGTCGTCGACGACGAGCGAGACCTCGTCAGCCTTCTCGATTTCAACCTCCGGCAGTCCGGCTTCGAGACCACGCTCGCCTACGCCGGCGAGGAGGCCCTCTCCGCGGCGCGGCGAAGGCCCCCCGACCTGGTGCTGCTCGACCTCATGCTCCCGGACATGTCCGGTACCGAGGTCTGCCGGCAGCTCAAGAGCGATCCAAGAACCCGCGCGGTCCCGGTCATCGTGCTGACGGCGCGCGGGGAGGAGCTCGACCGGGTGGTGGGCTTCGAGCTGGGTGCCGACGATTACGTGGTGAAGCCATTCAGCGTCCGCGAGTTGATCCTCCGGGTGCGCGCCGTCCTGCGCCGTGCCGGCCAGCAGCGCAGCGAGAAGCCGGTCACCGAGGTGGGGCCCGTCCGGATCGACGTGGATGCCCACCGGGCGTGGGTGCGCGGGGAGCCGCTGGAGCTGACGCCGCTCGAGTTCAAGCTGCTCTCGACGCTGGTGACGCGCGCCGGCCGCGTCCAGTCGCGGGAGCGGCTGCTCGCCGACGTGTGGGAGATGTCGAGCGAGCTCGAGACCCGGACCGTGGACACCCACGTGAAGAGGCTGCGCGAGAAGCTCGGTCCCGCCCGCGACATGCTCGAGACCGTCCGGGGCGTCGGCTACCGGCTCCTCGACCCGGCCGACGGGACCTGACGGATGTCGGTCTTCCGCGACCCCGTCCAGGCCGCCATCCGTGCCCTCGAGGGAGAGCTCGCCGGAGGCGCGCGCGCCGACCTGGCCCCGGGAGTCGACCGGCTCGCCTCCCTTCTCCTGCAGCGCGAGGAGCGCCTCCGCGCCATCGAGAAGGCCCAGCCCGAGCGCGAGCTGCTGGCGGCCATGCCGGACGCGGCGGGGCTCATCGCGGCCGACGGGAAGATCCGGGCCTCGAACGCGGGCCTCGACGGGCTGGCGCCCGGAGGTCGGGCCATCGGACTCACCCTTCTCGAGATCACCCGCCAGGCGGACCTGGCCGAGGCGGCGCGGCGCGCGCTGGAGGGCTCGCCGAAGCGGCTCGAGATCCAGCTCGGGCAGCGGACCTGGGTGGCGAACGTGACCCCGCTCCTGCGCGGCGAGGTTCTGGTGCTGCTGCGCGACGTCACCGACGCGCGAATGGCCGAGTCCACCCGGCGTGACTTCGTGGCCAACGCGAGCCACGAGCTGCGCACGCCGGTCTCCGCCATCGCCGGCGCCGCCGAGACGCTTCTTTCCGGCGCCATGGACGACCCGGGACAGGCCCGCGCCTTCGTGGAGATGATCGCCCGGAACGCCGAGCGGCTGGCGCGGCTCACCAACGACCTGCTCGACCTCTCCCGCATCGAATCGCGCCAGTGGCCGGTGAAGCTCGAGCCGGTGTCGGTCGCGGCGACGGCGCGCCGCGCGGTGGAGGTGTGCTCCGAGCCGGCGCGGCGCAAGCGGATCGAGTTGCGGGTGGAGGTGCCGGAGGACGTCGGGGTCATCGGCGACGCGCGCGCCCTCGAGCAGGTGCTCGTGAACCTGCTCGACAACGCGGTGAAGTACACGCCGGAGGGCGGATGCGCCACGGTGACCGCTTCGCCGGCCGCCGGGGATCGGGTCGAGATGGTCGTGGCCGACACCGGGCCCGGCATCGAGCGCCATCACCTGCCTCGCCTCTTCGAGCGCTTCTACCGCGTCGATCCGGGCCGCTCGCGCGGCTCGGGCGGGACCGGGCTCGGCCTCGCGATCGTGAAGCACCTGGTCCAGATGCAGGCCGGCGACATCGGCGTGGACACCGGATCGGGAGGAACCTCCTTCCGCGTGCGGCTGCCGCGCGCGAGCGCCCCCGCGGCGCAGTGATCCGTTCCCCTCCCGTCACCGAGGGTTCACGATCTCCCCGGACCCGTCGAAGTAGATGACTCCCGCCTCCTGCCGAGGCACCCGGGCGACCCCGCCCGCCAAAGGGAGCCAGATCGATGAAGAGACTTTCCGCCCTGGGAGCCGCCGCAGTCCTGGCCGTGCTTCCCGCCGCCGCCAACGCCCAGACCTCGACCGCCACCGACGTCATGGTGAAGGAGAACACCACCATCGTCGTCAAGGAGGCGCCGAAGCCGTCGCCCGTGTCCTTCACGCCGTACGGGTTCTTCCTCGTCAACGCCTTCTTCAACGACGCCGCCGGTAGCCGCAACTACCCGCTGCCGAGCCGCTGCGACACCGGCGTCGGCTGCGAGGGCAACGTCCTCTTCGACGTCCGCCAGACCCGCCTCGGTGCGCGCCTCGCATTCAACGACACCGCCGGCTGGACCGGCGCCACGCTCGCGGCGCTCGTCGAGATCGACTTCAACGGTGGCTACACCGGCGCGGTCCCGACCTCGTCGGCCGGCTTCTACAACCCGGCCGTCCGGCTCCGCAAGGCCTACACGGACGCGGCCTGGGGCAAGGAGTCGAAGCTCACCCTTCGCGTCGGCCAGGACGACCGGCTCATCTCCCCGCTGCGCCCGGTCAGCCTCGCCTACGTGGCGAACCCGCTCTTCCAGAACGCCGGCCTCCAGCACGGCCGCGCTCCCATGTTCCAGGTCCGCTGGGATCTCACCCCCAAGGACGGCATCGGGTTCACCGTCGCCGGAGCGGCTCTCAATCCCCAGGACAACACCGCCACCGACAGCGGGGTCTCCCCCTCCTCCGCGGTGGACCTCGGCGCCGGCAACCGGTCGCGAATCCCCAACCTCGAGGGGCGCGTCAGCGCGAGCCTCCGCGGCGGCGGCAAGACCGTCGTCGGCGTGGACGCCTGGGCGGGCTGGCAGAAGAACCGCTTCGCGAGCCCCGCCACCGATACCAACGTCGACGTGAATTCCTACATCTACGGCGCGAACCTGACCCTCAACCTGTGGATCGTCCAGGTCCTGGGCGGAATCTCGCAGGGTTACGGTTACGACGTTCCCGGCACGCTCGGCGCGAGCCAGGGCATCGCGCTCACCGTCACGCGCGCCACCCCCACCAGCCCCTTCGCCATCACCGGCACCAACGCCGTGAAGGCCACGAACGGCTGGTTCCAGGTCTCGGGCCGGCCCATCGAGGCCCTCCAGATCTACGGTGGATGGGGCGGCACGCAGAGCCCGTTCGACGCCTACACCGGCAGCGTCCTCGCGGTGAGCGGAACCCGCGTCCAGAACTTCATGTGGGCCGCCGGAATCATCGGCTACGCCGGCAAGAACTGGCGCTTCTCGGCCGAATACGGCCGCGCCACCAGCTTCTTCTACACCGGCAAGTCGTACACCCAGGGGCAGTTCTCCCTGAACTCGCAGCTCGTCTTCTAGCAGCGGCGGCAGCAAGGAGAACCTGCGGCCGGCCGCCGCCCGCCTTGACGGCGCGCCGGCTGCGGGACTCCACCTGAACGCAGGGCCGGTCGCAGCGCCCCCGGCGGGACGGTCCCTCCGACAGGGGCGTCACCGGTAAGCCAGCTGACATCACGAATGAATTCCGCAGGGCGACTGCGTCGGGGAGTCTTCACGGCCCCGTCACCAGACCGTCACATGCCTTCGTTACACGTTCCTCAACCCAACGACCAAGACCCGAAGCTGCAAAAGGAGTCACTCCCATGAAGAAGCTCGCACTCGCCGCCCTGCTCGCGCTGGCCGGCGCCCCGGCCCTCGCGGCCGACTCGCTCCTCGTCAACGGAGCGGGGGCCACCTTCCCGTTCCCGCTCTATTCGAAGTGGTTCTCCGAGTACAACAAGGCGCACCCGGACATCCGGTTCAACTACCAGTCGATCGGCTCCGGAGGCGGGATCCAGCAGTTCACCGCCGGCACGGTGGACTTCGGCGCCTCCGACGCGCCCCTGAGCGACGCCCAGATCGCCAAGGCCCCGGACGTGGTGCACATCCCCACCGTCCTGGGCGCCGTGGTGGTGACCTACAACGCGCCCTTCACGGGGCTGAAGCTCACCCGGGCCGTCCTCGCCGACATCTTCCTCGGCAAGATCACGAAGTGGAACGACCCGGCCATCGCCAAGGCGAACCCGGGGATCATGTTCCCCGACACCGCCATCACGGTGGTGCGCCGCTCGGACGGCTCGGGCACGACCTACGTCTTCACGGACTACCTGGCCAAGATCTCCCCGGAGTGGAAGGCCAAGGTCGGGAACGGCACGAGCGTCTCGTGGCCGGTGGGTCTCGGCGGCAAGGGCAACGAGGGAGTGACCGGCCTCGTCAAGCAGACCCCGGGCTCGATCGGCTACGTGGAACTCGCCTACGCGACCCAGAACAAGCTGCCGGTCGCGCTGCTCGAAAACCAGGAGGGGAACTTCGTGGCCCCGTCGCTCGCGTCCACCTCTGCGGCCGCCGCCGGCGTGACGCTCCCGGCCGACTACCGCGTCTCGGTGACCGACGCCAAGGGCAAGGACGCCTACCCCATGGCCTCCTTCACCTACCTGCTCGTCCACCGGGACGCGAAGGACAAGGCGAAGGGGGAGGCGATCGTCAACTTCCTCTGGTGGGCCGTCCACTCCGGCCAGGCCTTCGCGGCGCCGCTCGACTACGCGCCGCTCCCCGCCGCCGTCGTGAAGAACGTCGAGAAGACCATCCACGGGCTGCTGGTGCAGGGCAAGCCGGTCCAGATTGCCGCCCACTAACGACAGCGCCGCAACCCGAGACGCCCCGGCCCCGGCCCGGTTCGCCAACCTGGGCGACCGGGCCTGGAGTTGGGGCATCTCGATCCTGGGGGGGACGATCCTCGTCGTCGCCGGGCTGGTCCTGCTCGAGCTGGGCCGGGTCGCCCGGCCGGCGTGGGAGGGGATGGACGTCCTCCGCTTCCTGACCTCCACCGACTGGGACCCCGTCCAGGAGAGGTTCGGGGCCCTCCCCTTCGTCTACGGCACCCTCGTGACGAGCGCCGTGGCCATCCTGGTCGCACTCCCGGTGTCGGTCGGGCTCGCCCTGTTCCTCTCCGAGATGGGACCCAGGCGGCTCCGGCCCCCGGTGGCCTACGCCATCGAGGTCCTGGCGGCCATCCCCAGCGTGATCTACGGGCTCTGGGGCCTCTTCGTGATGGTGCCCTGGCTCCGCGGGACGCTGCAGCCGTTCCTGCAGGGCACCCTCGGCTTCCTCCCGTTCTTCCGTGGGCCGATGATCGGCCTCGGCTACCTCGCCGCCGGGCTGATCCTGGCACTCATGATCCTGCCCACGATCGCGTCGGTCACCATCGAGGTGCTGAAGACCGTGCCGGCCGCGCTGAAGGAGGGCGCGCTCGCTCTCGGAGCCACCCGCTGGGAGGCCATCCGGATGGCGGTGCTGCCGTACGCCCGCCCCGGGATCCTCGGCGCCACCCTGCTCGGCCTCGGCCGCGCGCTCGGCGAGACGATGGCCGTGACCATGGTCATCGGCAACTCCCCGGAGATCAGCGCCTCGCTCTTCGCGCCCGGGTACTCCCTGCCGGCGGTGATCGCCAACGAGTTCGCCGAGGCCACCGGGGACGTACACATCGGCGCGCTCGCGGCGCTCGGCCTCGTGCTCTTCGGCCTCACGCTGCTCCTCAACGCGGCGGCGCAGATCCTGATCTCGACGATGGCCCGGGGCCCCCGGGGGGCCAGGGCATGAACGCGCTCCGGTGGCGCCGCTTCGTGGACGTCTTCTGGACCGTCGTGAGCGGCTCCACCGTCCTCGTGGCGCTCGTCCCGCTCGCCTCGCTCCTCTGGCTGGTGGTGTCCCGAGGAGCGCCCGGGCTCTCGGCCTCCTTCTTCGTCAGCCTTCCCACTCCGGTCGGCGAGCCCGGCGGCGGCGTCGGGAACGCCATCGTCGGGACGTTCTTCATGGTCGGCCTGGCGAGCCTCATGGCCCTGCCGGTCGGGGTCGGCGCCGGCGTGTTCCTCGCCGAGAAGGGGGACGGGCCCGCGGGGAGGGTGATCCGGTTCACCGCCGAGGTGCTCTCCGGCGTCCCGTCCATCGTCGTCGGCATCGTGGCCTACGGCCTCATCGTCGCGAGCATGAAGCGGTTCTCCGCCCTGGCGGGCGGCGTGGCGCTCGCGCTCATCATGGTCCCGTCGCTCGCCCGCTCGACCGAGGACTTCATCCGCCTGGTTCCGTCCGCCCTGCGCGAGGCGTCCCTGGCCCTGGGCGTCCCCGGCTGGAAGACCAGCCTGCGGGTCATCATCCCCACGGCGCTCGGAGGAATCGTCACGGCGGTGCTCCTCGCCGTCGCCCGGGCAGCAGGGGAGACCGCGCCCCTGCTCTTCACGGCGCTCAACAACCAGTACTGGAACCTCGACCCGACGCAACCCACGGCGTCCTTGACCGTCCAGATCTACAACTACGCCATCAGCCCCTACGAGGACTGGCACGACAAGGCCTGGACGGCCGCCCTGGTGCTCCTCCTCCTGGTCGGGCTGCTCAACCTGGCGGCCCGGTTTCTCTCCCGCAACCGGCTGCAAGGTGCCCCAAGATGAACGTCAACCAGGAGATCGCCTCGGTGAAATCGCCTCCTCCCCGCTCCCCCGAGGTCGTCACCGAATCGCACCGGCGGCCGGCAGCCGGCGCGGAGGCCCCGGTGGTGCAGCCCAAGCTGACCGTCGAGCACCTGAACGCCTGGTACGGGCAGAACCACGCCCTGCACGACGTGAACCTCGTCGTCCCGCCCCGGTCGGTGACGGCAGCCATCGGGCCGTCGGGGTGCGGGAAGTCCACCTTCCTTCGCTGCCTGAACCGCATGCACGAGCTCATCCCCGGGGCGCGCGCCGAGGGCACGCTCCGCATCGACGGCAAGGATCTGCTCGGGCGGGACGTCGATCCCGTTTCGCTGCGACGGAGGGTGGGCATGGTCTTCCAGCGACCCAATCCCTTCCCCACCATGTCCATCCGCGACAACGTCGCAGCCGGCTTGAAGCTGAACCGCGTCTCCGGGGACCACGCCGAGATCGTGGAGCGCACGCTGCGACAGGCGGCGCTCTGGGACGAGGTGAAGGACCGGCTCGGCGCCAGCGCGCTCTCGCTCTCCGGCGGGCAGCAGCAGCGGCTCTGCATCGCCCGCGCGCTCGCCGTGCAGCCGGAGGTGCTGCTGATGGACGAGCCGGCCAGCGCACTCGACCCCATCGCCACCGCCAAGATCGAGGACCTGATCCACGAGCTCAAGGAGCGCTATACGATCGTCATCGTGACCCACAACATGCAGCAGGCGGGGCGCGTGTCCGACCAGACGGCCTTCTTCTACATGGGAGACCTCGTCGAGGTCGGCCCGACCGAGAAGATCTTCACCAACCCCTCGGAGAAGCGCACCGAGGACTACGTCACCGGAAAGTTCGGGTAGGCCATGGCTCCGGAAACCCACACCGACAAGGTCTACGAGGCCGAGCTGGCCCAGCTGCGCGACCGCCTCCTCGAGATGGGCGGGAAGGTGGAGTCGGCCATCGCCAGCAGCGTCCGCGCGCTGACGGAGCGTGACCCGGCGCTCGCCGAGAAGGTCATCGCCAGCGACAGGGACGTGAACCGCACCGAGGTGGAGATCGACGAGATGTGCCGGAGGCTGCTCGCCCTCCGCCAGCCGGCCGCATCCGACCTCCGCTTCATCACCACGGCGCTCAAGATCGTCACCGACCTCGAGCGCATGGGCGACCTGGCGGTGAACGTCGCAGAGCGCGCGCTGGACCTGGCCCAGTCGCCACCGTCGAAGCCCTTCCACGATCTCACCGAGCTCGCCGACCTGTCTGGGGCGCAGCTAGAGAAGGCGCTCGACGCCTTCGTGGAGAAGGACGTGAAGAAGGCCGAGGAGGTCATCGCCGGCGACGACATGCTGGACGCCCTCTACCACCGGCTCTTCAACAACCTGCTCGCCTACATGATGGAGGACTCACGCGTCATCCGCCGGGCCACCAGCATCATGTTCGCGGCCAAGCAGCTGGAACGGTTCGGCGATCACGCCACCAACGTGGCCGAGATGGTGGTCTACATGGTCCGCGGCACCGACGTGCGCCACCCTGGGAGCCGGGGAGGCGAGGGAGCGCCGAAGGCCTGATTCGCAGGGAGGGCCCGGCCGTCGCCGGGAAGCCCTCGTCGTACCCGGCGAATCAGGAGGAGACCGAAGGGCGGCGGACGAGGAAAGCCAGGAGAGCGAGCGACACGAACCCGGCGGACAGCCAGCCGATTCGCGTCCAGGCCTCTTGCGGGGTCGCATCCCGGCCCAGGCGGGAGCCGATCCAGAGCAGGAGCGGCACCTGGACGCATGCCGCCAGGGCGTCCAGCGCGAAGAAGCGCCGGACCGGGAGGCCGGAAAGCCCGGTCGCCAGGTAGATCGGTCCCCGCACGAAGGGAATGAACCGGGTCACCAGCACCAGCCCCGGCCCGTGGCGCCGGACGGCAGCCAGCGCGGAGGTCACCTCGGAGGAGGCGAGTAGCCGGCCGAGCCGGCCGGCTCGGCCGATCCGGGATCGCCCCAGGCTGCCGAGAAACACCGCCACCGAGTTCGCCGGGAGGAGTCCGAGGAGCACCGCCGCGAACGCGATCGGCGGCGAGATGCGCCCCTGGGCCACCAGCATGCCCAGGGTCGTGATGACGATCTCCTCCGGCAGGGAGGGCAGGACGCAGGCCTGGAGCAGGATCCAGGAGGCCGCGAGCGCGATCTGCCACTGGGGGAGTTCTCCGATCCGCTCGATCAGGCCTTCCACCCCATCCTGCATGCCAGGGTTTCGTGACGCCCCCGTGGCGGATGGGAGACGACGGCGCGACCTCCCGAGGCTCACCCGGCCGCCGCGGAGATCGTCACCGGAGCGCCCCGGGATCTCCACCTGGATCCGGAAGATGGGTGCCGAAGTCGCTCCTGGGGCGTGGGGTGGGTCGGGCGGTGAGGAGCTTCCCTCGAGGAGGCGAGACGGATGACGAGCCACGACCTGTACGCGATCTATGCCAGGGCTTACGCCGAGTCGTCCCACTTCGAGAGCGGGCGGCTGCCCGACGCGCCGGCCGGGCTGGCCCGGCGGCTGCGCAGCTTCCTCTCCGCCGAGCGGACCATCGAGGAGCTGGCCCGGCACGACGCGACCGACGGCAGGCCCATGCGCTCGCGGGCCGAGTTCGAGACGGCGCTCCGGGTGGGGCAGCGGGTGCTCCCGGGCATCGGCTCCGCGCTGGGGGCAGGGACCTGAACGAGGAGAGGGGAGGTTCACGTGGAGTGGATCCTGTTCGCGGTGGCGGCGCTGGGGCTCTTCCTTTCGCTGGTGCAGCTGGTGGTCCTCCGGTGGCACCTGCGTGCGCCGGCAGGTGAGCCGACCTCGTCGCCTTCCATCTCCATCCTGAAGCCGCTCTGCGGGATCGACGACGACCTGGGGGGCAACCTGGCCTCCTTCGCGGAGCTCGCCTACCCGTCCTACGAGGTCGTGCTGGGCGTCCGGGACCGGAGCGACCCGGCGTTTCGCGTGGCGGAGGAAGCGTGCCGCCGCTGGCCGGGCCGGTTCCGCCTGGTCCTCCAGCGCGGCGAGCCGGGGTTGAACCCCAAGGTGAACCAGCTCATCGGTCTCGCCGCCGCCGCCCGCCACGACGTGCTCCTGGTCAGCGACTCGAACGTGCGCGCACCCGACGGCTACCTCCAGGACGTGGCGCGGCACCTGGCCGATCCATCGGTGGGGCTCGTCACCCACCCGGTCGGCGGGGTGGGGGAGGCGTCCCTCGGGTCGGCGCTCGAGAACCTGCAGGCTGCCGCCGCCGTCGGGCCGGCCACGGTGGCGGTGAAGCACCTGACCGGGAGGGACGTGGTGGTCGGAAAGTCGATGGCCTTTCGCCGGGCGGACCTGGCCGCGCTCGGCGGCTTCGAGTCGGTTCGCGACGTCCTGGCCGAGGACTACGTGCTCGGAGTGAAGGTCACCGGGGAGCTGGGCAAGCGGGTCGTCATCGGCTCGGTCGCCATCCCGGCGGTGAGCGCGCGCCGGAACGTGGCTGGCTTCCTCTCGCGGTACGGTCGCTGGTGCGTCATGCAGCGGAAGATCGCTGGTACCCCCGTCTATGCGGCCCAGGCGCTCCTCTACCCGCTCCCGTTCGCGCTGGCGGCAGCGGCCGTCGCCCCGGGGCCCTGGACCCTCGGTGCGGCGATCGCCGTATGGCTGGCCAGGGCGAGCCTCGACGCATCGACGGCGCAGTTCCTGCGAGGCAAGGGGTTCGGCATCCAGGTCATCTGGCTCTCCCCCCTCAAGGACCTTCTCTTCCTCTTCGCCTTCGCCAGGGCGTTCGGAGAAAATACCGTGCAATGGCGGGGGAATCGCCTGCTCGTTCTGTCCGGATCGAGGCTGGAGCGGGTGCGCCGCCCGTCCACGGAAGGGGTCCTCGCACTCGAGCGATGACCATCTCGGGGGAACCCTATCGGGCCGCTTGCCGGGACGGCCGTCAGGATAGATCTCCACGGAACCCAGGAGGAATGTGATGCGCGGCAAGCGGGAGAGACTCTTCGAGTGCAGCTACGGTCCGCCCGGAGAGGAGGCGAAGATCGTCTTCCGGGCATGGACACCCGTCGAGGCCGCGGCGGGCACCGAGGAGGCGCTCCACCGGGCGGGGATCCCCGCCCGTGGCGACATCACGGTCCGCGATTCGCGCGGGCGCGTCCTGCTCCGCGTGGCCCCGCAGTCGCGCCTCGACGCCGGGATCTCCGGCGCGGCCTGACCGGCAGTCGTCCCCGGATCGTCGCGGGGCCGCCACGGGGTCCGGGTTACCTTCCGTGTCGATGCGAACCCTTGTGCACATCTCCGACCTGCACGTCGGCCGGGACGAGGCGACGGACGAGGCGGCTCGCCGGCTCTCCAGGATGCTCCTCGAGGCGCGCGTCGACCAGGTCCTTCTCACCGGCGACATCACCCACCGTGGACTGGCTCCGGAGTTGACCCGGTACGAGCGGATCTTCGCGCCGCTCCTGGAGGCCGGACGCCTCACCGCCGTCCCGGGAAACCACGACCGCATGGGCGACGACGCCGCGCGAGGCATCATGCGGGGCGGCCGGGTCGCCATCACCTCGGTTCCGGGCCTCCACGTCGTCCGTCTAGACTCGACCGCGCCGCACAACCGCTCACTCATCGACGGCCACGGCGCCCTCTCCACCCGGGACGTGGAGGACGTCCGGCTCGCCCTGGACGAGGGGCCTCCGGGCGCCCTCCCGGTGGTGATGCTGCACCACCACGTGCTCCCCCTTCCGGTCGAGGACCTGGCCGAGAGGCTGGCGACGCTGGTGGGCCTTCCCTGCGCCGACGAGCTCCCCCTCGGGGAGGACCTGCTCGGACGGATCCTCGGCCGTTGCCGGCTGGTCCTCCACGGCCACAGGCACGTCCCGGCCGAGTTCAGGGTCGCCTTGCCCGGGGCGATGCCCATGCGCATCCTCAACGCCGGAAGCTCCACCCAGCTGGGGAAGGCGCGGCTCCTCGCGCACGCCGGCGGCGACCTGGCCTGGGAGGGCTGGCTGGCGGCGGAGTCCGTCACTGCCCGAGCCTGGAAGCCGGCGGAGCAGGGGCGGCCCCGGGGTGCGGTCGTCGCAGCAGCGCAGGTCGGAGCCGGATAGGATCTCTTCGGAGGCAGCCATGCCCGAGTTCCGCCGGATCCTCTGCCCGATCGACTTCTCGGAGTCGTCCCGCGCGGCGCTGGAGCTGGCGGCGCGGCTGGCCAGGAGGGACGCTGCCGGTCTCACCGTCCTCCACGTCACCGGCTCGCACTGGCCCGGGGAGCAGGGGGCGATCCTCCCCAGGCTCCATCCGGGCGAGAAGGACGAGACGACCCTCCTCGCCGAGTGGGCCACGGACGCGGAGCGCCTTGTCGGTGGGACGATCAGCTCGGTCCTGCTCTCGGCCCCGGCCGCCCCGGCCATCGTCGGCTTCGCTCGCGACGATGCGACGGACCTCATCGTGATGTCGACCCATGGGCGAACCGGCGTGGGCCGGCTCGTGCTGGGATCGGTCGCCGAGGCGGTGGCCCGGACCGCGCCCTGCCCGGTCCTGCTGGTCCGTCGCTAGGGAAGGAAACCGCCCCCGCTGCGCCAGAGGACGCAGCGGGGGCGACGCGCCCCTCCCCGCCGGGAGCCACTGCAGCGCGTGCTGCCTGATTAGCGCCCGGCGCCAACCCTTCCAGGGCGGTTCGGTAACGATTCGAGGGCGGCGGATGCCACCGGGCCGACGTGACCGAAAGGTCACCCCCTCCCGGCGGACCCGGCACATCGGGAAGGCAATGTCCTCCGCGCCGGTCCACATCCACCTGCATGGAGCCCAATCGATGCCCTCGAAGAAGTTCGTCGTCTCCGCCCTGGCCGCACTCGGCCTCGGCACACTCCCCGTGACCCTCCTCGCCTGCGGCAGCAGCACCCCCTCGGAGCCATCCCTGGTCTCCGCCGACTTCACCGGCATGGACGCGCCGGCCACCGCCGACCAGAAGGCCGACATGTACACGACGGCCCGGGTGACATTCACCTACAGTGATGGAACCAGCAAGACCCACGACCTGGCCTATGACAAGATCTTCGACACCACCGACGTGGTGGGCGGCGCCGTCGTGGGCGGCCTGTTCGACTCTGGCGGCGCGCCGCTCCTCGAGACCGGCGGCCAGATGACATTCGCGGCGTGGCCCGTAACGACGGGGGCGTGATCCTGGAGATGGCCACGGCCAGCGGGGTGAGGGACTCGGGCGGCAACGCGATCGCCAGCAGCTTCGCGGGCACCACGCTCTCGCCCATCCCGGAACTGGTCGGCGGGTGGAGCAGCACCAAGGACGCCGAGGGCAACGCCTGCAACCAGACCCAGATCTGCGGTCCCGACAACGTGGTCTACGTCGACTCCATCCGGACGCTCTTCATCGGCGAGGACACGAGCCGCAGGAACAACAACTACGTCTGGGCCTTCAACCTCGACACCCGGAAGCTCTCCCGGATCCTCTCCACGCCGATGTACGCCGAGGCCACCGGACTGATGGCCGCGGTGGACTACAATGGCTACGGCTACATCATGAGCAACTTCCAGCACGCGGGCGACGGCAACGCCTACACCGGCGCCGACGCGGCCGCGGTCACCGCGGCCATCGACGCGAAATGGGGCAACCGGCGGAAGGCCGCCATCGGCTTCATCGGGACCCGGGACGGGGCGCTTCCCCGGCTCCGGTAGCATCGCGCGTCGAAGGCGGCCCCGGGGGGGGGGCGGGGTGACCGCCTCGCCCTCCCTGGGCATCCCGCCGAACGGGAACGGATCACTCTCCGTCCGCGTTTCATGGCGTCGTCGACGGACACGACCTAGACTGGACCTTCACGGGAACCCGGTGACGGGATCCGCGTGGACCAGGCAGGGGACCATGGCGTCTCGCGAGCGGTTCTTCGAGTGCATCTTCAACCCCGACGGGAACGAGTACCGTTTCCACGTCCGCGCCTGGAACGCGCGGGAGGCGGAGGAGCAGATCAAGAACTCGCTCCGGGACAACGGCGTGCGGGAGAACGGCACGTTGGTCATCCGCGACCCGAAGGGGACCGAGATCCTCCGCTCCGGATACGACTTCGAGGGCCAGATCGCGACGTAGGTCGGGACCGATGCCTTTCAGGCCCGCCGGTGCTTCCGGTGGTCGTCGGGGTGCTGCGCGTCATGGGCCCCGCCCCAGCGCGCCACCTCGCCGCCGTCGTCGAGCAGGTCGAAGGAGTTCACGTCGTCGGCCACCTGGGAGCGCAGCTCGGAGAGCACCATCCTCCGCGCCTGGGGGTCCTTCACGGGGAAGAAGATCTCGTACCGGCGGTCGAAGTTGCGCGGCATGGCGTCGAGGCTGCCGGCGAAGACGAGCCAGCGGCCGCCGTTCCGGAACGCGGCCACGCGGGCGTGCTCGAGGAAGCGCCCCACCAGGCTCTTGGCGTGGACCTCCGGGGCGATCTCGGTGAGCGTGGTCCGCGCCAGCAGATCCACCCGGGCCCCGGCCCTGGCCGCACCCCGGAGCGCCGCCAGGATCTGCGGGTCGGTGACGTGGTTGAACTTGAAGACGATCTGCCCGCCCGGGTGGGCCTCGCCCCGGATCCGGTCGAGGAGCAGCCGCCGGATGGCGGTCCCGGTCCGGAGCTCGGTCATCCGTGGCGGCTTGCCCTGCTCGAGCGCGTCGAAGAAGCGCTTCACGTCGCGGGTGAGCCCGGCGTCGGCGGTGAAGAGGGAGAAGTCGGTGTAGAGCCGCGCGTTTCGGGTGTTGTAGTTGCCCGTCCCGAGGTGGACGAACTCGCGCCGGCCCCGCCGGACCCATATGGCCTTGGCGTGCACCTTCCGCGACGGCAGCGGCAACACGCGGACGCCCGAGTTCTGGAAGCGGAGGCCCCATTCGAGGTTCTGGAGCTCGTCGAAGCGGGCGCGCGCCTCGAGCAGGACCGCCACGTCCTTTCCGGCCCGGGAGGCCTCGATGAGCGACTCGGCCAGCACGTTGTCGTCGCCCACCCGGTAGAGGGTGGCGCGCATGGCGGTGACCTCCGGGTCTCGCGCCGCCGCCCGCGCGAAATCCTCCACCGCGTCGTATCCCTGGTAAGGATGGAAGAGCATCTGGTCCCGCCGGGCGATGCGGGTGAACGGATCCTTCGCGAACCCCGGGACCATCCAGGTCCGCAGCTTCGTGAACTTGAGCGGCGCCGGGGCGTGGTCCACCAGCGTGGACACCATGCGCAGGTCGAGCGGGGGCTCGATGCGGAAGACCTCGCTGGCCTCGAGCCCGAGCGCGATCCGGATTGACTCGGCCCAGTGCGGCGGAAAGTTCTTCTCGACCTCGAGGTGGCTGGGACGGCCGTCGAGCCGGGTCTCCAGCGCGGCGGGGAGATCCTCCCAGTCGAGGCCGAGCTGGTCTATGGCCGCCAGCCGGATGACCCGCAGCTCGTGCAGCTCGAGGTCGCGACCCTCCAGGAAGAGGTCGCTGCGCAGCCGCAGGAGCTCGCCGAGCCGCACGTAGGTGCCGTCGCGGCCGGGGATCTCCAGGAGCCGCGGAAGGCTGTCGGGGAGGCGGACCAGGTGCTCCAGCACGCCCAGGCCGGTCGCGAAGTAGAGGGCCTCGGTGCGGACCTCGCGGACCGCATCCGCCCGCAGGACGTCGGTGCGAGGCGCGACCTCCTCGGCGAGGAAGGCGCCGAAGTAGTCGAGCTCCTCGCGGGTCAGCGAGGAGACCGGGACCACCCGGATGGCGTGGGACTCCAGCTCGTCGAGCAGGGACCGGTAGGTCTCGCTCGCGGCGTCGGCCTGCGCGTGGGCCTCCTGGAGCAGGCTCTGGTAGGCGGCCGTCCCTCGCTCCTCCAGGAACGGGCGGGAGATGCGCGCCGCGAAGAACTCGTCGAGGTTCGACGCCCAGATGGCGAGGAAGCGCACCCGCTCCATCAGGGGAAAATCGGGCCGCCGGGTCTGCTCGAGGACCCGGCGGTTGAACCGCAACCACGAGAGTTCCTGTTCGATCTGCACGTGCCTCCCCGGCGAGAGGGGCCACTTCATCACACCCTGCGTGACGGGAGTGTGACGATGGGGGGCCTCGCCCCTTCCGGTGCCACCCTTCCAGGCAGCCGCCTGCCCGGTTCCGCGGCACCCGCCGCCCGGAAACGCTGCCGATCCGGGCCCGTGGAGACCGAAAGGAGGCAGGCGTCTTGCAAAGGCAATAAGGTCGCCCCATGCGCCTTCTCATCCAGCACGACACGGTCTACCGATTCCCGCGCCCCGCTGCGCTCGGCCCTCACCAGATCCGGCTGCGCCCGACCAACCACGCCCGCGCCCGGATCGAGACCTACTCGCTGCGCGTCAGCGAGCCGGCCGCGATCCGCTGGCAGCGCGATCCCTCGGGCAACCACGTCGCCCACGTCGCCTTCCCGAAGGGCGCCCTCCTTCCGGAGCTGGCGGTCCGGGTCGAGATGGCCGTCGACATCCGGCCGGTGAACCCCTTCGACTTCTTCCTCGACGACCGCTGCCAGACGATGCCCTTCGCCTACCCGGAGGAGCTGCGTCCCGAGCTCGGGCCCTACCTGGACACGGGCGACCCGTCGCTCGCCGGCGGCCCGCTCCTCGACGCCTTCCTGGCCAGGCTCCCGGCCTCCGGCAAGACCGTGGACCTGGTCGTCGAGCTCAACCGGCTGGTCAGCGAGCGAACGCGATACGTGATCCGCGAGGAGGCCGGCGTCTGGACGCCGGAGGAGACCCTGGAGAAGGGCAGGGGAAGCTGCCGGGACTCGGCGGTGCTGCTCGTTGCCGCCCTGCGATCCCGCGGTCTCGCCGCCCGCTTCGTCTCCGGCTACCTCGTCCAGCTCACCGACGAGGGGATGATCCCGGACGAGCCGCGCGGCGTGGGGCGCGACGTGGTGGACCTGCACGCGTGGGCCGAGGTCTACCTGCCCGGCGCCGGCTGGCTCGGCCTCGACGCCACGAGCGGCCTCTTCTGCGGCGAGGGGCACATCCCGCTGGCCTGCGTGGCCCGGCCGGCGCTGGCGGCGCCCATCACCGGGACCTCCGACGTGGCGGCCGACTCCTTCTCCTTCGAGCTGCGGGTGGGACGCCTGGGTCACGAGGCCCGTCCGACCACCCCCTACCCGGAGGAGGCCTGGGAGGCCCTGCTCGAGGCCTCCGACCGGGCCGACGCGGCCCTCCTCGAGGCCGGACTCGGTCTCACCGTCGGCGGGGAGCCCACCTTCAACTCGCGCCTGCACCCGGAGGCGCCGGAGTGGCGCACCGCGGCGCTCGGTCCCACCAAGTGGGAGCAGGGGCTCGCGCTGGCCGGCGAGCTGCGCGACCGGATGGCGCCGGGGGGGGTCGTCCTGCGGCGCCAGGGCAAGTGGTACCCGGGCGAGAGCCTTCCGCGCTGGGCGCTCGACGTCGTGGGTCTCCGCGACGGCACGCGCCTCTGGTCGGGAGGCGGCGAACGGCGCGTGGCCACCCCGGAGGCGGCCGAGAAGCTGGCCCGGGCCATCGCCGGCCGGCTGGGCGTCAGGCCGGAGTCGGCGCTCCCGGCCTTCGAGGACGCCTGGCAGTACGTCCGCGACGAGGCCGACCTGCCTCCCGGCGTCAATCCGCTGAAGGCGGATCTCTCCGACGCCGAGGAACGGCGCCGGCTGGCCCGCGTCCTCGACCACGGGCTCGCCACCCCGGTGGCCTGGGCGCTGCCCCTCTCCCGCGTCGACGGCTCCTGGCGCACCGACACCTGGGAGTTCCGGCGCGAGAACCTCTTCCTCATCCCCGGCGACTCGCCGGCCGGCCTGCGGCTGCCGCTCAAGTCCCTGGGCGGGCCCCTTCCGGCCGTGGCCCCGCCCGAGCCCTTCTACGAGCCCGACCCGCGCCTGGAGGAGGTCGCCGAGGCGCGCCGGCTCGAGGAGAAGGCCCGGGCCAAGGTGGCCCGGCCGCAGCGCGCGGCCGACCTGCGCGAGCCCGGCCCCCGCCTGCCGTCGGTGAGGACCGCGCTCTGCGTCGAGCCGAGGGGCGAGGACCTCTTCGTCTTCCTGCCCCCCGTCCCCACCGGCGCCGACTTCGTCGAGCTGGTCCGCGCCATCGACTCCGCCGCCCGCGACACCGGGCTCGACGTCCGGCTGGAGGGCTACCCGCCTGCCTGGAGCCCCGGCGTGATCCGCTTCTCGGTGACCCCCGACCCGGGCGTCCTGGAGGTGAACGTCCAGCCCACCTCGAGCGGACGGGAGTGCGCCGAGCAGATCGACCGGGTCTTCGACGCCGCCCTCCACGTCGGGCTCCACTCCGAGAAGTACATGCTCGACGGCCGCCAGGAGGGCTCGGGCGGAGGCAACCACATCACGCTGGGTGGACGGACGGCGCTCGAGAGCCCATTCGTGATCCGCCCCGACCTGCTGGCCAGCCTGGTCACCTTCGTCCAGCACCACCCCGCCATCTCCTACCTCTTCACCGGCCTCTTCGTCGGCCCCACCTCGCAGGCGCCCCGCGTGGACGAGGCCCGGCACGACGCCCTCTACGAGCTGGAGATCGCGCTGGCTCGGCTGGCCGACCGGACCCAGCCGGCGCCGCCGTGGCAAGGCGACTGGCTGCTCCGCAACCTGCTCGTCGACGTGGCCGGCAACGGCCACCGCGCCGAGATCTCGATCGACAAGCTCTTCGACTGGCGGAGCCCGCACGGCCGGCAGGGTCTGGTGGAGCTCCGGGCCTTCGAGATGCCGCCCCACCCGCGCATGGCGGCGGCCCAGGCCATCCTGGCCCGCGCGCTCGTGGCCGCGTTCGCGAAGGAGCCCTACTCGCACGGCCTGGTGCGCTGGGGCACCGAGTTGCACGACCGGTTCCTCCTCCCCTTCTGGCTCTGGCGCGACATGGAGGAGGTGCTGGCCTTCCTGGAGGGGCGCGGCATCGGCCTGCCGCGCGAGGCCTACCGCCCCTTCGTCGAGTTCCGCTGCCCGGTGGTGGGCAGGCTCCAGGTCGGAGGGGTGGCCGTCGAGGTCCGCAACGCGCTCGAGCCCTGGCCGGTGATGGGAGAGGAGCCGGGCGCGGGCGGCACGTCGCGGTTCGTGGACTCGTCGATGGAACGGGTCGAGGTGCGGGCCGAGGGGCTGGAGACCGAGCGCTTCGACGTGCTCGTGAACGGCCTGGCCGTCCCGCTGCGCGCCACCGGCACCGCCGGCGAGCACGTCGGCGGAGTCCGCTTCCGGGCCTGGGCGCCCGAGTCCTCCCTGCAGCCCCACCTGGGCATCCACCACCCGCTGCGCTTCGACCTGTGGGACCGCTGGGCCCGTCGATCGGTGGGAGCCTGCGCCTACCACGTCTGGCACCCGGAGGGGCGCGGGTACGAGGCCGCGCCGCTCACCCGCTTCGAGGCCACCGCGCGCCGGGCCGCGCGCTTCACCGAGGAGGGGCCGCTTCCCTGGCCCACCCGTCCCGGCGGGACCACGCCGCACCCCGAGTACCCCCACACCCTCGACCTCCGGCGGTACGGCGGCGATCGCCCCATGCCGGTGCCGGAGGAGGAAGAGGGCGAGGGACGCTGATGCAGGAGCTGCTCGCCGAGTGCCGCGCGCAGGACGAGGCGCTCCGGGCCGCCGGCCTCGAGATCTGGCTCGGCGCGGAGCCCACCTTCACCGACCGCGCCTCCCAGGACCCGCACTGGCTGTGGAAGGCGGAGGGGGGCGACAAGCAGGAGCGCGCCGCCGCGCTCCTCCGGGAGCTGCTCGCGAGCCTCGCCACCTCCTTCCGGCTCGAGAGCCCCGAGGGACGCCTCTACCCGGGAGAGGCGGCGCCGCGCTTCTGCCTGGGGGCGGCCTACCTGCCGCGGGGCGGCGCGAGCGAGCGATGGGTCACGGTCGCGCCCGACCCCGGCGTCGTCGAGGTCAACCTGGCCCCGGCTCCCGACCTGGTCACCTTCGCCGAGCACGTCGGCTCGGTCTACGCGGCCGCAGCCTCCGCGGGGCTCTCGCCCGAGCGCTTCCGGTGGAACGGCCACGCCGGCGACTCGGGAGGCGGCGGGCAGATCACCCTCGGGGGACCCACGCCGGAGCGGAGCCCGTTCTTCCTGCGTCCGCGGCTGCTCCCGTCGCTGGTGCGCTACCTGAACCACCACCCGTCGCTCTCCTACGCCTTCGCCCCGGAGTGCGTGGGCAGCGCCGGCCAGGGGCCGCGTCCCGACGAGGGAGTCCGGGAGCGCTTCGACGAGCTCGGCGTGGCGCTCGACCGGCTGGCCCAGCGCGACGCCCCGGGGCCGGAGGAGCTCTGGACCTCGCTCGCGCCGTTGCTGGTCGACGCGTCCGGCAACTCCCACCGTGCCGAGGTGAACGTCGAGAAGCTCTGGAATCCGCACCTGCCCGGGCGCGGGAAGATGGGGGTCGTCGAGCTCCGGGCCCTGCGCATGCCGCCGTCCCCGGAGCGGCTCCTGGCGCTGGGCGCGCTCTTCCGGGCCGTGGCCGCCCGCCTCGCGCGCGCGCCGTTCGAGGAGCCGCTGCTCGACTGGGGCCCCGAGCTGCACGATCGCGCCTCGCTGCCCCACTGGCTCGGGCAGGACCTGGCCGGCGTCATGGCCGACCTGGCCGAGCACGGGCTCGCGCCGGGCAAGAAGCTCCAGTCCTGGCTCGCGCCCGAGGGAGCAGAGGTGACGCGGGTCGAGCTGGCCGGCGCCACGCTGCTCGTCCGCCGCGCCCCCGACTTCTGGCCGCTCATGGGGGACGTGGCCTCGCAGGAAGGCTCGACCGCCCGGCTCGTCGACGCCAGCTCGGAGAGGCTCGAGCTGCTCGTCTCGTCGCCGGGGACTCCGCCGGGCCGGCTCGCCGCCCAGGGGGTCGAGGTGGCGCTGGAGGCGGCCGGAGGCCCGATCCACGTGGGCGCCGTGCGCTACCGCGCCTTCGCCCCCCAGCCCGGCCTCCACCCCGGCCTGGGGCCGCACGACCCGCTGGTGGTCGAGTGGGAGCGGCGCGGTGAGGCCGTGCGGGTCGAGCTGCACGGCTGGAAGCCGGGCGGCGGGGGCTACGACGACCTCCCGGCCGACGGCGCCGAGGCCGGGCGCCGACGCCTCGAGCGCGTCGTGGTCCGCCCGGGCCGCTTCCGCAACCCCTTGCGCGCCCCCTCGGCGCGCCTCACCCTGGACCTCCGCCGCCTTCCCGCGGCCCTGCCCACCTGAGAGACGCCGGAGCCCCCATGGACCCCGCCACGCCGCTCCTCACCGACTACGCCGGGCTCCCCGGGACCTGGGACGAGCTCTTCACGGCGCAGGGCGCGCCCCGCCCGGCCTTCCGCAAGGCCTTCGACGCCCTCGGGGCCCACACCCGGTCCGGATTCGCGGTGTGCCAGGGACTGGCCGAGCGGGCGCTGCTCAACCAGGGAGTCACCTTCTCGGTCTACTCCGACCAGCGGGGAACGGAGAAGATCTTCCCCTTCTGCCTGATCCCGCGGATGGTCTCGGCGCCCGACTGGGCGGCGCTGGAGCGCGGGCTCGTGCAGCGGGTGAAGGCCCTCGAGCTCTTCCTCGCCGACCTGTACGGCGACCAGCGGATCCTCGCCGACGGCGCGGTGCCGGCCGATCTGATCCTGGCCTCGAAGAGCTGGTTCCCGCAGCTCCGTGGCGTGCGCCCGGTGGGAGACGTGCGCATCCACATCGCCGGGATCGACCTCGTGCGCGACCCGCAGGGCACCTGGCGCGTGCTCGAGGACAACCTGCGCACGCCCTCGGGCGTCTCCTACGTGCTGGAGAACCGCATCATCTCCAAGCGGGTCATCCCCGAGGTGCTGGACGCGGCGCGCATCGAGCCGGTGGACGCCTACCCGGCGCGGCTCGCCGATTCGCTCCGCTCGGTCTCGCCGGTGGACCCCGACGAGACCTCGGCGGTGGTGCTCACCCCCGGCCCCTTCAACTCGGCCTACTTCGAGCACAGCTTCCTGGCCCGCACCATGGGGCTCGAGCTGGTGCAGCCGGCCGACCTGTTCACCGAGCGGGACCGGGTCTTCTGCCGGACCACCCGCGGCCCGCGCGCGGTCCACGTCATCTACCGGCGCATCGACGAGACCTACCTCGACCCGGAGGTGTTCCGCCCCGACAGCCTCCTCGGCGTGCCGGGCATCCTGCGCGCCTGGGCGAAGGGGAACGTGACGCTGGCCAATGCGCCGGGGAACGGCGTCGCCGACGACAAGGCGGTCTACCCCTTCGTGCCCGACATCGTCCGCTACTACCTGTCCGAGGAGCCGCTCCTGGCCCAGCTCGACACCTGGGTCTGCGCCCGCGAGGAGGACCGGCGCTTCGTCCTCGACCACCTCGGTGAACTGGTGGTGAAGGCCGTCGACGAGGCCGGGGGCTACGGCATGCTCATGGGGCCCCAGGCCACGAAGGCCCAGATCGAGGAGTTCCGGAAGCGCGTCCAGGCCGAGCCGCGCAAGTACATCGCCCAGCGCAGGCTCGAGCTCTCCACCTGCCCGACCTGGGTGGAGGCCAAGGGGCGCGTGGAGCCGCGCCGGGTGGACCTGCGCCCCTACATCCTGAACGGGCGCAGCGGCCCGTGGGTGCTCCCCGGAGGGCTCACCCGCGTGGCGCTCACCGAGGGCTCCTACGTGGTGAACTCGAGCCAGGGCGGCGGCTCCAAGGACACCTGGGTGCAGAAGCCGGAGGCCACATGATCTCCCGCGTCGCCGACCACTGCTTCTGGCTGGGGCGGTATCTCGAGCGCGCCGAGTCCGCCGCGCGCGTGCTGGGCGTGACCCGCAACCTGGCCCTCGACGTGGGTCTGAACCCGCGCCACGTCTGGCTCCCGGTCATCATCGTCTCGGGCGAGCAGGAGCGCTACGCCGAGGCGGGCCAGGGGAGAACCGACGACGGCGAGCGGGTGCAGGACTACATGACCTGGGACGACCAGAACCCCAGCTCCATCGTCTGCTCGCTGGCCGCCGCGCGGGACAACGCCCGCTCCATCCGCGAGGTGGTGAGCCTGGAGACCTGGGAGGCCCTGAACGCCCTCTACCTCTGGATGGGCAGCCCGCGGGCGCGCACCGAGTGGCGCGAGGACCGGCACTCCTTCTACCGGCGCATCCGCACCTCGATGCAGTCGCTGCAGGGCATCGTGCGCGGGACCATGCTCTTCGACGACGCCATGCACTTCATGGTGCTCGGCACCATGCTGGAGCGGGCCGGCCAGACCGCTCGCATCCTCGACGTGCACCACCACGCCTTCCAGGCGCTGGGCTCCCACGAGGTCATCGAGACCGCGCTGTGGCTGGCGCTGCTCCGCGCCTGCTCCGGCTTCGAGCCCTTCATGAAGGTGCACCGGGGGCGGGTCAGCCCCGCCGCCGTGGCCCGCTTCCTGGTGGTCGACCCGCTCTTTCCCCGCTCGGTCCGCTTCTCCTTGCGGGCCGCGGTCTCCCGCTTCGAGCGGATCCGGCCACCCGATCAGGTCGACCTCCCCGGCGCGCGCAGCGCCGCCCGGCTCGCGGCCCTGGCCGGCTGGGTGGGGGCGCTGGAGAAGGACTTCGACGTGGCCGGGCTGCACGAGCTGCTCACCCACGTCGTCGACGAGTCGGCGGCGATCGCGGGCGTCATCGGAAGCGAGCTCCTGGGGTATGCTCCGGGTCCCGCGGCCGAGATGTCGGCCCAGTGACCCCGCGCACCCACCGAAATGCCCAATCTCCTCGCGATGTCCTTCGAAGGCGAGCTCGCGCCCTCCTTCGATCTCCGCTGCCTGTCCCAGGGTGAGGTACCGCCCGACGGCTGGGGCATCGGCTACTACCCGGGCGGCGAGCCCGCGGCGGCCGTGCTCAAGGAGCCCGCCCCGCCCAGCGGGTCGATCCGCTCCGAGCTCATCAAGGCCTGGGAGCACCTCGAGGCCTCCATCTTCCTCCTGCACGTCCGGCGCGCGACGTGGGGCGCCATCTCCGACGCCAACACCCAGCCCTTCCAGCGGGCCTGGGGGCGGCGCGACTGGCTCTTCGGCCACGCCGGATCGCTCCGCCACCGGCTCGAGCTCCGGCCCGGGGCTCCCTTCGAGCCGGTGGGCGCCACCGACACCGAGCTCATCTTCTGCGAGCTGATGAACCGCTTCGCCGAGCGGGGCTGGAAGAGCCTGGGAGAGGCCGAGCCGCGCGTCCTGCTGGAGTGGCTGGCCCGCATCAACGAGAGCGGAAACCTCACCTGCGTGCTCACCGACGGGCACGACGTGGCCGTCTACTCCGACCGGGAGTCGGCCGGGATCTGGATGTGGGAGGTCCTTCCGCCCTACGACAAGCTCACCTTCGGCGACACCGAGCTGCTCGTCGACCTGGGCAAGCGGGGAGTGAAGAGCCGCAAGGGCGTGGTGGTCAGCTCCCATCCCCTCGCCGTCAATGGGGAGGAGAAGGAGTGGCGGGCCGTCCCGCCCGGGCACCTGGTGCTGCTCCGCCAGGGGGCGGTCCGCGAGGTGCTCGCACCCTGGGTCATCCCGCAGGGCCACCCGACGCTGCCCGGCGTCGGGCGCCGCCAGATGCCGCGCCCGGCCCGGGCCGAGCCCCGCCGCTTCCGTGTGACCCACCGGACCTCCTACCGCTACGACAGGCCGGTGGAGCGCTCGAGCCACGTCTTCAAGCTCTTCCCCGCCTCCGACCGGTTGCAGCGGCTCATCTCCCACGAGCTGGCCGTCTCGGTGGACGGGCCCTTCCGCGACTACGAGGACGTCTTCGGCAACCGGGCCCGGCGCATGGAGGTGGAGAACCCGTACTCGGAGATGACCATCACCGCCACCTCGCAGGTGGAGGTCCTCGACACCGACCCGCTCTCCTACCGGCCGCTGCACCAGCGGGCCCAGATCCCGGTGGTCTGGATGCCCTGGCACCAGCAAGTCCTGCAGCCCTTCCTGCTGCCGCCCGAGCTGGCCGAGACCGAGCTGAAGGAGCTCAGCGACTACGCCATGAGCTTCGCGGTCCGCAACGACTTCGACCTGCTCGACACCCTGCTCGACGTGAACCAGTCGATCTTCCAGGAGTACAAGTACACTCCTGGTGCAACGACGGTGTTCACCACGCCCTTCGAGGTCTACACGAACCGGCGCGGCGTGTGCCAGGACTTCACCACGCTCTTCATCTGCCTGGCCCGGCTGCTCGGCCTGCCGGCGCGCTACGTCTGCGGCTACCTCTGGACCGGTCCCCAGCAACGAGAACCAGCGGCAGGCGGAGGCCTCCCACGCCTGGGCCCAGGTCTTCCTGCCCGAGGCCGGCTGGAAGGGCTTCGACCCCACCAACGGCGTGCTCACCCAGACCGACCACATCCGGGTCGCGGTGGGCCGGAGCTACCGGGACGCCACGCCGACGTCCGGCACCATCTTCGTGGGCGGCGGCGGGGAGAAGCTCGAGGTGGAGGTGCGGGTGACCGCAGGCGAGGCTTCAGCCGAGCCAATCCGGCCCACCCGGCACATCGCAGGCTAGATCCCGAGGAGCCCCAGCCCGAGCCGCGACAGCACCCCCGCCGCGGTCCCCAGCACCACGCCCGCCCCCACGTCGAGCGGGTAGTGCGCGCCCAGGTAGACGCGCGACGTGGCGATCCCGACCGCCAGCACCAGCGCGGCCGGACCGATGCCGTACGGGGCTCCGGCGAGCGCCACCGCTGCGGCGAAGGCGGCGGTGGTGTGTCCCGACGGGAAGGAGAAGCGGTCCGGGTTCTCGGCCAGTGCCTCGAAGCCGACGATGGCCGAGGTGGGACGGGGCCGGTGGAGCGAGCGCTTCAAGGCCTGCGAGAGGAGGGTCCCTAGAAGCGTGGCGGCTGCCAGCCGCGCCCCGAGGACGGTGAAGGGTTGCCCGGCGGCGAGCAGTCCCAGGACGACGAACGTCCAGGACGACGTGTTTCCGGCACGGGTGAGGGCCCTCGCCACGCGCGTCCGCCACGGTCCGTGGAGCCGGCGCGCGGAGACGAGGACACGCTCGTCGAATGCGAGGAGCCGGGCGAGCCGCCCCACCCGCAGGGAGAGCTCCGGCTCTGCCGGGGCCAGGGAGGCGGTGTCGCTCGATTCGCTCACGGGGGGATCATGCAGCCGACGGGCGGCGTGCGCATGGATCTCCCGAAACGATTGCGTGACGGTTCAGGAGGCGTAGACGAGGAACCGGCACCGGATCCCGCCGTTCTGGACCTCGAGCGTGCGGGACGGCCTGCCCGGGAGGAGCCGGGCGAGCCCCGGGTCGCCGGCGAGGACCCCCACCGTCCAGCCGGATAGCCTGCCGACGAGCACCCCCAGGGACCGCCAGGACTCCTCGACCTCGCGATCGAGGCGGATCCCGTAGGGAGGATTGACGAGGCAGACGCCCGGCCCTGGCGGTGGCACGATCTCCCCGGCGTCCCTCCGCTCGATCCGGACGAACCGGGTCATCTCCGCCGCCTCGGCGTTCTTGCCGGCGAGCCGGACCGCGCCTCCGTTCCGGTCGGACGCGACCACCGGCGCGGGCGGATCGCGAGAGAGGGCGGCGAGCCGCTCCCGGACTTCCCGCGTGCGGGCCGCGTCGTGCCCGGGCCAGGCCTCGAAGGCGAAGCTCCGCCCGAGTCCCGGTGCCCTGCGGCCGGCGACGAGCGCGGCCTCGATGGCGATGGTGCCCGAGCCGCACATGGGGTCGAGGAACGGGACCGAGCCGTCGAAGCCCAGCTCGAGGAGCAGCCCGGCGGCGAGGCTCTCCCGCAGGGGTGCGGCTCCCACCCTGGCCCGCCAGCCCCGCTTGAAGAGCGGCGATCCGGCGGCGTCGGCGGAGAGGGTGGTGCTCTCCCCCTCCCGGCGGGGCTCCAGGTCGACGCCCGGGAACCTCCCTGCCAGGTCACGCCGGGCCGCCGGGAGCCCCGAGGCAGGACCCTCCCAGAGGCGGGCCTTCACCGCGTCGGCGGCGCGGGACCCCAGGCAGGCGACGGCCCAGGCGTCGGGCCCCTCCGCCTCGGCCCCGCCCGCGACGGCACGGGCGGACAGGCCGAGCGCATCCAATTCGCGCGCCAGCGCTGGCTCGAGCCCAGGCGAGCAGGCCGCGAAGATGCGCTGGGGGGCGCCCCGGTTCACGGGGCGGGGGGCTCCGCGATCCGGGGCAAGGGCAGGCGGGCGAGGAGGCGGAGGAAGACGACGCGGAGGAGCCAGGTCGCGAGCGGTGCGACGAGGAGCCATGCCCCGACGGCCCGGGCGTTCGCGTCCGCGTAGCGGACGATGGTGGGCCAGATCCCCGCCGAGAGCTCGGCCTGGATCTGCTCGAGCGAGAAGGGGATCGGGGGTCCGCCGGTGAGCCAGGCCCCGGCCTGGAAGAAGGGGATGAAGAGCAGGATCTGCGCCGGGTAGGCGAGGTAGTTCGCGGCCACCATGGCGACGTGGTTGAGCCGGAAGGCGACCGAGACGCCCAGTGCGATGACGGTGGTGATCCCCAGGACGGGCATCACCGAGATCACCACGCCGAGCGCGAGCGAGAGGGCGAGCCGGGCCGGCGTCACCCCCTGCCACAGCTGCTGCTTCACCGGCGCGATCACGCGGTCCTGAAGGACCCCAGGAAACTTCCCCATGGGGGGAGCATAAGGCGATCCCCTCGCGAAAAGCGCGGACTTGCGATACATCGGCGCCCGTCATGATCTCGGTCCAGGACGTAACCAAGGCCTTCGGCCCCAAGAAGCTCTTCGAGGACGTGAACGTCACGTTCTCGCCCGGCCGCCGTTACGGCCTCACCGGCCCCAACGGTTCCGGCAAGTCCACCTTCATGAAGATCCTCTCGGGGGACGAGGAGTCGGACACGGGACACGTCCACCGCCCCCGGCGGCTCGGAATCCTGCGCCAGGACCACTTCAAGTACGAGGAGGACCGGGTCGTCGACGTGGTCCTGGCCGGCAACGCCGTGCTCTGGAAGGCCATGAAGGAGAAGGACGACATCCTGGCCCAGGGGGACATCTCCGAGGAGGACGGGCACAAGCTCGCCGAGCTGGAGGGGGTCATCGCCGAGGAGGACGGCTACGAGGCCGAGGCGCAGGCCGCCGAGCTGCTCCAGGGACTCGGCATCGAGAACGGCTGGCACGACCAGCCCATGAAGAGCCTGGCCGGGGGGCTGAAGCTGCGCGTGCTGCTCGCCCAGGCCCTCTTCGGCAACCCCCAGGGGCTGCTGCTCGACGAGCCCACCAACAACCTCGACCTCGACTCGATCCGCTGGCTGGAGCGCTTCCTCCACGACTTCGAGGGCGTGCTCGTGACCATCAGCCACGACCGGCACTTCCTGAACGCCATCTGCACCCACATCGCCGACATCGACTACGAGACCATCATCACCTACACCGGCGGCTACGACGACATGGTCCGGCAGAAGGGCCAGGTGCGGAACCGCATCGAGTCGGAGAACGCCGAGAAGAAGAAGCGGATCGAGCAGCTCCAGGAGTTCGTGGCCCGTTTCTCCGCGGGCACCCGGGCCTCGCAGGTGCAGAGCCGCAAGGGGCAGATCCAGAAGCTCAAGCTCGACGACCTGAAGCGCTCCAACATCCAGGCCCCCTTCATCAAGTTCGAGGTGAAGTCCCAGAGCGGCAAGCAGACGCTGGAGATCCGCGATCTCGAGAAGCGCTTCCACGGCAACGAGGTGATCCATCCGCTCACCGCGCTGGTCACCCGGGGCGAGAAGATCGCCGTCATCGGCCGCAACGCCGCCGGCAAGTCCACCCTGGTGAAGCTCCTGGTCGGGGACCTCGAACCCACGGCGGGGAGCGCGAAGTGGGGACACCAGGCGGTGCCCGGCTACCTGCCGCAGGACCACGCCGGCCTCATCAAGCCTGGCACGACCGCCTTCGGCTGGCTGCGGGAGCAGGAGGACAAGCTCTCCAACGAGGAGATCTCCGGCCTGCTCGGGCGCATGCTCTTCTCCGGCGAGGAGCGCATGAAGCCCACCGCGACCCTCTCCGGCGGCGAGACGGTGCGGTTGCTCCTGGCCAAGCTCATGATGGACAAGCCGAACGTGCTCGTCCTCGACGAGCCCACCAACCACCTCGACCTCGAGGCCATCGCCGCCCTCTCGGAGGGGCTGAAGCGCTACGAGGGCACGGCCATCTTCGTGACCCACGACCAGCAGCTGGTCGACGAGGTGGCCACCCGGATCTGGCACGTGCGGGCGGGCGAGCCGGTCAACGACTTCCCGGGGACGTTCGCCGAGTACCTGGAGAAGCACCCCGACCTGGCCGCCGAGCACCGGTAGCCGGCCCGGCGGCGCGGCTCAGCGGGCGAAGAAGGGCGGCACCTCGGAGAGCGACCGGATCTCCACCTCGGGCGCGCCGGGCAGGCGGTCCGGGGGGAGGCCGAGCCGGTTGCACCAGGCCACCCGGAACCCGAAGGCGCTGGCCCCGTGGGCGTCCCATCCATTGGCGGAGACGAACCCGATCTCCCCGGGGAGCAGGTCGAGCTGGCGGGCCGCCATGGCATAGACCTCGGGTGAAGGCTTGTAGACCCCGACCTCCTCCACCGAGAGCACCGCGTCGAGCAGCTCGTCGAGCCGCGCGTTGCGGATTCCGGCGTCGAGCATGCCCGTGGACCCGTTGGAGAGCACCGCCAGCTGCAGCCCCTGATCCCGCAGCGCCACCAGGGTCGCGCGCGCGTCGGGGTAGGCGTCGAGGTGGAGGTAGAGATCCATGAGCCGCTTCCGCAGCGCGGGGTCGTGGACGTCGAGGGCCTGGAGCGCGTAGTCGAGCGCCTCGCCGGTGACCTGCCAGAAATCCACGTGCCGCCGCATCAGGCTGCGCAGCCAGGTGTACTCGAGCTGCTTGCGGCGCCAGAGGTCGGAGAGCGCCCGCCAGCGGTCGCCGAGTGCGTCGCCGGCTCGCTCGGCGGCGCTGTTGAAGTCGAGCAGCGTCCCGTAGGCGTCGAAGAGGACGGCGCGGACCGTGGCCATCCCCGGAGCCTAGCGCTATCCTCCGCTCCTCGTCATGCGCCGTCGCGTCATCCTGGCCGGGTTCGTGGTCGCCGCGGTCGCGGCGCTTCTCCTCGCGTCCCCCTGGAAGGAGTGGCTCGAGGCGCTCTCCGGGTGGGCCCGCGCCTCCGGGCCGGGCGGGGTGATCGCCTTCGTCCTCGCCTACGTCGGCGGGTCGGTGCTGGCGCTGCCGGTCTGGCCGCTCACGGTGGCGGCCGGAATCGCCTACGGCGCCGGGGCGGGATTCGCGCTTGCGCTCGTGGCGGGGACGGCCGGAGCGTCGACGGCGTTTCTCGCCGGGCGCACGGTCCTCCGGGGCGCGGTGGCCCGCCACCTGGCACGGAATCCACGGTTTGCGGCGCTCGACGACGCCGTTTCCCGGCGGGGCGCCTTTCTCGTGCTCCTCCTGCGCCTGTCGCCGCTCGCGCCGTATAACGTCGTGAACTACGTGCTGTCGGGGAGCCGGATCGGCCTCCCCGCATTCGCCGGCGCGTCGCTGCTCGGGATGGCGCCGATCACCTTCGCCTGGGCGTGGGCCGGAGCCACCTTCGGCAGCCTGGAGGGGATGGCGGGGCGCCCCCCTGCCGGGCCAGGGGAACGGGTCCTGCAGTGGGTGGGCCTGGCCGCGACGGTCGCGGTGGTGATCCTCCTCGGGCGCGTCGCGAAGCTCACGGCGCCGTCCACGAAGTAGACGGCGCAGGCTTCTCCCACGACCGGATTCCTCGGCGCGAAGAGGTCCATGTGCGCGTCGCCGTAGATCTGGCGTGCGGCTTCACGGTTGTGGATGTCGCAGAGGACACGGCAGTTGGCCACGGTGGACGGGCCGCCCCTCCCGCGTGGAATGATGTGGTCGATCTCCACCCTCACCTCCGACCCGCAGACGCCCCCGTCCGCCAGTGGCCAAGTGCACCTGCCCCCGTCCCGCTTCCGTCACCTCCCGCTTCACCTTCGGCGGCACGCTGGCCCGCCGCTTCTCCTGCTTCTCGATGAGAGCCTCCAGCGCCGCGGTGAGCACCTGCTCGTCGGTCGCGCCCGGCTGGACGTGCGACTGGCCCGCCTTGGCCTTCTTCAGGAGCGCAACGAACTCCGGCGAGACCGTCACGTGCATCCGGGTCTCGGTCCGGGTCAGCGGCTCGACGAGCGTCCTCACGGTGGCGGGCCGTTCGACGACGGGCCGTTCCTGCTCCGTTCGGGGCATGCCGAGTTCGCCTGGGCGAATTTCCGGAACCGTCTGCTCCTCCGCATCGACCTGCATCACCGGTGGCTCCACCGTACGAGGCTGTCCCACCCGTGTCACCACCGTCCTCGTCGGTACCACCGTCCGGGGCTTCAACTCCGCCGCCAGCTCCAGGGCCTCCTGCTTGGACAGGCCGTAGAACCGCGGGAGCACCGCGGCCAGGTTCTCATCCGTCGCCACCGAAGCCAGGACCGCCGCGGTGGTGAAGCACAGCTTCCCTTCGCGTATCGGCTCGAGCACCACGGGGAATCGCTGGACGAGCCAGGCGGCGGCGCGCCGGTGATGAGCCGCCGCCCGGGAGAGCTTCAACCCCTGGTGGAGATACGCGAAGAGGTTGGCGTGTCCGAGGGAGCGGAAGTGCTCTCGCCGGTCGAATTCGGCCAGGGCCTCGAGGAAGGGGCCCAGGGAGACGAATTCGCCGCGGAGGAGGTCGACGAGCCGGGCGTGGAAGGAACGGGCCTCGGTGAGATCGTTGTCGTTCATGAAGGGCAGTGTCTCACGCGATTTCCGGGTCTCCGGAGGTGCACGAGGATGGCCGCAGACGAACGCCCGCGCGAGGAGATCTCGAACCTCTCCAGGAATCCCGCGCGCGCCCCTGGAGCGAAATGCGGCAGCGGGAAGCGCGGTCCCGCGCCAGCCCGATCGCCAAGGCCAACTCCGACGGAAAATGCGTCAAGCACAGCGGTTCCTCACGCCCCATCTGGCCGGAGGTCCGCAGGACGGACCGTGAAGTCGGCCGGCCCGCCTCTTCGTCCTCGTCGCGCATGCCGCCGCCCTGTGTCTCTCCAAAGCCCTGGATGCCCGGCGTGCAGGACCCCGCGCTCATCGGACTCCCACGTCGTTTCGCGGTAGAACGTGACCATGCGCCGCAAGGTGAACCGCGACGAGGTGTCCCGCGAGCTCCTCCCCGGCAGCTCGAAGGCGCTCCTCCAGGAGCTGCACCTGCTCACGCGCGACGGCGACCTCAACGCCGACGCCCTGCGCAAGCTGAAGCAGGTGAACCACCTGGTGCGCCTGCTCTCTCCGGCCCTCGACGACGTCCTCTCCCGGTTCGGCGACCCGGTGCTGGTCGACTGCGGATCGGGCAAGGGCTACCTGGGATTCATCCTCTACGAGCTCGCCGTGGGGCCGGCCGGGAAGGGGACGCTCATCGGCATCGAATCCCGCCCGGAGCTGGCCAGGGCGGCCGTGGAGCGGGCCGCCCGGCTCGGATACGACCGGATGCGGTTCCTCGCCACCGAGGTGGCCGGCGCACCGGTTCCACCACGGGTGAATCTGGTGACGGCGCTGCACGCCTGCGACACGGCGACGGACGATGCCATCGTGCTGGCGGCCCGGCACGGCGCCGACCACGTGGCGGTGGTTCCGTGCTGCCAGGCCGAGGTGGCCCGGCAGCTCTCCGAGGGGAAGGGCGCCGACCCGGCCCTCCTCGAGATGCACCACCACCCGTGGCACCGGCGCGAGCTGGGCTCGCACCTCACCAACGTGATCCGGGCGCTCGCGCTCGAGGCCCTCGGCTACCAGGTCACGGTGACCGAGCTGGCCGGGCTGGGAGCACTCGCTCAAGAACGAGCTCATCCTGGGGAAGAAGATCCGGGGCGAATCGCGCGCCGCGCGGGACCGGCTCGAGGCGCTGCTCGCCGCGGCCGGGGTGCGCCCCAAGCTCGTCCGCGAGCTCTGGGGAAAACGCCCGGATGCGGCACCGGATGCGGCACCGGACGCTCCGCCCGCGGGTCGGCCGGACGACCCCGTGCCGCCCCCGTGAAGAACCGTTGCAAGGGCCTGCCGCTCCTTGTCTTTCGGGGGGCTCACGGCTATTGCTGCCCGGATGCTCTTCCCCCTCTCGGCCGCGCGCCTCCTGGCGGTCGCCCTTCTCCTGGTCCTTCCGGGCACGGCCCACCCCCAGGCGCCCGGGTCGCCCGGAGCGGCGGCCGGGGAGCTTCCGCCCGCGCTCGCCCCGGCCCCCGACGTGGTCCTCTCGGCGCAGCTGGCCGCGCCGGAAAAGGTGACCTTCGAGGACGCGGTGAAGCGGGCCATCGAATTCAACACGAGCGCCCTCATCGCGGCGCAGGAGATCGTCCGTGCCGAGGGGCTGATGGGCCAGGCCCGCGCCGCGGCGCTCCCGCTGGTCGTCCTGGGCGGCTCGTGGACCATCCTCGACCACGACCGCATCCTGAACGGGCGGCTGGTCCAGCCCGGCCAGTCGGTGCAGGGGACGGCGACGGCGAGCGTGCCGCTCCTGGCGGCCTCGCGCTGGTACGGCTGGGCCCATGCCGCCGAGGGGATCGACGTGGCCACGCTGTCCCAGGCCGACGTGCGTCGCGCCGTGGCCATCACCACGGCCCGGGCCTACCTGACCGTGGTGGCCGCCCACCGCGCCATCGACGTGAGCGCGAGCGCGGTGAAGGTCGGCCGCGCCCACGAGGAGTACGCCGTGGCCCGCCGCAAGGGCGGGGTCGGAAACGAGCTCGACGTGAAGAGGGCCGAGCAGGAGCGCTGGGCGGCCGAGGTCCAGCTGCAGGCCGCCAACGCGTTGCTGGCGCGCGGCCGGGAGGCGCTCGGCGTCATCTGCGGAGCCGGCGGCCCGCTCGATTCCACCGGCGTGCCCGAGGTGAAGTTCTACCCCGACCTGGCGCAGGCCGACCAGGCCGTGCCCGGCCGCCCGGACGTGAAGGCGGCCGCGGGGCGGGCAGAACTCGCCGGGGCCGTCTGGAAGGACAGCTGGGCGGACTGGCTGCCCGTGATCACCGGGGGCATCCAGGGCTACGTGCAGTCGAACGCAATCGACCCGACGCCGCCCTCCGGGTGGGTGGCCCAGTTCCTCCTCACCTTCCCCATCTACGAGGGCGGACTCCGTCCGGCGCAGTCCAGGGAGCGGGGCGCGCTGGCCAGCGAGGCGGAGGCGACGCTCCAGGGGATCGTCCGCCAGGCACGCTCCGAGGTGCGCCTCTCCTTCGAGGCCATGCGCTACGCCTACGCCGGATACGACGCGGCCCGGCGAGGCGCCGAGAGCGCGGCGGCGGCGCTGGATCTCGCGAACCAGGCCTACCGTGCCGGGGCCACGAGCAACCTCGAGCTCATCGACGCCGAGCGGAGGGCCCGCGACGCGGCCACGACGGCGGTGATCGCCGAGGATGCGGTGCGGCAGGCGAACCTCGACCTGCTCTCGGCGGCCGGTCGCTTCCCGCCGTGAGCAGCGGCGCGCCCGGCTTCGCCGCCCGCGACGGGGCCGGCCCTCGCGCCATCCTGGCCATCTGGCCCTCGGTGGCCGGGGCGCTCCTCTTCCGCTACGGCGCCTACGCCGCCATGACGGCGCTGGCGCTGTGGGCCGAGCTCCGCCCGGCGCCCACGCTCCCCGACGCGGTGCTCGACCGGCTCCCCTACGTGCCCTGGATCGACCGGGCCAACTACTGGGTCTGGCTGGCCGTCTACCTGCCGCTCGCCGCCGCGTTCCTGTGGACCGAGCCGCGCCGCTGGGTCCGCTACATGGTGACGGGCGGGCTCGTCTCGCTGGCTCGCGGCGTGACCATCGCCCTCACCGGGATGGGGGTTCCCGACCCGGCGCACGCCGGTCCGGGCATAGGCACCCGCGACTTCTGGACGGCCTTCGCCGAGCTGCTCTCGCCGTTCGGGGTCTTCCAGCGGGGCGCCATGGCCGCCTACCTGACCAAGGACCTCTTCTTCTCCGGCCACGTGGCCACCACGTTCCTGCTCTGGCTCTACCTCCGGGGGCGCTCCCGGCTCGCCCCGGTGGCGCTCGCGGCCAGCCTGGCGGTGACCGCCTCGGTGCTGTTCGCGCACCTGCACTACTCGATCGACGTGGTGGGCGCCTGGGCCGTCACGTTCGCCCTCTTCGCGCTGCGGGAGGGGTGGCCTACCCCTTCACCAGCCGGACCACGCCGGTGGTGATGGGCTCGAGGTAGGTCACGAGCAGCACGCCCACCGACATGATCACCAGGAACGGGAAGGCCTGCTTGTAGACGAACGGCAGGGGCTTGCCGAACCGCTGGGCGGAGAGGAAGAGGTTCAGGCCCATGGGGGGCAGCAGGAACCCGAGCTCGAGGTTGGCCAGGAAGACCACGCCGAGGTGGACCGGGTCGATCCCGTAGGCCACGCCCAGCGGGGCCACCAGCGGGGCCACGACCACGATGGCCGAGTAGATCTCCAGCACGCTCCCCAGCACGAGCAGCACCACGTTCAGCATGAGGAGGAAGAGCGCCGGGCTCTTCACGTGGGTGGTCATCCAGTCCACGAGCTGGGTGGGGATCTCCGCGTCCACGAACCAGCTGGTGAGGCCCAGCGCCACTCCGAGCAGGATGAGGACGCTGCCCACCAGCGTGCCGGCGTCGAGCAGGACCCGGGGGAGATGGGAGAAGGGCTTCAGGTCGCGGAAGATGGCCAGCTCGACGACGAGGGCATAGGCGGCGGCGATGGCCGAGGCCTCCACGATGGTGGCGAAGCCGGAGAGGACCACCACCACCACCAGGGTGGGGAGCCCCAGGTCCCACTTGGCCTGCCACAGCGAGCGCAGCGCCTCCACGGGCTGGAACTTCTGGCGCGGGGCCTTGCAGCGCACGCCCATGAAGACGCCGTAGGCGGCCACCAGCACGATCATGAGGATGCCCGGGACGAGCCCGCCGATGAAGAGGTCCTCGATGGCCGTTCCCGCCACCACCCCGTAGAGAATGACGGGGAGTGAAGGAGGGAAGAGGAGCCCGAGCGAACCCGCGGCGGTGACCAGGCCGACCGAGAAGCCCTCCGGGTACCCGTCGTCGAGGAGCGCGGGCAGGAGCAGGCCGCCCAGCGCCAGGATGGTCACGCCCGAGGCGCCGGTGAAGGTGGTGAAGAGCGCGGCAACCGCCACCGCCATGATGGCGAGGCCGCCCGGCATCCAGCCGAAGAGGCCGCGGTAGGCCCGCACCAGCCGCTGGGCGGCGCCGCCCTCGGCGAGGACGTATCCGGCCACGGTGAGGAGCGGGATGGCGGCCAGGGTGGGGGAGGAGACCAGCGTGAAGGTCTGCGTGGGGACGGCCGCCACCGGCGTCATGTCCTTCACGAAGAGAACCATGGCGAGGCCCGCCATGCCCACGAAGACCGGCGCTCCGAGCAGGAAGGCCAGGGCCACCGCGGAGCCGAAGGTCCAGACGATGGCGGAGGGGGTGGCGAGCGGGCCGAGCACGCTTCCGAGTCCGGCCGCCAGCGCGGCGAATCCGCGGCCGGGAGCTCCCAGCGCGTCGAGGGGCCAGCTGCCCGGGTCGGGCAGCGAGGCCTCGCTCCAGAGGAAGGTGAGGAAGACCACCGACAGGCCGGCCAGGCGGAGGAGCCAGCGGCGGGAGACCGGGGGCGTCCGCCAGGCGAAGACCAGCGACATGCCGGCGAGGGTGACCGGCATCACCGACATGCTCCACCAGAAGGGGATGCCCCCCACCACCATCCTCGATTCGCTCTCGACGTGGACGAGGCGCGCCGACGCGTAGGCCAGGACCGCGGTCACCGCCGCCGCCACCCAGCCGGTGAAGACCTTCACGGCCTCCCGGGCCGGACCGGCCGGGAAGAGATCGAGGGTGGTCAGATGGAGGTGCTTGCCGTACCGGGCGGCGAGCAGCGCACCCAGGAAGCCGACCCAGAGGGTGAGGTGCTGTACCAGCACCGTGGCGCTCGGGATCGACTCACCGGTGAAGCGCCGCCAGAGCGACGAGACCACCGGCAGGGCGACCATCGCCAGCAGCGCCAGGACCACGAAGAGATCGCCGAGGCCCTTGCCTCCACGCTTCAGGAGCGTTCCGGCCTGCCGCAGGAGCCCGATCGTCCCGGGCTCCGTGCCCCCCGGGGGGGGCGTGGGGGCGGGCGTTTGAACAGGACCGGTCATGGATTCGTCATGGAAAGGAGAGCGTTGACCCCGGGCGAAGTGGCGCTTAGAAGTAACACGCGATCCCCCGTGAAACCCTGGAAAAATAGGCTGCTCGTCGCGGCGACCGCGCCGCTCCTCCTCGTCGGGTGCGCGACCGCCGGGGCCAAGATCGCCGCGAGCGCGTTCACCGGCTCGGGCGACACCTTCGCCCGCGACGACGATCCACAGCTGGTCCGCGACGCCGTTCCCTTCGCACTCAAGACGATGGAGGCGCTGCTCGCGACCATCCCCGACGACGTCGGCCTGCTGCGCACCCTCGCCTCCGACTTCACCCAGTACAGCTACGCGTTCGTCCAGCAGGACGCCGACATCGCCGAGATGGAGGGACGCCTGGAGGAGGCCCGCGCCGGCCGGGAGCGGGCGCGGAAGCTCTTCCTGCGTGCCCGGGACTACGGCCTCCGCGGGCTGGACGAGCTCTACCCGGGCATCTCCTACCGTCTCCGCGGCGCGCGCGACCTGGGTCCGGTGCTCGACCGGGTGAAGAAGAGGGACGTGGACCTGCTCTACTGGACGGCCGCGGCGTGGGCGCTCGCCATCGCGGACAGCAAGTCGGACATGCAGCTCGTCTCCGAGCTCCCGGCGCCGGTGGCGATGATGCGCCGCGGGCTGGCCCTCGACGAGTCGTTCGGCCAGGGCGCCTTCCACGAGTTCTTCGTCACCTACGAGGGCGGCCGGAGCGTCGCCGAGGGCGGTGGGCCAGCGGTGGCGCGCAAGCACCTCGAGCGGGCCATCGAGCTCTCGGACGGCAAGAAGATCGGGCCGAGGGTTTCCTGGGCCGAGGCCGCGCTCGTCCAGCAGCAGGACCGGGCCGCCTTCGAGGCCGAGCTCCGCGAGGTCCTCGCCTTCGACGTCGACTCGGCGCCCCAGTACCGGCTCGCGAACCTGATCGCCCAGCGGCGGGCTCGGATCCTGCTCGCCCGTGTCGACGACCTCTTCGCCTGAATCCCGAAGTCCCCAGGAGACTCCCGCCGTGAAGAAGACCCTCCTCGCCGCCGTCCTGCTCGCCGCCACGTCCCCAGCGCTCGCCCAGCAGCAGGTCCAGATAAAGCTCGGCACGCTCGCCCCCAACGGGTCCACCTGGCACGAGCTCCTCAAGGAGATGGCCGAGCGCTGGGGCCAGGCCTCGAGCGGCGGCGTGAAGTTGCGCATCTACGCCGGCGGCACGCAGGGCAACGAGGGGGAGATGGTCCGCAAGATGGCCATCGGGCAGCTGCAGGGCGCCGCCGTGACCACCGTCGGCCTGCACGACATCGCCGCCGAGCCGCAGGCCCTCGCCGTGCCGCTGATGTTCGACTCGGCCGCCGAGCTCCAGAAGGCGCTGCCGGTCCTCGAGCCGAAGCTCGACGCGATCCTCGAGAAGCAGGGCTACGTGCCGCTCACCTGGGGTGCCATCGGGGCCATCAAGCTCTTCTGCACCAAGGCCTTCAAGACGCCGGCCGAGGCCGCCGGGGCCAAGATCTTCGCCTGGGAAGGCGATCCCGGAAGCGTGAAGGCCTGGAAGGCCGCCGGGTTCAACCCGGTGGTGCTCTCCTCCACCGACGTCATCACCTCGCTGCAGACCGGGATGATCGAGTGCATCCCCAACGTGCCGCTCTACGTGCTCACGGCGCGCCTCTTCGAGAAGGCCCCCTACATGATCGACGTGAACTGGGGGTGGCTGGTCGGCGCCACGGTGGTGCGCAAGGACGCCTGGGAGAAGATCCCCGGCGACCTGCGGCCCAAGCTGCTCGCCATCGCCAAGGAGCTCGGCCGGAAGGTCGACGTCGAGGTGGCCCGGCTCAATGGCGAGGCGGTCACCGCCATGGAGAAGCAGGGGCTGAAGGTCGTGAAGGTCGACGCAGCCGCCTGGCGCGGGATGGCGGAGAAGTCCTGGCCGGTGGTCCGTGGCGAGGTGGTGCCCGCCGCCTTCTTCGACGAGGTGAAGGCCCTCAGGGACGCGCAGCGGGCCGGGAAGAAGTAGACCGCACCCCGGCCGACGCGAAGGCCAGGACCTCCCGGCGCAGGCGGGGGCAGGCGAAGAGCAGGGTCAGGTGGCCGCGGGGATGCTCGCGGAGCGGGACGTTCCAGGCGGCCGCCAGCGCGGCGGCCCCGCCCACGGCGATGGCGTCGTGCCGGCCCCCGGCCACGAACAGGCGTCCCGCCGTCGGGATCCGGCGGAGCGGCGTGAGCCAGGAGAGCCTCCGCTCCAGCTCGGCCCCGGCGGGCAGCGGTGCGCCTGCACTCCCGGCCAGCGCCGCGTAGCGCCTCCCGATGGCGGTCTCCCGGAACACCGCGGCCAGGTCGGTCGGAGGCGCCACCAGCGCCGCGGCATCGACCCGCTCGGGGCCGGTGGCCGCCCAGGCCGCCGTGAGACCTCCCAGCGAGAGCCCGACCAGCACCACCAGGCCGCCCTCCTGGGCGGCCCGGGCCAGGCAGGCGCGCACCTCCCCGATGGCCGTGGAGAGGACGTCCCGCGTGCGAGCCAGGTCCGGGGTCAGCACGCCCTCGCCGCTTCGCTCCCCGGGGGGAGTTCTCTCCAGGTGAAGGGGGGGCACCGGGATCCAGACCTCGAGCCCCGAGGCGGCGAGCGTCCGCGCCCATCCTCCCAGGAGCGCGGTGGAGCGGATCTTCCAGGGCGGCACCAGGACGACCGTTCCGCGCCTCTCTCCCCGGGACGGCGTCCGGCGCAGCGGGGGGAGGGGGAGCGGCGGCCCGAAGGGATCGAGCGGCACGTCCGGCCCCGGGCGCCAGGGCACGGGACGGCGCGCCACCCGGTCCTCGAAGGCCATCGCCAGCCGGTCCACCAGCCGGTGGAAGGCGCCGCCACGACCCCGCGTATCGTTCTCCTCGGGCACCGGCGCGATGCTACGCCGCCCCGTGGAGGTGCACGAGGCCCGTCCGGGGCGAACCCAGGATGGCTTTGCCTGGAAGCCCCGGGGCGGATAGACGAGAACGGTCATGGTCCGCGCCTCCGAACACGAGCCGATGGCCGTCCCCGGCCGCTGCCCGGAACCCCGGGTGAAGATGCCGGATCACGGCACCTTCGTGGGCGTGGCCTGGAGCGCCGCCCAGGGAGCCGGCAACCACATCCTGGCCGCCCGGATCCAGTGCGACCCGGACAGGGTCCGCCTGGTCCAGCTCTGGCGCCCGTTCCAGCAGGCTCCCTCGCGCCGGAACGTGATCGAGCGGATGCCCGCCTGGCTCGCCGGGGAGGCCCGGCGCGCGGAGCACGGGCTCACCGTCGGATTCGACTTCCCCCTGAGCCTCGCCGAGACCCACCTGCGCCAGCTGGGCGTCCTCCGGCAGGCCATCTCCGGGCCGGCCGCGCTGGGGCGGGCCCTGGTCGAGCGCTACCTTCCCGCAGGCGTCGACGTCGGAGCGGCAGCCGACGCGGTGCGCGCCGAGCTGGGGCGCGACCAGCCCCGGTCGACCGACTGCCACCGGGCCGTGGCGCCGCTCCCCGGGAGGGCGACGGCCCTTCGCCGCGCCCTCTTCGGCATCGCCGCGCTCTCCGGAGCCGACGCGTGCTTCCTGCCCTGGGACGAGCCGGACGGGGAGAGGACCACCGTGGTCGAGGTGTACCCGCCTCACCTTCCCCGGTCGCTGGCCGGGATCTGCGGCTACCGGGACGGCGACGGCCAGGGGCGTCCGGCGCTGCGGGCCGGAATCCTGCGCGCGCTGCGGACCGCGGCGCGGCTCCGGTTCGAGATGGAGGAGGCGGCCGAGATCGTGGGCGATGGCACCGGCGCGACCCTCGACGCAGTGCTCGGCGCCGTGGCGGCTGCCTCGGCGAGCCAGGGTGCCTTCCAGCAGGTCCCACGCGAAGTTCCACGAAGCGAGGGGTGGATCTACTCCATCCCCGACGAGCCGTGGCGCCGCTGAGCCGGGCCGCGCGGGTCGCGGCGCTCGAGGAGGTGCAGGCCGACATCCGGGAGCTCCGGATGCCTGGCTTCGCAGGTCCCCCGGTCCACGGGCCCCCGGTGCTCTCCAGCGTCTTCCTGCTCGGACAGGCCCCCGGCCCGCACGAGGCCCGGTTCGGCCGCCCCTTCGCCTGGACCGCCGGAAGGACCCTCTTCGCCTGGATGGCCCGGTCCTTCGGCGCCACCGAGGAACGGTTCCGGGAGCGGGTCTACATGGCCGCGGTGGTGCGGGCCTTCCCCGGCAAGACCAGCGGCGGCGGGGATCGGGTCCCGTCGCCGGCGGAGATCGAGGCCAGCCGGGGGTTCCTGGAGCGGGAGGTGGCCATCCTGCGCCCTCGCCTGGTGGTACCGGTGGGGCGGCTCGCCATCGAGCAGGTGATGGGGCGCGGGACCCGGCTCGACCAGGTGGTCGGCGGGGTGGTTCACCAAGAGTATCACGGGGCGGAGGTGGACGTCATCGCGCTGCCCCACCCCAGCGGCGCCTCGACCTGGTTCAAGGTGGAGCCCGGGCGGTCGCTCCTCGAGCAGGCGCTGCGCCTGCTGGGGCGCCACCCGGAGATCCTCAGGGCGTTCCCCGAGGGACGCGGCTGACAGGCTAACCGCGCGCCTTCTCGGCGGCCTCGCGGATCCCGGAGATGGCGGCGCGGTAGTCGGGCGCGCCGAAGACGGCGGTGCCGGCCACGAAGGCGTTGGCCCCGGCCTCGGCCACCGCGCCCACCGTGGACTCCTTGATCCCGCCGTCCACCTCGATGTCGAGCTCGAGGCCGCGCTCGTCGGCCATGCGGCGCAGGCGTCGCACCTTCTCGGTGACGGCCGGGATGTAGCTCTGGCCGCCGAACCCCGGGTTCACGGACATGAGGAGCACGAGCGACAGGTCGCCCAGGACGTACTCGAGGCAGTCGAGCGGCGTGGAGGGGTTGAGCACCACGCCGGGGCGGGCGCCGGCGGCTCGGATGGCCTGGATCGTGCGGTGCAGGTGAGGGGAGACCTCCGCGTGCACCGTGACCGTGTCGGATCCCGCCTTCGCGAAGGCCTCCACGTAGCGCTCCGGCTCGACGATCATGAGGTGCGTGTCGATGGGGAGACGCGTGCACCTCCGCACAGCCTCGACCACCAGCGGGCCGATGGTGATGTTGGGGACGAACCGGCCGTCCATGACGTCGACGTGGATCCAGTCGGCGCCGGCGGCCTCGACGGCCCGGACCTCCTCGGCCAGCCGCCCGAAGTCGGCGGAGAGGATGGAAGGGGCGATGCGGATGGGCATGCGCATGGCGTGAGCTTAAACCACGAGGCGAGCGGCGTAGAAACCGTCTCCACCGTGGACGTCGGGGAGGGTGAGCAGGTCGCCCTCGGGGGTGAGGGCGTCGGCGGGGAAGCCCGGGGGCGGGGGGATCGGCGCGCCACGCCGGCCAGCCGGGCCACCACCTCGGGCCCCTCGGCCCGCGACAGCGAGCAGACCGAGTAGGTCACCGGCGCCCCCGGCTTCGCGTAGAGGACGGCATTCCGCAGGATTGCCTCCTGCAGGTCGGCGAAGCGGGGCAGGTCGGCGGCGGTGCGGCGGAGCTTCAGCTCGGGGTGGCGCCGCAGCGTGCCCAGCCCGGCGCAGGGCGCGTCGACCAGCACCGCGTCGAAGCTCGCCAGCTCGAGGCCGGGGATGGGCCTGGAGCCGTCGGCGCAGACCACCTGGATGCCGGCGTGGCCGCGCAGTCCGGCCTCCCGGCGGAGCGCGTCGGCCTTGCGCGGGTGGATCTCCACTGCCACCACCTCCGACCCGGGAGGGAGGATCTCGGCGAGGTGGAAGGCCTTGCCGCCGGGCGCAGCGCAGAGGTCGAGGATGCGCGCCGGGCCGGCCCCCAGGCCGCCCGCGGCGAAGAGGGTGACGAGCTGCGCCGACTCGTCCTGCACCTGGAACGGGACACCCCGCGCTGCACGCGCCACCTGCTCCACCGCACCCCCAGCCACCACGACCCCGTGCGGGGAGCGCTGGGCGGCCTTCGCCTCGATGCCGGCCGCCGAGAGCCGCGAGAGCAGCTCGTCGCGCCGCGGCGATCGGAGGACGAGCGGGGCCGGTTGGTTCATCGCGGCGGCGAGCGACCGGGCCCGCGCCTCGCCGAGCCAGGTGATCCACTCCGCGGCGAGCCAGCCCGGGAGCGACTCGGAGACGGCCAGGTTGGCCACCGGGTCGAGGTCGGCCGGGGGAGGGGAGGGCGGCGACGGCGCCCGGGAGAGGGAGCGCAGGACCGCGTTCACGTAGCCCGCGGCCCGCCCGTGGTCGACGCCCTTGGCGAGGCCGACCGTCTCGCCCACCGCGGCGTGCGACGGCGTGCGCAGGAAGAGGAGCTGGTAGGCGCCCAGCCGCAGCGCCACCCGCGCGGCCGGGTCGACCCGGTCGAGGGCACGCTTCGAATGGGGCGCCAGCGCCGCGTCGAGCTGGAGGGCGCGTCGCAGCGTCCCGTAGACCAGCTCGGTGGCGAGTGCCGACTCGCGCGGGTCGATGGCGCCGGCCTGGTCGAGCGCCGCGTCGAGTGCGCGGGAGGCGTAGGCGCCGCCCTCCTCGACCCGGCGCAGGACCTCGAATGCGATCTCGCGGGCGTTCACGGGCCGAGAACCGTGCCTTCCGGCAACGGGTGCCCCTTCAGGAACTCGGCGGCCGGCACGCGCCGCTTCCCCTCCAGCTGCACCTCGGAGAGGAGCAGGGACGAGCCCTCGCCGCAGCCGACCAGGATGCCGCCGTCGCTCGCCCGGGCGGCTCCGGGGGCGAGCCCCGCTCCCGCCGCCACCGCCGCCGCGTGGATCTTGAGGCTGCGTCCGCCGACCGATGTGAAGGCGCCCGGCCAGGGGCGGAAGCCCCGGATCCGGGCGGCGAGCCGCGCGGCCGGGAGCTGGAAGTCGAGCCGGCCGTGCTCCTTCTCGAGCACCGGGGCGAGCGTGGCCCGCGCGCCGTCCTGGCGCACCGGCACGATGGCGCCCGCCTCGAGCATGCCGAGCGCCTCGACCAGCGCGGCGCCGCCCAGCGCTGCGAGCCGGGGGGAGAGGGCCTCGGCGTCGTCCTCGCCGATGGCCAGAGCGCGCTGGAGGAGGATGTCGCCGGTGTCGAGCCCGGCGTCCATCTGCATGATGGTGACGCCGGTCTCCCGTTCCCCCTCGGCCACGGCCCACTGGATGGGCGCCGCGCCGCGGTAACGCGGGAGGAGCGAGGCGTGGACGTTCACCGCCCCCTGCGGCGCGAGCCGGAGGAGGTCCTCGCCGAGGATGCGCCCGTAGGCCACGACGACGAGAAGGTCCGGGGAGAGGGCGCCGAGCTGGGCCGCCAGGACGCCGTCGCGGATGCGAAGCGGCTGCAGGACCGGAACGCCGTGCGAGAGGGCCCAGGTCTTGGTGGCCGGCTCGCGCAGTTCCTGGCCGCGGCCGGCCGGGCGGTCGGGCTGGGCGACCACCGCCACCACCACGTGACCCGCAACGACGAGGGCGTCGAGGGCGGGAACGGCGAACGCCGGCGTCCCCAGGAAGGCGATGCGCATGATCAGACCCTGCCCTGCCGCCCCTTGCGGCCCGGTGCCGCCTTCACCTTCCGGGCAGCGTCGCGGCTCTTCTGGCTGAAGGAGGAGGGAAGCACGTCGAAGGGGAGGAGCTTCGCGAGCAGCGGGAGCAGCACCATGCCACCCGGGGCGGCGAAGATGGCCAGGGCGGGAACCGTCTTGGCGAGGTCGATGAGCTGCTCCTTCACCTTTCGCCGCTCGGCCGCGTCGAGCGGCTGCCCTGCGGCCGCCTTGGCGAGCAGGCTGCCGAGCTCGCCCGTCTCCCGGAGCTCGCGCGCGATGGCATCGAGGTTCTCGGTGACCACCGCGGCCACCTTGTCCATCATCCGCTCCCCGAAGTCGTTCCACTCCTCGGCGAGCAGCCCTCCTTCGGTCTCGACCGGGAGGCCGAAGGCCCGGAACCATGCCTGGTGGTCGGCATGGAAGGCGGCGGCGTCGACCTGCATGGCGGCCAGCCGGTCGGCCGTGACCTCGGCTGCAGCGGCGAACCGGGCCAGGAACTCCGCGCGCGGCGCGGACCCAGCCGGCATTCCGAGGGACGCGAGGATGAGCTGCTCGACGAGGAACTGGCGGAGCCGGGGAGGGGTGTCCTCGACGATCTCCTCCGGGCTTCGCGGGGCGGATGCGGCGGTCCGTGCGGCCTGGACCCGCTCCCGGTCCAGCCCGATGCGCTCCACCTGCCGGGAGATCACGCGCCGGAGCGGTCGGGGAGCCAGCGGGTCGGCGGAGGCCAGGCCGGCCATGGCCTCCACGAGCAGGAGCTCCTCGTCGCGGGCCTGGTCCAGCTCGGCGATGGCGTCGTCGGGCTCGAACTCCTGGTTCCTGAAGTAGTCGAGCGCGAGCCGAGCCAGCAGGCGGCGCTGGATGGCGACGGTGCCGGCGTAGAGCGGGAGACCCTTCTCGGGGTCTCCCGGAGGGAAGTGCAAGCGGAGGAGGTGCGGTCCGGCCCTGGCCAGCGTGCGCCGCACCTCGGCGGGAGAGGCGACGATGCCACCCCGCGGGGCCGCCTTTAGGGCGCCGGCGATGTCCCCGGTCGCCGCGGCCAGGATGACGGCGAGCTCGGCGCGGCGGACGGCGGGATCGAAGGGGACCTCGAGGAGCGCGGCCAGGTCGAGGACCATGCCGATGTGTCCGTCGACCGTGCCCGCGGAACTCTCGTCGTCCCGGGCCTGCCGGTCGAGCAGGCGATGGCGCAGGGACCGAGTCACCAGCATGCGGGCGCGTGCCTCGAGGTCGGGCCCCTCCGGGTCGGCGTCGCGGAGCTCGCGGGGCAGCCGGCCGCGCACGGCCGCGGGGTCGTGCCCGTCGAGGCGGGCCTCGATGGTCGCCGCCAGCCAGTCCTTGGAGTCGAGGGGTCCGCCCATGAGTGGCGAAGTGTACCTTGCGCCGCTTCGCTGCGGGGCTCCCTCTCCGGCCCGGCCCCTACTTGACCGCCTTCACCTTGGCCCGCTTGCCCTCGTCGGCCGGCTCCTCGGCCGGAACCGCCACCGGGGCGCGGTGGACGCCGAACTTCTCGAGCACCTGTCCCTCGATCTTCTGGAGGATGGCGGGGTGCTCCCGGAGGAAGGTCTTGGCCTGCTCGCGCCCCTGGCCGATGCGTTCGCCGTCGAAGCTGTACCAGGCACCGCTCTTCTCGACGATGTTCTCGTTCGAGGCGAGGTCCAGGAGGTCGCCCTCCCTGGAGATGCCGACGCCGTACATGATGTCGAACTCGACCTCCTTGAACGGAGGGGCGACCTTGTTCTTCACGACCTTGACGCGGGTGCGGTTCCCGATGACCTGCTCGCCGTCCTTGATGGCGCCGATGCGCCGGATGTCGAGCCGCTGGCTGGCGTAGAACTTGAGCGCGTTGCCGCCGGTCGTGGTCTCCGGGTTGCCGAACATCACGCCGATCTTCATGCGGATCTGGTTGATGAAGATGACGATGGTGGACGACTTGGAGATGGTGCCGGTGAGCTTGCGCAGCGCCTGGCTCATGAGGCGGGCCTGCACGCCCATGTGGGCGTCGCCCATCTCGCCCTCGAGCTCGGCCCGGGGAACGAGAGCCGCCACCGAGTCGATGACGAGCACGTCGATGGCGCCGGAGCGGACCAGCGTCTCGGTGATCTCGAGCGCCTGCTCGCCGGTGTCGGGCTGCGAGATGAGCAGGTCGTCGGTGCGGACGCCCAGCTTGCGGGCGTAGCCCACGTCGAGGGCGTGCTCGGCGTCGACGAAGGCGGCGATGCCCCCCTTCTTCTGGGCCTCGGCCACCGCGTGGAGCGCCAGCGTGGTCTTGCCCGACGACTCCGGGCCGTAGATCTCGATGATGCGTCCGCGCGGGAGGCCGCCGACGCCCAGCGCGATGTCGAGGGAGGTGGACCCCGTCGAGATCGCCTCCACGTCCTTCACCATCGCCTCCTCGTTGCCGAGGCGCATGATGGAACCCTTGCCGAAGGCCTTCTCGATGGAGGAGACCGCCAGCTCGATCGCCTTTTCCTTCTCCGGTGCCACGGGCATCTTCACCGCTCCTTGTCGGGGCGCGCCGCGCCCCCTCGTCCGTCCGTTCGTTCCGATGACCCGCCTCATAGCAGGGGGGTCCGACAGCGCACCTGAACGGAAGAATACTGAACATCCGTTCGAACGCAAGGGAACCGGCCCACTCTCCCCGCCCCCGGGTCAGCCGGTCGTGTCGCCCGGCGGGCCGAGCGGGGCCCGGAGGAGGGGTTCGTATCGGGAACCTCCGGGAGCGAGGTGGGACCGGAAGAGGACCACGTCGTCGGCCCGCCATGGGATCGGTTCGGCGCTCGCCGCCGCCGCGATGGCGCCTCCCAGGCCGGCGGCTCCCCGCCCGTCGCGGGATCGACCGAAGGTGAAATGGGGAGTGAAGGTGCGCCCTCCGGCGGGGAAGCCGAGCGGCCCGAGCGCGCGCCCCAGCTCGAGGACCAGCGCCTGCAGCCCTTCCAGGTCCCCGGTCACGCCGGCCCAGAGGGTCCGGGTCCGCCTCGCCGACGGGAACCCCCCGGCGCCACGCACCTCGAGGCGAAGGGGTCGCGACGCGGCCGCCGCCCCCTCCACGGCCTGGCGGATGGGCGCGAGCCTCTCCTCCGGCACCGCGCCCAGGAACTGGAGCGTCAGGTGCAGCCGGTCCGGCGCCACCCACCGGATCTCCCCGGCGTGGCGCCCGGCCGAGAGCCGGAGCCCGGCCTGTGCCGCGGCCAGGCGCCGCAGCACCGGATCCGGCGGCTCCAGGGCCACGAAGAGGCGCAGGTTCACTCGACGGTGACGCTCTTCGCCAGGTTCCGGGGCTGGTCCACGTCGGTCCCCTTCAGATCGGCCACGTGGTAGGCCAGGAACTGGAGCGGCAGGATGGTGAGGAGCGGGGCGAGGAGCGCCGGGCTCCGGGGCACGACCAGCGCCATCGTGGCCAGGCTGGCCGCGTGGGTGTCCCCCTCGGCGACCACGGCGATGACCTGCCCGCCGCGGGCCAGCACCTCCTCGACGTTGCCCAGGGTCTTCTCGTAGCTGGGCTCCTTCACCGCCAGCACCACCACCGGGAGGTTCTCGTCGATGAGGGCGATGGGGCCGTGCTTCATCTCGCCGGCGGCGTAGCCCTCGGCGTGGATGTACGAGATCTCCTTCAGCTTGAGCGCCCCCTCCAGGGCCACCGGGAACTGGGAGCCGCGCCCCAGGAAGAGCACGTCCCGCGCCGCGGCGCAGCGCTTCGCCACCGGGAGCACGGTGGGCTCCTGCCGCAGCACGTGCTCCATCTGCGCCGGGATCTTCACCAGCCCCTCCAGCTGCTCGCGGGCGGCCTCGGCCGAGAGGGTTCCGCGCATCCGGCCCAGCCGCACCGCCAGCAGGAAGAGGGCCGCCAGCTGGGTGGTGAAGGCCTTGGTGGAGGCCACCCCGATCTCCGGCCCGGCGTGGGTGTAGAGGGTCCCCTGGCACTCCCGGGGAATGGCCGATCCGAGGACGTTGCAGATGGCGAAGGCGCGGGCGCCCCGCTTCCTGGCCTCCTTGACGGCCGCCAGGGTGTCGGCCGTCTCGCCCGACTGGGAGATGGCGAGCACCAGGGTCCTCGGCCCCACCACCGGGTCGCGATGCCGGAACTCGCTCGCCAGCTCGACGTCGACGGCCAGCCGGGCCAGCTGCTCGATCATGAGCCGTCCGGAGAGGCCGGCGTGCCAGCTCGTGCCGCAGGCCACCACCACCACGCGGTCGATCTCCTTCACCCAGGCCGGATCGAGGTCCATCCCGTCGAGGACCACGTCCCCCTCCTCGAGGGAGACCCGTCCACGGATGGTGTCGGTCACCGCCCGGGGCTGCTCGAAGATCTCCTTGTGCATGAAGTGCTTGTGGCCGTCCTTCTCGGCGGCCACGGCGCTCCACTCGATGCGGCGCGGCGGGCGCGCCACCGGGCGACCGGCGGCGTCCTCGATGGCGATGCCCTCCGGGGTCAGGACGGCCAGCTCGCCCTCCTCGAGGTAGTTCACGGATCGTGTGTGCTCGAGGATGGCCGGCACGTCGGAGGCCAGGAAGCTCTCCCCCTCGCCGTAGCCGACCACCAGCGGGCTGGCGTTCTTGGCGGCCACGATGGTGCGCGGGGTCCTCTCCGAGATCACGGCGATGGCGTAGGTCCCGCGCACCTGGCCCAGCGCCTCGCGCACAGCGGCGCGCAGGTCGCCCCTGGCCGGCCCCTCCAGGGCGTCGGCGACGAGGTGAGCGAAGATCTCGGTGTCGGTCTCGGAGGAGAAGACGTGGCCGCGGGCCCGGAGGGCCGACTTCAGCTCCAGGTGGTTCTCGACGATGCCGTTGTGCACCACCGCCACCCCGCCGAAGCGGTGCGGGTGGGCGTTCTCGTCGGACGGGCGCCCGTGGGTGGCCCAGCGGGTGTGGCCGATGCCGGTGCTCCCGGCCACCGGGTCCGCCTTCAGGCGGTCCACCAGGTTCTGGAGCTTTCCCTTGCTGCGGCGGATGTCGAGCCCGGCCGGCCCGACGGCGGCCACCCCGGCCGAGTCGTAGCCGCGGTACTCGAGCCGGCGCAGGCCGCCCACGATCAGGTCCACGCAGGGGCGCGGACCGACGTACCCCACGATTCCGCACACGGGCTACTTCCCCTTCCCGGAGATCTCGAGGGCCGCGCGCTTCCGGGCCCATCCGCTCTTGTTCACCTGCCGTGCACGTCCGAGCGCCAGCGCTCCCGCCGCAACGCTCTCGGTCAGCGTCGAGCCGGCGGCCACGTAGGCGCCCTTCCCGATGGAGATGGGGGCCACCAGGATGGCGTCGGAGCCGACGAAGACCCCGTCGCCGATGCGGGTGGGGTGCTTCCTCTCCCCGTCGTAGTTGCAGGTGATCGTCCCGCAACCCACGTTCACGTCGGAGCCGATGGTGGCGTCGCCCAGGTAGGTGAGGTGATTGGCCTTGGAGCGCTTGCCCATGGAGGTCTTCTTCAGCTCGACGAAGTTGCCCACGTGCACCCCCTCGGCCAGCGAGGCCTCGGGGCGCAGGCGTGCGAAGGGTCCCACCCGGCAGCCGTCGCCGATGCGGGCCCGGTCGAAGTGGCAGTAGGGGAGGATGGTCGTGCCGTCGCCCACCACGGTGTCGACGAGGATGCTCCCCTGGCCGATGACGCAGCCCGCGCCGATGCGGGTACTCCCGCGCAACCGGACGCTGGGCTCGATGACGGTGTCGGGGCCGACCTCGACGCCCTCGTCGGCGTCGAACCGCTCCGGGTCCTCGAGGGTCACGCCCGATCTCATGAGGGACGAGGCGATGCGCCGGGTCATGGCGCGGGCGGCCAGCGACAGGTCCTCCTGGTCGTTCACCCCCTGGGCCTCCACCGGCGAGACCCGTACGGCCACCGCGCCGGGACCGTCGGCGGCCAGGGCCACCAGATCGGTGAGATAGAACTCGCGCTGGGAGTTCTTCGCGTCCACTCGCGCCAGGGTCGACCAGAGGAAGGCGGCATCGGCAACGTAGAGGCCGGCGTTCACCTCCCGGATCCGCCGCTCCTCGGGCGTGGCGTCCTTCTCCTCCACGATGAGCGCAGGGCCCTTGCCGGGGGCGTGGACCACCCGTCCGTAGCCCTGCGGATTCTCCAGGTCCATGGTGGCGAAGGCGAGGGACTGGGGGGCGGTGCGCGCGTCCACCACCGAGGCGAGGGTGTGGGTGGTGAGGAGCGGGGTGTCGCCGGAGAGGATCATCACCGGACCGGCGTAGCCGCGCAGCATGGCCTTGGCGGCCAGCACCGCGTGGGCGGTCCCGAGCTGCGTCTCCTGGCGGGCGAAGCGGAGCGGCGCGCCGGGGAGGGCGGCTCGCAGCGACGCTTCCACCTCGTCGCCCTGGTGACCGACCACCACCACCACCGGGTCGGCCCCGGCCTCGAGGGCGCGCTTCACCGGAAAGTAGACCATGGGCCGCCCGCAGACCTGGTGGAGGACCTTGGCGCGCCGGGTCTTCATGCGGGTGCCCTTCCCGGCCGCCAGGACGATGGCGGCGAGCGGGGAGCTTCCCTTCCGCTTCTTCGGCTTCGAGGCTGTCGACATGGGGCGAGGCTAGGTCCGCAGGGCGCGGGAATCAAGAACCACGGCGGGAATCGTCCGGGCGGGTCGTGCTACCCATGGGCGCATGACCGCGGTACCGCTCCTCCTCCCGCTGCTCCTCGCCCACTTAGCCGTCTCCCCCCGGGGCGCGGTGGCGGCTCCCCACCCCGCGGCGAGCGAGGCCGGGGCAGCCGTCCTGCGGGCGGGCGGAAACGCGGCCGACGCCGCGGTGGCCGCCGCATTCGCCCTCTCGGTGGCCGAGCCGCAGAGCTCCGGGATCGGCGGGGGCGGACTGGCGCTCGTCTACGTGGCCCGGGAGGGACGGGTCCACGCGATCGACTTCCGGGAGACCGCCCCGGCCGGAGCCACCCCGGGCATGTTCCTGGTCGACGGAAAGCCCGACCCCCGCCGTTCCCGGTGCGGCGGGCTCTCGGTCGCCGTGCCCGGGGCCGTGAAGGGATACGCGGAGATCGCCCGTCGCTTCGGGAAGAGGACGCTGCCCGAGCTGGTCGCGCCCGCGGTGAAGCTGGCCCGGGACGGCGTCGTGGTGGGCCGCTCCTGGAGGCGCGGGGCGGTGGCTGCCCAGGACTGCCTGCGGCAGGACGCGGCCGGAGCCGCCGCATTCCTCCCCGGGGGGGAGCCGCCCGAGCCCGGCAGCCGGGTCGTGCAGAAGCACCTGGCAGCGACGCTCACGCTCCTCGGACGCGACCCGGAGGCCTTCTACAGGGGCCCGCTCGCGGCCCGCATCGCAGCCGCGGCGCGCGCGCGCGGCGGGGTGCTCACGGCGGCCGACCTCGCCGCCTACCGGACACGCACCCGCGAGGTCCTCTGGGGCGAGTTCCGGGGCCACCGCGTTGCCACGTTCCCGCCGCCGTCGGCCGGCGGCGCCATCCTGCTGGGCCTCCTCCGCGTCCTCGAGGCCGAGGATCCCGGCGACGCGGCCCGGGCCTCGGAGCGCTACCTCCACGTCTTCGTCGAGGCGGAGAAGCGGCTCTTCGAGCGCCGGGGCGGGGCCCTGGCCGACCCCGACTTCGCGCCCGGCGCCGATGCCGTGGCCCGCGAGATGTCCTCGCCGGCGTTCGCCGGGAGGATCCGGGCCGGTATCGGGGAACGGGCGTCTCCGGCCGGGGCGCCGGGGCCTGCGGCACCTGCCGGCCACACCTCCCACGTCTCGGTCGTCGATGCCGAGGGGAACGCGGTGGCCCTCACCACCACCGTGAACCTCCAGTTCGGGTCGGGCGTGGTGGTGCCGGGAACCGGGATCCTGCTGAACGACGAGATGGACGACTTCGACGCCGCCCCCGGGGCCCGGAACGCCTTCGGGCTCGAGGGCGGCGACCTGAACCTGCCGGCCCCGGGGAAGCGGCCCCTCTCCTCGATGTCGCCCACCCTGGTCTTCGGCCCGGACGGCAAGCTGCTCCTCGCGGTGGGCTCGCCCGGCGGGAGCACCATTCCCTCCACGGTGGCCTGGGCGATCGTGCGGGTCCTCGACGGCGGGATGGCGCTCGACCAGGCCCTGGGATCGCCCAGGATTCACCACCAGTGGAGACCGGACGTGGTGGTCGCCGAGCCAGGGGCCCTGCAGGACGCCACCCGGCGGGCGCTCGAGGCCCGCGGGCACCGGGTGGAGGAGATCGCCGTTCCGTTCGGCAATCCACAGGCGGTCCGGGTCGATCCCGCCACCGGCTGGCGCGAGGGGGCGAGCGAGCCGCGATGGGATGGGCGGGCGGCCGTGCCGTGATCTTCGACGTTCACCTGCGCGGCGCCGCGCTCACCGCCCGCGACGTGGCCGACATCCGCTTCTTCGGCGTCCTGGGAGCGCTCTGCCCGCTCGAGGATCGCGGAGCTCCCACCCCGGCGGCCGAGCTGCGCCGCGACTGGGATCGGCTTTCACGTTCCGTGATTCAGCTGCGGCGCGCCGGGATGGGCGCCTTCGCGGCGCTCTCGGTCCCTCCCGGGCGGATCCCGGCCCGCGGCACGGAGGCGCTGCTCGCCGAGCTTCCGGAGGCGCTGTCCCGGCGCGGCGTGGTCGCCATCGGGCCCACCGGCCCGGGAAAGGGGACGCCCCGCGAGGAGGAGCTCCTCTCCCGGCAGCTCGAGATGGCGCGGGAGCTGCGGCGCCCGGTGATCGTCGCCGTGCCGCCCCGGGACCCGGTGCGGGCCACCCGCCGGACGATCGCCCTGCTGCGGGAGAGCGGGGTCCCGCCGGAGCGCGTCCTGGTGGACGGCGCGGAGGCCCGGACGGTTCGCATCCTCCGCGCGGTGGGCTGCTGCGCGGTGCTCTCGCTCTCCACCGGCCCGGGCGCGATGGACGTGGCCGCGCGGCTGGTGCGGACGCTGGGCCCGGAGGGCATCGCGCTTGCGTCGCACGCCGGAGACGGGATGGGGGACCTGCTCGCCCTGCCGCGCGCCGCCGACCGGATGGCGCGCCTCGGCCTGTCGGACGCGGTCATCCGCCGCGTGTGCGGCCGGAACGCGCTCGCGGCGCTCGGGCTGACGCCGGCCGAGGTGCGGAGCGCGGCCGCACCCACCGCCCGGTCCGTCCGCCGGACTTCTCCATGAGCTCGATGCGCTCGATGCGCATGCCGCGCTCGTAGCGCTTCAGCATGTCGTAGACGGTGAGGCAGGCCGCGGCCACGGCGGCGAGTGCCTCCATCTCGACGCCCGTCCGGTCGGTGGTGCGGACCGTGGCCGTCACCACCAACCCGCCCGGCCCGGGCACCACCTCCACCTCGGTTCCGGAGAGGGCCACGGGGTGGCAGAGCGGGACGATGTCGGGAGTGTGCTTGGCGGCCAGGATCCCGGCCAGCCGCGCCGCCCCGATCACGTCTCCCTTCTCGACCTCGCCCCGGCGCAGGATGCGGAGGGTGGCGCGAGACATCGACACGAAGCCGCGGGCTATCGCGACCCGGTCGGTGCGGGGCTTCTCCCCCACGTCGATCATGCGCACGGCGACCCCCTCAGTGGATTCCCTGGTCGCCCAGCCAGCGCTCGGCGTCGATGGCCGCGGCACAGCCCGATCCGGCCGCCGTCACGGCCTGCCGGTAGTTCGGGTCGGCCACGTCGCCGGCGGCGAAGACCCCCTCGCGGCTGGTGCGCGTCGACGGAGCCTGGACGTTCAGGTAGCCGACCTCGTTCATGTCGAGCTGGCCCTTGAAGACGCCGGTGTTGGGCTCGTGCCCGATGGCGAGGAAGAACCCCTGGACCCCGAGGTCCCAGGTGCTGCCGTCCTTCGTGCTCTTGAGCCGGAGGCCGGTCAGGGCCTTGCCGTCGCCGAGTACCTCGTCCACCGCCGCGTTCCAGACGAACTCGATCTTGGGGTTCTTGCGGGCCCGGTCCTGCATCACCTTCGACGCGCGGAGCTCCGCGCGCCGGTGCACGAGGTAGACCTTGTTCGCGTACTTGGTGAGGAAGGTGGCCTCCTCGATCGCCGTGTCGCCCCCGCCCACCACGGCGACGTCCACTCCGCGAAAGAAGAAGCCGTCGCAGGTGGCGCAGGCGGACACGCCCTTGCCCTGGTAGGCCTTCTCCGAGGGGATGCCCAGCCACTTGGCCGAGGCCCCGGTGGCCACGATCACGGCGTCGGCGGTGTAGCTCTCGCCCTCGCTCCAGAGCTGGAACGGCCGGGTGGAGAGGTCGACGCGGGTCACCTCGCCGGCGACGAACCGGGTGCCGAAGCGCCCGGCCTGCGCCTTCATCCGCTCCATGAGCTCGGGGCCCATGACGCCATCCGCGAAGCCGGGATAGTTCTCGACATCGGTGGTGATGGTGAGCTGGCCGCCGGGCTGCATCCCCTCGAAGAGGAGCGGGGTGAGGTTCGCGCGCGCTGCGTAGAGCGCCGCGGTGTAGCCGGCAGGGCCGGAGCCGACGATCACCAGCTTCTCGTGCTGGGGCATGTTTCCTCCGCGTGTGTGTGGGGGGCTCGATCGATCTAGCCCCTTCGAGCCCGGATGTCACGGAGAGGTTCGGGGCGCTCCGCGTGCTAGCATCGCCCCGTGCTTCCGAGCGTGCTCCGCCACTGCGCCCTCTTCGAGACGCTCTCCTCCGACCAGCTGGACCGGATCGCCGGGATCGCCAGCCCGCGGGAGATCCCGGCGGGCGAGAGCGTGTTCCGGGAGGGCTCCTCCGGCGACGAGATGTACGTGGTGGTGACCGGGACGGTCCGCATCTCGAAGGAGATCCCGGGAGCGGGCGAGGAAGCGCTGACCTTGCTCGGGCCGGGGAGCTACTTCGGCGAGATGGCGGCCATCGACGACGCTCCCCGGTCGGCCGACGCCGTCGCCCACACCGCCTGCTCGCTCCTCGCCATCCGGCGCGAGGACCTGGATCGGGTGATGTTCCTGGACAAGGACCTGGCCTACGCCCTGCTCTGGGCCTTCGTCCGGACGCTCTCGTCACGCCTCCGGGAGACCAGCGAGAAGTTGCGCTCGTTCTATGCCTTCGCTGGCCCGAGGGGCGGGGACCCGATCGATCCCCAGCGGCGTTCCGGCCTCCCCAAGAAGTGAAATGCCCGAGACACCTCGGGTTCTCGGGGGGGACGAGAACCCGCTGTGCCTCGGGCGGGAGGAGCCAGACAACAGCACCGTTCCGGACTTTTTGCTGGAGCCATGCCAACGCTTCATGGCCGCAAGTTCCCGTTTTTACTGGGACGAGACGGGAATCAGAACTGGGTCGTATCGCACCCTGGGTCAGGGAGTGCGACCCGCACCTACCCAGGCCGCATCGCCGAGAAGAGGATGCGCTGGTACGTGTAGAGGTACGGGCGCTCGTCCGGGATGGCCGCCACGATCCGCTGGCGGTAGGCCTCGAGGTACTGGTGCCAGAGGCCGGGGGGCAGCCGCTTCTCGTAGTCGGTCAGCAACGTGCCCCGGCACCACTCCACGATGTCGGCGGGCTCGGAGAGCTCGTGCACGTAGACCTGTAGCCGGGACTCCTCCTCCACGAGTCCGAGCCGCCTGAGCTGGAGCGCGTACTCCACCGGGGTGAGCACCGAGCGGTGGCGCACGTAGCCCTTCAGCGCCGTGGCAAAGGGTTCCTCGCGCGCCAGCTCGTTGGCCAGCCGGTGGGAGGCGTGGGTCTGGTTGGCCGGCACCTGAACCGCGAGCTGCCCGCCGGGCGCGAGCAGCCTGGAGAGCCGCAGCAGCAGTGCCGGGTGGTCGGGAACCCAGTGGAGCGCCGCGTTGGAGAGGACGAGGTCGTAGCCTGCGTTCTCCGGGTCCTCGAAGCGGGCGATGTCGCCGAGCGCGAAGGAGAGCCCTTCACCGGCGAGCGGCTGCGCCTTCTCGAGCATCGCAGGAGAGGAGTCGACGCCGAGGGTGGAGCGTGCCCGGAGGCGCTTGTGGGCGTCGGCGGTCAGCTCGCCGGTGCCGCACCCCAGGTCGACCACGCGCATGCCCGGCCGGTCCCGGACCATGGCGAGCAGATCGTAGAACGGGCGCGAGCGCTCGGCGCGGAATCGCGCGTACAGCTCGGGTTTCCAGACGTCTTTGGACATGCGGCCTCCGGGGGGAACGAGGATACCACCCGGGGGGGCGCCCGGGTCGGCAAGCTGGGCCCTGGCGGTGCCCTCCGGCCGCCGCGGGGGAATGGCGTTGACCGCCGGGGAGTTGTCGAGAAGAATCCCCGCCCTCGCCCAACCATTTCCAGTTCCAGGGAGTCCCATGAAGTTCTCGACACGCCCCTATCTTGCGGTCGCCGCCGCCGTCGGCGCGCTGGCCTGCACCTCTCCGTCCACCACCCAGGCCAAGGCCACGGGCGCTCCCGCCGCCGACCCCAACGCGCCGGTCGCCAAGATCGGAACCGAGGCCATCTCGGGCAAGGAGCTGGACGATTTCGCAAAGGTGGAGCTGAAGAAGCTCGACGCGCAGTTCCAGGAGCAGACCTACCAGCTGAAGCGCCAGGCCCTCGACACGATGATCATGAAGCGGCTCGTGGACGCCAAGGCCAAGGCCGCCGGCAAGTCCCCGGACGACTACGTCCAGGCCGAGGTCATGGCGCGGGTCGGGCCGGTCAGCGACGCCGAGGTCCAGCAGGTCTACGACGCGGCCAAGGCACAGGGGCGTGACCTCCCGCCCATGGCCCAGGTCAAGGAGACCATCGTCCGCTACATCCAGCAGCAGAAGGGGCAGGCCGCCGCCCAGGCCTACTACGACCAGCTGAAGGCCGACGCCAAGGTCGAGATCCTGCTCCCGCCCTACCGGGCGCCGCGCCAGCAGGTCGAGGCCAAGGGGCCGTCGCGCGGACCGGCCAACGCCCCCATCACCATCGTGGAGTTCTCCGACTTCGAGTGCCCGTACTGCAGCCGTGCCGAGGAGACCGTCTCCGAGGTGATGCGCGTCTACGGGGACAAGGTCCGCCTCGTCTTCCGCGATCTCCCGCTGCCCAACCACACGAACGCCCCCAAGGCCGCCGAGGCGGCGCACTGCGCCGGCGAGCAGGACAAGTACTGGGAGATGCACGCCAAGCTCTTCGCCAACCAGCGCGCCCTCGACGTGGCCTCGCTGAAGGGCTACGCCAAGGACCTCAAGCTCGACCAGGCCAGGTTCGACAAGTGCCTCGACTCGGGCGCCAAGGCGGCGCTCGTCGAGGAGGGCCGCAAGGCAGGAGGCGAGGCGGGCGTGACCGGGACGCCGGCCTTCTTCGTGAACGGGGTCCTCATCTCCGGCGCGCAGCCCTTCGACGCCTTCAAGGAAGTCATCGACGCCGAGCTGGCCCAGAAGTAACCGGCGACTCCGATTGGCGAGCCCGGCGCCGCCCCGCTAAGAAGGGGTGGGCCGGGCTTTCCTCATGGGCGCATACGACCACGGAAACATCTCCGCCATCGCGGAGCGACGGAAGACCCGGCGCATCCAGGTCGGGCCGGTTCCCGTGGGCGACGGGGCCCCGGTGGCGGTGCAGTCCATGACCACCACCCAGACCACCGACGTCGAGGGCACGCTGGCGCAGATTCGCGCGCTGGCCGCCGAGGGGGCCGACATCGTCCGAGTCGCGGTCCCCGACACCGACGCGGCCGCAGCGCTCCCCGCCATCGTTCGCGGCTCGCCGGTCCCGCTGGTCTCCGACATCCACTTCGATTACCGGCTGGCGCTCGCGGCGCTCTCCGCCGGCATCCAGTGCGTCCGGCTCAATCCCGGGAACATCGGGAGCCAGCAGCGCGTGCGCGAGGTGGTGAAGGCGGCCCGCGAGCGGAACGTCCCCATCCGCATCGGGGTGAACGCCGGCTCGCTCGAGGAGGACATCGTCGCGAAGCACGGGTGGCCCACCGCCGAGGGCATGGTGGAGAGCGCCGAGCGGCACATCCGCGTGCTCGAGGACGAGGGCTACCGGGAGATCAAGGTCTCCCTCAAGGCCCACGACATCGGCATGACGGTGGCCGCCAACCGGCTCTTCTCCCGGCGCTTCGACTACCCGCTCCACCTGGGAATCACCGAGGCCGGGACCCTCATGACCGGCACCATCAAGAGCGCCGCCGGCCTGGGCATCCTGCTCGCGGGCGGCATCGGCGACACCCTGCGCGTCTCGCTCGCGGCCGACCCGGTCGAGGAGGTCAAGGTCGCCCGCAGCCTGCTCAAGTCGCTCGGCCTCAAGTTCGGTGGGGCGACGCTGACGGCCTGCCCCACCTGCGGCCGCTGCTCGGTGGCCATGATCCCCATCGCCGAGCGGGTCGAGCAGCGCCTATCGAAGCTCAAGGGCGAGGTGAACGTCGCCGTGATGGGCTGCGAGGTGAACGGGCCCGGCGAGGCGGCGGCCGCCGACGTGGGGGTCGCCTACGGCCACGGCGGCGTCGGGCTGCTCTTCAAGAGCGGCAGGATCGTGAAGCGGATGAAGGCCGAGGAGCTCGAGGAGGCGCTGGTGGCCGAGGCCGAGAAGATCTCCGCCGAGCGGGAGGCGAAGTAAGGCAGCCCCCGCAGGCAGGAATGCGACGAGACGTGCACCAGGCGAAGCAGTCCGTCGCCGAGGGTGGCGCCCGAGGAGCGAGCACCGCAGGAGTACTTCTTGGTACTTCGAGGAGCGCCGCGACGAGGCCGCCTCCCGCAGGCAGGAATGCTTCGCCGACTATCCCGTGACGTCGCCGCCGAGGTAGGCCGCCTGCACCCGCGGGTCCGCGGCCAGTTCCGAGGACGGCCCCTCCAGGACGATCCGGCCCCGCTCCAGCACGTAGGCGTGGTCCGAGACCTGGAGCGCCAGCCGGGCGTTCTGCTCGACGAGGAGCACGGTCGCCCCCTCGCGGTGGATCTCCTCCACGAGGTCGAATACCCGGCGGACCAGGAGCGGCGCGAGGCCCATCGACGGCTCGTCGAGGAGCAGGATCCGCGGCGACATCAGCAGCGCCCGGGCGAAGGCCAGCATCTGCTGCTCGCCTCCAGAGAGCGAGCCGGCCGGCAGCTTCCGGCGCTCCCCCAGCACCGGGAAGCGGGCGTACTGCGCCTCGACGCGGCGCCGCTGCTCGGCGGCGGGAGGACGGGGAGTGCGGGCCTCGGCGGCCAGGACCAGGTTCTCCTCGATGCTCATGCGGGCCAGGATGCTGCGCCCCTCCGGGACGAGGACGATGCCCTGCTCCACGGCGCGGTGGGCCGGGATGCCGGTGACGTCGCGCCCCTCGAGGAGCACCTGGCCACCCTGCGGGCGGAGCAGCCCGGCCACCGCCCCCAGCGTGCTGGTCTTCCCGGCGCCGTTCGGCCCGATGAGGGTGACCACCTGCCCCGAGTTCACCCGGAGCGAGATCCCGTGCACGGCGTGGACGTGGCCGTAGGAGACCTGGAGGTCGCGGATCTCCAGCAGCGCGGCCCCCGGGGTGCTCACGCGGCGCCCTCCGCGCCCAGGTAGGCGGCGATGACGGCCGGGTCGCTGCCGACCTCGGCCGGCGTCCCGTCGGCGATGACCTTGCCGAAGTCGAGCACGGTGATGCGGTCGCAGACGTCCATGACCAGCTTGACGTTGTGCTCGACGAGGAGGACCGAGTGGCCGGCCCGGGCCACTCCGCGGATGAGGTCGGCGATGGCCCTGACCTCGCCGGGGTTCATGCCGGCGGTGGGCTCGTCGAGCAGCATGACCCTCGGGGCCGAGGCCAGCGCACGCGCGATCTCGACGCGGCGCTGCTCGCCGTAGGAGAGGTTGCTGGCCCGCTCGGCGGCCCGCTCCGCCATCCCCACCCGGTCGAGCAGCGCCAGGGTGGCCTCACGGGCGGCCCTCTCCTCCGCGGCGGCCGAGGGCAGGAAGAGCATGCGGCGCCACAGGGGGGCGTTGCGCTTCAGGTGGGCGCCCACCAGCACGTTGTCGGCGGCGGTGAGCGCCGGGAAGAGGCGGATGTTCTGGTAGGTCCGGGTCACGCCTCGTCCGGCGATGAGGTGGCTGGGAAGGCCGTCGATGCGCTCCCCGTCGAGCACGATGGCGCCCGAGGTGGGAGGGATGAGCCCGGAGATCAGGTTGAGCAGCGTGGTCTTGCCGGCGCCGTTCGGGCCGATGAGGCCGTGCACCTCTCCCGTCCCCACCTCGAGCGAGGCCCCGTCGACTGCCGCCAGGCCGCCGAAGGTGCGGCGGAGGCCCTGCAGGCTAAGCAGCATGGGCCTCCCGCCGTGATCGCAGCCAGGCGCGCACCCGCCGGGGCAGGGAGGAGATGCCCTCGGGCAGGAAGAGGATGACCAGGAGGAGCACCGCCCCGTTCACGAAGAGGCGCAGGGGCCCGGGCGCGAGCCCGATGCGCGAGGAGATCTCGCGCAGCACCTCGGGCAGGGCGGTCAGGAAGGTGGCGCCCACCACCGGGCCGTAGAAGACCGAGGTGCCGCCCACCACGGCGTACACCAGCATGTCGACCACCCGGGTGAAGGAATAGGTGCCGGGCGCGACCATGAACGTGTAGTGGGCCTCGAGCGCGCCGGCCAGTCCGGCGAAGGAGGCGCCCAGCGCCAGCATGGCCAGCTTGTAGCGGGCGGCGTGGATGCCCATGGTGCGAGCGGCCGGCTCGTCCTCGCGGATGGCCTGGAGGGCGTAGCCGACTCGCGAGCCGCGGATGCGCCAGAGCACGAAGAGGGCTCCGCAGAGCGCCGCGTAGATCATCCAGACCGAGGTGCGCTGCGGCACGGCGGTCAGGCCCAGCGCGCCGTTGGTGAAGTCGAGGTTCACGAAGAAGATGCGCACCACCTCGCCGAAGCCGATGGTGGCGATGGCGAGGAACACCCCCTTGAGCCGCAGCACCGGGAGCCCGAGGGGAATGGCCACCAGTGCCGGGGCCAGCGTGGCCACCACCAGGACGAGCGCGAAGGGGACCTGGCTGTGGAAGGTGAGGATGGCCGAGGCGTAGGCGCCGATGGCCATGAACGCGGCCTGGGCCAGCGAGAGCTGACCACACGAAAGCGTCGTGTACACCGAGAGCGCAAGGAGGCCGTTCAGCCCGATGAAGGCCACGGTGGACTGGTAGGTGAGCCAGAGGTCCTGGAGGGATTCGGCGGACACTGGGCTCACGCCTCGCGGAGCGCCGCGGATCCCAGCAGGCCGCGCGGGCGCAGCACCAGGACCAGGAAGAGCACACCGAAGGCCACCGCGTCGCGGTAGGACGACCCGATCCAGGCGACCGTGAAGACCTCGAGCAGCCCGAGCGCAAGGCCGGCCAGGGCCGCTCCGGGCATGCTGCCCATTCCCCCCAGCACGATGACCGCGAGCCCCTTCAACTCCACCGAGCGCCCCATGTCCGGGGCCACGTTGTTGAAGGCCAGGCCGAAGAGCACCCCGGCCGCGGCTCCCAGCGCGGAGGAGAGGAAGAAGGAGGCGGAGATGACGCGGTCGACGTCGACGCCCAGCACCCGCGCCGCCTTGGGACTCTCGGCCACGGCGCGGATCCTCCGCCCCAGCCGCGTGCGGCGGAGCAGCCAGGTGAGGCCGAGGAGCATGGCGAGCGCGATGGCGATGATGACGATCTGGAGCTCGGAGACCACCGCGCCGCCGATCTTCAGGCTGCGGGTGGGAACGGCTCCGAAGGGGAAGCGCTCCACGTCCGGGCCGAACACCTGGAGGACGGCTGCCTCCAGGATGGTGGCCAGCGCGATGGAGCTGATGAGCCCGGCGATGTTGGAGTCGCTGCGCCCGCGCAGCGGCTTGAAGGCCACGCGGTCCACCGCCATCCCCAGCAACCCCCCGGCGAGGATGGCCACCGGGAGGGCGGCGAACATGGGCATGTGGAGGTGGACCACGAGGACCAGCGCCACGTAGGCGCAGATCATGAACACGGCCTGGTGCGCGAGGTTGAGGATGTCGAGCACGCCGAAGACGAGCGTGTACCCCAGCGCGAAGAGCGCGTAGATGCTCCCCAGGAACAGTCCGTTGACGATCTGCTGGCCCACGCGGCGCGGTCCCGGGGGCTACCGCAGGATCTCGAACTTGCCGCCCTTCACGATCTGGACGGCGGCGGCGTGGCTGCCGTCACGGCTGGGCAGGAAGGAGAACGAGCCGAGCGGCGTGGGCAGGTCCTTCACCTTGAGGAAACCGGCCTTGATGTCGTCGCGGCCGCCCTTCATGCCCGCCTGTGCGATGGCGTCGGCGACGACCAGCACGCCGGTGTAGGCCTGGGCGCAGAACTGGTCGGGGTCGTTGCCGCGGGCCTTCTGGCCGGCGATGAAGGCCTGGTTGGCCGGGTCGGCCGAGGCCTTGTTCCAGGCCGTGCCCACCATCACGCCCTCGGCGGCCGGGCCGGCGTTGGCCATGAGCTTGGGCGAGTTGAAGCCGTTGCCTCCCATGATGGGGACGTTCCAGCCCAGCTGGCGGGCCTGGGAGACGATGGCGGCCGCCTGCTCCACCAGCGCCGACACCATCAGGAAGTCCGGGTTCTTGGCCTTGAGCGCGGTGAGCTGGGCGTTGAAGTCGCGGTCCTTGGTGGCGAACGTCTGGATGTCGACGATGGGGATGCCGGCGGCCTCGAGCGAGGCCTTCATGACGTCGAATCCACCCTTGGTGAATACGTCGTCGTTTCCGTAGAGGATGGCGGCGTTCTTGAAGCCGATCTTGGCCTGGGCCACCTTGAGGGCCGAGGGGATCACCTGGGCCTCGGTGAGCGAGACGCGCCAGACGTAGTCGCCGATGTCGGTGATGCCCTTGGCGGCGGTGTTGGAGACCGCGACCACCGGGGTCTTGCCCTGCTGGGCGATGGGATCGGCGGCCGTGGCGGTGGTGGAGAGCGTCGGCCCGATGATGGCGCTCACCTTGTCGCGGTTGATGAAGCGCTGGAACACCGCGATGCCCTGCTCCTTGGAGGTCCCGTCGTCCTCGAGCACCAGTTCGAGCGTGACCCCCTTCAGCTTGCCGCTCTTGTTCACGTCGTCGATGGCGGCCTGGACGCCGTGCTTCTGCTGGGCGCCGTAGGCGGCGGCGTTGCCGGTGAGGGAGAAGGCGGCGCCGATCTTGACGGTCTCGGCGACGGAGAGGGTGGGGAGGGCGAGCATGGAAAGTGCGGCAACGGCCAGGAATCGAACCGATGGGAACATGGAACCTCCGTGGGGCGAGGTGGGACCGAGGGTCGTACCATCCGGCGAGAGGCGCGGACAAGACATGAGGACGGGCCCGGCGTACTGCTCGCATTTCAAGAGCCAGGACCTCCCCTTCGGGGTCTCGGCAGGGAAGCAACCCGCCCAGCCCCAGTTTCACGGATTTGCGCGGAGAATTGCTCCAGGTCAAGGCATTGCTACCCATCCGGGGTCATGACGCGCCGCAACTTGCGGTGTCCCCATTCGCATGCGAGAAGTTTGCACACACTCGCCGAGTGGCCGCCGCCCTGGCGATACATGCCGTTCCCGCACGGTTCAACCGGAGGACACACGTGAGAATCAAGGCACTCTTCAGTCTGGCAGTTCTCGGATACGCAGGCCTGGCACTCGCCCAGGCCACACCCGCGCAGAATGTGGTCGTGGAGGAGAAGAAGTCCGAGACGGTGACCGTGGTCGTGAAGGAGACGCCCAAGCCCCCGGCGTTCGTCTTCGAGCTGCACGGCTTCGTCTCGACGACCGGCTACTTCCAGGATGCCAACTTCGGCGTCGGCGGTGGCGGGCAGTCCGCCCTGTTCATCGTCGGCACGACCGGCGCTCCCCCCAACACGCCGGCCGGCCAGGCTTGGACGGCAGACAAGCCGCTCTTCGGCTTCGACATCCGCCAGACCCGGCTCAACTTCTCGGTCCGGGGCCCGAAGGTCCTGGGAGACGCGACCCCGAAGGCCGTCGTCGAGCTCGACTTCTTCGGCTCGAGCGAGTTCTCCGGCGTCGGCGCCTACGGCGACGTCTCCCTCATCCCCCGCATCCGCGTGGCCTACATCGAGCTCAACTGGGACTCGGGCAGGCACATCATCCAGATCGGCCAGCAGAACATGCTGACCATCGGGACCATCCCCCAGTCGCTCAGCCACATCGCCTTCCCGGCCACCTACACGGCCGGCACCGTCGGCTGGCGTCAGCCCGGCTTCTGGGGCTGGCACACCTTCGGTAGCGATCTCAAGTTCGAGCTCGCCTGGTCCGTCCAGAAGTCCGGCTGGGCCGCCACGCTGCCGCACGAAGGCATCGTCGACGGCGTCTCCTCCGGCCTCCCGGCCTTCGAGGCCCGCGGCAAGCTCATGATGGGCAAGGCGTTCAACGTGTGGCTGTCCGGCCACTGGCAGACCGTCGACCGCAACGGCCCGAACCAGATCGCCGTCCCGAACGGGTACACCGATCTCCAGACCGTCCTCGGCACCGTCGGCGTGAGCGGCAGCCTCGGCCCGGTGGCCTACTCGGGCAGCGCCTGGTACGGCAAGAACGCCGGCCCGCTCCTCGGCTCCATCATCCAGTTCAACCCCCCCGCCTACCAGGGCAACATCTTCGGCTGGGGCGCCTGGGGCCAGGTCGGCATGAACCTCACGAAGAACTTCTCGGGCTGGTTCACCTACGGCGTCGACCACCCGAGCTACGCGGACATCCTGGCCGCCGGCCTCACCCGCCTGCGCAACCAGAACCTGGTCGTGATGGCCCGTTACCAGGACGGCGGCTTCGCCTTCGGCGCCGAGTGGCTCTACAACCGCACGACGGATGCGCGGTCGGTGGAACCCCTCACGGGCAACCAGATCTCGGTCACCGGCAACTACTACTTCTAGCCGGTACGAGAGACCCGATTCAGGCCGCCTCCGCGCCTTCGTGGCGCGGGGGCGGTTTTCTTTGTAGAAGAGTCGCTTACCCCGGGAGACCCACCGAATGGCCGAGCAGCTCGACTTCGTACGCGTGGACTACCCGGAACCCCACCGCGAGCGCACGCGCCGGCTCCTCGCGGCCCACCCCGAGGCGAAGCTGCTGCAGGGGCCGGAGCCGTGGTCGGGTCCCATCCTGATCGCGGTCGTGGCCTTCCAGATCGGGCTGGCCTGGCTGCTCCGGGAGCAGAGCTTCTGGGTCATCCTGCTCTCGGCCTGGTTCGTGGGCGCGGTCGCCGATCACGCCCTCTGGGTGCTCATCCACGAGGCGGCGCACAACCTGATCGTCAAGACGCCCTGGGTGAACTCGGTGGCCACGCTGGTCGCCAACCTCCCCATCGTCTTCCCCGGCGGGATCCCCTTCCGCCGCTATCACCTGCTCCACCACGCCTGGCAGGGCGACCCGGAGATCGACGCCGACCTGGCGGCGCCCGCGGAGGCCCGCCTGGTGGGGAACTCCAGCGTGAAGAAGGCGCTCTGGCTGCTCTTCTACTTCCTGGCCCAGGGGATGCGCGCCACCCAGCTGAAGCGCATCAAGCTCTGGGACGGGTGGTACATCGCCAACGTCCTCGTCCAGGTGGCATTCGTCGTCGCCGTCGTCCACTTCTGGGGCTGGATGGCGTTCGGCTACCTCTTCCTCTCCAGCGCCTTCGCCATCGGGCTCCACCCGGTGGGTGCGCGCTGGATCCAGGAGCACTACCTCACCTTCCCGGGCGACCAGGAGACCTTCTCCTACTACGGGCCGATGAACGTCCTCGCCCTCAACGTGGGCTATCACAACGAGCACCACGACCTGATGCGCGTCCCCTGGAGCAAGCTGCCCGCCCTCAAGCGGATGGCGCCGGAGCTCTACGAGCCGCTCCACTTCCACCGCTCCTGGTCGGCGCTGCTCTGGCGGTTCCTCACCGACCCGGACATCACGCTCTACAGCCGGGTGATCCGCCAGGGGACTGTTGCCGGGACGGGCCGCCTCGAACCCACCGCGTAGAGGGGAGCGCCGATCCTCTCGCTGCGGCGGGCGGCCTCGGCGCTGCGCTGCTCGACGTAGCGCTGCTACGCCTGCGCTGCTCGCTTCTCGGGCGCCCGCCTCGCGTCGGTCTCGGCGCTCTCGGGGCGGGTTCGCGAGGGATGGGATGGACGGCTTGGGCGTACAATGGCGCGATGCGCCGCGCCGCGCTCCTGGTGTTCCTCGCGGCCGCCCTGGCCGGCTGCGCCACCTCCCGCCCGAGCTTCCGCTGCGAGGCCAGGGGCGGGCGTGGCTGGCTGGTGGTCTATTCCGACCAGTTCGTGGTGGCCACCGATCTCGACGAGTCCGACGCCCGGTCGCTCGCCGCCGAGCTCGACCTCGTCCGCAATGCGGTGGCGTCCTCCCTCTTCCAGCGGCGGCACGACCCCCCGGTGCGGGCCACCGTGATCGCCTTCCGCTCCACCGCCGACTACGAGGCCTTCGCCCCGGCCGGGTCGGCGGCCTACTACGCGCGCGGCGCCGCGGACCCCAAGATCGTCATGCCCGGGAAGATGGGGATCGAGCAGCGCCGGGTGCTGGCCCACGAGATGGCCCACCACGTGTCGTCCTACGTGCTGCTGCGCGAGCCACGCTGGTTCTCGGAGGGGCTCGCCACCTGGGCCGAGACCGTGGGCACGACGTCCACCGGGATCCGCATGGTCACCGGCTCGGTCCCCCCCGGACGCCGTGTCCTGGCGCGGCCCCAGCGGATTCCGGCAACGCAGCTCCTCTCCTGGGACGGGACCGCGCCACCCGGGGGGCTCGCGCCCTACTACGACGCGGCCTGGCTGCTCGTGCACTACCTCGTGAACGAGCACGCCGAGGCCCTCCAGGCCTTCGAGGCCCGGCTGGCCGGGGCCGAGGACCCCGACAAGGCGTTCGTGGCGGCCTTCCCGCAGTGGAACCCCGCGGTTCCCGGCGCGCTCGACCTGCTCGACGGTGACCTCGACGGCTGGGCGCGCAACGGTCGCTTCGACGGCAAGCCGGTCCAGGTCGAATCCCGGCCGAACATCGCCGTGCAGCCGCTGGAGCCCGCCGAGGCCCACGCGATCCGGCTCCTGCTCTGGGCGGGGGGCGCGCAGCGGGAGGGGGACGAGGTCGCGTTCCGGGCCGAACTCGACGAGGGGCTCGCCGAGGATCCCGCCCACCCGGTGCTGCTGCGCCTGGTCGCGAAGCGGGACGGAAAGGACCCCCTCCCCCTGGCGCGCCTGTCGGTGAAGGGGCGCCCCGGGGATCCGCGGGCCTGGACCTTCCTGGCCGAGAACCTCCCGCCCGACGCGCTCGCCGAGCGCGAGGCGGCGCTGCGCCGGGCTGCCGAGCTCGCCCCCCGGAACCCGGTCGCGCTCTCCGCCCTGGCCGAGATGCTGCTCGAGGCCGGGCGTTCGGGCGAGGCGCTCCCCCCGGCACGCCAGGCGGTGCAGCTCGGCCCGTTCAGCTCCGAGGTGCTCGACGTCTACGCAGCCGTGGTGGCGGACCTGGGCAATTGCCCTCAGGCGGTGCTCGCGTCCCGGCGGGCCCTCGACGTGTTCCCCGACGACGGGCTCCCGGAGCAGCGGGCCCGGCTGGAGGCCCGGATGGCCGCCCACCTGGAGCGGTGCGGGCAGGCGGGGAGGTGAGGGGACCATCCGGATCGGGAGGTTCGGACACCGGCCCCCGGTGCGGTATAACCCCGCCACCATGCAATTCGCCCGCTACAGCCAGCTCTTCATCCCCACGCTGAAGGAGGCCCCCGCCGACGCGCAGGTGGCCTCGCACCGCCTCCTCGTCCGCGCCGGCTTCATCCGGCAGCTCGGCGCCGGCATCTACGACCACCTCCCGCTGGCCCGCCGATCTCTCGCCAAGGTGGAACGCATCGTCCGCGAGGAGATGGACGCCATCGGTGGCCAGGAGTTCCATCTCCCGGCTCTCCACCCCGCCGAGGTCTGGAAGGAGAGCGGCCGCTGGGAGGTCATGGGCGAGAACATGTTCCGCCTCAAGGACCGCAAGGGCGCCGACTACTGCCTGGGCATGACCCACGAGGAGATCTTCACCGCCATCGCCCGGGACGAGCTGCGCAGCTACCGTCAGCTTCCCCAGGTCTGGTACCAGATCCAGACCAAGTTCCGCGACGAGCCGCGCCCCAAGTCCGGCGTGCTCCGCGTTCGCCAGTTCACCATGAAGGACGCCTACTCCTTCGACGTGGACGAGGCCGGGCTCGACCGGAGCTACGACGACCAGCGCAGGGCCTACGAGAAGATCTTCTCCCGCTGCGGCCTCGACTTCGTCGCGGTGCACGCCCACTCCGGCGCCATGGGCGGCTCCGGTTCCCAGGAGTTCATGGTCCGGACCGACGCCGGCGAGGACGACGTGGCCGCCTGCCCGAAGTGCCGTTACGCCGCCAACACCGAGACCGCGCGCAGCAAGGGGCCGACCCGGCCCGTCGACGCCGGGGAGCGGCTCGACGCGCCGCGAAAGTTCCCCACCCCGGGGGTCCGGACCATCGAGGGGCTCGAGCGGCCCCCGTACGGCCGCTCCGCCGCCCGCCAGCTGAAGACGCTCGTCTACGCGGCCGACGAGAGGCTCGTGCTGGCCGTCGTCCGCGGAGACGACGAGCTCGACGAGGCGAAGCTCCAGACCGCCACCGGCGCCACCCAGGTGCGCCCCGCCCATCCGGAGGAGATCCGCCCGCTGCTCGGCGCGGACGCCGGGTCCCTGGGCGCGGTGGGCGTGAGGAACGTGCCGGTGTTCCTCGACGGGACGCTGGCGGATGCCGCCGGCATGGTCACCGGAGCCAACGAGAACGACGTCCACCTGGAAGGGGTGGACGCCAGGCGCGACATCGCCGGGGCGAAGCTCGCCAATCTCCGCAAGGTGAAGGCCGGCGAGGGCTGCACGCACTGCGACGGGGCGCTCGAGCTCTTCAAGGCGCTCGAGGTCGGCCACATCTTCAAGCTCGGCACCAAGTACTCGGTGTCGATGAAGGCCAACGTGCTGCTGGCCGACGGCAAGGAGACCCCCATCGTGATGGGGAGCTACGGCATCGGCGTGGAGCGCGTGATGGCGGCCGCCGTCGAGCTGCACCACGACGCCGACGGGATCATCTGGCCGTTCTCCATCGCTCCCTTCCACGCCACCATTCTCACGATGGGGAAGGAGCCGGAGCTGACGAAGGCCGCCGAGGAGGTCGCCGCCGCGCTGGGTCGCGCCGGCATGGAGGTCCTCTTCGACGATCGCGACGAGCGGGCCGGCGTGAAGTTCAAGGACGCCGACCTGATCGGCATCCCGCTGCGCATCGCGGTGGGCAAGAGGGGGCTCGCCGAGGGGAAGGTGGAGTGGAAGCTGCGCCGCGGGAAGCAGGTCGACCTCGTCGCGCTCGGCGACGTGGAGGCCCAGGCCCGCGCGCTCCTCGCCGCCGAAGTGGGATAGGGGCGAGGCCCCGTGCGCGCCCGCCTCGCCATCGGCCCGGACGAGCGGGTCGCGCTGCCGCGCCAGGTCGCCGACCTGCTCGGGCTGCTCGACGGCGACCCGGTGGAGCTGAAGGCGGTCGCGGGGACGTTCGCCGTGCTCCAGGGGGCGGGGAAGGACCCACCCGCGCCCTACCTGGCCGGCTCGCTGCGATCCCTCTCGGCGCCGGAGGTCTTCCACTTCCTCGCCACCTCGCTCAAGACGGGGACGCTGCTCCTCTCCTTCGGCCGTGGCCACGACGCCAAGCTTCCCGACGCGCCGGAGGGGCTGCGCCGCAGGACGGTGAGCTTCAAGGAGGGGCAGGTGACCTTCGCGTCCTCCAGCGAGCGGGCCGACCGGCTCGCCCCCGTGCTCTGGAGGGCCGGTCTCGTGCCTGGCGAAGAGCTGTACCGCTGCGGGCGGCTCGTCCAGGCCGGGCGGCCGCTCGGCCAGGTGCTCGTCGAGGAGGGGTTGCTCGATCCCGGACAGCTCTACGGAGCCATGGGACTCCAGATCCGCGAGATCGTGCTGGGAGCCTTCCTCGAGGACGAGGGGGAGTTCGTCTTCGTGGAGGGCCGGGCCGACGAGCGGAATTCCGTCCGGCTCTCCGAGCGCACGCACGACCTCCTTCTCGAGGGGATGCGACGCCGCGCCGAGGTGGATCGGCTCTCGGCCGGACTCCCGGACCGCGACGCGGTGGCCCGCCGAAGGCCCGGGGTGGCGGGAGAGCCCGGTCCACGGGCGAGGCGGCTCCTCGACGCCATCGACGGCGAACGGACGGTGCGCCGCGCCCTGGACGCCTCGTGGCTGGGGGTCCACGAGGGCACGGTGGCCCTCGACGAGCTCGTCCGGGGTGGCTTCGTCGAGGCGGTCGAGCCCAAGGCCGCCCCGGCGGCGGCGCCTCCCTCCCTGCCCGTCCCGGCCGGCGGGCCCTTCGAGGCCTACGGCCGGATCATCCGGCACGTCTACGAGGAGCTGTCCCGCGTCCAGGGCGACGCCGGCCGCCGGCTGGAGAGCTTCTTCGAGCAGCTTCCCCCGGATCGGCGCGCCGTCTTCGAGGGCGTGCGCATCGATGCCGACGGCCACATGGACGTTGCCCAGCTCATCCTGAACGTGGGCGAGGGCTCTCCACGGCCCGGTCCCGCGGCGCGCGCCCGGGCGCTCGACGCGCTGGAATCCTTCCTGACCTTCGCGCTCTTCGAGGTGGGCAACTGCCTGCCTCCCGCCGAGGCGGCGCGCGTCCTCGGTGAGGTCGGGCGCATGCAAGCGGGGGCACCATGAGCCGTCCGGGACGCGAGCGCATCTGCGCCGCCATCGACTTCCCCACCTGGCGCGAGGCCGAGCCGTTCGCCCGGGCCGTGGCGCCCGAGGTGGGAATGCTCAAGGTCGGGCTCGAGCTCTTCGCCGCGGAGGGGCCGCCGGCGGTGCGCGCAGCGGCGGGGCTGGGGCGCCCGGTGTTCCTCGACCTCAAGTTGCACGACATCCCCAACACCGTGGAGGGAGCGGCCAGGAGTGCCGCAGCGAGCGGGGCGTCGCTCCTCACCGTCCACGCCGCCGGGGGCGACGAGATGGTGCGGGCGGCGGTGCGGGGCGCGGCGGGGCGGCTTCACGTGCTCGCCGTCACCGTGCTCACCAGCCTCGACGACGCGGCGCTCGGGCGCATCGGCCTGGCCGGCCCGGCCGCCGAGGCGGTGGTCCGTCTGGCTCGTCTGGCCGTGGGGGCGGGCGCCGACGGCCTCGTCTGCTCGCCGCACGAGGTGGCGGCGGTCAGGGCCGCCGTCGGGCCCGGGCCCCTGCTCGTGGTCCCGGGCGTGCGCCCACCCGGCGCGTCGCGCGGGGACCAGGCCCGCGTGGCGACGCCGGCCGAGGCGGTGGCCGCGGGCGCCGACGTGGTGGTGATCGGACGGCCGCTCCGCGAGGGGGGCGACCCGGCGGCCGCGGCACGCGCGATCGCGGCGACGCTGGGTCCGGGGAGGGCGGAATGATCCAGGGGATATTCGGCGGACTTCCGATCTGGGCGGTCCTGCTCGGGACCCTGGCCGTCCTGGCCGGTGCGGTGAAGGGGGGTCACCTGCTCGGGACCCGGACGCGCGAGCGGCTCGGCGAGAAGGAACCTCCCGACCTGGGGGCCACCCTGGGCAGCCTGCTCGGCCTGCTGGCCCTCCTGCTCGCCTTCACCTTCGGCATGGCGGGCGAGCGCTTCGACTGGCGCAAGACGCTCCTCGTCGAGGAGGCGAACGCCATCGGGACCGCCTGGCTGCGGACCGACCTCATCCCCGAGCCCCAGGCCGCGCAGGCGCGTCGCGTGTTGCGGGCCTACACGCAGGCCCGGCTCGACGTTGCCGGATCCTCGAAGCGGGCCGAGGCGATCGGGCGCTCCGAGAAGCTCCATTCCGAGCTGTGGGGCATCACCCGCGACGCCGCCGCGGCGGCGCCGACCCCGATGGTGGCACTCTTCGTCCAGGCCGTGAACGAGGTCATCGACGTGCACGGGATGCGCCTCCAGGCGGCGTTGCGCAATCCCATCCCTCCCACGATCTTCGCCACCCTCTTCGCGGTCTCGATCCTCGTCCTGGCCGCGACCGGGTACGTCGGCGGGCTCACCCGCGACAGGAGCGCCGTCGCGAGCATCCTCCTGTCCGTGGTGCTCGCCGTGGTCCTCACGCTCATCATGGACCTCGACCGACCGTTCGAGGGGCTGCTCACCGTGAGCCAGCAGGCGATGGTGGACGTGCTCACGTCGATGGGGCCGGCCGCGCCGGAGCGCTGATTCGGCCCGTGGCGTCCGCGCCTCGCGGGGCCTTCCGGGGTGCCGGCGCCCGTGGGTGCGCCTCGTCGCAGGGGGCGCTTGTCCTCGCGACTGGTGGGATTCGCGCTGGGTGAATGGTGCGGAGGTCGCTGCGGAGGCGCCCCGCGCCGAGGCCACCCCGGGCGCCTGGCGGAAGGGCGGGCCCGCGAGGCGCGCGCGCCCCTGGACTTGGGTGGTACGACGGGCGGGACGCCGATCGGGGGTCCCTCGATGCAGGCGCGATCGGGTCGCCTTCGGCCCGTGCCGTCCCAGCCGGCGCGGGCGCCCCTCGGAACGGCGCCTTCGCAGCGGCCTCGCGTACGTTCACCCACCGCGAATCCGGCCAGCCGCGAGGACAAGCGCCGTGGAGAGGGGCGTCCCGGCGCCCGGCGGCAGACGCTAGGGGGGAACGAAGGCGCCCCGCTCGTCACCGCCCGATGCGCCGGAGCAGCACGTACACCGCGCCCGCGCCCCCGTCCGCCGGCCGCGCCGTCGCGAAGGCCAGCACGTGCCTCCCGAACCGCGCCGTGGCGAGCCAGCTCTGCAGCGCCTCCTTCAGCACCGGCACCTGGTCCCTGGAGTGGAGTCCCCGACCGTGCACGAGCAGCACGCAGCGCTTCCCCTGCTCGCGGGAGCGGCGCAGGAAGCCGTCCACCTCCGCCTTGGCCTCCGCCCGCGACTTCCCGTGCAGGTCGAGGTGGGCCTGCACCGAGAACTCCCCGCGCCGCAGCTTTCGGACCAGCGCCAGGTCGAGTCCGGAGACCCGGCCCTCGATGTACTCGTCGGTGTCGGAGATGTCGAAGGGCGCCTCGCCGGAGACCAGCGCCTCGAGCTCCTTCAGCGCGTCGAGGTCCGGATGCCAGAACCCGGGAGCGCTTGCGCGCGAGGGTCCGGGCAGCACCACCTTGTTCCTCGCTTCCACGGGGCGTGCACCCGCGATCGCCGCCGCCCAGAGGTCGGCGTCGGTGGGCTCCGGGCGAGGAGGGGGAGGGGCGGGTGCGGCCGGCCTCGGAGGAACCACCGGCGCCTCCGCCCGCTTCCGCATCTCCCGCAGCTTCCCGAATGGGTTATGGAACGGCTTCTTGTCCGCGGCCACGCGTCCGGGACTATAACTGCCCGGCATGCCAGAACCCATCGTCGAGGCCGTGGACGTCGCCAAGGTCTACCAGCTCGGCAAGACGGAAGTGCACGCGCTCCGCGACGTGGACCTCGTGGTCGAGCGCGGCGAGTTCCTCGCCATCGCCGGTCCCTCCGGGAGCGGCAAGACCACGCTCCTCAACCTCATCGGCGGGGTGGACGTACCCAGCTCCGGCACCGTCCGGGTGGACGGGGAGGACACCTCCCGGCTCTCGGAGCGTGCGCTGACCCGGCTGCGGCTCGACCACATCGGCTTCATCTTCCAGACCTTCAACCTGGTGGCGGTGCTCACCGTCTTCCAGAACGTGGAGTTCCCGCTGCTCCTCCAGGGGCGGATGACCTCCGAGGAGCGGCGCCGCCGGGTGAACGCGCTCCTCGAGGCGGTGGGGCTCGCCGACCACTCCCGCCACCGTCCCAGCGAGCTCTCCGGTGGCCAGCGGCAGCGGGTCGCCGTGGCCCGGGCGCTCGTCGCCAACCCGCCGCTCGTCCTCGCCGATGAGCCCACCGCCAACCTCGACTCGAAGACCGGCGGGACCATCATCGACCTGATGCGCGAGATGAACCGGCGCGACGGGACCACCTTCATCTTCTCCACCCACGACCCCAAGGTGATGTCCCACGCCAGCGCCATCGTGAAGCTCGAGGACGGGCGCGTCGTCGGCCGCGAGGCGGCCCAGGGAGCCGAGGCACGGTGAGCACGGCATCGTCCCGCGTCCGGCAGGGCCGGATCCTGCTCGAGATGGCCATGCGCAACCTGGTCGCGAGCCGGGTGCGCACGCTGGTCGTGGGCGGGATCGTCGCGCTGGGCGTGGTGGTGGTGGTCCTGGGCAGCTCGCTGCTCGACTCGATCGACGTCGGGATGACCCGCAGCATCCAGGGCAGCCTGGGCGGCCATGTCCAGCTCTACAACGCCGACTCTCGCGACCCGCTCGCCCTCTACGGCGGCACCATGGGCGAGTCGGTGCTCGAGCCCATCGTGGACTTCGCGGGCCTGAAGGCCGCGGCCCTCTCGGTACCGGGAGTGAAGCAGGTCGTCCCCATGGGGATCGACCAGGCCATGGTCTCCATGGGGAACGTCTTCGACGTGGCGCTGGAGAGGCTCCGCGCCGACGTGCGCCGCCGCCTGGAGCAGGGGGCGCCCGCCGAGGACCCGGACTACGAGGCCCACAAGGCCCACCTCCGGCGCATGGCCACCCTGCTGCAGCAGGAGCTGCGCCAGGCCCGGGAGATCGCCGACGAGACCTCCGGCGTCTACAAGGACCGCAAGGCCGACTTCGACGCGCTCGAGCAGGCGGTGCAGGGCGGATTCTGGGACGACTTCGACCGGGACCCGCTGGCCTCCCTCGAGTTCCTGGAGAACCGTGTGGCCCCGCTCTCCATGGACGGGGGCTTCACCTTCATCCGCTACGTGGGCACCGACCCGGAGGCCTTCCAGCGGGCCTTCCCGGGCGCCCATGTCGTCGAGGGCACCGCCATCCCGCCCGGGCAGCGCGGCGTGCTCCTCGGGAAGCTCTACGCCGAGGAGTGGCTGAAGCTCCGGACGGCGCGCCGACTCGACAAGATCAAGGAGGCCCGCGAGCTGCACGGGCGGAAGATCGCCAAGGACGAGGAGCTGCAGCGCTGGGTGAAGGAGAGCACCGGGCAGACGCGCGACATCCTCCTGCAGCTCGACCCGGTCCGGACGCGGGAGGCGGTGCGGCGGCTCCAGGCGGCGCTCCGGACCACGGAGTCCGACCCGGCCAGGCTGGTGTCGGAGCTCCTCGACACCGACGACCAGAATTTCGACGCGCGCTACCGGACCTTCTACGCCGAGCTCGCCCCGCTCCTGAACCTCTACTCGGTGAAGGTCGGCGACTTCATCACCATCAAGGCCCCCTCCCGGAGCGGCTACGTGAACTCGGTCAACGTCCCGGTCTACGGGTTCGTGGAGTTCCGCGGCCTGGAGCGCTCGGCGCTGGCCGGGATGATGAGCGTCCTGGACATCCACACCTGGCGCGATCTCTACGGCTACCTGACGCCGGAGCGGGCCGCCGAGATCAAGAAGCTCAAGGAGCGGGCGGGCGCCACGATGGTGGCCCGGGAGGACGCCGAGGCGGCGCTCTTCGGGGGAGGGGAACCCGCTCCGGTGCAGGCGGTCGCTCCCGCGGCCATCGACGAGAGCAAGCTCCTCGCCGGCGGGAACGGCAAGCTCTCCCGGGAGGACCTCTTCCGCCGGCGTTACTCCCCGGCCGAGACCGACGCCGGCGTGGCGCTCAACGCCGCGGTGATCCTCGACGACCCGCGCCGCATCGACGAGACCATGCCGAGGCTGGTCGAGGCGGCCGCGAAGGCCGGCATGAAGGTGAAGGCGGTGACCTGGCTCGACGCCTCGGGCATCGTCGGCCAGTCCATGGGGCTCCTGCGCATGGTGCTCTACCTGGCCGTCCTCATCATCTTCGCGGTGGCGCTCGTCATCATCAACAACGCCATGGTCATGGCCACGCTGCAGCGCGTGAAGGAGATCGGCACCATGCGCGCCATCGGCGCGCAGCGCCGGTTCGTGCTGGTGCTGGTGGTGGTCGAGGTGGTGACCACCGGCCTGGTCTTCGGCGGGCTCGGGGCGGGCCTCGGCATCCTCATCGTACACGCCATCGGATGGACCGGCGGCATCGCCGCCACCAACGACACCATGTACTTCCTCTTCTCCGGCCCGGCCCTCATCCCGCGGCTCGGGACGGCCAGCCTGGTCACCTCGGTGGCCATCGTGTTCCTGGTGTCGATCCTATCGGCCCTCTACCCGGCCGTCCTGGCCATGCGGGTCACGCCGCTCGAGGCCATGCAATCGGACGACTGATGATCGCCACCGACCTCTTCATCGCCGCCCGGAACCTGGCCCGCCACACGCGGCGGAACGTGCTGCTCGCGTCCGCCATCGGCGGGGTGACGGCCATGCTGGTGCTGCTCGGCGGCCTCACCACCGGGATGCGGGAGGCCATGCTCCACTCGGCCACCACCCTCATGACCGGCCACGTGAACCTGGCCGGCTTCTTCAAGATCACCAGCGGCACCGCCGCCCCCATCGTGGCCGGCTGGGAGAAGGCCTGGGACGCAGTGAAGGGGCAGGTCCCGGAGCTGGATCACGCGGCGCCGCGCGGGCGCGGCTGGGCCAAGGCGGTGGCGGACGGCGGGTCGATGGATCTCATCCTGGCCGGCGTGGAGCTGGATCGGGAGCCGGGCTTCCAGGACATCGTCCAGGTGGTGGAAGGCTCGCTCGCCGAGCTCGGCGAGGCCGGCACCATCCTCCTGTTCCAGGACCAGGCCAAGCGCCTGGGGGTGAAGCCTGGCGACACGCTCACGCTCTCCGCCCCCACCACCCGGGGCGCCAGCAACACCGCCGACGTGCGGGTCGCCGCGGTGGCCCGCAACATCGGGCTCCTCTCGGCCTTCAACGCCTTCATCCCGGCCGAGACCCTGCGCCAGCTCTACCAGCTCAAGGCCGGGACCACCGGTGCCGTGCAGATCTACCTCGAGGACGCCGACGACTCGGCCAAGGTGGCGGCTCGCCTGCGCGGCGCCCTGAGCGACGCCGGCTACCGGGTCATGGACCCCGATCCGCAACCCTACTGGCAGAAGCTCATGTTCAAGGTGAACGCCGAGGACTGGACCGGCCAGAAGCTCGACGTGACCACCTGGGAGGACGAGATGAGCTTCCTCTCCTGGATCGTCACGGCCGTCACCTGGCTGGGCAACGTCCTGGTCACCGTGCTCATGGTGATCGTGGCGGTGGGCATCGTGAACACGCTGGCCATCGCCATCCGGGAGCGCACCCGCGAGATCGGGACGCTCCGGGCCATCGGCATGCAGCGCACCCAGGTCCTGCGCCTCACGCTCATGGAGGCCTTCCTGCTCGGCCTGGGCGGGGCGCTCCTCGGTGCGCTCCTGGGCGCCGCGGTGGGCGCGGGGCTGAACGCAGCCTCCATCGAGCTGCCCGAGACCATGCAGTACTTCCTCCTCCAGAGGAACCTGCACCTGGCCATCCACCCCGGCCAGGTGGCCACCTACGTGGCCTTCGTCACCGCGCTCACCACCGCCGCCGCCATCTGGCCGTCGGCCTACGCCGCCCGGATGCGGCCGGTCACCGCCATGCACCACGTCGGGTGAACCATGCGAACCCTCCTGCCGCTCGCGCTCCTGCTCCTCCTCGCCCCGGGCCCCGCCCGCCCGCTCGGGCAGGAGGCCACCGACGAGGTCATCCGGACCATCGACGAGCGGGAGCGAAGCTCCGGCGACTGGAAGGCGCTCGTCTACATGGAGGCGAAGGAGAAGGACAAGACCGACGTGGTCTACGAGCTGGTGGTCTACCGGCGCGACAAGGAGCAGAAGCTGGTGTTCCTCTTCCTCGAGCCCAGGACCGAGGCCGGCAAGGGCTACCTGCGCATCGAGAAGAACCTCTGGTTCTACGACCCGAGGGTGGGGCGCTGGGAGCGGCGAACCGAGCGGGAGCGCATCGGCGGCACCGACACCCGGCGCGGCGACCTCGACGAGTCGCGCCTCTCCGAGGAGTTCACGGCGAGCTGGGAGGCCGACGAGAAGCTCGGCAAGTACCAGGTCCACCGGATCCTGCTGACCGCCCGTCCGGGGGTGGACGTGGCCTTTCCCACGGTGCGACTCTGGGTGGATCAGGCCACCGGGAACGTGCTGAAGCGCCAGGAGCTGGCGCTGTCGGGGCGTCTCATGCGCACCGCCTACTACCCACGCTGGAAGAAGGTCTACAGCGAGTCCAAGAAGGCCGACGTGTGGTACGCGGAGGAGATGCGCTTCTACGACGAGGTCGAGAAGGCCAACCAGACGCTGGTCCTCGTCAAGTCCATCGACCTGCGTCCGCTCGACCCGAACCTGTTCACCAAGGCCTGGCTCGAATCGAAGAGTCGATGACTCCGCGAACCGCCCTCGCCCTGCTCCTCGCCATCGCCGCCGCGCCGGCGTTCGCTCAGGACCGGCCCAGCGAGGACGAGATCTTCGGGAAGCCGGCCGCGCCGCAGGACGCGAAGCCGGCCGAGTCGAAGCCCTACCCGGAGCCGTCTCCGGCCGCTCCGGCGCAGCCAGAGGACGCGAAGCTCCAGACCGCGAGCCCCCAGCCCGAGGGCTTCGGTGCTCCCCCCGCGCCCCCCGATCCCCTCAAGATCGGCGGGATGCTCTACCTCCGGCTCGACTCCCAGTGGCAGCAGGGGCGCCCGCCATCGGACTGGCTCCTCACCTCTCCCAACCTCGTCGACCTCTACGTGGACGTGCGGCCCAACGATCGGGTGCGCGCCTTCGTGCTCGGGCGGGCGCAGGTGAACCCGCTCGTCCCGGAATCGGTGCAGGCCTCGGTGTACGGGCAGCTCGTCTCCACGCAGGTGGTGCTCGACCAGGCCTGGATCCGCTTCGACATCGAGCGCGCCGTGTTCGTCACCGTCGGCAAGCAGCAGGTGACCTGGGGAGTGGCGCGCTTCTGGAACCCCACCGACTTCCTCCACTTCCGCAAGCGCGACCCGCTCTCCACCTTCGACCAGCGGCAGGGCGAGTGGATGTTGAAGCTCCACGCCCCCTGGGAGAAGGCGGGCTGGAACTTCTACGCCATCGCCCTCTTCAGCGGGAACCAGGTGGTGGACCAGGTCGGCAAGGTGGGCGGGGCGCTGCGGGCCGAGGTGGTGCTGGGGCCGCTGGAGGTGGCCGGGGAGATCGTGGCCCGGTCCGGCACGCTGCCGCGCCTCGGTCTCGAGGCGTCCTGGGCCCTCTGGGAGCTCGACTTCTACGGCGAAGCCTCGCTCGGGAAGGGTACGCCCGACGGTCTTCCGCGGTGGGACATGCTCGTCCCCCCCGACTGGCAGTCCGTCCCGCCCAACCCGGGGACCTACGAGCCCTACCAGCCCGGCTTCGCGCCGCAGGTCACCGCCGGCGTCTCCTGGACCTGGAAGTACGACGACCTCCACACCCTGACGCTGGGCGCCGAGTATTTCTACAACTCGCTGGGCTACTCCGACCCGGCCATCTACCCCTGGCTCATCGTGAACCAGCAGTACGACCCGTTCTACTCGGGGCGAAACCAGGCGGGGCTCTACCTGCTGCTGCCCAGGCCCTTCCGGTGGTACGACACCACCTTCATCCTCTCCACGCTGGCGAACCTCACCGACCGGACGTTCATCAGCCGCATCGACTACTCGGTGCTGCTGCTCACCTACCTGCGCCTCGAGGCCTACGCGTCCGTGCGCTACGGCGTTCCGGGGGGGTCCTTCCGCTTCGCCATCGACGTTCCGGCCTTCCCCCCGTACCTGCTCGAGCCCGTGAACATCCCGCCCCCCATCGCCGATTTCGGCGTGGCGCTGCGGGTGAGCCTGTAGTCCCAACTGGAGGTGTCCCATGGCCGATTTCCGGATCCAGAAGAAGACCAAGCTGACGTTCGACGAGGCCGTCGAGAAGGTCACCGAGGCGCTCAAGGCCGAGGGCTTCGGAATCCTCACCCAGATCGACGTGCAGGCGACGCTCAAGGAGAAGATCGGCGCCGACTTCCGGCGCTACCGCATCATGGGCGCCTGCAACCCCAAGCTGGCCTACCGCGCCCTCTCCGCGGAGCTCGAGGTCGGGGTGATGCTGCCGTGCAACGTGATCGTCTACGAGGGAGACGACGGCCATGCGGTGGTCTGCGCCATCGACCCCATGGCGACCATCGCCTCCACGCACACGGGCCTGAACGTCATCGCGGGAGAGGTGAAGTTCGGCCTGCAGCGGGCGCTGGCGGCGCTCCAGTGACCCGCGACCTCCTCCTCTCCGCCGCGCTCCTCGTCGGCTGGTTCGTGATGACGCGCTGGGTCCTTCCCCGGCTCGGCGTGCCCACCTGACAGGCTCCCCTGCGCCCCCGGGACGGGGCGCGAGACACGGACGCGCGCGGGAAGGGGTGCTGAGGCCACTCGCGACGGAGGGATCGAGCCGACCGTCCGCTGTCGGACCGCTGGGGTAACATCCGCCGAATCAAGTGACGGAACGTGAAGACCAGCGCAGCCTACCGCTCCCCGTCCGTGGCGGCCGCCGCCCCGGGGCAGGGCGGAAGCCGAAGGGTCCAGTGGCCGGTGCCTCTCACGCCCGCCGGCCGGCGCTGTCCCGTCACCATCCCGTGCACGTGACCGTACGAATGCTCCCGCACGTGTGGAGCCTCCGCTCGCAGCGCGGAATGGCGGTGGCGGAGGCGGCGCTCCGAGGCGCATGGGGCCAGCCCGGATTTCGGGTCACCCACTTCAGCGTCCAGGGGAACCACCTCCATCTCGTCGTGGAAGCGAGCGGCCAGGCCGCGCTGGCCGCGGGGATGAAGGCCTTCTCCATCCGGCTCGCGAAGGGGATGAATCGGCTCATGGGGCGGCGCGGCCCGGTGCTCGAGGACCGCCACCACGTCCACGTGCTCCGGACGCCTGCCGAGGTGCGGCGGGCGATCGAGTACGTCACAGGGAACTTCGAGAGCCACGCGCGGAGACGTGGGGAGACGTTGGCGGAGGGTTTCAGGGACCGGTTCGGGTCGGCGGCGAGGCCGGAGCTGGTGAAGGCGGCGGAGACGTGGCTGATGCGCCACGCGGGCGGCGACTCGGATGTGGAGTGATTCACAGGCCGCCGCCGGACCCTGCCAGGGCATCCCCAGCGCGTTGCCCGCCAGGGTCGCCACCGGGGCGACCGGGAACATCCGCCGAATCAAGTCACGGATGGTGAACAGCGTCGGCCTCGTGAAGAGGAGGCCGGCTCCTCCGCACCTTCGAGGAGGCGGTCTGGCGGTGCGCGGTCACCGGCCTCGAGCCACTTCGAGCCAGGGGCGGATCGCGCGAGCGACGCCGTGCGACTCGACGTGGCGCGCGAGACGTGAAGAGGCCGGCCCCCGTGGAAGGAGGCCGGCCTCGAGATACGGCGCCGCGCCGTCAGAAGATGAACTGATCTCCCTGCGCCCGCAGCGCCGTGATGGCCGCCAGGTTGACGATCGACTGCACGCTGGTCCCCATCTGCAGGACGTTCACCGGCTTGTCCATGCCGAGCAGCACGGGACCGATGACCTCGGCGCCGCCCATGGCCTCGAGCAGCTGGTAGGAGATGTTGGCCGAGTCGAGGTTGGGGAAGACGAAGACGTTGGCGTCCTCCTTCAGCGTCGAGAAGGGGAACTCGGGGACGCGCAGCTCGGTGTCGGTGGCGATGTCCACCTGGATCTCGCCGTCGACCTCGAGGTCCGGCCGCATCTGGCGCACGAGCTCGGTGGCCTTGCGGACCTTGGCCGGGCTCTCCCCCTTGGCGGCGCCGAAGCTGGAGTACGACAGCATCGCCACCCGCGGCGTCACGTCGAAGTAGCGGGCCAGGTCGGCGGTCGCGACCGCGATCTCGGCCAGCGCCTTCGGGTCGGGGTCGATGTTCACGGTCGTGTCGGCGAAGAACTTGAAGTCGTCCTTCGTGACCACGATGTAGACGCCGGCGGCGCGGCGCCCCTTGCGCGTGCCGATGACCTCCAGCGGGGCGCGGATGCCGTCGGGGTAGCCCACGGTGAGGCCCGTGACCATGCCGTCGGCCTCGCCCCGGTCCACCATGATCGACCCGAAGTAGTTGCGGGTGCGCATGCGGCGGCGCGCCTCGGCGAAGGTCATGCCCTTGCGCGACCGCAGCTCCCAGAAGCGGGACACGTAGCGGTCGTAGTCCGGGCTCTCCTCGGGGTTGATGACGGTGACGCCCTCCAGGCCGTCGAGCCGCCGCTCCTCGATGGAGGCGCGGATCTTCTGCACCGGCCCGAGCAGGATGGGCTCGCAGAGCCCCTCCTCGCGGAGGATCTGGGCGGCGTTCAGGATCTTCTCGGCGTCCCCCTCGGGGAAGACGATCCTGGCCAGCTTGGAGCGGGCCTTCCCGTGCACCAGGCTCATCACGCCGTGGACCCGGCTCTGCCGCTTCTTCAGCCGCTCGCGGTACTCGGAGAGGTTGAGCTCCACCCGGGCCACGCCGCTGGCGATGGCCGCCTCCGCCACCGCGGGGGCCACCCACAGGAGCACGCGCGGGTCGAGGGGCTTGGGGATGATGTAGTCGCGGCCGAAGGTGAAGCGCTCGCCGCCGTAGCCGCGCGAGACCGACTCGGGCACGTCCTCCTTGGCCAGCTGGGCCAGCGCCCGGGCCGCCGCCATCTTCATCTCCTCGGTGATGGCCTTTGCGCGGACGTCGAGCGCGCCACGGAAGATGTAGGGGAAGCCCAGGACGTTGTTCACCTGGTTCGGGTAGTCGGAGCGCCCGGTCGCCATGATGACGTCGGCGCGGGCCGCCTTGGCGTCGGGGTAGCTGATCTCCGGGTCCGGGTTGGCGAGCGCGAAGACGATGGGATCCGTCGCCATGGAGCGGACCATCTCCTGGGTCATGAGTCCCTTGGCGGAGCAACCCAGGAAGACGTCGGCGCCCTTCAGCGCGTCCTCGAGGGTGCGGGCCTTCGTGTCGGAGATGAACTCCGCCTTGTACTCGTTCATGCCCTCGGTGCGTCCCTTGAAGACGACGCCCTTGGTGTCGACCAGGATCACGTTCTCCTTCTTCACGCCCAGTTTCAGGTAGAACTTGGTGCAGGCGATGGCCGAGGCGCCGGCGCCCGACACCACCACCTTGAGCCTGTCGAGCTTCTTGCCGGCCAGCTCCGCGGCGTTGAGCAGGGCCGCGCCGGAGATGATGGCGGTGCCGTGCTGGTCGTCGTGGAACACCGGGATGTTCATCTCCCGCTTGAGCCGCTCCTCGATGACGAAGCACTCGGGGGCCTTCACGTCCTCGAGGTTGATTCCGCCGAAGGTGGGCTCGAGCGCCTTCACGACGGTGCAGAACTTGTCGATCTCCTTGGCCTCGACCTCGATGTCGAAGACGTCGATGTCGGCGAACTTCTTGAAGAGGACGCCCTTGCCCTCCATGACCGGCTTGCCGGCGGCGGCGCCGATGTCGCCGAGGCCGAGGACCGCCGTCCCGTTCGAGATCACCGCCACCAGATTTCCACGAGCGGTGTAGGCGTAGGAGAGATCCGGGTCCTTCTCGATCTCCAGGCAGGGCTCGGCGACGCCCGGGCTGTACGCGAGCGACAGGTCGCGGGCGGTGGCGCAGGGCTTCGTCGGGATGACCTCGATCTTCCCGGGCCGACCCGAGGAGTGGTAGGCGAGCGCCTCCTCCTTGCGGATCTTCTTTCCTGAGGTCACGGGGTTCTTCGAGGACGAGTCGGCGGACATCGGTGCTCCCTTCGTTCGGTGGAGCGTGCAAACAACCCGTTCCGACCTGGGTTGTCAACGAAAGAAAATGACGCGTCGCGCAAATGTAAAGCCTGTAAAGCACGGTTTTGCTTGGCGTCCCGGAGTAGATTGCGGCGCCGTGAATCCGCTCCGCATCTGCATGGTCATCGACGCGTGGGACGACGCCAACAACGGCGCGGTCGTCTCGACGCGCCGGTTCGCCCAGATCCTCCGGGAGCGGGGCCACACCGTCGAGATCCTCGCCACCGGCGCCCCGGCACCGGGAAAGACCCCGCTCAGGTCCTTCGTCATCCCCACGCCCGGCAACATCATGGAGAAGATGCGCTTGCCGTTCGCCTGGCCCGACCGGCGAATCCTGGAGGAGGTCATCGGGCGCCAGGACGTGGTCCACAACCAGTTCCCGTTTTACCTGGGGATCAAGGCCATCGGCGTGGCCCGGCGGGCCGGCGTCCCGGTGGTCTCGACCTTCCACGTCCAGGCCGAGCACCTGCTCCACAACGTGGGCATCCGCAGCGCGACGGCCGTCGACTGGACCTACCGCTTCTTCCTCCGCACCACCTACAACCGGTCCGACGCCGTGCTCTGCCCGAGCGCCTTCGCCGAGAGGGAGCTGCGCCGCTACGGGCTCCGCGTTCCCTCCGCGGTCATCTCGAACGGCGTGCCCTCCGAGTACCGGCCGCTGCCGCCGGAGGAGTGCGAGAGGTTCGAGGGACGGTTCACCATCCTTTCGGTGGGGCGGCTCGCCAAGGAGAAGCGGCACGACCTCCTCATCGAGGCCATCCGCGCCTCCCGGCACGAGAAGCGCATCCAGCTCGTCATCCTGGGGGACGGGCCGCTCAAGGACCGGCTCGTCGAGCAAGGCAAGGTCCTCACCCACGCGCCCGTCTTCCGCTGGCTCAAGCCGCACGAGCTCATCCGCTACTACGGTGGGGCCGATCTCTGCGTCCACGCCGCCGACGTCGAGGTCGAGTGCATGTCGGTGCTCGAGGCCATGGCCTGCGGCCTTCCGTGCATCATCGCCGACTCGCCCCTGAGTGCGACCCCGCAGTTCGCGATCTCGCCCGAGTTCCTCTTCCCCACCGGCGATCGGGAGGCGCTCACCGCGCGGATCGACCGCTGGATCGACGATCCGGCGGGGCTCGCCCGCGCGCGCGAGGACTACCGCGACGCGGCCCAGCGCTACCGGGTGGAGGCCTCGGCGGACAGGCTGGTCGAGCTCTACCGGGAGGTCATCGCCGGCCGGAAGGCCAGAAAGCCCTAGCCTCCGACGAACCCGGCCAGCCGCTCGCGGACGATGGCGTCGGCCTCGGCCATGATCCGATCGACGAGCTCCTTCACGGTGGGGATGTCGTCGATGAGGCCGGCGACCATCCCGCAGGACCAGACGCCCGCGTCCATGGTCCCCTCCAGCATGATCCTGGGATAAACCCCCGCCACCTCCTCCCGGATGTCCTCGAACTTGAGGGCGGCACCGAGGGTCCGCTCCTTCTCGAGCAGCCGGTCTGCGGCCGCATTGCGCAGCACCCGCTCGGTGTTGCGCAGCGGGCGCATGACGAGCCGGGTGTCGAGCTCGGTGGCCGCCACGATGGCCTTCTTCACGTTCTCGTGGACCGGAGCCTCCTTCGTGGCGATGAAGCGGGTGCCCATGTTGATGCCGTCGGCGCCCAGCGCGAGCGCCGCCACCAGCGAGCGGCCGTCGGCCATGCCGCCCGAGGCCACGAAGGGGATGTCGAGCTCGTCGGCGGCGCGGGGTAGCAGGATGAAGTTCGGCACGTCGTCCTCGCCCGGGTGCCCCCCGCACTCGAAGCCGTCCACGCTCACCGCGTCGCACCCGATTGACTGGGCCTTCAGCGCGTGGCGGACCGAGGTGCACTTGTGGATGACCTTGATGCCCGCGGCGTGGAGGTGCGGCAATACCTGTTGCGGGTTGTTGCCGGCGGTCTCGACCACCTTCACGCCGCCTTCCACGATGGCCCGGACGTAGCCAGGGTAGTCGGGCGAGGTGACCGAGGGGAGGAAGGTGAGGTTAACGCCGAAGGGCCGGTCCGTCATCTCGCGGCAGCGCCGGATCTCGTTCGCGAGCAGCTCCGGCGTGCGCTGGGTCAGGCCGGTGACGATGCCGAGCCCTCCGGCGTTGGAGACCGCGGCCGCCAGCTCGGCGAAGCCGACGAAGTGCATGCCGCCCTGGATGATGGGGTGCTCGATGCCGAACAGCTCGGTGATCCGGGTCTTCATGTCGGTGTGCTCCTCCGTGCCGGGCAGCCTACTCCCGTCTGCGCTCCTCGAGCGCCTCCATCTCCTCCACCGTCCGCGGCCAGTCGTCCCGGAGCAGCCGGGCCAGCGACCGGTCGGAGAGGATCCGGCCGCCGGTCTGGCAGCGCGGGCAGTAGTCGGTCTCGTTCTCGGCGTGGACGATGCGCTGAACCGCCGTGCCGCAGGCCGGACAGGGCTGCCGGTGGCGGCCGTGGACGGCCATGCCCTCGCGGAAGGCGGTGACCCTCTCCGGGAACTCGCCTCCGGCTTCGGCCCGCAGCCGCCCGGTCCACTCGGAGAGAACCTCCCGCGTGGCCTCGCGGAGCCGCTCGATCTCGCCATCGTCGAGCCGGGAGGTGAGCTGCATGGGGGAGAGACGGGCCCGGTGGAGGATCTCGTCGGAGTAGGCGCCGCCGATGCCGGCCAGCAGGCGAGGGTCGGTGAGGGCGCGCTTCAAGGTGTGGTTCTCCCGCCGGAGCGCCTCGCGGAAGGCCGCCGGCGAGGCCTCGAGCGGCTCGACGCCGCCCCGGTCGAGCGCGAGGAGCCCGTCCCGGCTGGCGAAGGCGTGGAGCGCCGCGCGCCGCTTCGAGCCCGCCTCGGTGAGGGTGAGGGTGCCCTCCGGGAAGTCGAAGGCGGCCAGCCCCGCCTTGCCCGGGAGCCTCGCGCCCACCGGCTTCCAGTGGAGGCGCCCGGCGATCATGAGGTGGAGGCAGAGGTGGAGGTCACCTTCGAGCTCGAGGACGATCCGCTTCCCCATTCGCGACACCGACGTGACGCGCCGTCCCACGAAGGCGGAGAGGGGCGGCTCCACCGTCCGCAGCAGGAAGGGGCTGCCGAGCCGCACCCTCTCGAGCGGCCGGCCGAGGACCCGGTCGCGCAGGGCCTCGACGTAGACCGTGACGTCCGGCAGCTCGGGCACGGTGCGGGATTGTACCGGGAAATGGTAGAGATCCGGACGTGCGCCCGCCCCGCCTGCCCGCCTTCCTGGTGAACGTCCTCGCGGCCGTGTCCTACGTGATCTCGGTCCTCGTCATCGTGCTCATGTTCCCGGTGATGGTGCTGCTCGTCCTGGTGACGGTGCCCTTCGACCGGACCCGGCGCATCCCGGGCCGGTTCCTCCGGCTCGTGGGATCGACGCCCACCTACGTGTTTCCCTTCTGGCACGTGCGCATCGAGGGGAAGCAGCCCAGCACGGGGGCGTACGTCTGCACCTCGAACCACCAGTCCTTCCTCGACATCTTCGCGATGTCGCGCCAGCGCCGCGAGATGAAGTGGATCGCCAAGGAGGAGGTCTTCAAGATCCCCTTCTTCGGGATGTACTTCCGGCTGTCCGGCGACATCCCGGTGAATCGCGGAGACCGCGAGAGCGGCGGGGCGGCGCTCACGAAGGCCCGGTGGTACCTCGACCATGGCATGCCGGTCATGATCTTCCCGGAGGGGACGCGCAGCCGGGACGGCAAGATGGGCGCGTTCAAGCCCGGCGCCTTCCGGCTAGCCATCGAGGCCCAGGTTCCCGTCCTTCCGGTGGCGGTCAGCGGGTCGGCCTTCGGAATGCCCAAGGGCAGCCCCTGGATCCGCCCCACGCTGGTGCTGGTCCGCGTGCTCGAGCCCATCGAGACGAAGGGCATGACCGGGTCCGACGTGGTGAAGCTCATGGCGACGACGAGGGAGCGCATCGCCGCGGCCGAGGCGGAGCTCGGCGCGCGCCGGGCGGCGCAGGGGTGGGAGACGCGGGGCTGACGGCGCCGCTCTCCCGTGACCAGGCCGGGGCACTACCGGAGCCCGTCGAGCACGGCGCCAGCCTCCCGCACCATCGCCGCCACCACCTCGCCGGCGCCGACGCCGGAGCGGGGCGCGGGGCCCTGGCCTACCCACATCGAGAGGAGCCCGGCGTCGCCGGCCCGCGCCGCCGCGCCGCGCATGTCCTGGGTGAGCGCGTTCTGGAAAGGGAAGGGGAGGACCGGCCGCCCCGCCATCCCCTCGACGAACCGGTTGCGGATTCCCCGGGCCATCCTGCCGGAGAAGGCGACGGTGAGGGCGGTGCGGTCACCGTCATCCGGGACCGTCACGGCTGCCTGGTAGGCGGGGGGGGCGCCGCTCTCGGAGCAGCCGAGGAAGGCGCTGCCGACCTGGACCGCGCTGGCTCCCAGCGCGAGCGCGGCCGCGAGTCCGCGTCCGTCGGCGATGCCGCCGGCCGCCACCACCGGCAGCCGGATCCGATCGGCGACGCGGGGAACGAGCGCCATGGTCCCGATGAGCGCGGCGCCCGCGCCGGCAGCGAAGGTCCCGCGATGGCCTCCGGCCTCGGCGCCCTGCGCCACCACCGCGTCCACGCCGGCCCGCTCCAGCTCGGCGGCCTCCCCTGGGGTCGTGGCGGTGCCGAGCACCACGACTCCGGACCTCCGGAGGCGCGCCAGGAGATCCGGGGAGGGGATTCCGAATGTGAACGAGAAGATCGGGAAGCCCTCCGCGAGCGCGGCCTCGACCTGGTCCTCGAGGCGCGGCAGGCGCACGGGCACTCCCGGGGCGCCCAGGCCCACCTGCGCACGGTACGGCTGCACCGCGGCCACGGCCGCGGAGAGCTCCGCATCCGAGGGCGCCCCGTGCGTCACCGCAGGCGTGAAGAAGTTCACCGCGAACGGCCCCGGCGTGAGCCTCCTCGTCTCCCGGATGCCGTCGCGGACGGCGTCCGGATGCAGGCCGCCGACCGCGAATGCCCCCAGCCCGCCCGCGTTCGTGACTGCCGCGGCCAGTGCGGGAGTGGAGACGCCGCCGGCCATGGGCGCCTGGAGGACGGGCCACTCGATGCAGAGCCTGCGGGTGAGATCGTTCCGGTTCCACATGGCGGGCTCCTCCGCTCAGGGCCGCAGGCGCGCCGCGTCGAGGATCCTCACCGGGGGATCGAGCGACTGCCCCTTCGCCGGCGCCGAGTGGATCCGGCGGATCACGTCCATCCCCGACACCACCCGGCCGAAGGCGGCGAAGCCCTGGCCGTCCGGATTGCGCCTGCCCCCGTGATCTAGCTCGGGCTGGGGGCCCACGCAGACGAAGAAGTCGGAGGTGGCGCTGTCGGGACCGTCGCGCGCCATGGAGAGGGCGCCATCGGCGTGGCGCAGCCCCGTGTCGCGGGTGCGCTCCAGCGCGACGGCGGGGAAGTCCGATCCCGGAGCGGCGCCCGCCTGGACCACGTCGATCTTCACGGCGTTCCGGGGCTGGTTGTCCGGCGCCGTGGTGACGGTCCGATGGAAGGCGCCGCCACGGTAGCGGCCCGCGTCCACGTAGCGCAGGAAGTTCCGGGCCGAGGCCGGGGCGCGCGCCACGTCGACCTCCACGACGAAGTCGCCCAGATCGGTGCGGAAGGCAACGTGGGGCAGCGGAGGGGGCGCCGACAGCGCCAGCACCAGGAGCAGGGCGATCACGGCCCCAGGCTATTAGAATCGCCCGCCATGCGCACACCCCTCGCCGCACTCGCCCTCCTCCTGGCCGTCTCCGTCCAGGCCGCCCCGTCCTCATCGCCGCCCGGCAAGTTCCCCGACACCGCTGCGCTCCGGAAGCTCGAGGCCCAGTACGCTCCCGTGGACCTCGCCGTGGATGTCTCGAAGCTCCCGGCGGGTGAGCGCACGGCGCTGGCGCTCCTCGTCGAGGCGAGCCGGGTCGTGGACGGCCTCTTCTTCCGCCAGCAGTGGGCCGGCGCCGAGGGCATGCTGCTCGCCCTCCTCGACGACCCGTCACCGCTCGGCCGGGCCCGCCTCACCTACTTCCTCCGCAACAAGGGGCCCTGGGACCGTCTCGACCACGATCGGGTGTTCGTCCCCGGGGCCCCGCCCAAGCCGGAGGCCGGGACCTACTACCCGCCGGGAGCGACCAGGGAGGAGATCGCGGCCTGGATGGCTGGCCTGCCGGAGAAGGATCGCGCCGCTGCCGGCGGCTTCTTCTCGGTGGTGCGGCGAACCCCCGCCGGGCTCGCGGTCGTTCCCTACTCGGTGGAGTACCAGGCGGAGCTTGCCCTGGCCGCCTCGCTCCTCCGGCAGGCCGCCGCCGCCACCGGCGAGCCGTCCTTGAAGCGCTTCCTCGAGAGCCGCGCCGCTGCGCTCCTCTCCGACGACTACTACGAGAGCGACGTCGCCTGGATGGAGCTCGACGCGGCCGTGGAGCCCACCTTCGGCCCGTACGAGACCTACGAGGACGGGTGGTTCAGCGCCAAGGCGGCCTTCGAGGCCTTCGTCACCGTCCGGGACGACGCCGAGACCCGGAAGGTGGCGCGCCTCTCCGGCGAGTTGCAGGACATCGAGGACCACCTCCCCATGGACCCGGCCCTCCGCAACCCGAAGCTGGGCGCGCTGGCGCCCATCCGCGTCGTGAACGAGATCTTCGCCGCGGGCGACGGACGGCGCGGCGTCACCACCGCGGCCTTCAACCTCCCGAACGACGAGCGGATCCTCCGCGAGAAGGGAGCCAAGCGGGTGATGCTGAAGAACGTGCAGGAGGCCAAGTTCCAGAAGGTCCTGCTCCCGATATCGAAGGTGGCGGTCACGCCGGCCGACGGGCGGCGGGTCACCTTCGACGCCTTCTTCACCCACATCCTCATGCACGAGATGGTGCACGGCCTCGGCCCCCACGGGCTCGAGCGCCCCACCGGGCGCACCACGGTCCGCGAGCAGCTGGGCTCGGCCTACCCGGCCATCGAGGAGGCCAAGGCCGACGTGGTCGGCCTCTTCGCGCTGCACCGGCTGGTCGACCGGGGCGTCCTCCCGAAGGAGCTCGAGAAGACCATGTACGCGACCTTCCTGGCCTCCGCCTTCCGCTCCATCCGCTTCGGCGTGAACGAGGCCCACGGCCGGGGCGTGGCCCTCCAGCTCAACTGGTTCCTCGACCATGGCGGAGTCGTGGTGGGGAAGGACGGCCGGTTCTCGGTGGTGGACGGGAAGATCCGCGCCGCGGTGGAGTCCCTCTCCCGCGAGATCCTGTCCATCCAGGGCCGGGGCGACGCGGAGGGCGCGAAGGCGCTCCTCGACCGGATGGCGGTGATCCGGCCGCCGGTGGCGATGGTGCTGGAGCGGCTGCGCGGGATCCCGGTGGACATCGCGCCGCGGTTCGTCACCGCGGAGGAGCTCAACCCCCGCTGAGGCCGCGCCAGAGCTGGAGGGCGCCCATCCCCGCCATGAGCGCGGACGAGGCGAGCCCGAGCCCGCGCGCGCTTCGCGGGCCGATCCGCCCGGCCAGGCCGAAGATCGCCACCAGGGCCGCCTTCCCGCCCACCAGCACACCGTAGAAGCCAAAGAGGAAGGCCAGCGCGCGCCACGGTCCGGCGCGCCAGGCCTCCGCCAGGATGGGACCGCACACCGTGCTCCAGAAGATCCAGGGTCCGGGACCGGCGGCATTCACCACCACCGCGCGCGTGAAGGATCCGCCGGCGCCTGCCTCCCGGGACCCCGCCCCGCCTCCCGTTTCACCCAGGGTACGCCAGCTTCCCCAGGCCAGCCAGAGCAGGAAGGCGCCGCCGGCCACCTCCAGCACCCGCAGGAACCCCTCCGGCACCCGGGTGAGCGCGAGCAGGATCACCGCCACGATGGGCACGTCGCTCACCAGGGGTGCAAGGGCGAGCGGCAGGGTGCGCCGCACGCCATGGCGCGAAGCCTGGGCGAACAGGAAGGCCTGGAACGGCCCCGGCGATGCCGCCGCCGAGAATCCCAGGGTTGCTCCCTGAGTGAATAGCGAAAATATGGCGCCCACCGGTCCACTATCTCGCAAAGCCTGCGTGGTTGCTCTTGATCCGTGTCAGGTCCAGGCCCCGATCAGCCCCAGATCGCTCCCCCACGTCTGGAACGGTTCTTGTAGTCTCTCGCCGCGCCGTTCCAGGCGGAGGGAAAGATGAACGAGGAATACCGGTACGACTACAAGACGGTGGAGGGGTACATCCTCTCCGCGATCGTCTGGGCGGTGGTGGGGCTGGTGGTGGGGCTCCTCATCTCGGTGCAGATGTTCGCGCCGGCCCTCAACTTCGCTCCCTGGGCCAGCTTCGGCCGGATGCGGACCGTGCACACCAACATCCTGGGTTTCGGCCTGGGGGTGGGCGCCATCTTCGGCCTCTCCTACTACATCCTCATGCGGCTCACGCGCCGCACGCTCCTCTTCCCGAGACTGGCGCGGCTGCAGCTCTGGCTCTTCAACGTGGGCATCTTCCTGGCCCTCGTCACCCTCGCCATGGGCCACACCCAGTCGCTCGAGTACGCGGAGATGGAGTGGCCCCTCGACATCGCCATCGTCATCCTCTGGGTGATGTTCGCGGTGAACGTGATCGGGACCATCCTGGTCCGCCGCGAGGAGCAGATGTACATCGCGCTCTGGTACATCATCGCCACCGTCGTCGGAGTGGCCGTGCTGTACATCGTGAACAACCTGTCTATCCCGGCCGGGCTCCTCAAGAGCTACCACCTCTTCGCCGGCGTGAACTCGGCCAACGTCGAGTGGTGGTACGGGCACAACGTGGTGGGCTTCGTCTTCACGATGCCCATCCTGGCCATGTTCTACTACTTCTTCCCCAAGTCCACGGGGCTCCCCATCTACAGCCACCGGCTCTCCATCGTCGCCTTCTGGTCGCTGGTGTTCGGCTACCTGTGGACGGGCGCCCACCACCTCGTCTACTCCCCGCTGCCCGACTGGATCCAGACCCTGGCCATCGTCTTCACCCTCTTCCTCATCGCACCCTCGTGGGGCTCGGTGGTGAACGGGTACGGCACCATCGGCGAGGACTGGGGGAGGATGAAGACCGACTACCTGGCCAAGTTCTTCATCCTGGGCATCACGTTCTACGGCCTGCAGACGGTTCAGGGCCCCACCCAGGGGCTCCGGGTGGTCTCGCAGCTCATCCACTTCACCGACTGGGTCCCGGGCCACGTCCACATGGGCACCATGGGATGGGTTGCACTCACGGTGACGGCCTCGATCTACTACGTCATCCCCAAGATGTACGGGACCGAGATCTACAGCGTGAAGCTCGCCAACCTGCACTTCTGGCTGGTGCTCGTCGGGCAGCTGATCTTCTCGGCCACCGGCTGGATCACCGGCATCCAGCAGGGCGCCATGTGGAAGGCGCTCACCCCGGAGGGAACCCTCAAGTACACGTTCATGGAGTCCCTGGTGAAGAACTACCCGTACTGGCACCTGCGGTCGCTGGGCGGGACCATCTTCATCGTCGGCATGGTGGTCTTCGTGCTGAACGTGCTGCTGACCATCCAGAAGGGGCGCGCGCTCGAGGCCGGCGGGAAGTCCGCCGCCCCGGTGCCGGCGTAGGGGAGGGCGAGAGCCATGGCGGGAAAGATCTACAGCAGGCCCATCGTCTTCACCCTGATGGTCACGGTGGCGGTCCTGGCCGGCTCCATCGTGATGATGGCCTATCCCATGATGCGGCCGGACATGCACCCGAAGCTCGAGAACCTGCGCCCCTTCACGGCGCTGCAGCTGGCCGGGCGCGACATCTACCAGCGCGAGGGATGCGTCAACTGCCACAGCCAGATGGTGCGGCCGCTGCGCACGGAGGTGATGCGCTACGGCGACTACTCCAAGGCCGGCGAGTTCGCCTACGACCGCCCGTTCCTCTGGGGCTCGAAGCGCACCGGCCCCGACCTGGCGCGCGAGGGGGGCAAGCGCCCCGACTCCTGGCACCTGGCCCATTACGAGAACGCGCAGGCGGTGGTGCCGCGGTCCAACATGCCGCCCTACGGCTGGATGAAGCAGGAGAAGCTCGACCCGGTCTCGGTGAAGGCCCACATGGACGCGCTCTCCCTGCCCTACACGGCCGCGCAGATCGCCGAGCTCGCGGGCAAGACCGAGATGGACGCGCTCATCGCCTACACCCAGCAGCTCGGCCACGCGGTCGAGAAGCCCAAGGCCGCCGGCAGCTACGACCTCGCGGCCACGAACCCCTTCGCCGGCTCGCCCCAGGCCGTCGCGGCCGGCGCTGCGCTCTACGCCGACAGCTGCGCGGTGTGCCACGGCGACGAGGGGCACGGCGGCATCGGCCCGTCGTTCACCGAGAACAGGTTCCTCGCGCAGCCCGGCTACGGCACCGACGGCGAGTACTTCGCCATCATCGCCGGCGGCAGCGACGCGAAGCAGGCCATCGGCCGCCCGGGCCTTCCCGACGGGGGCATGGAGGCCTTCGCCTCCCAGATCCCGCCCGACGGCATCTGGAGGATCGTGAGCTTCATCCGCGCCCAGCAGCACCACGAGGGCGGCGAGTCGCCTGCGACGGAGAAGCGCGAGCACGAGACCGGCGGAAAGCACTGAGAGGATCGACGGCCATGAACGAACTTCCCGACACCGCGGACGGACTCGAGGCCAAGGAGACGGTCAGCAAGATCCCGCTGGGATGGTGGGCGCTCTACTGGGGGCTCATCGTCTGGGGCGTCTACTACGTGTGGACCTACTCACCCTCCCTGAGCGGCTGGTCGCAGTCGAAGGCCTACGACGAGTCGGTCCAGGGGGCGGCGGCCGCAGCCGGCGACGCCGGCGCCAACATCTTCATGACCATCCTCTTCACCGCCCTGCCGACCATCGCCGCCATCGGGCTCTACCTGGCGGCCCGGCGGCGCAAGGCCGGAAGCTAGCGCTCCCTCCCGCGACGCCATGAGGCCCGAGACCATCCCCGGCGACGACTGGGTCTACCTGGCCTTCGGGCTGCTCCTCAGCGCGGCGCTGGTCTGGGTGATCGTCCACTACTTCTCGAAGAAGAGGAAGGCGAGCGTCGAGGCGGCGAAGTACAAGATGCTCGATGACGACGAGTAGCGGCAGCGGGCCGACCACGCGGCGCATCGGTCCCTGGCGACGGTGGGCCGGTCTCGCGCAGGCGGCCACCTTCCTGGGCCTTCCCTTCGTCACGCTCCGGGGCGAGAGCGCGCTGCGCTTCGACGTCGGGAGCCTGCGCCTCCACTTCCTCGGGGCCACCCTCTGGATGGACGAGTTCTTCGTCGTCCTGCTCGCGACACTGGCCGTCACCTTCGTCTTCCTGCTCGTCACCTTCGTGTGGGGCCGGGTCTGGTGCGGATGGGGTTGCCCCCAGACGATCCTCGGAGATCTCACCCAGGCACTCCAGTCCGAGCGGGCCCGGAAGCGGCGGCGCCCGGCCCGGCTCGCGCTCGCCTGGGGAACGGTGGCGGCGGTCGCCGTGGTCTTCTCGGCGGCCACGCTCTGGTACTTCGTCACCCCGTGGGAGTTCCTGGCGCGCCTCATCGCCCTCGATCTCGGCCCGGTGCTGGGCGGTGCCTGGGCCGTCCTCGGCGTCGCCCTCTTCCTCGACCTGGGATTCGTCCGGGGCCGGTTCTGCGCCACCACCTGTCCGTACGCCAAGCTCCAGGGGGTCCTCTTCGACCGGGCCACGCTGGTGGTGGCCTATGACGAGCGGCGGGACGCGGAGTGCATCGACTGCCTGGCCTGCGTGCGGGTCTGCCCCACCGGCATCGACATCCGCGACGGCCTCCAGGCCGAGTGCATCGCCTGCGCGCAGTGCGTGGATGCCTGCGCCCCCATCATGGCCAGGTCCGGGAAGCCCACGCTGGTCGACTACTTCTTCGGTGCCCCCGGGGAACGGCCGCGGCTGCTGCGACCGGTGGTGCTCGGGCTCGCCGCGGCGTCGATCCTCGCGGTGGGGGGGACGGTGGCGGCCGCAGTCCACGCCGGACGCTCCAGCCTCGACCTGACGGCGGCGCTCTCGTCCCGGTTCTCGCCCCGCCTCGGTCCCGACGGCCGGGTGGTGAACGCCTACGACGTTGCGCTCGAGAACCGCGGCCGCCGGCCCCTGGTGCTGTCGCTCGCACTCGTCCCGGTCCGCGGCCAGGCCACCGTCAGCCCGGACCAGGTCGAGCTCGCGCCCGGCGAGCACCGGCGCGTCTTCCTGGTCGCCTCGGCGTCCGGGCTCGGCCCCGGCCCCGTGGTGGAGGCGCAGCTCTCCGCGACGGAGGCGGGCGGTGATACCGTGAGGGCCCAGGTGCCCATGTTCCTGCCGAGGACCCCGTGAAGCTCGTCATCGCCATCGTCGCCGCAGCGGGCCTGGCCGCCGTGGCGGGCGCGATCTGGGTGGGAACCAGCAGCTTCGAGCGGACCGTGGTCGCCGACCCGTACGAGTCCGGAATCCACCACGACGCCGATCGGAAGAAGGCCCAGGCGCTCGGGTGGAACGTGGCGGTCGACGAGGGATCGCTGCGCGCCGGGCCGGAGGCCTCCCTCTCGGTCACGCTGACCGGCAAGGACGGGGTCCCCATCGACGACGCGGCGGTCGTCTTTCGCGTCACGCGTCCCGGCACGAGCCGCTTCGACCGCTCGGCGACGGCGACTCCCTCGGCCGGCGGGCGATACGGGGCGATCCTGCCCATGACCGAAGCCGGGTTCTGGGACCTCGACGTCGTGATCCGCCGGGGCGGGGAGTCGCTCACGCTGGGCAAGTGGATCCACGTCGCCGGCGGGGTCGGCGAGGGAGTCCACTGCGACGCCGGGATGCGCGCCTGCGCCGCCGAGGTGGGCGGCGTCCGGGTGGTCCTGGAACTCTCGCCCCACCCCCCCGCTCCCCTGAAGGAGCTCGAGGCCACGGTGCGCCTCTCCCGCGGCGGGGCGCCCCTCGCCGGCGCCGCGGTCGCGGTCGAGGTGTCGATGCCCGGCATGTTCATGGGGGAGAATCGCATCCCCCTGCTTGCCGCCGACGCCGGGCGCTACGCGGGGACGGGCGCGCTCCTCCGGTGCGCGAGCGGGCGGCGCGACTGGGTGGCCGAGGTGGTGGTGCGCTCGCCCGGCGCCGCCGAGGCGCGTGCGCGCTTCCCGTTCCTGGCGGCGGAATAGTCCGCCGCCGATGGACGCCTCGATCCCCATCGCGCTCGCCACCGGGTTCCTGGGCGGCTTCGGGCACTGCGTGGCCATGTGCGGTCCGCTCGTGGGGGCCCTCGGCATCTCCGCGCCCCCGGGCATCCCGGCCCGGCGCGCGATGCTCCCCCAGGTCGCCTACCACCTCGGGCGCATCACCACCTACGGCACCATCGGCGCCGTCATGGGCCTCGTGGGCTCCTTCGTCAACGTGGCCGGCCGGCTGGCCGGGTGGCAGGACGTGGTGGCGGTGCTGGCCGGAGCCCTGATGGTGGCGATGGGGCTGGGCGCGGCGGCCCAGTCACTATGGGTGAAGAGCGCGGAGGGGCGGCTGGCCGGCCGGGTCCTCGGCGCGGTGCGCCGGCTGGCCGGGCACGAGGCGCCCCTGCGCGCGTACCCGCTCGGCCTGCTGCTCGGGTTCCTGCCCTGCGGGCTGTCCTACTCGGCCTTCGCCGCCGCCGCGGCCACCGGCCACCCGGCCCGGGGGATGGCGCTGGCACTCGCATTCGGGGCCGGGACGCTGCCGGCGCTGCTCCTCGCCGGGGCGGTGGTGAGTGCGCTCTCCGCCCGTGCCCGCGGGCTCCTCTACCGCGCCGGGGGACTGCTGGTGGCGCTGCTCGGGCTCCTCTTCGTCCTGCGGGGGCTGCGCGTCCATGTCCCTTCGCTGTGACCACTGCCTGCTCGAGTTCCCGGAGCGGGAGGCGGTCCGGGAGCGCGACGGGGACGGGGAGAGGGTCTTCTGCTGCACCGGCTGCCAGGGGATCCACCGGCTCATCCGCGAGGAGGGTCTCGGCGCCTTCTACGAGGGGCGGCGGTGGGAGGAAGGCGGCCTCGCCGCGCGTCCCGAGGACCCCCAGGAGGTCGAGGCCTTCCGGGGCGCGGTCCGGGAGGCGAAGGACGGGCTCTCCGAGGTCGACCTCTACGTCGAGGGCATCCGCTGCGCCTCGTGCGTCTGGCTGAACGAGCGGCTCCTCGGAAGGCTGCCGGGCGTGGACTTCGCGCGGGTGAACTACGCGACCCATCGGGCCCGCGTCCGATTCGATCCGGCCGTGACCGGGCTGCCGGCGGTCCTGGGGCGCATCCGCTCGGCCGGCTACCTGCCCAAGCCCTACGGCGAGACCGAGGGGCAGGCGGCCCAGCGTCGCGAGACGCGCGACCTCCTGATCCGGCTGGGCACGGCCGGGTTCCTCTCCTCGCAGCTCATGGTCGTCACCATCGCCCTCTACGCCGGCTACTTCCAGGGAATCGACCCCGGGACCCGGCGGCTGCTCGAGTGGGTGGGGCTCGGCCTCACGCTCCCCGTGTACTTCTACGCGGGGGCTCCCTTCCTCCGGAACACCGTGACCAGCCTCCGTCACGGACGGTTCAACATGGACGCGCTCATCGCGCTGGGCGCGGGGGCGGCGCTGGCCTACAGCGTGTGGCAGATGCTCGCCGGCGGCGAGGTCTACCTCGACACCGCAGCCATGATCGTCACGCTGGTGCTGGTGGGACGCTACGTGGAGTCGGCCGCCAAGGGGCGGGCCTCGGAGGCGGTGGCCCGGCTGGCGGCCCTTCAGCCGCGGGAGGCGCGCCGCCTGGAGCCCACGTCCGCGGGCGGATTCGAGGTCCGGAAGGTCCCCGTGGCCGACCTGCGCCCCGGCGACCGGGTGGAGGTGGTGCCCGGCGAGCGGGTCCCGGCCGACGGCGTGGTGCGCGAGGGGCGGAGCGAGGTGGACGAGTCGCTCGTCACCGGCGAGTCGCGCCCGGTGGGGAAGGAGCCGGGGATGCCGGCCATCGGCGGCACGGTCAACCTGCACGGCTCCTTCGTGCTCGAGGTCAGCCGCACCGGCGCGGCCACCGTGCTCTCCGGGATCATCCGTGCGGTCGAGGAGGCGCAGGCGTCCCGGCCGCGCATCCAGGCGGTGGCCGACCGGCTGGTGGGGGTCTTCGTCCCGGCCATCCTGGTCCTGGCCGTGGCGGCGACGGCCGGCCACCTGCTGCGCGGCGCCTCCGCGCCCCAGTCCCTCATGATCGGGGTCTCGGTGCTCGTCATCGCCTGCCCCTGCGCCCTCGGCCTGGCCACACCGCTGGCCGTGCTCCTCGCCACCGGTGTGGCCACCGGGCGCGGACTCCTGGTGAAAGGGGGCGACGTCTTCGAGCGGGCGGCCGGAGCGGACGAGGTCCTCCTCGACAAGACCGGCACGGTCACCCGCGGGCGGCCCGAGCTCCGGGAGGTGCTGCCCGTTCCGGGCGCCGGCGACGCGGAAGGGGCGCTGCGCCTTGCCGCCGCGGTGGAGCGTCGCTCCGAGCACAGCCTGGGCCGGGCCATCGTCGAGGCGGCGCGGGCGTTGCCCGGGGGGCCGGAGCCGGAGGCGACCGACTTCCGGGCCGTGCCGGGGCGCGGCGTCGAGGGAGGGGTTTCGGGGGAGACGGTCCGGGTGGGGAGCCGGGCCTTCGTCGCCGAGGCGGGTGCGGCGATCCCGCCGGAGGTGGAACGCGAGGCCCGCCTCCGTGAGGAGCGAGGCGAGACCGTGGCTTTCCTCTCGCAGGGCGGGCGGCTCCGCGCGCTGCTCGTGGTCGCCGACGCGGTGCGACCCGAGGCCCGGCAGGTGGTCGCCGAGCTCGAGGCCCTCGGCCTCCGCGTCGGCCTGCTCTCGGGGGACAACCGGCGCACCACCGAGGCGGTGGCGGCGACGCTGGGGATCTCCGGCGCCGTGTCCGAGGTGACTCCGGTGGAGAAGCGGGACCGGGTGGCGGCGCTCCAGGCCAGCGGGCGGCGCGTGATCGTGGCCGGGGACGGGGTGAACGACGCGCCTGCGCTCACCCAGGCCGAGGTGGGTGTCGCCATGTCCCGCGGAACCGACGTGACGATGGAGAGCGCCGAGGCGGTCCTGGTCCGCGACGACCTGCGGCTCCTCCCCGAGCTGGTCCGGCTCTCCCGGCGGACCTACCGCATCATCCGTGAAAATCTGTTCTGGGCACTCGTCTACAACCTGGTGGCGGTGCCGCTCGCCGTGGTCGGGCTGCTCCACCCCATCGTCGCGGCGGCTGCCATGGCGGCCAGCTCCACGTTCGTCGTCCTGAATTCCCTGCGGATCCGGAGTGGGGCGCATTCCCGCCCGGCGAGGTGAATCGTGTCGCTCGGCCTCCTCATCGCCATCTCGCTGGGACTGGGCATCGCCGCCTGGCTGGGGTTCCTCTGGTCGGTGCGGAGTGGCCAGTACGACGACCCGGAGGGGCCGAAGTACCGGATGCTCGATGACGACGACGGGTCGACCCCGAAGGGTCGTGACGCAAAACGGATGGACGACCACGATGACGAAGGGTAGACGTAGCAACTCCGTGAGCTCCGTCACCCTGAGACACATGGCAGCCGCCGCGACCCTGGCCGCAGCCCTCACGGCGCCGGCGGTGGGCCTCGCGGCCGATCCGGCTCCGCAGGCCGCTCCCCTCCAGGTCGTCGGGGAGAAGTCCGCCGGAGAGACCACGGTGATCCTGGTCGAGCAGACTCCCAGGAAGCCCTGGGAGACGCCGGCCTGGGCCTACCCGGAGCGCGGCCTCACCTTCTTCCCGGACGGCCCGGGAAAGGGCAAGGACCGCTGGGCCATCGGTGGCATCTGGCAGATCGCCCCGATGTTCACCGCGAACTACACGCGCGGTCTCGGCTCCGGATTCACCATCGACGCCCGGCTCAAGACCATCATCATGCTGAACGACCTGGGCATCGGCGCCCAGTGGGCGTTCAACTGGGGTCCGTTCTCCCTCGGTCTCATGGCTCACTTCGACGCCTTCTTCGGGACCATGGGCAAGGTCTTCCTGAGTTCCCAGTTCAACTCCACGGGCTGGGGCGTCCTCTTCGAGCCGGGAGCCAAGGCAGGGCTCCAGGTCACGGGGGACACCTGGCTCACGCTCCAGTTCGAGGCCTACCTCGCGCTCTACCAGGCGACGAGCCTCGGCGGGCTCGTCATCTCGCCCGATTCCAGGATGTGGGAGGGGTTCGGGTTCACGCTCCTGGCCGAGTACTCCCCGCAGAAGGAGGGGGTCATCTACTACGGCGTGAGCCTCTACAACACCCGCTCCAATTACCCGATCTGGTTCAACGTGGACTACAGCCCCAGGTCCATCGTCTACCTCGGCCTCCTCGCCGGCTATGAATTCTGAAGCCCGAAACCTCGCGCTTGCGATCGTCGCGCTCGCCTCCACGGCCTGCCTGAACCGGCAGGGAACCGAGCCCCCGGTGTTTCCGGCGGGCGGCCTGCTCGCCCGGTCCGTTCCGCCGCCGATCTGGCAGCCGGCCCCCGAGGGCACTCCCTACGAGGGCATGGTTCCCGTTCTCTCGGTCCTCGACGGCGTCTACGCAGCCTCGGCCCAGTTCGGGAACCCGGTGGTGGTCGTCCCCACCCTCACCGGGAACGCCGACGACACGCTCCTGGCCACCCTCGGAATCTTCTCGGCGGAACGCCACGCCTTTGCGGTGCTCAACCCGGGATGTCTCGTCGAGGGAGCGGGCACCACCGCGTCGACCCAGCTCGTCTTCGAGGGTTACTGGCGCTATCTCGAGTCCCCCGAGCCGTCGCCGAAGGAGACCGGCCTCATCCGACTCTTCGTCGAGCCCCAGTCGGCCGCCGAGTCCCTCTGCCGGGGCGAGGCGGTCGCCCCGGGCACGGTCCGCCTCGTCGGCGCCACCGGCTACGGGAACACGGCTCCCGTCGCGCCGCTGACCGTCTCCTACACGGGCGCCCGGAAGAGCCGCCTCGTGGAGGGCCGGCGGTCGTTCCTGGTCGGCGCTCACCACGGTGGCTGCCAGAGCGCGGACAACTGCGGCGTATCCGAGAACACCGGCGAGACCTTCATCCTCGCGAAGCAGCTCGGCGGCGACTACCTCGAGATCGACGTACGGCTCACCTCCGACGAAGTTCCCGTCAGCTTCCACCTCGGTCTCACCCCGAACGCCGTCCAGGGGCTTTACTGCGTCGGTGGGGTCGAGGACTGGACCTTCTCCCAGCTCCTCGCCAACTGCAGGCTCCGGAACGGTGAGATCATCCCCCGCCTCGTCGACGTGCTCGAGTACGGGCTCACCCGCACCGACCTCACGGTGTGGCTCGACATGAAGGTGACGGGCGCCGTCGTGCCGTCCAGCCAGATCGTCGGCGAGCTCGACCAGCGGATGGTCCAGTGCCAGCCAGGCGTGGAGCCCCCCGCCGGCAAGCGCTGCCTCTTCCCGGGCAGCCGTTCGGTCCTCGAGCGGGTCATCATCGGGCTTCCCAGCGACGACATCATCGACGAGTACACCTCCGCCCTGGCGGCGGGCCAGCTCACCCCGGGCCAGCTCTGCCTGGCCGAGGAGAACTTCGACGCGGCGGTGACCATCCCCTGCCAGGCCGCCTCTCCTCGCTACACCCGCGGGCCGCTCGCCTCCGACGCCGAGTACCTCCAGTCCCTGGGCAAGTTCTTCGGCTACTGGACCATCAACGACCCGGTGACCATGAACGCCTTCCTGGAGGCCGGCCGCCCGAACGGCATCCTCACCAACTACCTGGGGACGCTCAACGTCCAGTGGGAGATCGCCGGCGTCCTTCCCCCCTATCCCCTGGGCGTCACGCCGTGAAGGCCCTCCTCCTCGCGCTCGCGCTCGCCGCGTCCCCCGCCGTCCACGCGGCGGAGCCCCCGGCCGGTTCCGCGCCGGCGCAGCACTCGGCCTGGGAGCTCGACGCCTTCGTGGGATACGGGCAGCTCGCCTTCCCCTGGCCCGACACCGCCGCCCTCTCCTGGTGGAACGGTGGACCGGCAGTCGCCCTCAGCGTCGCCTACCGGGGGCCCCACTTCACCCACCCGTTCCTCGATCTCAGCTGGATCCCCGTCCTCTCGAGCGGGAGGTCCACATACCTCCCCGGGACGAACGGCAGCGCGACGTCCAGCAGCTCGTCCTCCGCGCTGGGCCTCGCGATCGGACCGGGCTGGGACATCGACTGGTTCCGCGTGCGTGCGGGCGTGGGGCTCTACAGCGTGTCGGTGAAGAGCACCGTGGACGGGGTGTCGAACAGCACCTCCGCCACCTCCATCGGATTCATGGGCGCGCTCGCCGCCCAGGTCTGGCGCCCCGAACCCTTCGGGCTTGGCGTGGAGTTCCGCATGGTGGCGCTCCAGTCGCCCACCAGCGGCATCTACGAATCGCTGTGGCAGCTCGGCATCACCGGGCGCTGGGACTTCTCCCGGAAGTAGCGGCGGAAGCCGGCAGCTCCACCCGGAACGTGTCGAGTGGTGACGGGGGCTGCTTCCAGCTCTCGCCCGGAACCTTCACCGGCAGCGCGCGTCCCTCGATCCCGTCCGGTCCGAGATCGAGCAGCACGAAGTTCCGGACCTCCTCCACGAAGATCACCGATCCCTCGACGCGCTGCGCGGCGACGTGGAAGAACCGGCCGCCGGCGCCGCCGCTCACCACGTAGTCCACCGGCCGGCTCTCGAATCCCGGGCGCACGATGCGCTCGTAGGCGTGGACGTGTCCGGAGAGGACGAGCGCCACCGGGTGTCGGTCGAGGATCCCCTCCACAACGCGCTTCCTCACCCAGGGCGCGCCCCTTTCCTCCCTGCCGGACGAGAAGGGAGGGACGTGCAGCAGCACGACGGAGCGGAGCCCGAGCCGGTCGGCATCGGAGAGCCGCTCCTCGAGCCAGGCGAGCTGCGGGCCGCCCTCCGGCATGGGATCGCGGTCGCCGAACATGTCGGTCCCCGTGTCGAGGACGAGGAAGCGCCAGCCGCCGCGGTCGATCGAGTACCAGAACCGGTCCGGTGGGAGCTCCGGGGAACCGGGCGGCGAGAGGAGGCTCGCGAACTGGGCCTGGTCGACCACGTGGTACGCGTCGTGGTTCCCGGGCGCGGCCAGGATCGGGATCCCGGCCTTGCGCAAGGGCTGGGTGTCCTCGAGCCAGCCATTCAGGTCGGGCGGCCGTCGCGGCGGCGCGACGGCCCCGAGCAGCGTCTCGTGGATGGCAGCCGGGAAGGGGATGATCGTGAGCAGCGAGACCCAGGCATGGCCGCGCACGTACTGGGGCCAGATGGGGACGAGGTACTGCCAGCCGCCCCAGTCCGGCATGTGGCCCGCCGGGAGGTGGTCGATGGCGTCGCCGGCGAAGAGCACCAGGTCGGGCTTCTCGGCCAGGATGGCGGCCACCACGGCACGGTGGGCGGCGGTGTTCCCCTGCGAGTCGCCGTAGACGGCCACGCGCATGCGCTCCGGGACGACGGCGGGGATGGGAGGGCTGGCGCGTCCAGTCCCCGGGTCGAGCAGGTCGGGACGGATGGCCGCGTGGGACATCGGCCCGCAGGCCGCCGTCGCCAGCAGGGCGGCGATCGCGGCGCGCGCGCGGAGGGAGTGCATCCGTTCCTTCTACCCTCCGAGCCGCCGCTCGGAGAAGGGGGGGAGGCTGTCCGACTCGAGGATGCCCGCGATCTCCGCCGCTGGCATCGACGGTGGGTGAAGCCTGCCGGTGGCGTGCAGGTCGAGGAACCGGCCCACCTGGGGAAAGGCCGCGGCGAGCGAGCCGCGGACCGCCTGCTGCATCTCGGTGTCGACCACGCCGGGCTCGTAGCTCACCAGCGCCAGGTCCACCGGCAGGGCCGTGCCCGGGGCGAAGGACCTGGCCTCCTCCCCCACCACCTCGCCGGCCATGCGCAAGGCAGCCTTGGTGGAGCAGTAGGCGGACCAGCCCGCATACGGGCGACGGGCCGCCCCCGAGGAGACGTCGACCACCCGGAGCTTCGTCGCCCGCGCGCGCCGCAGGAAGAAGCCGAGGATCCAGACGGGGGCGACCGCGTTCAGCGCGAAGGCGCGGGCCAGGCCGGCGGCCGGGGTGGCGCTCGTCGGCCCGACCGGCTCGAGCGTGGCGGCCCCGTTCACGAGACCCACGCGGGCCCGGCCGTCGAGGGCCAGCGCGTCGCCGAAGGAGCCCTCGAACTCCGCCTCCATCCGGGCCGTGTCGGCGAGGTCGAGTCGCAGGTGGCGGTAGCGCGCGTGGTGCAGGGGGGCCGGGCGGCGGGCCACCCCGGCGACGTCCCAGCCGCGCCGAAGGAGCTCCTCGGCCACCGCGAGGCCGATCCCGGAACTCGTGCCGGTGACGAGGCAGATCCGGTCCGAGGCGACGTTCATGGCGAGGACTCCACGGGTCAGTGGACCAGGATCGCCTTGGGATAGGCGACCCGGAATCCGCATCGCTCCAGCGTCCGCTGGGATGCCGTTCCCGGCTCGGTCGCCGAGGCGGCGAGATCGCAGCCGAGCGACTCCGCCCAGGCGAGGCGGGCGCGCACCAGGGCTCCCTGGAGACCCCGCCCCCGCGATGCCGGAAGCACGCCGGCGCCGGAGAGCCAGGCGACGCCCCCCTCGGCCGAGGAGAGCGCGACACCCACCGGAGCGCCGTGCTCGAACGCCAGCCAGGGAACGCTTCCCTCCGCCCGCGCCATGAAGCGGAGCGCATCCCGCTGCGACTCCGACTGGATGGGCGCACCCAGGAACGCGCGGGAGAAGAGCTCGACCCAGACGTCTTCCTCGCCCGGGGCGGCGACCCGGACCTCGGCACCCGGCGGGTCCACCGAAGGGGGCCGTACCCAGACCTGGAAGAAGCGCTCGAGCTGGTAGCCCCGGCGTCCCAGTTCCTCGGTGAGGGAGGGGTCGGTGAACGGGGTCACCTCGATGCGGACCGGTCCGCCCCCCACGCCGAGGTGGGCCTCGATGCGATTCACGTCGTCCTCGGTCGCGGCGACGCCCATGGCCACGCCCACCGCAGCCGAGAAGGGAGACCGGGCGCCGTGGGACACCGACAGGCCGCCGGCCACATCGAGGGGGGGCGCCCCCGCCCCCCGCGCCGCCCGCGTGCGCTCCAGCTGGAGCGCGTGGGCCCGCTCGACCCGGCGGGCCCTCGCAGCGGCGTCGTCCGGGGGTGGGGCCACGCGCTCGCCTCGCCTACGGCTTGACGCCCAGTTCCTGCACCACCCGGGTCGCGCCGGAGACCTGGCTCGCCACCCAGAGCACGTACCGGATGTCGACCTGGATCGAACGGGTGTCGACCGGGTCGAAGAGCAGGTCGGAGGCGATGGTCTCGTAGGTGCCGTCGAACAGGAGCCCCACCAGCCTTCCCTTTCCGTTCAGCACCGCAGAACCGGAGTTGCCGCCGGTGGTGTCCACGTCGGAGAGGAAGTTGACCGGGACGTCGCCGAGCTTCTCGTCGAGGAAGGGCGACTTGCCCGTGGCCAGGACCTTGGCGGCGGCGGCGAGGAGCGCCGGGGGAGCGTCGAACTCCTTGTCGCCCGCCCTGGCCTTCGCGACCACGCCCCGGAGCGTGGTCTGGGGAAGGTAGAAGATGCCGTCCTGCGGCGAGACGCCCCTCACGGTGCCGAAGGTGACGCGGAGGGTGGAGTTGGCGTCGGGGGCGACGAGGCCGCCGGCCTTGTCGAGCATGGCCTGCATGTACACCGGCCCGAGGCGCGACACCGCGCCGTCGTGCGCCTTGGCCGCGTCGCGGACCTGCTTGTCGAGGGGGGCGAGCGCGGCGGCCAGGTCGAGGAAGGGATCCTTCGCGGCGAGCACCTCTTCCGGCTTCGCGTCGAAGAGTGCCAGCCGGGCCTTCGGGTCGGCGAGTTTCGACGGGGTGCCGTAGAGGGTGGCGAGAAAGGCGTCCACCTTGGCCCGGGCCTCGGCCTCGGAGAGGCCGGTGGTCAGGCCGATGGTCGCGTCGAGCGCCTCGATGCGCCGCTGCTGCGGCAACGCAGCCGCCTCGAGGAGCGCGTAGCGGAGGAGGGCCCGGTCGGCCCCGAGGTCGATGGTCCGCTGGAGACGCTCCTGCGCCTCGCGCAGGCGCTCCCAGTTGCGCTGCTGGTATTCCTCCTCGCGTTCCGCGTCCGGCTTCAGCCGCTCGTCGGCGAGCCGCCGGAGGGTGCGCGCCGAGCCGAGGAGGGTGGAGTTGAAGTAGAGGGCCTGGAGGGTGGCGTCCCGCTCGCGGACCGCCTCGCGCTTCGCCTGCAGGTCGTCCAGTGCGGCGATGACGCCGCCGAACTTCTGCTTGCGGGACGGGTCGGCGTCGATCCAGGCCTGCAGCTCGGCCTCGGTGGCCGCCTTCTTCTCGAGCAGCCTTCCCTTCTTCGCCCCCTCGAGGATGCCCTGCCGGTTCTTCATGGAGTTGGCGAGGCCGCGGACGCGCAGGGCGACCTTGATCTCGGTCTCCTTCGAGCCCTTCGACTGCTCGGCGAGGATGGCCAGCATGTCCCCGAAGCGCCGGACCACCCGCGGATAGTTCCAGTCGATCGTCTCCTTCATCTCGCGGGCGGTGACGTGGCGGGCCGTCCGGCCCGGATAGCCGGCCACGACCACGACGTCGCCCGGGCTCGCGCCGGCGGTGTCGACGGTCAGGTAGTGCCGGGGCTTGAAGGGGACGTTCGACTCGTCGAACGGCGCCGGCTTGCCGTCCTTGCCCACGTAGGCCCGGTAGAAGGCGAAGTCGCCGGTGTGGCGGGGCCAGCGCCAGTTGTCGGTCTCCCCTCCGTAGTTGCCGATCGACGAGGGGGGTGCGTAGACGAGCCGGAGGTCCTTCAGCTCGACCTGCGCGATCTCGAACCACCTGAGCCCCTCGAAGAACGAGGCCACCCGGCAGCGGAGCCCCTCCTTCTCGCAGGAAGCCGTGAGCTCCTTGGTGCGCTTCTCGATCGCGAGCTGACGGTCGAGATCGGCCTGGTCGGCCGGGAGCTTTCCGACCACGTCCTTCGTGACCTCCCGGACGGCGACGGTGACGAAGACCCGGGTGCCCGGCCCGGCCCACGCCTCGTCGGCCAGCGTCGGGGCCAGGAAGCCCTCCTTCACGGCGTTCCGCTCCGGCGTGGCGTTGTACTGGAGCGCGCCGGTGACGCAGTGGTGGTTCGTGATGATGAGGCCGGTTCCGGAGACGAACGAGGCGCTGCACCCGCCGAGCGAGACGATCGCTCCCATGGGCATGCCGGTGAGATCGGCGAAGGCCCCGGGGTTTCCCTGGAAGCCCAGCTTCTTCAGCCGGGGGGCCAGGTCGACCATCTGCTGGGGCATCCACATGCCGCCATCGGCGCTGGCGGCGACGGGGGCGAGGGCGAGGGAGAGGAGCGCGATCGGTGCGGCGATTCTCTTCAAGGTGGCCTCCGGACGGCGGGCGAGGCACCGTACAAACCATGAATCCGGGCGAAAGGGGAGGGCCTGGGGGCACCCCTGGTCGGGTCAGCCGCCCGCCCCCCGGGCCGCCGCCGCCAGTTCGGCCGCCAGCGCACCGAGGGCCCTCCCCAGGGCCGCCACCGAACCCGGAACGTCGCCCGGGGCCCCGGTCTCGTGCAGCCGCGTTTCACCGGTCACGGGCGGTCGTCCTCGCGGCGAGACGGTCCAGCGCGCCTCCACCGTGGCGCCCCCGGCCGCGTCCCCCTCGAAGCGGACCAACTCGACCGACACGGCCACGTCCGGGGGGTCTCCCAGCGGCCAGGGCCAGCGCAGGACCTCGCGGGCCGGGAGCCGGGCTCGGAGTTCCTCTCCGAGCGCCTGGACGGCCAGGTCCTCGAGCGGCGCCGCCCAGCGGTCGCTCCCGGAGTAGGCGATCTGCTCGGGGCCGAGCCGCGTGGCGACCTCCGGTCGGGAGAGGTACGGAGGGAGGGTCACGGGTCCGAGCCCCACCGACGCGACCGGCGTCCCGGCCGCGGACGGCCCCGCGGGGGGGAGCGTGAAGTAGCGCGAGGCGTCCACCCGGGGTGCGAGGCAGGCGGGCAGGAGCAGCGCGGCGATCACGGCGATGGCGGGTCTCATGGCTTTGCCTCCGGTCGGCCGCGCACGATCTGGCTGGGATCCCGCTCGAGGCTGTCGGTGAGCACGCGGAGCGACCGCGCCGCCTGCCCCACCTCCCGGAGCGTCTGCTCGAGCTGCGCCGGCAGGGGAGCGCCGGGGGAGAGGGAGAGCTTCACCTCGCGAAGCGTCCCGTCCAGCTGGTCGAGGGCCGCGGCGAGACGCTGCATGGACGCGCGGGCATCCGCGGCCACGGGGGGGAGCTCCTTCTCGAGCCCACGCGCCGCGTCCCGGATGGCGGCCAGCGCCCGATCCATGCTCTCGAGCGTGCGCGGCAGCCCCTGCCCGGCCTCGTCGATCCGCCCCGACGCCCGGCTCACTCCCCGGGCCGCGGCGCGGATGTCGACGATGAGCCCCTCGAGGTCGAGCGACTGGAGCTTGCCGAGGACCCGGGCGGCGTCCGATTGCAGCGCCTGCAGGCCGGGCTCGACCTGGACGGGGATCGCCGGGTAGGGGAGCGTGAACGGCGGGGGCTGCGGCGGCAGGGCGTCCGAGACGATCTCGAGATCCACGTAGCGCCTCCCGGAGAGGAAGCTCTCGAGCGCGAGCCGGGCCCGCAGGCCGTGATCGACCAGCGTCCTGACCACCTCCGGGTTGCCGAGGTCGGTGGTCTCCCCCATCTCCCGGATGCGCGACTGGTTCAGCTCGATGACCACCGGCATGAACAACTTCTGGAGCGGGGCCTCCGGCGAGCCGATGGAGAGGTGGATGCTCGCCACCCGCCCCACCGGCACGCCGCGGAACTTCACCGGGGAGTCCACCTCTAGCCCGGCGATGTCCTGGGAGAAGACCACCACGAAGCGGACCTTCCTCTGGAAGACCCGGTTCGAGCCCAGCCAGATCGAGGCGGCCACGCCGAGCGCGGTTGCCGCCAGGACGAAGGCTCCGACCAGCCGGGGATTGAACCTGCGCGCCATGACCCCTCCTCAGAGGCTCTTGCCCCCGGCAAAGAAGGCCCGGACCGGATCGGGGCCGTGATCGCGAAGCTCGGCCGGCGGTCCCTCGGCGATCGCCCGCCGGGACTCCGTGTCGAGGAAGAGGGCGCGCGTGGCGATGCCGAGGATGCTCGCGACGTCGTGGGTGACCACCACCACCGTGGTGCCGAGCGCGTCCCGCAGTTCCCGGATGAGCCGGTCGAGCCGCCTCCCGGTGGGCGGATCGAGGCTGGCCGAAGGCTCGTCGATGTAGAGGATCTCCGGGTCGAGCGCGATGGCGCGGGCGAGCCCGGCCCGTTTCTGCATGCCGCCCGAGAGCTCCCAGGGGCGGAAGGACTCGAAGCCGTGGAGCCCCACCAGCGCGAGCTTCAGCTCCACCACCTCCTCGATGCGGGAGGCGGAGAGCCTGGTGAACTGCTGGAGCGGGAGCGCGACGTTCTCGGCGAGCGTCATCGAGGTCCAGAGCGCGCTCCCCTGGTACAGCACGCCCACCCGGCGCAGCAGGCGCTCCCGGTCGGCCGGGCCGGCCCGCGTGAAGCTCTCCTCGCCGTAGAAGACCTCGCCCTGGGCGGGCTCCTGCAACCCCAGCATGTGCCGGAGAAGCGTGCTCTTGCCGCAGCCGCTTCCCCCCATGACCACGTAGATCTCGCCGCGCCGGATCTCGAAGTCGAGCCCCTCCATGACCACCCGGTCGCCGAAGGCCATGGTGAGGTCGCGCACGCCGAGGATCGCGTCGGCCATGGTCACCACCCGAACAGGAAGAAGACGTACTGGAAGACGCCGCAGGCGGCGATGATGGCCACCACCCCGGTGACCACCGCCTTGGTGGCGGCCTCGCCGACCCGCTCCGAGCTCCGCTCCGCCTCGAGCCCGCGCGCGGTCCCGGTGAGGGCGATGAGCGCGCCGTACACCGCCGACTTGAACAGGCCACCGGCGATGTCGCCGGACGTGACCGAGTGGGAGGTCTGGCGCAGGTATCCCGCCAGGGCCTGGTTCATCATGGTGGTCCCCACCGCCGCCCCGCCCAGGATTCCCATCAGGTCGGCGAAGAGGGTGAGGAAGGGCATCATGACGGTGAGCGCGACCAGGCGGGGGACGACCAGGAACTCCATCGGCGAGATGCCCAGCGTGCGCAGCGCGTCCACCTCCTGGGTCACCTTCATGGTGGCGAGCTGGGCGGCGTAGGCGGCGCCGCTGCGCCCGGCCAGCACCACCGCCGTGATCAGGGCGGCCATGTCGCGCGCCACCGCGATGCCCACGATGTCGGCCACGTAGTACTCGGCACCGAAGCGGCGCAGCTGGGTGATGCCCACGAAGGCCAGGATGATCCCGACGAGGAAGTTCACGAGCGCGACGATGGGCAGCGCGCCCGGACCGGCCCCCTCGAAGAGCATTCCCAGATCCTGTCCCCGGAAGCGGGCCCGCCCCACCACGAAGCGCCCGAAGGCGAGCGTGGTCTCTCCCACGAATAGCGCCATGTCGCGCATCCGCTCCCGCCAGCCGAGGGCGCGCCGACCCACCCGCTCGAGCCACCCCCCGCGCGCGGTGGGGACCGACGGCGGGAGCGCCGACTCCTGGACGAGCGCCAGCATGCGCTCGAGCGTTCCCGGCAGCCCGGAATGGGTCACCGGGACGCCGCGGGCGCGGCAGGACTCGAGGACACGGTAGAGGAAGACCACGAGCCCGCTGTCCCACCCGGCCACCCCGGCCGCGTCCACCCGCAGGGAGGAGGTGGGCGTGCGGGCGAGTTCCCGGTCGACCTCGGAGGCAGCGGGCAAATCGCCGGCGAGCCGCCATGCGCCCCGAAGCCGGACGAGGAGCGTCGACTCCCCCTCCCGCGACGTCTCCATCGTGGCCGGCGCCTCGGGAAGCCCGCCCGCGGAACCCATGGCCCCGAGCCTAGCACCCGGCACCAAACGTGAAACGGCCCCGCCGGGGTCAACCAGGCGGGGCCGCAAATTCCGGGTAGATTCGCCTACTTGACGCCGGCCTTCTCCGCGGCCTTGTCCACGCCCTTGTCCACTCCCGTGGCGGCGGCGTCGTGCGCGTGCGGGGCGACGGTGGCGCCCACCGTGCCGGTCTTCGCGGCGCCGGCGTCCACGCCCTTCTTGGCGGCCTTCTTGCCCTCGGTCTTGGCGGTGGCCTTGACCTGCTGGCCGGTCGTGGCGGCCTGCGCCTTGGCGGAATCGGTCGCGGCGGCGCCGGAGGCCTTGGCCGAATCGGCGGCCTGGGTGCCGGCGGCGGTTCCGGCGGCCTTCAGGTCGGCCGAGGACGGCGCCGGGGGTGCCGACGGAACCTGCGGGGCCGACGGCATCTGGGCCAGGGCGAGGGCGGGAGCGGCGAGGACGGCGACGAGCAGGGTACGGACGGCGGTCTTCATCTGTGGCTCTCCGGGGGCATTGGGTGGACTTCGAGCCGCTCTCTTAAGGGCTCGAGGGCCGGCGCACCATCAGGAGACCCGATCGGGGTTGACCTCGCGGCGCGCCGACGATTGGATGGGGAACCCATGCCGAGCACCCAGCTGTCGTTCAGCAGCCGCGCCCAGCACCGGGCCTGGCTCGAGACCCAGTCCCGCCTCCCCCTCGGCTTCCGCGTCGGCACCGCACGCCTCGCGTTCACGCCGGTGGAGGTCCCGAAGCCGGCGGCGATGAACCTGGCCATCATCGCCGTGGACCGGCCCACGCCGTCCTTCGCCGCCAAGTTCACCCGCAACGCCTTCCCGGGTGCGCCGGTGATCCTGGGGCGCTCGCGGCTGGCCGGGCCGCGGCTGGCCGCCTGGGTGGTGAACAACAAGGTCTCGAACGTGTGCGCCCCCGGGGGCGTGGAGGCGGCCGGGGAGGTCGCCTCCGCCGCTGCGCGCCTGCTCGGGGTCGGGGAGGCCGAGGTGCTCCCCAGCTCCACCGGCGTGATCGGCTGGAGACTTCCGGTGAAGGACATGGTCGAGGCCCTGCCCGGTGCGGTGGCGGCGCTCCAGGCGGAGAGCGTGCTGCCCGCGGCCGAGGCCATCCTCACCACCGACCTCTATCCCAAGGTGCGCCGGGTCGCGGTGGGGGAGGGCAGCATCGTGGGCATCGCCAAGGGGGCCGGCATGATCGAGCCCGACCTGGCCACCATGCTCGTCTACCTCCTGACGGACCTCTCGGTCCCGCGCGAGGAGCTGCGGGCCGCCCTCGACGAGGCGGTGGAGGGAAGCTTCCAGTGCATCACCGTCGACTCCGACACCAGCACCTCCGACACGGTGGCGCTGGTCTCCTCGATGCGGCGGCCCGCTCCCGATCCGCGCGCCTTCCGGGAGGCGCTCTCGCGCCTCGCCCGCGACCTGGCCGAGGACGTGGTCCGCAACGGGGAAGGGGTGCACCACGTCCTGCACGTGGTGGTCCGCGGCGCGCCCGACGTCCGGTCGGCCCGGGAGATCGGGAAGGCGGTGGTCAATTCACCGCTGGTGCAGTGCGCCGTGAACGGGAACGATCCCAACGTGGGCCGGCTGCTGGCCGCCATCGGCAAGCAGGCGGGACGCGCCGGGCTCGCCCTCGACCCCGCGGCGGTGCGGCTGCGGCTGGGCGGCGAGACCATCTTCGAGAACGGGGCCATGCGCCTCGACCCGGAGGCGGAACGACGCCTGCACCTCCACATGAAGGACGCCGAGCTCTACGCCTCGGTCCCGCCTCCGGACGGCCTGACCTTCCGGCCGCCGGTGGACTACCCGCCCCACGAGCGCTCGGTGGAGATCGAGGTCGATCTCGGCCTGGGCTCCGCGTCGGCCGAGGTGCTCGGCGCCGATCGGAGCCACGAGTACGTGACCGAGAACGCCGATTACCGGAGCTGACCGGCCGGGGCCTTCCCGGCCGGAGCGCACGACCTGCCGTCGAAGCACAGGCCCGCCGGACACTGGCACACCTGCACGGAGTGGCTCTTCCCGGGCTCGCAGCCGCAGGCGCCGACGAGGCAGGTGTTGGGGAAGTCCCCCACCAGGCCACAGCAGCTCGCCGAGCCGACCGTGCCGCCGCTCCGCGTGCAGCGCTCGGTGGGGCTCATGATTCCGTCCCGCCCGGGGGCGGGCTGGAACTCCAGGATGGCGCCGTCGGCCCGCGTGGCGAGGTGGAGCTTCCCGTCGCGCTCCAGCCAGGAGGCCACCTGCGAGAGCTGGGCCAGGTAACGGTCGGAGATCGAGCCCGGGGGGCACATGGCTCGCGTGGCCGCCATCGGACCGAAGGCGAGGGATCGCCGCTCGAGCTTGTAGGAGCCGTTCCCGCGATTGCAGTCGGCTCGCACCAGGGCGCGCCCGTCGCCTCCGAGCTCCAGCGTGTACTTGGTCGGGTGGTCGGGGACGAGGACCGAGTCGTCCATCATCTGGATCCTCACCAGCTGCCACGTCCGGAGCGTGATGCTCGTGGGGACGGGACGGGACGCCGGGTCTCCGGTGGACACGGTGGTCACGTCGGTGGCCGTCACCAGCGGTCCCGTCGTCCCCGTTTCGATCCGGTACCGCACGGTGCTCAGGCGCGACGGGCAGCAGAGCGGGTCACCGCTGGAGTAGCGGGAGAAGGGCACCACGATCGCGTCGGCCGACCACAGCTGCGGTGGCTGCGCCGCCCCGTCGGTGCGGGCGTCCATGGAGCGCGGCGCCAGGGTGCCGGCGAAGCGCCCCCCGGAGAAGACGAAGGCCTGGTAGCCGAGCGGGCGGCACATGCCGTCGACGCCGGACCGGCCGAGCACCACCTCGGTCTCGCCGAAGCGCTGCGAGGCGCCCAGGAGCTTCCACCCGGCCTTGGCGACCGCGCGGTCGGGGTCGGAGGCCGGGGCGCGCGCCTGGCTGGCGCACTGCTTCGCGAGGAAGGGATCGGGGTCGAAATGGGGCGCCCGCGGGATCCTCGCCCCGGGCTTGTTCCAGGCGGGAAGCGTCGCCTGGTCGAGCCACCCGCCTCCGGAGGGCCTGGCCGCCGCCACCCATGTGACTCCAAGTACAAACAGCGCCGTGCGCACGGCCCTTCCCCGCATGGCCCCTCCTCCCTGGACCGCCGCAGCCCAGACGACGAATGTAGCGTCCGGTGGCGGTCCCGCATCGACCCTCTGGGGGCCGTCATGGAGTATCCTCCCCGTCGTCCCCCGTCCGTGAGCCCCGCCGATCTCCATCTCGCCGTCGAGGAGCGCATCTTCCGCGCCGTGAACGTGGACGCCGGCCCGTGGATCGACGCGCTGGCACGGGCCCTTTCCAGCCCGGTATTCGGCGCCTCGGTGGCGATCCTGATCGCCGCCGGTCTGCTCTTCCGGCGGACGGGAGAACGCCTGGCCTGGGTCCTGGCCCTCGCCGCCGCCCTCGCCCTCAGCGACGGGCTCGGCTCGCAGGTGGTCCGCCCGCTCCTCGCCCGGGCCCGGCCGGCCTATGCGCTGCCGGAGGGAACGGTCCGGTTCCTCTCACCGGCCGCCAACGTGGGATCCATCCCCAGCCTGCACGCCGCCAACTTCTTCGCCATGGCGGCGGTGGGCTCGGCGGGGTTGCCGGCCCTGGCGCCGGTCCTCTACGCGGTGGCCGTCGGGGTGGCCTGGAGCCGCATGTACGTGGGTGTCCACTGGCCCGGCGACGTCCTCGCCGGTGCGCTATGGGGGACGCTCTGGGGCTGGGCCTGCGTCGCGGTGCTGCGGCGGCTGGTGGCGCGCCTGCGCGCCCGTCGTGGTCAGTGAATACGCCGCTCGACGCTTCCGTTGGCGCGCACCGCCACGGCCAGCGGCACCACCGCGACGCCGTACTTCCGCGCCAGGTCGGGACGCTTCGAGACGTCCACCAGGACCGGCCGTCGCCCCCCGACGGAGAGACGGGTCTCCAGGGTCTGGCAGTCGGCGCAGAGCGGGTGGGTGAACTGGACGACGGCCCCCTGGCCGGGCACGGCGCCCAGCTCGGCCAGGTCGACGTGACCGGGCGTTCCACCCCGGATCCCGCGAATGAAGGCCCAGGCCCGGTAGAGCGAGCAGCCCGCGCAGAAGCCGGTCGTGGCGGCCAGCAGGGCCAGGGCGGCGACCATCCCGGCGAGGATGTTCCCCACGGCATGGAACCCGCCCAGGTGGGCCAGGGTCGACGACCAGAGGAAGGCCGCCCCGACCTGGTTGGCGAACTTCACGGGACGAGCGTCCTCGACGGGCCCCTCGCCCAGCACCGGCTGGAGCGCGCCGAAGTAGATCCGGCAAGCCAGGCACCAGCGCCGGCCGAAAAGGAGCCCGGTGGAGATCTGCACGGCCGCCAGCGCGACGAGGGGCCAGGCCCCGGTGAGAAGCGCCGAGAGCGCCAGCAGGCCGGTGAGGAGCTGGTTCAGCCGCGGGGCCCGCGCGTCGATGACGGCGAGGTCGCGGTAGGGGTCTGCGGTCCGGAGCGGATGGGTCGACATGTTTTCCGTTATAACGGATGCGCCTGCGAGGCGCCACCCGAACGGTCCGGGCCGTCCGGATGGCGCGGACGGGCCGGCCGTGGTGTGCTCCTGGGCCGGGAGGAGACATGCAGAAGAACACGCTGGCCGCGCTGATCCTGGGCGCGCTCGTCGGGACGGGGATCGCGTCGGCCGGTTGGTCCACCGCCGGGGCGGTGCGGGAGGCGAGGGAGTCGCAGCGCTTCGTCACCGTGAAGGGGCTCGCCGAGCGCGAGGTGGACGCCGATCTCGCCATCTGGCCGGTCACCTTCAAGGACACCGGCGACGACCTGACCGAGCTCCAGCGACGGGTGGACGCGAAGCGCGAGGTGGTGGCGGGGTTCCTGGTGGAGGCGGGCTTCCCGCGCGAGGAGCTCTCCTTCGCGGTGCCGCGCATCCAGGATCGGCAGACCGAGAACACGGGGCAGCCGGGGCGCCCGCACGGTCCGCGCTACCTCGAGCAGGCCACCGTCATCGTGCGATCGCGAAACGTGGCGGCGGTGAAGAAGGCCATGGACCGCTCCGGCCAGCTGGTCGGCCGAGGCGTCATGCTGGCCCAGGACTGGGAGAACCGGCCCCAGTTCCTCTTCACCGGCCTGAACGCCATCAAGCCGGAGATGATCGAGCAGGCGACGGTGAGCGCCCGCGAGGCCGCGGCGAAGTTCGCCAAGGACTCGGGCAGCCGGGTCGGAAAGATCCGCACGGCCTCGCAGGGGCTCTTCACGGTCTCCGACCGCGATCCCAATTCCCCGGAGCGCAAGGTGGTCCGGGTGGTGACGACGGTGGAGTACTTCCTCGGAGACTAGACGTCCGGCGCCGCGGCCACCACGCCCTCGGGCGTGCCCCTGGCGGACGGGAGGACCAGGTTGAGCAGCACGCCCACGTAGGTGGCCAGCGACATCTCGCCGATCTCCACCGGGCCGAGGTGGATCTTCGCCCCGCCGATGCCGATCACCAGGATCACCGAGGCGATGATCAGGTTGCGCGTCTGCGAGAAGTCGACCTTGGCGTCGACCAGCATGCGCACCCCGGCCGAGGCGATGATCCCGAAGAGCAGGATGCAGATGCCACCCATGACCTGGGTGGGGATGCTGCGGATGAGCGCCCCGATGGGCGGGAAGAACGACATGGCGATGGCGATGACCGCGGCGCCCCCGATGACCCAGACGCTGAACACGCGGGTGATGGCCATGACGCCGATGTTCTCGCCGTAGGTGGTGTTGGGAGGGCCACCCAGCAGGCCGGACACCGCGGTGGCCACGCCGTCGCCGGCCAGCGACCGGTGGAGCCCCGGGTCCTTCACGAGCTTCACCCCCACCACGTTCTCGGTGACGATCAGGTGGCCGATGTGCTCGGTGATGACCACCAGCGAGATGGGGGCCAGCGTCAGGATGGCGCCCCACTGGAACTTGGGGAGGGTGAAGTGCGGCACCGCCATGGCCTTGGCGGCGGCCACGCCGGACAGGTCGACCTGTCCCACCGCGAAGGCCACGAGGTAGCCGCCCACGATGCCGATGAGGATGGGGATGACCCCCAGGAAACCCTTCAGGAAGACCGCCGCGAGGATGGCGATGGCGAGCGCCACCAGCGCGACCCGGAAGTACTCGGGGTGGTAGGTGCCGGTGCCCCCCTGCATGGCCATCACGTTCACGGCCACGCCGGCGAGCCCGAGGCCGATCACCATGACCACCGGGCCGATGACCACCGGCGGGAGCAGCCTGTCCACCCAGCCCGTGCCGAACCTGCCGATGGCCGCGGCCACCACGACGTAGATGACACCCACCGTGACGCAGCCGCCCATGGCGATTGCGACCCGCTCGTCGGGGGCGATCTGTCCGGGCTTCACCGCCAGGATGCCCGAGAGGGCGGCGATGAAGGCGAAGGACGACCCCAGGTAGGCCGGGATGCGCCCCTTCGTGATGAAGATGTAGACGAGCGTGCCCACGCCGCTCGTGAAGAGCGTCACCGAGGTGTCGAGCCCCACCAGGAAGGGAACGAGGACTGTGGCCCCGAACATGGCGAAGAGGTGCTGGAGCGAGAGGGGCAGCGCCTGCAGGAGCGGGAGCCGCTCGGTGATGCCCACGGTGCGATTGGCCAAGGGTCCTCCGGTCAGTGGACGACGAAGTAGACGACGAACGCGAGAGAGGTCAGGTACATGAGGGGGTGGATCTCCCGCCCGCGCCCGGCGACCAGCTTGAGGAGCACGAGGGAGATGAAGCCGACGCCGATGCCGTTCGTGATGCTGTACGTGAACGGCATGACGGTGAGGACGAGGAAGGACGGGATGGCCTCGGTGAGGTCGTTCCAGGGGAGGCTGCCCACGTCCCGCATCATGAAGAAGCCCACCAGGACCAGCACCGCGCCGGTGGCCTGGGCCGGGACCACGCCCGCCACGGGAGAGATGAAGAGGCACGCCGCGAAGAGCAGCCCGGTCACCACCGAGGCGAGGCCGGTGCGGCCGCCCGCCGCGGCGCCGGAGGCGCTCTCCACGTAGGTGGTGGCCGAGCTGCAACCGGCCACGCCGCCGGCCGTGGCGGCGAGCGCGTCGACGAGCAGCACCGTGGCGGTGCGCGGGTAGTTCCCCCTGGCGTCGAGGTAACGCGCCTCGGAGCCCACCGCCACCACCGTGCCGACGGTGTCGAAGAAGTCGGAAAGCATGAGCGAGAAGACGGTGAGCACCGCCGCTCCTGCCCCGAGGGCGCCCACGAAGGAGAAGTCGAATCGCCCCACCTGCGAGAAGTCGGGCGCGGCCAGCACCGACCGGGGGATGGTCACCTCGCCGGGGCGGAAGCCGGAAGCGTCACCGAAGGCGAGCCGGGCCAGCACCGCCACCACCGTGGCGGTGAGGATGCCGACGAGGAGCGCGCCCTTCACGTTCCGCACCACCAGCCAGGCGGTGAAGAGCAGGGTGAGGACGAAGAGAAGGACGGGGAAGCCCGCCAGGTGCCCGGACCTGCCCAGCGTGACCGGCACCGGGCCGGTGGGGCTGCGCGAGACGAAGCCGGCCTCGACGAAGCCGATGATGGTGAGGAACAGGCCGATGCCGATGCCCAGCGCCCGCTTCATTCCCAGCGGGACCGCGTCGGAGACGGCCCGGCGGAAGCCGGAGAGCACCAGCACCGTGACCGCCAGGCCCTCGGCGACCACCACGCCCATGGCCTGGGGCCAGGTGAGGTGCATGGTGGCCACCAGCTGGAAGGCCACCACCGAGTTGAGCCCCATTCCCGCCGCCAGTGCCAGCGGCAGGTTGGCGAGCATCCCCATGGCGATGGTGGCGACGGCCGCCACCAGCGCCGTGGAGGTGAGGACGGCGGAGAAGGGCAGCCGGTGCCCGGCGGCGTCGGCGACCTTTCCCAGGATGACCGGATTGACGAAGAGGATGTACGCCATCGTCATGAAGGTGGTCGCTCCCGCGATCACCTCCGTCCGCACGCTGGAACCGCGCTCCGAGATTCCGAAGTAACGGTCCAGCGCACCCCTGGGGTCGGCCGCCGACGTCATGCCGCCTCCCGACGCGCCCTCGCGTCAGGGATGGCTCAGTGGATGTTCCACTGGACCATGATCTGCGGCGCCGACACGGTGTGGCGGCTGAAGCCGTCGAACACGTAGGAGTGGAGGTACCACTCCATGCCGGCGAAGAGGGTGTTCTTCTTCATGCCGAACGGCGCGAGGACGTCGACCAGGAGTTCCGGCTGGAACATCACGTCCATGCCGCCCGTCGAGTACTGGTACATGTCGAGGAAGCCGGTGAAGACGAAGGGCACCGGACCGAGCTGGAAGGGCACCGTCCAGTACGGGCTGAACTGCCAGGTGTGGGTGTAGACGGTGCCGCCCGGGGTGGGGGCCAGCCACAGCTGGCTGTACCGGTAGTAGAAGGCCATGCCGACGTAGATGTTCCACGGGAGGAACAGGTCGACGCTGGGGCCGATCAGGTACGCCGAGAAGTTGCTGCCGATGTTGAGCTCGCCAGCCACGCCCCAGTTGCCGATGACGCCGAATGCGGGAGGCGCCTTCGGATCGATGAACTTGTTGATGAGCAGGCGCGGGTGCCACTCGGTGTAGAGCTTGGCGTTGCCGGCCGACTCGCCCGGGACGAACGGGTTCACGAAGTCGCCCTGGTACATGTCGACGAAGGCGAAGCTGTCGCCGTACTTGAACTGCGTGTAGTTGTTGACCGTCAGCGTGAACATGCTCTGGGTCTTCGTGTAGTACCCGAGCTGCGCGTCGGAGAAGCCGCCGCCCCAGAGGAGCTGCACGTTCGTGGTGGTGAAGAAGTCGTCCTCCTTGGGCGGAGGCGGCGCCTCGGAGGCGACGGCCGGGGCGGCGAGGGCGAGCGAGAGAAGAGCGGCGAGAAGCGGCAGCTTCCTGCGGAGGAACGGCGAGTTCATGTGGTGTGATCCCTCTGGTGGGTGAAAAGAAGCGACGCAACCTAGATCGGTCGTCTGACGTTGTCACCCACGAAGGAGGGGCCGGATCGTGGTAATCCTCCGGCGGAGGCTCCCGTGAACGTCGTATTCCTGTCCCCACATTTCCCCCTGAACTTCTGGCACTTCGTGGTCGCGCTGCGCGACGCCGGGGCGAACCCGCTCGCCATCGCCGACGAGCCCTGGGAGCGCCTCCGCCCCGAGCTCCGGGAGGCGCTGGCCGAGTACTACCGGGTGCCGGACATGCACCGCTACGACGACATGGTGAGGGGCCTGGGATTCCTCACCTTTCGCCACGGGAAGATCGATCGCATCGACTCCATGAGCGAGTACTGGCTCTCGATCGAGGCCCGGCTGCGGGCGGACTTCAACGTCCCCGGTCTCCTGCCCGCCGACCTGGCCGTGATCCAGCGCAAGACCGGGATGAAGGGGCTCTTCGCCCGGGCCGGGGTTCCTGCCGCGCCTGCCCTCCTGGTCCGCGCGCCCGAGGAGGCCCGCACCTTCGTGGCCCGGGTGGGCTACCCCCTCGTCGCCAAGCCGGACGTGGGGGTGGGTGCCGCCCGCACCTGGAAGCTGGAGTCCGCCGCCGATCTGGAGTCCTTCCTGGGAGCGCTTCCGGCGGTCGACTACGTCCTGGAGGGCTTCGTCGACGGGGACATCGTCACCTACGACGGCCTCGCCGACCGCGACGGCCGAGTGGTCTTCGAGGCCTCGCTCCGCTACAGCCGTGGGATCATGGAGGTGGTCAACGAGGACACCGACGTCTGGTACCACGCCGCCCGCGACATCGAGCCCGACCTGGCCGACGCGGGGCGGCGACTGGTCCGCGCCTTCGACATCCGGGAGCGCTTCTTCCACATCGAGTTCTTCCGCCGGAAGGACGGTTCCCTCCATGCACTCGAGGTGAATGTCCGCCCGCCGGGCGGCATGACCATCGACATGTGGAACTACCAGAACGACGCCAACCTGTACCGGGCCTGGGCGGACCTGCTGGTGCACGGCAACGTGGCCCAGCGTTTCGAGCGCCCGTACTGCGTGGCCTACGTGGGCCGGAAGGACCGCTACCGCTACGCCCTCCCGCTCGAGGAGGTGCTCGGACGCTACCGGTCGCTGCTCGTGCACCACGAGCCGGTGAACGACGTCTTCAGCGCGGCCATCGGGAACTACGGATTCATCCTGCGGTCGCCGCGCCTGGAGGATCTCGCGCAGGCGGCCGCCGACATCCAGGCCAAGGTCTAGGGGAGACGGGACATGCAGGGGCAGCGACACCGCTGGCACAGCCCGGCGCTCGGCCAGGAGATGGAATGCGAGGTCCACGGTCACGCCGGCCGGCCGGTGCTGGCCTTCCCCTCGCAGGACGGCCGGGTGGGTGACTTCGCCGGGTTCGGCATGGTCGACGCCTGCGCCGAGATCCTCGAGGCCGGGCGCATGCAGCTCGTGGCCGTCGACGGGATCGACTGGCAGAGCTGGACCAACGCCGCCGTGGCTCCCGCCGAGCGGGCCCGGCGCCACCTCGACTACGACCGCTACGTGATGGACGAGCTCGTTCCCTTCGTCCGCAAGGCCACCGGGCGAGGGACGATGTGGGTCACGGGCTGCAGCATGGGGGCCTTCCACGCCTCCAACTTCTTCTTCCGGCGCCCGGACGTCTTCGACGGGGTGATCGGGCTCTCCGGCCTCTACTCGGCCGTGAGCTTCGTCGCCGACCAGTGGGACGATGCGACCTACTTCAACAGTCCGCTGCAATACCTTCCCGGCCTGGCGGACCCGACCTACCTGGACCGCTATCGCCGCTCCGCCATCGCCTTCGGGGTGGGGCAGGGGAGGTGGGAGGAGGACTGCCTGGCCGACACCCGGGCCCTGGAGGGGATCCTCCGCGAGAAGGGCATCCCCGCCTGGTTCGACTACTGGGGCGCCGACGTGGACCACGAGTGGTCGTGGTGGCGGAAGATGCTGCCCTACTTCCTCGACCGGCTGGGCGTCTAGCTAGCTCGCCGCCGGCCTGGCGCGCGCCTCGTAGAGCGCGGCCAGCCGCGGTCCCAGGAAGGCGACCACCGCGTCCCGTTTCACCTTGAGCGTGGGGGTGACGATGGCCGGGTGATCGGCCGGGGATCCCGGGATGACCAGCAGCTTGTGGGGCTTCTCGTAGTCGCTGAACGCGTCGAGGGCCGACCGGACGACGGGCAGGAGCGCCTCGGCGGCGTCGCGCCCCTCGGCGGCGAGCCGGGCCAGGAAGTCCGGGGCCACGAAGACCACCGCGGAGACGAAGGGACGCCCCTCGCCGAGCAGCACCGCCCCCTGGAACGGCGGGGTGCCGGCGATGGCCTGCTCGAGAGGCTCGGGCGCGAGCTTCTTCCCGGTGGAGAGCACGAGCAGGTGCTTCTTCCGCCCCTCCACCCGCAGGAAGCCCTCCGGGTCGATGCGGGCCCGGTCGCCGGTCCGGTAGAAGCCATCCTCGGTGAAGGCGCCCACGGCGTCCTCCGGCTCGAGGTAGCCCGTGAGGAGCAGCGGCCCGCGCACCAGCAGCTCGCCGTCGTCATCGAAGCGGACCTCCTGGTCGGGCGTGAGGATCCCGGCCGACCCGGCCCGGCGCACGCCGTCGTGGACGTTCGCCGACACCATGCCGGCGGTCTCGGTCATGCCGTACAGCTCGACGCAGGGGATCCCGAGCCCCTCCAGGAAGCGGAAGAGCGCAGGAGACGCCGGGGCCCCGCCGGAGAAGAGCGTGCGCACGCGACCCCCCAGCTTCTTCCGGAGCGGTCCGCCCACCAGCCGGTCGGCCACGCGGGTGAGGATGCGGTCCCCCGGGCTCCGGCTCCCCTCCACGCGGACGCGGACCCCCGCGGCCATCGCGGCCCGGGTGAGGCGGCGAAGCGGGGAGGGAAGGGTCTCGATCCGGGTCTCCACGGCGGCCCGGAGCCGGTCGTAGATGAGCGGAACCGAGAAGACGTAGGTCGGGCCGAACGAGAAGGAGCGCTCGATGTCCTCGCGGCGCAGCACGAGCAGCAGCGAGTGCCCCTGCGCCAGGGCCAGGAAGAACTGGTCGTGGCCGGCCACGTGGGCGAAGGGCAGGAAGTGGACGCCGAGGTCGTCGGGCCCCGTGCCGCAGGACGAGTTGCCGGCGTCGATGGCGTGGACGATGGAACGCTGGGGGAGGCGCACGCCCTTGGGGCGGCCGGTGGTGCCGCTCGTGAAGATCATGAGGAAGGGGTCCTCGGCGCCCACCTCGTCCACGAGCGCGTCCCAGGCAGCGCTGTCGAGCGTCGCCGCCTCGCCGCCGGAGACCTGGGACGTGGTGAGGAGACGCACCCCCGGGGGCAGCGCTCCGGCCGGCAGGGGCTCCTCGCTCACGACCGCGACGAGCCCGTCGGAGACGAGCTGCCCGGCCGCCGGTGCGAGCTTCTCCCACTGCGCCGGCCCGGAGACGAAGGCCACCCGGGGCTTCACCCGAAGGGCGATGGCACGGGCCGGCTCGCCCGACAGGCTGGCGAAGAGGGCGGCCGGCTCGGCGCGCAGCGCCTGGGCGCCGAGCGACACCTCCTGCCAGGCCAGCGAGTTCTCGGCCAGCATGAGCACCCGGTCGCCGGCGCGGAGCCCGGCGCCGGAGAGGGATGCCGCGGCCCGGCGCACGCCGCGCTCGAAGGCGGCGAAGGTCACGTCGCGCGGCGCCCCGTTCCGGTCGGATGGGTCGAGGACCCGCAGGAAGACGGCGTCGGGGCGACGGCGCGTGGTCCCGCGCAGGATCGCGGGCAGGGTGCGGTCGGGGAACCGCCGGAGCGTCAAGGTGGGAGTGGTCATGTCGGGGGCGGGCGTTCGGGAAGATGATAGGCCCGTGTCACGGCGCGGTCACCATGCCCATCCGGGAGGGATACGCTGTGGAACGGCGAGCCGGCCGGGGCTAGAGTGCGTCCTCGATGGACGTCGAGGAGTCGGCCTACGGACCCAGGGAGTGCGGCAGCTGCCGCTGGTGGCGCCCCATCCTGGAGGACGCCCGTGGCCCCATCGGCCCCTGCCGCTACGGCGCCCGGACCGGCGACTTCCCGGGAACCGCGCCGGCCTGCGAGCATTACCTGGGACGGGACCGCTCCATCCCCGCGCCCGCTCCACCCCGCGAGGCCCGGCGGTCCCCGGCCGCGCGCCCCCCCGCCATTCACCGCGCCCCCCTTGCCCCGCTGCCCGAGGAGATCCTCGCCATGACGCGTGAAGAGTTCGCCCAGGCCATCCGCGACGCCCTGCGGGAGGAAGCCCCCGAGGTTCCGCTCGCTCCCAAGTGGGAAGGCGGGACCATCCTGGTGAAGCCCGGGGACCCGGCGCTGCAGGCGAAGGAGCTGCCGGTCGACGCCCTCTTCCACAAGGTCGTCATGGTCCGGGACCGGCTGCGGGTGCTCGAACAGAAGGTCAACGCGCACCCCAGGCTCTCCGACGCCGAGAAGGTGGAGATGCAGGGGTACGTCACGAAGTGCTATGGCAGCCTGACCAGCTTCAACCTGCTGTTTCGCGACGAGCGGGACAAGTTCGTCGGTGAGAAGACCGGATAGACCCGAGCACACGGAGATCCACATGCGCCCGTCCCAGACGATCGTCGCCCTCGCCCTGGCCGCCTCCGCGTTCCCCGCCCCGGCGGACGACCCCAATGCACCCTTCGTCTCCACCGGGGAGATCGTCTACCGCACGTCGGCCGCCTACGACGCGACGCGGGTCCGCGGCCCCAACGTCAACATGGCGGTGACGAAGGACGGCCGCTGGGGCGGGAACCTCCTCACCAAGGACGTGATGCTGAAGGTCGAGCCCGGCCGGATCACCGGGGCGGGGGTGAACCTGGTGGTCAAGCAGGACGCGAAGACCGTCTCGGTGGAGGGCCTGATCTCCGGCATCCGGGTGCGGGTGACGGCCACTGCGACCACCTTCGTGGGCCGGGTGGGCGAGCGCCAGGTCGAGTGCGGCCGGGAGCCCGACGGCTACTGCTACATGAGCGGTGGCCGCACCTCGTCGATGCACTTCAAGGGCACGGCGAACAGGTGGCCCGACGTCCCCATGCCGCAGTGGGTCTTCGCGGTCATCGGCGCGATCTAGCGGGCCCATCCGGACTCATGAGCCACGATTCCCCCGTCCGGTACACGGCGTCCGAGGCCCTCGACCGGCTCCGCGCCGGAAACGACCGCTTCGTCCGCGGAGAGGCGCGCTTCCCCACCGTGCAGAAGGAGGTCCTGGCCGACCTGGCGAAGGGACAGCGCCCCTACGCCACCATCCTCGGCTGCAGCGACTCGCGCGTTCCGCCGGAGCTCCTCTTCGACGCCGGCTTCGGTGAGCTCTTCATCGTCCGGCTGGCCGGGAACGTCATCTCGCCGGAGGTGGCGGGCACCTTCCAGTACGCCGCCGTGCATCTCCGGACGCCGCTCTTCCTGGTCCTCGGCCACGAGGGTTGCGGGGCGGTCCATGCCGCCCTGGAAGCGAAGTTCCGCGGCGCGAGGGATCGCAGCCGGATCGAGGCCTTGCTGCAGAACATCCTGCCGGGGCTCGACGGCATCGACCCCTCGGCGCCGCCCGAGGAGCAGCTGCACGCCGGCGTGGAGGCTAACGTCCGCTGGACGATGCGCCAGATCCTGGACACGCCGGAGGCCCGGGCTCGCCAGTCCGAGGGAGTGCTGCAGCTGGCCGGCGCGGTGGCGGACATCGCCACCGGCCGGGTCCGGTTTCTCGACGCCTAGGGCTTCGCCGGCGGGGCCGCGGGTGCCGGGGGGGCGGTGGGCGGGATCGTCGGGCCGGGCGTTCCGGCCGGGGCCGGTTTCGCCGCCGGATCGTCCGGGACCTTCTCGTGCCAGCCGCCTCCCAGCGCCTTGTAGAGCTGGATCATGGCGACCAGCTGGTCCCGGTTGGTCTGGGCCAGCGTCAACTCGGAGTTGAAGAGCGACCGCTGGGCGTCGAGCACCTCGAGGTAGTTCGAGACCCCGCCGTCGTATCGCAGGCGGGCCAGGTGCTCGGCGGTCTTCGCCGCGACCACCTGGATCTCCTCCTGGACCGCCACCTCTCCGAGCTTGCGGACGCTCACCGCGGCGTCGTTCACCTCGCGCCACGCCGTGATGACCTGCTGCCGGTAGAGCGCCACGTACTCGTCGAGGACGGCCCATGCGGCCTCCTCCTGGGAGGCGAGCCGTCCGCCCTCGAAGATGGGGGCGACCAGCCCGGCGCCGACGCTCCAGAGGAGCCCCTCGGGGCTGAAGGTGGTCGCGAGCGAGGGCCCGGCGAGGCCGATGATGCCCTCGAGCGAGAGCTTGGGGAGCCGGTTGGCGACGGCCACGCCCACGTTGCTGGTCGCGGCCATGGCCCGGCTCTCGGCCCGTCGGATGTCGGGGCGGCGCTCGAGAAGGGCCGCCGGCACGCCCATGGGCAGCGCAGGCGCGACCTGCTGGTCGGGCGCCTTGGACCGCGGAATGGGACCGGGCGGCCGTCCCAGGAGGACCGACATCTGGCTCTCCTTGAGGGCGATGAGCCGCTCGGTGGCGGGGATGGCAGCGGCGGTCACGGCAAGGTCGGCCCGGGCCTGGCTCACCTCCAGGTCGTTGCCCACGCCCCCCAGGGCTCGCTTGGTGAAGAGGTCGAGGGTGCCCTGGCGGGTGACGGTGTTCCGCTGCGCCACCTCCAGCTCGACGTCGAGTTCCATGAGCTCGGCGTACGTCTGGGCCACGTCGGCGACCAGGGTGAGGACCACCCCGCGCCGGAACTCCTCGGTGGCCATGAGCTCGGCCCGGGCCGCATCGGTGGCGTTGCGGACGCGCCCCCAGATGTCGAGCTCCCAGGACATGCCCAGGTTCACCGCGAAGGCCCCCGATGGTCCCTGGCCGGGGACGTAGTTCTTGGCGGACTGCTGCCCGTAGGCGCCGGCTGCGCCCAGCCCGACCTGTGGATAGAAGTCGGCGGCGGCGACGCCCACCTGCGCCCGGAACGCGGCGACGCGGGCCGCGGCGACGCGCAGGTCCTGGTTGCTGCGCAGGGCTTCCTCGATGAGCCCCTGCAGGATCGGGTCCCGGTACATCTCCCACCAGCCCAGGTCGGCGATGGAGGCCGCCTCGGCCGGGCCGAGCGTGTAGCGGAACGCGGTGGGCACCTCCGTCTCGGGGCGCTGGTACTTCGGCCCCACGGCGCAGGCGGAGAATGCGAGGAGGGAGACGGCGGCGAGGGTTCTCGTCACGGTGTCGCTCCTAGTGAGAGGCGGGGGCGGCCGGGGGGGCCTCCCCGGCGGTGGGAACGGGCTTGTGCTTCTTCCCGCCCAGCTTCTCGATCATGACGAAGAGCGCCGGGACCAGGAAGACGGCCAGGAAGGTGGCGACGAGCATGCCGGCGAACACCGCCATGCCCATCACCTTTCGGCTCTCGGCTCCTGCGCCGGCCGCGCGGACCAGCGGGAGCACGCCGAGGATGAAGGCGAAGGCGGTCATGAGGATGGGGCGGAGACGCAGCTTCGCAGCGTTCAGGGCCGCCTCCACCGGTTCCATCCCGTTCTCCACGTTCATCTTGGCGAACTCGACGATGAGGATGGCGTTCTTGGCGGCGAGCCCCACCAGCATGATGAGGCCGATCTGGGCGAAGATGTTGTTCACGTAGCTGTCGCTGGTGAAGCGGGCCAGCCACAGCCCCAGGAACGCGCCGAAGGCGGCGAAGGGCGTGCCCAGGAGCACGCTCATCGGGAGCGACCAGCTCTCGTACTGGGCCGCGAGGATGAGGAACACCATGATCATCGCGAAGACGAAGACGATGGCGGCCGTGCCCTCCGCCTTCTTCTCCTGGTACGACACGTTCGACCACTGGTAGCCCATGTCCTTGGGCAGGATCTCGGCGGCGACCTCCTCGAGCGCCTTCATGGCCTGCGCCGAGCTGTAGCCGGGAGCCGGGATGCCGGTGACCTCGGCGGAGCGGTAGAGGTTGAAGCGGTTGGTGAACTCGGGGCCGGAGGTCGGGCTCGTGGACATCAGGGTGTCGAGCGGGATCATGTCGCCCTTCGGACCGCGGACGTAGAAGAGCCCCAGGTCCTGGACCTTGGTCCGATATTCCGGCTCGGCCTGCAGGAAGACCTTGTAGACGCGCCCGAACCGGTTGAAGTCGTTGATGTAGTTGCCGCCCAGGTACGACCCCATGGTGGTGAGGACGTCGGAGAGCGGGACGCCGACCTTCAGCACCTTGTCGCGGTCCACGTCGGCGAAGATCTGCGGGACGGCGGAGCGGAAGATGGAGTTCGCCATTCCGATCTCGGGGCGCTTCTTCACCGCCGCCATGAACCTGGCCAGGTTCTCGGCGAGGTACTCGGGACTGCCGCCGCTCCGGTCCTGGAGCATGAAGGAGAACCCGGAACCGGTGCCGAGGCCGGGGATGGGGGGCGGCCCGAAGGCGAAGGCGGTGGCCTCCGGCACCTCGCGTGCGAACTCCGCGTTGAGCGCGCGCATGACCTCGAATACGCGCTCCTCCTTCGACTTGCGCTCCTCCCAGGGCTTCATGGAGACGAAGAAGAAGCCGGTGTTGGAGGCGTAGGCGCCGGAGAGCATGCTGTATCCGGAGATGGTGGTCGTGTAGGCCACCGCCTTGTTCCGCATCAGGATGGACTCGACCTTCTTCGCCGCGGCATCGGTGCGTTCGAGGGAGGAGGCGTCGGGAAGCTGCAGCGCCGCCAGGAAGTAGCCGTTGTCCTCGTCCGGGATGAAGCCGCCGGGGATGCGGCCGGCGATGACCACCGCGAGCACGGTGAAGACGCCCACCAGCACCGCGCTCCGGAAGAGCTTGCGGACCAGGATGGAGGTGATCGACATGTACCCGCCGGTGAACTTGTCGAAGACCTTGTTGAAGCCGTCGTAGAAGGGCTGCAGGAAGGAGCGCTTGCCTCCCTTGGGCTTGAGCAGCAGGGACGCGAGCGCCGGGGAGAGCGTGAGCGCGTTCACGGCGGAGAACATCACCGACACCGCGATGGTGATGGCGAACTGCTGGTAGAGCTGGCCGGAGATGCCGCTGATGAAGGCCACCGGCACGAAGACCGCCGTGAGCACCAGCGCGATGGCGATGACCGGCCCGGAGACCTCCTTCATGGCCTGGGCGGTCGCCTCCTTGGGCGACATGCCGTGCTCGATGTGGTGCATCACCGCCTCGACCACCACGATGGCGTCGTCCACCACGATGCCGATGGCGAGCACGAGCCCCAGGAGCGAGAGGGTGTTCACCGAGAAGCCGAGGAGCGGGAAGATCATGAAGGTGCCGATGAGGGCCACCGGCACGGTGAGCAGCGGGATGAGGGTGGCGCGCCAGTTCTGCAGGAAGACGAACACCACCAGGATGACGAGCAGCACCGCCTCGAGGAGCGTGTGCAGGATCTCCTCGATGCCGGCGGTGATGGCCAGCGTGGTGTCGAGGGTGATCTGGTGCTTCACGCCTGGTGGGAAGCGCGTGGCGATCTCGTCGGCGGTCTTCTTCACGGCATCGGAGACGGCCAGCGCGTTCGAGCCGGGCGCCTGGTAGACGGCGATGACGGCGGCGGGCTTCCCGTCGAGGCGCCCCATGGAGTTGTAGAGCACCGAGCCCAGGTCGATCCGGGCCACGTCCTTGAGCCGGACCTGCGACCCGTCCGGGTTGGAGCGCACCACGATCTGGCCGAACTCCTCGGAGTCGAGGAGGCGCCCCTTGGTGCGGACCACGTAGGTGAACTCGGTACCCTTCGGGGCGGGCGGGCCGCCGATCTGTCCGGCCGGGAGCAGCACGTTCTGCTGCTTCACGGCGTTCGAGAGGTCGGCCACCGTGAGGCCGAGCGTCTTCAGGCGATCGGGGCGCACCCAGATGCGCATGGCGTAGTCGGAGCCGCCGAAGAGGACGATGTCGCCGACGCCGGAGATGCGCTTCAGCTGGTCGTTGATGTTGATGACCGCGTAGTTCGACAGGAAGTTGTTGTCGAAGGCTCCCGAGGGGGAGGTGAGCGTCACCAGCATGAGCGGGAAGTTGAGCGACTTCTTGACCGTGACGCCGTAGGTCTTCACGTCGGGCGGCAGGGAGGCGTTGGCCTGCGAGACGCGGTTCTGCACGAGCACGTTCGACATGTCGAGGTCGGCCCCGACCTCGAACGACACCTGCAGGTTGTAGGTGCCGTCGTTCGCGTTCGTCGACTTCATGTAGATCATGTTGTCGACGCCGTTCACCTGCTGCTCGACGGGCGCCGCCACCGAGGACTCCACGTCGAGGGCGGAGGCACCGGTGTAGGTCGTCGTGACCTGGATGAGCGGGGGCGTGATCTCCGGGAACTGGGCGACCGGCAGCCGGGTGATGGCCACCGCGCCCATGATGACCATGACGATGGAGATCACCATCGCCACGATCGGGCGTCGGATGAAGAAGGAGCCCATGGCTCACTTCCCTCCGGCCGGCGCGGGGCTCGCCGGCGCGGGGGCGGCGTCCAGCTTCGGGACGATCGTCATGCCGTCGCGCAGGCGCTGGAAGCCCTCCACCACCACGCGTTCGCCGGCCTTCAGGCCCTCCTGGATGATCCACTGGTTGCCGACCTTCTGGCCGGGAGTCACCTTGCGTGTCTCCACCTTGTCCCCCTCGCCGACCACGACGACGGTGTAGGTGCCCTGGAGCTCCTGCACGGCGCGCTGCGGGACGAGAATGGCGCCCTTCACCACCTCCGACTCGGCCTTCACCTTGCCGTAGAGCCCGGGGCGGAGCGTCTTCTTGGGGTTGGGGAAGGCGAGGTCGACGCGAAGGGTACCGGTCTGCGTGTCGACGGCGCGGTCGACGAAGATGAGCTTGCCCGGGTAGGGGTGCTGGGTGCCGTCGGAGAGGATGAGGACGGGAGGGGTCTTCGCGACCTCTGCCTTGGCGTCGCCCACCGAGCGGGCGAAGCGGAGATAGTCGGCTTCGGGGATGGCGACGCTGACACGGATGGGGTCGATCGAGGAGACCGTGGTGAGCAGCGTCGGCTCCCCCTTGCCGACCAGGTCGCCCACCTTGTGCTCGGCCCTTCCGACGAGTCCCGTGATGGGGGACGAGATGCGCGTGTAGGAGAGGTTGAGACGAGCCTTCTCGACGTTGGCCTTGCCGGCCTCGATCTGGGCGGCCCCCGACTTCCGGGCCGAGATGGCGTTGTCGAGCTCGGCCTGGCTCACGGCGCGCTCGGCCACCAGCGGCGTGAAGCGCTTCACGTCCAGGTCGCCCTTGTCGAACTGGTTCTGTGCGGAGGCCAGCGTGGCCTGGGCCTGGGCCAGCGCCGCGATGTACTGCTGGTCGTCGATGGTGAAGAGGAGCTTCCCCTTCTGTACCGTCGTCCCCTCCACGTAGTCGATGGTCTCGAGGTACCCCTCGACGCGGGCCCGGATCTCCACGTCCTCGAGTCCGCGCATCTGCGCCACCAGGTCGAACTCCAGCGGCGTGTCCTTCGCGGTCACCGTGACGACCGGGATCTCCGGAGGCGGCATCGCGGCCGGACCCTTCTCCTTCGAGCAGGCCGAGAGGGCCAGGACGGCGAGCATCGGTGCGGTGTGGAGGCGAAGGCGTGCGGGGTGCATGGGAATCCTCTCGAAAGGCGTTACGAAACGAGCCCTTATACCCCAGGTCGGCGACGGGCGTAGAAGCGAGCGTTGGCACCCAGCAGGAGCCTGCGGCGGTAGAGCCGGTTGAAGGGTTTCCGCGAGGTCTCGTCCGACCGGCTGTACGTGTACCGGGAGACCACCTCGAACCCGTGGGCGTCGAGAAAGCGCAGCATCGACGGGATGGTGGGCTCGAAGAGGTGGTCGGGGGTCTTGGCCGGGTTCCTCCACTCGCCGCGTCTCAGCCCGGCCCGCTTCAGGGCGAGCTGCCAGCGCCGGTCGAGCGAGAACATGTTGGGCACGGCGACGACGAGCAGACCCCCCGGGACGAGCAGCTCCCGGGCTCGCACCATCCAGGAGGATGGATCCGGGACGTGCTCGAGGACGTGGCTCATGTGGATGCAGGAGAACCGCCCGTCCACCCGAAGCGACTCGAAGGGCACGCCGTGGACCGGGACGCCGATCTCCCGCTCCACGAACTCCCGCATCTTCCCGGAGACCTCCACCCCCTCGGCCCGCCTCCAGTGGGGTCGCGCGGCGAGCAGGAAGTTCCCCATGCAGGAGCCCACGTCGAGGACCGCGGAGCGGTCGGTGTCGAAGGTGACCATCTCGGCCACCAGCTCCTCCCAGTTGGCCTGGGTGGCGTGGTTCACCGGGTCGCCGGGGCGGAAGTCCTCCGAGAAGGCGAAGTAGTCGCCGTAGGCGGCGCGAACGAAGTCGTCGTCGTAGCGGGGGCGGGGGGACTGGTAGACGAGGCCGCAGCCCCGGCAGAGCTGGTAGGTGAAGCGAAGGCGCCAGCCGAAGCGTTCGTGGAGGCGCCGGTCGACGGAGCCGCAGAACGGGCAGGGCACCTCCTCCCAGGCCTTGGGCTCGTAGGCGGTCTTCGGGACCGGTGGCACCGCGTGATTCTAGCCTCCCGCGGCTACGCCGCGAGGTCGAAGACGAGCACATCGGCGTCCCCGCCGCCCCCGCCCACGATCTCGAGCGAGGCCTCGTCCACCGCAGCGAGGCCGTCGCCGGCCCGGAGCGTCTGGCCGTTCACCGAGATCTCCCCTCGCGCCACCTGGACCCAGGCCACGCGCCCGGCGGGGATCTCGTGCCGCACCCGGTCGCCCGGCGCGAGGATCGCGCCCCGCATGGCCGCGTCCTGGTGGATGGTCACCGAGCCCTCGCGCCCGTCGGACGAGGCGAGCAGGCGCAGGCGTCCCCTCCGCTCGGCCTCCGGAATTGCCCGCTGCTCGTAGCCCGGGGGGATGCCGGCCGCGGCGGGGAGGATCCAGATCTGGAGGAAGTGGACCGGGTGCTCCCGCGAGGGGTTCATTTCACTGTGTGTCACTCCGGTGCCTGCGCTCATGCGCTGCACCTCGCCGGGACGGATGGTGGATCCGTTCCCCATCGAGTCGCGGTGCCCGAGCTCCCCCTCGAGCACGTAGGAGAGGATCTCCATGTCGCGGTGGCCGTGGGTCCCGAAGCCCTGGCCTGGTTTCACCCGGTCCTCGTTGATGACCCGGAGGTCGGAGAAGCCCATGAAGCGCGGATCGTGGTAGTCGGCGAAGGAGAAGGTGTGGCGGGTGTCGAGCCAGCCGTGGTCGAAGCGGCCGCGGTCCTCGGAGCGTCGGATGGTGAGCATGGGCCGGACCTAAGCCCCGGGGGCTGGAAGCGAAAGGCCACATCGGGGTAAGGGAGGGCATGCAGACGGCCGCCCTGGCGCTCTCGCTCCTGCTTTTCGCAGCAACCTCGCCGGTAGCAACGGTTTCTCCCTCACCGGAAGTGGAGATCGCCGGCGCCGATGCCGGGAGCGTTCGCGTTCCCAGCGCACCGGGGGCCTGGGGCGGGCCGCGCACCGGCAAGGAGCCGACCCTCTCCGACAGGGTCGCCGACTACGACATCCGCGCCGTGCTCGACCCGGTGAAGCACACCATCACCGGCACCGAGAAGCTCACCTGGCGGAACCGCAGCCCGATCCCGATCCGCAGCGTCTACCTGCACCTCTACCCCAACGCCTTCGAGTCGGAGGGGTCCACCTTCATGCGGGAGCAGCGCCGCCACGGCGGGTTCCGCAGCGACGTCGGGACCCGCGAGGGCGAGTGGGGCTACATCGAGCTGCGGCGCGTCGAGCAGGGCGGACGCCCGGCCTCGTGGAGCTTCGTCCACCCAGACGGTGGGCCGGACACCGACCACACCGTGGTGCGGGTGGATCTCCCGGAGGCGGTACCCCCGGGCGGCACCACCACGCTCCGGATCGACTTCTTCGACCGGATGCCGCGGGTGGTGGCAAGGGCGGGGTACTTCGACACCTTCCACCTGGCCGGGCAGTGGTACCCCAAGATCGGCGTGCTCGAGCTGCCCGGGGAGCGCGGCGCCACCGCGCCGCGGTGGAACGCCCACGAGTACCACCTGAACAGCGAGTTCTACGCCGACTTCGGCGCCTACGATCTCGAGGTGGTGGTGCCCGAGGGCTACCGCGTGGCGGCGAGTGGTTCGCCGGTGGACCGGCCGCGCAAGGGACCCGACGGCGTCTCGTGGAAGTTCCGCGCCGAGGACGTGCACGACGTGGTCTTCACCGCCTGGGACGGCTTCGCGCCCCCCCTCCACGGGACCTGGACCGGCCCGGGCAGCCCGCAGGTGCAGATCGAGGTCTGGTACCCGCCCGAGTTCGAGCGATCGGCGCGGGAGGCCCTCCAGGCCACCATCGACGCCCTGTCCTACTTCTCCCGCACGCTCGGCCCCTACCCGTACCGGCACCTCACGGTCCTCGTCCCCCCGTTCAACGCCCTCGAGGCAGGGGGAATGGAGTACGAGACCTTCTTCACCACCATCGGATCGAACGAGTTCCCCCGGAACGCCGCCGGTGTGACCCGGGCCGTCACGGTCCACGAGTTCGGACACGGCTACTTCATGGGCATCCTCGCCACCAACGAGTTCGAGGAGCCGTTCCTCGACGAGGGCATGAACCAGCTGTGGGACGCGCGGATGCTGGCCGAGGAGGGCTACCGCTTGCGGCTGCCCGCGATCGCCCGGTGGATCGGGTTCCGCCTCCCGCGGCTCGACACCTGGGACATGGAGCGGGGCGCCGGGACCGCCCGCCACCAGGCCGACCCCATCGCCGGGAACTCCTGGAAGCGCTGGTCGAGCGGGAGCTACAACCTCGTCTACTCCCGCACGGCGCTGGCGTTCCACGACCTCGAGCACGTCCTCGGCGCCGAGCTGTTCGAGAGGGCCATGAAGCTCTATTACGAGCGCTGGCGGTTCCGGCACCCGGGCACCGCCGACCTGCGCGAGGCCTTCGTCGACGCGGGGGCCGACCGGAAGTTCGTGGAACGCTGGTTCGAGGAGCAGGTCTTCGCGAACGGCCCGGTGGACGACCGGATCGTGAAGGTCACGGCCACGGAGGCGCTCCCCCCGCTCGGCGACCTCGAGGTGGAGGGCAAGCGGCAGGAGACCGATGTGAAGTCGAGGGAGAAGGCGGTCGCCGCCGTCCGCGAGGCCTGGAGGAAGGAGCACGGCGAGCCCGCCGACGGGAAGCCCGGACCCTTCCCTTGGCGCAACGTGATCGCGGCGCGCCGCTACGCGACCGGGGTCCCGCAGGTGGTGGTGGTCACCTTCGAGGACGACAGCGTCGAGCGGCTCGACTGGCCGGCTTCCGAGCGGTGGGGCCGGTGGGAGCTGGTACGGCCGGTGAAGGTGCGCTCGGCCCAGATCGACGGGGACCGGAAGATCCTCCTGGACGTCGACAAGCTCGACGACGGGCGCACGCGCGAGGCCCGGAGCGGCCCGGCTACGCGGATGGCCCTCTCCGTGGCTGGCTGGGTCCAGTTCCTCGGGGCCGTGCTGGAGTCCCTGTGAGGATCGGCGAATCGATCCAGGCGGGCTTCCGCCGCGCCACGCGGTGGCGGCTGCTCTTCCTGTGCGCGCTCCTCTCGGCGGTGCCGGCGGCGCTCGCGACCGTGCCGGTCTGGGGATTCCTCTCGGGCCTCCTCGACCACGCGCCGCGCGCCGCGCTCCTGGCCCGGGGGGTGGAGGGGTCCTGGCTCCCCGACCTGGCGAGGGCCCTCGGGGAGAGCCCCCAGGGGCAGGCCATCCCCGGGTGGATGCTCAGCTCGCTGGTGGTCGCCCTCCTCCTCGCGCCGGCCCTCTCGGGGGCCGTGCTCGCCGAGGCCGGCTCGGATCACCCGCTCCGGTTCCGCCCGCTGCTCACCGGCGCCGGCCGCTTCTACGGCCGGATGTTCCGCATGGTCCTCGTCGGGGCGATCCCCCTCGGCGCGGCGGTCCTCGTGGCGCTCGCGATCTCGAAGGGCACCGACCGGGCCGTCGCGAGGACGATCACCGAGGCGGCGGCGGCCTCCCGGGAGCGCTGGGCGCTTCTCGCCATGGGCGCCCTCCTCTTCGCCGCCCACCTCACCGTCGACGCCGGTCGCGCCAACCTGGCGGCCCGGCCCGAGAGGCGCAGCGCGTTCTTCGCCTGGCTCTCCGGCGCCTGGCTCGTGCTCCGCCACCCCGCCCATGCCGTGGCCGTCGGCCTGGCCGGCGCGCTGGCCGGACCGGTGCTGGGTCTCGCGATCATGGCGATCCGGGAGCGGCTGCCGGCCGGACCCCGCTGGGCCGTGATCGCGGGTGTCGTCCTCGCCCAGCTCGCCGCCGCGGCGGTGGGATGGGGGAGGGCCGTGCGCATCGCCGGCCTCGCCCGGCTCTCCCGCGCCGACCGGGAGGCGCGGGGGGCCCGCTAGTTGGCCTTCGGGAAGGTCATGTAGCCCTTGCCGTACCACCAGGTCATCGCCTCGACCCGCAGCTGCCCGGCCTTCACCGCGGGATCCTGCTCGGCCAGCGCCCTGGCCTCCGCGACGGAGCCAACCCGGTAGATGCAGACACCCCGGTAGGCCGGGTCGGTCTGGTCGGAGAACGGGCCGGCCACGACCATCTTGCCCGCCTCTCCCATGGCCGTGAGGTGGCCGATGTGCTGCCGCTGGATCTCCCGGGCCTCGTCGTCTGGGAGCTTCCTCCAGGTCGGGGAGCGCATCAGGAGGACGAGCTGCACCGACTCCATCTCGAACTTCGGCGGGGCCGGGCTGGCCGCCTTCGCCTCCTCGGCGCCCGAGGCTGCAGGCAGGAGGGTCAGGACGGCGGCGAGCAGGGCGGCGAGGCGAGTGCGGTGCATGGGGCCTCCGGTTCGAGACCACCGGATTCTAGCGAGGGCCCTGCCTACTGGCACTCCGGGGATCCGGCGAAGGTCCGGAGGTTGGACCAGGCGACGTCCTCGGGGTTCGTGTAGCCGTACCCTGACCCGAGCCTCACGTGCCCGCCCGACAGGTCCAGCACCCCGTGGACGACGACCAGGGGCTGGCCGTCCAGGAGTGCCCGGAGCCATCCTCCCGTTCGGGAGCCTTCGACCCGGAGTAGGTGCCAGGAGCCGGCGAGCGACTCGCGGAGCGTCCCCTGGTGAGTTCGCACGTACGCTCCGTCCACGATCTGGTTCAGCTGGAACGAGGGGGCGCGTCCGGGCTCCTCGAGCACCCCGAAGGTGAGCCCGTGCCTGGACTCCGCGGGTCGCAGCTCGGCAGTGGGAGGGTCGGAGTAGATGCCCAGGTTGGCCCCCCGCTGCCATCGTGTCACCGCCGGGAAGTGGAACTCCACCTCGATGGCGAACACGTCCGCGTCCCGGGCCCTGCCCATCGGAACGAAGAGCCCGTTCCAGTCCGACCACTGCAGCCAGGCCGTCCGCCCCGAGACCTCCCGGATTCCCTGCCCACCGATCTCCCCGTTCAGGGCGACGGCGCCTTCCGGGATTCCATCGAGTTCGGTCCAGCTCGCCTCCCCCCAGTCGCAGGCGGTCGTGGCGGACCGCGCCGAGATCGCGACCGGTGCAGGCGGAGGGCCGGCGGCCACCCCGAAGGGCCGCGCGGCCAGCGCCCCGGCCGTCCCTGAAGCGACCAGGGCCGCGGCCAGTACCGCGCCGGAAGCCCAGCGGGGCCGGCGCCGCCGCACCCGGACCGCTCCCGGCTGCGAACCGGTGCCCGACCGGGGCAGCGTGGCCTCGAGGGCCTCCAGTTCGGCCAGGACGGCGCCGGCGTCGCGGGGACGCTCCATGGGCTCGGGGGCGAGCATCCGCCCCACCAGCTCGCCCAGACCGGGCAGTTCCGGGACCACGAGCTGCGGAGCGAGGCGGCGATCGGCGGGAGTGCCCGGCGGAAAGGGCGTCTCGCCACTGACCATCCGGTGGAGCAACACCCCGAGCGAATATACGTCGACGCGCTCGTCCTCCGGCCCGCCCCGGGCCTGCTCCGGCGCCATGGCGTCCGGCGTCCCGCCATCGAGCTTGCGGCGCCCGAAGGCCTGGGCCATACCGAGGTCGAGAAGCTTCACCTGCCCGTCCTCGCAGAGGAAGACGTTGCGCGCGGTGAGGTCGCGGTGCACCACGCCGTGGGTGTGGGCGTGCGCGAGGGCGCGGGCCAGGTCCAGGGTCACCCGCAGCGCATCGCGCAGGGGCAGCGCCCCCCCGCCGAGGCGTTCCTCCAGCGTCCGGCCGGAGAGGAACTCCAGCACCAGCCAGGCGCCCTTCTCGCTGCGGCCCACGTCGAGGATGGTGACGATCCCGGGATGGGAGAGCCGGGCCGCCACCTCGGCCTCGGCGAGCAGCCGCCTCTCGGGCACGCCCTCGCGCCGCACCCGGATGACCTTCACGGCCACGCGTCGCCCCAGCTCCCGGTCGCGCGCCTCCCAGACCACGCCGAATCCGCCTCGCCCGATCTCGCGGATCAGGTCGTAGCGGCCGACCGCCGTGCCCGGGGAGAGCCCCTCGACCCACTCGTTCCGACCGTCGGCGGAGGCGCTCCGGAAGACCTCGTCGACGAGGGAGGTGAGCGTCCCGGGCTCGCCATCGGCCGGAGTGGACGGGCGCGCGCTCACCGGTCGAGCAGCCCGCGCTTCCTCGCCAGCGCGCCCAGCCGCTCCTTGATCCGCTCGAACCGCTTGGTCAGGGTGTTCGCCTTCACGACCCGTCCATCCCGGGAGAGCACCTCGGCGCACTCGGCCCAGGAGAGTCCCTGGTCGATGCGGAGGGCGGCGAGCGCCCGGTCGTCGATGGAGAGCGCCTCGCGCAGGGCCTGGAGATCCTGCCGGCGCGCCTCCAGCTTCTCGTCGGTCGAGGTGGCCACCGTCTCGGCGATGCGCGTGGCCTCGCCGGTCTCGAGGCGCCGCCGCCGGATTCGCCAGGGCTGCTTGCGCAGGTCGCAGGCCACGTTCCAGGCGATTCGGTAGGCCCAGATGCGAAGCGGCGCCGTTCCCCGGAACTCGGGCAGGCCGCGCCAGAGGTTCTCGGCGAACTGGGCGAAGGCCTCTCGCGAGTCGTCGTCGCTGCCGAGGACGGAACGGAGGTAGCGGAGCACCTGCGGCCCGTAGCCCTTTATGGCCGCGGTGGCGGCTTCTTCCAGCTTCCCGGTGGCGAGCAGGCCGCCGATGGTCTCCTCGAGCACCTCCTGCTCGTCCAAGTCCGTCCCTCCCCGTACGATCCAGAGCGCCACCATAACCCCTTGAAGCTCGACAGGTATCGCTGGAACGCGCCGGCCAGCACGCCCCGCAAGGGGCTGTCACGAATCATCCCCTTCGACGTCCCTGTCGGCGAGGACTCCGCCCGGAGGGACGGACCTGCCATCGTTGCGTGGGGCGCGGCTCCGGGGGAGAGTTCCGCGATGCAGCTCCTCGTCGCCTTCGCCGTCCTGGGAGTCCTGCTCTTCGTGGGAGGCTGGCTCCTGCGGCCGGTTCCGCCGCACCGTCTCCGCGGGGACCGCGTCGGGAACGCCGTGGTCCTCCGCCCGCCTCGCGGCAGGTACGCGATCCTCGCCGCCATGGCTCTCGGCCCCACGCTCCTCGTCGGGGCGGTCGCGGCGGCCGTGGCGCGGAGGGACGGCATGGGCGCAACCGGAATCGCCGTGGTGGCCCTGGCCACCGCCGCGGGGGTCTGGGTCTGCGCCTACTTCCTCCTCGCCGAGTGGCGGATGCAGGTCCGGGTCGACGACCGGGGGGTGGAGCGGACCGATCCTCTTCGCCGGACGGCGGTCGACTGGGCGGGTGTGGAGAGGATCGCCTACAACGGCGCGAGCCGGTGGTTCTACCTGACCGGCCCTGGGGGTGTCCGCCTCTGGGTTCCGGAGAACATGGCGGGCATCGGGGACTTCGCCGACCGTGCCCTGTCCGGCGTGCGCCCGGTGGTGCTCGCCGCGGCGCCCGCGACCAGGGAGGCCCTCGAGCAGCTCGCCGTCGAGGCCCAGGAGGAGGACGCCTCGGCCGGCCGTCGCTGAACGAAGGAGGCCGCGGCCGGGACGGATCCCGGACCGCGGCCCTGTTGCGCGCGAGACCTACCGGTCGCCGCAGACGAGGTCGGCGAAGATGGCCGGCCGCGAGGCGGGATCCGGGTACAGCTCGCAGATGGGGATCTTCGGCGCCGACGAGTGGCAGTCGCCGCAGCCCCCTGCGGAGGCGGAGCCCAGGGCCTGGGCCTTGGGCGCCACCTCGTGGTTCATGTCCATGTAGAGCTTGGTGTAGCGCCAGTCGTACCCCGGGTTCACCCCGTCGTACTTGGCGAACGGCGCGGTCCCGGCCGGCACCTGGCCGGCGGCGATGGCGCCGGTGGCGAAGACCTTCCCCCACAGCTTGTCGACCGAGGGCTGGCCCGGCGCGGTGGTCGCGTCGAACGTGTAGGTCGAGAAGTCGTAGCCGGGCGCCTGCACCACGCCCCAGAAGCTGCCCGGGCCGAAGACGTTGGGGTTGATGACGAAGCCGTTGGCGCCGTCGACGTACATGGCCTGACGGCCGCGCATCAGCTTGAACGGCATGATCTTGCCGTCGGCGGGGCCACCGGCGGGCTCGCCGAGGGTCAGCCGGTTGGCGTCGTCGGCGGTCGTGCCCATCGTGCCCAGGTCTCCCTTGTCGGAGGTGCGCACGTGGCTCGACTTGCCGTTCGACCAGCGGTAGGCGGGGGTGACGTTCTTCTGCCAGACGAAGTTGCCCTTGATGTAGTCGTAGCTCGTCACCGAGGTCGCGGAGGTGGGGTCGGCGACGCCGTCCTCGTTCACCTTGGTGGTCACCACGCCGGCCGTGCACGTCCCGGGGGTTCCGGCGCAGGTCTTGTTGTCACCGGCGGTGGACCAGTCCCAGTCCATCTTGGCGAACTGGGTCTTCGAGAACTTCGGGATGTGGCAGGTCTGGCAGGCCAGCTTGTCGACGTGCCCGTCGAGCCAGTAGCCAACCGTCGCAACGGTTCCCTCGTGAGGTGCCATTCCGTGGCAGTCGCTGCAGGCGACGCGGGAGGTGTGGGTGGGGACGTGCACGCCGCCCCCGGCGAAGCCGTGGCCCGAGCTGGTGTGGCAGTCGGAGCAGGTCATCCCGCGCCCCATGTGGACGTCGGTCGTCTCGGAGGGGTTCTTCAGGCCCGAGCCCATCAGCTTCACGTTGTCTCCCCCACCGGCGTAGAAGTGGCAGGCGCCGCAGTTGGCGCGATTGGGGAGCATGATCCCCTTGACCGCGGCGGCGAGGTCGACGGTCGGGTTGGGACGTCCGAAGTCCTTGGGGTTCTTCGAGTACTTCGTCGGGTCTGCGTGGCAGACGAGGCAGTCGACGCGGTTCGCGAGCGGGATGGAACTGTCGGCGAGCGTGTAGGCCCGGGCGGTCTTCTGCGGCTTGGCGGCATCCGGATCGCCGCCGTAGCCGGCGTGGCACTGGTCGCAGCGCTTCTCGTTGGAGGGCACGCCAACGCAGAAGTTGTTGACCAGGTTCACCTTCCCGATGTCGCCCGGGTTCACCGGGGTGACGAGGTCGAAGATCGACACCAGGTCGGGCGTGGGGCCGGCCCACGTCCAGTGGGCCGAGGCCATGATCTCCCGGCCGGCGGACTCGTGGCACTGCAGGCAGGCCTGGGTCACGGCGTAGCCGCTCGCGAACGGTCCCGCGAGAGGAAGGCCGGGCTGCGAGAGCGTGGCGTGGAGCGTGGCCGTCACCTGGACGCAGGTGTCGCTGGTGGCGTCGCAGGTGGTGCCGGTCCCGCAGAGCCCCTTCCAGGCCGGGGTTGCGCCGGAGGTGTCGCAGGAGGAGCAACCCGGGTAGGGAGCCGTGCAGGTGAGCGCCGCGACGGCGACGCACTGTCCCATCTGGCAGGCGGTGCCCGGGCCGCAGGCCGGCTCGCAGGCGAGGGGGACGCAGGTGTCGCTGCCGGCCTCGCAGGCCGTGCCCGCGCCGCACTGTCCCACCCACGCCGGGGTGGCCGGCGAGGTGTCGCAGGCGGAGCAACCGGGGTAGGTCGCGGAACAGGTCAGCGCGGCGACCGGGACGCACTGGCCATTCTGGCAGGCGGTGCCCGGGCCGCACGAGGGCGTGCAGGCGAGCGGCACGCAGGTGCCGTCGACGCAGACGTTCCCCGCGCCGCAGAAGTCGGCGCAGGTGGCGGACGGGGTGGAGGAGGTGCAGGCGGCGAGCCCCGAGAGGAGCAGCGCCGCGAGAAGGTGGGTCTTGCGGTTCAAGTGTGGATCCTTTCCCGACGGGATGACGTTTCCGCGGCCCTCGCCGCGATGGTCGGTGGCCACTCCCTGAGCACGGTCCGTACCAACGACATGGGGGATTTCCCCCACCCCATGCCGGGCCAAAAATCGCCGGATCTGGTCGGGTTCCCCGCTGCCGGGCGAGGCCGGACGTTCACCCCGGGCCCCGCGGCGAAACGGTTGACGTTCAGCGGTGGGTCCTGAACGTTGACGCGGGCGCTATCAAGGCTTGAATCGATAGCGGAAGGCGCGGGCCTGGGCCCAGCGGTGGCGCCAGCCCCGCGGCAGGTCGGGCAGGGGGCCCGCGTGGTCCTTCCCCCACCGCAGCACGTCCCAGAGGAAGTAGCTGATGGGCAGCCCGTACTTGAGCGCGAACCGCTCTCCCCCGTCGTTCAGCCGGATCTCGCGACCGACGGTCTTGTGCCGGAAGTGGTAGACCCGGCTCGAGCCGACTCCCCGGAACTCACGGACGCCGGCGAGCCAGAGCTTCATCGCGAGGTCGGGGTCGGACCCCATTCCCGGCGAGAATTCCACGCTGTACCCGCCCACCAGTTCCCACATCCGGCGGTGCACGAGCGTGGGGGGGGAGGTCGCTCCCGACCAGTCCGAGCGGCGGAGATCCTCGAGGTCGGCCAGGAGGTCCTGCTCCCGGAAGCTCTCCGGATCGTCGCCGTAGTCGCGGGGAACGATGCTTCCCGGGGTCTTGCCGCCGGGCTCGATCATCGTCCCCGACAGCATGAAACGCTCGTGCCCGATGCGGTCGACCGCGTCGAGGAGCGCCACGTCCCACCCCGGGCAGACGTACATGTCGTCGTTCATGTAGGCGATGAGGTCCGTGGTGCCGAGCGCCGCCGCCGCATTCACCGCGAAGCACACCCCGGCGTTGCTCTCGCTGCGGGTGTGGCCGAGTCCCTCTGCCCGCACCCAGTCGAGCGTACCGTCGGAGCCTTCGTTCACGTGGACCAGGATCTGGTGAGCCATCGCCGAGTTGCGCCGGATCGACTCCACGCAGAGGCGCAGGAAGGGGAGGTTGTTCCAGGAGGGAATCACGACGGTGATTCGCGCCCCGGGTGTGGGGCGGGCGGCCGGGCAGGCCTCGATGCGCGGGGCGAACGTCTCGAGAGGCCTGTGGCGGCGCGCCATCCGGGCGGGAGACTATCACGCCCGGGGGGACCGATTGCGCCGGCGCGTGCGATGCGCGGCGCCGACGGGATTCAATCGATGGTGAAGAACATCTTCAGGCAGAACAGGGCCCTCGTGAGTGCCGTCTTCTTCTTGTAGGCCAGGATCAGGTCCCGATACCGGAAGAAGACGACCATCCTGATCCAGTCGTTGCGCGGAGAGAAGCTCCGGTAGCTCTCGTGGATCACGCGCAGGATCTCCTTCCCCTGGCGGTTCCCGGCCGGGCATCGCTCGTACAGCAGGCGCATGCGAGCGCGGCTCCGCTCCTGCTTCTGGGCGCGGGTCGGCCGCACCCGGCCCGACCTCGAGGCCCGGGTGTTCGCGCCGATGACGTTCCCTCGATGCTGCCGGTAGAGCACCAGCGGCTCGTCGACGTACTGGATGGCGCCGTGGCAGGTGGCCATGAAGCCGAGCCAGAAATCGTGGGTGACCAGGGACGGGAACGGCAGGCACCACTCGACGAGTTCCCGGCGGAAGAGCATCGTGTGGCCAGGAGCCCATGCCCCGAGGGCGTACATCAGGCAGTTGTCGTAGCCGATCTGGTTCTTGATGTCCGACATCCTCCGGTTCAGCCGCCGGCCTTCCTCGTCCACCAGCTCCGAGTCGCTGTAGGCGATGAGCCGGTCCCCGATCCGCGCGCAGAGCGTCTCCAGCTTGTGCGGCAGCCAGATGTCGTCCTGGTCGCTCAGGGCCACCAGGCCGTGGGTGGCGAGCTGCATGCCCCTCTCGAAGTTGCGGACGTATCCGAGATTGACGTCGCTGCGGATGATCCGGAACCGGGAGTCCTTCGCGGCGTAGGCGTCGAGCACCTGGAGCGTGTCGTCGGTGGAGCCGTCGTCCACGACCACGATCTCCCGTGGCGGAAGCGTCTGCGCCAGGATGGAGTCCAGCTGCTCCCGCAGGAAACGGCTGCCGTTGTAGGTGGCGACGACGACGGAGACGTCGGGGGCTCGCTCGGGCTCTCGCGTCATCTCGAGCCAGCCTAGCATGCCGGCCGGATGCGCCCGATTGGGCTTGCCCCGGTCCGGAAAGCCGTCTGTAGTGGAAGGGTGATTCCGGAACCGCGCCCGCTCCTGTCGGTGGTCGTCTCGGCCTACCGGCAACCCGATCCACTCGGCCTGGTCCTCGGCGCGCTGGCCATGCAGACCGACGCCGGATTCGAGGTGGTGGTCGCCGAGGACGACCAGGGGGAGCAGATCGCGCGGGTGGTGGCCCGGCACCGGCCCAGCTTCGGGGACCGCCTCCTCCACGTCTCCCAGCCGCACAGCGGGTTCGGAAAGACGCGGATCCTGAACGCGGCTCTCCGGGCCAGCCGGAACCCTTTCCTGGTGTTCCTCGACGGCGACTGCGTCCCCCACCCGGGACTCGTGGCCGCCTACCGGAAGGCCGCGACACCCGGCCGGGCCCTCTTCGGTCGCCGGGTCCTGCTCGGGCCCCGGGTCACCGGGAGGATGCTCTCGGGCGAGGCTCCGTGTCCCCCGTCGCTTCTCGCGCTCCTCCGGTCCGACAGCAAGCGCGTCGAGGAGGGGTTCCGCATCCCCTTCTACCGAAGGCGAAACCAGCGAACCGGGATCTGGGGCTGCAACTGGGGAGTCCACCGGTCCCACCTCGAGGCCGTGAACGGCTTCGACGAGGACTACGTGCACTACGGCGTGGGCGAGGACACGGACGTCGAATGGCGCCTCCTGGCCACCGGGGTCGCGCTCGAGAGCGTCAAGCACCGCGCCATCGTCTACCACCTGCACCACCGGGCGGGCTTCTCCGGCGACGACCTGCCCGTCGGAAGGGAGATGCTCCGGCGCAAGCAGGAGGCGAACCAGGTCCGCTGCCTGAAGGGATTGACGGGCGCCGGCCAGGGGGGCGGTTAGCTCACTGGTCTTGGCCTCGACGCTTCCCGCCCGGCAGCGCCCCACCCTGCGGGGCGTCTTCCACCTCGTCGCCGCCCTGGGGGCCCTTCCGGCCGCGCTCTGGCTCGTCTCCCGGGCCACCTCCCCGATGGCCGAGTTCGGGGCCGGGGTCTACGGAAGCTCGCTCGTCGTGCTGTTCACGATCAGCGCCGTCTACCACCGGGTCTTCTGGACCGACCCGAAGATCCGGTCGACGGTGGGGCGCATCGACCACTCGGCCATCTTCGTCCTCATCGCCGGGACCTACACGCCCTTCTGCCTCGTCATCGGTTCGTCCGGGGGGCTGGCGCTCCTGGTCACGGTCTGGGCCAGCGCGCTGCTGGGCATGGTGATCGTGGTCTTCTTCCCGCAGACGCCCAAGCCGGCGCGATCAGCGATCTACGTCCTGCTCGGCTGGTTCATCGTCCCGTTCCTGCCCGCGCTCCATTCCGCGCTGGGCACCCGGCCCTTCCTGCTGGTGCTCCTGGGAGGGGCGTTCTACACGGTGGGTGCAATCATCTACGCGACGCGACGGCCCGATCCCTATCCGAGGGTCTTCGGCTTCCACGAGATCTTCCACCTGCTCGTGGTCGCCGCGGCGGGATGCCAGTTCCTCGCCGTCGAAGCAGCCGTCCGCGCCATCGGCGCGAAGGGGTAGCCGGAGCCATGAACGCCTCCCACCGACAGGTCGCGATCCTCGCCGCTGCGCTCGCGCTCTCCGCCTGCTCCGGCGACCCGGCGCCGGCCGCCGACTCCTGCACGATCCTCTTCGGCCAGCCGGTCGCGGCGACGGGGCTGACCGACGCCCAGTGCCGTCCCGGCTGCTCCTGCGGGGGGACGAGCTGGACGCCGCCGACCTACGACGCGCCCTTCGTGGCGCGGCTCGTGTCCGGGTGGACGCTCGACAACCCGTCGGCACCGCTCACCGCCGACCCGTACCTGTCACCCGCGCCGCCGGAGGATCCCCCCGACACCGTCTGCGCCGTGCTGCCCACCGGCCCCGCCACGGCCTCGCCCCGGGGCTACCGGCTCGACACCTACGCCTCGGAGTCCGCGGCCCGGGCCGCGGGCGCGAGCCCCACCCACTTCGGCCGCTGCGGCCTCTGCTCGTCGCTCGCGAACCTGGCCGTGTACGTCCGCGAGAACGACCTCACCGCGCCGGTGCGCGACTGCGGGATCTCGAGCCCCGCGCTCGAGGCCAACGTCGCCTGCCTGCAAGGCCTCGGCTTCGACCGGCCCTGCGCCCAGATCTGGGCCTACAACACCGCGAACACGCGCAGCAGGTGCCTCGCCACCTGCCTGCCCCTGCTGTCCGCGCCCTACCACCTTCCCGACGGCCGCCTGAACGACTGCATCCTCTGCGACGAGGTCCAGAGCGGGGCGGTGTTCAAGGCCGTGGCCGGGCGAACCCGGCGCAACTCCGGGCTTCCAAACGCACTCTGCCGGCCCTGCAGCGAGGTCCGGCCGCTCGAGCACGCCTACTGAGCGGCAGGCCTCGGGTAGTGGACGATGGCCACCACGCCGGGGATGTACTTGAGATCCGCCCGGTCCGGTCCGAGGTTCCAGCGGGTCTGGCGCATGTCGATGAGGGCGGCGTCCGAGGTCTCCTCGAGCGGGGATCCCCACCTCTTCACCAGCGCGTCGCGCAAGCGCGTGTACGCGTCGGCGTCGACGGGCTTCCTGGCAGGGGTCCGCAGGCTGACGAGCACGAGCTTGCCGCCGGTGAACACGAAGCGGACGTCGAAGGCCAGCCCCTCGAGGACGTACCCGTCGATGCCGACCGGGATGGCGTTGCCGTCGGCGAGCTTCACTTCGGGTGTAATGCGGACGGCCTCTCCCGGGAGGGCCGCCAGCACCTCGTCGGGGGTCATCCCGAAGCGGGCCGCCCGCCACCCTGGCGTCGCGGCAGGCTCGGCGGCGAGGACGGGCGACGCGATGAGGAGGACGGAGAGGAGGAGGAGGCGCATGGCCTGCAGTCTAGCGGAACCTCGGCTATCATCTCCCTCCCATGATCCAGGCTCTTCTCCGCCCCCTTGCCATCGCCGCGCTGGTGACCCTCGCCGTCCCGGTCCCGGCCGAGGAATCCGTGCCGTCCTCCGGGGTCGAGGCGCCATCCGAGGCGCCTCCCGAGCCCGTGAAGGAGCCTCCAGGTACGAAGGCTGACCGGGCGCTCTGGCGGGACGCCGGACACCTGAGCAACCAGCTCACCTCGCTGCGATGGTCCGCCAACGGGATGCACTGGAGGATCCGCACCGAGGAGCTCTCCGGACGGCTCGACGCCGCCGCGAAGGCGGACCCGACCGCCGCGGCCCGGCTCGGCGAGCTCCGGAAGAAGCTCGGGGAGGCCCAGACGGAGAGCTACGCCGACCTCACCAGCAAGTGGCCCATCGACCCCACCCGCGGATGCCAGTACCCGCGGTCGATGCTGGGGGCCGCGATGGAGGCCTCCGCGACCCGGGACAACCGTGCGCAGCTCGGCCAGGCGCGGGACGCGGCGGCGAGGTGCGTGGACCTGGCGCGGAAGACCCTGGCACGGGTCAGGCGATCCACCGAGGCGCTCGGCCGGGCCATCGACGCGGCCGAGAGCGCGCTGCCCCCCGTTCCCGAGGCCGCGCTCCCGCCGCCCGCGGGGAAGTAGCCATGCGCTCCAGCCTCCTCGTCGTTGCCGCCGCTGCGCTCGCGGTCTCCACGGCCCGGGCGGAGCCCGCCTGCCAGGGACGCCTCTCGGGCAAGGTCACGGGGAGCTTCGCCTGCGACGTCTCGCTCACCGAGCCCGGGGACGGCGAGGCCATGTTCGTCGTGCAGCCGCGCGGCCCGATCCCCGGCGTTCCGGCCTACGCGCCCGGCGCGTTTCGCGTTCCGCTCCCGGTCCGGGCAGCGACGCTCACCCTCGACGATCTCGGAATGGGAAAGGCCAGCGTGGCAGCGGAAGGCGGCGCGCTCTACACGGCCACGAAGACCACCGGGCAGCGGGGAGAGGTCACGCTGGTCCTCCGCGACGTGAAGCAGGACCCGGGCAGGAAGGGCGCCTGGATCGTCCACGGAACCTACCGTGCGCTCCTCATCCCCGCCGGGGCCGGGAAGCAGGGAGACGTGCTGGTGGAGGTCACCTTCTGAACAAGGTCGCGCTCGCCGCGTCGGGCATCCTCCTCGTCGGAGGGGTCGCCATCCTCATCATCCTCGCCACCGGCGGGGACGCGGGCGTCCCCGACTCGCCGGAGCCCGCGGTCGCCACCCCGGCGGCGCCGGCCCGGATTCCGCAGGGGCCACTTCCCGGCATCGGACCCGGCGGCAAGGTCCTCCCCCCGGAGCCGGGAGTTCCGGTCGAGTACGAGCCGGACCCGCCGCCCCCCGACCCCGATTCCTGGGAGGCCGTTCCGGCCGCCGCACGCCCGTCCGCCCTCGGGCGGATAGGACCGGTCGTGAACGCCGAGCTCGCCAACCTCCAGCCCGGCCTGGCCCGGTGCCTGGACGAGGAGACCCAGGCAAGGAACGGGCAGTTCCCGGTTTCGCGGAGCCTGGATGGCCGGACGCCGGACGAGAACGCCACGACCCTGCTCGTGCTCCAGCTCGAGCTCTCTCCGGGGCAGATCCGCATCGTCGACGCCCCGGTCGAGTCGCAGGGGCGGTCGTCGGACGGGCGCGTGGCCTGCGCCCAGCGCCTGCTGCGGGGCCGCGTCATCCGCACCCCGGTGGTCCAGAGCGCGGGGCGCGCCCGGATGGTCCTCCCGCTCAGCCCATGAAGAAAGGGGGCGGCGCCGCGCGGCACCGCCCCCGAGTTGCCTCGCGTCCGTCAGCCGGCTACGGAACCACGAGACTCGTGCGCATCATCTCCGAGTCCTCGTGCGAGTTGATGTGGCAGTGCCACACGTACGGACCGGCGGTGACGGCCTCGTAGACGAAGTCCGCGGCGTTGGTCGCACACGCCGGGAATCCCGTCGTGCCGCAGGGCGTGCCGGGCGCGTTCGGGGCGCCCACCGGGTTCTGGCTGGTGCCCACGTCGGCGCCCTTCCAGCGCGGGGTCCAGTCGGCGACGATGGTCGTCACCATGTCGGGCGGGACCTGCACGACGTCCTTCCAGCCGCCTTCCACGCTCGCCGCCGTGACCGGAATGGCCGCGCCGATGAGGTAGGGGACGCCGAGCGTGCTCAGGCCGTTCACGTCCGGGACGACCTGCATCTCGTTGCCCGGGCTGGGGCCCGGGTTGCAGGTGGGGGCTCCGCACAGGTCGTTCTTGTAGCCGAGGGTGTCGATCGCCTGCCGGCTCACGATCTGGTGCTTCACGAGGTGCGGGTGCATCGGGTGGGTGTCCACCGTGAGGTTGATGAACTGCCAGGTCTCCCGCGTCCCGATGTTCGGGGTCTCGGTGACCTTGTACTCGAAGGGAACGCCGTTCAGCTGCATGCCGAGCGGGAAGAGCGTCACGCCGTCGACCTTCTCGTTCAGGTAGACCTGCCTGACGATGGGCTTCGTCTGGCCCGGGGGAAGCGCGGCGGCCAGGCGCAGGTCGAACCAGTTCGGGTCAATGACCTTGGCGGGGTTCTTGGGCATGCAGGCGGTCGCCATGTTGGCGGACCAGGGCAGCGTGGCGTCCCAGGTGAGGAACTTCGGCGCGCTGGCCATCGCGCAGCCGCGGACGCCCGGACCCGCGGCAGCGCGCACGTCGAAGCGCATCAGCACGTTCATGTGCGGCCACGGGGACGGCCCGAAGAGGGCCGTGTTCTGCGGCGGGATGCCGTTCGGGAACGGCGCCGCGCCGGAGTTGGTCAGGTAGACCGTGGCGTCGCCGTAGGCGTTCACCCCGTTCAGGTTGCCGAAGTCGACCAGCAGCTCGTAGCGCTCGCCCGGGCACATGGTGAAGGTGCGGGTCTTCACCGGGTTCCTCACGTAACCCTGGTCGTTGGCGATGACGTAGAAGTCGGTGTTGTTGCCGACGAGGGAGCCCGGCGCCGGCGCCGCCTGCCCGATCCTCCGGGTGTTGAGCCCGGCCTGGTAGCAGCGGGAGTCGGAGCCGTTCACGAAGCGGATGCGGTACCAGCCCGGCTCCACGGTCTTCTTGGGCCAGAGCACGCCGTTCACCAGCGCGTGGTCGCCGAAGTACTCGGGAACCCAGGTCGGGTGGACCTGCGGATTCACACCGGGCGTGACCGCGGTCTGGCCGATCACGCCGCCGGCGGCGATGGGCAGCGGCGTCTGGCCGAGCCCGTTCGAGAAGTTGATGCTGCCGTCGTCGTTGAAGGCGCGGTCCTGGACGGCCAGGAAGAGGTCGTACTTGGGGATGCCGAGCGCGTCGCGCGGCTCGGTGACCGGATCGAGCCAGGTGTACTCGGAGCCCGCCGGGAGCGGGACGTTGCCGTCACCGATCCACTGGAGCGAGGCGGGAACCGACCCGTGCTTGCTCGGATCCTTCACCGGGAAGAAGCCGGCGGGGCCCGCGATCACGTTGTGGTGGGTCTTGCCGATGGTGTGGTCGTGGAACCAGATGGTCGCCTCCTCCTGGATCATCGGGTACGTGTAGGTGTCCGCGTTCCCGTGCGGCCGCTTGAGGGCGATGTTGGTCGGGTTCTCGAAGGGGGGCATGACGTAGTTCTGGGCGACCAGGTCGTACTTGACGGCCGTGACCGCATTGCCGAACCACTTCATCGCGAAGCCGTCGGTGGAGGGCGGGATCTCGCCGCCGTGCAGGTGGGTGACCCAGGAGTTGTCCGGCTGCTGCGGGCTGCCGTACTGGTTCACGCCGTCCGGCGGAACTGTGCCGGCCGGGCCGGCCAGCGCGTGGTCGATCTTGGACTTCACGCCCATGAAGGTGCGATCGATGGCGCACGGCCAGTCGGCGGCGTCCGGGTGCGGGCAGAGGACGTGGGTGTTGGGGAACTCGTTCACCCACTTCACCACGACCGGGGTTCCCGTGGTCCCGCGGATGTTGATCGAGGGCCAGGTGGCGACGTAGTTGTTGGCGGACCAGGGCGAGGAGGTGCCCGGAGCGAAGAGCCCCAGGCTGGTGAGCACCTGGGTGACGGGGCCGCCGCCCATGTTGATCTGGCCAACGCCCCAGATCGGCGTGAAGAGCGGCTGGCCCCGCGGGATCTTGCCGGTGGTCGTGGTGCAGTAGGTGGCGCGGAAGCTCGCGCTGGCGTCGGGCGGGCAGGAGCAGCCGCCGAGGATGTTGCAGGTCAGGCCGGTCCACTGCATGCCGGCGGGAACCGGGCGAGCGGCGGGCGGTTTCGGGAAGAGCCCGGCCGCGGCGAGTCCCTGGAAACCGTTCGCCTCGTGGAGGCCGATCTCGTAGTAGTCGGCGCCGGGGTACATGGCCTTGTCCGGCGAGTAGTCGGGGGGATTCAGCACCTCCCACTGGAACTTGTTCGCGGGGTTGGGCACCACCGGCGCGAGGGTCTTGAAGGGGTACGCCGAGGGAGCGCCGCAGCCGGCCCATCCACCCGCGGTGCGCTGGCTGACGCCGGCGCCGGCCTCGCAGGAGAAGCTGGTCGAGGCCTGGGCGTCGCAAGACGGCAGCGTGGGGAATAGCGCCGCGTTCGCGCTGCTCGCCAGGCACTGACCCGGGTACGGGTAGTTCACCTGGTAGTTGGTGCCCGACGGGCCGTTCAGGTTCTGGAGCGGGAAGGCGGCGTTTGCCGCCTTCGGGTCAGGGTTCAGGTTGGTGAATCCGATCTGCGCACTGGCCCCCGACGCCCACGCCATGCCCCCGGCCGCTGCGACTGCAACGATGGCCCTCTGGATCTTCGTCACGACTTCCTCCGAATTTACCGGCCCGGCGAAGCATCCACCTTCGGTGAACTGCCCCCCCACCCGGGAGTTGCCGGACGACCAACGCGTGCCCCTTGCATCGCGCCATCGCCCGGCTCGAGGCGGAGTTTCCAGATGTGCGAGACCGCACACATGTCCCCAGGCGTGGGTACATGGGAGAACTGCCATGTTTGACATGAATCAAAGACTTCTCCGCCCCGTTTCGATCGCAACTACCTGGGTTTGCTGATGCCGGGTCCGACCATGCGACAAAACGCCCGGTTCCTGGCCCCTTTGCGCTCAATGATTCTTCACGAAACTTCACCCCGGAAACATGCTCTGAAGTCGTGTTCAGAGATTGGCAACCCCCTGGAGGGACGCCCGGACCGTGACATCGAGATCATGGATAAGGAGTTCTTACGCCCCAAAATAGAGCCATGAAGTAGGCATCCACGGACCGAGGGTTCTGGAGGCCGGAATCCTTGCTCCGTTCGGGGGGCATCCCCATCGATCCGCACCGGTGCCCCGGGACGACGTTCACGTTCGGTGAATGTCGGCGGCCCGTGCCGCCTCGCGCTGCGCGCCGGCGCCGTTCGGGGTATCTTCCGCCCCCCATGGCGCTCATCGACCTCGAACCCAGGTCTCCCGGATCGCGCGGCCCGGGACGCACGGGCGGCATCCTGCTCTTCGTCGTCCTGGCCGGAATTGCAGCAGCGATCGGCTACTGGTTCGGCCGGCGCGAGCCGGCTCCCGCCCCGCCGCCCCACCAGGCAGCGCTGCAGCCGCCCGTCCCGGCCGAGCCCCCCTCCACTGCGCCCTCGACCGCCGAGGTGCCGGTTGCCGGCGCCGCGATTCCCGCCCCGCCACCGGTCGCCGCAACTCCCGGCGTCCCCACCCCCGGCACTTCTCGCCGGATCTCCGCACTGGTCTCCGGACCCCTCGAGGACTCGATAGCCGCCGCACTGGGCCCCGGGGATCGGCCGCTGGCCGCCGAGCTGACACAGGTGGTGAACCGGCTGCTGGTCTGGAGCCTCCAGGTATCGAAGGACGCGCGCCGCGGAGACCGGATCGAGATCCTCTTCTCCCCGGCGCCCCCGGGTGGCACGGGACCGACGCATTCGCAGGAGCCGGTGGTCGAGGCGCTCCGATACACCTCCCAGAAGTTCGGGCGCACCTTCACCGCCTACCGCTGGCAATCCCCGGGGGAGAAGTACCCGCACTACTGGAACCCGGACGGGACCGGGGTGGAGGAGCGGCTCGTCGACGGCCCCATCCGCGACTACGAGCAGATCACCTCGCTGGTCCGCGACGGCAGGCGCCACAGGGGCGTGGACTTCCGGACCCCGGTCGGGACGCCCGTGTACGCGACCTTCGACGGCGTCGTCGAGCGGCGCAACTGGCACTTCTCCGCCAACGGCAACTGCCTCGACCTGCGCGACCCGGCCACCGGACGCCACGCCATCTTCCTCCATCTCGACGTGGTGCCGAAGGCCATGCAGAAGGGGCGCAAGGTGAAGAAGGGCGAGGAGATCGCCGCGTCCGGCAACAGCGGCCGCTCCACCGCGCCCCACCTGCACTACCAGCTCGAGGACGCCTCGGGGAAGGTGCTGGACCCGTTCGAGGTGCATCGCACCACGCGTGCGGCCGTCCCCGCAGCCGAGCGGCCGGCCTTCGACGCCGAGCGCGCCAGGCTAGACGCTCGGCTCTCGGCGGAGCCGGGGTAGGGGCCGCCGCGCCCGGTGCATCAGCGCGACAGCAGGACCGGCGTGGTCATGGTGCGCAGGATGTCCTGGGTGGTCCCGCTGCGAGGGAGGTAGGGGAAGGACCTGTGGACGTGGGCGCCGAGGACCGTGAGGTCGGCGCCGTCGTCGGCCGCCCGGTTGAGCACGTGGTCGACGGCCCGCAGCTCGTCCACCACGATCCGCTCGTAGCTGGCCTTCACGCCGTGCGCCGCCAGGTGGGCCACGATGTCCAGGGGGGGAACGGTACGGGTCTCCCCCGAGCTGGGAAGCTGGATGGAGAGGACCGAGACCTCCTTCGCGGCGACCAGGAAGGGCATGGCGTCCCCGAGGGCCCGGGCGGACTCCCGGCTCCCGGTCCAGGCCACCAGCACCCGGTGCCCGGCGTCGGGATAGGTGCCGACGGAGGGAACGACGAGGAGCGGCCTTCCGGCGTCCTCCAGCGCCTGCTCGATGGCGTCGGCGGGCAGGCGGGCGCCGTCCTCCGGATGCTGGCCGAAGATCGCGAGGTCGGCGTAGCGGCAGCACACCACCGTCCAGCCCACCACGTGGGCCCAGTCGCCTCCACCGACGGACCACCAGTCGGTGGACAGCCCCCCCGTCCGCTCGTCGAAGGTCCGGCGCGCCGTGGCCTCGTCGGCGGCGAGCTGGTCCGGGTCGCGCCGATCGGCGATGCCCGGGCCGAGGGCGCTGCTCTCGGAGAAGAGGCCGGTCACCCGCGCGCCGAGGCGGCGGGCCAGGGTGGAGGCGAGGGCGACGCGCTCCGCCGAGCGCGGGCTCGCATCGACGTGGACGAGAAGGTGCTTTAGGCCCATCGGACGCCTCCGTCAGACCGGGTGGACGAGGTCCTCATCGTAGCGGGTCCGTCCGGGGTCGGAGCCCCGGAAAAGTGGGGACAGGTCGACGAATGGGGGGATACCCACTCCGCCCGCATCCGCGAAGGCGCGGCCGAGGGAGTCCTTGGCGTGCGTCAAGGCGGTTCCGACCAGCCCGAGCGCCCAGGTCCGGTCCGCGGCCGGCATCGCCGAGAGGGTCCGGTGCCAGATGGCCTCCTCCACGGCCGAGAACGCGCTCACCACCTCGGCCCGGTCGTAGCCGGCCGCGTGGCGCTCCCGCGCGATACGCCCCGCGTGGGCCAGGAGCCCTTCCAGGTCCTGGGTGCGGATGGCGCCGGCCACCAGCCGGCACAGGTCGCGCAGGCGCTCCCGCGCCACGTCCTCGCCGTCGCGCTCGTAGTGCTCGAGCCAGGTCACGGCGGTCAGCGCCTCCGCCACGATGGCGTCCTCGTCCCTCTGCAGCAGTTCCAGGATGTCCACGTCGATCTCCTCGCGTCCGGGGCGAGTCGCGCCCCGCGAGCCGGATGGATAGCTGGGCTCCTACCATTACGGAAATCGATTATTGCTATACCTTGCATTCGCGATTGGAATGGAGGAGCACGTGGACGTCCATGCACTGCGGGTCTTCGCCGAGGTCGTCCGTCAGCAGGGCTTCACCCGCGCCAGCCGCGCGCTGCGCCTCACCCAGCCCGCCATCAGCAAGGTGGTGATGGGCATGGAGGAGGAGCTGGGGACCCGGCTGCTCGTCCGCGAGCGGCGCCGGCTGCGCCTCACCGACGCCGGGCAGGTGGTCCTCTCGCGGGCCCAGGGGATCCTCGACGCCATGCAGGTGATGGAGGAGGAGGTCCAGGAGCTCACCGCGCTTCGCCGCGGGAGGCTCCGCATCGGCACGCCGCCCATCGTGGGCGTGGCCTTCCTGCCCCCCCTGCTGGCCGCCTTCCACGCGGCCTATCCGGGCATCGCGCTCGAGCTCCGCGAGGAGGGCTCCCACCAGATCGAGGAACTGGTCCGGGCCCACGAGCTCGACGTGGGAGCGGTGGTGCTGCCAACCGACGAGGAGGCCTTCGATACCCTTCCCTTCGTCCGCGATCAGCTTCGCGCCGTGCTCCACCCGGCCCACCCGCTGGCTCGACGCCGCTCGGTGACGCTGCGGGAGCTGGCCGGCACGCCGTTCGTCCTCTACCGCCCGGAGTTCGCGCTCCACGGCCACATCATCGAGGCCTGCCGCCGCAGCGGCTTCCAGCCCACCGTGGTGAGCGAGAGTTCGCACTGGGACTTCATCGTCGCCATGGTGGCCGCCAACATCGGCCTCGCGCTGCTGCCGGTGACGGTCTGCCGGCTGCTCGACAGGAGGCAGGTGCGGTCGGTGCGGCTCGCCGAGCCGGTCATTCCCTGGGACGTGGCGCTGGTCTGGCGCCGCGGCGGCCAGAAGTCCCCGGCGACCCGAGCCTGGCTGGAGCTGGCGAGGAGGAGGCTCAGGCCCAGAGGATCCGCTCGGCCAGGGAGCGGATCCAGCGACGCAACCCACGGAACGTGAACGATGCCGGCGACCCGAAACGCATGACCGGAGCCCCAGGACCCTCCCTGGACGAGACGACTCTACGCGCCAGGAAGGGGTGTGGCCCGGCTCGATCGGGCCCACCCCAAGGTAGCCCCTGACTCACCCGTCCTTGAAGCGGGCCATTGCCGCCTTCACGAACCGGGAGCGGACCTGTTCGGTCGCGAGCAACTGCTTGGCCGGAGGCAAGGAGGTGATGGCCCGGGTCGCCTGACGCAGGAAGCGGTTGCCCAGCCCCTCGCCGCCGTCGAAGAGCAGCTCGGCGAGCCGGTTCCGCTCGAGCGCCTGGCGGACCGCCTTCTCCACCGGGTTGCGGGGGACGGGTCGCTGGAGCCCGCCCCGCACCATGTGCAGGGCGTCCTTGTGGCAGGCGGTGGCGCAGACCCCGCACCCGATGCAGACCTCGTCGTCGAACCGGGGCGCCATCGCGTTCTTCCGGTCGGCGTCCCGTCGCGACGGCACCATCTCCACGGCGGCCACCGGGCAGGCCCGGGCGCAGCGGGAGCATCCGCTGCAGCGCTCGACGTCGGTCCGGGGCGCGAAGCCGCTGCCGTTCACCGCGCGCAAACCCCAGCGGTTCGCGGCCTGGAGCTGCTCGCAGCAGCAGCCGCAGCAGTTGCACACGAACGTGGGCCGGTCCTGGACGTTGTCTGCGATCTGGACCAGACCCTTCTCCCGGGAGGCCGTGAGGATGTCGAGCGCCTCCGACCGATCCACCGCGCGTCCGAAGCCTCGGCGGGTGACGAAGTCGGCGCCGCCGTTCAGGGTCAGGCACACGTCCACCGGTGCGTCGCAGGCCTGGCCCAGGTGCTCCTGCTTGTGGCGGCAGTAGCAGAGCGAGACCGCCCAGGCCCGGGCCTCGCCCACCACGTGGGTGGCTCGCTCCCAGTCGAGGACGTCGGGCAGGGGCTCGTCGGAGAGCGCCGTCTCGTGGACCAGCGCCCGGCCGATCACCGTGTCCCGCCCCAGCGCCTCGCGGGCGAAGGCCTCGTCCCCGTGGGTGTAGGCGCGCAACGCCTCGGCCATGCGCTTCTTGGGGATCGAGTCCGTCGCGCGCATGAGCGAGTACTCGAAGAAGCCCACCACCGGCGGCGACAGGAGGTAGGCGGCCTTGCCGGTGCGGGGATGGACGAGGTCCATCACCACGCCCTTGTCGCACATGGCGTCGAGACGAGGCTCGAGCTCGGCCGCGGGCACGTCGAGGAGGCGCGAGAGCTTCTCCAGCGAGGTCGGACGCCAGGGCAGCCGCGCCGCCAGCGACGCCTCCTCGGGCGTGTAGAGGATCTCCAGGATCTCCTTCCAGCCCTGCCACGCAGCGGGGTCGGACGGCTCGGGAAGCGCCACCGTGCCCACGTCGAGCCGCCCGACGAGCTCGCGGTACTGCTCCTTCAGCCTGCCCAGGTGACCCATGCGCGATCCGTATCACACCGGCTCGAGCGGGCGCAGCACGTGGAGGAAGGTCACCTCGCCGGCGCGAGCCTCGTGCAGCGGGTCCTCGGGGTCCTTGGTACGCGGGTGCGCCGCCGGTGCGGACCGCAGCTCCACGCGCCGCAGCCCTGCGCCCGCGAAGGAGGCCTCGAGCGACCCGGGCTCGCGGAGCCCCAGCCGCTCGGCCAGGTCGGAGAGGACGAGCCAGGCCTCGCCGCCAGGCGCGAGGTGGTCGCTCAGCCCGGCCAGGAAGCCCGAGAGGAACCGGCCGCCGGGGTCGTAGACGGCTCGTTCGAGCGGCGTGTGGGCGTCGGCCGGCACCCAGGGCGGGTTGCAGAGGACGAGATCGGCGTGTCCCTCGGGGAAGAGGTCGGCCTCCCGGACCTCGACCCGGCCCTCGAGCCCGAGCCGCGCCGCGTTCTCCCGGGCGCAGGCCACCGCGCGTGGTTCACTGTCGGTCGCGATGACCCTGGCGCCCCGGCGCGCCGCCAGGAACGCGAGCACGCCGGTCCCGGTGCCCACGTCGAAGACGAGCCTGCCCGTGAGCTCGCGGACCGCCAGGGCCGCACCGACCAGGTCGGCGTACTCGCCCCGCACCGGCGCGAAGACCCCGTGGTGCGGGTGGACGCGCGCGTCGAGGGCGGCCACCGGGACTCCGCCCTTCCGCCACTCGTGGGCTCCCACCGCCCCCAGGACCTCCCGCAGCGGAAGCAGTCCGGCGCCTTCCGGTGCCACCCCCAGCGCCCCGTCGAGCGCATCGGCCACGTCCGGCGCGCGACGGAGGGGGATGCGCCATCCCGCCGCCACCGGGACGAGCAGGCGATTCAGGAGCAGGTGGGCCTCGCGGCGCCGGTGGCGCTCCCGGCGGAAGGCCTCGGCCGGCGGCTCGCCCTTCGAGCGGCGTGGAGTGAGCCGTCTCCCCAGCGCGGCGAGCAGCTGCCGCGCGTTCCGGAAGTCCCCCGCGTAGAGCAGGGCCTCGCCGGAGCGGATCCGCCGGAGCGCCTCGTCGGCGGTGGTCCGGTCATCCGCGAGCCCCACCCTTCGCGGCGGCGTGGCCCCGGCGGAGAGCCAGAGCGCCGAGGGCGAGAAGGCGCCGGTGGGCAGGGGGATGGGAAGTGACTCCAGGCGATCTCCAGGGGGCAGGATGGGGTCGGCCGCGATTATGCCCCCTTCCGGTCCGGGGTGCCGCGCAACGGTTCCGCGAGGAAGGGGAGTTGGGGTACCTTCCATGCTCCATGCGCGCCAACCTCAAGTACTTCACGGGCTCGTTCCTCGTGACGGGGCTCGGACTCGTCGCCGGGGCGGGGGTCGGCTGGTACTACCGTCACACCGGTCCGGGGGTGCTCGCCACGCTCTTCATCGTGGCCGTCCTCTCGGTGCTCGAGGTCTCGCTCTCCTTCGACAACGCGGTGGTGAACGCATCGGTCCTCCGGGACATGACGCCCGTCTGGCGTCACCGCTTCCTCACCTGGGGCATCGCCATCGCCGTCTTCGGGATGCGCATCGTCTTCCCGCTGGTGGTGGTGAGCGTGGTGGCGTGGGTGAATCCCGTGGAGGCCTTGCGGCTCGCCGCGTTCGAGCCTGCCGAGTACGCCCGCATCCTGACGAGCGCCCATGTCCCGCTCGGCGCCTTCGGGGGCGCCTTCCTGGGCATGGTGTGCCTCAAGTACTTCTTCGACGCCGACAAGGACGTCCACTGGATCGTCCCGGTCGAGAGGCAACTCGCCCGGCTCGGCAAGTTCGAGGCCGGGGCGCTGGGCGTGATGATGGTCGCGCTCTACACCTTCTCCCGGTACGTCCACGCCGAGGAGGCCCATGCCTTCCTCGTGGCCGGCATCTTCGGGCTCGTCACCTTCATCCTGGTCGACGGGCTCGGCGCGGCCATGGAGGTGGACGAGGACGCCATGAAGAACGTCCACCGGGCCAGCGCAGCGAGCTTCCTGTACCTCGAGGTCCTCGACGCCAGCTTCAGCTTCGACGGCGTCATCGGGGCCTTCGCCCTCACCAACAACCTCTTCGTCATCGCCATCGGCCTGGGCATCGGGGCCATGTTCGTCCGGAGCCTCACGGTCATGCTGGTCGACCGGGGGACGCTCGACGCCTACCGTTACCTGGAGCACGGCGCCTTCTGGGCCATCGGGGCGCTCGCCCTGCTGATGCTCGTGGGAACGGTGATGGACGTGCCCGAGGCCGTCACCGGCCTCATCGGCGCGGCCTTCATCGGGCTCTCGGTCTGGTCGTCGATCCACTACCGGCGCAAGATGGTGGCCCCGGCCTAGTCGCCGGCCACCGGTCCGCCGCCGCGATGATCGAGCGCATCCTCCAGATCATCCTTCCGGTCTTCGGCGTCGTCGCGGCCGGGTGGCTCTACGGCCGCCTGGTCCGCCCGGACATCGCCTGGGTGAACCGGATGAACATGGACGTCTTCGTCCCCGCGCTCATCGTCTCCTCCCTCTCCCGCCGGGACTTCTCGCTGCGGGAGAACCAGGCCCTCATCCTGGGAACCCTGGTGGTGGTGCTCGTCTCGGGGCTCCTCGCCTGGCCGGTGTCCCGCCTGCTCCGGGCCAGCCCACGGACCTTCGTCCCGCCCATGATGTTCAACAACTCGGGGAACATGGGCCTGCCGCTCGCGCTGCTGGCCTTCGGGGAGGCGAGGCTGCCAGCCGCGGTGGCGATGTTCGTCACCTCGAACCTGCTCCAGTTCACCGTGGGTACGTACCTGGTCCGCCGCGACGCCCACCACCTGCACCTGCTGCGCAGCCCCATGGTGCTCGCCACCCTGGCCGGCGTGGCGCTCTCCACGCTGGGCTGGTCCCTCCCCGGGGCGGCGGGCACGGCGGTGGAGATGCTGGGCCAGGTGTGCCTCCCCCTCATGCTCTTCTCGCTCGGGGCGCGCATGGTCGGCGTGTCGATGCGCGACTGGCAGCTGGGCGTTGCCGGCGCCATCGTGCGCCCGCTCCTGGGGCTCGCCATCGCGCTGCCGCTGGGCCGGCTCCTCGGTCTGGGACCCGTGCCCTACGCCATGCTCGTCCTCTTCTCGAGCCTCCCCCCGGCGGTGCTCAACTTCCTCATCGCCGACCGGTACGACCAGGAGCCCCAGAAGGTGGCGTCGATCGTGCTCATCGGGAACCTGGCCAGCGTGGTCTTCGTGCCCATCGGGCTCTGGCTGGCGCTGCGGGGTCTCTGATCAGGCAGGTCCGGCGGCCTCCATCTCCCTCCGGAACCGGACGGCCTCGCTGGCAGGATCCACCTCCACGTCCTCCCACCGGACCACCGATCCGTCCTTCACCGGCCGTCGCAGGCGGACCCCGTGCGCGAGCCCGATGGGGAGCGCTCCCGCCGCGAGCGACGCCGCCGCCGGCATGAGCCGTCCGTACACGAGATACCCTCCCTCGCCGTCGAGCACCTCGCCGGCACGCAGGTCCCGCTTGGCGGTGGCCACCGCGTCGCCCCGCCACCCGTCCGGCCTGCCGGTGGGCTCGCCGCGCAGCCCGACCGAGGCCACGGAGATGCCCAGCTCGAGGCCGATCAGGTGGAACGGCTTGTACGTGGCGGCGTGGTGCCCGGACGGATCGGTGACGAGACCGTACTGGGAGAAGCAGCGCTCCACGTACTCCGAACCCGCCTCGAAGTTGACGAACACCCCCCAGCGGAGGTCACGGAAGACCGGCCTCCCGTCCCGCTCCAGGCTGGAGATGACCTCCACCTGGCCGGCGTGGTGGAGCGCCCCGCCGGCCTCGCGTGGACGCAGCACCCGGGGCAGGTCGTCGACTCCGCAGGGAGGGAAGGCGAGTCCGGCGGGAGCGGGGGTGAGGCCGGTGGCGTTCGAGACCGCGGCCATCTCGATGGCCGACTTGGTGCCGTCGAGGAAGGAGTTGAACATCCGGGCATTGAGCTCGCCTCCCGCCACCTGCTCCGGAGAGAATCCATAGTGTCCCCAGACGGTCTCGGGGGTGGAGTGGTGGTAGGCGGGCAGGTACTTCGTGCCCTTCCCGGCGGCCACGACGGTGAAGCCCGCCGCCCGCGCCCAGTCGACCATCTCGCAGATGAGGGCGGGCTGGTCTCCATAGGCGAGCGAGTAGACGATGCCGGCCTGGGCGGCGCGCCGGGCCAGCAGCGGCCCCGCCAGCGCGTCGGCCTCGACGTTCACCATCACCACGTGCTTCCCGTGGGCGCAGCAGGCGAGGACGTGGCGGATGCCGGCCGACGGGCTGCCGGTGGCGTCGACGACCACGTCCACCGGCCCGGCCGAGATGGCTGCCGGTACGTCGTCAGTGACCCATGTGGTGCCGCTCCGTACCGCCTCCTCCACGGATGCCGCGGCGAACCGATCTGCGGGCCACCCCACCCGCGAGAGCGAGTCGCGTGCCCGGTCGGGGTGGAGGTCGGCCACCGCGACCACGTGGACGCCGGGCGTCCGCGGCACCTGCGCGAGCCACATCGCCCCGAACTTGCCGGCCCCGACGAGCGAGACGCGGAGCGGCCTTCCGGCCGCCGCGCGCTCGAGGAGCAAAGAGTGGAGGTTCATCCCCCGTAGAGGACCCGGGGCAGCCAGAGGCCGATGTCCGGGAACATGTAGAGGAGGAAGAGCGCCACCACCTGGAGGGCCATGAAGGGCAGCATGCCGCCGAAGATCTGGTTGAGCGTGACGTGCGGTGGAGCAACGCCCTTCAGGTAGAAGGCCGCCATGGCGACCGGAGGCGAGAGGAAGGCCGTCTGGAGGTTCATGGCCACGAGGAGCCCGAAGAAGAGCGGGTCGACGTTGAAGTGGCCGAGCAGCGGCAGGAAGATCGGCATGAAGATGACGATGATCTCGGTCCACTCGAGCGGCCAGCCCAGGATGAAGATGATGAACTGGGCGAGCAGCATGAACTGGATGGGCGACATGTTCAGCGAGAGGACCCAGGTCTCCACGATCTGCTGGCCGCCGAGCAGGGCGAAGGCAGCCGAGAAGATGCTCGACCCCACGAAGAGCCAGCACACCATCGCGGTGGTCTTCGCCGTGAGGAACACCGACTCCTTCACCACCTGGAAGGTGAGCTTCCGGTAGCCGGCGGCGAGGACCATGCCCCCGGTGGCGCCCATCGCGGCGGCCTCCGTGGGAGTCGCCCACCCGAAGATGATGCTGCCGAGAACGGAGAGGATGAGCGCGGAGAGCGGGAAGAACGACCCCAGCAGCATCTTGAAGATCTGCAGCCGTTCCACCGTGAAGAGCGCGTAGTTCAGGACGAGGATGGCGAGCCCGACCGCCGTCACGCCCCAGAACCAGGGGGAGGCGGGCACCCTCGTGGAGGGAGGCGCGGCCTCCGGGGGGGCCGCCGGCGTCTCGGCGAGGACGGGCGCCGCGGCCTCGGCAGGAGCAGGCTGCGCCTCCTCCTCTGCCCCCGGTGGGGGAGCGAGCCCCTCCTGCGGCGGCTCGGCGAGCTCCTCCCCGGGTGGCTCTGCGAGGCCCCCCTCCTCGAAATCGGAGTGCTCGATCTCCGCGCCCACCTCCTCGAGCCCACCGGTGTCGATCACGGTCACGGAGGTGGAGGCGTCGTAGAGGAACAGGATTGGGACCAGCACCATGATGGCCGGTAGGAGCCCGATCCCGATCTGGCCGAGGAGCTTCCCGGTGGAGATGCCGGGGTGGCCCTCGCGGAGCGCGGCGACCATGGCGGGGATGGCGAGCCGGCCGCGGCCGCCGGGCAGCTTCTCGGCCCACTCCGGAAGGTCGACGTGGGACTCCTCCGGCGGGGGCTTGGGCGCGAGGCTCGGGTTCAGCCATGCGCGCAGGACGACGTAGCCGACGTAGAGGCTGGCCAGCATGAGGCCGGGGAAGAAGGCGCCGGCGTAGAGCTGCACGACAGACACGCTGGCGGTGGCGCCGTAGAGGATGAGGAGGACCGACGGCGGGATGAGGATGCCGAGCGTTCCGCCGGCGGTGATGACGCCCGCCGACAGCTTGACGTCGTAACGGGCCCGGAGCATGGCGGGGAGCGCGAGCAGGCCCATGAGCGTGACCACCGCGCCGATGATGCCGGTGGCGGTGGCGAAGACCGCGCAGGTGATCAGCGTGGCCACCGCCAGCGAGCCCGGGATGCGGCCGATGGCGAGGTGAAGGCTCTTGAAGAGCTTCTCGATGAGGGCGGCCCGTTCGACCAGGTAGCCCATGAACACGAAGAGCGGAACCGAGATGAGGACGTCGTTCGTCATCACCGCGTAGGTCCGCTGGACCATCAGCATGAGCGTCTGCCGCCACGCCTCGGGAGCCGGCGCCTGGAAGCGATAGGCCAGGAAGGCGAAGAGCACGCCCATGCCCATGAGGGTGAAGGCGGTGGGGAACCCCAGCATGATGGCCACCACCACCAGGCACAGCATGAGGAGGCCGAGGTGGCCGCCCGTCATGTTCCACGGCGCGGGGAGGAAGATGAAGGTGGGGATGAGGATCGCCGCCATCAGGATGAAGCCGAACCAGAGCTCCTTTCGGATGCGGAGCTTCATGGCTTCGACTCCTTCCCCTGCTCCTCGTCGACCACGTACTTGTCGAGGGCCCTGATGTCCTCGTCCTTCACGTTCACCATCTCCTTCAGCTTGTCGACGTCGACCTCCTGGACGTCCTGGACGCGCGAGGGCCATGCGCCGTCCCGCAGGCAGATCACGCAGCGCGCGATCTCGGCGAACCCCTGGAGGAGGATGAGGGCGCCGGCGACCGGGATGAACGACTTGAAGGTGTACACGGGCGGACCGTCCACCATCACCGAGGACATCTCCTTGATCTTCCAGGCGTCCGCCGCGTAGATGGTCCCGGCGTAGGTGAGCGCGACCACCCCGGGGATGAAGAAGGCGATGTAGAGGGTGAGGTCGATGCTGGCCTGCACGCGCGGCGAGAAGAAGCCGTAGAGGACGTCGCCGCGGACGTGGCCGCTCTTCGAGAGGGTGTAGGCCCCGGCCATCATGAAGAGGATGCCGTAGAGCTGGAGCTGCGCGTCGAAGACCCAGGCGTGCGGCGCGTCGAAGAAGCGCCGGGAGAAGATCTCCCAGGTCATGAGGAAGGTCAGCGCCACGATCAGCCAGGAGAAGGCCTGGCCGACCCAGGTGCTGATTCGATCGATGCGGAGGAGAACCTGCTGCATCCGGATGCCTCCCGGTGTGGCGTCGCGGGGGAAGGGGAAATGGGAGGACGGCCGGCCGCCCGGGGGCAGCCGGGCGGCCGGTTCCGGGGATAGCTACGTCTTCTTGGGCGCGCCCTTGGCGGCGAAGAAGTGCGCGTGGGCGGCCTTGAAGTCGCAGTAGGTGTCGTACTGCCACTTCCCGGCGCGCTCGGCGAACACCCTCTGGGACTCGTACACCTTCTTGAAGAGCGGGTTCTCCGCCGACTTCTTGGCGGCGACCTGGTCCCAGATGGCGAGCTGCTTCTTCAGGACCGCGTCGGGCGTCTTGTAGAACTTGACGCCCTGCTTCTCGCGCATCTCCTTGTAGTCGGCCGAGTAGCGGTCGATGGCCTTCCAGGACATCTCGGCAGACGAGGCCTGCACGGCGTACCAGAGGATCTTGCGGAGGTCCTCGGGCAGGGCGTCGTACTTCTTCCTGTTGAAGAGGATCTCGAACTGCTCGCTGGCCTGGTGGTAGCTCTGCAGCATGCAGACCTTGGAGACGTCCGGGAACCCCAGCGCCTTGTCGGAGGAGGCGTTGTTGAACTCGGCGGCGTCGAGCAGGCCGCGGTCCATGGCCGGGACGATCTCGCCGCCGGGAAGGGCGTTCACGGCGCAACCCATCTGCGTGAAGATGTCGATGGAGAGGCCGACGGTCCGGTACTTGAGCCCCTTCATGTCCTCCAGCTTCGCCACCGGCTTCTTGAACCAGCCGAGCGGCTGGGTGGGCATCGGGCCGTAGAGGATCGAGACCACGTCCATGTTGATGGCCTTGTAGATCTCCTCGAGCAGCTCCTTGCCCCCGCCGTACATGTGCCACGCGAGCACCATGTTGGCGTCCATGCCGAAGGCAGGGCCGGAGCCCCAGAGCGCGAGGGCGGTGTTCTTGCCGTAGTGGTAGACGACCACGCCGTGGCCACCGTCGAGCGTCCCCTTGTTGACGCCGTCGAGCAGGTCGAAGGCCTTCACCACCGCGCCGGCCGGGAGCACCTCGATCTTGAGGCGGCCCCCCGACATCTCGTTCACCTTCTTGGCGTAGTCGAGGGCGTACTCGTGGAAGATGTCCTTGGTGGGCCAGGTGGACTGCCAGCGCCACACGATGGGCGCCTGGGCCACGTGGATGGTGGGGAGCGCGGCGGCGGCCCCCGCGGCGGCGGCGCCGACGGTGGCCTTCTTGAGGAAGTCGCGGCGCGACGACGTGGGCTTCTCGGCGGCTTCGGCCTTCTTGTTGTTCTTCACGGTTGCTCCTCCTGTGGGGTTCGATGCCCGGCGGGCGAAATCCTAGGGCGTCGGGTGGGGGGAACGATAGCCCCCGCCCGAAGAAGGTGCACGGGCTCCGGTGGGTCGGAAATGACGCGGCGTGTAATGTCCGGAGGGCCCCTGGCGACCCCGCCCCCCGCTCCGATACGATGCCCCCTCCGAGGGAACCCGATGATCGCCAACGCTGCACCCACGGCCGACGAGCCGCTTCCGCGCGCCGTGTCGGTCCAGACGAGGTTCCTGCTCCCCTTCCTCTTCGAGCGGCGCGGCGCCGAGCGGGCGGCGGAGGCCCTGTCCGGTGCGCCGGTGGGCCTGGCCCGGGGGCTCTGGACCCGCGAGCCCCCGCGAAAGCTCTACCGCTACCGGCTCGAGATGACCGGCCACCTCGACCGCTTCCTGTTCTCCCACGGTGAAAAGGGATCGGTGGAGGGAGCCTACCTCCACGCCTCCGGCGAGCGAATCAGCCGCTGGCTCGGCTCCCTGGACGTCGACCTGGGCTCGCGTGTGGCTCGCGTCGGGCTGGCCACTTCACCCGGCGTCGAGCTCTTCCTCACCGCCCACGGCGCCGGCGTACTCTCCATCGCCTTTTCACGGCTCCCAACCACTGGGCGGCGGCCAGCCTCCAGGAGGGCGAGTGGGTCTCCGCCTGCATTCTCGCGCACATCAACGTGCAGGGCACGCACCAGTACATCTCGCTGCGCGGCAATCCTCCCAACGCGGAGGCGCAGGCCGCGCTGAAGCCGACGCCCGGCGAGCTCTGGATGATGCGCCCGTCCAGCGTCTACTTCGGAAACCTGTTCGACGGCACTCGCGACCTCTCGGGAGAGCTCATGCCCGGGGCCGTGAACCAGGTCGCGGCCCTTGATACGGGCGAGGCGCTGGACCCAACGCCTCTCTGGAACCGAACGAACCTCCTCGGCGTCCTCAACATGGTCCTGGGCCGGGAGTGCGACGCCACCGACTGCGGGTACACCGACGCCGACGGCAATTCCCACCTCGTGATCCTCAACAACTACACGGTCGTGGAACTCACCAGGCCGTCGACCGGGGAGGTCAAGACGGTTCTCGCCTTCCAGGGTGACGCCGCGTCCGGGCGAGGCCAGTTCGACCTCGTGGGCACCCAGACCGACCCCGTCCACGCGTTCGACAGAGTGGCGCGGTGGGCAGGCGGATGGACTCCGGGCGAGTTGCCGCACCGGCCGCTCTTCGTGGGCATGCCCGCCTTCGACCTGTTCCAGGGCGGACCGCCGAACTCCCCGCTGGAGATGCCGGCCAAGTCCATCGCCAGTACGGGAACGGTTCCGATCGACCCGGCACAGTACGTCGCCGGCGCCACCGGAACACTCGGCGATCCCCTCGTGGGCCTGAGGGGGGGCCAGTCCCTGGAACTCGTTCGCACCGCCGCGAGCGGTGAGCACTGCAGCGGCGCAAAGGTCTCCCGGGGCGACGGCGAGACCGGGCAGTGCAAGCTCAGGTCCATCTACTTCGACTGGAATCACCTCAAGGTGGCCTGCCGGGAGGCCGGAGAGACCTTGCCCCTGTGCCGTGGAACGCTCGTCTTCGACTACCGCGACCGCAAGTGGGGCTGGTTCTGCGAGTACGGCGGGGCGCCGGTCTACGCGTGCACCGCGGTGGACGCACCGGTGCTCGACGGCGCGGCCTTCGTCCCCGGCAGGCCCTGGTGCGCCTCGACGGACGCGCAGTCGTTCGTGGGGCTCTGCAAGTAACAGCCTCGCGGGACGTCAGCCGGAGATTCCGGGGGGCGCGAGCGTTTCCGCTCGCGCCCCTCGTGCCACGTAGACCGCGGCGGCCAGGTCGCCGGTCACGTTCACGGTGGTACGGGCCATGTCGAGGAATCGGTCCACGCCCAGGATGAGCCCCAGCCCCTCGAGCGGTATCCCGTACATCTGGAGGATCATCGCCACCACCGGGATCGAGCCGGCCGGCACGCCTGCGGTCCCGATGCCGGCCAGGATGCAGATCCCCATCACTCCCAGCTGATCCCAGAGCGAGAGCGGCACGCCGAAGAGCTGGGCCAGGAAGAGGACCGTCACTCCCTCGAAGAGGGCGGTGCCGTTCTGGTTCATGGCCGACCCCGCCGTGAGGACGAAGCGGGAGACGGCCGGGGGAAGGCGCAGGTCCTCCTCCGCGACCCGCAGCGCGGTGGGAAGGGTCGCGGAGGAGGACGCCGTCGAGAAGGCCGTCACGATGGCGACCCGGGAGCCCGCGAAGAAGGCCCGCGGGCTCATGCCGCCCAGGAATCGCACCGACAGCGAGTAGACCACCCCCATCTGCAGCGCGAGCCCCAGGAGCACCACTCCGACGTAGGCGGCGAGCTGCGCGAGAACTCCTGCGCCGAGCCGGGCGGTCATCGAGAAGAGGAGGGCGGCCACGCCGATCGGCGCCACGCGGAGCACGAGGCCGATGAGCTTCATCGACACCTCGTAGAGCCCCTCGATCACCTCCCGCAGCCGCGCGGTGGCCTCGGTGCGCACCAGCGCGAGGCCGATGCCGAAGAAGAGGGAGAAGAAGATGAGTCCGATCATGTCGCCGTCCGCGGCGGCCCTGATCGGGTTCGAGGGGACGATGCCCACCAGGCTGAACGAGCCCGTCCCGGGCTTGATGGCGGTTCCCTGCCGCGCCAGGTCGAGGAGCGCCGGAGAGGCGCCGCGACCCGGGCCGATCACCTCCACGAGCAGGAGCCCGATGACCACGGCGATGGAGGAGACCACCACCGTGTAGCCGAGCATCCGCAGGCCCATTCGCCCGAGCTCGGAGAGCTCGAGGCTGGCCACGCCGACGACCAGCGCCGAGAAGAGCACCGGGACCACCAGCATGAAGAGCAGCCGCAGGAAGATCTGGCCGACCGGTTGCGCCAGGTGGACGAGCGTCCACTCCAGCCAGGGAGCGCCCGCACCGAAGGCGTTGGCGGCGAGCCCGGCCGCCGTTCCCACCACGATGGCCACGAGCATCCTGCGGGGTGCCGGCATGGCTGGAGCTTACACAGGAAAAAATCCGCTTGGGGCCCTCCTGGGGCTGCAACTTGCGCAGTGGGGGGGAGAGGCGCATGATCGTCTCGTAGCACTCCGCTGCATTCACAACGAGGAGGCCGAGATAGCGGAACCGTCGACAAATACGACAGATTCGCAGTCTCCACCGGCGTGAGCCGGACAGGCGCCCGCCCAAGGGCTCCCAACAGGAAGCGAAGGAACAGAAGAGGCCCCGAGGGGCCTCTTCCCATTAGAATCCCAGGATGTTCAGGCTCCTGGCCGTCATCGTCCTCGTCCCGACGCTCCTCGGCTGCGCAACGACAGCCAAGCCTCCCCCGCCCCCCGTACCCATGACCCCTTCGCCCGGAGGCGGTCCCGGCGAGTTCAGCGCGAAGGGCGAGGTGTCCTGGAAGGACCTCACCGGCGCGAACCCGGCGCGCCGCGCCTCCTTCGACGACTGGCGGGTGAGGGGGCCGACCGTGTCGCTCACCCGCTCGCCCGAGGGCCGCTGGGTCGGCAAGGCCCGCGGGCTCCAGGTGTCGCTCACCGCCGCTTCCGGGAAGATCACCGGCGGTGACATCGACCTGTCCCTCACGTTCGACGACGATGGGAACATCGTCGTCGACGGGCTCTGGGGGGGGAAGCGCGTGCGACTCGTGCTCGCCAAGAACCGCATCAGCGGGGTCCTCCCGGGCGGCCCGGTGGACATGACCGACATGGGCACGGGCATGTTCAACAGCTACCAGGGCTTCCTCCAGATCGCCGGGCCGTCGGACATGCCCCAGATCGTGATCGCGCTGCTCGACGCGATGGTCCCGTAGCATCCGGATGAGCGCACCACGCCCCATCCTCCGCGCAGTCGCCGGTGGGCGGCCCGCCAGCGATCCGGGCTGCGCCGGGTGCGCGCACCTGGTCACGCTGCGCGCGCTGCGGCGCTCCGGTGTCGAGGTGCAGGGCGGACTCGGCTGCGAGGACGGGAAGGGCCGCGCGTTCGCCCCCGCCCACGGGCGCTGGGCCGCCGTGACCGGCGTGGCTCGCCTCCTCGAGAGGGGCGCCCCGGCCCTCCTCGACGAGACCGGCCGAGCCGGGGCGCGGATGGTGGTCGTCGCCGACCGGATCGCCCCGGTGCGGTCCCTGCGGATCGAGGAGGAACTGGAGCGGGCCGGGGTGCGCTTCGGCTGGCTGGATCTGGACGGCGCCGCCGCGGCGGAGGCGCGGGTCCGGAAGGCGCTGGACGAGCCGGGTACCGTGCTCGTGGCGCTGGCGCGGTGCGTCCGGGGAGCGCAGCACGATGCGCCGCTCGCGGTGGACGCGTCCCTCTGCAATCGCTGCGGCTCGTGCCTCACGCTGGCCTGCCCGGCGCTCTCCGACGGCGGGGAATCCACCTGGGTCGACCCGGCGGTCTGCACGGGCTGCGGACGCTGCACGCCGCTCTGCCGCTCCCGTGCCCTCGTCCCCTCCGGGCCGGTGTAGTCTCACCGCCCATGTCCGCCCGCCCCCGCTTCGCCGCCTTCACCGACGGCTCCTCCCTCGTCAACCCCGGCGGCCCCGGCGGCACCGGCTTCGTGGTCCTCGACCGATCCGGAATGGCGATCCGCTTCGGGGGTTCACGTTGGGTCAATGATGGCCCGGCCGGGGTCACCAACAACCGCATGGAGCTGCGCTCCGTCCTCGACGCCCTCCTCGGCATCCCCGACGGCGAGGCGGTCGAGGTCACCTCCGACTCCCGCTACGTGATCGACGCGCTCACGAAGTGGATCTCCGGCTGGCGCCGAAAGGGCTGGCGGACCTCCACCGGCGGCCCGGTGATGAACCGGGATCTGATCGAGGAGATCGCGGCGCGCGCGGATGGACTGCGCGTCCGGTACGCGTGGGTGCGCGGCCACGTCGGTCACCCGGTGAACGAGATCTGCGACGCGCTGGCCTCCTCGGCGGCACGGCGACCAGGCCGGACCGGCCACGGCCGACGTGGTGGCGGCGCTCCGCGCGCAGGGCCTCCTCGGGGCGCAGGACGATCCGCGAGTGGTGGCCGGCGCATGGGAGGCGCCCCGCGCCGCCGGCCCGGGGCCGGGTCAGCTCACGCTGGGGCTTTGATGGCGCCGCCCGGATCCCCCCAGCCGGCCGGGACCTCCACGGCGATCACCTCGGCCCGGGCCACCTCGCGACCGTCCGATCTCACCGCGCACTCCACGACCCGCTTCCGCCTGCCGGACTCGCGCACCCGTGCCCGCAGCTCCACCGGACGGTCGATGGGCGTGGGCGCCAGGTAGTCGATCCTCAGGGAGGCGGTCACGCACCAGCGGTGGGGCTCGGTTCCGATGGCCTGGCCGGCTGCCCGGTAGACGTCGGCGATGGCCGTGCAGACGGAGTGGCAGTCGATGACCGCGGCGATGATCCCGCCGTAGAGGACCGTGGTCGGGCCGGCCATGTGGTCCGGGGAGGGCTGGAACGTGCAGACCACCTCGTCCCCCTCGAGGAAGCTCTTGATGTGGAGGCCGCGGGGGTTGAGCGTTCCGCAGCCCCAGCAGTGGTTGTGCGGGATGAGGTCCTGGATGGCTTCGGGCACGGGCGCCTCAGGCTTCCGGTGGGGCCACCGGAAGCTCCATGCGGAAGGTGGATCCCTTGCCCGGCGTGCTCGTCACCGCGAGGGTCCCACCGTGGGAGGTCACGATGGCGTGGCAGATGGCCAGGCCGAGACCCATTCCACGGCCGGAGCCGGACGGGCGGGTGGTGAAGAATGGCTCGAAGATCCGCTCCTGGATGGAGGTCTCTATGCCCCTGCCATCGTCGATGACCTCGAGCCGGGACGTGTCCGGCGCGCCCGTTCCCGTCCGGATGACGACGCGGCCACGCCTTCCCTCCGTCATGGCCTTGGCCGCGTTGGTGACCAGGTTGACCACCACCTGCTCCAGCTGACCGGAGGATGCGACCACGTCGGGGGCGCCGCCGTCCTCCACGATGACCTGGGCCGCCTGGGCCACCGAGACGGGCAGCCAGCGCATCGCCTCGGCCACCACGTCGGCCATCCGCACCCGCCTGCGCCGCGGATCGGGGCGGCCGAAGGTGGTCAGGTTCTTCACGATCCGTGCGATGCGCCAGCCGCTCTCCTGGGCCTCCTCGAGCGCCTCGATGGCGTCCCCGAGCATCCGCGCCTCGGCGGGCCTGTCGATGGGGTCGCTCCCCTGGATCCGATCCCGGACCTCGCGGGCCAGCTCGAGGGCGATCCCCTGGTCGGCCATCTCGGCGGCGAGCGGGTTGTTGACCTCGTGTGCGACCCCGGCGACCAGCGTCCCCATGGCGGCGAGCCGCGAGGAGAGCGCCAGCTGGGCCTGGAGCGCGCGCGGCTCGGTGATGTCGACGAGGGCTCCCACGTAACCCGTCACGGCCCCGGCCACGTCGCGGATCGGGGTGGCGAAGGCGCTGACCCAGGCCAGCTTGCCCCCCCGCAACACGTTCCGGTACTCGGCCGCGAAGCTCCTCCCGGCGTCGATCGCAACCCACCACTCCCGGGTGACCCATTCCCTGTCCTCCCGGTGCAACGTCACCCAGGGATCGGGACCGTACGCTTCCTCCTCGCTCAGGCCGGTGAGGGCGCACCAGGAGGGGTTCACGAACGCCAGCCTGCCGTCGGGCCCGGTCTGGAAGATCCCGACCGGGAGTTCCTGTGCGAGGAGCCGGAAGCGACGCTCGCTCTGGCGGAGCGCCTCCTCGGCCTGCCTCCGTTCGGTGACGTCCACGAAGGCGACGAGCAGGTTCTCCCCCACGGGAACCCCGGAGATGAGCATGGAGCGGACGTCGCCGTCCTTCGTGGTCACCCAGTACTCCTCGGGCGCGATCTCCCCTCCAGCGGCGGCGGCCTTGCGGACCGCGTCGCCCCAGCGCTCGATGACCTGGCTGCGGTAGGCCTCGTCCGGATAAGCGCGGAGGAACCACTCGTCGACGGTGGGGATCTCCTCCCGCGTGTACCCCAGGATCCGGGTGAACCGGTCGTTGATGGTGACGATCCTCCCGGCCGGGTCGTTGAAGGCGATCGGGACCGGGAGGAAGCGGACCAGCTCCCGGAAGTGCTGCTCGCTGACGCGAAGGGCAGCCTCGACGCGCCTGCGATCGGTGACGTCGCGTACCACCGAGACCGAGCCGATGACGTCGCCCGCGCGGTCCTTGACCGGAGCGGCGCTGACCTGGCGGTTCCGGAACTCCCCCGTCGCCGGGGTCCGGACCAGCTCCTCCTGGTTGACGACCACCTCCCCGCGAAGCGCACGAAGTGGGGGCGCCTCCTCGACGGGCCGCGACGTGCCGTCGGGCCGGAGCACCTCCAGGGATCGGGCCATCTTCTCGACCTCGACGCCATCCGCCGCGGACAGCCCGAACTGCACCAGTGCGGACGGGTTGGCGAGCACGAAGCGTCCCTTGCCGTCGGCGAACCAGACCTCCTCGCCCATGCTCTCGAGCAGGGCCGAAAGCAGGTCTCTCTCCCGCTGGACCTGGTCGTGCAGGGAGCGCGTGGCCGCCTCGGACTGCTTGCGCTCGGTGACGTCGCGGACGATGGCCCACATGGCGGAGGGGCGGCCGTCCTCCCGGAGGAGGAAGGTCCGGAGCTCGACGGGGAAGACCGACCCGTCCTTTCGCCGGTATTCCTTCTCGTAGACCTCCGAGTAGCCGCGGGGGAGGATCTGCTCGGCGACGACCTTCGCCTCCTTCGCGTGCCAGCGATCCGGGGTGAGCTCCGCGTAGGTCTTGGTCCTGAGCTCGTCGGCCGGGTACCCGAGCATCTTGCGGTAGGTCTCGTTGAACTCCTGGAGGGTGCCGGCCATGTCGACCACGACGAGGCCGTCCATCATCGTGTCGAAAAGCCCCCGGTACCTGGCCTCCGAGAGAGCCAGCGCTTCCTCGGCCCGCTTCCGGGCGGCGATGTCCCAGGCCAGGTCGGCGAGCGTGGAGACGTCCGCGACGTCCGCGTCGCCGTAGTCGGAGGGCTTGTTCCCGACGCCCAGGACCGCGCAGACCCGTCCGGCGCGAACCACCGGGATGGTCAGTTCCCGGACCACTCGGGCGTGCCCCTCCGGCAGCCCCTTCTTGCCCGGGGTCGAGGCGTAGTCGTTGTGGACGATCGGCCTGCCCGTGCGGACGCAGTCGGCCCAGACCCCGGCACGGTCGACCGGGTAATGCGACCCGGCTCCCGTAGCCGTGCACATCCTCGCCACCGTGTTGGTGGACCAGGCCTGCAGCCAGAGGCTCTTCTGGTCGCCCTCCACGAAGTGGAAGAACCCGATCTGACTGCCGGTGAGTTCCTCGGCCAGGTCGAGCGTGGCGGTGAGCAGATCCTTCAGCGTCGAGGTGGCCTCGCGCTCCAGGAGGCGGAGGCGGGCCCCGTCCACGCGCTCGCGGCGGACTTGCGAATCGTGCTCACTCCATGACGGGCCCACACGACCTCGTTCGGGGCCCCCTCGAGCCGCCTCGGGTCGATGGTATCCCGGGTCAACCGGCGGGCCTAATCGTGGAGCGGGTCAGTCGATCTCGTCGCGACGCCGTTGAAAACAAAGAAGCCCGGTCCTTTCGGACCGGGCTCCGGAGCCGATTGGGAAGCGGCTCAGACGGGGCGGACGTTGGCCGCCTGCAGGCCCTTGGGGCCCTTGGTCACTTCGAACTCGACCTTCTGACCCTCGGCCAGGGTGCGAAACCCGTTGGCCTGGATGGCGGTGTGGTGGCAGAAGACATCCTCGCCGCCGCCGTCCTGGGTGATGAATCCGAAGCCCTTCGCGTCGTTGAACCACTTCACGGTACCGGTAGCCATTTCGTTTTGCTCTTTTCGATTTGCTGGCGGCAGGACGCCGCCTGGCCCCTCCATGTGGAGGAGGGAGCGAGGGATCTAACAAGGATGGCGTCGCTTGTCGAGCCCGTCCCCCGCTATCCCTCCTGGGACAGGATCGCCAGCATCGCATCCACGTCCACGATCTTGTCGCGAGGGGCGCCGCGCCGCGCCCCTCGGGCGACCTCCACGTCGTCGAGTTGCTTCCAGTCCTGGAAGGACACGAGCTTGACGCCGCGCTCGCGAAGCAGGGCGTCGATGGCGTCGCGCGGCGGAAGGGGGCGTTCATCGAGCCCGGCTCCGTCGGCGACCATGTGCGCGACCACCAGGGCCGAGGCGCGCTTGTGCTCGCCGATCAACCCCTGCGGACCGCTCCGCGCCCACCCCACGACGTATTCGTTCGGGACCAGGGCCCCCGTGGCAGGGTCCACGACCCGTCCATCCACGTTGGCGACGATCCTCGCCTTCTCGTCGTAGGGCACTCCCGGGATCCGCTCCGCCGCGAAGCCGACCGCGGGCAGCAACAGCCCCACGTCGAGCACCTCGACCTGGCCCGTTCCGCGGGCGACGACGCTGCCGTCGGGGCGCGCCTCGAGCCGGTTGCGCTCCAGCGCCAGGCCGGCCACGCCACCGGCGGAGTCCGCGACGACCCCGGTGGGCGAGACCAGGAAGCGCAGGTGGAGCCTCTTCGCCCCGGGCCGCGGCGGTCGGGCGGAAAAGGCGCGCAGGAGGTCGAGATTCCCCTTGCGGGACTCCTCGCCGATCGCCGCCCCGTCGGTGAGATCCGCCGGGTCGACGACCGGGTCGGCGGACTCCAGCTCCCCGAGCTCCTCCAGCTCACCAGGGGTGAATGCGGCCTGCGCGGGTCCGCGGCGCCCCAGCACGAAGACCTCCTGCACCTGGCTGTGCACCAGCGCGTCGAGCGCGTGCGCGGCGATGTCGGTCTTCTCAAGCTCCGCGCGGGTTCGCAGGAGGATCCGGGCCACGTCCAGGGCCACGTTGCCGTTGCCCACCACGGCGACGCGCGGGACGGAGAGGTCGATCTTCGCGTTTCGGTAGTCGGGGTGGCCGTTGTACCAGCCCACGAACACGGCGGCCGGGGTGCAGCGCGAGATGCCCTCGCCAGGGATGCCCAGGCGCCGGTCCGCCTCGTTTCCGGTGGCGTAGACGATCTGGTGGTAGTGGCGGCGCAGTTCCTCGACCGTCACGTCGCGTCCGAGTTGCACGTTTCCCATGAACCGGAAGGTGGGGCGGGCGGCCGTGGTCGCGAACACCCGGGCGACCGACTTGATCTTCTGGTGGTCGGGGGCGACGCCCCCGCGCACGAGCCCGTACGGGGTGGGAAGACGGTCGAACACGTCGACGTCCACCGGGGTGTCGGTGCGCTTGAGGAGAGCCTCCGCCGCATAGAAGCCGGCGGGGCCGGAGCCGACGATCGCGATGCGCATGAGAAAACTCCAAGCGTTCCGGCGAGTTCAGTCAAGCATCCTAATGGGTGCCGACCGCCGCCGCCGCCCCGCCGGCTCCCGGCTTCGACGCCGGGTCAGTTCGACCTGACGGTCCGGATCTCGCCGTTGTCCATGTCGTAGACCCAGCCGTGGGTCTGGAGCTTCTTCTCCCGCGTTGCGCGCCGGACGAACGGGTATTCCTGGAGGTGCTCGAGCTGGAGGCGGACGTTCTCCTCCACGATGAGCTTGTGGCGCTGATCCGGAGGCAGCTCCACGTGGAGGGATCGGAGCTTCTCGTCGACCCGCTCCTTCGCCTTGTACGCGTTGATGAGCCAGATCGGGATGTACCGGTCCTCCGAGTCCTCGGTCTCCAGCGCGGCGATCCCGCCACAGCCGTAGTGGCCGCAGATCACGATGTCCGGAATCTGCAGGTGGTTGATGGAGAACTCGAGGACCGCGGAGAGGTTCCAGTCGTTCTCCGCCACGACGTTGCCGACGTTCCGGTGGACGAACACCTCACCAGGCCGCGTGTCGGTGATCACGTTCACGGCCAGTCGAGAATCCGAGCAGCCGATCCAGAGCACCGTGGGCCGCTGCTCCCGCGCCAGCTCCGTGAAGTACTCCTTCTCCTGGGCGAAGAGGGTCGAGACGAAGCGCTTGTTGCCCTCGAGCAGGCGAGAGATCACGTCCCCTCCATCCTCACGGTCGGTACAATCCGAGCCTGGATGCTATCCGTGCGCCGCCCCGGATGTCGCGACGCGTCGCGGCAATCGGGTTGACTGTCGAATCGACCATGGGTGGAGGCCGGAACGTCGGCCCCCCCTTGATCTGGAGGCTCGATTCGTAGTTTCCTCGATCCGGGTCCGACGGCTCGTCCTGAGCCCGAGGAGGAAAAACAGATAGCCGGGCCGCTATCTGAGGCGTTCCTCCGGTCGCGGCCCGCTTCCCTTTCTCCGGGGCGTTGGCCGGGAGAAAGGATTGTTCACCATGGGTTTGCTCGGAAAGCTGTTCGGTGGGGAGCCGGAGCGCCCGCCGCTCGACCCCACGAGCCCCGTCGCCAACCGTCTCGAGAAGGAGAAGGCGGCGCTCGAGGGCCTCGCACGGAAGACGCAGGACAAGCTCGAGGTCGTGCCGGGGGACAAGGGCCTGTGGGTGTTCGTCGGCAAGCCGCCGAGCGCCTTCGGACTGGTCTGGTTCCAGGACGGCAAGGAAGGAAACCTCAAGCTGCTCATGAAGGAGAAGGGACTCTCGGCGGCCAAGGTCCAGACCGTCTCCGACCACCTCCGCGACGCCTACGTCCGGCACAAGGAGGAGCCCCGCTACGCCTGGAAGGTGGGTGACCGGCAGGTCGTGGTCACGCCGTCGCAGCAACTGGAGGCCGAGGTCGTCGGGATCATCCACGAGGCCTGACCGGCTCGAGGTGCCGCCAGGAAGTCTCGTTCCCCTGCCGCACGCTTCCGGGTGATGCCGCGCCCGGGAGCGTGCGGTGACGGCTGCTCTCAGCCGTCCGCCGGCGTCGCCAGGTGGACGGTCCGAGTCGGGAACGCGAAGGCGGTGCCGGCGCGCTCCACCACTCCCATGAACTGGAGCAGCACCTCCTGGCGGATGAGCTGGAACTCGCTCCACTCGGAAGTCTGGAACCAGGCCATGACCTCGATGTCGAGGGACGAGGCCCCGAACTGCTTGAAGCGGACGACGACGGCGTCGGGCCAGATCTTCGGGTGAGCCCGGAGGGCGCCCTCCAGCCCGGCGAGGACCTCCCGCATCTGCGCTTCCGTGGTCCGGTACTCCAGGCCGACGTCACACGCGAGCCTCATGCGGTCCCGCGCGGTGAACGACTCGAGGCGCATGTCGGCGAGCTTCCCGTTGGGCAGGCTCACCAGCGTGCGATCGAGGGTCCGGATTCGCGTCGAGCGGAGGCCGATGGCCTCGACCGTCCCCACGAAGTCCTCGACCTTCACGAAATCCCCCTCGCGGATGGGCTGGTCCAGGCCGATGGCGACGGCACCGAACAGGTTCTCCACCGTCTTCTGGGCCGCCAGCGCGAATGCGATCCCGCCGATCCCGAGCCCGGCGAGGAGGGAAGCCACGGGGAAGCCCAGCTCGGACAGGCCGGTGACTGCCGCCAGGATGGTCACGCCGATCTTTCCCATCCGGCTGGCGATGGGAAGGAAGGAGCGCATGGCAGGCCTGCTCCGGCTCCAGGCGGACGCGCCGAGCGCTCCGGCCGCGACGTCGACCGCGCGCATCAGCGCCCAGAAGATCGCGAAGAGCAGGCCGACCCGGATGGCCTGGGAGAGGAAGGCCTCCACCGGAGCGGCCAGGCCCACCCACACGAGCGATGCCCGAAGCGCCAGCAGCGTCCACGCCAGCCCCAGCGGCGCTCGGGTCCGTCGCGCCAGCGCGTCGTCCCATTCCGCCGCGGTTCTCCGCACGACCCGATGGGCGATCGCGGACGTCGCGCGCGCCAGGAGGGTTCCGATCGTCCAGGAAGCCGAGCAAGGCCAGCGGCAGCGCCAGCCACTGCCACCAGGGGACGCCCATCGGTCCCGGCCGCTGGAGCGCCGGGGGGAGGTGCTCCAGAGCCCAGCGGTTGCCCAGCGTCCCGTACCACCCGGGAACGAGGGCCAGCGTGGGTCCAGACACCAGCCAGCGGGAGTCGTGTCCGGCCCCGCGCCGAACCAGCGTCACGGCGCCGGACGGCTGGCCAGCCACGTGAATCGTACCGATCTGCTCGCGGTCCGGCGCCAGCCCGTCGGCGGTGTCGCCCTCGGGGGAAGCGGAGAGGTCCTCGGGGGTGATCCAGAGGTGGCGATCGATGACCGCGAGGAACTGGCGCGCGAGGTCGGGGCCCTCGGACGTGCGGGACTGGGGCAGGTCCAGCGACTGCGCGGCTGCGGAGAAGTTTCCCGCCCGGGCATCCCGGAGGAAGCGGGACACCGATTCGCGGGGTGACTCCCCGGCAACTTCCGCCGCGTAGGCCACCGACCGGGGAACGGGGGCAAGTCCCAGGAGGATGCAGACCGCGGACTGGAGGAATCTGGAGGATCCGGTCACCAGCGGGCACTAACCTACGAGTGGGCGCGGCTCAAGGTGACCTGAGCCGCAGACCCTTCCTGCCGGTTGCACCCACTCTCGCGAGGAAGCCCGATCAGTTGGTCTTCCTGTAGACCCAGACGAGGGCGATGACCACGCCCACGACGGCAAGGACGGAACCCCACGCCGCGACGGTCATCCCGGCATAGGTTGTCTCGGCGGCCTGGGCAGCGGTGGCGAGGCTGGTTCCGGCGGTGGCGACGGCGACGCGCAATGCGGAGGTCTTCATGGGATGTACCTCGAAACGGGGGTAGGGGTTCGGCGATACCAGGGACAATTGACCTATAATGTCCCAGTATCATGACGGGACAATCCGGGCAAGTCCCGGCGCGACAAATGCGCGCAACGGGTGCGCGCGAAGGCCAATATCCTGATCTAAAAAAGAAATAGCACAGCGCCTGAACGATCGACTGGCCAGCCACCGGGATGAACGTCCCATGCTCCCGGAGCCGGAACGACACTCCGTGAGCCGATCAGGGCCGCCTGGTGCCGGAGAGCCCGTGCCGGGTCGCGAGCAGGACGAGTTCGAGCCGCCCCGAGACACCCAGCTTCTGGAAGGCGGCGGTGAGGTGGTTGCGTACGGTCTTCTCGGAGATCCCGAGTCGGCGTCCGACCTCCTCGTTCCGCATCCCCTCGGCGACCAGGGCCACGACGTCGCGTTCACGCGCGGTGAGATCCGGGATCCCGGCCGGCTCCGGGGCGGAGGGTGGGTCGGGCTGCCGGGCGGCGAGGGAACGGGGATCGAACCAGAGCGCCCCGGCGGCTACGGATCGGATCGCCTTCAGAAGCACGTCGGGGGGGGCGTCCTTGAGCAGGAGCCCGCGCGCCCCGGCGCGCAGGGCCTCCTCGTCCCGGGCGCGGTCTCGCAGGGCGGTGAGGATCAGGATCGCGGACCGGGGCGCCGCCTGGGCCAGTCGGGGGAGCCAGGCCAGCCCGTCCTCCTCGCCGAGGTCGAGGTCCAGGAGCACCACGTCGGGCTCGAGCCGAGCAAGCGGGTCGATCGCCCCGCTGGCGCTGGCGCTGGTGCCGACGACGCGGACGTCTCCGGCCGACTCGGCGAGCATCTTGATGCCCTCCCGGAGGACGGGGTGATCGTCGATGATGAACAGGCTGGTGGGGTCCATTCGTCCTCGATCCTAGAGCGGAATCACGATCTCCACCGCGGTGGTGCCGGGCGCCGGGCGATCGACCCGGAGGGTTCCCCCCAGGGCGGCGGTACGCTCGGCGAGTGAACGCGGGAGGAAGGCTGCGCTCCCCGCCGGGGTGGCGTCGTTCGAGACGGTGAGCAGGACCCGGTTGTCCGCGGTCCGGATCCGGACGTCCACCTGTGCAGCCGCGGTGTGGCGCCGGACGTTCGAGAGCGCCTCCGCCACCATCTGGAACACCTCGGCCGCCAGTCGGTCGTTGTGCAGGGGCTGGCCCTCCACCCGGACGTCGACGTGGATGCCCGTTGCCTCCGAGAAGCGGGTGCACAGTCGCCTCAGGCCGGCATCGAGGAGGCCGCCGCCGGATTCCCCCTCGTGTCCGCGAAGTGCGCGGACGTACCCGCGAAGCGTCTCGATCTCGCCCTCCGTCAGCTCGGCGAGCCGCCCGAGCTGGGCCTCGCCCTCCTGGAGCCTTCCGCTGGCCAGCGCGGCACGTGCAGCCGAGAGGCCCATCCGGAGCCCCAGGTACGGCTGGATGACGGAATCGTGCAGGTCACGGGCGATGCGGCGGCGTTCCTCGTCCGCTGCGTCGGAGGCCAGTCGGTCCACCAGCCGGAGGTTCTCCAGCACCGGCACGACCTGCTCCAGGACGTGACGCATGAACTCGGCCTCGACTCGATCGAAGGGACGGGACTCCCGGCGTGCCACGTGGAGGCGTCCGATCGCGCTGGCGTGGTAGCGGAATGGCACGGAGAGGACGGCCCCGGCGTCGAGCGCCTCGAGCAGGGCCTCCGCGGATCGTGTGTCGCCGGAGGCGAGAGGGTGCCCCTCGACGTCGAGGCGCTCGACGACGACCTCGCGCCCCTGCCACGGGCGTCGGCGGACGTGCACGAGGATGGCCGCGTCCTGCGGCTCGGGGAGCAGCTGGTCGGCCAGGTTGCCCGGGAGCATCACCTGCTCGGAGGGAGCCGTCGGCTCCTGGCGCGTGGCCCGGATCCATCGGCGCCCGGTCCGCGTCTCGTGCACCACCAGGCGACAGGAGTCGGCCGAGTAGAACTGCTGGATCGACTCGAGGAACCGCCCGACCATCCGGTCGACGCCGAACCGCGGATTGGAGAGGCGGGTCACGTCCCGGAGAAGCGCCAGGCGCTCCCGGGAACGGACCTCGACCGCGCCCCAGACGGCCGCGAGGTATCCGAGCACGAGCAGGTAGAGCGGCGAGACGAGGTAGGCGCCGAGGTTCGGACCGGGATGGCGAGGAGCCGTGGCGAATCCCACCACCGCGAATCCGGTGGCAGCCAGGATGACCACCACGATCCCGGACCTGAACCCGCGCCCGAACGAGGCCTCCAGTATCGGAAAGAAGTAGAGCGGGAAGAAGAGGCTGCTGGTGCCGGCGCTCACCGCGACGAGGAGCGTCACCCAGGCGAGATCGATCCAGGGAGCGACCGACGCCGGGACGGGTCGGGAGCGGCGAACCGCAAGGAAGTACGCCACGAGAGAGTACGCCAGGAAGAGCAGCAGCACCGCCTGGACGAAGGGCCTGCGGCCCGGGCTCTCGTTCGGATCCCCGGCGTGGATGAGGAGGCCGGTGAGGGCGACCATCACCCGCAGTGCCCCGTGGAGCCGTTCCCGTCCCTGCAGTGCGGCCTGCATCCGACCGACCGTACCACGCCGCCCGACCGTCGGAAGTCAGCGAGTGGGGGCTCACATCCAATTTCGCCCCTACTGCTTCTGCGCGACGACACGCCCCTCGGCGTTCACGAAGACCCGGTAGCGATTCCCGTCCTGGCAGGTCGCGACGTGGTCGTTCTCGCCCTTCTTGATCGCGCTGACGACCTTCCCACACGGAAGGCCCAGCAAGGCGATCACGGAGGTCAGGTCCTTCAGGAGCGACACGTCCTCGGCAGCCCGGGGAGCCCCGGGGAGGAACGCCCAGATCGCGACGGCCACGGCCAGGATCCTCGTGCGCCTGCTCATGGAGTGTCTCCCGCTAGAGGGTTGCGAAACGGTTGGGGTCGGACAGGATGCCCCAGATCGGCTCGCGCGAATCGACGATGGCGCGGGCCAGGTCGGGGTCGTCGTCCTGCAGCAGCGCCAGCACCTTCATGAGAAGTCGATCGTACGCCGGCCTCAGCTCCGAGAGCGAGGTCCTGGCCTTCCCCGCGTAGTACTCCCGGAACTGGTCGAGCAGGTCTTCGACCTGGTTCTTGAGCGCGATCTTGGTGAACATGCCGATCGCGTCGGTTTCCCGGAGCCGCGCCTCCAGCGTCGCCAGATCGAGAGCTGGGGCCACCGGCTCCTTCGTCTGCGCGGGCGCCGGCGCCGACTGTTGAGGCGGGCCGGCGGTGGGACTGGCAGGTGGCTTCGCCGAGGGGGTGACGGGCGGCCTGGGCGAGGGCTTGGCAGGTGGTTTGGCCGGGGGCTTGGCGGCCTGGGGCCCGGTCGCGACGACCGGTTTTCCTGGCTGCTCCTGCTGGGGAACGGCTGCGGGCGCTGCCGCCGGGGCGGGTGCGGGTGCAGCCGCGGGCACCGGCGCGGGTGCCGCTTCCTCTCCTTTCGCGATGCTCCCAGGCGGAGCGTGCTCGACGACGGCGCATCCCGCCATCAGAAGCGAAAGGACGACTCCGGTGAGGCGCATCCCGTTTCTCTACCTTCGGCTCGGCGTCCCCGCCACCTCCGCCGAACCGCGCGTCAGTCGTCCTTGCCCAAGTCCGCGGCGCCCTCGAGGAGCAGGCCCTGCACCCGCTCCGACTTCACCGGCGCCCCGAGCCGGGCGATGGCCCTCGCCTTGCCGATGAGGTTGCCACGGCCGGATTCGAGCTTGCTCCTGGCCGCCTCGTAGCTCTCCTTGGCCTGGTCGAGCCGCCTCCCCACCCCCTCGAGATCCTCGACGAAGGCGCCCAGCTTCTCGAGCATCTTGCCGGCCTCCTCGGCGATGTCCTGGGCGTTGGCGTTCTGCTTCTCGGAGCGCCAGACGTGGCTGATGAGCTGGAGTGCGGCCAGCAGCGTGGTGGGGCTGCAGATCACGATGCGCTGCCGGAACGCCTCCTCGTAGAGTCCCGCCGCCCGGGAGATGGCCGCGTGGAAGGCGGCCTCGTTCGGGACGAAGAGCAGCACGATGTCGAGGGTCCGCTCCTCGACCACGTCCTGGTAGCTCTTGGCCGCGAGCCCCTTGACGTGAGCCCGGATCGACGCGACGTGCGCTGCCAGCGCGGCCTCTCGCGCCTCCGGCGTCACGGCCCGTGAAGCCTCCACGAAGGCCGTCAGGGAACACTTGGCGTCCACCACGACGACCCGGTTGCCGGGGAGGTAGACGAGGGCGTCGGGCCGCTTGCGTCCCCCCTCGTCGTCGGTGTGGGAGAGCTGCAGGTCGAACTCGCGCCCCTCGGTGAGGCCCGCCGTCTCGAGGACCCGCTCCAGCACGAGCTCGCCCCAGTCGCCCTGGGTCTTCGAGTCCCCGGTGAGGGCCCGGCTGAGCGCCTCGGCGTCCTGGTGCAGCCTGGCCTGGGTGTCCTGGAGGATCCGAAGCGACTCGAGCAGCCGGGCGCGATCCCGGTTCTCCTGGTCGTAGGTCTTCTCGACCTTGCTCTCGAAGTCCTTGAGCTTCTCGCCGAGGGGGTCGAGGAGCGCCTTGAGGCTCACCTGGTTGCGGTCGAGGATCGCCTTTCCCTTCTCGTCGAGCAGCCGGCCCGCCAGCTTCTCGACCTCGGCGCGGACCTGCTCCCGGCTCCGGATCGTCTCCTCGGCCCGCTCCCTGGCGGCCCTGCGCTCGGCCTCCAGCTCCGCCTCGAGCCGGGCCCGCTCCTCGCCCACCCGCCGGAGCTCCTCCTGCCTTTGCAGGGCCGCCTGCTCGGCCGCCGCCAGTGCGGCCTTCAGCTCGGCGTGCCGTGCGTCCCTGCTGCGAAGCTGCTCGCGGAGCGTGGCCGTCCGGTAGAGGCCGACGCCGAGCCCCACCGCCAGGAAGGCCAGTGCGACGCTGGCGATGATCACGAGGTCCATGCCGGGCATCTTCGCCCATCCCACCGACACTCACAGCCGGCGCATCACCAGGAAGGCGACGACCGGCACCAGCCCGGCCAGCACGAGCCACTTCCCCCTCCCGGCCAGGCCGGTGCGCCCGCGAAGCACGAAGAGCCCGGTGACGGCCAGCGTGCCGAGCAGGACGCCGTAGACGTCGGCGAACCAGGTCCAGGCCCCTTTCGGCTCGTTCAGGTGGAGGTGGTTGGCGTCGCGGAGCACGGGCCGCTCGCGAGGGCGCGTCGTCGTGGCCACGCCGGCAGTCACGTCGGCCTCGACCGTCCAGCCGTCGTAGTAGAGCTCGATCCTCTCCGGGGCGCGGCGAAACGAGGCCCGCGGCGGCCCGGGGAGCTGCAGGGCCGTCACCAGGGAGGCCGCCATGGTGTCCCGGTCGGTCACCGGGAGCGGGTCGAAGCGGCGCGTCTCGGGCGCGATGCTCCAGCTCGGGTTCCAGTCGGCCCGGTGGTTCACCGCCACGCCGGAGATCGCGTAGAGCAGGGTCAGGCCGGCCACCAGGTAGCCGGCGTCGCGGTGGACGGCGCGGTTGACTCGCCGCCAGGTCCAGGGGTGCTTCATCGCCTGGAGCGGCCCGTCAGCGGATGACCGCGCCGGTACCCTGGATGCGGTAGACGACCTCGGGCCCCTTCACCGAGCTCGGGTCGAACGGTACGCCCTTCTCCTCGGCCTGGTGCCGCTTCATCTCCGCGACCCGCTCCGCCGGGACGTCGATGCGCGTGAAGATCCCCTCGGCGGCGGCCACCTTGCCCTTGGCGTCGAGCGGGAAGACGATGACCCCGTCGTCCACCTTGATCTGGATGGTCTGGAACTCCCTGTCGGAGGCGATCTCCATCCAGCAGCCGCGCTTGGCGCAGACGTCGGTGACCAGCCCCTCCACCCGGACCGCCTTGCCGACGTACCGGTCGGGGTTGGCCATCAGCTCCGAGACCTTCACGGCCTGGGCCTTGCCGACGCCCGCGCCGTACTTCGTCTCGGCGGCGAAGGCCGGGACGGCCGTGGCCATCGCGGCCAGGGCGAGGAGGGTGGCGGTGGCGCGGCGCATGCGATTTGCTCCTGGGTTCCGGGTGGTGAGGCGGGTCTCTACTGTTATCATCCCGGACCTCCCGAGGGCCGGATGATCGTCAACTGCGTCGCGTACCAGGAAGGCAAGCGGATAGCCGACATCGGCACCGAGGAGATCGGCGCCTGGGTGGGCCGGCCGGAGTGCTTCGTCTGGGTGGCGCTCATGGACCCCGAGCCGACCGAGCTGGTCGCCATGCAGGCCCAGTTCGGGCTGCACGAGCTGGCCGTCGAGGACGCCCGCCACGGCCACCAGCGCCCCAAGATCGAGGAATACGGAGACTCCCTCTTCGTGGTCCTCCACACCATCGAGGCGGACGGCGAGGGCCTGGTGCAGGGGGAGGTCGACGTCTTCGTGGGCGCGAACTACGTCCTCTCCGTCCGCAGCGGCACCCGCCGCGGCTTCGCCGACGTCCGCGCGCGGTGCGAGCGCGAGCCGCACCACCTCCGGCACGGATCCGGCTTCGTCCTCTACGCGCTGATGGACGCGGTCGTGGACCGCTACTTCCCAATCCTGGAGGCGCTGGAGGACCGCCTGGAGACCTGCGAGGAGCAGATCTTCGCCGGCACCCCCGGGCGCGCCAGCGTCGAGGCGCTCTACTCCCTGAAGCGGGAGCTCACGACGTTGCAGCACGCGGTGCGCCCGCTCCTCGAGGCCACCGGGAAGCTCCAGGCAGCCCGCGTTCCGGCGGTCTGCGCCGGGATGCAGGAGCACTTCCGCGACGTGCACGACCACCTCTCCCGCATCAACCTGTCGATCGACAGCCAGCGGGACATGGTGACCGCGGCCATGAACGTGAACCTCTCGCTCATCTCCCTCCAGGAGAACGAGACCACCAAGCGGCTCGCGGCCTACGGCGCGCTGGTGGCCGTCCCCACCCTCATCGCCGGGCTGTACGGGATGAACTTCCAGAACATGCCGGAACTGGGCTGGGCCTACGGCTACCCCACGGCCCTGGCCATCATGGTGGGGATCGACGCCTGGCTCTTCGTGCGGCTGCGCAAGGCAGGCTGGCTCTGAGGTCGTCTCCGCCGCGATGCGGCCCCCCCGCGCTCCTCACAGCTCGATCCCGATGCGGAACCCCACGATCTCGCCCGCACCGAACGGTGCCGGGTCCCACGCGATCGTCGGGCTCTCGACCAGGAGGTCGGCGATCCCGAGCCGGAGCGCCAGGCCCACGCGGGAGCCGGCCAGCAGGTAGTACTCGCTCCCCGGGGAGCCCCGGACGCCGGCGCTCGTGTCCACCTCACCCTTGCCGCGGACCTTGAGCCCCGCCTCGACGCGGGCCGCGGTGACCGAGAGGGCGAGCGGCCCGAGGAAGGTCCAGCGCACCCCGAGGCCGAGGGTCGCGGTCAGGTAGGACGAGTCGCCGGAGGTGTTGCGGATCCCGGCCCCGAGCGAGACGACCGGAGTGAACGCGAAGCGGCCTCCCCACCGGTCGCGGTCCCATCCCATCTCGGCGCCGAGCACCGCGTCCCCGTAGGTGCGCCCCGCCACGGCAGGATCGGGAGTCGTCACCGCGGTGCCTCCCGCGAAGAGGACGAAGGTTGCCCGCCGGCCCTCGAGCCGGCCGTACGGAGCCGGAGGCGGCGCCCACTCGTCATCGTGACGGTCCGCTGGCTCCTCGTGGCGGACCAGGCCGTGGCCCCCGACCAGGCGCGGAGCCGTGAGGCCATAGCTCAACCCGACGCCGATCGTCCAGTCGGCCCTGGGCACGACCCAGTTCACGCTCAGAGGAGCCTCGACCGAGAGGGCGACGTCCCTGCTCACGGCGTAGTCGAACCGGAGGAGTCGCGTCACCATCTCGAGGCTGCCGCCGGAGGCGCCGTAGACGATGCGCAGCTCCGCCGGTGTGAGTCCGACGAAGGCCTTCCGCCCCACCGGGAGGAGGAGGGAGAGGCCGAGGCCCACGTAGCCGTTGCTCCCGCTGGCCTCCTGGTACTCGTACCCGAGGCTCGCGCTCATGGCGTAGACGAAGGGGTTGAGATCCTCGGCGTAACGCAGGGAGGTGCCCCGCACTCCGACGTCGAACGTCCCCGGGGAGGTGACGCGCGTGTCCACTCCCAGGAAGGCGTAGCGTCCGGGAGCGGCCTCGGCGGGCTGGCGAACGTCGCACTCGACCCCCTCGCAGGGATGGACCGCGGAGAGCCATCTCGCCCGGTACCGCCGCCACGCCGGCGACGCCTCGGGGTGCGTGTCCGTTCCCGGGGGCGCGGCCAGCTGTTCGCCCCGCAGGTCCCGCACGACGACGAGCAGCTCGACCACCGCCTGGCGGTCGAGCTCCCCCTCCGCCGAGAGGCACGAGAAGGGCACGTCGTACGGATGGTCCACACGGCCCTCGCAGTCCTCCTCGCCGCCCTCGATCACGTACGTCCTGTCCCGGTGATCGTCCCAGGTGTGGAAGACGTCCTCCGGGATCCGGGCCGTCTCCTCGCCCGGGATCCCGGCGAACCTCTCGATGGGCTTCCAGACGCGGAGGTAGTCGACCCCTCCCGGCGCCCGCTGCGCGTGCGCACCCGAGAACGAGTCCTCGATCACATGCATCAGCTCGTAGAGGCCGAATCCGCTGCGTCGCGTTCCCGGTCCGCCGTCCACGACGACCTGCCGCAGCAGATCTTCCACGAGGTCGTTGCAGCGGACCACGGCGCTGGTGGCGAGGCCGCGGGGGACCGACGTGCCCGGTATCGGGTCCGTGAGGGCGTCGGTGAGGGTTCCCATGTAGTGGAAGCATTGCCCGGAGTCGCTGAACTGGCGCCGGAAGAAGGCATCCGGCCTGTCGGCTTCCGGCTGGGGCCAGAGGAGGAGCGGGTTCGTGGCCAACGCTCCCACGCAGTCTCCCGGAGGGTCGTCCCCCCGTCCGAAGCACCACGGCGGGGCGAGGGCGCCGTCGTTGACCAGGTCGCGCAGGACGTCGGGGCGCGGCGGCGATCCTCCGTGGCCCTCGACGAGGGTCCGGTAGGCCAGCGCCTCGATGACGGTATGTCCCTTGCTCTCCCAGGCGAGAGCCGGCCCGGCCACGAGCCCCGTGACGAGAATGGACAGGATCCGCAGGCGGTAACGGCGCATGCCCCTCCCCCGAGCCACCCATGGTGGACCTCCCGCGACGGCGAGCGGGGCGGTTCACGGGGGGTCGACCCAACGGGGACGCGCCGACACGTCACGAGCCCGCCGGCCCACCATTAAGTTCGGTTCCAGGTTGGTCCTGCACCTTTCCAGCACCGGAGCCGTCATGGTCACTATCGAGTACTGCACGGTTTGAGGGTATCTCCCCAGGGCCCGAGGTCTCGGGCAAGCAATCACCGACAGGTTCCCTGGCAAGGTGAAGGTGACCCTCGAGGCCGGGAGGAGGTCGTCGTTCGAGATCACCTTCGACGGCGAGGTGATCCACTCGAAGCTCGACAGCCAGGAATGGCCAGATACCGAGAAGGTCCTCGGGGAGATCGCGAAGCGCCTTTCCCGGTGAAGCGAGGCGGTGCGGCGGCGCATCCGCTTCGTCCTGCGGGTTGCACCGATTGGCCCAGGGCAATCGGGTCGCCCCCACGGAGGGGTTGGACTTCGGCGGATGGAGGCCCATGCTCTGCTCGGTGGGAGCCGGAAGGTCATCGCTGATGGAGGCACTTCAGGCGGCGGTCCTGCCGCACGCCCAGGCCATCCTGGACAACGCGTTCAACGGACAGGTGACCATCGTCGTGTCCGACCCTGGCGCGCTGGTCCGGAAGGCGGCGAAGGAGGCCGGCTGGGATGGGAGGGCGGCCTGCTTCCCGATGCCGGAGCAGTTCCGCAAGAAGCTGACGAACGACTCCGATGAGATCACCGCGGCGTGGCTGGAGCGCGGGGGGCAGATCGCCCGGGTGTTCGTGATGATGGGCAACGGGAGATTCCTCCTAAACTTCACCGAGAGCCTGGGCTGGCACCTCGAGCCCGACTCGGCGGACGAGGGGGGGAACCCGGAGACCCGACAGGACGTCGAATAGGGGGTCATGGCGGCCTGGAACGGCCGACATCCCCAGCCCACGACCCTGCCGCGGGCGCCAATCCGGGCGAAGGAGGCGCCCCGAGCGACCGAGATGCCGGGTCCCGCATGAAACGGAGGGCCGACGTCGAGGCGCTGACCGCGTGCGCCCTCATGCCGTCATCCGATGCTGGCGCTCCATCTCCGCGAGTCGGCTCATCAGGTCGGAGTGCCCGTGAATCCGGAAGACGTAGCGCGGGACTTGCTGGTCGGCCATCCTCGCCATGAACGGCTCCCCCCAGAAGCTGAGGAGAGCCTCCGTCCTCCGGTCCGCGTCATCCGCGAGGATGAAGGACACACCCTCCTGCTTCAGCTTGCGCCATCGCGGCTCAAGGACCTTGTCCGGGCTCGACGTCGCCTGGACCTTCGGGAGGACCTGGGTCCTCCAGTTCTCGCGTTCGCCCTCGTCGAGAATGAACTGGACCGAGGTGACACGCGGGTTCTCGATGGCGGGCCGCAGCAGCTTGTCGAAGAGCGATTGGGGCTTGAACATGAGCAGGCAGACGTTGAAGTAGGTCATCGCCCCGTGCGCGTCGCTCGCGAACCGCTCGCTCTCGGATCGCAGATGACCGGGCCCGATCAGGACCGCCTCGGGCAAGCTCAGGGCGGCCTGGTACTTCCCCATCAGGCTCGCCGTGTGCTGAACGATCTCCAGCAGGCGTTCCTCCCGGGTCTCACGGCGAAGGTCCCGGAAGAGGAGCAGTGCCAGGACGACCAGCACCACGGCCAGCACCACGGTGGGCTCGACGACGTGGAACATCTCCAGGATGAGCGCACCGGCCGCAGCGATGATGCCTGCGATGGCATCCCAGTCGAGCCGGGCGATCCGCTTGAAACGCATGTCCGCCCCCTTGGCTTGCGGCTTGTTACCCCCTGCGAGGGGTCCGCTTCCGAGGACAGTATGACGAAGCCGCGGGCCGCGGGCGTCGCACAAGAAGAATGGGCTTGATCGAGTCCACTGGCAGCACCAATTTCGGACGCAGCTACGGGATGAAGCGCAGGTGGCGGATGCGGGCGAGGTCAGCCCGTGCGTCTCCGCCGCACTTCGCGTGCGACGACGATCGCCAGGGTGAGCGCGGTCAGCGGGATCACGAACAGCACCATCGTCCCGCTGAAGAGGGGCAGCATGTCGTGCTGCTGCGCGGCGAGGACGACGTAGAGGACGTAGGTCCCGTAGTAGGCGAGGAGAAGCGCCCCTTCCCAGCGAGCCACGGCCTGGCCGGTGAAGAAGAGCGGCAGGCAGGCCACCGCCACCGCGACCATGACCGGCAGGTCGAGGGCGAGCGCCGGCTCGGCGACCGGGACGCCGCCGGGTGCCGCGAGGCCCGTGATCCCCAGCACCGCCGCCATGTTGAAGAGGTTGCTCCCGATCGCGTTGCCCACCGCGATGTCCCTCTCCCCGCGCCAGGCGGCGATCACCGAGGCAGCGACCTCGGGGAGCGAAGTCCCGACCGCCACGACCGTGAGTCCGATCACGAGCTCGCTCACCCCGAGTGCGCGCGCCATGGAGGTTGCGCCGTCGACCAGCAGCCGCGCGCCCACGGCCAGGAGGAGGAGGCCGAGGACCACGAGACCCACCCGGGCGGCGAGAACCCTCGTCCGGCCCTCCGCGGCCCCCGCCGGCGCCTCCGCACGGGTCGTGCGCACGGCGAACACGGTGTAGGCAATGCCCGCGCCGACGAGCAGGAGTCCGTCCCCGGGGCCGATCGTCCGATCCAGGGCCAGCCCGTAGACGGCCGCCGAGAGCGCGATCAGGATGGGCACGTCGAGCCGGACGAGGCGCCGCGAAACGGTCAGGGGCGCCACGAGCGCCGACGCACCGAGAACGCCCAGGATGTTGAAGACGTTGCTCCCCACCACGTTGCCGAGGGCGATGTCGCCCTGGCCGCGCAGGGCCGCCCCCAGGCTCACCGCGAGCTCCGGGGCGCTCGTGCCCCAGGCCACCACGGTGAGGCCGATGACGAGGGGCGCGATCCCGAACTGCGCCGCGATGGCCGAGGCGCCGTGCACGAGGGCGTTTCCCCCGAGCACGAGCAGGACGAGGCCGGCGAGGAGGAGGAGAAGCGGGAAGAGCACGTCACCCCCGCCGGTCGTCTTCGGCGGCGCCGAGCTCGTCCGTGATCGTGCCCTCCCAGAGGGGGCTCTTCCGGCGGTAGGCGGCCCGCCCGATCGCGTGGGCCGCCACCGGGGCGGTCAGGAACAGGAAGGCGACGATGACCACCGCGCGGCCGGCGACGGCCGCGGTACCGAAGTGGACGGCGGCTCCCAGGAGGAGGAGGGAGGCGCCGAGGGTCGCCGCCTTGGACGACGCGGACATCCGCATGTAGACGTCGGGCAGGCGCACGAGCCCGACCGCGCCGAGCGCCATGAAGGCCGCGCCGAGGACGAGCAGGGCGGCGGCGAGGAGGCTCACTCGTCCCCTCCCTGCTCGGCGAACCGGGCGAACGCGACCGTGCTGACGAACGCGACGAGGGCCAGGATGAGGGCGACGTCGAGGTAGACGGCGTCGCCGGAGACCACCGCCGCCGCCGCCGCGATCCCCACCCCGAGGACGCTCAGGAGGTCGAGGGCAACGACCCGGTTGGCGAGGTCGGGACCCTGGACGAGCCGGAAGAGGACGAGGAGCACCGACGCGCCGAGGAGGGCGAGAGCGGCTGCCGCCCCGAGGACCGCCGGGCTCACCGGAGCACCTCGAGGATCCGCTGCTCGAAGCCGTCACGGATCTCGCGGCGGAGCTCGTCCGGGCTCGCCGTCGCCATGGCATGGACGTAGAGCGTCCGCCGGTCGGGGGAGACGTCGAGGCTGAGCGTCCCTGGCGTGAGGGAGATCAGGTTGGCGAGCAGCGCGATCTCGGCGTCGCGGTCGAGGCGGAGCGGAATGGCCACGATCGCCGGCCGCAGCCGGCCCGCGGGCGCGACGACCGCCGCCGCCACCTGGAGGTTCGCCACCACCAGCTCCTTCAGGAAGAAGAGAAGGAAGCCGGGTAGCCGGGAGATCCGCACCCGCCGGAAGCCCTGCCCCCCGAGGGGCCGTGCGAGGAGCAGGAGCAGCCACCCGAGGGCGAGGGAGAAGGCGGCCGCCGGAAGGGACCAGTCCCCGGTGAGCGCCATCCAGGCGAGCGAGAGGAGGACGGTCTCGAGGATCATGGCCGGGCCTGCTCCCCGAGCACGGCCCGGACGTAGAGGGAGGGGTCGGCGAGCTGTGCCGCGGCCCGGCTCGAGAGGTCGAAGACCGGACCCGCGCCGAGCCCGACCGCCACCGTGAGCGCGGCGAGGGCGACCACCGGGCCGAGGAGCGTCCAGGGCACCGGCGCCGTCGCCACCGGGCTCCCCTCGGGCGGCTCCTTCCAGAACGCCTCGTTCCACAGCTTCGTCATCGAGAAGAGCGTGAGGAGGCTGACGGCGAGTGCCGCCCCGGTGGCCGCGTAATGGCCGGAGTCGAGACCCGCCTTCACGAGGATGAGCTTGCCCCAGAACCCGGACAGCGGGGGGATCCCGGCGAGCGACAGGGCGGGCACGAGGAAGAGGAGGGAGAGGCCCGGGCGCGAGCGGTAGAGCCCCCCGAGGCTGCCGAGCTCGAAGGTACCTCCGAGCCTGTCCACGATGCCGCTCACGAGGAACAGGTTCGCCTTCACCAGGTTGTGGTGGATCAGGTAGAAGACCGTGCCGGCGAGGGCGAGCGGCGTGAAGAAGCCGAGGCCCAGGACCATGTAGCCGATCTGGCTCACGCTGTGGAACGAGAGCAGGCGGCGGAACTCGAACTGCGCGGCGGCGCCGAGGACGCCGGTCACCATGGTGAGCACGGCGATGGCGAGGATGAGGCCGTGGGTGAGCGCGGTGTCGCCCGTGAACACCAGGGTGAATGCGCGAACGAGGGCGTAGACGCCCACCTTGGTCAGGAGTCCCGCGAAGAGGGCCGTCACCGCCACCGGTGGCGTGTGGTACGAGGCGGGCAGCCAGAAGAAGAGCGGAAAGACCGCGGCCTTGATCCCGAAGACCACGAGGAAGAGGCAGGCGAGCGTCGTGAAGAGGCCCGGCGCGGTTCCCCTCTGCACGACGAGGGCGAGGTCGGCCAGGTTCAGCGTCCCCGCGACCCCGTAGAGCACGCCCACCGCGGCCAGGAAGACGGCCGAGGAGAGCAGGTTCAGCGTCACGTACTTGACGGCGCCCTCGAGCTGGGCCCGCTCGCCGCCCAGGGCGAGGAGCACGAAGGACGCCATCAGCATGACCTCGAACGCCACGTACAGGTTGAAGAGGTCGCCGGTCAGGAACGCCATGCTCACGCCCATCAGCAGGACGTGGAAGAGCGGGTGGTAGCCGTGGGCCTCCCGCGCCGCGTCGATCGAGCCGAGCGAGTAGACGGCCACGGCCAGGCCGGTGACGCCGGTCAGCAGGACCATGATCGCGGCCAGGAGGTCGGCCACCAGGCTGATCCCGTAGGGTGCCGGCCACCCGCCCACCTGCAGGACCTGGATGCCCGTCGTGTCCACGCGGACGAGCAGCGCCGCCGCAACCACGAGGAGGAGGGCGGCGCCGCCCACGCTGGCCGCGCGCTGGGCGGAGCGGAAGCGGCGGAGCACCAGGCACACGATCGCCGTGGCGAGGGGCACGAGCACCGGAAGGACGACGAGGGTGCTCACGAGTCCGTGGACCTCAGCGCGTCGAGGTCGTCCGTGCCGGTCTCCCGGTACGCCCGCTTGACGAGCACGAGGACGAAGGCCTGGACCCCGAAGCCGATCACGATGGCCGTCAGCACGAGGGCCTGGGGCACGGGGTCGGCGTAGGGTGGCACGAGGCGCTCCGCGCCGGGGGGAATGATCGGCGCCCCGTCGCGCGAGAGCCCGCCCACCGTGAAGATGAGCAGGTTCGCGGCGTGGCCGAGGAGGGCGAGCCCGAGCACGAGCTTGGCCACGTTGCGCCGCATCACGAGGTAGAGTCCCGACGCGTAGAGGATGCCGATCGCCACCGCGAAGAGGACGTTCATGGCTCCCCCTCGGCGAGTGCGAACAGGATCGCCAGCACGATCCCGAGGACCACGAGGTAGACGCCCACGTCGAAAACGACGGGTGATCCGATCTTCCCCACCACCGGCAGCGGAACCCCGAGCCACACGCCCGTCATGTACGGCCTGCCCTGGAGCAGGGCGGGAAGGCCGGAGGCGAGGGCCACGGTGAGGCCTGCCGCCACGAGGGTGAGGGGGGCGACGCGAAGCAACCGTCGCGCCGCCTCGAGCCCGTCCGACAGCAGGACGAGGGTGAACGCGGTCGCGGCGGTGAGGCCGCCCACGAAGCCCCCGCCGGGCTCGTTGTGCCCGCGGACGAGCAGGAACACCGAGAAGAGCAGCATGAGGGGGAGGAGGAAGCGCGTGCTGGAGCGGACGATGAGCGATTCCACTAGAGCGCCTCCTTCCGCCGCGAGGACCCGCGCAGGCGCAGCAGCGCGATCACGCCGAGGGCGGCCAGGGCGAGCACCGTGATCTCGCCCAGGGTGTCGAACACACGGAAGTCCACGAGGATGACGTTCACCACGTTGCGTCCGTTGGCGAGGGCGAGGCTCGTCGCCGCGAAGTACTCGCGCAGCACCCCCGGGTGAGGGGCGGCGATCGCGGCGAGCGTCAGCGCCGTCATGAACACCCCGCCGGCCAGCGCCACCACCGCGTCCCGGATGCGCTCGGAGCGCGGGGACAGCACGCGCATGGGCGGGAGGCGGCGCAGCACGAGCACGAAGAGGAGCACGGAGAGGGTCTCGATCGCGAACTGGGTGAGTGCCAGGTCGGGCCCGCCGAAGAGGAGGAACACCACCGCGATCCCGTAACCGACGACGCCGAGCGCGGCCACGGCGAAGAGGAGGGATCTCGCGCGCACCACCGCCACCGCTCCCGCCGCCAAGGCGAGCGCGACCGCCGCCTCGTCGAGGCGCACCGGATCGAGTCCGATCGGCACCGGGCCCACGCGGGTCGCGAACGCGTAGCCGCCCAGGAAGACCGTGGTTCCGATGGTGACGAGGAGGTACCAGCCGAGGATCCCGTTCTGGAGGACGCGCGTCTGGCCCTTCGCGACCGCGACGATCCCGGCCATGAGGGCCTGGTAGGCCCGGCCGGGTCCCCAGGCCGCGAGCTTCCCCAGCGGGGCGAGCCACCCGAGCGCCCGGTCGTGCACCGCGTAGAGCGCGGCCCCGAGCGCGAGCATGAGGAGGCTCTGGACGAAGGCCGGGCTCATGCCGGCCCAGGGGTGGAGGACGACCTCCGTGTGCTCGCCGCGCATCGCGCTGGCCGCGGGCTCGACGAGGGGCACCGCGAGGGCGTCGGGGAAGAGGCCGAGGGCCACGCTGAGCGAGGCCAGGACCACGGGGCCCAGCCACAGGGCCGGGGGCGCCTCGTGGGCGCGACGCGGCGCCCCGCGCTCCTTCCCGAAGAACGGCCGCCAGGCCACGAGGCCGGCCGCTGCCGCCACGAAGGCGCTCCCCGCGAAGCTGGCCATCACCAGGAGGTCCCCCGCCCGCGGTGCCTCCTGCTTCGCCTCGTAGAAGAGCTCCTTCGCCAGGAAGCCGAAGAAGGGGGGCAGCCCCGCCATCGAGAGCGCGGAGGCCACGACGGCGAAGGCGGTGAGGGGCATGGCCCGCGCGAGCCCGCCGAGGAGCCTCACGTCGCGGGTCCCCGCCTCGTGATCGATCGCCCCCACCCCGAGGAAGAGCGCCGCCTTGTAGAGGGCGTGGACGAGCAGGAACACCATCGCCGCCCGGGCCGAGAGCTCGGTCGAGATTCCCACCAGCACGGTCAGCGTCCCGAGCGCGCTCAGCGTCGTGAACGCGAGAAGGCGCTTCAAGTCGGTCTGGCCGTAGGCGAGGACGGCCCCGGTGACGAGCGTGGCGGTGCCGGCCAGGATGACGAGGTAGTGCCAGGCGTCGGTGCCGCCGAGGGCGGGGTTGAGGCGGGCGAGGAGGTAGATCCCCGCCTTGACCATCGTGGCCGAGTGCAGGTACGCGCTCACGGGGCTCGGCGCGGCCATCGCCCCCGGGAGCCAGAAGTGGAAGGGGAACTGGGCCGACTTCGTGAAGGCGCCCAGCAGGATCAGGAGGAGCGCGGGGAGATAGAGCGCGTGGGCCTGGATGGCCTCCGACTGCGCGCCCAGGGCCGAGAGCTGCAGCGTCCCCGCGATCTCGCCGAGGAGGAGGAGGCCGGCGAGGAGGGCAAGGCCCCCGGCGCCGGTCACGAGGAGCGCCTGCAGGGCCGCCTTGCGCGCGCCTTCCTGCTCGTGGTCGAAGCCGATGAGGAGGTAGGAGCTGACGCTCGTCAGCTCCCAGAAGACGAAGAGCGCGATCGCGTCGTCGGCCAGCACCAGGCCGAGCATGGCGGCCATGAAGAAGAGGATGGCCGAGTAGAAGCGGGGGAGGCGCGGGTCGCCCTTCAGGTAGCCGCCCCCGTAGACGAGGACGAGGGCCCCGATGCCGGTGACGAGCAGCGCAAACAGGAGCGAGAGCCCGTCGAGTCGAAACGCCAGGCGGACGCCGAGCCCGGCCACCCACGACCACGACTCCTCGAGAGCCTGCCCCGAGGCGGACGGGCCGAGGAAGCGGGCGAAGTCCGCGAAGAGCAGCGCCGGCACCGCGGCGAGGAGGATCCCCGCCCGCTTCCCGAAGACGCGGTGGGCCGCCGGGGCGAGCGCGGACGCCAGGAAGAGGATCAGGACGGGTGTCAGCATGGGCCCGGAGCGAGCAAAAAAAACGCAGGGTAACATATGGGTGGCCGACTCTCGATGCACGAGCACCCATGACCCTCGGCCGCGGTGGGCGGCCCGAATTCTGGCCGCATTGCGTGACGAGAAAGGCGTCACCAGAAAGGCGGGTGCCAGACTGGCAGCTCGCCGGCAGCGCGGCTTCCATCGCTGCGATCGAGCGAACTAACCCGGAAGGCTCCCCGGCACCTGGTACAGGTTCAGCCCGAGCGTCCTGGCCACGTCCGCCACCATGAGCTGCCCTCGCACGCTGTTGCCCACCTGGTCGAGCGGGGGAGAGAAGCCGGCGATGGCCATCTGCCCGGGCATGACGGCGAGGATCCCCCCCCCGACCCCGCTCTTCCCCGGCAGCCCCACCGTGTAGGCCCAGTCGCCCGAGGCGTCGTACAGCCCCTCCATGGTCATCTCGGCGAGGATGTGGGGCACGTTGCTCGCCTGGAGCACGCGCGCCCTGGTGGCGGGGTTCACGCCTCCGCTGGCCAGGGTCGCCCCCATCGTGGCGAGATCCACGGTGGTGATGAGCGTGGAGCACTGGCGCGTGTAGACGTCGCAGGCCTCCATGGCGTCGGAATACATGGTGCCGGCCGAGTAGAGGAGCCAGGCGATGGCCCGGTTGTGGAAGTTGGTGGTCTGCTCCGACCGGTTGACCTCCTCGCTGAGCGCAATCTGCCTGCCTGCCAGCCGGGACTGCATGTCCAGGATGCGCGCCCAGCGTTCCTCGGCGCCCGTGCCCTTGACGAGGCTCACCGTGGACATGGCTCCGGCGTTCACCAGCGGCGAGAGCGGCTTGCCGTCGTGGAGGGTGAGGGCGGTCACCGAGTTGAAGGGAAGGCCGGTCGGGTCGGCCCCGATCTTCTCGTGCACCTCCCCGGGTCCGACGTCCTCCAGTGCCAGCGCCAGGGTGAAGACCTTGGAGAGCGATTCGATGGCGAAGGCGAACCGGGCGTCCCCGACCTCGAACACCTGGCCATCGATCGTCACCACCGCGAGCCCGGCCAGGTGCGCCGGCACCGAGGCCAGGTAGGGGATGTAGCTCGCGTTGGCGCCGCCCTTCGCCGTGGCGAAGCTCGCGTGCGCCCGGGTGACGGCGGCCTGGATCTTCGTCGCATCGAACGGCATGGGCTTCCTCCTCAGGCTGGATCCGACGGCTTCGCGGCCCGGGCCGGGGCTGCGGGGCCGCGGGAAACCTTTCCGGGATGGCGCCCCTCGACCTCCCAGCCGAATGGCTCGAACTCGCTGGCGCCTTCCGGGGTCTTCCAGTGCGGCTTGCGCATCGCGTACACGGCCAGGGGGATGCCGACGAAGACCAGGTTTCCGGTGACGAGGAAGGCGACGTAGGTCGTGGGGCTTCCCACCGCGATCTGGGATGGCGGGACGAAGCTCAGCACGAACGCGATGAGCGACCCGATCAGCCCCGCCCCGGCGAAGATCCAGATCCCGGCCTCGCCGCCCGGGACCCTGTACGGACGCGGGGTCCTGGGCTCGGTGAAGCGGAGGAGGATCGCCGCCGAGAACATGAGCAGGTACATGATGAGGTAGAGCGTCACGGTGAGCTGCCCGAGGATCTGGTAGGCCGCCTGCACCGACGGCAGGATCACGAACATGATCGACACGATGGTGACGATGAGCCCCTGCACGATCAGGATGTGGCTGGCCACCCCGTTCTTGTTCATCTTCTGGAAGAACGGCGGCAGGTAGCCGGCCCTGCCCACCACGGCGAGCGCCGCCGACGGTCCGGCCACCCAGACGGTGACCCCGCCGATCACGCCGGCGAAGAGCGCCACCGCGATCACCGAGCCCATCCAGGGGATCCCGAAGAGCTGGAAGAAGTCCCGGTAGGCGACGAGCAGGCTCTGCGTGAGGTTGATCTCGCTCCGGGGGACGATGAGCGCGATGGCCAGCGTCCCGGCGACGAAGATCACCACGGTCATCACCGAGGAGATCAGGATGGCGAGCGGGTAGTTCCGGCTCGGGTTCTCGATCTCCTTCACGTGGATCGCGTTCATCTCCATGCCGGCGTAGAAGAGGAAGATGCTGGCCGCGAGGACGAGGTTGTCGAAGTTCCGGAGGTCCGGGACGAGATCGGCCCAGCCGATCTTCACCTGCGACGGGTGGCCCTGGGCCAGGTAGACGATGCCCAGGACGATCAGGATCGCGGCCGGGAGGATGGTCCCGATCATGCCGCCCCACTTGCTGATCGCCGAGGAGGCCTTGATCCCGCGGAGGGTGATGAGCGTCGCCCCCCAGTAGACGACCAGCACGGCGACGATGGTGTAGACGCTGCTGGCCGCCAGGGCCTGGTCCGCCTTCTGGTGGGGTCCGACGAATGCGAGCGAGACCCATGCGAAGGTCAGCACCGTCGGGAACCAGATGGTGGACTCCACCCAGAGCAGGAAGATGGCCACGAAGCCCCAGCGCGGCCCGAAGGCCTCTCCCACCCAGCGGAAGACGCCGCCCTTCTGCGGCCAGGCCGTGGCCAGCTCGGCGGCGACGATCGACACCGGGATGAGGAAGAAGACCGCCGCGAACAGGTAGTAGAAGATCGACGTGAGTCCGTACTCGGCCTCGGCGGGGAGCCCGCGGAGGCTGACCACCGCCGTCACGTTCATGATGGCCAGGGTGAAGACCCCCAGCGTCGCCTTCTTCACGGCGCTGGATCGCGCCGCCTGCGCCTCCGCCATGGACGTCTCCTTCAGGGAAGGAATCAGGTGTGGTGGAAGCCGGTGCCCTCGGCCGGGTGGATCGCCGTGGCGGGGTGTGCGTCGAAGAAGGCGAGCGCCGCCTTGATGTCCTCGATGAAGATGGCCGCCAGGTCCGTCTCGAAGCCGCGCCGGCACATCACCCGCATCACCACCACGTCCTTCGCGTCACCGGACAGCGCGAAGGCGGGCACCTGCCACCCGCGAAGGCGGAGCCGATCGGAGAGGTCGTAGAGCGAGTACGGGGTCCGTGCTCCCGGCTCGATCCGGAAGCAGACCGCCGGGATCCCGGTCCTCGCGTCGCCGGTGCAGATGAACTCGAAGGGTCCGAGCGGCGCGATCTTCCGGGCGACGTACTTCGCGACGTCGTAGGCGGCGTCCTGCACCCGGGTGTATCCCTGTCGCCCCAGGCGAAGGAACTCGTAGTACTGCGAGATCACCTGCCCCGCCGGCCGCGAGAAGTTGATGGCGAAGGTGCCGATCTGGCCGCCCAGGTAGTCGACGTCGAACACCAGCTCCCGGGGCAGTGCGGCCTCGTCGCGCCAGACGATCCACCCGCAACCAAGTGGGGCGAGCCCGTACTTGTGGCCGGACGCGCTGATGGACTTCACCCGGGGGAGCCGGAAGTCCCAGACCAGCCGGGGCGCGCAGAACGGGGCCAGGAACCCGCCGCTGGCGGCGTCCACGTGGATGTCGATGTCCAGCCCCTTGCGCTTCTGGAGCTTGTCGAGGGCGTCGCTCAGGGGACCGGGAAGCTCGTAGTTGCCCGTGTAGGTCACGCCCAGCGTGGGCACGACCCCGATGGTGTTCTCGTCGCACGCCGCGACCATCCGCGCCGGGTCCATGAAGAGCCGGCCGGGCTCCATGGGGATCTCCCGGATCTCGACGTCCCAGTAGCGGGCGAACTTGTGCCAGCAGATCTGGACCGGGCCGCAGACGAAGTTGGGCCGGTCGGCCGGCTTCCCGGCTGCCAGCCGCTTCTTCTTCCAGCGCCACTTCATGGCCATTCCGCCCAGCATGCAGGCCTCGGATGACCCGATGGTGTTGGTGCCGGTCGCCTGGCCGTTGCCTGGCGGGGCGTTCCAGAGGTCGGCGATCATGTTCACGCAGCGCAGGTCGATGGCGGCGGACTGGGGATACTCCTCCTTGTCGATCCAGTTCTTGTCGATCGACTCGTCCATGAGCCTGTGGACGTACTCGTCGTCCCAGGTCTGGGTGAAGGTGGCGAGATTCTGCCGCGCGTTGCCGTCGAGGTAGAGCTCGTCGTGGACCATCTGGTAGGCCACGTCGGCGCGCATCTCCGGACCGGGAAACGTGCGGCACCCTGCTGCGCGGCGCATCGCCTCGGAACCGAAGGTGGAGTCGGTCGACGACGGCCGGGCGAGCCGCTTCCTGGACCTGGGCATGTGTCAATCTACGGCGGACCTGGCGGGCACGGCCCATGCCAATCCGGGGATGACCCAAGAGACTCGACCCGGGGAGGATACGGGTCCGTCGGGGACCATCGACGGCGGAGACGTCACGCCGCGAACAGGTGCAACTGATAGTGATGGCACGGGGATGGCGCGGAGTGTCGCCGGGAAAGGCGAAAAAATACCCTGCAATCTGGCTGGGATGGGTCGATCGTTGCAGCCCCCTGCAAGCACTCGGATCGGGCGCCGCTCGGACACCAGCGCTTCGCCAGGTCTTGGAGCGTTTTTCCATTCGCGGGCCCCTCTCGCCAGGACGACCAGCGTCATCACGGACGCCACGAGCATCGCCGTGATGAGAGACGCCGCGACCAGCTTCTCGAGCTTGCCACCGAGGACCGCGAGCCAGCTCGCGATGGAGCGCCAGGTGAAGACCAGCGAGAGAAACGCGGTCGTCGCGATCGCGCCCGTGCGCCTCCAGCGGGGCCAGGTGACCACAGGATGGCACGATGAGGAAGGCGTGAGCTTCACGGCCAGGCGCGCCGCGTTCACCGGGGGTTCGGTGCCCGTGCGCAGCAGCATGACCAAGGTCGACGTCCCCATGGCTTCCACGAGTTCTTCGGCACCTGTACCACCTGAACGCCGAGGAAGAGCCGAGGAACGAGGACTACCCAAAGAACCCCGA